>JAEINS010000001.1 GCA_016342755.1 Melioribacteraceae bacterium | reverse complement strand
ATTATTTGTCACATTTATTAAAAACTTCACAGATTGACCGCTTCGCTAATCAATCTGAGTTACTGTATCGTGGATTGTTATGACGGAAATGATGTAAAAAAACCTCATCAGTAAAACTAATGAGGTTTTTTATTTCAAATCTATTTTACTAAATACTAGCCGAAGAAAGTAGCGGCAACTTTATAAAGATCATCACCAACTAGTTTTAATTCACCAGTCGCGTCAGCTAAACTTACAGGAACTACTTCTGTACCTTTAAGAGCAGCCATGTTACCAAAGTTACCTTCTAAAACCATATCAGCAGCAAGAACACCTAATCTTGTTCCTAAAACACGATCAAATGCTGTAGGTGAACCACCTCTCTGAATATGACCAAGTACAGTGTGTCTTGTTTCGAAACCGGTTTTTTCTTCAATTTGTTTTGCTAAAGTTTCGCCAATTCCACCTAATTTAACATGACCAAAGGAATCTAATTCTTGACCTTGTAAAACTTCAGATCCGGCTTTTGGAGAAGCACCTTCAGCAGCAACAACTATACTGAAATCCTTTCCTCTTGCATGACGTTTCTTCAATGTTTCAGCAACTTCATTAATATCGTATGGTTTTTCCGGAATTAAAATTACATCGGCACCGCCAGCCATTCCGGCATGAAGTGCAATCCAGCCCGCATGACGACCCATAACTTCACAAACAATTACTCTGTTATGAGATTCAGCAGTTGTATGTAATCTGTCAATAGCTTCCATAGCAATATTAACAGCAGTATCAAAACCAAAAGTATAGTCAGTTGCATTTAAGTCGTTATCAATAGTTTTAGGAACACCAACAACATTAACACCGGCTTTATATAATTTAGCCGCAACACCTAATGTATCTTCGCCGCCAATTGCTACTAAAGCATCAAGACCTAATTCTTTCATGTTATTAATTACAATTTGCTCACCATTTTCAATACTGTAAACATTTGTTCTGGATGATCTTAAAATAGTACCGCCTCTGTGAAGAATTCCTGAAACAGATCTAAGATCTAATGCTTCAGTTTTCTTTTCAACAATACCTCTCCATCCTTCTTTAAGACCAACAACTTCATGACCTTCCTGAATTAGTTTTCTAACAACTCCACGGATTACAGGATTTAACCCCGGGCAATCACCACCGCCTGTTAAAATTCCAACTTTCATTTTGTACTCCTTAATTAAAATTATTTAGATTTATAAACGAATAGTATAAATTTCCGATTAGAAACATACAAAAAAAATAAATGTTTTTCTATAATTTGTACGTTAAAAATAAACAGTCAATTAAGTTTTTTCTTAATTTTTAAGTAATTTTAATGTTATTATAAAGAAAATATAAACTGAGAAGATAAAAAGGAATGATAAAAAGATGACACCTTTTTAAAAGATGTCATCTTAAAATTTATACTAAAGTAAGATTAGCAAATTTCTTCAGAAGCGTTTTTGTACCGCGTTCATCAAAAGCAATTGAAATTTTCTGATCATCACCGGCTCCGTCAATAGCAAGAACTTTTCCGCCTCCAAAAATTTCATGAGTTACACGGCTTCCAACTCTTACAGATCTTCTTTCCTGATCAAAATCATCAAATCCTTCCTGATAAAAATCATCGTAGTAAGAAGCTCTTCTTCTCCGCCCCGATTTTCTTCCAACACCGCCATTTTCTTCTTCACATGTATCTTCAGAAATTTCTTCTAAAAATCTTGATCTGCTCTGATAAGCAACTTCACCAAATCTATATCTTGACCGGGCATAAGTTAAAATCACTTTCTTTTCAGCTCTGGTAATAGCCACGTAAAAAAGTCTTCTTTCTTCCGGCGTATTAGAATCAGAATCAAACTTAGGATTAAGAGGGAAAATATCTTCTTCTAAACCAGTTACAAAAACTATTGGAAATTCTAATCCTTTTGATGAATGAACTGTCATTAAAGTAACACAGTTATTTTCTTCTTCATAAGAATCAATTCCGGCAACCAGAGAAACATCGGCTAGAAAATCATCAATTGTTGCTTTAGGAACTTCTTTATTAAATTGTTGAATAGCGGATAAAAGCTCTTGAACATTTTCGTATTTCTGGCGCGACTCTGCTGTATTTTCTTCTTTGTACATTCTTAAAATGCCAAGTTCATCAACCAAAGCAGAAGTTAATTCAGCCAGTGATAATTTATCTTTAAGTTCAACATATTTATTTAACAGCACTTTAAATTGCTTAACATTTTTCTGGATTCTTTCTTTCACTTCAATAACTTCAAAAACCCTGGACATTGTAGAGAATAAGCTAATTTCAAGTTTCCGTGAAAAATCAGTCATTTTACTAATTGAAGTATTTCCAATTCCCCGTTGCGGAAAATTCATAATCCTTAATAAACTTTCTTCATCATTCTGGTTAGCCAAAATTCTAAGATAAGCAACTATATCCTTTACTTCTTTTCTTCGGTAAAACTCAACACCGCCAATAATTCTGTACGGTATTTTTTCACGGCGCAAAGCATCTTCTAACGCGCGCGACTGGGAATTTATTCTATATAAAACCGCAAAATCTTTGTATGAAAGTTTTCTGGATGAAATTTCTTTTTTAATTCTTTTAGAAATCTGAAAAGCTTCATCCTTTTCATCAGCGCAGCGAATCATCGAAAGTTTATCGCCGTCCTCATTATCTGTCCATAATTTTTTACTAATCTGATCCGTGTTATGTTTAATTACAGAATCAGCGGCTGATAAAATCATTTTTGTTGAACGATAATTTTGTTCCAATCTAAAAGTTTTAGCTTTTGCAAAATCTTTTTCGAACCGAAGCATATTATCAAGATTAGCACCTCGCCATCCGTAAATACTTTGCGCGTCATCACCAACAACACAAATTTTAACTCTGGATGTAACTAATAATTTCAGAACTTCATTTTGCGCTTTATTTGTATCCTGATATTCATCAACTAATAAATATTTAAACTGTTTTCTATATTTCTGGAGGATTTTTGAATTTTTATTAAATAATTCAATTGGCTTTAAGAGTAAATCATCAAAATCTAAAGAGTTATTTTCTTTTAATCTTTTGTTATACTCTTTATATACATCACCAATTTTTTTCTCGGCAACCGTATCAGCAATATTATCAATATAATCTTCCGGCGTAATCATATGATTTTTGAAATTACTGATTTTATGGTGAATTGAGTTAGCGTTAAAATTATCTAAAGAAATGTTAAATGCCTGCAAAATATTATTTACTAGAGAAACTGAATCTTCTTTGTCATAAATAGAGAAGTTTGGTTCAAAATCAATATTTCTCGATTCAACACGTAAAATTCTTGCCAAAACAGAATGAAATGTTCCCATCCATAACTTTTCAGCTTTTTTCCCCACTAAAACTTTAATACGTTCTTTCATCTCGTTTGCAGCTTTATTTGTAAAAGTTAAAGCAAGCAGATCAGAAACTTCATACCCGTTTTTAAGAAGATAAGCTATTTTGTAAGTTAATACTCTGGTTTTACCGGAACCAGCGCCAGCAACAATCATGTGCGGACTAGAATTATATTCTACCGCTTCACGCTGTGCGTCATTTAATTCTTTTAATAGTTTAATCACAGACAACCCTAATAAGTTTAATTTTAGGTTGCAAAGGTATTAAATTTTGCATGAAATTTCAAGTTTTTACCTTATTCATTTATTTTCAATTCAATATAAATATTCATATTATTGCTTCATAATTATGAAATAAGAATTTATTAATTATTAAAAAAATCCTACTTTAAGGTATTGTTTTTTATAACTATAAGAATTCACTTAGGTTTAGCAGGAAATATTATGACAAAGTTAGAAAAGTATTTTAGCCGGTTTAGAGAAAATATTGTAGGAATCGATCAGGAATTTGAATCACCTTACGGAACTAAAAAAATAATCTATGCGGACTGGGTTGCCAGCGGCAGGCTTTACAAAACAATTGAAGAAAATCTCTTCAAAAATTTTGGGCCTTATGTTGCAAACACACATACTGAAACAACAGTTACCGGAACAATGATGACAAATGCTTATCATTATGCGCATCATATTATAAAAAAACATGTTAATGCCGGTGAAAAAGATGTTATTATTACTGCCGCGACAGGAATGACGGGAGTTGTTAATAAATTTCAGCGATTATTAGGATTAAGTCTGCCCGAACAGCTTCGTAAAAAATGCAAGATTAAAAGAGAAGACAGACCTGTTGTTTTTATTACACACATGGAACATCATTCAAATCAGACAAGCTGGTTAGAAACTATAGCCGATGTTATTGTAATTGAACCAAATAAAGAAGGACTTGTAGATTTAGACCATTTCAAAAAGCTTTTGGAATTATACTCAGCACGCAAAGTAAAAATTGGATCCTTCTCCGCATGTTCTAATGTAACCGGAATTATAAATCCGTATCATAAAATGGCCAAAATGATGCATGAATATAACGGATTATGTTTTATTGATTTTGCGGCCTCTGCCCCTTACGTTAACATAGATATGCATCCGGAAGATAATGAAGAAAAACTGGACGCAATATTTTTTTCGCCGCATAAATTCCTGGGCGGACCGGGAACTTCAGGTGTTTTAATTTTTGATTCAAAATTATATAATAGATCAGTACCAGATCATCCGGGCGGCGGAACAGTAGACTGGACAAACCCGTGGGGAGAACATAAATATATTACAAATATTGAAGCCCGTGAAGACGGCGGAACTCCCGGTTTTCTACAGGCAATTAAAACTGCCTTATGTATTAAACTAAAAGATGAAATGGGTGTCGGGAATATCTTAAAACGTGAAGAAGAATTAGTTAAAATTGCTATCCCCGGTTTACGAAAAATCCCCAGAGTTTATATTTTAGCTAATGAAGTGGAAGAAAGATTAGGAATACTCTCCTTTTACGTTGAAGATGTACATTTCAATTTAATGGTTAAATTACTAAACGATAATTTCGGGATTCAGACCAGAGGAGGCTGCTCTTGTGCCGGCACTTACGGGCATTATCTTTTACATGTTGATCCGACACGATCTAAGAGAATTACAAAAAAGATTAATGAAGGTGATCTTTCGGATAAACCGGGATGGATCAGGCTTTCATTACATCCAACAATGTCTGATGACGAATTAATATATATATTAAATGGCATTAAAGAAACGGTTGAAAATGCTGAAGAATGGAGCAAAGATTATAAATACTCTTCCCATACAAATGAATTTCAGCCAATTAATTTTAACGCTGATCAAGAGTTTAAAGAATGGTTTATTCTCAATTAGTTTTACTTTAGTTGCAGCCAGCGGAGCAATCCGTTGGTTAAGATAAAATATTATTTCCCTTTTGACAAATCCTTTAAACTGCCTGATTCTTTTTTTGATTCTTTCCTGCTCCCGGCAATTTCGTATCTGCCGACTAAAACACATTTTCCAGCAGCAGGTTTACAATCGCATTTATTAAGTGTACACTTTTCATCAACTTTATTCGGACAATCCCAGCTCATTTATTTTCCAATAGTTTTAATCCACATTTTAACATAAATTTAATTATTTTCAACAACTCCTTAAATCTTTTTATTATCCCAAATATCACATTCAACTTTTTCTATTAAAACACGATAATAAGCGTATAATATTGAACTGAATTAAAAATATAATTATATCAGAGAATTTCATGGAAAATAGTAATTCATCAAATAATCCCGAGTTATTTGAACAGCTAAAAGAAAAGTATGATCAGCTAAAAAGTATTTTGGATTCAAGTCCGTTTATTAACTATATATGCAAAAACCAGCCAAATTATCCCTTGGTATATATTTCCAAGAATGTTGAAGAAATTGGAATTAATCATGATTACTTTCTGGAGAATGGCTTAAATTTAACTGATCTAATTCATGAAGATGATCTGGAAAACGTGATTATTGAATTGAATGAGTATCTTTCGTTTGAAGCGGAAGAATATATGCTGATGCACAGACTTTCGGTAGATGACGAGCAAGTGATTTGGGTTGATAATTATATTAGAACTAAAAAAGACGAAAATGGCAGAATTTCACATTTTTATGGATTTTTGAATGATATAACAACTAGAAATGAATTAGCTCAAAATTATTTAAATGAGCTTTATAAAAAAAATATAATTTTAGAAGCTGTTCAAGAACAAATTCTCTGTTTCGATGAAGAGGGTTATTTTTTATATTATCATGCACCAACAAGGGATTTTATAATTGAAGACCCGGAAACCTGCATAGGAAAACATATTTTCGAAATAGTACATTCAACCCTGGCAAAAGAAATTGTATCAAACGCAATGCAGGCTTTCAAGCTTAATCAGGAATACGCATTTATTCTACAGTTCAAACAGGAAAATATTCAAAATAAAATTCAAGTTAGAATTGTTCCGTCAACAAAAAACTATTTTTTTGTAATAATGAAAAACATCTAACCATGGAACAATTTACGAAGGATTATTATGCTGCTTAGGAATGCAAAATTAACTAAATATAAAACTCTCGCCGCAATTTGCGACAAAGAAGAATTAGATAGCGTAAAAGAACTATTCAAAATTTTCAAGGATAAGTTAACTAATCTTAAAATTGGCGCGCAGAAATATGGCGATCTTAAAAATAAAATAATTATTACTTTTAGAATTGCCGAAGATCAATTCAATTTAATGGTTCAAAAATTAATTTATAATAATATAAAAGTTATAAATAACGATGAAGGTTCATTAAAAATAATTCACGAAGCAAAAGCAGAATTTACAAGAATGCAAAAAAGAGGCTATCAGGGCTGGAATGATGTAAAAATTGATAAAAACATTATAACTACTGAAATGCTGAATGGCTGGGCGGCATCCGGTAATTTTAGAAATATAATAATGGCTTCAAAAGATGTAACGGGACAAAAGAAAGAAATTATTGAAAAAGCTAAACAATTAATTACGCCTACAATTGAAAAAGCAATAAATACCGCTCATAAAGAAGCTATAGACGCTCCGCTTGACGCAAGTAAAGCTTTAACCAGATTACTAAATATTGCTTCGGATCCAAGTTTAAAAGCAATGAATAAAAACGACCAGATAAAAATTGCCGGCGGTTTCGCAATAGATTTCTGTGTAAAGCACAAAAAATTCAGACCTCAATTAATTGCGATATGTAATAATTCCCAGATTCACTATTTCACAAATATTCAGGCTGCTATTAAACTAGCTAAATACATTTTTAGTGAGGATAGAGAAAAGGAAATAGTTGATTTAACTGCAAAACAGCTAAATATTAAATGGCTTAACATTGCGGTAGAAATTGTAAGCAACAATTTTTCGTATGAAGAGATAAAGATATTTAATGAATTGATAGACTTTGTGAAGGGAAAACGAGCCTATTAGTTATTTACAACTGCGCCGGATAATTTATAATTCAGACTTAAAAGTTCCATTTCGTTAAAAACATCCTGCTCCTCGTTTATTACAACTAAATGCCGGGAAACTTCTGTTTCATTAAACGAATCGACCATTTGGTTTGCTTCACATTTTGAAGATACGTCAATTACATTAAATCCCAGTCTTTCCAGGATAAACCTTGTGGTTTTTCTTATAACAAAATCTTCTTCAATTAGCAGTATTTGCGGTAAATTTTTCATAACCGCTAAATACCACATTACGTGCCATTATCAATTCGTCCAATTTTCGGTCAATTTAGTAAATATTCAAAATATTTAACTTCAATACGGAGCAATTAATTTTACCATTTTAAAGCAAAGTTTACTTTTGATACATAAAAAAGCCCGACTTTTATAAAATGTCAGGCTCGTAAAGAAACTTTAACAAAGATTGTATTATTAATTAACTTTAATCCTTTTTATTATAAGATTCCAAAACCTTCTGAGATACTTTTTGCGGAGAAATGTTATTTTCAAAAGAATATTTTAACACTTCATCTGCTTCGGGTTTTACTTTAGAAGTATTTCCATCAATAATAGACGATTTAACGTTAAATTTACCAAACTCAGTTTCAACATTGTCAATTTTTCTTTCTAGTTGAATTTTATTTGTCCTGTAATAACGCAATCCAATTGAGCTTGTATTCTTAAAAACAAATTCTTTAAGTTTAGGAAGATTTTCTTCATAACATAATATTGTTATTAAAAGTCCGGGTCGTCCTTTTTTCATTATAATCTGGGTAAAATAAAAATCAAGCGCGCCTTTTGCCAATAACTGATTTTGAAATTCCCAGCCTAAATATTCAGAATTATAATCATCAATATTTGTTTCAATTATAATCATTTCTTTTTCTGTAACACTCAGCTCAGAAATTGATAACCTTAAAACATTAGGTGCAGTAAACTCTTTTTCTCCCGATCCATAAGAAGTTTTTTTATCAATTAAAGGAACTGACTTAAATATTGGATTAAGATATTTAATAATTGCCGCTCCGGTTGGCGTAAGCCTCTCTCCTTCTTCATCACCTTCAAGACATGGTAAGCCCTCCAAAATTAATTTGGTGGCCGGACAAGGTACCGGAAGCAATCCGTGAGCAGTCTTAACAAAACCTTTGCCGGTTGTAAGGGGCGATGAGTAAGTTTTTTCAATATTTAATTTATCAATTAGATATGCGGCTCCACATACATCAATTATAGAATCTACCGCTCCAACTTCATGAAAATGTATTTTTTCTATTGGAACACCATGAACAGTTGATTCAGCACGACCTATTATTTCAAATATTTCGCGGGATATTTTTTTAGCGTTTGCATTCAATTCAGATTTATCTATTATCTCATAAATATGAGACATATGCCTGTGAACATGCTCATGAACCAGTTCTTTAACTTTAACCTGTTTGCAGACAATACCATTTTTATTGGTTTCTTCAATTACAATTTCAGCTTTATCAGCAAAATTAAGTAATAAAGGCAATTTTAATAATTCATCATAAACATCTAATAAACCGGCAAAAGCACCTAAAAACATATCTCCGCTTGCGCCGGAAAAAGCTTCAATTTTTAATATATGTCCCATTTATTTCCTCTTTAGTATATTTAATATTCTAAATGCGGCAATAGCAGCTCCGTATCCATTATCAATATTTGTAACTGTTAAACCGTTTGCACAACTAGAAAGCATTGAATTTAAAGCGACAGTTCCTCCTTCCGCAACTCCGTAACCTACGCTTACAGGAACAGCAATTATTGGCTGCGGAAATATTCCGCCAACAACGGTTGGAAGAGCACCTTCAAATCCGGCACAGACAATTAAAACTTTTGCCTTGTTTATATCCTCACTTCTTTCCGTAAGTCTGTGAACACCGGCAACACCAATATCCATATAGTTTTCTGCTTTAATACCAAGAAATTTCAAAGTATAATAGGCTTCATTAACAATAAATTCATCCGAAGTTCCGCCGGACAGAATTGCGACATCAGCATTTTTTTTTCTAACGGCAGGCAGTTTTCCAATTATCATTGCTCCAGAAACAGCATCAAAAACAGAATCTTTAAAATCATTTTTTAATAAATGATATTTTTCTTCCTGCAGTTTTGTTATCAATACTTTGGAATGTTTTTCCAAAATATGATTGATGATTTTTTTTAATGTATCAACATTTTTACTGGCTCCAAAAACTACTTCCGGAAATCCAATTCTATTTTTTCTATTGTGATCTATATTAAAGTTGTTCATAACGCCCTATTTAATTTACCCGAAATAAATCCTTCACTATCAACTTCGCAGGCCGAAAAACCAATCTGCTTAATTTTAGACTCTATATTTTCAAACTTCTCTTTAAGAATACTAACTTTCTCTTTTGGGACTTCGATTTTTGCTTTATCACCGTAACTTCTTACACGAACCTCATCAAAGCCAAACTCATTTAAAATTTCTTCAGCTTCTTCAACCCGTTTTAATTTTTCCTTTGTTATTTGCTCTCCATAGGGAAATCTGCTGCTTAAACAGGGACTAGCAGGTTTATCCCAAACTGAAAGATTGAAATAGAAAGCTAAATCACGTATATCTTTTTTAGTAATTTTACATTCAATAAAAGGAGCAAAAGATTCCTGCTCTTTAGCAGCATTTAATCCGGGTCTGTAATCACCCAGATCGGAATAGTTATTACCATTTAAAATTCTATAATTTTGAAATCTTTCTTCCGCAAGTTTATTCATTGTTCCAAATAATTCAGATTTACAGAAATAACATCTATTATCCGGATTTGCGGCATACTCTGGGTTACTTAGTTCTTCGGTATAAATAACTTCATATTTAATATCGTTGGTTTTACAAAACTCTAAAGCTATTTTATAATCTTTTTCTTTTAAGCTTTCTGAATTAGATATTACTGAAACTGAATTTTCTTTTCCTAAAAATTTTCGCCCTAAAAATGCGGCCAGACAAGAATCTACACCGCCGGAAAGCGCGACTAGAACTTTTTCATAATTATTAAATACTTCTTCTAATCTGCTTAATTTAACTTTTAAATCATCTGTAAGATTTTTCATACATCCTTTCTTAAATAAAAACTAATAGCGAAATGTAACAACTTTTAAGAACTTTTTCGGGAGAAAAATATTTATAGAGGAGCGGCTGTTTTTTAACAGCCGCTAATAATTTATAGTTTTATCCATTCACCGTTTTGGCTGCTTGATTTTACTACATTATGGATAAACTTCATTCCGCGGACACCATCAACTACAGTAGGATATTCGCCTGATATAATTTCCTCACCTTTAATCTGTTTTGCCGCGCCGGAATATATGTTTGCTATTGCTTCATAAATTCCTTCGGGATGTCCCGGCGGCATTGTATGACTAATTGCGGCAAAATTAGAATTATAAGGATGAGCCGGTTTCATTGTCTGAACTGGTTTATCATCACTTAAAATTTTCAGATAATTGGGATTTTCCTGAGACCATTTAACTCCGGCTTTAGATCCATAAATAGCTATTGATAAATTATTTTCTTCACCTATTGCCATCTGACTTGATCTAAGAACACCTTTAGCATTCCCGTTTGTTCGTATTAAAACGGTTCCGTCAAGATCTAATTCCACCTCTGAAACAACTTTACTAAGATCGGCTAAAACTTCTGTAACTTCCAAGCCGGTTGTATATTCAATTAAATTAAACGCATGAACCCCGATATCACCCATACAGCTCGATACTCCGGCAGCTTTTGGATTTAATCTCCAGACTTCACTAATTTTACCGCCGTGCGCAATTGGATTTATCCAGCCCTGATAATACTTAGCATCAATTCTTTGAATATCACCAAGTTCTCCCTTGTTCACCATTTCACGAATTTGGCGAACCATCGGGTAACCGGTATAAGTATGAAGAAGCGCAAATGTTAATCCGGTTTCATTAACTATTTTCTCTAAATCTTCAGCTTCCTCAACTGTCATTGTCATTGGTTTTTCACATATTAAGTGAAATCCGTTTTCCAATAACATTTTTGCCATCGGATAGTGAAGATTATTAGGTGTAACTATTGAAACAGCTTCAATTCTTTCTTCTTTTGGTAAAGCCAGTTCGCCTTTAATAAAATCTTCCAGAGTAGCATAACAACGGTCTAAACTGATTCCTTCATATTTAGCAAATTCTTTACTTCTCTCATAATCTACGTCAAATACTCCGCCAATAAGATCATATTTATTTGTGATTCTTGCACCACGTCTGTGCGCGTCACCAATAAAGGCTCCAATACCGCCGCCCATCATTCCCAGTTTAATTCTTTGCACTATGCCTCCGCTACTTTACTTTTTTTTCCAAACTTCATATATAACCCACTAAACGCTACAATAAGAACTGCCGGAAGTATAGCCATATACATTAAAGTTTGTGAACCTTCTGTACCTGTATCCATAAATACTCCCATAATCGGAAGAATTATTGAAACGGAAAACATACCAAGTCCGCCCATAATTGATAACCCAAGCGCGCCACTTTCCGGAATTTCTTCCGCGACAAATCCTATCATTGTAGGCCAGAAAAAACAAACACCAACAGCAAAAACAATTGCCGCTGCATAAACCATGGCTCCACTTGCATAACTCAATAAAACAAGTCCTATAAATGAAATTACCGCTGAAAATAGCAGCATACCTGAAGTACTTAGTTTATGAACTACCGGTCCGGCAAAAGAACGTCCTATTGCCATAAGGCCCGTGGTTAAAGCTAATACAAGCATTGGCTGTGCATTAGCATTTGCCAGCAGACTTCCAATACGCTGCTGTGTAGCCAATTCTGTAGAAGCGGTTAATAGCATACAAAAAGCCATAAATATAAATAACGGTTTACCTATAGCTTTCCACATATCGCCAGTAGATACACCCGAAGTAACACGTTCTGTTTGTGGGAATTTTTCTTTAAGCAGCAACCATCCGTAAATTACTAATGGTATGTAAAGAGTAGCAACAAATAAACGCCAGTCAAGATTCAGTAAATCAAGCAGAATATATGAGACTAAACTTCCTATAACAATTCCGCCCGGGAACCAGACATGAAATTTATTTAGCATGGTAGCTTTATTATCAGGATAAATTGAAGCTACTAACGGATTACAAGCTGCTTCAATACTGCCATTTCCAATTCCGATTGCCAGTGTCGCAAAAAACAAGCTCCACATATCGGTAGCAAAAATAGTTGCAGTAATACCAATTAATTGTGCTATAATAGAAATATATAGAACATTTTTCATTCCCCATAAATCAACAATTGGTCCAAAAACAATCATAGCTATGGTAAAACCATAAAAAGCAGGACCAAAAGCAAAACCGATATCGGTTGCCGAAAGTCCGTAATCGTGCATAAAAATTGGTTCTAAACTTGCTCTTAGCGCAAAACTGATAGCAGTTACAATAAGTGCAATACGACTCATTAAAAATAATTTTTTCGCATTAATTTTCTGAGAATCCATAAGTATTTATATCTCCATTATTGTTATGATTATTTTTCTTCAAATGCTGAATCAAATTTAATTCCTGAGGGTGAGAAATCAACTTGTCTTACAAAATCACAAGCTTCCTCGGCTCCCCGTTCCCTATCCATGGCTCCATCTTCCCATTCCACAGAAAGAGGACCAAAATATTCTACTCTGTTTAATGCTCTAATTATTTCTTCAAAGTCAATACTGCCGCGACCAAGACTTCTAAAATCCCAATATCTTCTTCTATCGCCAAATTCCAAATGTCCGCCAAATACACCGGCTTCAGTTAAAACCGGACTCCAGCCAACATCTTTCATATGAACATGGAATAATTTTTTTGCAAATTTATAAATGAACTGAACGTAATCAACTCCCTGATAACCTAAATGACTTGGATCATAATTAAATCCAAACGCGCTATGATTATTAAGAGCTTCTAAAGCTCTTTCTGCCGAAGCAATATCAAACGCGATTTCACTTGGGTGAACTTCCAGAGCAAATTTAATTCCCAACTTTTCAAATTCATCGAGAATAGGAATCCATTTTTCAGCAAATGTTTTATAACCAGCGTCAATCATTACCGGAGGAACCGGAGGAAATGAATAAATTAAATGCCATATAGGACTTCCCGTAAAACCGTTAACAATATTAATTCCTAATCTTTTAGCGGCTTCTGCTGTTTTAATCATTTCGTCTGCGGCACGTTTATTAACACCTTCCTGATCTCCATCGCCCCAAACATAATCAGGAATAATAGATTTATGGCGTTCATCAATTCTGTCGGCAACTGCCTGTCCAACCAAATGGTTAGAAATAGCGAATAGTTTTAATCCGTATTTATTAAGCAATTCTAACTTAGCATCACAATATGCCTGGTCAGCTTTATCTACTTCAAAATGATCTCCCCAGCAAGCTAATTCTAAACCGTCATAACCAAAATCTCTTGCTTTTTGACATACAGTCTCTATAGGCAGATCGGCCCATTGGCCTGTGAAAAGTGTTACTGGTCTTGACATAAATTTAACCTCATAAAAATATTATTACTTAATTTGATTTATTGACTGTAGTAAAGCCTTTGCCGTTTTTATATTCTTTTCATTTTTACTTTTAACTACTAGCTTTTCTAAAATATCGGAGGAAGCTTTTTTATTACTCCACCATGCATTTCCGGCAACTTCAATTGCGGCAACTTCAGCTTCGTTATACAGATCGTCGTCATCCATCAAATCACTTATTAACGGAATTGATTTAGACTCTTTTAGTTTTGCCAGACCCGATATAATCATGCGTTTTTCATTATTTGTTTCAGCAAGTTCTAACGCGGTTTTATAAAGTTCCAGAAATTCAGTCCCGGAAGCTGTATTCATATTATTACCAATCAAATCAATAAAGCCGCGATGCGCAAGTATTCGTAGTGTTTCATCGTCTGAATTTTTTACAATATTCAGCAAATCATCTTTTGGCTCTAAGTTTGGCCAGTTTGTTAATCCCTGAATTGCGGTTTTTACAATTTCAATATCACTATTATTTAGTGCCTTGCGAAGTTCTATAAGAGAATTAGGATCACCGGTTCTGCCAATAATTCTTAAAAATGATTTTTTAATTTCAAGGTTATCGATGTTATTAATCTTTTCTAAAAACAGATCCGATCTTTTAGATTTATCCGCAATTTTAACAGAAACACGGGCCAGCATTAATTCCATTCTCTTAATTTCCGCTTTATTGCTAACCGAAAGGAATAGATCAATTAATTCTGATAGTTTATCAGGTTCAGCAATAACACTTAATGTTTTATAAGACTCAACTCTTACTTTTCTATCAGGGTATTTTGCAGTTTTAAATATTTCATCGTAAGCCGATGTAATTTGTCTTTCCCCGACACTTCTTATTAACTCGGTCTGAATTGCCGGTTTAGAATCTGTTATAAGTCCCAGAATAGTATTATTAACTTCCGCTCCGCTTAAATAATCCAGACTTTCCTGAGCGGTCTTTTTCAAATCTCCATTATTTTCAACAGCAGCTTTTGCCAGAACTATAACTTCTTTTTCAGATCCCAAAGTTCTTAAAGCAACTAAAGAAGCCGCTTTAACTTCATCAGTTCCGGAAGATGCTAATTCAACAATTATTTCATTTACACCTTTGGCATTAATATCTCTAAGCGAATAAATTATTTGCACCTGTAGTTCAGGCGAAAAAGATTTAAGTTTACCGGCAATTTTGGAAATAGAATTTTCGTCAGTAAGTTTTTTTACAGACGCGGCAGCAAGAGTTTTAATTTCTACCGGATCGTTGTTTAATGATTCTAACAACAAATCAGCTAAATTATCAGAGGTTTTAACAACGCCCGTAAAAGCTGCTTTTTTTATTGTTATGTCCTTCTCATTTTTGTAAACATTATTGTAAATATCTTTTGCTAATTTTTCATTATTCGAAACAAAGAACTCATCGGCACATAGTAAATAATTATCTAAGATTATAGTTCTTCTTTTGCCGGAAAAATTCTCTAAAGATTTTTTTAGAATTGAAGCTGATTCAACAGTTGCAATCTTCCCTAAACTTGCAGAAGCAGCTCTAAAAACATCCAGGTTTTCTTCTTCTAAGAAAGGTTTAATTTCTTCAACCGCACATGCTGATTTCCTTTTTCCTAAGCTATTTAAAGAACCGATTTTTATATTAACATCAGTTTCATCTAGCAGCTCAATAAGCAGTTTATCAACTTTAGCACTGTTAATTTTTTCTAGCGCATATCTCGCCATATTGTTGGTTTCAGGGTCAATACTCAATTTAGAAAGTATATCAACTGATTCTTCAGTTCCTATTATGCTTAACTTTTCGCACAAGAACTGCTTGCAGTCGCTGGTTGTTTTAAGTTCTAATGTTTTTATAATTTTCTTTTCCAGAAACTCAGACTTCTTCTGGTTATCAATAGATTCTTTAACTAATTCTGAAAATTCGGAAAGAGAGTTATCGTCCTTTCCATATTCGTAGCTTGTTATATAAGTCAATAAATCATCTACTTGTTTATTATCAGAGCTTAACTGATCTTGCGCAAAAGAAGAAATATTGAACGCGAGTAATAATAAAATTATTATATTTTTTCTAAAATTCATTTTCTCAACATTTTTTTATTTTATTAAAATTAGTAATTATAAGTGCCAAGGACTTCTATAACTACGACTCAGCATTTTTGAAGCTGTATCATCATTTAATATTTTTTCAGTTACCGGATCAAATTTTAATTTATGCCCGGTAAGCATAGCTATCTGACCAAGATGTCCGGGAGTCGCAGATCTATGAGCAGTTTCGCAGGGCGTTATAGTTTCTGTTCTCGATTTTATACAATCCAGAAATTCGCGCATATGTCCCGGTGATCTGTATAAATGAGTTTCACCCGGATCTAATTTTTCGGTAAGCAGACTTTTGTCACTAGCGTCAATTTCGCCTCTGCCAACAAATACCCAGCCATTTTCACCAATCCATTTAGTACCGCTGCGTCCTTCACAAACATCATTATGCCCGCCGGCTATAATGAATTTTAGATCACCACTATATTTTGCATCAACTCTATACTTAGTTGCGGTATTCCATAAACCGGTTTTTGGATATTCACCAACACCTTCAACTTCTATTGGACCGGTTTTATCTAAATCTAATCCCCAATGGGCAATATCGCAATGATGACCAATCCAATCCATAAGCTGTCCGCCACCGTACGCTAAATTCCATCTCCAGTTTTTATGAACTCTGGCAGGAGCATAAGGAGCGTAAGGAGCAGGTCCTAACCAGCGGTTATAATCCAACGCTTCCGGCGGAGTCATTGGCGCTTCCTGTCCCTTTGTACCTTCAAAATCAGCATGACCAGCAGGAAGACCTATTTCTACAGTATGAACTTTCCCGATTCTTCCGTTTCTAACTAATTCGCATGCAAATCTAAAATTAGGAATTGAACGCTGCCAGCTTCCTGTCTGCCAGATACTTCCATATCGTTTTACGGCATCGGCCATAATTCTGCCTTCCGCAAATGTATGCGACAATGGTTTTTCACAGAAAATATCTTTACCGGCTTTAGCAGCCTCAACAGCGGGAATTGCGTGCCAGTGATCAGGAGTTGATATTACAACGGCGTCAATGTCTTTTCTATCAAGGATTTCTCTAAAATCATGATACAAAGCAAGATCACTTTTGCCATAACTAAGTTCAACTTTTTGTCTGGCTTCTTCTAAATGTTTTTTATCAATATCGCACAACGCAACAACCTGGGCATCTTTTTCACCTAAAAATGCCTGTAAATTTGAACCTCCCTGCCAGCCAATACCTATGCAGCCAAGGGTGATTTTATTACTTGGTGAAATTGCGTTATTCAATCCAAGTACATTAGAAGGAATAAAATAAGGAGCAGAAATAAGTCCGAGTGCTGCTCCCGCACTTTTTTTAATAAATTTTCTTCTTGAGATTTGATTCTTTTTCATTAGAATTCCAAATTTATTTAACTTTTACTTTAAGTCTCCAATTGCCCATTTAATTCCGCGCTGCATTATTGTCAACGCTTCTTTTACATCAAAGTCTTCAGTAACATGTCCAAGTGAGTTATAGAAGACTCTGCCTTTACCATATTTCTTTTTCCAGACAACTGGCATTACAGTACCGGCAATCCAGCTTGCGTGTTCACCGGTAAAAGTAGTTGTTGCCAATACTTCAACACCCGGATCAACGTGCATATAATATTGCTCCGAATGTATTTTAAAATCGGATAATCCTTCAACAATTGGATCGTCATTACTGGTTATATTCACTTCATAATCTATAATATTTCCGGGATGAGCAACCCATTGACCGCCAACCATAAACTGGTATTCCGGGTTATCTCTAAAAGAATCTCCTAAACCGCCGTGCCATCCGGCAACATTAACACCATTTTTAACAGCTTTCAGCAATCCATTTGCTTGTTCGTTTGTTATTTTAGACATTGTTACAGCCTGAATAATAAGATCGATGTTTGTCATTAAAACCGAATCGGCGTAAACATCCAATGATCCGGAAACAATTACATTGTACCCTTCTTGTTCTAACCATGGAACAAAAAAATCCTTAAACTTTTCCGGCTGATGACCTTCCCATCCACCATAAATAAAAAGAACTGATTTTTTACCCGACTTATCCGAACTGTATATTTCATTTGAAGAAAATGTTTGAAACACGATTACTAAAATTAGAATCACCGCAAGGTTTTGTTTTAATTTCATTTAAGCTCCAGAATTATTTCTTTTTACTTTATCGATAAAGTAACACTTTTACAAAGATAAAAACTATTTATAAAACTTCATAAATTTTGAAAAAATTAATACATTATTATTTGTGTCTATTTAAATTTCCCTAAATAATTAAGCATATCACCTATAAAAAGAATTTAATTATTTCATCTATTTCTTTATCACCCATTGGTTTAACAATTCCTATTGATTTTGCATCAATTGATGATTTTGCGCTAAATTCGGCGACTTCCAATCTATCGAAAGCTTCAAACAGGTTTTTCCCGGTTGTTAACAGACAATCATTTTGTAATAAAACTACCGGACTTTCTAAGCTTACAGTTTTAGCAACTGCTTCTCTATTGTTAAACTGGTATTCATAAGGAATTTTTTCTATTGATCTTAAAACAATATAACTTTCAGGTATTGTCCTTGTATTAAAGTCAACATCGGAAACCGCATAAGCCTGAACATTTGGCGGCTGAGCAGAAATAATCGCGTTTATTCCCGGATTACACTTGTAAATTGCCTCGTGTAATAATACCGATCTGCTCGGGAATTTCCCTTTTTCCCTCATTCCATTTTCCATTAGTACAAGATCTTCTTCTTCCACATTTCTTCTGCCAATGCCGGTCGGAGTAATTAAAAAACTACTTTCATCAATTTTCATTGATACTACACCTTCGGTACTTCCCATTAACTGATTTTCGCATGAACGTTTAATTATATCAATAATTTCTGATCTTAGATTTTTTTCCAAATCCGATTTTTCCCCCGGCAAAAACTCTTCGGGATCTACTTTACAATCTTCACTTTCATCCGGTTTATACTTCTCCGGAGGAATTACTTTTCCTATTTTTGCTGCCTGAATTAAACTTCGTGAATAATGCTCTAAAGTTTCCAGCTTATGAAAAGCATTTATTAAAGCATCACTTCCTATTACAATTCCATGATTCTCCAATAAAACTGAGTTATATCCTTCTTTAAACGTTGCCGCAATGTTATCACCCAGCTTCTGACTTCCCGGCAGCGCATAGTCGGCATAGCCAACTTCACCACAGAATTTTTTAACACGCGGAATTATATTTGTATCAGGTACTTTCTTTAATATGCTAAAAGAAACTAATGCCGGAGGATGCGCATGAATAATAGCTTTTAGATCAGGTCTGTTATCATAAATAGATTTGTGAAAGGGAAATTCGGATGATGGTTTATGTTTCCCGGATATTTCACCGCTACTTGTAACACACATAATATCATCCGGTTTTAATTTACCTTTATCAATTGCGGCCGGTGTTATCCAGATATCACCGTTCTTATCTTTGATCGATAAATTTCCGCCGCTGATTGTTGTCATTTTGTTTTTATAAATGAGGCTAATAATTTCTACCAACTGATCCTGTGGTGTTAATAAATTGAACTTCATAAATGTATAATCCTTTAAATAATTTTAAATTTTGAATATTTATTAAAAACGTCCTTTACATCAATACTTTTATCCGGCAAATATTTTTCATGATAAAATGAGCTTTTTACAATTCTTCTTCCTTCTGTAACATCTTTTATTAAGCCCATGGAAATTGCCTGAACCATAACATTCCCAATTGCGGTTGCTTCCGTTGGACCGGCAATAATTGAACAGCCGGTTAGATCGGCAGTTTGCTGACACAAAATTGAGTTCTTACTTCCACCGCCAATAATGTGAATTATTGAATACTCTTTATTTGTGATTTCAGATATAGTTAAAAAAGTTTCATAATATTTTAATGCCAGGCAATCTAATACTAATCTAAAATATTCTGAATTTTTCTTAGGTATTTGCTGCCCGGTTCTAATTAAATATTTATTTATCACGTCAACCATTGATTCGGGATTGATAAAATTTTCATTATCCACATCAATAAAAAATTGAAATGGTTTTTCATTACCACAGTTTTCTACAATTTCATCAAAGGATTTATCAGCATCAAGTTCTTTTTTAAGTTTCTGTAACAGCCATAATCCCATAATATTTTTAAGAAATCTAAAAGTATTATAAACTCCGCCCTCATTTGTAAAATTGTTCTCAAAAGCCGTTTCATTTAAGATAGGTTCTTCCGCCTCAATTCCCATTAAAGACCATGTGCCCGAGCTAATGTAGATCCAATCTTCGCACCCGGCAGGAACTGCGGCAATTGCAGAAGCTGTATCATGAGAACCAACAGAAATAAATTTTGAGTTTTTAAGCGACGGATGATCAGAGTATTTTTTTAGTGAGCCCATAATTTTTCCGCTTTCATGAACCGGTGGAAATAAATTTTCCTTCACATCAATTACATCAAATAATTTATTACTCCAGTTTTTGTTTTGTAAATTCAGAAGCTGTGTTGTGGAAGCTATTGTATACTCGGTTCCCTTTTTACCGATAAGTAAAAATGCCAGATAATCCGGCATTAATAAACATGTTGAGACATTCTCCAGTCTTTTAGGATTGATATTACTGATTGATAGCAACTGATATAAAGTATTCAGTTTCATAAACTGAATGCCGGTAATATTATAAATTTCTTTTTTTGAAATTCTTTTATCCAGCAGTTCCATCATTCCATCAGTTCTTGAATCTCTATACGCAATCGGTTGTTCTGTCAGCTCATCATTTTCATTAAGCATTACAAAATCAACACCCCAGGTATCTAAACCAACCGATTTAATTATTCTGTTTTTTTCAATTTTATTTAGACCGGAATTAATCTCATAAATAATTTTATTAATGTCCCACCTGTAATGTCCATCGGTAAATACCAAATATTCATCAAATCTATGAATCTCTTTCAGATGGAATCTGCCGTCCAATAGCTGACTTAAAATTATTCTTCCGCTGCCTGCTCCAAGATCAATTGCACAGAAATAATCTTTATTCATAAACAAGCTCGTAATAGATTGTTCTAAATTTCACTCCGTCAATTCTAATTTTATTATTACTAATTTCTATAACATTTTCTGTTCTTTGCCCCATGTGATCTAAAACATATAATTTAGCCTTATGATGTTTTTTTAATTCCACATCAACTATCACAGGCTCAATTAAAATGGGACTGTTCCCAACTTCAATAATTTCTGTTTTATCAGAATTGAATTTCATCCCGCTATTTCTGGCTCTGGCAATTGTTGTTATTAATAGGGCTTCAGATTCAGCAATCGATTTTCCCTTTTCTAAACTGCTTACTAAAACATTCGCAAAATTATTTTTGATGGTAATATTCAGATCTGACAATTGAACTTTTTTATCTTTAGCAAATCCAATAACCGCCTGAGTACCGTCAGTATTCACTGAAAAAAATCCTTCCCCGGAATAATCCCATTGCAGCTGGTTAGTATTGGATGTAATTATTTTTTTAATATCATTTTTAAATTTGCTTATATCAGGCAATTCGGTTTCTTTATATTCATCAACAAAATCAACAACTACTTTTCCTGCTGCAAGTGCTTCGCCCGGTACAATTCCATTATAATCTTTTACATCATAACTTTGCATTATGGTTTCCCAAAAGCCTAAATTACCGGTTGCTAAACTTGGAATATTTACATTACGTACCGAAACAATTCCCCCTTCTTTTACATCATTCCTATAAACCATTCTAGCTATTGCCGGATAAAGAGACAGTTGTAATGGGTTCATAACATTGTAAACGCCCGGAGTATGCAGTTTATCAGTAAACCACGGATAATCTGACGCAAAGGAAAAAGATGCGTCCCATCCTTGTAATCCTAAACCATAAGCCGCTATTATTGAGTTACCTTCAGAAATCCATTCGTTGGGAACCAGACTTAGCCACTCTGAAATTGAAAACGGTCTGTCAGAAACTTGCTGCATTCCCATGCTTAATAATCCCGAACCGGGTTTACTCAGCATCGATTCGTTTTGCATTTTACCTTTTCTAAGAGTATGTCCCGTTCCGCCGCCAAAATAATTGTGTCTGTCAATCATTCCTAAAATATGATCGGCACTTAAGTTGTAATAATGGCTAATTCCGGAGCCAGCCTGCCAGCACGACCCTATTAAAACTCCTTTATAACCGGTTTCCCTAATTGCGATTTCAAATTTTTTATAAAACTTCATCTGTTCTTCATATAAAAATCTCGCCATATCCAGCAGAAATACCGGAAGTGTTTCACCCTTTTGCTGATATTTATTATACTCGTAATCATATATACCATGATTTGCTACCGGTGTAATATTTCCTTTTTCAAGATCCCATGAAATATTTTTTACTTCAACACCCCAATCAAACGCTAATTGTCCCCATACATTTTTGAACTTATCAATAGTCTGATATTTACCTAATAGCCATTTAGAAAACCTTTCAGTTATCAACTTTTTATAGGTCGGGCACTTATCAATCATTGTTTCGGCAGTCGAAAAAAAGATATTGTCTTCATTCTGAAGTTCTACAAAAGCAAGTGCAGGATCGTCCGCATATTTTAATCCGGTATATTTATTCGTATGATTAAGCATGTTTACAATCAATTCTATATGAAGTGACTGTAAATCTTCAGCGAAATTAACTAACCCGATTGTTGATGATGTAAGGTGATTTTTTAAATCGGCATTTTTAATTTCATCATAAGCTAATAATTTTTCTTTATCACCGGAACGCTGTTTATGCCCGTAAATTGGGGACCATCCATAATAGATACCATTTTCTTTAAGTCTGGAATGGAAATAATCGAGTCTCGCATATTTATCTTCCAGCAAATTTGTTGATATGTTTTCGGGCATTCCATGAGATGTAAACTTATGAAATCTTACACCGTTTATTCCAAACGCGGCTAATGTTTTAACCCACTGATCAACTTCTTCGTGTGTTGTATATGGTCTGGCACTGCAAATATTTACACCCCAGAATTTTATTTTCTCTCCGTCTTCAAAAACTAACTCATCATTTTTCATCTCCAGGAACCCATGTTTCCCGGCCGGAGCATCTAGCCAGTTATTCATAGTTATTCTGCTATCAGAATAATTAACAGGCGGATTAAACTCGAACCAGTCAGAAGTTTCTTCATTCTGAGATAAAAGTCTGCATGTCATTAATAAAACAATCAGATAAATTTTCTTTGTCATATTTGGAACCTATTTGTTATTTGTTGTAACACCTTGCCAATCATCCGTTCTAAACGGAATAGCAGGCAGTTCAGCTGAATTATATAAGTTACATACGGGATTATTAGCCCATGCATAACGAACCGCAACCGGACTTTTAACCTTATCATTCCAAACTATAACTTTATTTTTTTCAATCTTTGCTTTTGCCCAGACATAGTTTTTATCATCACCAGAAACGGCAAAACCTTTTAGCTCATCTCCATTTCTAGTTTTTAGTCCTTCCCCTGTATATTCAAACTCAATTATTATCTTATCACCTTCCGTACGCATTGCTTTATACTTTGGACCAGAAAAGACATTGGTACCATTATTAAACCCCTTTGCTTTATACGCATCATTCAGTGCCCAATAGGCAAGTCTTTTTCCAACATCTTGTTTATTGGTCGGGTGTATGTCATCAGCTTCACCAATATCTATTGTTACAGCAAGTCCGTTTTTCTTATCGTTAAAACTTGTTAATGATTGTGCTTCCCTTAATTCAGCCCATGCACTTTCACCCGGATCGTTATTAACTGCCATATAATTAGCAAGCTGAACAATTCCAAAATATAAGTTTTCATCATTCCACAAACTTCTCCAATCTTTAATCATAGCGGGCAAAAGTTTTCTATACTGATAAGCACGTGAAGCATTATTTTCGCCTTGGTACCAAATAAATCCGTTTAGCGTATATGGAGCAACCGGATTAATCATTGCATTATATAGTCCGGCTGGAGTATGAGGATGACCAGGACCCTGAGGTGCCGCGGGAAGACCATTACCGCCGGGACCGGAAATTGCTGACGGATCAAGTTTTTTTTCTATTTTGTATTTCCAATCACCATTTATATAAATAACATTCTTATCATCTTCAAGCGAATATATCTTCATATCGAGCGGTGCGCCTCCAAAACCCCCTTCTCCAAACTGGTCGAATACCCTGATTGATATTTGAACATTAGCACTCTTAACTAAATCAGATTTAATTATATACTTTCTTGGAGTTGAATAAAAATTTGGAGTCTCCTCACCGGTTCTTCCAATTTCTTTCTCATTAAAATATGTAATATCAAAATCATCTATTGGACCAAGTTCCACTATAAGTTCTTTGCCAATAAAATCCTGCGGTATTTCTATGTTTTTTCTAAACCAGACTGCTCCATCAATATTTAGTTCTGAATTATCTTCCCAATATTTAGGGAGTTTCATTATTTCCCAGTTAGAATCGTCATAATTCTTTTTATTCCAGCCTATCGTAACTCCATTATTTCCATTATCAGTTTGATATGTTGGCAGTTTCTTACCATCTTTCTCAAGTTGTTGAATTAACATTTTATACTGTTTAAATTTCTCCGGATAATTTTCTGAATTTTCTTTTTGTCTATCCAGTATAGGCTTAAAATCTTCATCCGAATTTAATGTCCCTTTTTCCATCCATGATTCAACAGGTGTTCCGCCCCAGGAACTATGTATAAGCCCTATTGCAACATCTAATTCCTGTTGTAATTCTCTGCCGAAAAAATAGCCAACCGCCGAAAAATTTGGAACCGTTTCAGAGGTACATTCTACCCAGGCTCCGTTGCAATCAAATTCAGGATTCTCTGAAACTATCTTAGGCACAGTGAACAATCTGATTTTATAATAATTAGCATTGGCAACTTCTTCTTCACCATTATCTGATTTTCTTACATTCCACTCCATATTTGACTGACCGGAACATAACCAGACTTCACCTATCATAACATTATTAAATACAGTTGTGTCTTTGCCGGCGACAAATAATTTGTAAGGACCGCCGTAATTCATTTTATCAAGTTCTAATTTCCAATTACCAACTGAATCAGAATGGGCAGTCTCGCTATTGTCCTCTATCCATACGGTAATATCCGAATTGGAATCAGCCTTTCCCCACACGGTTATATTTTTATTAGCCTGCAATACCATGTTATTAGAAAAAACTGCCGGAATAAAAATTTTCTCCGCCGGATTCATTTTTGGCTGACACGCAACAGTACCAATTACAATAAGTAAAAATAACATCATTCTATTTTTCATCTTAAGTTCCTTATAAAAACTATGTATTTATTGGTTTAAAGTTTTTTGATTTTCTTTGTTGGTTTGTTCCAGTCTAAATTTATAAGTTGAATTATATTCGGGATGATTTTCCACTTCAGCAATTAGTTCAAACTGAGTATTAATATTATTAGGAAGATTAAACCTTACCGTTGGACCTAATATATTTTTATTCCCTTCCGAATCAGCATATTTCCATTCAAAAACTTTATTTTTCGATTCTGATGTTTTAATGAAAATATTCATTTCCCCGGCTTTAATATCCAACAGAGAATCGTTAAGCAAAAACAAATCACATTCAAATAATTCATCAGGTTTCCAAACAAATTTCCTAGCTCTGACACTTGCTAAAATTGGTCGGCACGCTTTCTTTAGGCTATAATAGGCTTGTTTGGGTTTACAAGGATATTCAATTATGCTAGTGTTAGCAGCACTAGGCCAGCAGTCATTAAAACACCAGTTAAGAGCCATTGAACAGTATGGACGCTGCCTTCGTAATTCTTCAAAAATAAATTGTAAGCCAATTGCCTGCAGAGTTTGTCCGTAATCTGCTAACTCATTAATATTATTTAATTTCCCATAATATTTTTCAATTGTGTTTTGAGATAACCAGGTATCTCCAACCCATGAATTAAAGGCATGATGGTCTTCCCATGCGGTTCCAGATTTAGGAGGCCAAAGTTCATCTTCCGGTATAATTGATTGAAGTGTATCAACAGATGAAGGTGCTGCAATGCCAAATTCTGTGTTAGCAGTAAGTTTTGCCTTTGTATAAATATCAAATACGGTTTCATTTTTTTCATGATCAAAGAAAACATAATGACCATGACCCATACCCATTAATGGTGACGTTGAAATAAAAGGAGTATTTTGATCTTGTTCATAACACAACTTGTTTAGTAATCTTAACGCCTTCGATTGATCGGTCATTCCAGACCAGTTATTGAACAATTCATTTCCCCCGCACCAAAAAGCTAAAGAAGGATGCTGTTTAATTTTTTCAATAATAAAGGAAGCTTCAGATTCTAGAACACTCAGGTATTTTGCTGAATCATAATAATCCATGCAGGCAAGCGGAAATTCTTGCCAGACAAGAATTCCTTTTTCATCACAATAGTCATAAAAGAAATCCTTATTAATTATTGCACCGCCCCAAAGCCTTATTATATTAAAGTTTGCATCAACTGCCAGATCAATTAGCACTTTATATCTTTCGTTTGTAATTGTTCCGTAAAAAATTTCGGGCATAACCCAATTACTGCCTTTGCAAAAAACTTTGTTGTTATTTACTTCAAGCTGAATTGGGGGAACACTTCTCGTTTTGGGAAATGTTTTAGGCTCATCCCAGGTTCCTTCGTTCATTACCAGCTTAGTTTTTCGAAAACCAATTCGTTTTGATTTCCTATCCGCAATATCACCGTTGTAATAAACTTTTAATTCACACTCATATAAATTTTGCCTACCATAACCAATTGGATTCCATAGTTCAGGATTGTTAATCTCATAGTTAATTATAAAAGTGTTGTCATTAAATGAACCAGCAACAATATACTCTTTATCCGAAGGTGAAATAATTTTTAATTCATAGGTTTTATTTTTAAGAGAGTTTCCGGTTACTTTTATTGACCCTTCAACTTTCTTTAAATCATCCGATAGAATATATTCTGATACCAGATCACTTAAACAAACTGAGTTCCTAGCCTCAATAAATGTATCATCCCAAATTCCTAAAGGGATTAATCTGGGATGCCAATCCCAGCTATACGAAGCGGCTGGTTTTGTACTCTGTGCTGCCTGAAACCTGTCCGCGACTTCTGAATTTACCTTTGGAACCGGATATATTTTAACTAATATTTCATTGTCAGTTTTTAAAAACCCGGTTATTTCAATATCAACTTTTCTATACATCCCTTCCTGATAAAATATCTTTTTACCGTTCAAATGGATTTCAAACTCATAGTCTATTCCTTTCGAAATAAAAAAATATTTTTTAGATGTATCTATATTATCAATTGCAAAACTGGATCTGTAAACCCAACACTTATCTTCCGTCCAATAAAGCCTTTTATAATTATCCGCGATTTTATAGTCAGGATAATTCTTTGCTTTTGCCCAATCGAGTTGAACTGCACCAGGAACATCAGCTTTAATCCACTCTTCAGGAATGTTATTAATGCTATCACAAAATCCAACTTCCCAATTCAATTCAAATTTATTATTTCTCATTTAATTCTCTTAATCATTACGAACCACATTCCTGCAGTCCGGGTGCAAGTGAGATGTTATTTTTAGCATTAGTAATCTTTGAACATTCCCACATCGCGATTTGTATATTTAACCATTTACCGGGGAATGAAATTCTAAACGAATAATTCATAAACGTCATATTTTTATTAATGTATTTACTTGTTAAAGTTAATTTCCCAGCTATTTATCTTAGCTATATGATCTTCCATCGAATTACTGCCATTATACTTATCTAAATACCATCTTTCCTTCGATAATTTTGATTCGCCCGACTCTAATTTATAATAAGGCGAATGATATTCAAGTTCTAACAAAGCATCTCCGGTATCTCTTATCGAGTTGAATATTTCAATCATTCCCTGCTCAGGATGTGTTAACTCTCGATTATATCTATCAAATTCTATTACAAGCATTTCATTTTCTGTAAAAGCATAAATCCTATTTTCATTTGGATAAATAAAAGACTTGGCAACTTTTTCAGTTTTACCATGAGCCGGTTTTTCCGGGATAAAAGAAAAAAATCCATTTTCAATAATATGATTTATTGGTTCCTGACCAGCTCCATTTCTATACTCTAACCGTAAATCAGACTCTGTTGCAATTGGAACATACACTTTACAGAAGCCATTCATTCTGGTATTAAACCAAATATCCCAACTGACTTCCGTATCTCTAATGTTTTCCATTTCTAAAATCAGATCAAGCGAACTGTCATCGTTAATTATATATTCTTTAGTAAACTGAACTCCGCTGTACTTACTTTTAGGACTAATTAATTTAACTAATGTTTCTGTTTTATTAAGTAATTTATAATCACCTAAAACTAAATAAGGATCAGGCGGCCATACTGATTTTTGTTCTTTAAGTTTGGGAAACTCGTTTTGTTGAGTCCACCATTCACTTTGCGGGCCAACCCAATTAATGTGCCCGCTAAATGGATAGAATTTCGGTTCATCATATTTATCTGTATTAGTAAGTAAATCATTATTCCACAAAGATTCATCCGAAAGAAGAACATTCTCACTTTTAAAATTTGAAAATGTCACTAATCCTCCACCGCCATTTAATAATACTTTTGCTTCAATTTTCCCATTTGAAAGAGTTATTATATTTCCTTCGTTTGGGCTATTTTCATTTTTCATTGTACAGGCACTTATTATTAAAGCCAATATTATTAAGTATTTCATAGTTCACTTTTTAATTTCTTTAAAAATTATTTAAAGATTAGATCACAGGAGTTCTTAAATTAGATCTAAAAAAAAGAAGAACATCCTATGGTCATTTGATACTACTTTATCAAAATCATTTTCTTTACTTCCACAAATTCATTAGTAATAATTCTATAAAAATAAACTCCGCTTGATAATCTAGAAGCATTAAACTGTAGATTATAATTACCAGCGCTCTGATTCTGATCAACCAGCATTTCAACCCTTCTTCCTAAAATATCGAATACAGCAAGCTTTACTTTTGTTGATTTTGATAATGAATATTTTATTGTTGTTGTAGGATTAAACGGATTTGGATA
Source organism: Melioribacteraceae bacterium (assembly GCA_016342755.1). Taxonomy (GTDB): domain Bacteria; phylum Bacteroidota; class Ignavibacteria; order Ignavibacteriales; family Melioribacteraceae; genus JAEINS01. Next base: position 430,159 of record JAEINS010000001.1, on the reverse strand, counting down.
GTTCTGATATAATTTATAATTGTCCGGCAGCAAATCTTCCTGCTCCGTTTCAACTACCATTTCACCATCAGTATACCCGACTAATGTTGTAATACTTTTTGCCGGCAGTGATAAGGTTGAATTTGGTTCAATTGAACCGCGATGTACAAAGTTCATATTTCTGGCTGTTGTATAGACATCAAACTCTGAAGGGATACTATCAATTTTACTCAACAGCCTAATTGTCAGCGGGTCAGAATTTTTATTTATTACTACAGTTGTTAACATGTTATTTTTGTAATCATTAAAAGAAGTAACCATTATATCTTCATGAAGAGATTCCGCTTTTATTCTTCTGGCTCCTGGCCGTATAAATTTATAATAATTCTGAGAAGTGTAAAACGATTCTAATTTTTTTGAAGTTTTCATCAATGTTCCTTCAATATCCCAAAGAGTCCAAAAGCTTATATTTCCAAATTTTATTGCGCCATGAATAGCTCCGGCAAGTGAAAAAGCATCGTCATAACCTTTACATTCAGGAAAAGTTTCACTCATCCAGAGTTCTTTTGGATTCTGACACTTTTTAGTATTACTCCAAAGTTCAACCCAGCCCGGGTATGAAGGCTGTCCCGGCTTAATACCGTCTTCACCATAAGCATGAGTCGCTATTATATCTACATATTTTTCAGACTCAGGTCTGGCAATAAGCACATTAATATATTGTGCCATAGAATAATGCGACTGCGAAAAAACCTGTTCAGGCATATATAGCTTGGTTGTTATTCCTTCCCTTTCAAATCTTTCGCCAACAATACCAACTAAATCAGCAAATTTATCCGGACTAAGAACCGCACTGGCATAAGGTTCGTTAAATGCAGGCTCATTCTGGATACCAATCGCGTACAGATCAATATCAGCTTCATTTTTTAAAATTTTAACTACAGCTACCATACTCTCAGCAAACTCATCATAATAATATGGTTCAAGAATGTTATCAGTCTCAGCATAATTTGGAGCCGATGCATAACCGTAATCTACTGACATGTTCTTTTTCATCCATGCCGGAGGCGACCATGAAGTAAGTATAAAATTCTCAACACCGTTTTCTTTTAATCTTCTTAGATAATCAAAATCGAATGCATCATAATTTAACGCGCTTAAATTTAATACGTTTGGATCATCATTATCATTTACCGGCTCAATCTGATTACTTATTAAACCAATCCTGACTGCGGAAGCACCCAGTTCATCGGTATAAATATTTGTATAATTCTGCCTGGATGGAAAATAGAAAGTACCAAAGCCCTGCATTGTCTGATAACCTGTACCCGGAAATAGTTCTACATCAACTGTCTTTGTTATATCTTTATCAATAACATCAATTACAAAAACAATTGTTTTAGCATTTGCATCATTAGCTGAAACTGTTACTGATACTGACGTTTTCCCAGTCAGATCTTTAGGAGTATAATTTACAAAGGCTTTTCCTGAATCATCAATCTCTGAAACCACAATGCCTTCAATTAAAGTTGTGTCACTAGCTGCAATAGTTAACAAAGGTTTTATTCCATCAGTTTTGCCATTGCCAATGCCGGTTAAATGAATAGTTTGTTCGGAATCTCCGCTAAACACAACCTGATTTGCAACCGGATTTATTGTACATTTAGTTGGGATTACCGGAATTAAACTGTCTGGCACTGCATCTCCAACTTTTAAATTAGCTATATAAACAGTTCCGTCATCAATTGGAAACGGCCATGTAAAATCAGACGCATAATTAAGCAATACCTTTTTAATTCTTGCTACATTTATTTCTTCACCATTATTATTATCCAATCCGCCTGCTTTTCTAAAATCTAAAAAAACAGCTCCCCATTTTTTAATAGGGATAGTCATTCTCTCATCATGTGCCGCATTTACATTCCTATTTATATCCGCATCCCAGCCGTCATCATAAAAATAAGCATGTGTTTTACCGCTCGAAAATTGTTCGAAACTTTTCCCTTCAAAATAAATTTCGTAGCTCATGTAACGATGTTTATCCAGATTTAATTCCGGTAGATTATAAATGGTTCCGGTCCAGCATGCTTTATCGTTTAAAGTTATTTTCAGCACATTCTCTTTTCCGTGAAATGTGCCAAGTTCATAATACTGCTGCCCATTTTCAAAACTTCTTCCCCAATTATCAAATGAACTAAAATCGGCAACATCACCATTCTTAGGCAAATTTCCTACTTCAAGATTAAAAGAGATTTCTGTTAATTGGTTGCCATTATTATTATTGTTTCCGCCATCATCAGCAACACTTATCGTAATCCGGGTTGTTCCGGCGGCTTTGGGAATTACTTTTAGCAATCCTTCGGAACTTCCCTGAACATACTCTACACTTATATCTGCATTTGGAACTATGTTAGAATTACCGGATTCAAAACTGAAGCTTAAATTCTGCTGGTCGGCGTCTCCGTCACTAATGCCCGAAAGTGAAATACTGGACTCACCATTTTCGATGTAAATAAATTTATCAAAAACCGCGTCAATCTCCGGTTTATTATTAATCTGATTAAATGAATTTACTAAAAATGATGTTTCATATATACTATTTACAGAATATTGATCATCTAGTTTAATTGTTACAATTATATTTGAATCAGCTTTATTACAACTGAATCTAAGTTTGCCAACAGACTCGCCAATATTAAAATCGACCGTTATATTACTATCCGGCAATACTTCCTGATTATTGCTTGTTGCCGAAATAATTAAATTCTGTTCAACTGTACTGTTGCCATCGGTAATATTTTTTAGAGAAACCAAAACTGTATCACCAGCCAAAATATTTTTGCCGGTAATACTTTCAATAAACGGAGTATTATTTCCTTCAATATTTATCGGGATTTTTATTTCATTGTTTTCATAATTTTCAATTCCGTTTATAGATACAGAAAAATAATCACTTCCAATAAAACTCTCTTTACAATCAAAAGTTATTTCCGATTGTTTATTTATAATTTCACCAATTTGAATATTTTCAATTCCCAAACCACTTTCTATAATTGATATCGATTGACTATTATCAATATCTAATAAAAGCAGCTTATTATTTTTTGATTCAGTAAAAACATTTTTTTTAGAAACTGCTCCGGCAGATGCCAGATATTGCGCATCTGTTCCAAGTTTTATTTCATCTATTTGAAGATTTGCATGAAACTGTTCAATTGTATTTCCGTTAGGTGTTAAAAGAATCTTTTTAATCATTTTTTTATCAACGGATGATGATCCGGTAAAATCGATACAATAATCGACAAAATCTTCGGAAGGATAAATCTTAACACTTCTGGTTGTATAAACATAGTATCCATCAAATATCTGTACAGATAACAGCATAGGTGTATCTGCCTTCAATCTTAAATTAACAATTTCTTTTGAAGTAATATCAACCATGTCAACTAATTCAGTTCCAAAGCCCTGCCAGGTTTTACTGGATTCTTTATTAATTTCGACCGAAAGAATTCCTGAACTCTGTTCCAAAACAAAACTTGCCGGAGCAGTAAAATTATTATTCCCTTCACATAATTCCGTGTAGCCGGTTTTTTGCGCGGTTATGTTGCTAAATATTAGAAATAGACAAAAAATGTATGTTGATATTCTGGACATTTAATCACCTGTTATTTTTTATAATTTATCTTACGAAATCCTTTAAGTCAATATAGTAAACTTATTCCTGCCCATCAATATTAAATAATAAAATTTGAAGTAGCGGTTAACAAAAATTAATTGTCAACCGCTTAAAAGCAGGAGATAATTTTTACCAGCCGGTTCTATTCTCTTTAGATAAAAGTCGGGTAGCATTGGGATTATCCGTAAACTCAAGTTTATCAGAATCCCATTTTAATATTTCATCTTTTGATCTTATTGCTGCCATACCTAATAAAACCATTTCTGTTAAAGCACCACCGTAATTAAAGTTTGAACTAGCTGGAACGCCGTCTTTGCCTTCTTTACATGCTCTTATCCAGTCTCCTTCGTGTGTATTATTTACACGCGGAATAGTTTTTCCCGGACGGCTATATTCTCTCATTTTTTCTTCAGGAATAATCCTCATGCCACTTGCTCCATGAGAACCGTGCATTATCTTACCTTTATCACCAATTATAATTGCTCCGCTTCCGGGCAATTCTCTTCCCTGCTCAAGTTCTTCAGGTATTGGAGGCAGCAATCTGCCATCGTACCATGTCAATTTAACCGGCGGCATTTCTCCTCTTTCAGGAAACTGATACCTGACAATTGACGCTCTCGGGAATGTTTGTGAAGCAACATCTGGTTCCCAATGTGTTGATGTAGCCTGAATAGTAGTTGGAGAACCAAGATCTAAAGCCCAAAATGCGGGATCAAGAATATGACAACCCATATCGCCCAAAGCACCGGTCCCAAAATCGAACCAGGCTCTCCATTTACCAGGATGATAATCCGGATGATAAGGACGTTCGGGTGCCGGACCTAACCATAAATCCCATGCCATACCTTCGGGTAAAGGAGGTGTATCACTTGGCATTGCCTTTACATCGAATGTAGACCATGGATCACCACCAACTGGTCTGTCAGTCCATGCGTGTACTTCTGTAACATTTCCAATAGCTCCATCTGCAATCCACTCTTTTAAGAGACGTATATGTTCGGAAGAATGTCCCTGATTACCCATTTGTGTCTGAACTTTATAATACTTTGCCGCCTTTACAATTTGCCTGGCTTCTTCAACAGTATGTGTTAAAGGTTTCTGACAAAAAACATGTTTGCCTAACTGCATTGCAGCCATAGTTATTACGGCATGTGTGTGATCCGGTGTAGCTATAATTACCGCGTCAATATCTTTTTGTTTTTCAAACATTACACGGTAGTCTTTATATTTTACAGCGTCCGGGAATTTTTCAAAATTATGCGAGGCATTAATATGATCAACATCACATAATGCGACAATATTTTCCTCAGTGCATGAACTTAAATTATAATCACCCATTCCGCCGGAACCAACACAGGCAATATTAAGTTTATCACTAGGTGCTACAAACCCCTTTCCCAGTACATTTCTAGGAACAATAAAAAACGCTGAAGCTGCCGCACCCGCCTTTAAGAAATCTCTTCTTTTCATATTATTACCTTTAAAATTTATTCAACACCGGGAACTTTAACTGATTTAATCACATCAACTTTACCAAGTAAATACTCATTAGGACCAAGTTTTATATTTGAATTCATCATTTCTTCCCAGGTAACTTCCTTACCGGTATAAGCCGAAATTCTGCCCATTATAGCAGCCATAGTAGAAATGGCGGTTTGTTCAGCCTCAACATAAGGTTTGTTATTTCTAATAGCTGTAACAAGATCAATATGCTCCTGAACGTACGGTGAAACTTTTAGATTGTTTGCCGCCCAATATTCATCATCTGTTTTAGCGTACTTATATTCCCAGATTACTTCACCTTTATCGTTCCATATTTTATTTTGGCAATTAGAATAACCTTTTGAACCTTTAATAAATTCGGACACATTATTAGCACAGCCATTTATCTGACGACTCATACTATGCATATGCATCCCATTATCATATTCAAAATCAACGCTAAAATTATCATACTGATCACCGGTTACTCTTCGCTGTCTTGAACCGAAACCAACCGCTTTAACTGGCTTTGCTTCTGAAAACCAATGTATTACATCAATATTATGAACATGCTGTTCAACAATATGATCGCCTGAAAGCCAGGTCCAGTTTACCCAGTCACGAATCATATTTTCCATTTCAGACAGATTTTTTTTAGGCTCTCTATACCAAAGCTGACTCTGATTCCAGTAGCAATTTGCAGAAACAACTTCACCAATTGCACCTTCATAAATTTGTTTAAATGCGGTTACATAATCGCGCTGATGCCTTCTTTGCGTTCCTGTTCCAACAACAAGACCTAATTTTTCAGCCTTTTTAGATGAAGCCATTATTGAACGTGCACCAACCGGATCTACTGCAACAGGTTTTTCCATAAACACATGTTTGCGTGCGTCAATAGCTGCCGCAAATTGCATAGGTCTAAAATGAGGCGGTGTAGCTAATATAATTATGTCAACACCGGAATCTATTACTTTTTCATAAGCATCAAAACCTGTAAAACAGTTTTCATCCGCGACTTCAACATTTTTTTCATTCTTAAGCTTTGTTTTACATCCGTCAACTCTGTCTTTAAACAAATCACCCAAAGCATGTATTTTTAAGTTTGGTCCGGCATCAAGAAAATTAATTGCCGCTCCTGTACCTCTTCCTCCGCAGCCAATTAAACCGGCTTTTAATTCTTTGCCATCAGGTGCCTGATCCAAAAACGGCTTCAATTCGAATGTCCTGTTCTTTCCACATCCTGCTAAACCAATTGCTAATCCGGTTGCTGCTAAGCCTGCAACACCCATAAATTCACGACGATTAAAATCTTTACTCATTTTTAACTCCCAATGTTTATTTCGAAATTTGAAATAATTTATCGTTAAATTCGCAAACTACCCTAAAACCTACATCATTACAGTCAGAATACCACCAAAGACTCTTTGGAATCTGCGGATCTGTAACCATCCATGCATCATGTTTAGTATAATTACGTTTACCAGCTCTTAAATCTGATGCATCATTTTTATACGATCCGCCTCTGACAACTCTTTCCTTGCCGCTAGCCGGACCTTTGGGATCTATAACCCCGTCACTTAACTGGGAATAATAATTTGGAACGTACCAGTCGGCACAAAACTCTTTTACGTTACCTAACATATTTTTAAGACCAAACGGATTTTCTTTTACGGATGATGGCAAGCCGGTTTTTCCCCTGCTGTTTAATCTATACACAGCATAGGAATTTATTATTGAAGTATCAGTTCCAAACAAACTGTTCCAAAAACTTTTTTCTGAATATGTATCAGGATCACCTTTAAAGAAATAAGCCGATTCAACACCACTGCGGGAAGCATATTCCCACTCGGCTTCTGTTGGCAGTCTATATGTTTTACCTGTTCTTTTTGATAACCACTCACAATATTTTTGAGCGGAATAAAAAGTCATAGTAATTGCTGGGCGTTCACCTTTGCCCCAGCCCTGACCAGGATTTCCATAAGGCGGAGTTGGCCCGGAGATAGCATCAACACCGTTCTTTTCTGCAACGGATTTTTTCTGGTCTTCAGTTCTGCCCTGAACACCTGTTTCCTCTAAGAATTGTAAAAACTCATTCCAGGTAACTTCAACCTTAGCCATCCAAAATTTGCTTATCTTAACTTCTTTTTGCGGACCTTCAACTTCACTTCTATAAGATTCCTCTTTAGGAGTACCTATCTTAAATGATCCTTCCGGGATAGCAATCATCTCCCATGATACATGTGTATTGGGAATAGTTTCAGTAAAGTTTTCGAATGATTTTAGCTTCGCCGCAGCCGTAAAGAGTTCCGGGTTTTTATCAGATAAGCTTTTAGTTAAATCATCATCAGATTTCTCATGAAAATGTCCGGTTGTAAGATGACAATTAATACATCTAAGTGTCTCCGAATTAGAATCATAATACAAATGCGCGTCTTCACCCTTTTTGCTTAAAGCGCGCGGAAACAAATTTTGATGACACTTTATACAACCTGATTTATAAATGTGATGTTCGGCACCTTCTCTTGTCGATTTTGCTTCCCAGTTAAATTCATCTTCATCTTTAAAAAGTTTACCGTAAACATCTCTTAATCCGGTTGTAGTTTTTGCATAAAGATAATCAAAACCGTCTGGCGGTAAATGGCAGTCAACACATTTAACAAGAACTCCGCTTCTATTATCAAAGTGATTTCCCAGCTTCCATGATTGTGTTGCCTGCGGATGAACGTGACATGATTCACAAAACTCATTTGAAGACGAATATTCTAATCCGTAATTAAATCCAATTGTAAAAATAATACCCAGTAAAAAAACTAAGCCGTACAAATACTTTTTAATTCCAGTTTTCTTTTTATCAGTTTTTTTTGATTTAAACATTTTCCAGTTATAATTATTTGTTAAAATTGATCACTATTTCTGTATGCTTCAATAACAGCCATTTCACCTTCTTTGCCAGGTTTGCTGTTTCCGTGTTCCATACCCAGTATTCCTTTAAATCCTTTTTCATGAATATGTTTAAATACATTTAAGTAATTTATTTCACCAGTTGTAGGTTCGTTTCTTCCCGGATTATCACCCATTTGGAAATAAGCAATTTCTTCCCAGGCTTTATCTATATTAGGAATTAAATTCCCTTCCTGTATTTGCTGATGATAAAGATCATCTAAAATTTTACACGCAGGACTATTTACAGCTTTACAAATTTCATATGCCTGAGGTATTTTTTTTAAGAATAATCCCGGATGATTATAAAAATTAAGTGATTCCAAAACCATTATTAAACCGTGAGGTTCTAAAATTGCGCTGGCCTGTTTTAATGATTCAACAACATTCGCAGTTTGATATCCCATATCTAATCTTAAATCAACATGCCCCGGAACAACAGTCATCCATGTAGCATTTACACGCTTAGCAACTTCTACAGATTCTTTAATATCTTTTAAGAATTCATCTCTTAAATCTTTTTTACCGCTTGTTAAGTTTGGTTCAGTCCAATAAATATTATGAGCAACAAAAACTCCCATTTCCATATTGGTTTTAGACATTTGTTTTGCAATATTTTCCTGCGTTGCAACAGTCCGACCTTTCATTCCGTTATCTTCAAAAGCCGTAAATCCCTGATCGTGCATAAACTTTAACTGATCAATTAAATCTTCACCCGCATTGTTTTGAAACATTCCAAAATGTGGAGCATATTTTAGATTAAATTTTTTCTTAGGAGAGTTTATTGTAGAATCCTTTTTTCCCGCAAAAGTATTTGTTGAACCTAATGCTATTCCGGCAGCAGCTATAGCTGAGTTAGCAAGAAATTTTTTTCTGTCCATTGTGCCTCCGCTTATGGATTTTAATTGCTTTAATTTTATATCCTTTCAACATTTTTTAATAAAGTTATATTAAAACTTAGTGAATCCGAATTTCTAGATTATATCAGTTTCACTAAGTTTTTTTTATTTATTTACTTTAACTCTTTAACAAAAATATTGCGGAAGCTTACTTTAGCATGACTATCATGGTTTTGTAACCCGATAAAACCTTTCATAGCAAAATCTTTAATCTTTCCTCTTGGCTCCATCTTCCAATTATTTACTTCAACACCATTCAATTCAACTTTCACTTCATCTTTAATAACGGTAATTCTATAATGATTCCAATCGCCAGTTTCATAAGAATTATTTAGCTTTGCCGGTTCAGCATCATAAATTGCCGCTGTACTATGTTCTCCAGGTTCCTCGCTATCATAAATTTGAATTTCGAAAGCATGATAAATGTAATCGTCGCTGGTTACAAATTCCGGAACTCTGTAAAATACACCCGAATTTGTATTTTGATCATGACATTTAAACTCCAGATCTAACACAAAATCTTCAAATTGTTTTGCACTGTACCATAATAATCCCATTCCGCCAAAAGCAAGAAGTTCACCAGTTTCCTGATCTAATACAAAATGTCCGGGTCCATAATGATTCCAGCCATGTTTAAAATATTTGCCGTCCCAATTACTTAAAAGCTCATTGTAGCCTTTGTAATAAGTTATTGAGTTTATATACTCCAAACCTTTTTTAATTGGCGGACAAGGATTCATTTCGTCTGATTGTCTTTCGTGTTCAACAGAAAACGTTCCTCTGTAATCCATTAATGTTAACTGCGCCAATATATCGTGAACATTCACTTTTCCTGTTCCAAATGGCACATCCTGTGCTTCTACAATTCCGGCCTCATCAAGATCTTTAAGATGAAGATTTAACAATCTATCGCCGCATAACTGAAGCGCATCTACCGGATCAATTCCAGAGCGCAGCCAATGACCAGTATCTCCGGCAACACCAATTCGTTTATCAAGACCTTTAACATTTTTTAATACAGTTTCCGGATTCCAATATTTAGAAGGTTTTGCATGATTATGAACGGCAACTTTTATATTGTATTCTTTTACCAATTCTTCAATAAATTTGTAATCGTCATATTGCGGTTCAATTACAATAACTTTAATTCCCATTGTCTTAGCAAACTCAAATGTAGGCCGGGCTGCTTCAATACTTGGATCAAAATTAGTTACACCAAAGGCTTTTAGAGTAATTCCGTGTTTTTTTAGCGCATCCTTAATAGCTTTAATATCTTCTTCAGCTAAACCAGGACCAACTTTTTTATCTTCGTTATCAGGATATAATTTTTGTCCCGGGTATGCTTCTAAATACTTAATTCCTAATTCTTCTACTTTTGGCAAAGTTTCCATAAATGAAAATTTTCTAAAAGTCCAGCACTGCATGGCGGCAGGAATTTCTTTAATCTTTACATCCTTGTAATACAATCTTTCAGATTTGTTTTGTCCAATAGTTAATGAAGAAAAAACAATAACAAAACACATTACTAATAGGGGAAATTTTTTCATAATTTTTACAATTCCTTTATTTATTATTTGGATTCCATTTACCTTGTGCAACCTTTGGTATAAACTTATCTAAATCCGGTGGAGGGAATTCAATTGTTCTCTCTTCTTCAGCACTTTTGTATGCCGTCATTAACAATTCAGTTACATTCACACCGTCGCTAAAATTTTCTTTTGGTCTTTTTCCATCAAGAAAAGATTCTACCATGTGTCTATTTTCAACATCGTAGCCGTAAGCATTTTCTTCATTAGCAACAATAGGCATTAACCCTGTTTCGGCATTCTGCTTTTCTACAAGGTCTTCACCTTCAGCTCCCTTAATTCCCCTGCTTAAAAAAAGTTTCATATCAGTATCAAGAGAATTTATAGAAAGTGAATATTCCGGGCCCAGAACTTCCATACTCAGACGTAATCCGGCACCCACATAACACCACGAAGTAGTAGTTTCAACAATTACTTTTGTACCGTTTTCATCTTTATATTCTATTACAGAACGTGCATAATCTTCGCTTGGTCTCTCTTTATAATTAAGTTTTCCTCCGCTTAATTCAGCCAGTTGACCTGCGTATTTTTCTCTCTGCCATTTTAAACATTCGGTATGAGCTGTTACTTTAACAGGAGTTAAACTTGTACGGGGTTTTCCCGGTTCAGTTAATAAATGCCTTGCTACTTCTACTGAATGGCACATCATATCGTTTAATACACCGCCGCCTTGCAATTCTCCTTCCCAAAACCAAGGCATATGCGGACCGCTGTGTTCCTCGGCTGCTCTTGCCAGATAAGGACGTCCGGCTAATTCTGCCCCGCGGGACCATAATAATTCTTTGCCCCTGATTGTGGTTGGCGAGAATAACTGATCCTCTAAATATCCGTCCAATATCCCGACTTTTTGAACCAGTTCTAACATTTTTTTAGCTTCCGCAACATTGCGCCCAAGAGGTTTTTCGCAGGCAACTCCAATTAAGTTCCCTTTTCCGCTATCAATTGTATTTACAATTTCCTGCATAACTTCTAATCGTGTAAAATTTGGAGTTAATATCCATACCGCGTCAATTGCCGGATCAGAAACCATCTCTGTTACTGACTTATAAATCTTCGGATCACCGACTTTAAGAGATTTCACTAAACTGGCAGCTTCAATTGCTGATTCTTCATTTTTATCAAAGATACCGTTTATATCAGCATCACGTACCGAAATCCATGATCTGATATGAAATTGTCCAATAAATCCGGTTCCAATAAAACCAACATTTAATCTTTTTTTCATAAAGGACCTCTGTTTTTTTCAACTTCTTTATCCTTGAACATAATCCAGAAAAATATCATTACAAGAACCGATAAAATTGCGGGAACAAACCAAAACTGTTTCCATTGCAGCATTGCATTTGAGGAATCGGTAACAATATTGTTGTATATATATCCGGCAATTTGAGAACCTATTAACATTCCTACTCCGTATGTTGCCAGCACAACAAATCCCTGCGCCTGTGCCCTAATCTCCGGGACCGCTTTTTTATCAACATAAATAAAGCCTGCTACAAAGAAAAAATCATAACAAATGCCATGCAAAATAATTCCGGTTAAAATCATCCAGCTCACTGTATCTGGAGCACCAAAAGCAAACAAAGCATATCGCAGTGCCCATGCGCCCATTCCAATTAAAAGCATCCTTTTTATTCCAAATATTGGAAACAACAGCGGCATCATTATTATAAACAGAGCTTCTGACATTTGTCCGAATGACATTTTGAATGCCGGATTTTCCAGACCGGAGGCATTCACAAACACTGGCGCATAAGAATAATAAACCGCCAATGGAATGCAGATTAAAAATGAACTGACTAAAAATACTATGAATGGTTTACTTTTTATTTTATTGAATGCTTCAATACCAATAATTTGTCTAAATGTTGTTTTTTGGCCGGCGGCCGGCGGCGGAGTGTGAGGCAGTACAAAACTGAATAATCCCATAAAAATGCTTAATACTCCCGCAACCAAAAACGGGATATCCGTTTTATCAGCTTCCAAAATTCCTGAGACAAAAATCCCGGCAGCAATCCACCCGATAGTTCCAAAAACTCTAATTATCGGGAATTGCTTCTCCTGATCAGTCATGTGCGCAAATGCCATCGAATTTGTAAGTCCAATGGTTGGCATATAACAAATCATATTAATTAGTAAAGTAAGTATAAAAATTGTAGGTGAAATTTCTGCCATCGCAGGAGCCGCTAAAAGTGCAATTCCGCCTAATATTTGTAAAACAGCTAATACTTTTTCCGTAGCAAAATACCTGTCGGCAACCATACTTAAAAAAAATGGTGAAATTATGGCGGCAATAGGACTAACTGTGTATGCCCAATGAATTACAGAGTCCATTCCGGATACACTCATAAAATTACCTACAGTAACATACCAGGCACCCCAAATTGCGTATTGCAGAAACATCATTATACTTAAACGTATATTAATTGACATTTGAACCTCTAATGCGGCTATGAATGATGATAGTAAAATTGGAAATTGAAAAGTAATAATTTACAATACGGGTCAGTTCTGAATGTTTAAATACGAATCGGTTAAAAAGAATCATATATGCCATTTCCCTATTCTTTTATTCATCAAACCGATTCTTTTTTTCATATTTGATTCGCCAAAAAATTTTAATAAAACAAAACTGAATTTAATAATTTATATCGAACAAAAATTTCTAAGTTAAATATCCACATATTCACGTAAAAATGTTAGTTGAAAACCGTTGAAAAATTAAATAATTCACTGTTTTACACAGTTGCAACATTGTTTTTAAAAGTAATATAGCCTAATTTTGAAAATCAAAGTAAACTTGTAATCAATTTTGTTATGAAGTAAAATATTTATAAATTTGCACTTCTTAATCGATTACGATAATAAACTTAATATTTTTTTCCCAATTATTCTAGAAGACATAAGGTTTTAAAATAATAATAATTTTACCTGATTTTAAGGAGAAAATATGAGCACCAAAAAAAGTCAAAATCAGACTCATAGCTCTGATAACGGAATTTCAAGAAGACAATTTATCGGAAGAACAACTTTAGCGGCTGCTGCATTTAGCATAGTTCCCCGCCACGTATTAGGAGGCCAGGGTTACAGAGCTCCAAGTGATATTCTTCATATTGCTAATATTGGAATTGGCGGAAAAGGCAACTCTGATTCAAATGCTGTTGCGCACGAAAATGTAGTTGCTTTATGTGATGTTGACGATACACAAGGTGAAGCTGCCAGACTAAGACATCCTGATCTAAAGGTTTACAGAGATTTTAGAGTAATGCTTGACAAAGAAAAAGATATTGAGGCTGTTACAATAAGTACTCCGGATCATACTCATGCAGTAATTGCTATGGAAGCAATGCGAAGAGGAATTCATGTTTTTGTACAAAAGCCACTGACTCACACAGTTAAAGAAGCCAGAACATTGGCAAAATTTGCAAAAGAAAATAAAATTGTTTCACAGATGGGTAATCAGGGTCACGCAGGTGAAGCGGCACGTTTGGTTAACGAATGGATCTGGGATGGCGCAATTGGCGATGTAACTAAAGTTGATGCATTTACTAACAGACCAATATGGCCTCAGGGTATGATTGAAAGAACAAAAGAAATTCCTTCGGTTCCGCCAACCTTAGATTGGATTTCCTGGTTAGGACCTGCTCCTTTTAGAGCATATCATCCAGATTATCATCCATTCTCATGGAGAGGAAGATGGGATTTTGGAACCGGCGCAATTGGTGATATGGGCGCTCATATTATGGATCATCCTTTCTGGGCTTTAGATTTAGGCTTACCTAAAACAATACAGGCATCATCAACTAATTTTAACAGCGAATGTTACCCCGAAGCTGAAATTATTACATGGACTTTCCCTGAAAGAGACGGAAAACCTCCGGTTACATTTAAATGGTATGATGGCGGTTTAATGCCCGAACGTCCTGAAGATCTGGAACCTGGCAGACAAATTGGAGACTCTGGCGGCGGAGTAGTTTATTATGGTTCAAAAGGAAAACTTATGCATTCTACATACGGTTCCGGTCCAAGATTATTTCCAGAAACTTTTATGAAAGAATATAAGCGCCCGGAAAAAACTATCGAAAGATCACCCGGAATTCATCAGGAATGGATTGATGCTATTAAAAACGGTACTAAAAGTACAACTGATTTTGAATATGCAGCTAAACTAACTGAAGTAATGTTACTTGGCAATATAGCAGTAAGATTAAAAGATAAAAACACTATTCTGGAATATGATGGAGAAAAAGGAGAATTTACAAACGTTCCTGAAGCAAATGATCTTCTTCATTATGAATACGCACCAGGTTGGAAATTATAAAAGTGAGAGCTATTAAAATGATTAAAAAAGATTCAAATACTAATATTGATAGAAGAAATTTTCTTAAGCTAACTGCGGCGGCCGGAGCAGGAATAATTTTATCGCCGTATATTAAAACAAATGCACAAAGCTCTGTAACTAATGATTTAAACGTTGCGTTATTAGGAACCGGTTCTCAGGGTCAGGTTTTAATGAATGCGTGTTTAAAAATTCCGAATATAAAATTTAAAGCTGTTTGTGATATTTGGCAGGACTATAATCAGAAAAGGGCTTATAGACTTCTTAAAAAATATGGCCATGAATTAAACGCATACGAAGATTACCGTGAAATGCTTGCGAAAGAAAAAGATCTGGACGCGGTTATTGTTGCTACTCCCGATTTCTGGCATGCTAAACATGCCGTAGATTGTATGGAAGCCGGACTTCATGTTTATTGTGAAAAAGAAATGTCGAATACATTAGAAGGCGCGCGCCAGATTGTTAACGCAGCCCGAAGAACAGGACGTTTAGTACAGATTGGTCATCAGCGCAGAAGTAATCCTAATTATATTCATTGTTATAACAATTTAATACAGGATGCAGGTCTTTTAGGCAAAATAACAACCATTAACGGTCAGTGGAACAGATCTGTTCAGCCTGATAATGGATGGCCAAAAAATAAGGCTATACCAAATTCAGTATTAAGAAAATATGGTTTTAAAAATATGAATCAGCATCGTAACTGGCGCTGGTATAAAGGATTAGGCGGCGGACCAATTGTGGATTTAGGTTCACATCAGATTGATATTTACAGCTGGTTTTTAAATACACCGCCGGTATCTGTTATTGCCAGCGGCGGAACTGATTATTATGATCCGGCTACACACGAATGGTATGACACAGTACTTGCAACATTTAAGTATAAAACTGATCATGGAATTGTACGGGCATTTTACCAGACAATTACAACCAACAGTAATCAAGGATACTTTGAAACCTTTATGGGCGATCAGGGAGCTTTAACAATTTCTGAATCAGCCGGACGTGTTGGTGTTTTTAAAGAAGCAACCGCCCCGGCATGGGATCAGTGGGTTTCAAAAGGAATAGTAGTTGCGCCATCCGAAGAAGCAAAAAAAGTTGAAACAAAAGCTATTCTGGATGTTCGTGAAACTGTTGCTCCGCCAAAACATACTTTGCCAATTGAGTTTAATGATCCTTATCATAAACCTCATTTAGAAAACTTCTTTAATTCTATCCGTGGTAAAGATAAATTGAATTGCCCGGTAGAAATTGGTTATGAAACTGCAGTGGCGGTTCTAAAAGTTAATGAAGCTATAAAAGCAAAAAGAGAAATCAGATTTAACAAAAACGAGTTTCATATATAGTAAAGGAGTTATAGTGAAAAAAGCTGTTTTATTTTCTGTTCTAATACTCTTTGCTATAAACACTGTTTTTGCACAAGAGAAAAAAATTGGAGATGAGTTTGATGGAAGTCGCACTCATCCAGTTCATAATATCAAATTACTTGATCATTCGGGATTAGTTATTTCTAAAAACGATTTACAAGCTATGCCGTTCTCTACAAAAGAAACTTGCGGCGGCAAATGCCATAACTATGATGTTATAAGTAATGGTTTCCACTTTAACTTTGATAACCCGGAAATTAAAGGCAGAAAAGGCGAACCATGGATTTACAGCGATGCTTCAATTCTTACAAATATACCTTTGTCTTTTAGAGGATGGGACGGTACATATAAACCTTCGGAAATGGGTGTTTCAAATCTTAGTTTCTTAAAAAGATTTGGTCCTTATTATGCCGGTGGCGATTTAAGTGAGTTAGACAGCCTGGAACATTCGGATAATTATTTTAGATGGCAAGTTTCCGGAAAGATGTCAACTAATTGTTTAATCTGTCATGATGCTGATCCATATTATGATAAAGCTGAATACGCATCTAATATGAGAAAAGAAAATTTTAGCTGGGCAGCCTCGGCAAGCAGCAGTTTAACTGAGTTTAAGGGCAATGCTTCTAAAATGCCCGATAATTACGACCCATTTAATACTACTTCTTTGTTAAGCATCGATATGAGATCATCGTCGCCCCCTTCTGTTGAGTATGATAAAACTAAATTTGATAAGGATGAAAAAGTAAATTTTAACATCACCCGTAAAGTTCCAAACGAGAGATGTTACTACTGTCACTCAACTAAAGTTGTTGATAGCCAATTTGAACATGGCTGGAAGAATAATGAAGATGTACATATTACATCCGGCTTAAATTGTATTGACTGCCACAAAAACGGATTAGATCATAATATTATTAGAGGCAATTCTAAAGAAAACTCTGAAGAGTCTGAAAAATATACTTGTGAAGGATGCCATAATGAAAGCGGACTATTAGGAGCTCCAAGACCAATACATGCGGGACTTCCAACGGTTCACTTCGAAAAATTAGCTTGTACCACTTGTCATTCCGGTGCTATAGGAAAAGAAAACACTGAGTACGTAAAAACTGCAAGAAATCATTTTATGGGAATGCAGGGATCAACAAAACATGGTAATCAGTTCCCTCATATTCAAACTGTTGTATTAACAGAAAATGATGAAGGGAAAATTGAACCAGGTCATTTAGTTTGGCCAGTGTTTTGGGGAGTTAAATCAGACTCAGCTTTCTCACCTTTAGACATTAAGATTGCCGAAGAAATTGTTCGTCCAATGTTAGGTCTTGATACTCTTTATAATTTTGGCGAATGGCCTAAATTATCCGACAGCTTAATTACAGCAGTTTTGGATTCTCTTAATAACATCGATGAAATTAATGGTGAAGCTTCATTTTATAGTTCGGGAAATAAATATTCTGTTTCAAATAAACAACTAATTAAATCTGAAAATGAAAAAGCTGCTCCATATACATGGCCCATTGCGCATAATGTGAGACCGGCACTTCAATCATTAGGAAAAGACGGCTGCAGCGATTGCCATTCCATAGGCTCTGACTTCTTTAACAAATATATAACTGTTGAATCGAGCTTACTAAGCGGGAAGGAAACATTTTTAAAAGCGGCAGATTTTGAGAACAGAAGTTCAATCTATCAGAATATTTTTTCTCTAACTTTCTTTTTCAGACCAGCTCTTAAAATAATAATAATAATTTCAACAGTTCTTATCCTAATATTATTAGTAGCTTATTCCGGTAACTTACTAAAGAAAGTTTCTGCAAATAATTTAGAAAAGAAGGATTAAAATAAATGATGTTTAGAATTATTTCTGTCTTAGCATTAGTAATTTCCATAGTATGGATAATTAAAGTTCTGAAACAATTAGATTTAAGTATCAGCGAAGCACTAAAAATTTATTTTGATGAACTTAAAACAACTCCGGATCTATTCAAAAAAAATGATCTTCGTGCAAACGGATCAACAAAAAGAGTTTTTACTGTTATTACTCTGCTCTTATTCGATCTGCTCTTTTTAACCGGATTTTTTCCTGTTATATTTTTTGGTATTCATCTTTCGGGTATATTATTATTGCTGCATGTAGCTGTTGCTCCGCTATTTGCGGTTTCACTTATGATACTTTTAGTTATTTCAGCTGAATCAAATAAGTTTAACGAAAGTGAGATTCAATTTGAGAAAGGATTAGAGGTTTCAAAATCGGGAATCTCAAAAATTCTGTTTTGGTTATTAGCAATTGTTTCACTCCCTTTAATGCTTTCAATTGTATTGGGAATGTATCCAATATTTGGAACTGAAGGACAAGCCAATTTGTTAGAACTCCATCGTTATAGTGTACTTCTTTTTTCTATTTTGGTTTTTCTTCAAATAGGTTTTATCTTACGTATTCAAAAAGAAAATAAGTAATTTATAATTAAGGAGATTTTAAATAATGAATAAAAAGTTTAGCGTAATTTTATTAGTCAGTTTTATTTGCACATTATTCTTAGCTCAAAATTCTTATTCGCAAGATGCAAAATTAGTTCCTATAAACATAGATCTTCCAAAATCTATGTTTGTGGGTACTCCGACTAACATGAATATTGAAAAACTTGAAAAGCCGCTTGGTAAACCGCGTGCTCCGTTTTTGGCTCCCGAAGGAACTAAAAATCTGGCTCTGGGAAAACAAATTATAAGTACCGATGATATGCCTATTATTGGTGAAATTGAAATGATTAATGATGGTGACAAAGATGCTGATGATGGTTACTTCGTAGAATTGGGACCTTTTTCGCAGCACATTACTATAGATCTTGAGAAGGCTTATGAATTATACGCAATAGTAGTTTGGCATTTTCACAAACAGCCTAGAGTTTATTTTGATGTTGTTATTCAGGTTGCTGATGATGCTGATTTCACTAAAAACGTTAGAACATTATTTAATAACGATTTAGATAATTCTAGCGGTTTAGGTGCTGGAACTGACTGGCATTATGTTGAAACTGCAGAAGGAAAACTTATTGATGCAAAAGGCGAAAAAGCGCGCTATGTTAGATTACACAGTAAAGGTAATAATAGTAACGACTTAAATCATTACATCGAAGTTGCAGTTTACGGAAAATAATATTGATAAAATAAAATATGGCGGTCTACTATTTGTAGCCGCCTTTTTTATTGCCATTTCTTTAAGGCTGTACGATTTAGATAATCGTCCTATGCATACCGATGAAGCGGTTCACGCTGTTAAATACCAACAACTTCTTGAAAATAATTATTACAAATATGATCCGGTTGAATACCACGGACCAACCTTAAATTATTTTACCCTTCCCCTTTCTTATTTATTCGGAGAAAAAAATATAGCTTCAACTGGTGAAACTACTTTAAGATTAGTGCCGGTACTGATAAGTATTTTATTCTTATTTATAATTTATTTTTCCCGGCATAATATTGGGGATCTGATTACACTTATTTCCTTGATATTGATTGGTTCCTCATCAGTATTAATTTTTTATTCAAGATATTATATTCAGGAAACTTTGCTAGTTTCGTTTGTATATTCGGCAATACTCATTTTGTTCAGCTATTTTAGAACAAAAAAGAGCAGATCATTAATAGTAGCTTCTATATTTATAGGATTAGCATTCGCGACAAAAGAGACATCTATAATTTCGTTCGGCAGTGCATTCATTTCATTTGTAATTGTATATATCTATTCCCGGAAAAAATTTACGATTGATATTTCTGTTAAATCAGTTCTAATATTTTTATCTGTCTTTATTTTAATTTCCATCCTTTTTTATTCTTCATTTTTTACAAATACCGAAGGTATATCTGATTCTATAAAAACATTTACAAATTATTTTAATAAAGCCGGTTCTTTTAATGATCATATATATCCGTGGTATTATTACTTAGAGCTGTTATTCTTCACTAATAACAGTCTTATTTTCTATACCAAATTACCAATATTACTTTTATCAATCATAGGAATATTTTATTCATTCAAAAATAAGCGAAATTACTTTTGGCAGTTTATTTCGGTCTTTTCTATTGTTCAGTTAGTAATTTATTCTTCAATACCTTATAAAACCCCATGGTTGTTAATCAACTTTTGGACTGGCTTTTTATTTCTAGCCGGATACGGCACTAGACAGCTTTTACAAAATTATCCTAAGAAAAGAATTCTAACTTTATCTATTCTGGTAATTATTATTATTCAAATGAATTATTATAACATCAAGTTAAATTTTGCAAATGCAGATGATCCACAAAATCCGTTTACTTATTCTCAGCCTGAAAATGATATTATAGAAATCTCGCATAAAATTATTGATATTCAAAAAACCTTATCTGAAGACGAATTAAATCTGGCAATAATTGGAAATGCCCATGATTATTGGCCTCTCCCCTGGTACTTGCGAACTATGCCAAATACATCATATTATAATAATATTGATTCAACCATTTATAAGAACCAAATAATTCTTGCTTCACCCAATTTTGAAAAGCAACTTATTAATGCTTTATACTCATATCCTCCGCCCGGCAAAAAGAATCTCTATATTCCGCTATTCGAAAAATATTTGGAAATCAGACCTACAATAGAATTCCGTGGATATATTCAAAATGATATTTATCAAAAATATTTTAATTCATTAAATCCCGTTTCATTTAATAAGCAGATTAATAAGAATGATTAATTCCTCAATACTAAAAAACAGAAACAATATTCATGTTTTTTCACATAAGGCAATGGCAACTATTTTTGAAATTGTTATTAACTCTGATGATAAATCCTATGCGGAACAGGCGGCTTGGGAAGCAATAAAGGAACTTGATTTACTTGAATCTGAGCTAAGCAGATTTATTCCCAACAGTGATATATCGAAAATAAATTCCTTACACAAAGGTGATAAAATTAGAATTGGTGAAAACGTTTTTGAGTGTTTACTTGAAGCGTCCAAGTTGTTCGAAATAACAAATGGAGCATTCAATATTTCTATCGGCGGGATAATTGACGATTATAAACTTGGTAATAATTCATTGGATGACAAGAGTTTGGGATCTAAAAGTGAGCTTATACTTGACCAAAATGAATTTAGCGTAACTCTAAATTCTGAGAGTATAAATCTCGATCTTGGAGGAATTGGGAAAGGATACGCAATTGATAAGATGGTTGAAATTTTAGAGGATTGGGAAATTACAGATGTGTTTATGCACGGCGGCGGAAGCAGTGTTAAATCAATTGGGAATTTGGAGAAGAATAATGGCTGGCCAATTTCATTAAGCAATCCGCAGACCAGCTATATATTAGCCGAAATGGCTTTGTACTCAAATTCGTTCAGCTCATCCGGACTGCAAAAAGGTGAACATATTATTGATCCAAGAACAGGAAAACCGGTAAGTTCAAAATTAGCGGCATGGGTAATAACGGAAAAAGCTGCTATGTCTGACGCATTAACAACAGCGGTTATGATTATGAACGAAGATGAGATAAATGAATTATCAAAAAACAAAGAGGTTAAATATCTTGCTATACTTACTGAACAAGATTTTTTAGAAATCAAAAAAAAAATTTAGAATCTATTTAAATATATTTTCAATGTGTCTTTTATAATTTCCCATGGACTTTTAAATATCGACAATCTGCTATCTCTGTCACATTTCCAGTTAACAGGAAATTCTTTGATTACATTTCCACTTTTAATTGCCTTAAGTATGATTTCAATTTCGAATAGAAAGCCTGTGATTTTTAAGTCTGAGTATAGTTCTTTTGCGATGCCACTTTTATAGATTTTAAATCCGCATTGTGTATCGGTAAAATTCTTTGGAATACCTAAAAATAACTTTACAAATCTGATAAAAAAATCAGAGATAACTTTACGATCTTTATCCTGCTGTTTAACAATCACAGACTCTTTCATTCTGCGGCTGCCGTGGGCAATTTCACATTCATTATCAGAAATAAATTTGAGCCCCGCTAACGCGTCAGAAAATGGGATCGTTAAACCAACGTCAGAATATAGTATTATATCGCACGATGCTGATTTAACTCCTTCTGCAACTGCTTTTCCCTTTCCACAATTTTCTTCCAGTTTCAGAACAATTAAATCCGATTCCAAATTAGAAATCAACTCAGAAGCTTTTTCATAAGTCCTATCACTGCTTCCATCATCAACTACAATTATTTCACCTTCAAAACTATTGCTAATTAAAAACTGATCAGCAGCTAAAATATCAGCCTGAATTTTTTCTTGTTCGTCATATGCCGGAAATATTATCGATATACTTTTCATTTTAAGTCTGCTAATTAATAATTCAATTAAATCTTTCTATAAAGCTTCATCAACGCTTCTACATAGTAATAATCGGCATAACTTAAAGGCACATCAACTTCAGAATTGTTTGGTAAACTTCCTACAGAATGTTTTAAAAGAAAGTTACCGTTTTCACCTGACTCCGCCCGATATTTTGGTGAAGATAAATTTTTAATTATTTCTTTTGCTGCCGTCAAATACTTATCCGACTTTAACTCAGCATATTCAGATAGAGTAATTAGCGCAGAAGCTGTTATAGCCGCAGCAGAAGCATCTCTAAGAGCATTGGAAATATCTTTCGCGTCATAATCCCAATAGAAAATTAAATCATCTGGGACATTTTTATGGTTTAACATATACTCAGCAACTTTAATTGCCTGATCTAAATATTTTTGTTCTCCGGTTTCCCGGTACATAACGGTATAACCATATAAGCCCCATGCTTGTCCTCTTGCCCACGCCGATTCATTTGCCTGACCCTGATGAGTTTGTTTTACATGCGGGATTCCGGTTACAGAATCATAAGAAACTACATGCCATGTACTATTATCTTTGCGGTAATGATTTTCTCTTGTTTTATCGGCATGAGAAATGGCACAATCATAAAACTCTTTATTTCCTTCAAGTTTATCCGCAACAAGCAATAATTCAAGATTCATCATATTATCAATTATAACTGCATATTGCCAGGCTTTATTCCATCTGCCCCATGAACGAATTACACCGACATCCGGATTATACCTTGATAACAGACTAATAGCAGCATCTTTAAGAATTGGAGCATATTTAATGGTATCTTTTGTAACACGCAGCATATTTCCAAAACTACAATTTATCTTAAAACCAATATCATGATCCGATGAATTTAATTTTTCCTTTTCCAAATATTCGAATTTATTATAAATCTCAGCCTCAATGGTATTGTCCTTACTATACTCATATAAATAAACTAAAGCCCCCGGATAAAAACCAGAACACCACCACCGTGAATCAGAAGTTACAAATCTCCCATTTTGAAATGTTCTGGGGAATAAAGAATCCGGACAAGCCTCTGCCATTAGTTTATACTGTTCAACACTAAAATTTAACTGTGTTTCTATAAACTCTTTTGTAATTATTTTTTCATCTTTTTTTGTTGTACAGCCTACTATTAAAGCTACCATAATTAGGAAAGAAAACTTCTTCATGTTAATTCACTTATTTAATTTTGAAATATTTATTTAACTTTTAATCTCTTAATATCAGTCGCGGAAGTGTATTTATTTTATCTCCGATACCAATGGATGAGTTATTTATACCACACTTATTCACAATTTTATTTTGCGGACGAAAATCATTAAATGTCTTTAATTTAAATTCCGGGTTTTCTTCAATTGAACTATTACCATTATAAGGAATTACCAGGTCAAAATAATTTCGGGTCTGATAAATATTTTTCTCCGGGGAACAAAGATTGTTAGTAATCTCAATCTCCCGTTCTTTTAACCCGTTAATAACTTCACTTTTTATAAAAGTGGTACCAATCGAAAAGCCATAATTATCATATATCAAATTATTATAAATTTTAACTTGCTTAATATTTTTTGACTGAACCTCGATTCCACCGGTTAATCCACACCAGTGCCCGGCACTGCCATTATTAACAATAGTATTATTAAAAACAAAAAGATCCGTCCTTAAATGATTATCACCAAACGTACCGAATAATATTCCGGATCCGCGATTATTATAAATCAGATTATGATGAATATAAACACTATCCATGCTCGAACGGTCATCTTCGGCAGATATTGCAATTCCATAATCGTTATCGTGCAAATGATTTTCAAAAACTTCTATGTGATGAAGTCTTCCGAACCAGCTATCAACATAAATACCTTGTCTATCATTATCGTGAACATAATTATGATGGATTCTGCCATGATAGGAATCTTCCTTACAGTCAATACCTTCCTTTCTATTATTATGCACATGATTATACGCTACCTCAAAATTCCATGCGGGCATTAAAGATATTGCTTCTTGCGGAGCTTCTCTTCTTCTTTTGAATCCATAAGGTCTGTAATCCTGATTATTAGCATCAACAACTTCACAATTAAATATTTTAAGATTTGATGTAAACCGGACTCCGATACCGCTGTTATAAGTGGCTCTGCTGCTGCAGTTTAGTATATTTATATTATTGGAATAAGTGATTTTTATTCCCCGAGCTCTTGAGTGGCAAACACCTATCCCTATTAACTCTATATAACTCGAACTATCTATATCAATTATTCCATCCTGTCCGTGATATCCGGCCGGTATGTTTTTCGATTTTTTGAAAGTTTCACCATTAATCTCAACTTGCTCGCCCTTATATGCTTTTATTGAAAACCACTTTTCATGATTCCCGTTTTTTCTAATTAAGATTGGTTTATCAATATAAAAAGCACCTTCTCTAAGGTATAGTGTATCACCCGCTTCCAGAAGATCAATCCCCTTTTGTATACTTAACAAAGGGAAGTTTAGTGAACCGTCGTTATCATCACAGCCAATATTTGAAACAAATATCGATTGGGCATTTGCAGTGTGACAAGTATTAAATATTATTACAAGAATTATAAACCAGAATTTACTCATAGCCAAAAATCACCTCAGTTAAAATACATGATCAAATTTAGGACGTGCATTATCCCCTTTATTAACAATGTTAACAACTTTTAGAACTCTATAATTTTTTAATGGAATTGTTTTAATACCGCCCTTTTCACTCCAGCCTCTTAAAATTCCTTCCCAACTTTTATTATCGTTATTCCATAATCCTTCGGGATAAATAACATTCCCCAATGAAACATCAGTTATTACTAATCCATATTTTTGCATCGCTTTAGCAACAACTTTTTCGCCCTCTGTTAAATTAAACTGAGTTAAATCCAATTCCGGATCAAGCTGTATAACAGATCCTTCAGGTAAACCGCCTTCAAAAACTCCATCAGTCCAAATAGCAGGATAAGTAAATTCTTTTAACGCCCCATACCTGACAGCGCATGACAGCTTATGCTCAATTACACCCGACTTAACTTCATCATACATAATTGTACCGGCTATTATGGGAACACCTGAAGCTCTTCCGGGTCCATAATGATGAATACTTTCATCATCTTTAATCGGGAAATTATATTCATCAAAAACACCGTCATCATCAATGCTATAAAACATGCCGGTGTACGAAAACCATTGCCCATCCTTAAATTCAGCTCCCCACATATCCCAGGCTAAACGGTTTTTATAATCTACTAAGGCAAAATGGGCATCACTTTCTTTATCGGGTATTGCTTTTTCCGGTATTGGAACAATTTTTTCGAAATCATTTGAATGATGAAAAACTTCCCCCTTATCAAACCAGCCGCCTTCAAATCCCACAACTGCCCATTGTTTATCTGTAAATACTCTTTCATTAACTCTATATTTAGGAGTTTCAGAATCAACTTCATAAATAGGAATTGAATAACCGCCAACGTTTGGGCCAAAATTTTCTCCGCTCTGATCTTTCTCTAAAAGACCGATCCAATATTCACTTTTAGGATCTACTTCCGGATTCTCTGGCAATGGCTGATTCCAAAAACTATATTCTGAAAAAAATCTTTTATTTAATTCATTAGTTTTTTTTAACCCAATATTGATATCATTTAGATTAATTACCCTTGGTGAATTATATAATTCCCGCACCTTCTCTGGTTCATTATATTCCCAGATAAAATTTGCCCAATCCATAAACCAGACCCATTTGGTCTGCTCTTCTAAAATCTCCGGTGCCGGTATTATTCCGCATTCTCCAATAGCAATAGGCTTACCGTTTCCAAGTTCTAAAAGCTGATCATGATGCGATTTCTTAAAATCATTTTTATAAACATCCGCCGCCAATACATCAACGTATTCATCACCGGGATAAAACAGTTTATAATCATATGCTTCATCATCTTTCCAATCACGCGGGGCATTTGCATTCCATACCCAAATAAGATTATTCAGTTTATGAAAATTCACATAACGATCATACATAATCTTCCAAAGCTTAATAAATCCCTCTGAACCCTTTCTATCACCATACCAGAACCATATACCATTCATTTCATGATAAGGTCTCCATAGAACCGGTATGTTTTTTTCTTCTAACTGTTTTAGGTATACGGCAACAGAATCAATTTTTTCAATCAGCATATTATAATAATTTGTACCCGGAGTAATTATTTCTTTCCATTCATCATCTGTAACATGGCTTTTAACACTGCCGCTGAAACCAAGGCTGTCATGATCAAACGGTTTAACCTGATGATACATCAATGTAATAATACATCCCTTTCTGTACTGTCTTATTGCTTCATCAACTACATCTTGTCTGGAATATTTTTCCCGGTAAATATTAGGAGCTATAAAATCGCAGCCCCAAATTGCCGGAGTTTTTCCTGTCCGGGATATTACAGAATCGGTTGATAAGTGTCTTTGATGCGGATAATTATGCTGACCCGAAAGAACCCCCGTCCCGGTGAGATCATATAAATACTTTAATAATTCTTTCGCTTCTTTAGAAGAATTTGGATTAACCGGATTTACATTTTTAATTTGATTCGCCGTACAACCAACCAACAAAAAAAAAGTTAATAAACTAATTGAAATTATTTTCATTATTTTCTCAAAAAAATTATTTGTAATGTTTGTTAAAACTTCGATAAACATAATTTAGCAATATTATTAAATTCTTTTGATCTGCGGCTTTAGATCAGTAAGGTCAGATATTTTTGTCGGGTTGCCGGATTCGATACTGTTCCTTGCGCCTATGCCTATTAACACTGACATTGCTCCGTCACGTACACCAGCAGCCCGTTTAAATGGATCTTCCATATCCGGGTTCTTAAATATTTTATCGTGCAGACGTTTATCACCGCCGCCATGTCCTGCTTTTTCAAATGCTACATCAACAACCTTATGTTTATTCCATAAATTATGAACTATAATAGATTCATGCTGCATATCATCTTTTCCACTCTGATCCATTTCCCTTGCATGCATTTCAGCCTGATCAACAGAAACTTCTTTAAAGTACGGAATATCCTGCCAGGCTTCTATTCTTCCTTCAGTACCATTAAAAGCTACTTTCCAGCCTTCGTAGGGCGAATACGTGGTTAATGAATAGTTTAGAGTGACATTGTTTTTATACTTAACCTGTGCAGACATTTTATCGTATATATCAATCTCTTTTCTGAACAAACAATTATCACGTATGTATCCATCATGCTTTTCATTTGCGGCATAAAGATCCATCATGTGCTGATCTTTAGTAATATCCCAGAAAAATTTGCAATCAGATTTATGCTGACATGTTCTGCATTTGTCGCCTCTAATTTTTCCATTTGCTCCATAGTATTCAAGATCGCCATAGGCAAAAACTTCTTCAGGATCAGAATCAATCCACCAGTTTAATAAATCGAAGTGATGTGTTGCTTTATGAACCCAAAGTGTACCGCCGGAATCTCTTAAACCGTGCCATCTTCTAAAATATGACGCGCCGTGATATGTATTTAGATACCAATGAAAGTCAACCGATGTTATTTTACCAATCTCATTATTTACTAACAACTCTTTAATCTTTGTATTATACGGGCTCCATCTATAATTAAACCCGACAATTAGTTTTTTATTTGATTTTCTTTCAGCAGTAATAATATCCTGACATTTATATTCATCAGTAGTTAAAGGCTTTTCAGTTAAGACATCACAATATTTTAATCCTTTAATTATAAATTGATGATGTGTTGAATCTTTTGTAGTAACAATTAATAAATCGGGCCTGGTCTCTCTCATCATCTCGTCAAAATCCGCAAATGTCGGGCAATCAGTGTCAATATATTTTTTCCCAAATTCTAATCGTCCGGAATTTATATCGCTCAGTCCCACAAACTCAATTATATCTGAGTATTGCTGAACAAGTCTTCTCCCCCAAAAACTAATTCCTCTAACACCGGTACCAACAAGGGCTACACGCAATTTCCCTTCTTTACCAAAGCCAAATGATTTTACAGGTAAGATAGTACTTGCTGCCAGCATACTAACAGATGCTAAAAATTTTCTTCTCGAAATATCCATTTAAACCTCAAATCGATTTTCTATAATAATTTATTTAGAGTAAAAATAATGCGGATAAAATTGTACTTATAATTATAAAATACCTGAAAATTTTTTCGGGAAATAACTTAACCAGCTTAATGCCAATAACCACACCAATAACAATTGCCGGGAATCCTATTATATCGATCATTACTGTCTTAATAGAGATAGTTTCCCAGCTGAATATATGAAAAGGAACTTTTAATATATTTATGAGAAAGAAAAACCAGGCTGCCGTACCAATAAAATTATTTTTTGGAAGCCTCATGGAAAGCAAATATAGCGCCATAACTGGTCCCGCCGCATTACCAATCATAGTTGTAAAACCTCCGGCTAATCCAAGTATCGCCGCAAACCACCACTTATCCGGAATATTTTTCGATTTCAGCAATACATCATTTACTAACATCAAAATTATTCCGGATAAAATTATTATTGCCATAAAAACTTTAAATGTGGAATCATCAATACTGTTGCCAAACAAAGTCGCGACTATAACACCAATTAAAGCCCAGGGCAAAGCCATCCAAACGTATCTCCAGTTTGCGTGGCGATGATAATATTTTACGGCAAACATATCCGCAAAGATTAACATAGGCAGAACAATTCCCACTGATAGCTTACCGCCAAAAACACTTGCCATAATGGGTACTATCATTAAACCGGCTCCTGATAAACCGGTTTTGGCCATTCCAATTAATACTCCGCAAATAAAAAACAATATCCAATTAACCGGAGTATTTAGAAATTGTTCTAATAGTTCAAACATCAAAAGCCTATAGTCGATTTTAAGCACATTTATAAATTTAATACTTTTAACAGGGACACTGATATTAGTCCGCTTCAATTTCTGTGAATAATTTCAGATCAGCCGATGATGCTCCGACTGCTATCTTAATTTCCCCTTTTTCCAGATTAAACTTATGTTTGTCTTTATCCCAATATTTCAAATCATCTGCTGCAAGTTTTAATTCAACATTTTCTGTTTCGCCAGATTTTATATGAATTCTTTTAAAACCCTTTAATTCTTTAACTGGTCTTTTAATTTTAGAATCCGGATAACTAACATATACCTGAACAACTTCATCACTATCAAAATCGCCGCAGTTTTTTATTTTGATATTAAGATTAAGTGTATCTCCCTCTGATATGTTATTTTTATTAATACTCATTTTTTGATATTCAAATTCAGTATAGCTCAAACCATGTCCAAATGGGAAAAGCGGTTCATGTTTATCATACATATAAGTACGGCCTTTTGTAATATCATATTCAAGAATTGGCAATAATTCATCTATTGATTTTGACCACGTCTGTACCAAACGGCCAGCAGGACTGATTTTCCCAAATATTATATCCGCTAAGCCATTACCAAGCTCCTGACTTGATTGTGAGATGTGTAATATTGCCGGAACATTTTCTTTAGACCAGTTTATGGAATATGGAAAACTTGAAACAATTACTAAAACCGTATTCGGATTGGATTTTCTTACTAACTTTACTAAATCTTCTTGTTCCAAAGATATTGCTTCTCTATCAATAGCTTCTCTTCCATCGCTTGCAACTTGGTTATCGCCCCACTTTAATCCATAACTTAGAGGATGATTTCCAACACAGACAATTACCACATCTGAGTTTTTTGCAACTATAATAGCGGAATCAGCTTTATTGCTTGCGGCATAATTTATTTTAACATTTTCGCCAACCGCATTTTTAATCCCGTCTAATATTGATATCTGATAAGGCGGAGTTCCGGCATACCAGTCTGAGACTACTAAATCGGCACTTGGACCAATTACCGCTACTGATTTAATTGTTTCTTTATTTATTGGAAGAATATTATTTTCATTTTTCAACAGAACCACGGATTTACCAGTTGCTTCTCTAACTAATTTTTCAGCATCCGTTTTTGTCCATGGAGGGATTGTATCTTCAATACCAATAGATATATAAGGGTTATCCATACTGTTATCAAGTAATCCTACTTTCAGCATTACTCTTAGCAAACCTTTTAGAACATCATCTATTTCTTCTTCGTTAACTAAACCCTCCTTAAGAGCTTCGTGCAATGATGATTTATAATCATCAAGAAACATATTAATTCCGGCATTAATACAACCTTTAGCCGCATCCTTATAACTTGGATAATATTTATGGGCATCAACTAATAATTTAAATGCTCCGCCATCTGTACATATAATACCATTCTGCCCCCATTCATCAACTGTAATATCTTTTAGCATTGGATGAACAGCGCATGGTATTCCGTTTACCTTATTATATGCAGCCATGTATGCTCTGGATCCGCCTTCTACAACACCTTTATAAAAAGTATATGAATAATATTCACGGTATAATCTTTCATCAATATCTGAAGAATTTATAAATCGTTCGTTCTCATTACTGTTGGCAAGAAAATGCTTTAGAAGAGCGGCAGTTTTCCAGTATTTCGGATTGTTCCCCTGAAGTCCCTTTACAAAAGCTACTGTTAATCGAGAAGCCAGAAAAGCATCTTCACCATAACATTCTTCAGTTCTGCCCCATCTAATATCTCTGCCAAGATCCGCATTTGGAGACATTATAATTAAGCCGGCTCTGCCATGATTTTTATTTTGAGCTAAATATCGGCATTCATCCGCTTCTAATGACGCAATTTTTTGAATCAGTTCCGGATCCCACATTTGAGCAAGTCCGTATGCCTGAGGAAATGTAGTTGTTACTGAGGAATCTTTTCCTCTGACTCTCCAATTTGCCGGTCCGCTATATGCTAATCCGTGGTAACCTTCCATAATTCTTGTACCCTTAACACCTAACCTTGGAACTCCGGCAGGGCGCGAAGAAAGATTATCCACTTTCTCCTCAAGTGTCATTAAGGAAATTAAATTTTCAATACGTTCATCATCCGACAGTTTTACATTTTGAAACGGGAATTCTTGCTGGGCAAAAACATTATTTGATAAAAGGGTTAGAATAATTATTAAAAACAATATTTTCTTCATTATATCTCCACTCAAAATTTTGAAATATTTTTTACTTATTAATCTCTTTAAGCGCGTCTATCATTGCCACTATATTTTCTATTGGTGTTGTTGCCTGAATATTATGTACACTGTTAAAAACAAAACCTCCGTCTTTACCAAGTATTTCACATCTGCTTAAAATTTGTTCTCTAACTTCTTCCGGAGTTCCAAAAGAAAGTATTGTTTGTGTATCCGTCCCACCTCCCCAAAATACAAGTTTATCTCCATATTTTTCTTTTAATATCTCCGGCTCCATTCCGGCAGCTGTACATTGTACCGGATTAATTATATCGAAACCTGAATCTATAAACCCTTCCATAAAATTTTCAACCGCTCCGCAGGAATGTTTAAATGTTTTCCAATTTGTGTTTTTATGAATCCAGTTATTTATTCTTTGATAATAAGGCTTATACAATTCGTTATAATCATCAATTGAGCAGAATGTTGAATTCTGTGTACCAAAATCGGTTCCGCAAATAAAAAGAACATCAATAAATTTACCTGCCCTTTCATTAAGCTTCGTTAAATTTGCTAAGGCAATTTCAGATTGTTTTTCGAATATTGAATGAATATAATCCGGTCTCATTATTGTTGAAATGTACCATTCCTGAATATCTCTAATTCCTTTAGGATTTTTAAGAAAAGGAGCGGGAACAAGTGCTATATCTCCAAATGCTGTTCCGCCAAAAGTTGCAACTACGGCCTTATCAGTTTCAAAAGCCTTTTTACATTCTTTCTCATAAAAATCTAAATCTTCATCATTTATAAGTTCAAACTCTTCTAAATTATCTTCGGGATCCAGCTTATCTTCAATTATAGGCTCCTGCCTTATTATTGTATCGAAAAACCATCCGTCACTTGGCATTCGTGCGCTTGGCGTAGCAGTTAAATCGCCTTTAGGATATATTAAAAATCCCCCGCTATCATTTTTTGTAACTTTAAAATCACCGGGAACCTGTACTAATAATCCATTTGGCAATTTCCATTCTTTCCAATTTTTATTTTCAAAACCAAACATATTTTTTTTTGTAAAAACACCAACGGTATCAATTCCAATAATCTCTTTTAGTTCATCATTTATTTCACCCAGCATTTGATAGGGTTCAATTACCTTAACCGGATCTTTTTTAATTCCGTAATATTTTAAGAGTCCGTCAATACAATTTACGTGCATTCCGGTTACGGCAGTTGAACCAAAATCTATTGGGATTTTATTCCCGGATTTATGATTTAAACTATCTTGAAATATTTTTTTTGAACTCATTAAATTTCCCAATTGATTTTTTAATTAAGTGAATCATCTAAAGCTGATCTCATTGCTTTTAAATTTTCATAAGGTGTATTTATTGTAATTTCACATCCGCCCGATAAAATAAATTTTCTGTCTCGTTCTTTTATGCACAGTTCCTTTGTTATATCATATATTTCTTCCGGTGTTTTTTGCTCAATATCCACCGGATTAATATTTCCGCACCGTATAATTTCGGGATCAAGTATTTCATAAGCATTATCCATATCAACCAAAAAATCCAGATCAACTATATCGGGCTTAATCTCACTAATATCTTTAAGTAAATGCGTAATATTTCCACATATATGAAGTTTAACCAAAGCATTATTTTCATGAATGTAATCTATTATCTCTCTTAAAGGCTCCTTCTCAAAACGTGAAAACGTTTCTTGTGATATTTGGGAACAAATTGCATCGCCAATACCAATAACATCACAGCCAGCATCAATTTGAGCTTTTGCAAATAGTTTAGCCATTTGCGTAGCTTTATAAATTAATTCGGCTGTAAATTTTTCATCTAACATTGTCTGCATCAACATTTCAGAAACACCTGCTAAATCGCAGGCTTCCGCCATAGGTCCTTCTATCCAGCCAATTACCGGAACATCATTTCCTAGTATTTTTTTGAATTCTTCTATTCCTTTTAACCTGTCCAGAGTTCTATTTGATTTATAAATATCCGGAATTTTTAAATTCACTACATCTTCATAACCGGTTATTAAATGATTTCTGCATTCCGGGACTCTGTCTTCCGGAAAAGTTATTTCCGCTCCAAAAGCAGATGCCTCTCTATACGGGTCGGAAATTAAACCAACCGCGTCCATATTAAACTCTTCCATACACTTAATATTACTTTCAACAAGTACTTTGTAATCACTGGCAAAATGCGAATATTTTTTATTTATAAAATGGGCGGCAAAGTTCATTAAAATAGGTCTAAAAAAAGCAATCTCACTTAGATTAGTGCCCTTAACAAGGTTATTAAGTTTTTCTTTTTTTGTCATTTAAAATCCTAAGATTATTTTTATAGCGGAAAGGTATATAAAACGTTGGTTGGATTAAGATGTATTTTGCATTGAAAAGCAGCAGCTTAATAGCTAAACTGCTGCCTAATATTAATCTCCAAATCTGGAATTTACAATATTATTATAAATAGCACCAAAGGTATAGCCGACTCCAAAGTTTAACCGATATGAATATTGTGTAGCTAATTCCGATCTTCTCAATAGAATTTCTTCTAAATCTAAATCGCGTTTTGGTAAAGTCATCTGATCGTGTATTTTTGAATAACTCCCCCCAAAATCCACAGAAAATCCCTTAAAAACATTAAAAGATAACCAGCCCCATAGTCCAAATCGTTTTTTTGAAATATCGTGCAGATAGTTTGTATATTCACCGCGAATATCAATTTCGCCCCAGGGCTGTTTAAACTCAATATCAGCACTCACACCCTGTTTAACAAGAATTTCAGAAGTCTCTTTATAAATAGTTTCTTCGTGGTATCGGTTATAACTGGGCCCGACAAAATATGAGATGCGTATTTCTCTATAAGTCGATTCATCATAAGGGAAAACATTATATTCAATTGCCGGAGTTATTCTATAAGCTGTTTTAATATTGCTGTATGTTGAAGAATTAACAATTGAGTAAACTCCTACTGACCAGTGATTAGAAATTGATTTTACTACATGAGCGGCTCCTGACCAGCTTTTAGAGTTTGTAGTCCATGTTGAATCATTATCATACTTGTATTTTTCTTCATCATAATCAATATCACCATCAAATCTAATTTTCCAGTCCTCAGTAATTCTATCGGCGTTAAGATCTCCGCTCAAAAAATACCGATCTCTTAATTGCTCTCCTCTTACACTACCGCTAATTCTGGTTCTAAAAACCCAAAAATCCCAACTATCTTTCATTTTCATAGCAGGTTGTTTTTTCCCGTTATAAGTGATTGTTAATCTCCTGGCAATTGGGGTCTTTAAAATATAGGGCATTAAACCAAGCTTTAAATTACTTACAAATTTATTTCGGATTTCATCATCAGTATTAAGACCATTTGAATTAAATAATAATGTATCCACATGTTCTGAAAAACCATTCATCCCTATAAATGTTAACGTAAACTCTTCTCCTCTGCTCGCATTTCTTCTAGTAGTAACTAACACATAAATGTCCGCTAATTGTCTGTCACGAACATAGTTTACATAATTAACTTCCCTACGCACATGATTCAGATCAATTCTATCGCCATCAATAAACACTTTTGGTGCATTTTCTAATGATAGTTTCTTTTCGTCTTCCATATTCTTTGCATCACTGCTGCTAAAACACATTACTAATAAAATAATTATTGTTAAAACTCTTACTGCCATATTTAAAGCCTATATTTTTTTAATTCAATTAACGTACTAGTCCTTAATATTTAGGGATCCAAATTACTTAATTTTTAAGAACAATGCGCTCTAATTAGTTAAATATTGAGGATAATTATTTCATTAAGTTACTTGTTTAACCTAATTTCTAATTTTGATAAGTCTTTTTGAAATTACTATTGATCAACCTTACAGAAATTTATGATATTACTCTAAGCCTGGTCGGGAAGTAAAAATGCCATAGATAGCAAGTTTTCCACTTCGCCCGGACTGACATTATTCTCAATTTCCTCTTGTAATAAATTTATCGGCAAACCTTATTTTTTATTTCTATTTTTTTGTGAGACTTTTAATTAATTCAACTTCTTTTTCACTAAATGGTTTTCCGTCTTTATAAAAAATATCGTGATGCCATATTTCCGGAACCGGGCTATTTAGTGGAGAACCCCATGGATAAACGGTTTGTGTTTTTCCAAAGACTAATCCCCAGTTCATCGCGCCAACATTCATTTCCTTCATTAGAGGAAGACAAGTTTCAAATTTGCTTTCAAATGTTCTCGCTAGATATTCAGTGCAAATTACCGGTCTGCCAAAAGACTGAAAATTTGCAATATCTTTTTTCATCGATTCGTAGGAGCTGTAATTATGATAAGTGATTATATCGGAATTTGCGAAAAGGAAATCATGAATTTCTCTATGTGCCGGATCGTTAAAACGCCAGATACATGATGTTATTGGCTGGGATGGATTTGCATTTCGTCCCCATTCAAAAACTTTTTTAAGCAAGGGGAAAATATGTACTGGTAAATGGTTATTCGCGGGTTCGTTGTATAAATCCCAAACCAGAACTCTGTTATCATTTCCAAAGCTGGATACTATATCAATTGTATATTTTTCTAATATCGGATAAACTGATTCATCCATTACTTCTGAAAATCTTGGACATTGCACCCAACCCGAATTATGCAAGCCGGGAATTGGTTCGTGCTGTTTTCCTAATTGGGGATTTCCATACCAGCAATCATCAAATAAAACAAACATAGTTTTAATATTGTGTTTATCGGCAATCTCAAGATATTCATTAATTCGGTTCTTAAATCCGGCTGCATCTTTTTGCCATGGCAAATAATGTAGATAAACCCGTACAAGATTAAACCCCAGATCTTCAGCCCAGCCAAGTTCTTTATCAATTGTTGCCGGATCAAAAGTATCGGCCTGCCACATTTCTAACTGGTTTATTGCTGTACTTGGATAGAAGTTACATCCAATTTGCCAGTCAAGTTCTTTGTACCAGTTATTTGCTTTTTCTTTTGACCAAGTCTGGGTCTGGGCAATAAGCTGACTGCAAAACAAACCGATAGTGATTAAAATTAATAGCTTCTTCATATTTATTCCTTTTCTTAAAATTTTACATTTACTTATACAACTTGAATTCTTATTAATATCCTATTTTGAAAATATCATAACCATAGTATCACTATTAAAACACGTGGGAATTTATTATTCAATTTAACTCTACAAGTAAAATTCTCTACAAGCATTATAGCATATCATACTGTTTCTATTATTTAGTGATACCACCAAATCTTTTTTTTGTAATAATAAACTCATCGAATTGTGCGTATGAATCATGTCTTGGTGCCCAATCTTTTGTGTTTCCACCATGAAAGGTCGAAAAGTAAAAGCCGCCAATTTTCCCAATATTATTTTCAACATTCCTAAATCGCAAATCATTTATATTTAATTTTTCTTCTCTATTAATCCAAACTTTCAAGGTTCCATCATCTTTTCCCGGTGTTCCTACATTTGCATATTCCTCAATACAAATCCATTTACCAGGTTCTGCAATAAAATCACAGTCAATGTCTTGTCCCCATGTTCTACCGCCATACTTCCCGTTTTCACTTTTTGGTAAATAAGCATAAACTACAATAGCTCCGCCTTCACGCCACATAAAACGAAGTGTCCACCCGTTTGTACCGTCTGGCTGCTGTCCACCGGAACGAGTCCATGAATCTCCGCCCCCCATAAGTCCGGGCAGCTTCCCACCAAGTCTGAAATCAAAACCTTCCTCAAATTTTAGATAATATTTCAGATACAACTCAGTGAAATGAGTTTCCTTCATCCCGTCAATTGAGGCAAACTTTACAGGAAACGACGTACCGGTTTCCTTTGGTCCAATGCCGCCTTTATCATATTTTAACCTTAGAACTTTACTGTCATTCAGATCATTCTTAACTAATTGTGCTTTGTCCTTCCTATCTATATAGGGAATTCCATTTTTCTTAATCCATTCTTGAGTTCCATATTCATCTTCAAAATCTAGTTTATAAACAATTGAACTTTTTTGTTCATCATTATCTTCTTTTGCATTTTTTTTGCAACTGTTAAAAAAACAAATTACTAAAATTAACATCGCGTAAATCATTGATCTGAATTTCATAACATCCATGGGTTTCTCATTTAATTTGTGTCAACTCAACTTTACTAAATTCAACTTCCGAACCTTCGGCCTGCAAAGCTATTTGTCCTTTTGTTGCTGTTGAGTTGAATCCTGAATTGACCATTACATCATTAAGCCAGACAGTTATTGAGTCATCAACACATTTAATCTTCATTTCATTCCATTCACCAAGCGGTTTTTCAGTGCCGTCAGTTAAGTTTTCAATTCTTCTTTCTTTCCCTTCAGTTATTCCCCAATTTTCTTTTGCACCTCTTCTAGTTTCCATATCAGCCACTTCAATATCTTCAACTATACACCAAAAATCGCCGGCATTTTCGTGCATCATCTGTACTTCAACTGACTTTGGAAACATTGCATAAAGTGCTCTTGGAGTTGAGGCATGAACAAGCGCGCCACAATTGCCAGGCTCTCCGGCAAAACGGTATTCAATATCTAAAATATAGTTTTGATAAATATTATCTGTTATAATATGCCCGTTAGGTGTACCCAGACTAACCAGCATTCCATTCCTAACAATAAACGGATTTAATGTATCCGGATTAACGTCCATACCGGGAACATCAATATGCCATCCGCTTAAATTTTTTCCGTTAAATAGTTGGATTGAATCTAATTCCTTACTGCATGAAATAAGAACTATCATAAAAAATGAACTTATAAGTATTAGTGTATTTAACTTTTTCATTTTGATCCCTCAATTAAAATTGTCTCATGTCCCTAATTTGCAATTCATGAAAATTAAACTGTCGGCTTGTGATTCTTGAATATTAAAATCTAAGTGCTTCCAGATATTCCATACTTGATTTCAGACAACCTAATCCATCAACAATGTTGTCACGTTCAACAAAATAATGTTTAATCCCTTGTTTATTAGCTTCTGCAAAGATCGAAGGGAAATCAATATTTCCTTTTCCCGGACAAATAATAGATTTATCAGCATCATCAGCCATATCTTTAACGTGTAAGATTGGAATGCGTCCTTCATATTCCCTTAATACTTTTACCGGATCAGCTCCGCCTTTTTTAACCCAATAAATATCCATTTCGCAACTGACTAATTCTTTTTCTGTATGTTTCATTAAATAATCAAATGGCTTTCCTTCTTCCATTTCCAAAAACTCTTTATCATGATTATGCCAGCAAAATTTCAGACCATTCTTTTTTGCAAGCTCCCCAATCTGATTAAGTATATCAACACTTATTTTACAATCATCCAACTTAAATGGACCTCCAACCAGCCAGGGCCAATAACTTATTGCGTACTCCATTCCGGCTTCATTTAGCTTATCCATACTGATTTGAACTTCATCCATATCTTTTGAAAAAGTGATTCCGCCGGCTATAGGTTTTTGTCCAATGCTTTTGCAGTAGTTTAAAAACTCTTTTGGAGAATCTCCAAGAATACCGCCTTCATATTCAGTATAACCAAGATCAGCGGTCTTTTTTAATATTGTTTTCCAATCACCTTCCTGTAATTCGTTTTTAATCATTCCTGCTATATAACCGATACGGTTTAATTTATTATCACCAGTGAACGCAAAAACAGCATTTGGCAATGCTGATATGGCAATACCGCCAATTGCAATATTCGAAATAAATTTTCTTCTTGATATCATTCTATTATTCCCTAAAATTATTTATCCTATTTTTGGTAATGTCCAGGGTGCCCGGTATTCTGGCACTATAAAACTGTTTGCGCGTTCTGAATTTGAAAAACGATTGTTCTTATCATCCCATATTAAATAAGGTTCACCAATGCGGGCTGAAATATTTGCAGCGTGTACATGCAGTGCCGCAGCTCTGCCAACTTCCGGCGGACAAGCTGGTGTCTTTCTTGTTTTTACGCAATCTATAAAATTGCGTACATGCTCGCTATGCGATTCTTTCCCCGATTCTACTTTTTTAGCTTCCGCCATATGGATTTTTTTTTCACCATCCCATTCAGGAATAAGTTCATAACTGTTTCTGTTAGCTTTAATAGTTGCTTTATCACCAATAAACGCTACACCATACATAAGATCGTATGGCCCTTCCTGCACACCGGCTACCATTTCATAATTAATTACATAATCTTTTGTTGGGAACATAGCTGTCATGGTATCAAATGTATCCCGTTTCTTTTCAAAAGAACTATTATTTATAGCGAATGTTAAAACTTCTGAAGGTGCTTTAACCTGGTCTTTTACCCAAAGCCCCATATCAATTAGGTGAACTCCCCAATCAGAAAACATACCGCCGCCGTAGTTCCAAAAATGCCTCCATGAACCATGAAAATGATTCCTATTAAATGGGCGTTTGGGAGCCGGACCAAGCCACATATTATAATCAACGCCATCCGGAACAGGCTCATCCATTGCCGGTGTTGCTCCTAACCCATAATTGAAGTTTGCCCACATATTTACTTTTCGCAACGATCCGATTGTTCCGCTTTTTACAAGCTTCATTACATCAATAAAAATAGAATTGCTTCTTTGCTGCTGCCCGACTTGCACAATACCGTTATAGTAGTTTGCTGCATCAGTCATAATATTACATTCTTCAATTGTGTTAGCCATCGGTTTTTCAACATAAACATCTTTCCCGGCTTGTAGTGAATATACCGTATTTAAACAATGCCAATGATCCGGCGTACCGACAATACAAACATCAATATCTTTTTGCTCAAGCATTTTTCTAAAATCAGAATAAAGTTTTGGGTCATCACCATAAGTTTTTTTTATTTCGGCAGCACGTTCATCCAAAATATTTTTATCAACATCGCACATTGCAACACAGTTTGTATCTTCATAATTCAGATGGTCTTTCAGAATGCCGAACCCTTTGCTTCTGCATCCAATAATTGCCACATTCACTTTGTCACTCGGTTTTACTTTTGCGCCCCAGACCGCGGAGGGCAATATTGTTGCGGCTCCAATTCCAGCCGTTATTATTGAAGATTTTTTAATGAAACTTCGTCTTGATAAGTCATCCATTTTATTATTCCCGTTAATTAGAAATAGTTAACTTTGATTTATTCAATTTCAGTAAATAGTTTTTCATTTTTTCATTTATATTTAATCGTGTTTTTAATTACCCTGACAACTATTCTACCGCAGTTATTAAAACTGTTCCTGAATTAATATTCTCCAATCGGAATCATCAAGTTCTACTAAACTTCCAGCCATTATTAAAACTTGTTTCGCGGTTATGCTTCAAACTTTGCTGTCTATTTACACAGAATCCTAAAGTTAATATGGTGATTATTAATAGGATAGCCATTTTAGAAACTTCATGAATTGTTCGTTTTATTTTATCACTATTGGTTTTTAAAATTAACTTTGCTTAATCTTCAAAATATTTTTTGGTGATTGATCAAACCCAATATCCAGTTACAGAACTTTGTCCAGCCCTTTGGCTTCTTTCTTTATGAAAGTTTGTCCAGTCCGATTTTTATTATTAGAAATAGTTAGTCCTTCAGCAGAACTCTTGTCAATTAGAATACTTCCGTTTTGGAATGAATTTAAATTATTATTTTCAATATTTATATTTCTGCAACTATTAATTTCAAAAGTAGATTTGGCAGGATACAAAGCGGTAAACTTATTTGAATGAATAATAGTGTTGTTCATAAAATTGAGTCTTTCAACAGATAGTGCAAATAATATTTGTTTATCATAGGCTTCAAATAGATTATTCATAATGTTTATTTCTCTTAGGTAGTATCCATCGGATAACTGAGGATGAGTTATAATGGGCGCAATCATTATTACTGAGTTACCTTTTCCGCCTGTGGTACAATTGATAAATTTATTATTGCTAATGGTAACAGATTCACTTGGACCGGATTCGAACCAATAATTGTTATCTCCGGAAATACTTATTCCAGCCATCATATTTGAAAATGTATTGCCGTCAACAAAAACTTTTCCCCGTGTAGAAAATAAAATCCCGCGTGCACGATTTTTTTCAACTGTAGAACTTACAAATTCTAAACCGGCTGACCAGCTTGCGTTTTCAACTCCAAAATTTACTTTTACATTTTTATTGATTGGCTGGGAAACTGTAATTTTCTGATATTCTTCGTTATACCATTTATATTTTTTTACTACAAGAGTATCAACCGGCAAAAGGGTTTTATTATCTGCAACTACTATCGTATCGCCAGCTTCAGCAAAATCAAAACCATGCTGCTCAACATGAATTTGTTTAACACCAATGGTATGTTCATCTATTATATCAACTATTTTAGTATAAATTCCATGAACATTAATTGCGTCATCAAGCATATTAGCGAAGTAACTATTCTTAACCCTTATTGTTCCTTTACAATTAACAAAATGTGTCGCGTCCGCAGTGGTTGAAACTGCCCGCGAAGTATTAGGAGATGCAATCACTTTCATATTTTCAATTGTTACGTCCCCGGACTTTTCACCTATAACGCCCATTGCTCCTGAATGATATATTGTAACATTAAGCAAGTCAATACCAAAACTTTTGTAAATACGAATCGCCGGACTTGTTCTATCGCTCAATTCATCAGTACCTTTTGATACCCATATCCAGCCGGGTTCGGGAAGATTGCTGTTTATACGATTCGTAATTCTGACTAATCCTTTTTTTAACTCTTTTGCCTCGTAGGAATCTGAATGCCATTTTCCCCAAGGATCTAATTTGTAAGAATCCACATTATAGACTGTTCCTTCTTTACCTGGATAAAAGAATAGATTTTTTCCTGTATCGTGATAACCCCTTGCTGTTTTAAAATACAATGTACCTTTATGAATCTCATACTTAAATTCATCGTCTATTTTAACATCAAAAGTTTTTTTGGATTTATTGTTGGCTATTACTTCGGCCTGTCCATAGAGTGGCGATTTCCAATCAATTGATAAACCTTTGATTGTTATATTTTCAGACTGCTCTATAACAAAAGGGATTAAAAGTCCGTCAAATATAAATTCAGATCCATTCGCGTCTATTTCAAAATTATTGAAACCAGTAATTGAAAAGACCATACGCTTTAAACCATTATCATTGTTCGATATTGAGATATATTTTTCAAGAGCTTTTTCGTTACTAAAAAAATATATCCCTTTGGGAATAATCAGTTTTGAAGCATTCTTTTGCCTGGCATCATCTAAAGCCCTTATTATAGCTTGCGTACCGTCAACACCTTCAGTTAATCCATAATCTACGGCATTAAGCTCTATTCCTTTTTCGTTATTACCAGAGGAACAAGCAAAAACGAATACAATGAAAATCATTGCAGCTAAATTCTTTTTCATTTTATATCATTTATTTTGTTTTAAATACTTTTACCGGAATTGGATCTAACGACTGATCTGCACCAACATCTCTTGGTTCACAAAACCATACAAGCTTTCCATCGAGCGTTAAACTATTTGGCAATTTATTTGCATCCGGATGTGTTTCAATAAAGCTTTTTAACAATCTGTTTTTCAAGTTCATTAATAATTCTTGATTTTCTTTTTTCTTAGAAACATCCGTTGTTTCTTTTGGATCATTTATCAAGTCGTATAATCTATGAGTTATTCCAGACGGTCCATATCCGGTTTTATATCCTATTCCTAAATCCCTGCTGCCGGTTGTAAAAACATACTTCCATTTACTATCAGTAATCATCGCAAGATTATCTTCAAGATATGTTGAAAAAGCATACTCCTTATGTGAGGATGAAAAGCCTTTTATGACTTCAAGAAAACTGCTTCCCTGAGCCTCTTTAAGCGGAGTTACATCTATCATGTCTAATATTGTTGGTACAATATCAACATATTCAATTAATGCATCCGATTTTTCACCGTGTCTAAAATCATCCCCGGCTTTAATAATCATTGGCTGCCTGATTGCTTCTTCCCACATTGTATGCTTTTCAAATCGTTTGTGATCATTCAGCAGATAACCATTATCACTAATGTAAACTATCAGAGTATTCCCCGATAATCCCATTTCATCAATTGCTGCGGTAACTAATCCAATATTTTTATCCATATACTCAACTGAACAATAATAAGCTGAGATTATTCCACGCTTTTCATCAAGTGTCAAATTTTTAAATTTCTCCGGAATCCATCTATCATCTTCCAGACTCCCTTTTGGCAAAGGTATTTCCGCCGGGTCATATTTATCTTCATATTCAATGGGGAAATAATACGGATGATGCGGTTCATGGAATGCAAGCCAGACAAAAAAGGGGTTCTCTTTATTCTGTCTTATAAAATCAATTGCTTCGTTTGCATAAAATGTTCCGCTGCTGTTTTTATCATATACCGGATGCGGAAGCGCATTACAATTCATCCATTCGGCAATATTCTCTTTATCAATTTGCTCGCTATTATAAAA
This sequence comes from Melioribacteraceae bacterium, assembly GCA_016342755.1. GTDB lineage: Bacteria > Bacteroidota > Ignavibacteria > Ignavibacteriales > Melioribacteraceae > JAEINS01. The sequence goes on along the minus strand of JAEINS010000001.1, from coordinate 385,908 downwards.
CTTTTGATCAGTGGGTAATTCCATTTTCTCTAAACTATTATAATATTTATTATACTCTCTATTTTGAACAAGAGTATCAAAGCCATGTTTTGGCAAACCGTTTTTATATAGGTCGTACCAAACCCAATTATTGAAATGCGTTTTCCCAAACAGCGCGGTTTTATAATTATGATCTTGCAGATGTTCAGCTATAGTTGTGTTTCCTTCGTCCGGGAATGGTGTAAATAAAAGGTTAACGCCCGTAGCATGCGGATATTTACCAGTTAATAATGATTGCCGTGACGCTGAGCAAATTGGAGAATTGCAATAAGAATTTGTAAACTTGATCCCTTCTTCGGCTAACTTATCTATAGAAGGAGTTTTTATATATTTATTTCCATAAGCTCCAGTCACATTTAGTGCATGATCATCCGCAATAATAACAACCACATTTTTTATTTTAGGAAGTTCCCGGGCCATCAAAGTACTAACAACAAATAAAATTATTACGATTATTTTTCTCATATTAATTTTTATAATTATTAAAAAATCAGTTGCAGTGAATTTTTATTCCGCCTTCAACAGTAATATCTTTCAATGCTCTCCGCTTATCTGGGATTAAAATTGATACAGCTCCGCCACATAAGTCACATAAGGTTAACTTTTACAAATCAGCTTAGATGTAGTGCTAAAAGCTTTTATACTATTCTAATTCTATTTTTTATTGAATCTTAAAATCCATTTTTTACAGAAATTATTCGTACCGGACCAAGTAAACCTGACTTAATAAGTTCCAGATCTTTATATGGAGTCATCCATGCATTTGGACCCCTGGTAATATTAGAGTGTGTTCGTTTATCTCTTCCAACACGTTTAGAATCACCGGTCATCTGATTTGACATTACATTAGCAACTTCAATAATTAAATTATTATTACCGGATTTTATAAATTCGGTTACCTTATATTTATAAGGAGCAAACCATTTAATGCCAAGATCATGCCCATTTAAATACACTCTCGAAACTTTTGAAACTTCTCCAAGATTGAGGAAATAATTCTCCCCGCTTTCAATTTTGTTAAAGTCAAATGACTTATGATATTCAGCGATACCGGAAAAATATTTTATCCCTTCATCTTCTGAATCAATCCATGAAATAAGCGAATCCATTACTGTTCTTGTTGGTGTTCCCCATCCAAACGGGAATCTTAACTCCCACTGTCCGCTAAGTGAAAGGACTTCATTTTCACCGACTACAAATTCTTTCGATTTACCATTTGAAAATTTTGTTTTATACTTTCCAAATTCGTTAAACACACCAGCGGACTGCAAAAATGTTAATGGGAATTTATTAGTCCCCGACGGGAATATCTTTTCATTATCTTTAATAACTTCAACAATATGATTTGTTACTTTCCCTTTTTCGAACACAATAAAAGTTGAACCAAAAGCGTCAAGTTTCAGCGGAAGGTTTGTAAATCCTTTCTCTTGTATAAACACCTGAACTTCTGTTTTAGAAGCATCATCCGGGTTCCATAATGCCGGTGCGCCAATATCGGTTCTAAGTGTTAAATTATAAGTCTGCGGAATATTTGTTTTATTTCTGATAAAATAAATATCCTCGGATTTAGTCTGACGATGGATGAAATCAATTATATCTTCCGGGTTATCATTTGCAATTTGAATATCTGGTTTAATCCCTAATTCCAATAATATTTCTCTAAGCGAATTTGTTCTATTAAAAACAATCCCATTACCAAATTCATTTTTATAACTTTTCCCAGACCACATTTTATTTGCCAATTGCGTTACAATCTCATTGTTCTTTTCTGATTCGAATAATGAATGTGATGCGGAAGGTTTTTCTCCAACTACAACACCTCCCTTTTTTACTAATTGGGAAATTTTTTCTAACACAATTGGATTCATAGCTGTTTCATTTGGAAGGACAAGGATTTTATATTTCTGTCCATGCGGTAAAATGTAATAGCCATCTTTTACATCAAGATGATTTAAGATGATATCTGAGTTTGTTACGTCATAATCGTATCCAAAACCAAGTGAAGGATCAATGTGTTTTGGTTTAACAAAATTTGGAGCTTCATCGCCATAATAATAAAGAACATCACCTACAAAATTTCCCTGCTGCAATAAAAAACAAGATCGGCCAATATAATTGTGAAAACCTTCTGACAACGGCCACCATGCTCTTGTGGTATTTATTATTGTTCCAAAGTTATATATCCATCCGGGTATTCCGGCTTCTCTGGGAATATGAGGCGATGTATGATATACAAAGCTTGTAAGTCCTTCGCACATTGCACGATCAGCGGTTGACTTCAAATCGCCCGGTCCAAACTGCCAAATCTGAGTCCCGGTAAAAGATTCAGCCTCAACTCTTTTGTGATTGTAAAGATGACCCGCACTAGCCGGGCCTTTAATAATCTGAAGTTCGTCAATTTTTTCTTTTGCCCACATGGGATCAAACCAAAATTCACCGCGCGGCGCTCCCAATTTTCCTAATGAACTTAATGATTCGAATGGACAATTATGAAGCGGCGGTCCGGGGCCGCCTGCTTCTGCAATAAACTCAATTCCTTTTTCCAGACATAATTTTTGCCCAAGTTCGTAGTGGTTTTCAATAATTAGATCGGATAAAACTTTTTTAAAATCAAATAGAAATCTTTCTGTTATTTCTTTATTAGTAATTACAAAACCTTTTAATGCCGGTAAATATTGGGCTAATTCATAACCGGTTCTCTTCTTAAATTCTTCCGGCATTTTAACAGTCCAAACGGCACTGTTAGCTTCATAACTATCCGTGTACAAATATTTCAAGGCAGTTTTTGAAAGATCGCCAAGTTCATTTTCAAGTTTTTCAAAAAAGAAATTAATATGTCTTTTAGTTGCTTCCGCATTAAAGTGATCTATCATTAACCCGTTGGAGTTTGGACTTGGCCGCATTAACGGCTGACCAGTTCCTGTACAGACATAACGGGTTATTCTCCAATTCCCTTCCGGGACATCCCACAAAAGTTTCCCACCATTAAAATTTCCTGAAATATTTAATGATTTTACAATTACAGAATCATCTTCAAATTGATATGCAAGAACCGCTACTTCTTTATAGAAAGTTGGTAATCCGTCTTCTCCTTTTTCAAGAAGCATTTTTTTACCTTGAAATTCATTTGGTATTTCAGGAAAAGAAATATTTAAATTAACCTTTTGTGATCCGGTTATCTCAACAGAAGATTCAAATAAACCCATAACTCCATCTTCGGGTTTTACCCAGTCGCCACCGGCATTCCAACTACTGGAAATTGTTATGCCAATATCCATGCCTATTTTGCCAGCTTCCCGAATTGCATGCGTAATTGCTTGAACGGATTTATCACTCATAAATGGAGAACCGGCAGGGACAACTTTGTTTTCATCAACCCAGCCCGCAACATCCCATATATCTAGTGTTCCAACACCTTTCTCTTTATACTCCCTAAGTTCTTTGGTCATTTGGGTAAGATCAAAATTCCCATTTACCAAACACCAGTATCCTTTAGGTTTTGCAGAGGTTGGCGGATTTTTGAATCCTTCACTTAAACAGTCACCGTCTCCAATAATTTGCTGTGCAAAAATGGCAGAAGAAAAATATAAGATCACTAAAGTTATTATTGATAAATACTTCAGAGTATTTCCTATAACTATTTTTTGATTTATTGATTGTGACATATAATTTTATAACTCCTAGTTTTTCAACTATTATTGTTTAATTCTGTTCTGTCTTATCCAAAAGCAGTTCTTCCTTCATAACGAAAAAAAGAGTAAATAATATTAAGCTGGAAATCATTGCATTCAGATTTTTCATAATACACTTATTTAATAATTACTTTTTCTGAAGTCCTAAAATGAGCTTCAACTTTATCTGTAACCTTTACATTATTTACAGTGAAATTTTCAATAATAAGATTTTTTATCTCCCCCTCATTTTCAAGAAAATCGGAATAAGGCATAAGTGATTTTGAAAGTTGAATATCCTTAAACTTCACATTACAAAGCTTTGCGTTTTTGCCGTTAAGATTTATTTCAAATAATTTAAATCGGGCATCTTCAATTCTGATATTTTCAAAAGTAAAATTCTTTGCAACCCCGGATTTACTTGCGAAACTAAAAACGCCGCAGGCTAAAGTATGAAGTACATCCAGGTTTTTATATGTCACATTTTCTGCTGCCAAACCATCTGTCTTATAACCAAACTCAAAAACATTACCATAATCACCTTTCCAAAAAACCGAGTTTTTTACTGTAACGTTTGTAACAAAACTTTTTTCGGTTCCATTTGCTTGGATTGCAATGTTGTTATTGCGGAGATTTAAAAACACATTATCCACTGTAACATTTTTGCTCGCCACAATATCAAGTCCATCGTCATTCATTCTTTTTTCGCGCGAGCCAAAAGCATTAAAATCCGCAATACTAATATTATCCGAATTTTCCAGTATCAAATTCCCCCAGGCTGCATCAATGCTGGTTATTCCTTCAAGTTTAACACCTTTACAGTTTTTGATCAGAATTGCCTCAGTCTCCGATTCTTGCAGATACATTGTCCCTTCTAGTATTCCGTAACCCAGAACTTTAATGTTTTTGGCATCTTCGGCTTTAATACTTCCCTTTACATAAGCACCTTCTTCAATAAAAATTGTCTCATTAGAGTTTAATATTATTTCCCCGGCGTTATAAACTTTATCCGATTCAAAAACTTTAACATTAGGATCATTTTTATTTATACCCCAGTCTTTTTTGTTATGCGCTATAATAACAAGCGGATATACATAGTTATCGTTAAGCTTAACATAAAATTTTGCGGCTCCTTTTAAGTTTAACTCAACTGAATTCCCATTTACCTTATATTTAATGCCTAAATGTTCTGGTAATATTTCAACCTTTGTAATTTGCTGATTCCATGAAACATCAATTTTCGCTTCATCTTTAATTGTAAAAACGGCAATCGGCGCAACTTGCGAGTAATAAAGAGGAATTCTTGTGCCGTTAACTTCTACACTGTAATAATCGCTGTATTTCACATCTTCAAGTTTTAGATTATTTGTATTACTAAAACCAAAAACAAAAACCATAAACAAAATCAATAATATTATTTTTTTTCTATTCATTATTTAATCACTCTATAAACTTTATGTTTTTTGCGTATTCAGAAAAAACATTTGCCTCAATCGGACTGCTAATTTTTTCCCCGTGAATTATTAAATTTTCAAAATAAACACCATCGTAAATATGTTCATCATCATAACCAGTAATAATGGAGTTTAAAGGAATACCTTCTGAAACTGTTATGTTTTTAAGTTTGATATTTTTCCCTTGTCCCCGTTTTTTGTCCTTTGAGTAATGCGAATTAAGAATTTGGAAATGACAAAGATAGCCCCGGGCATCTTCAATTCTAATATTTTCGTATAAGATATTTCTAATCATTCCGCGGTCGCCATTATGAATTGTAAAAACGCCGCCGTTTGCTTCAACATGTATTATATCATTATTTCTAAAGATCATGTCTTCCATAAATTCAGCACGGGTTTCAAATCCTATTTCAATTGCGTTTCCCCAATCAGCATTCCAGATTACATTATTTTCGACCAATAAATTTTTAACATTTTTGCAGCCAGTCTGACTATAATCTTTTTCATTTAGATCATAAGTTCCGGCACCCATGGCTTTCACTGCAATACAATCATCTTTAACTCTTACAAAGCTATTTCTAATGGAAGAATTTTCTGAGCCTACTATATCTATCCCGTCATCACTTGGCCGCCATCCAATTATGCGTACATCATCAATTGAAAAATCAGCGCATGCAAAATAAGCTGAGGTCCAACGCGGATTTCCTATAATATGAATTCCCTTAATTTCAAAGTTGTTTGATAAAACCCCTTTAATACCCTGTGTCCCGGTTTTTCGTGTTAAGTTTCTATTATCAATTATACCGTGACCAATTATTTTTACATTTTCCGTTTCATAAAAATGAAATGCACCTTCAACAATTGCTCCCGCTTCAATAAATACTTTTTGGTTTGATTTTAAAACGACTCTGCCAATTTTGTGAATTTTACCCGCGTCATAAAAATAATCGGCATCTTTTTTTTCGGCTTCATTTATTGGTTCCTGACCAAATATCAGAAGTGGTCTATAGATCCTTTTATCAAGCTCAACAGAAATTTTTATGTTTTTAGGAATTTTAAATGTCAGATAATTTCCTTCGTGTTTTGAAATTATATTCAAATGTTTTGGACGAATATCAACTTGCATAAAAGAAACTTTTGACCAGATTTTTATTTCGACTGAATCAGTTAAACAAAATGAAGCCATTGCGGCAACCGGCGTGTCATACACAAGTATTTCTTTTCCGTCTGCCCAAAGCTTAAAATCAGCAGCTATATATGCATCATCCGGATAATCCGGCACTTGAACCTGCCCAAGTATTAAAGAAGATTTAACAAAAAGAAGAAACACAAACAGAATTATTTTTTTCATCTTAGAATTATTTCACTTAGTTTATTATTACTTTTTTATTATTACTTTTTTATTATTCGAAAATCACAAAAACTTTTCCAAATTGTCTTGTTTTCATATAAACACTCCGCTTAAAATTATTTTAACAAACCAGCTATTATTTTCTATACTTCTCAACTAAATCTTCCGCAATTCTTTTATCATAACTACGCATACCGTTGCGCTTAGATTCTGAAATCTGCTTTGTCACATTTCTAATTTCCGGTGTATCAATATTTAAAACATCAATTACATTTAAAGCCTGTGTAATTGCAAAGTGATTTGAATAAAGCTCAATGTTATCAGGTGTTTGTTCACTATCCATCTTAGGCAGATTTATTATTTCAGTAAGTGTATTTATACTTCTATCTTTTTCACCCAAATAAAACAGAGCTTCGGAGGCGGCAATTTTTACGGCGTAAGATTCATCATTAAGAAGCTTTAACAGTATACTTTTTGCTTTAACTGCTTTCTCCTTTAATATAGCGCATCCGGTTGCAGCCCAATATCTGTTTACACTTTCATTATCAGATAACCTTTTGATCAGAAAGTTTATATTGTCCAAATCTCCTTCAGTCGCGATACTTGCAGTCTCTAAAGCCATTTTATAATCGAAGTTTTCCCGTATCATTTGGTACGGAGTTTTGTCTTCATATCTTCTTATCATTTCCGTTTCCGGGAAAATCCCCAGATCTTTTGTCGATATTAAATGTTCTTTTAGTACACCTCTTAATCTGATTAAATCAGATTTATACTTAGAATTACCGGCACGATTAACAGTATTGTGTTTATCATTTTTTATATCGTAAAGTTCTTCCACGGCTTTTGGCTCCCAAAATGCGGATTGTACTTTATCTAAATTCCCTTTTTTATATTCTTCTTCCCAGGATGAAATGGACTCAGCTTTCCATAAGTATTGAACTTTTCCGCCGGTTATTCTATGCGGCATAAAATTACGAATATATCTAAAATCCTTGTCGCGGACTGTCCTGACCATTTCATAACGTTCGTCCATTCTTCCTCTAAATCCGAACGCATATTCTTTTTCCGGCTGGACTGATTTGCCCGCAAATGCTTTCCCTTCTAAATAATCAGGCAGTTTTAGTCCAGCTAAACTTAAAACAGTTGGAGCTAAATCAATAAAACTAATTACTCTGTCAGTTTCACTCCCCATTTTAAAATCAGCAAGATGTTTATATTTATCAGGCACATGTAAAAGCATTGGGACTTTTAATCCTGATTCAAAAACAAATCTTTTGCTTCTGCCTAAAACACCGCCATGATCGCTAAAATAAAAGACAATACTGTTTTCCAACAAATTATCTTCTTCAAGTTTTTTTAGAATTACCCCAATTTCTCTATCCATTAACTCCATACAATCATAATATTTTGCCCAGTCTTTTTTCATCTCTTTTGTCTTTGGATGATATGGAGGAATTTCAACTAACTCTGGATCATGTTTAGCTTCATCCCACCATTTTGTATAAGTAAGTGAATCAACTCCGTGTTCTTGCATTGTTCCTTGAAAATATTGCCAATTATCCGAATTTGGATGAATTTTACTTTCATGACTCATCCATGTATTGTACATCATAAAAAACGGCTGGTCTTTTTTTCTTCCCGCTAAACCATCTTTCCATCCCCACCAGTCTGTTACATCCCAAACTGAATCCTGATCAACGGTATTATAGTCCTTCTTTACACGGTTAGAAGTAAAGTATCCGTTTTTCTTTAGATAATATGGGAAGAATTTTACAAATGAAGGTGCTGGATTTTCACTCCGCATATGCTGTGTTCCCATCGATGTTGCAAACATTCCGGTTATAATTGTTGAACGGGAAGGAGCGCATACCGGAGCATTTGAAAACGCTTTATTAAACTTTACACTTTTTTTTGCAAACTTATCCAGGTTTGGCGTTACAGCGGTATTATCGCCATAACATCCAAGGAAAGGGCTATTATCTTCGCTGACTAGAAAGATAATATTCGGCTGGGTTAATTCTTCTTTTAATGTGCAGCTAATAAGAACATTAATTAGAAAAAATGTTACAAGTATTTTTTTCATCTTAGTTTCCGTTAAATAGTAAATTTGCTTTTTAAGTCTAATACAAATAAGTATTAATTTATATGTTGCAACCGTTAAAAACTGTTTGCGGAAAAATTAAACAGGTTTTAACTGATTCTAAAAGGTTGAATTATTAGATGAGGCGCTTAATTAATTTGGGTTATGTTGGTTTTCTTAATAATCATATTGGTTATAATAAAAATATGATTTAATAAATCGGGATTAAGCCAGAGCTAATTTAATTACTGTATAAAATTCTACAATGTTAATTTAACCCTTTATTTATGCAAAGAATTAAGATATAGATGCAAAATACCTTTTATTAACTATATATTTTCAATTCTTTTAATAAGTTTTGTATCCAATAACTCTTTATCAATTTTTGAATTTTTAATATAATTGGTCATTTTTTGATGCCATTCAACATCACGCCACATTCCCGTAAATTGCGGTCCGCAAAAATTACTTGTAGCAACTGCCGCCCAACGTCCACTATCCGAAGCCCGTTTTGTTCCTAGTTCGCATAAATCTTTTACCCAGTCCCATTTAAGTAAAGGCCAGTCCTTATAATCAACAACTCCCCAGCATTCTGTAGTCATCAAGGCAAAATTATGCTGCCTGCTGTAATTTATATAATAGTCCATTGCCTTAAAGAGTATCTTATGCCAATGTTCAGTATTCTCTCTATAAATTCTTTCGCCGTTTGCCTGCAGATTATCGTAACTATCAAATTTTTGAGTATCGTAGTTATAACCTACTTTTTTGTAATATTCATCAAAGTTTGAATTACTCATCCAAATGTGCGGCTCCTGATAATCAAAAAATGACAGGTCTCTATTATATTCCACATGTGATTTATGCATTTCAATTGAATAACCCAGCGGCATATCAGGGAATTCTTTTCTAATCAGTTTAATTGATTGTTCCATCCATTTCATTGAATTTTCTGTATGCCATGCGCCCCAGGTAAGTTCCGGCGGATTATTTTTAAAATAAGGTGCCCAGTGAGATCCGGGCCATTCATTGCAAAGATCAACATAAAAAATATTATCGAGCAACCCGGCATCTTCAATAGATCTAAGAGTTTTAATCCAGATCTCTCCCATTTTTTGCGGAGAAGTAATTTTCATTCGCATGTTATTAGTATCTTCCCTAAACCAGGATGATAAACCAATTTTAATATTACGGTCTTTGCATTTTGAAATAAACTGGTTCAGCATAGGCTGAACTTTTACTTTATTAACAGCAGGACTTCCCCAATCAGAAACACGCCAGACCGGTATTAAAGTCCATTCTTTCTCAGCATCTTCAGATACCAGATGCGGATAGGCATCAATACGAATTGCATTGTAACCCCGCTCAGCCAACTGATCAAGAACCAGATCCCAGTCTTCATAACCGGCACCCGGCCATTTATTTTCCAGCCACGAGAAATCCCACATTGTTATTGCTAATGGTTTGAAGGAATTATTTGAGATCATTGTTTTTTCATCCTCATGTTTTTGTTTTGAAAATACATTCCCATTATACAAAAGCGGAAGTGCGGCAGAAGTAATTATACTGTTTTTTATAAATTCTTTTCTATTCAATTTTAACCTGCTAAAACTCTTATTTGGTCTGAATTATTTTTTATCAACTATCGCTGAATCAGTTCGATAAAGTTGCCATCAGGATCTTGTATTAGAACAAACACACCGTTTTCACCAACTTTAGTGGGAGTTTCACCAAGCAGAGTAATATTATTTTCTTTTATCCTTTTTAGAAACGGCTCCATTGTTTTTACTATAATTGTTGTGTACTGCATACCGGTATCATCCTGAATATATTTAGGTAAAGGGTGATTTGCCTTTTTACCAAAACTCATAAGTTTCCATTGTGTTGAATTATCATCATCAATCAATTTCATTGTAACAACAGTAAATGGAGTTCCGCCGGTAAGCCCTGATCGTTTTCCAAAATCTTCATCAATGTTAAACCCGCCAACTTTTTGCATCCCGATTACGTTTTTGTAGAACTCAACGGACTTATCAAGATCACTTACAACAACACCAATTTCAATAATTCCACGTGTAAATTCACTTTCCTTTTCCTGAGCAATTAAAAACGAACTTAAAACAAATATTAAAATCACAATCCCTTTCATATCATTCCTCCTCTTATTTTTTTAACTCTAAACTACCTCCAAGTTTACGCATATTTACAACAGTCTAATTTTCAAAAAAATTATTTGGAATATCTTCTTCAGCACATGATAAAAGTATACATGCTGTTGCCCACGGTAAATCGGATTCCCAAATTCCTCCATCCCACGGATGCGGCCATGGAAGCACCACTCCGTCGGTATAAGTAAATTGTTCTGTCCCCTGTCCCTTTTTACCATAACCCAGATAACCGTCTTCTACATTGTACGCATTAAGTCCCCAGATTAAAGTATCTTTCAATCTTTCCTTTATATAATCATCATTTGTTACTTTGAAGAAGTAGTAAATATCACCCGCTACCAGATTACCCATTTGATGTATTGATGGATTATGAGTACTTGTAATTGAGCCGCCAGAGGAACTCCATTTTAGATCGCGCAACGGATTATTAGAATAAACTTTGTTATAAGAGAACTTCCATGAAAATTCCCAGTTAAGTCCGGCCATTCCATAATTTTTATACTTCGTATTATTTGTTAACTGATGAAGTTCCCGGCATGCGGCTATAAAAGCAAGATTTCCTTCTTCATCAACCGCGCGATGTGTATCCATAGGGGTATTATAAAGTTCTCCTAATAAGTGGCATGAATAATAATAATCAATTCCTTTTTCAGCGGCTTCTAAATATTTTTTATTACCAGTAACTTTATTCAATAATACAAGAGCCGGAATAAACCAGCATCCCTGGAAACCATCGTAATCAATAGCTAATCCGGTTTCCGGTGAAAAGAAAACTCCAAAACATCCGTCTTCTCTTTGAGAGAGAAGAATTTTATCCATTACCTTTATTGCAGCATTTAACCATTGTTTATGGCATTTGTCAGTTAAAACATAAGATTTAAGCAAGTAGTATAAACATTGTCCGTTTAAATAAGCTGAATGTAAGGGGTCATCTCCAAAATTAAAACAGTCCTCACGTGTACCCCACCAGCCGGTTACCTGCCATTTATCATCTCTATATTCCTCATTAAATAAGCCGGATTTATTATTGTACGCAGTATTAATAAGATTGTGAATAAACTCCAGTGAGGTATTAATAAATTTATCCTCATTAAGATAATACCCTGCTTTTAATAAAGGATATGCCGCCTGCATTCCTCCGGTCCAGGCTATATCGCCTTTATCTTTGCCGTCTTCATCATCAGTTAAACAAAAAATCTTGGATTGTGCATTATATCCATATTCAACAAGACTATTACCAATATCTCTTACTGCGTTTTTTCTTTGCCCAACTTTTATAGGACTTTGGTGGTAATTTTCATAAGCAATCCTTAGCGCGTTTCCATAATCCGAATTATGATTGGCTTCTTCAAGAAAATAAGTATTTGAAATTTTTAGTGAATTACCTTTTAGATTTTTAATATATCCGAACAGTTTTTCATTTTCCTTAGGCATATCTTCTTCTTTGATCCATGAATACCTATATGGCGCGTTTTCATAACCAATCTGAAAGCCTATTATATCTTTATCCGCTTGCGAACTATCAAGCATTAATCCCGTAAAAAGATGTGCAGCCGACCATTTGTCTTCTTGATAAACTTCAATCTCCGTCACAACATGATCTAAAGCTATCATTGAACATACACCATCCCCAATTCTAATTATACAGCCGTTTGCACTCCTATCGGTTCTGCAATAAAATTTAGAACTGTCCGGATAACCAATTTCACCGCCGTAATTAAATTTTGGCTGCATTCCGTCAGAGGATTTTATATTATTTGAACCGTATAAAAATCCGGGAATCATGAAATAAGGAGTGCGTAACGGTTTTTGAAACTCAACCGGATTCTGAATTACAAAACCTATATTATCATTTACATCAACTTCAATTTTACCCAAAAGTACATTACCGTCACTAATTAATTCTTCTGTATAAACTCCATACTTCCCCAATACACAAGTAATTTTTTTCCCGTCAAACTTAATTGGGTATTCGGAAATTTCACCGGTTTCATCTTTTACAACAATATTCCTTCTCGCAAAAACTTTAACCTTATCAAGCTTAAATACTAATTCACCATTAACAAAACCAACATTAAGTTCTCTCATACTTAATTAAAACTCCCATCCATCTCTAATTTCTCTAGTAAGATAATTATTAGCCTCCTCAGAATTTTCAAATCTCATTTCCTCAGAATTGTAATTTAGTTTGTCATCAAACCTTAAAGCAATATTTCCCAGACAAATTGTTTCAGTCAGTTTGGCAACAGCTTCAAATCTGGCTGATGAAGGTTTACCGCCTTTACAGGCGTTTACCCATTGGTCAAATCCATCAATCGGTCTTTCTAAATATTCTTCAGGTCTTTTATATTCACGCATTTTGCTTTCCGGAATAATACGGGGACTATCGCCTCTGAATCCTCCCAGAATTTTACCTTTATCACCAACAATTAATAAACCTTCGTTAGGCATTTTTCTGCCTTCTATTTCTAACTCTTTAGGTAACGGCGGACGTAAACAGCCATCATACCAGTTCAATTTCACAGGAGGCATTCCATCTCGTTCCGGGAAATCAAAATGTACTATTGAAGCATTTGGATATGATATATCGGTCGGTTTAGCTAACCAATATTGATTTTCAATTTCTGAGACTATGTTTGCACTGGCTTCAACTTTTACCGGGAGTTCAAGTTTAAGCATTTGGAATATCTGACGAAAACTATAATGCCCCATATCGCCCAATGCTCCGGTGCCAAAATCCTTCCAGCCGCGGAAAAGTGAATGTGTATAAGCAGAATTATACTCACGGTATTTAGCCGGGCCAAGCCAAAGATCCCAGTTAAATCCTTCCGGAATATCCATTTTTTCTTCCGGATATTTTGTCCAGCCTTGCGGCCATACCGGACGAGTAGACCAATTATGAACTTCTGTAACATTTCCAATTGCTCCGTCCCAAATCCATTCCGAAAGAAGCGGAGTAGTATGAATACTCTCAGCACAGAACATATGTGTCGCAACCCCGGTTTCTTTAGCAACTTTTGCGACATAGCGTGTTTCTGCTACAGTTGTAGCCATTGGTTTATGCATTATAACATGTTTACCTTTTCGCATTGCCGCAACAGATATACTTGCGTGATGATGATCGGGTGTCATTATATAAACCGCATCAAGATCATTCTCCTTTTCAAGCAGGACACGATAATCTTCATAATCTCTGCAAGTTATTTTTTCTTTTCCGTCACTTATATTTAAATAATATCTTTCAATAATCTCTTTGGCCACTTCACGACCAGCTCTACAGCCTACCTCATTTTCATCCCAACGCTGATCACCTAAAAAACTTCTTATCTTATTTTTAAGTTCACCGTCAAAATATTCAATGTAATTGTTAGTTGATTTTGTTGGATCACAAACAGCAACAAATCTAACTCCATCATTTGTAATATGATCCATCAACTGTCTAATACCCTGTGTACCACAACCAATTAATGCAACTGAAATTTTCTCACTTGGAGTACTATAGTTTTTACCTGCAAGAATATTAGGACTAACAATTGTAAATCCTGTCGCGGCAACTGCCGCGGTTTTTATAAACGATCTCCTTTTCATATAAACCCCACACAATAAAATTAGTTTTATAAATTATAATTTTTCGTCAAACTGATCTTTGTTTTTTCCAATAGAGCTTTTGTTTTTTTAATACCATCTTCTTCAAATTCCCTTTCACCACCGAACTCAATACCAACATAACCGCGATAACCGGCATCCAGAACTATCTTCATCATCTTTTCATAATCTATACGGACTTCATTTCCATTTTCATCGAACTTTGAACTTTTAGCACTTACTCCTTTTGCAAATGGCATAAGCTGTTTTATCTCTTTATAAATATCCGCTTCATCCGGGAAGTTGCCAAAGTCAGGTAAAGTTCCAACCCGTTTATGATCAGCAAGCTTCATTACTTTCGATAACCAGTTTGAATCGCTGGAGAAACCGCCATGATTTTCAACAAGGATATTTATACTTTGCTTATCTCCATACTGCGCAAGCTGATTAAGACTATCAGCTGAATTTTTCATTTGCTCTTCTTCGCTTCCATCCCCATAAGTATTTACCCTAATAGAATGGCATCCAAGAAATGCCGCACAGTCAACCCATTTTAAGTGGTTCTTAATCGCAATATTTCTTTCTTCAACATTTGAAGTTCCTAAACTTCCCTCAGCGTCAATCATTATCAGCACATTTTTAACGCCCTCTTGTTTAACAATATTATTCAACTTTGTTAAGTACTTTTCATCATGAGCTTTATCAATAAAAAATTGGTTCACATATTCAACGGCTTCAATCCCAAACCTCTGTCTGGCAACAACCGGGAAATCTAAATTTGATATAGTACCGCTTAAAGCCTTTTCAGAATCTTCTCTAAGAGCTTTATGCATCTCTGACCATCCCAGACTTTGGAGTTTCTCACCAAATATTGTGTTGTGTAACGACCATTCAGCCAGCGATATTTGAAACAATTCTTTTTTACTGCCTAATAAATCGGCACAAGCTATTAAGTTGCTTGTGGCAGCTATTCCAATTGCACTTTTTAAAAATGTTCTTCTGTCCATTTTCAACTCACATTTATTGAATATTTTTTTTATCCATGTTAATCTTTCTTATTAATTCCCGGCAGTTTTTCAGAACCGCTTAAATATACCAGTCTGCTCTCGTATGGATTCAACTCTACATTTATTTTTGAAAGTTTTCCAGGTTCTTTTTTATCAATCAAATTATATTCAAAGCAAAAAGCATTTTCAATATCGCAAATATCTTTAACATAATATTCCGCTTTTATTGGTTTGTCAGAAATATTTGTAAATAGTACAATTGATACATCATTACTTTTTTTCACTAAGACAAGAACATCACTATTAACAGCCCAAAATGGCATTGCCGCTGTAAATCGTTCCGATGAAAACCGGACAAAATCCCACAGCTTCAAATTCTCTTTTGTCAGTGTCGGGAAACGGCATGAAGTTGTTAAAGTACCGCCAAGCATTCCATCAAATAAAGCTATAGTTGTCTTTTGTGACTTTGTGAATTCTGTGGAATAATCCCGTAAGTAAAGAACATCCGGATCATTTTGCCAAAGTACATTATTAAAAAACTGTCCGGCAGATAATTCCCTAAACATATTTCCTGTACTTTCATAAGACCAGTTATGCCCAACATCATTGCTTAAACGCATTCCATCAACAAACCCGACCATTGGCTGAAAGGGAGAAATGCAGCCTAACCAATAACTATCCCCGCCAATCTCTTCACGTATCATTTCTAAAACATCTACAAAATACTGAACAGATGTTTTACCCGGAACTGATCTTGTGACAGACTTAGAATCACGCATTCCCCAATCCATAAAGTCTGTCTTAAAAGTTGAAATTCCCATTTGCTTAAATTCTTTAAAAACTTTTCGCAGATAGTTAAACGCGTCAGGATTACTGGAATCTAAAACATAAACCTGCTCGTCTTTATTATCCCATTCCAGAATTATTTGCCCCGACGCATCTTTTAGAAGCCAGTCTTTATGCTCATTAAAAATAAAACTTTTTGAGCTAACCATATAGGGAGCAACCCATATTCCCGCGTTATAACCGGCGTTTATAATTTTAGAAATACTTTGCGAAAGTCCTTTAGGATATTTCTCTGTCGGAGAAAGCCAATCGCCATAATAAGCATAACCATCATCAAGTTGAATTGTTTGAAGTGTATGGCGTTCATCCATTTTAGATAGGCCTTCTAATAGACCGGTTAAAATGCTGTCAGAAAATTCTTTTTGAAATTCATACCATGAGCAAAAATATTTTCTTGGTGAAATATTAAGATCAATATCATTCGCGTTTTTCATATTTACAGCATGCTGTCTAAAGGTTTTATATGGGTTATCTCCCGTTTGAAAAAATATTTTTGGGAGAATTATATTATCATTTTCAAATTCAATTCCTTCAAGTTCAAAACCGGAATCCAAATATATTTTATCAGTATCTTTATACTTATCAATAAGGCCATACCGATATTGTCTATTATAGAATGTTGACCTATGTAAAAAGTTTTTATTATCAAATACCGATAAAACTATTGTACTGTTATTTTCTGAAATCAAACCGGAAAAAAGATAACTATCATATGACCATACATTTTCCTTCAGATCGGCAGACCATTCTAATTTTTCTATCGGCTTAGGAATTTCCATCACCCCGCTAGGTCCGGCAAATCCAAACCCTTGTCTGTAGAATCGATTAGCACCAGTAATCTCAGCCGATGCAATCGGGCAAACCGAATAAATTGGTTTTCGAAATCCTTTCAAACAGGTTTCAACAACAAACATACCTTTCTCTTCTGAAAGCTGTACTGAAATTTCACCTTCGTTTAAAGTGTAAATTATTTCTGATTTATCATTACTATTTTTAATTTTAAATGATATTGGTCTAATTGAATTCCCATTGATAGAAGGAAAACATTTATCCAATAAAATCTCATTATATAAAAAACTATATGTTCCATCTTCAAATACTTTCCAGCCTGATTCCTTATTTTCCAAGCCATAATTTTCATAATTAAAGTCTGAAGAAAATATTGTTGAAAATAACAAACATAAACCCAATAAAACATTTCTAGAAATTTCTTTTGTCATAATTTTAAATCTTATTTTTTTATTTGATTTCTTTCAATTGCACAATACTTTAACTAATAATTCACAATATATTTTTACTCAATAAAATATAATTTTTCTGTAAAAAACTTCTTTTCCTTATCGCCGCCTTTGAATGTTTCTCCAACTTCTAAAACTCGATAATTACTTACCGGTATTGTTTTTATTCCACCCGGATCTTTCCATCCCCGTAATTTGCCATTCCAGGAAAGACCTCTCGATTTATCCAGATACTCTGCTCTAATTGTAGATCCTTCGCTGAAATCGACAATCACAATGCCATATTCCTGCATTGCCTTTGCAACAATCTTTTCCTCAGTTGTCAAATCAAAAGCTGATAAATCGAGTTCTGGATCCAACTGAATAACAGCACCTTCAGGAATTCCGCCTTCAAAATTTCCATCAGTCCACACTGCCGGGAATACAAACTCCTGATAAGCAGTATATCTTAACGCACCGGAAAGTTTATGATTTATCTTTCCCTGCTTAATTTCATCATACCTAATTACACCAGCTACAATCGGCATTCCAGCTGCAACGCCCGGCCCATGCCCGTGAATAGAAGTTCCAACTTGAACGTTGAACTCATCTTTATTAAAAACTCCGGTACCATCTAGGGGATAAACCATTCCGGTTGCGCTTTCCCACGCTCCGTCTTTATCCTTTTTTACAAGAAACATATCCCAAATCAGATTACTCTTACGATCAAAAACCGCAAGATGCTGATCCGCACCTGGCGAAGGAATTACATGATCAGGCATCGGGAATTTCAATTCATCAAATTTTATTGAATGTCCAAATTCACAATCGACTTCCCCTTTTTCATTTAACAAACTTGTAATCTGTTTTATTGTTATTCGTTTTATAGTGCTGTCGACTTCGTAAATAGGTATTGTATATGCATCTACATTAAGCCCGAAGTTTTCACCACTCGGATCACGTTCAAGAAGATTAATCCAATAATCACTTCGCTCATCAATTTTTACATCTTTTGCAATAGGTTGATTCCAAAAGCTTTGATCTGAAAAAAATCTGATCGAATCAACAATATTATTATTAGTCTTTTGGGGAACTGAACATGCGGTTATAATTGAAATGATTAATAAACACAAAAAACTTTTTTTCATAATTACTTTTCTCTATTTAATTATTCAATAACTTCCAATATTGCAATTGCAATGGGACTTTCTATTTCATTAGGTTTTGGGAAATGCAACCAATCGCCAGTTCCAAAATCTCTATCTTCTCCTTTCAAATAATTTCCAGTTAATGGGTTAAACCATGTTACTGAAACTTTCTTACTCTTTAATACTTTAGCCTGCCCTTGAATTACTTCGACTCCATCAGAAACATAGAACAAAAAGAGTTTGTTATTATCAGTTAGTCCATAAGTAGAAAAGAAAAATTGATTTGGTTGTAGTTCCGAGTAGTTATATTTCTCAAAAAATCGAGTTAAATATTTATAGTATTCAAATTTTGGCTGATTTTCGACTGGCAATGAAAATGGATCAAATACCACATTATACCATGAGGTATTTTGCCAATAATAAGTCGAATATGTTCCAGCAAAAATACATTTATAATTTCTATCTAAGCAAGTTATAGCATCTGTGTAAGCACCATCAAATATAGAGTAAATCGATTTTTCATAACCGCCATGCTCTATATTAAAGATTGGTTTGTTTTTATGCAGTTCAAGTTTTGAAAGCATTTCATTATAAATATTTGGACGCCATTCTTGTATCGAAATAAAATCAACTTTATCAGGAAAATTTGCACAATAAGAATAATCATGAACTGATAACAATCTTCCGTGTCCATCAAGCTTTCTTAATCGATCTATTCTGCGGGTTATATAATTCATATCATCCCTGCCGTAAGCCAAAGCTTCTTTAGAAATATCCCATATTAAATTTGGATAAGCTTGATATCTTTTTATCACATAATCAAAATAGAGATTGTCTTCTTTGCTATCAGGTTCAGGCCAACTAACAAACTTGTTCCAAACGTAAATCATTAGATGCGAAACTATTTCTTTCTCATTTAAATGCGATATTACGCGATCGAGATGTTTGAAAAAATCGATATTAAGAGTTGTGAAATCTGGCTTATCATTTGTTCCTCCAAAAGGAAAAACTCTTGGTTTTGAAAAATTATGCTCGGGAGCAATTTTATCCTTTTCTCCCCATGCTGCATCATAAGCGTAAACATTCATCACTATTTGATTAAAATTGTTTTCAGCTACATGAGATATAATTTCTTTAGTTAATGGAATATCGTCTTTGTTTTCCGCATCTAGAGCAAAAAGCCAATCAAGCTCAAATGCCAATAGAAAATATTCTGTCCCATCAGCGTACGAAAATTTTTGTTTATCTTTTTTAGAAATGACAATTGGTCCATGCTGGTTTGGGTTTTTATTTTCAGTTACTTCAATATCACCTTTCAATCCAGAAAGAGTGGGATTTGAAGAATATGTTGTATAAGTGTAAGCCCCTTCAAAATCTGGACAGTAACGAACTATCCACTCACTATCACCGTTAAAAAAGCCGGGAATAGTTTGAGTTATTCCTTTCTCATTAACAATAACTGCTCCAAAATTAAGATCAAGAGGTTTATCGACTTTTTCATTCAAATGAAATTTTAGATCAACAACTTTCCACTTTTCAGTTTCATATTTCTGCTGACCAAAAGATATGTTTGTTACTAATAATACAAGTGTTATAAACAATAATTTTTTCATATAATCTCTATACTTTTTATTTTAGAATCAATACCCAATCACTTCCTTCCCCGTGAGATAATGGTTTGAACGTGAGTGACTTTGTGTTATCAAATTCTCCAATTACAGTTCTTTTACTATCTCTAGTATTAAACCAGAATGCACTGAATTTTTCAATTTTAAGCTTTGTTGCATCTATCGCAATCTCTATTCCATAGGGAGTATAAGCAATAATCAAATTCGAATTCCTAGAAATCATTGCCATCTGGTACATTTTGTTTTCTTTATTTTCATTTAGAATGATAGTTTGATCTGGAATTAAATTTTGCCAATCAAGTGATTCAAATAGTTCTTTCATATATTTCATCTGAAGCGCACCCGGATAATCCAAGGCTTCTTTCCAATTTGTTCTTGCCCAAGAAATAGGATAACGATCTTGTTGCCACATTTGCCAAATATTATGATTACCAAATGTGTGACCACAAGCTCCGGCAAACATAGACCAATATGCAGCTTTACGAGTATTTAAATCTGTAAACCAGTTTGTCTCACCATTTTGCAGCCAGTTTACTGGATGATCTTCATAACAAGGTTCTCCATTTAGTGTTGGTTTAATAGGTAGAAGATCATAATTAATTCCGTGGAATTTATAGTCAAGTGGATCATCTAGATGCGAATGACCTGACTGAAACATATTAAAATCCAGCCAAGTTTTATCATGAAACCACTCTGAAGAATTTGTTCCTCCTTGCGGATGATATGTCATTAGTTGATTTCCATTATGACCTTTTTCTAAACCTTTAGCCATTGCATCAATAATATCAAAATCTTCTTGATCTTCACAATTTCTATCTCCACCTAAAATCCAAATTATCGGTTTATCTTTATATCGATTTCCAACGTACTCACCAAATACTTCAGCATTATCGGGAGTAAATATTTCAGGACCCACTCCCCATTTTTTATTAAATTTATCACCCCAAGTTGGAAGCATTCCTATAAAAAGCCCCAGCTCCTCAGCCTTGTTCACAATGTAATCAACATGTTCAAAATACTTTTCGTTTGGTTTTGTTGGATCTAGATCAACTAAAGGAAGCTCTCCATATGGATTTGGAACAGTCAAACCCTCAAGTTCAGCAAGTACAACTGCTTGAATAACTGTAAAGCCTTTATCGGCACGATTTTGAAGATAAAGATCAGCTTCTTCTTTATTTAAACGATGGAATAATTCCCAAGCAGTATCTCCTAAGTAAAAAAATGGATCCCCATTTTCATATTGTAAATATCTGCCATTATCCGAAATTTTAAGTGATTGACTAAAAACAACTGAAATAGAAAAAAGTAGAATAAAGAAAATAGATAGAAAATACTTTGACATATTAATACCTTGGATTTATTATAAATTATACTTTTTAATAATTGGTTGAATTGCCTTAGCCCACTGAGGATAAGCTTCAGGTTGTAGGTGCGTGTTGTCATCTTGAACATATTCATCTATAATATCCCCATCCCTACATAAAAACGGACGAAGATCAACAAAATCATATCCACGTTCTGCACAGAACTTCTCCATATCTGTATTTAATTTGTCAAGTTCAGAATTTGTTTTTGTATTGTATCGCTGGTAAAGAGGTGTTTGGAATACTGGACTTGTTCCTACATTTTTAATCGAATCCATAACCATACACATATTCTTATAAATTCGCTCAGTCGGAATACCTAACGTATAATCGTTAATACCACCAGTAAAGAAACAGAGTTTTGGTTTATATGGAGTTATAAAATTCTTTATCACCCAAGACAACTGCTCAGTAGTCCATCCCGGTTTGCCGCCGTTAAAAACATCTTTCCGATCAAGCACCTCTTGCCAGTTACCCTGATATGTAATTGAATTACCAAGTATAACAATATTTGCTGTTTCTAACGGATTCTCTTTTTCAACCACCGTTTCATCTGATATAGCACAACTGCTAAATTTAATCTGATAAATTATAACTGCCACTAATATTACATTCAGACTTAGTGATAATATCAATAAGAAATTCTTCTTCACACTTTCTCCTATTACATTCTTTATTTTAACTTTTATTATTTGCTTAATTTTAAAAATCCGGTTTTATAAAAATGAAAGAGAATTTTTTTTGATTAGAACCGGCTAGTAATTTTCCTTTTCAGATCATTTCTAGTTTTTTGTTTATAGTGGATCGATTTATTATGGGGTATTTTAAATTTCAGTGTTCACAGTTTGCGAACACTGAAATGAAGTATTATTTTGTTAAAGATATAAATTGTCTAAAGCCAGACAAATTTTCAGTTGGATTATACAAATAATGCAATCTTAAAATTGATATCTAATACCAAGATTTGCACTTCTTCCATAGTCTTCTTTATATCTGGTATAATCTCTATGGTTTATAACATCTTTCTCAATCTCATTAGTCAGGTTGTTTACATTCAGGAACATTTCCAAACCATCAACCGGCAACTGCTGTCTTAGCGATAAATCATAACGTACAAATACTGTAGAATAACCGCGCAGAGCTTCATACCAGTCGTTAGACTTAAATATACCAGAAGAATATCTCATTGCCCAGCGGAATGAAAATCCTTTTATATCATAACCCAATGTTACATTTAATAAATGATCAGGCTGCGAAATCATACGGCTGGTATAGGTGGTATCATGAGGAATTAGATATGTAATTAATCTATAATTTTCATCAAACTCAGCGTGTGTTTCAATTTCTGTTCTAAGATATTTTGCCTCAGATTTATTACGTGTATAGTTAACGTTTACAACAAGACCGCTTAAAAGTCCCGGTAAATACCAGAAGTTCGACTGCCACTCAAGTTCAAAACCATAGTTAATAGCATCGTTTGGATTATTTGTTGCATACGCAGCTCTTTGACGATGCATTAAAGTCGGCAATTCAAAAAATGCTGTATCTAATATCACCGTTTGGCCAGTCCAGAAAATCATATCTGTAATTTTTTTGTGAAATACGCCGACAGAAATCAAACCAATTTTATCGGAATGCAATGATAATTGAAGATCCCAGTTTCTCGATTTCTCAGGTTTAAGTCTGAAATTGCTTAGATTATCAATTGCTCCCCTGCTCCCGATCATATAACCAGGCATTATGTTATTATAATTAGGTCTTTGTAAAGTATGTGTATATCCGGCTTTTAAAGTCAGCCATTCAGTTGGTTTATAAAATGCCTGAATCATTGGAAGAAAGAACTCATTATTTCGCTTCTTTGTAACCGTGTCTACCGGTGTTGATGCCCAATCTCTTAATACACCTAATCTGTTGCCACGGTATCCGGTATACTCTGTCCGGTTATTTTCATAACGAACACCAGGTACAATCAACAAATCTGTTCCTATTTTAATTTCCGGCATAATATAAAAGGCATAATAATCTTCCGTACCATCGTAATCGTAATAATTGGAATTTATAAAATTATTTTGAACAAGATCCCAAAGACTTGCTATTTTACCTTCAGGATCATAAGAATCCAAAGCAAGATCATGAATCCGGCGAAACTTTTCTTTATCTACTACTTTACTAATATTATATCTTCCATCAAGAAAACCGCCGCCATCATAATCCTTATCCCAAAAATCGTTAATATATAAAGACTGATCATTTGCGGCAAAAGAAGATTTGGTTCTATCGCTAAGCTGATCCTCAAAATTTTCATAAATCAGATCCAGGTAGTATTCACCGCCTATTAAATACGTTTCCTGATCAAACTCTTTTGCTTTATGTTTTATTTTACCGCCAAAACTCAATTTCACATTTATCTTGTCAGTTATATTAAAATTATAACCCAGGTTAAGTTCAGCTGTAAGATCACGCTCACTGGTTTCACTCTCATTATGGGTTATGCTTTCAAACGTCATAGAATAAGCCGCATCATCAATTGAATTAACCACAAGGTCAGGAATAGTTTCAGGGTCAAGATTAACATTATAATTAGAATTTCTATCAGTTGAAAAAGGTTTACCGGATATAGTTGGCCAGTTAATATTTGAACTAATATTTGCCGGTAAAATATTTTCGGAATAAGAATGACTGAATGCTGAGTTAATTTCCCAATTCTTCCAGCGATGATCAATTTGTAAAGAGTTGGTTAATATTGTAAGCCAGCTTTCCGGTGTATCTGAATAATTTATTCCGAGACCCTGCTGAGAAAAATCATAATTATTGGTATATTTTGTTTCTTCCCGGTTTATGCGACTGTAAAAATTGGAAGATTTTATTTCTGTTGATGGTAATGAATAATCAATAACAGCAGTCGCGCCAAATCTCTGAACATCTCTAAAAATATCGATTAATTGCATACTATTTGTTTTTATAGGTGCTGCCAGGTTTTCTTGTGAAAAATAAACACCGCCTAACTGATGAGAACTTCTATTTGCTTCTTCATAATCTACCTGGGCATAAACACCAAGCGTTTTATCGAAGAACCGGTTACTTCCGCCAAGAGAAATTTTATAATCTTTATAAGATTCTCTTAAGCCATTATAACCGCCCTGGGTAATAACATTAAATGTCATATTATCAGGAGCTTTTTTAATTCGGAAATTAACAATACCTCCGGTAGCCGTTGCTTCCTGATTAGCCATTACAGATTTTGTAAGTTCAATTCCTTCGAGCATGTAAGGAGAGATCATACTTAGATCACTACTTCTGTCTCCGCTTCCGGTTGCAGCCATCGCAACACCATCTATCTGCACCTGAGTATATTTTGGAGCCATTCCCCTAATAATAACTTTTGTTCCCTCACCTCCGTTACGTTCTAAGGAAACACCCGGCAAACGTCCAACAGCCTCAGCAGCATTAGCTTCGGGCAATTCCTGAATCTGTTTTCTTGAAACAATACTTTTTATTGTTTTAGATGATAATTGCTGATTCATTGCCTGCTGTTGCGCAGAAGCCTGGGCTGTAATTAAAACTTCTTCACCTTCAATTACCTGTGGAGAAAGTTCAATATCCAATTCTAAAGTTCTATTTGCGACAATAGTTACATCAATATCTTTAGAATTACAGCCAAGATAACTTACTGTAAGTTTATGGGTTCCTACCGGAATAGCAGTTATTATGTAATTACCGTCAAAATCCGCGGCACCGCCAATTGACAGTTCTTTAAATATCAGGTTAGAACCGGGTAATACATCACCATTTGTAGAATCAGTAATTTTACCTCTAATTTTTCCCGTTTGCGCAAACACACTTGCTGAAGCGGTCAGGATGATTATAAATGTTAACAAAAACAACTGTAAACTTTTTTTCATAAATACTCCTTTATGAAATAATTAGAACTACGCTCTAAAATAAATTCAGAATAAATAATTTTTCAAAATTAAGAATTTACAACTTCAACAAGCTTTTTAATATGCCCGGGTGTTGTACCACAGCATCCGCCAACTATACAAGCTCCAGCATCTATTAGCTCATTTAATTTATTACCCATATCATCCGGTGTTTCTGGAAAGAAAGTCCGGCTATTCTCATCCAATTCCGGCATCCCGGCGTTAGCATGAATTAAAATTGGCAACTCGCATCCGGCAATTTTAAATTCTTTCACAATGTGAATCATATTTTCAAACCCGTTTCCACAATTGGCACCAACAACATCTGGATTTAACTCAGCTAAACCAGATAACATATCAGCCGGAGAAATACCCATCATTGTTCTAAAACCACCGGTTAAAAGTTCATCAAAAGTCATTGTGCAGACTGCTTCACAATTTGTATTTTCTTTAACAGCTTTTAAAGCTATTTTTAATTCTTCCAGATCTGTAAATGTTTCTAAAACTATAGCATCTGCACCACCGGCTTCTAAAGCCGAAGATTGTTCCTTGTATACTTCATAAAGTTCTTCTTCAGAAGTTTCACCCATCATTAACAATTTACCAGTCGGGCCTATTGAACCTAACACAATTTTATTACCGGCTGCTTCTCTTGATATTTCTGCCGCCAGTTTATTTAATTCAAAGGTTTTTTCTTCTAATCCAAATGACTTAAGCTTTAATCTGCTTCCGCCAAAACTATTTGTTTCAATCATATCTGAACCAGCATCAATATAACTTTTGGCAATTTTTAAAACAGTAGCTCTATTAGTTTCATTCCAGCTTTCCGGACATTCACCAACCTGCAGTCCTTCGGCCTGAAGAAAAGTTCCCCAGGCTCCGTCAGAAATCAATACTTTTTTATTTTTCAAAACTTCTAGTATTCTTCCCACTTTATCTACTCTTTAATTGAAAATTTAGATTCTTTATTTCTCATTAATTTATCCATTGAAATAGTTCTAGTATCATTATATAAAGCTTTTACTGAATCGGGATCATTTTCTTTATATAGCCAGTTTGCCCATCCCATAAACCAGCTCCACATAGGCTGTTCATTCAGTATTTTTGGTGTCGGCATTTTTCCAACTTCACCAAGGGCAATTGGTTTTCCTTTTCCTAATTCAAGTAACTGATCATGATGACTTTTACGATAATCGTTGTGATAAACATCCGCCGCTAGTACATCAACGAAATCTAATCCGGGAAAATAATCTTTATAAGGATAAGCTTCGTCACCTTTTATATCGCGCGGAGCATTTGCGTTCCAAACCCAAATTAAATTATTAAGTTTATGAACATCAGTAAAATAATGGTACATATATTTCCAAAGCTTAATTGTTCCATCTTCGCCGGGATGATTACACCACCAAAACCAAATTCCATTCATCTCGTGAAATGGTCTCCACAATACCGGTATACCTGCATCATTAAGCTGTTTCAAATATCCGGCAACATTATCCATTCTTTGTTTCCATAAAGCATTTAGTTCCGAGCCTTCAGTAGTAAGATCACTCCACTCTTTATCAGCAATAGTTTTATCCCAAAGCCAAATGGTTTTGCCGGAACATGTATCACCTTTACTTGGAAAACACTGATGCCACATCAATGTAATAATGTGTCCTTTATTATAGAGGCTTTTAGCAGTATCTATAATTGTCTGCCTTTTGCTATCAACTTCATACTGATTCTCAAATCCGAAACTAAAATCAGCTCCCCATACTACGGGATATTTGCCGGTCATTTCTTTAATTGGTTTTTGAAACTCAATAGGATTATTCCTATAATGATGATGCCCGGTTAAAGTTTTTTTTCCGCCAATCTCGTATAAGAAATCTAACAGATAAGAAGCTTCTTTAGAAATATCCGGGTTAATAGATTTGGTTTTATAATCAGTCTTTGATCCATTACAACTGGTAATTATTATCGTACTAATTAAAACAGCAACTAAACTAAGTGTAAATTTAATTATCATGTTACTTCCATCAATTTTAGAAAAAATTTATTTTAGTCTATAAAGTAATTAACAAAAAATGTTTTGAACAAGACAAAATTAGCAGAGCACATTTAATTTAATCTTTATAACAGATCTGTGCTGTTACCAGTAAGATCAATGTATTTCTGGTTTAGTTCATCCGAATCTTTATACTTAACTCTCAGTTCTTCTAACTTTGCTTTCATTTCTTTTACAACATCGGCATATTTGGGATCATTAAAAACATTAGTCATTTCATTCGGATCATTTAATCTGTCTATCAATTCCCATTCGTCAATATCATAATAATAATGCGCTAATTTAAATTCCTTTGTCACAATACCATAATGGCGTTTAACCATATGAACTGCCGGATATTCGTAATAATGATAATATACAGCATCACGTGTCCAGTTATTCATATCTCCTTTTAATATTGGGACAAGACTTTCGCCCTGCATGTCGTTAGGCGCTTCAATACCGGCAATTTCTAAAAATGTTTGAGCGAAATCAAGATTTTGCACCATCTCATCGTTAGTAATACCAGGTTTAATTACATTTGGCCATCTTATTAAAAGAGGAGTTTTAAACGATTCGTTATATATGAAACGTTTATCGAACCATCCATGCTCACCAAGATAAAAACCCTGATCGGAAGTATATATAACTACGGTATTTTCACTCAGCCCTGATTCATCTAAATAATTAAGCATTCTGCCAACATTATCATCAACAGAAGAAATGCAGCCAAGATAATCCTGCATGTATCTTTGATATTTCCATTGCATCTTCTCTTTAAGAGTTAAACCATTCCAGTTATTCTTAAACCAATTATTTATTGAATCTATTGTCGGTTTATAAAGAGCATCTTGTTCTTCATTTACACGATCTGTATAAGGACCTGTAAATCCCCAGTCATAAGTTTCAATCTCAGGTGTTATTTTTCCCATTTCAGCCAATGTTTCCGGTCTAATTTTACTGTCATGACTATATCTCATATGATTAAGTACATTCATCTCAGCAGTTTTAGCGGCAGTTCCCCTTCCTTCATAATTATCAAAAAGAGTCTCTGGTTCCGGGAATTTTTTCTTCGAAAATTCCGCGAATTTATCAGCACGCGGCCACCATGGGCGGTGAGGTGCTTTGTTTAAATACATCATCATAAATGGTTTAGTCTTATCCCTTTTTTTATCAATCCATTCAATTGTTAAATCCGCAATAATATCTGTAGCATAACCGGTAATCGTTGTATCGCCATTAGGAGTAATAAAATCCGGATTGATATAACTACCCTGACCAGGTAATATCATAAAATCATCAACACCCTTTGGATTATTGCCAAAATGCAGTTTCCCGTACATTGCCGTTTCATAACCAGCCTTTTGAAATATTTGCGGGAATGTTATTTGAGTTGTATCAAACGCCATTTTGTTATCGATTTTTCCATTTAGGTGTGTATGTTTACCAGTTAATATAGTTGCTCTTGAAGGAGCACAAATTGAATTGGATACACAGGCATTGCTAAAAAGTATACCTTCGTTTGCAAGTCTGTCAATATTGGGTGTCTGAATCAGATGGTCACTATAAGCACTTATAGCTTGATATGCGTGATCGTCTGACATTATAAACAGAATATTCGGTTTTGTTTTTTGTTCAGGTTTTGAACAATTGCTAAAAGAAATAATTGTTAAAAATAAAAGTGACCATGTTAATAATTTACGCATCTGAACCTCATAATAAAAAAACATCGATTTTTAAGTTTAGCTAAAATTTATACTAAATATTATTTACGGTTAAAATCTAAATTCATTTAAGCCTTCAACCAGTTTAAACTTTTTATCCTTGTACTCAAATTCCCCTTCTGTATTGTGCGGAAATTCTATAATAAACAATTCTATATTATTTTTATCTTTCTGGTACGTGCAGGTAACTTTCCCGTTTGGATGAACCGCTTCTCCGTTAAATGTATTTAACAATCCGGGCTGTGGTTTTATAAGAACACTTTTAAATCCCGGCGAACCTGATTTTATTCCACATGTAATATTTAAAAAATCGTACAGCGGATGAGCTGCCCATGCATGGCAATCGGACCGGCTTTCTAAATGATGTTCCGGGAAAGTTGTTAATCCATATGAAAGAAAATATTTCCACTTATCAAGCAAATCTATTATTTTACCGCCCAGACCAGCTTTGCTGAGAGCTTGAAAAGTATAAAAATCAAAATACAAAGTGGTTTGTGCAAGCGACTTATCAGATATAATTTTCTGAGCTGCTTCTTTAGCTTCTTCTCTGCTAAACATATCCGCGAGAATTGCAAAACTGTTTGTATGCTGAGAAAACATTTTTTTGTCCGGTGTTTCCGCAATTAAACCTTTATCATTATCATAACAAGTATTCATAGTACTGTTTTTTAATTGCACTGATATTTTATTATAATTTTCCGCGTCACAATTATGGCCAAAATAACTAAGCATTTCGGCTGCTCTGTCAAGAGTATAAGCAAGCAGTATTGTCATATGCGCAGAATGTCCTTCAACAATACCCGGAGGCGATCCGGCTTTAAATTCAGCGGTTCCGCCATCAATATGGTTCCAGTAAGGTAATGATCCTAACATTCCGGTCTCATCAATTTTAGGAATGAACCAATCCAGAATAAATCTGACTCCCGGCAAAAACTGTTTAATAAATTTGTCATCATTTCTTAACATAAAATAATCGTGAAGCATTGAAATGTAGATTAAAGAAAATGGCGGAATAATCTGGACACCGCCGGTTGGATGGGCGCTTTTAGTTAATCCCATAGGCTGCATTGAATTATATAATTGTTCAAGAGCATTTTTTGCTAGTCTGTCTTCACCGGCAACATACATTGAAATTAGAGCTTGTATTCTGGTATCGCCAATGTATTGAAGCTGCTCGTAATACGGGCAATCCATATAGTTTTCCAGGGCGCATAATCTTGCGGTTCTCCAGGATACATCCCAAATTCTATTTAGAGAATTATCGTTTGAACTAAAACCAGCTTTCTGCTCCAATGGAAACGCAGTAAACATGTTGTAAAAATCATTTAATTTTAATGCTTCACCACTTGTTTCAATTGTTAGTTTTGCATATCGGAAAACTCTTATCCACAATGGTTCAAAGTTTCTATTATTTTCGCCATCAGCTATAAAAACATCTTTATACCCTTTCATTTCCTTGTTTTGCCATTCATCACGATTACCCTTTTTACCATCGCTATTAAATAGACATTCCTGATATTGAATTGATATACTACTGCCTTTACCTCCCGAAAGAGATAATACCGGATAACCCATTGTTAACACTTTATTATCTAGTAATATTTCAACTTTAGAATTAGCCGGGATTTCTAATTCAAGTTTTTCTTTATAACTATTGAGATCGTATTCAATTCCATGTACAAAACAAACTGATGGAATTGTTTGTTTTTCTTGCTGCATAAATGGAATTGTTCTTTCCTTTAATAGCCATGGTGTTCCAAGCCAGGTATTAAGACCTTTATGATTTCCTTTCCCGATAGAGATTGCATTTAACCAATTAGAGTCATCCAATTCTAATTTATTCCAATCCCGGTTTAATTTTCTGCCGTCTATCATTTCGGTAGAACCAGCTATATAGCCTCCGCCAACGTTTGAGCTGCTATTAAAAATTGGTGAATAAGCCTCATCTTTAATCACTTTCCATGAACTATTTGTATTTACATCAAAATTAATATTCCTATCACCTTGCAAAATAAATGCTGTACGATTTGAGATCTGGCGCGCGCCTTTTCCTGCTCCAAAATTCCAGACTTGCGCCGCTATAATATTTTCACCTTCAACTAGATAATCAGCAATATCAATCCTTTCATAATTCCAGTTATTCAGATCGCCGACAGCAGGACCAAAACAAACCATCTTTTCATTTACAAATAATCTGTAACGGTTATCGGCAGAGACATTTATAATAAACTGTTCGGGGTTTTCAGCAATGTTGAATATTTTTCGAAAATAATAAACTCCGTACTCATGCCCTGAAATATTTGGCGGAGATACCCATTCAGCAAAATCCGGATCATCCAATTGATCCGGATTGGTAACAAAAACATTTTGAGAAAAAATACTATTTAGGTTAATAGTTAAAAATAATAATAGCGCAATTCTTTTCATTCTTATCCATACTTTAATTCTATAAAAAACAATAATATGCTTTTACATTTTTTTATTAAAACGACTTATATACAAACTTCCCAAAGTCAGTAAATTTGAAAGCTAGTTTATATCATATATAATTACATATTTACCGGAACCAAACTGTAAATCACTTCTATTATTAACTTTTACACCATCAACAAATGCAGATAGTAATTTATTATCGGCAAGAATAAACCGGGCTTGTGTGTTTGGAGGAATTACTATTTCAGTGTGCATCTTATTTTCAATAATTTCCCAGCTTGATGAAACTTTACCATAGATGGTTTTTATTGAAGCTGCGGCTGAAGTTAATCCGCCACCCGGATTTGGATCAATTATAATGCTCTTATATCCGGGTTTTGTTTCATCAAGCCTAATACCCGCAACAGTGCTGTACAACCAATTACCAATTGCACCGTATGCATAATGATTAAAGGAATTCATTCCAATATTCTGAAAGGTTGAATCGGGCTTTTGTCCATCCCATCTTTCCCAGATTGTTGTGGCTCCCATTGTAACGGGATACAGCCACGAAGGATATTTTTTTCTTGTTAACAGCATATATGCCAGATCGTTTCTGCCAATTCTTGTTAGTGTCTGACTAATAATAGGAGTTCCAAGAAAACCTGTTGTTATATGTTTAAATCGTTCAACATTCTTTGCTAAATTTTCGGCTGCCATTTCTTCTAATCCTTTTGGCAGAATATTAAAAGCCAGCGCAAGTGTATATGCAGTCTGGGTATTTGAAACTAATCTTCCCTTTGGTGTAACAAATTCTGTAATAAAAGCATCCTTTATCTTTTGGGATAATTCAGTATATTTTTCAGAATCCTTAACCTTTCCTAAAACACCGGCTATTTTACTAAGCAAGTTAGTTGAATATGCAAAGTAAGCAGTTGCAATTAAATCAGTTTCAGTGTAGGCTCCCATATATGCCGGACTTTCATCATCAAACGATAACCAGTCGCCATAATGCCAGTCTCCATCCCATAAATAATCATCACCGGCTTTATTTTTCATAAAACCAATCCAGGCTTTCATACTTTCATATTGTTCTTCTAAAATCCTTTTGTCGCCATAACACTTATAAATAGTCCATGGAACAACTACAGCAACATCAGCCCAGCCAGTATGCCCGCTGCCGCCAAGAATATTAGGGACAACATCACTCACACTCCCGTCTTCACCCTGATCAACGGCTACATCTTTCATCCATTTTGTATAGAAAGACGCTGCATCCATATTAAAACAAGCAGTTGGAGCAAACACTTGTGCGTCACCAGTCCAGCCTAACCTTTCGTCACGCTGCGGGCAATCGGTAGGCACGTCAACAAAATTCCCCTTTAATCCCCAGACAATATTATGCTGAAGCTGATTAATTAAGGAGTCTGAACAAACAAAAGTTCCAGCCGGAGTCATATCAGAATGAACAACAACCCCGGTTAAGTTTTCAAAGGTTGGTTCACCCGGGAATCCGCTAACTTCAACATATCTGAATCCCTGAAAAGTAAAATGCGGATTATAAATTTCTTCACCGTCGCCCTTTAAGATATACTCTATTTCTTGTTTGGCGGCTCTTAAATTGGCAGTATAGAATTCGCCATATTTATCCAAAACCTCCGCGTGTCTTAACTTAATAACAGTTCCGGCTTTTCCTTCAACTTTCAGTTTAATCCATCCAACCATATTCTGACCAAGATCAAATATATATTTCCCGTCAGGCTTCATAATAATTCCGATTGGCTTTATCTCTTCAACTTCCTTAACTAAAGGACCTTGCGGAGAGATTAACTTTTCTTTTGAGTGATCTTTAACTACAGCATTATCCCATTTTTCATCATTAAAATTTATACCCGTCCATCCTTTCAGTTCTTTCCTTGCATCATAAATTTCGCCATTATATATATCCGAACTTAGGATTGGACCATCATTGGTTGCTTTCCAACTGTCGTCAGAAATTATTATCTCTTTTTTTCCGTTGCTGTATTCTATTTCTAATTGCGCAATAAGCCCCAGATTTCCACCATATACGTTTCTATTGTTTTCCCATGCTAAAAAGCCTCTGTACCAGCCATCTCCAAGAGCAGTACCAATTGCATTCCCATTCCCTTTTACTAAATCAGTTACATCGTAAGTCTGATATTGCAACCGCTTGTTATAGCTAGTCCAGCCCGGAGTTAAAACCTGTTCCCCGACTCTGGAACCATTTATATATGCTTCATATAATCCATGACTTGTTATATAAAGTCTGGCAGATTTCACATTATCATCTATTTTAAATTCTTTCCGGAAATATTGTGCCGGTTCCGATATTTTCTGGTTTTCTTCTAAATCTGCCTCAATCCAATTAGCTTCCCAGTCATCAACTTTTAAAAGTCCCATTTCCCAAAACGAAACTTCACTCCAATCCGAAACCCTATCGTAATTATCCCAGATCCGCACTTGCCAAAAAACTCTTTGCCGGGATTTAAGTTCAGAACCTTTATATTCAATATGAACTGATTGATCACTCTCTAATGCACTTTCCCAGATTAGGTTTTTCCCGTTTAATAAATCATCAATATTTTCAGAACACCTGATTTCATATTTAGTTTGTAGAGTGTTTTGTTTATCAGAAGTCAACTCCCAACTCAGCCTTGGAATCATTATATCAATCCCAATTGGATTTGTTTTGTATTCAGTTCTAAGATTATCAGTTTTTAATTCTGCCTGAGCAGAAATAAAAGAACTAGTAACAAACAATAAAGATACTATGTATAAATAAAATATTTTTCTAAGTTTCATGATAATTTTCTTCCTAAGTTATATTCTTTATTAATTCTGCATATTAGTTTTTAATCTTTAAATACAATCTTTACACTCAACAAAATGAATTTTGGAAAAGTCTATCAGACCCCGAGTATTAAGTATTCATTTCTGATTTGCCGGGTTAAAGTTACCGCAAATGCGGCTAATAAAAAAAAGATAATTAATTTGTTCATAATTTTGATTTCTAGTTTTTTTGAAGTTATTTGATTTCTAAATTTCATACAGCTACTAAATATTTAGGTAAATACAAATGGCTTGAAAACTGAGTAAAACGGTAATACTGCTCTAAGTTGTTAATTTATTGCTCTTTAATAAATTATTTATTTTAGGAGGATTAATAGTTTTGAAATGTTTTTTTTAGCTAGAAATAAAGACCGGTTCTATAATTTAGACAGAACAAGCACCCAATCGCAGCCTCTTCCCGTTTGCAGCCACGACAGTTCTTTAGACATACCGGGAGGATCAAACAGATGAACTTTTTTATTACTAAAATTTCCAATAAAGCTTAATTCTCCTGTACGCGGATTAAACCATTCAGCAGTTATTTTTTCCCCTTCAAACATCGTTAGATCAACATTAGTTGAAATTCCTGTAGGGATGTAGATATACGCATAATCATCTGATCTTACAGCACAAACACGAGAATAATTATATGTGACCTTATCAGCTATCAGAGTCTGGTCAGGTCTTAAGTTTTCAATTGGTCTCGAATTTATTAATTCTTTCAAATATTTTATCTGTACAGCACCAGCCATGTTAAGAGCTTTTTGCCATGTTAATTCCACCATAGATATTTTTTCGTATTTGGGATTATAAAATTGCCAAATTGAGTGAGCACCATAAGTGTATCCTGCTGCTCCGGCAAAAACTGACCAATAAGCAATTTGTCTAACGTCATACGCTGTAAATATTCCATTGTCTTTAATCCAGTTAAGTGGATGACCTTCATAAGCTGGTTCACTATTTATGGTTGGTTTTGGATTTTTTAAGCTCCAGTCTTTTTCGGCAAGCAGATAAGATCTATCATCTCCATAATTACTATGATATGATCCATAAGTATGGAAATCAATCCATGCATCTTCGTGAAACCAATTTGAAGATGAATTATAACTATGATGTGTCATTAAAGTTGAAGAATAGTCAGCATCCCCATCCTGTTTATAAATACCATTAACACCGTCAGCTATTCCCTCTGCCATTGCCCGCCAAAGCTCAATTCCGTTATCTCTTTCATCAGGCTGCCTGTCACCGCCTAATATCCAGATTAAATTTGGCTGTTGAGCATAACGTTTTCCTAAATAATTACCATAAGAATATATTTCTTCTGCCGTATTAAAAAATGGTTTTCCATTTCTGGCTATCACGTATTCACCCCAGCAGGGCAATATCCCAATGTACAGATTAAGTTCTTCCGCCTTTTCAATAATGTAATCAACGTTATCCCAGAAATCATACATTACTGAATCTGCCGGATCATTACCATTTGTAACATTAGGTTTCATAGATGATCCATTAGTAAAAGGGAAATCGCCATAAACATTTGGGAAGATAAGATTACTCCATTCCGATAATACAACTGCCTGAATTACATTAAAATTTTTCTCCGCTCTGTCTTTCAGATAAATATCAGCTTCTTCCCTATTCAGTCTAAAAAATAATTCCCATGCAGTATCTCCCAGATAGAAAAAATTGGTTCCATCCTCGTGAGCTAAATAGTGAGGGTTTTTAGGGTTGACGATTATTTTTCCATGGTCTGCCCAGGGCTGGGATAATATTCTGGAAAATGATATGAGAAAAAAGATAAAATAAAATTTCATTTTTTTACACAATTATTTATGAGGTTTTTATTTTTGCAACGGATTTGTCTGCAACATGAGGATATTCTAAATTCATTATTCAGCAGCTGATATGATTTTTATTCATGTATTGATAATATTCGCGTAAACTGTTTCAGACCGATTAATCAGTTACGCTGTTAAACATTTGGCTTCGGTTCTATAAAAATTTTGTAGGGTAATACTTCCTAAACACTGGCAGGCAGCATTATTATGCCGCCCGAACCAGTTGCTGTGTTCTTAATAAATATTCTTCACCAATATTTTATTTTATCAGTGTTTGTGTTTGTGCTCATGAAAATATACTTCTTGAAATTCCTTAACAGTTGCGCGTAAATCATCAATAATCTTTAAATCAGTAGTTTGTTTCGTTTTCATAGAATAAACTGAAAGCTTATGAAGAAGTTCAAGTTGTTTTTGATACTTTGCATATTCTTCTTTCTTTTCATGATCAGTAATTTTTATTCTTTGATGCAGAAAATACTGGCTAACAATTTCCTGAATTTTTTCAGCATGTTCTTCTTTATTCATTACCCAGCGAACCAACTGATTATAATTTGGTTTTTCTTCCGCTGAGATTGTATTTATTTGATTCATAGATTTTTCAATTGTGCTTATGTGTTCTAAAATTAGTGTTACACGAACTGAGTCATTGTAAATACCACACGGGACTTCACAATGCGCGTTTATATTGCGGGTTATAAATAATGCTGCTAAAAAAATTGCTGTTGTAAGCACTATTTTATATTGTCTTTTCAATTTCATATTATTGCCTTTCTATGTATATGATTGTTTTATGAACTGTGATATATTCTTACTTCAAGTTACTTAAACATTTCCAAAAATTCTTTTCAATTTGCGCCGCATTAATTTCAGTATAAACTGAAACATTTCTTTCTGTATTTTCCGGGGGTGTTTTCATAATTGTTACTGATGCTAAATCGGGGTTTATAATAACCTCTATCAGAGCTAAGTCCCACATTACCCATGTATCACCGGCAAAAACTTCATCCCAGCGTTTTGCTAATAGAATATTCAGATCAGTTTTATTCTGGTTCAAAATCTTTAATGATTTTTCACGGTTAAAAACTAAAGTTCCCGAAACGTTTCCCGGGATGATATACAAATCAAGATCAATGTTATCCAGCAGAAGATCTAACGCATTAATATCATTCTTCGAATTAAATGTGTTTTTATTCCAGATACCTTTCTCAGTAAGATCCATACTCAAAATGTAAAGACGGATGTTCTTAGCAATCGATGGTTCCAGCAATATGGCGGCAGAAACATTTGTTACCGCGCCAAGACAAACAATATTAAGTTTATTATTCTCAGTAAATTGTTTTGCCTGCTCTATAATAAAATCAACCGCCGGTGATTTAGGAATCGGAGCACCTTCGTAATATCCCCATGAATAGCCTACAATTGCCTCGCAGCCCAGTGGATGAGGAATGTTTTCCTTTCCCAAATACTTTAAGATCTCTTCATTTAATTCTTGAGATATTTTAACTGTATTGATGTTTTCTGTTGGATATGTATTCCATTTTTTAGTTGTTAACAATTGTACATTCAAAAAATGTGCTGAAGTTAATCCTAGAACATCAATCTTTTCATTTTCCAAAGCTCTTACAACAGCGTAAAGATCATCCATCTCGTTACCTGTATCCGCGTCAATTATAAACTTATTAGATTGCGCAAATATTGAAATAGCCGATAGAACAAAAAACAAAATTAAATATTTTTTCATTTCCCAAATCCATTTTCTTATTGTTTTATACCATTTACCCATAATACTTTTTCAGCTAGTCTGCCTCTTGGCACAACTATAACTTCGGCTTTATTATCAACTCTATAATTTACTAATAAATTTTCACCGTCAATTTTCCATTCAACTTTTATAAGACCAGCCGGATGAGGAACAGTTCCTTTTGCCCATGTTAAAAATTCTGAATGTGGAGAGATAAATATTTTTTCAGGCTCAAATTCTTTCTGAAATCCCAGATTAACACCAAGTGCTTCTGTTGTAAGGAAGTATGTCGGGTGTCCGCTCCACGCATGACTCGCGGTACCCTGACCGCCTCCGTTATGTTCACTTTTAATATCAAAATTTTCCCAGGCTGTATCATCCCCGTTTATGATCATTCTGCTCCAATATTGTCTAATAAATTTTTCAGCTATATCAGCTTTCCCCTCTCTATATAAAGCTGCAAGCGTATAAAAGGAGCCATAAGGCGTTAGTCTTCTATTTCTCGACTCTTCACCAATATCTGTTAATTCCTTTTCCAGATATTTTATGACCGTATCTTTTTGTTCATCACTAACACAGTTAAATAATAATGGCCATGAATTAGAGCTGGGATAATATTTCCCCGTTAAAATGCCGTTCTTATAGCCGTCATTAAATAAATTTTTATCTGCGTCCCAGAAAAATTTTGAAACTACTGATTCAACTTCATTAGCTCTAATTGAAAATAATTCGGCATCAGAATCCTTATTTAGAATTTTTGCGTACTCAGACATAACACCTAATGTTTTAGCATAAAGGGAATGGGAAGCTGTTAACTTTGCGTCTTTATCAATTCTTGTCCACTCAATAAATTTTTCCCCCGTAAACATTATCCCGTTCTCATCTCTGGTATCCCACCATTTTTGCATAAGCTGTTTGTAACCATCATAAACAAACTCAATAATCGATTTATCACCTGTATAATCATAATACCATTTTGAAGACAGAACATTTATCAGGAGAAAATCTTCATGTTTGTTACTGCCGCCATTAAACAGTTCATCATGATATTGGTCGTGAAAATACATAAGTGATCTTTTTAACAGTCTCGAATCACCGTTTACAGCAAGGGTAATTGCGTATTCGGGAAGCATATCGCCGGCATAAAGCCCTCTTTCACGAAAAGGAGTATCTATATAACTATCCTCCGCACAAACCCGCAAAGTTCTCCATCCAAGCTCCCAAATTGAATTAAACATTGGATCGGAACATTCAAAACTTCCAAATTTTTCAAAAGGATAAACCTGTTCAATCACACCAATTTTTTTAATCTTAACCGGAGCGTTAAAACCGGTAACATTTAATTGTATATAACGCAGACCATAAGGTTTAAATGTTTCAAATCTGTTTTTCTTCCCATCAGCAATAAACCTTACTGCACCCGAAATCATTTTTCGCTTAAATAGCCAGGGTTTCCCATTGTTCAAATCTTCAGATATTCCCAGATCTAAAACAGTACCTGACGGAGCTTCAAATTCTATGAATATCCGGCCTAACGTTTTACCCCCTAAATCAAATACAAGTACATTCCCATTCTCATTTTCAACAGTTATATCAGTAGTTTTCCAGGCATCGGCTTTAATTTCTTCTTTAGGATAATACCAAACCATATCCAGAGCCGGATTATTTGTCTTTGAGTTAGAAAGAACTGGTTTCCAATCTAAGTGTTTATAATCCTTAATCTCTTTATCGTTCTTAAATGGCTTAATAAACTCTTTCAGTTCTTCGTTTTTATCACCATCAAAAGGTCCGGCAGTCATAAAAATAAAATCTGATTCAAAATCTTTTGTTGGTGATAATCTTAGATGAGCCTCTTTAGGAACAGCCATGTAAAAATCCCAGGCTCCCCAGATACCGCCATAATGCGCGTTAAAAAAGTTCCATCCTTTTTTTAATTTTAACAATCTGGGATCTCTCATTGGCAAATCTGAACTTTCGCCTTTCCCTTTTAATTGTTCACCACCGTTCAAATAGAATTCCCCCCACCATAAGCCAGCTTCTACATCCTGATCAATTGGTGAATATATATATGTATACGCTAAAACCCTTCTGCCTTTTCCATAATCTCCACTTGCTTCATCCGGTGTTTTAATTCTGAACTGATAAACATCTTCATCCTTATTAGTTTTATATCTGCCTATAAGAGATTTTACAACCTTTTCGTTTTTAGTTAAACATGGTATTGATCTGGGCTTCAATTTGCCCCATGCATTCTGGTCAATTACAACAGGCTTAATCCATTCTTCAGTATTTAGCTCTATCTCTTTCCAGTCATAATTTTCTTTAGTACCGTCAAATACCTCCATTGCGGCACAGGCAAATGAAAACCGGACGGCATTTTGATCGTAGCCAACTGATTTTTTACAAAGCCACTCTCCCGGAGTTGATAAGCAAAAACTTTCCGAACCAGATTTTATTTTCCCCCATACTATAAACCCGGGTCTGTTATCCGGGATTTGAAAACTTTCGATCCCGTTATATAATACCTTAACAGCTATTACGTTTTTCCCATTTCTTAAATATGGCATTAAATCATAGTAATCATATTCAGCACTTTGAGGATAAGCTCTTGCCGGACCAAAATTAATAAACACACCATTTACAAAAAGCTGGTATCTGGAATCCGCGTATAAATTTATGTCCGCTTCATTAATATCATTTGGCGCGTTAAATTCATATCTATAATAAACATATTCGTTTCTAACATTCGGGTTCTCATGCAGCCAGACAAACCTGCCGTTTTGTTCCTGAGCATTAGTTGTTTGAAATAAAAAGAATAGACAAATAATCAGATTCCGAAATGAAACCATCGTGGATACTCCGTTAAATATGATCTAAAGCTTATGTGTAAATATCTAATTAGATGAGAAAAGCCGCCAGGACTGACGGCTTTTAAGTTATTTTAACAAAATAATTTTTTTTGTAATTGTTGTTGAAGCAGTAACAGCTTTAATAATGTAAATTCCAGAATTCACTTTCATCCCGTTATCATTGATTGAATTCCATGCAATAATATTATTGCCCTTTGAATAAACATTATCCACAAGTTTTTTAATAAGTCTGCCCTGAATATCATATATAAAAAGTTTTAATGACGTTCTTTTATTAACACCAACACTAACATTAACTTTGGGATTAAACGGATTTGGATATGCATCCAAAGTAATTTCAAATGATTCAGGCAAAGTTGTTTTGCTCTCATCTACATCAGTAATATCAGTCAGTTTGGTAATACCGTTATCAGTGGCAATCCATACCGCACCGTCGGGTGCGACTTTTAAATCACTTACATTATTACTTATAAGACCTTCGGTTTCAGTAAAAGAAATATAATTTTCACCATCAAAACGGGAAACTCCGCCTTCAGTACCAAACCAGATATTACCGTTTTCATCAGTAGTTATTGCATGAACCCGGTTATTTATTAGTCCTTGATCAACAGTATAACGTTCCCATTTAGCATTTTTAGAATCCTCTTCGTAATGAGAACCGGCACCTTTAGTTGTTCCATAAAAATGATTTTTGTCTTCAGTTATATAAACAGTAAGAACTGTGTCTGAAGGTAGTCCGCTCCAGCCTTTTTCAACTATTGAAGCAGATGAAATACCATCAACCATGTCATATTTAAATCGGCTTATACCGCCGCCGTTTGTTGCCGCATAAACCCAGCCATCGTTCTGAACGGCAAGTTTATTTATTTTATCAGTTCTAAGTTTTGCTCCGTTTTCCTTATTAAGAATATCAATCCCTTTTACTGATGAAACAGAAATCCCGTTATCAGTACCAAACCAAACACTTAACAGATAATCTGAAACGACAGAAAAAATATTATTTGAAACAATTGAATCTTCTTCAACACTAAAATAATCTGTTTCATTTTCTACAGTCGGGCCGGAAACACTATATTTTGAAACACCGCT
This sequence comes from Melioribacteraceae bacterium, assembly GCA_016342755.1. Classification (GTDB taxonomy): domain Bacteria; phylum Bacteroidota; class Ignavibacteria; order Ignavibacteriales; family Melioribacteraceae; genus JAEINS01. The sequence goes on along the minus strand of JAEINS010000001.1, from coordinate 343,880 downwards.
GTCTGAGGCTGCCCAAAGTGATTCGTCGTCTGATAGATAAAGATCATTTATATTATCACTTTTTAATACATCAGAGGAATTATAATTCACCCATGTATTTCCGTCATATACAGAAACACCTTTATCTGTTGAAACCCAGATAATACCGCTGTCATCTATCTGAATAGAGCTTATGTTATTACCGGCAATAGAACTGTTTGCTGTAGAGAAATTTTCATACTGCTGCCCAGTTAAATTTAGAGCAGCACAGAAAAAGAATATCCATAATAAACGCATCTTTTCCCTTTCTTAATTTAATAAAGTCATTTTTTTTGATTGAACATTTTCAACTGAACCATTAAGAACAGTAAGTCTATAAATATAATTTCCGGAAGAAACTTTACGGCCTTTTGAATCAATACCATTCCAATTTATTTTGTGTGAACCGAAACTTTTTTGTCCTGTATATAAAGTTGTAACTAATCTGCCTATAGTATCATAAATTTCCAATTTAATCTGTGAAGCTTTTTCCAGATTAAAAGAAATTGTTGTAGTAGGATTAAACGGATTTGGATAATTTTGATTAAGGATAAATCCGTTTGGCAAAGTTTCTGATTCATTATCATCAATATCAGTTACATTTTGATATACTGTTACAAGTTCAATTCCGTCACCTTCGTTAAGATTCCGTGAATATTGTTTATCCGCTGGATTGTTCCAGTGTTCGTTAACACCTAAACTGCCAATAGGAGTTCCATCATCTTCCGGATCATAAGAAATTCCTTCAGGCCAAAAATCAGAGGAAGCCGCCTGGCGCAGATAATCCGTGCTACCGTTCATATGCGGATAATTTACTTTCTGGACAAAGGCAGTCATATTCCATGAGCCGTCATATTCATTTGACAAGAAATCATACGCAACTGATTCAATTGCAACCGGATCTTGTGATACAAAAATAGAAGAAGTCCAGTCGCCATTAAAAGGAGCCAAATCCCATTTAGTTGGCGGATCAGTAGCTTCAGAGCCGGAATAAAGTGCGTCCAATAAAAACAGAACCTGATTTCCACCAAACTTCTCGTGTCCCATTAAATCAACCTGAACCCGGTACATACTTGAATCTGTTCTTACAGGCTGGGCGTTTTCAGGCGCAACCAATCCTTTATGCAAATGTTCGGCACTGCTTCTGGTATGCGATCCAAAATGATTTTTTGCAAACAGAGTTATACCGGCTCTTGCGTGAGCTTTCATTGTAGGAACATTAATTAAATAATCAGCTTCGTACATTTTAGTATATATTTTATCGCTTACAGCTTCATCCATTGATGAACCTTTATCAGAATACTTTATAACAGGCTCAGAAGTTTGTACTGCCAATTCCCTGCCATCACTTACCTGGTTGGCTATATAATGAATATTAGGAAATTCAGCATTCCATCTATTAAAACTGTTTGCATAAATAAATTTCATCGGGTCGCCAATTGAAATATCTTCTTGCGCAACACCAACAACATTTACTAGCTGTCTTAACAATGCAAGAATTACATGAGGTGAAGTTTCGGCAATTCCATAAGAACCATTTCTCATGTGTTCATCATCGTCTGTTATGTTACCCCAGAACTCTCCTTTTCCCCAGGTGGAAGTTGCATTAATCTTAATAAATATTTTTTCACCCGCTAAATAACTTTCAGAACGACTATGTTTATTTTCATTAAAATGAGTGAATATTGCATCCCATGCATTGTTATCAGTTTCTTCATTTGTTAACTGCTGAATACTGGCTGACAGCATTTTATCAATTTCAACTTGATCATTATTTTTATCTAAAAACCATCCATCATCAGTTTCATCAGCCGGAGTATTTTCAGACCCATAAAATTTATTTGTGCAATTTTCATTTGTCGCATACGGATTCCAGACCCATACAACACGTCCCGGATTTATACCTTTTGCTTCACCAATCGGATTGTTCGCTTTTACAGTTTCGGTGAAACCATCAGTTTTAGCAATTGTATTTAGACCGTTCTGACTTAATGTGAAAACTGAAAATATAATTGCGGTTGCTAAAAATAATGATGCCTTTACATACGATGATTTTTTAAATGCGGTCTGCATCTTTCTGAAAAACAACAAACTTCCTGTTAAACCTATTAACCACAGTACAAAACTAGATGCCATTGGTGCGGCAACTTTCATACAAGGGTAAGAAGCACGTGTTGGCTTAGGAATTACCCTGATTAAAAACCAGATTAACGCTCCAAGTCCAAATAAGGGGAACGAATTTTTTAATAGAAACTCTTTCACTTTATTGCTGTTAAAATTTTTCATACTTCATACCTTTATTGTTTGTTAATTATCTACTTTTTTACTTTGGAATATAGAGAATGAGGGTTACCAGATAAAAGGGTTAAATTTATATATAATATTTTTTGCTCAATAAATACTTAGTTTTAATTATCAAATGTCCTTGCGCCAACATTTCTATAAAGTATTTTTGTTTCAATAATCTGATCTTTTTCAATCTGGCATTCGCCATCCGATTCAATACATTTAACAATTAAATTAACGGCTTCTATACCAATTCTATAAGGATTTTGGTTAACTGTATAATATGATACACCTAACCGGGTTACTAAACTGTTATCACCAAATTCACCAAGCATAATATCATCCGGAATAGATTTGTCTAATTCTAAAATAGCACTTCCGGCTCCATAGGCTACCACACCGCCAAAACAAACTACTGCATCAATATCATTTATTTTTTCTAATGTTTTTTTCATTTCATTAAAGCTGGCTTCAAACTTCCTTTCGCACGGCACAATTAAATTTTCGTTCAAACTTATGCCATGATGTTTATGCGCGTCTATAAATCCATTAATTCTATCGTTTGCCAACTGTATAGATTTAGTTGCTCCGATAAAAGCTATTTTTTTTCTTCCCTGTTTTATAATCTCGGACGTTAAATTAAACGCGGCTTTTCTATCATCGCCATGCACAACCGGAAAATCAAGCCCTTCAATCTTTCTATCCCAGGCCACAATTTTAATTCCGTGTGATGAGATTGTTTCTAATAATTTTAGGTTTTCATTAGAATCCGCACTCGCTATTAAAATACCATCTACATTAATATCCGATAAAAACTCTAACTTTTTTTTCTCATTTTCCGGATTTTCATCATGAACCATCAAAATTGCTTCGTAGCCCAGTTTACTGGCTTCTTCGTAAATACCCCTGGTTACTTCAGTGAAGAAAGAAATTCTTAGATCGGGAATTACAACTCCCAGCAATTTGCTTTTTTTGTTAATAAGTGACCTTGCCAGGATATTTGGTCTGTATCCAAGTTCACCAGCAGTTTCCTTTACAGTTTTCTGCATACCTTTAGAAATATCATCACATTCTCTAAGTGCTTTGGAAACAGTTGCCGGTGTAACATTTAACACCTTGGCTATATCTTTTAAGGTTACTCTTTTGTTCAATTTCTTCTTCCTTAAATGTTTTCGTAAATAATTAAGTGAAATATAATCAATTAACCCGAATTATAAGAATCATATATAACTACGATTTTTTATTCATCCAAAAGGAAGATGTACTGAACCAAATAATTGTACCTAATAACATAATAACGTTTGCGGTATCTATATTTATAATTTTTGCGAAAACCGCAAATGATGGAAGTATAACCAGACTTAAACCTATAAAAGAAATTATAATAAGAACGATTTTCATTTTTCACCTAATCAATTAATATTTTTTTTTGAAAAAGTTTACTTGAAATTAAATAGAATAGTGAAGCTATAAACCACCCGGGCAATCCAAGAAAAAAGATTTCCATCCCGAAATAAACATTTATTAACAGACATAACAATAATGTTATTATCCAACTGATAGCGGCAGACGGATTAACGGACTTATTAAAAAACTCAGCATAGTTACTCTTAAGTTTAAGTTTTGGAAGTATATAAGTATCCATTATAATTATTGCACCCATCGGCATTAAAATTAGACCATAAAGTGCTACAAATTCTAAAAGTTTCATTACAAGTGCCGGAAACATTGCCGCTATTGTTGTAATACCGCCGACAACCATTGTAACTTTCCATGTTTTCCAATTTGGTTTAATTGCCTGAAGAGCAAGTCCGGCTCTATATATTGTAGGATTAGCGGTAGTCCAGCCGGCAATTATTACACAAAGAGCACCTGTTAAACCTGCTGCTTTATAAGCAACCGGACCTGGCGCAAATTCATTACTAAAAGAACTTTCCTGTAAAAACAGAGCGTATAAAATACCGGAAGCAACCCATGCTATATAATGCCCAACGTACATTCCTGTAGATGAAGCAAAACCATAATACCATTTTTTAGCATACCTGAGTATTGAGACATCTGCCATTCCAATGTGCATTGCCATATTCGCGAACCAGGCAAAAAACATTACATGCCATAATGTAAATTTGCTTTGTCCTTCCAACGGTACATTTGTCCAAATTTTTTCATTAGCAGTATCCCAAAAATCTCCAACTGAATTTACTCCTAACTCAGGTAAAACAGCTATTGCCGATGCTATAAAAACTAAGATCATCCAGGGAGCCGCTAAATTTGCGAACTTAGATATTAAGTCGTAACCAAACATTGCAACAAATGTTGTTACAATTCCTACAAATAAAACAGCAGCAATCCACCCAAAATTATTTGGGAACCAGTCATTTAATGAGGGCATACTCATATTAAACGGAATGCCGATAGCTGTTGCAGAAACCGCTATCATTGATCCGGCTAAAAAGCAAAACATTAATGCATTAATTACATTATAAACTGATGTAAGACTTTTACCGCATATTTTTTCTAATAAATAATAAAGTGTTATACGGCGTTTTACCGCAATTGGGGCACATAAAAATGCCCAGCTTAAAACCGCTAAAAGATTGCCAAACAATAATCCTAATAACAGATCGGCAGTAGCGACACCGTGCGCAACAAAAAGAGGACCAATCACAAATTCAGTTCCGGCTGTATGTTCTCCGGCGTACATTCCAATAAAACTTCCCCATCCTTTTAGTTTATTTCCCGGAATGGGAGTTCTTTCAAATTCAACTACCGAGTTTAACTGCCCTAATAATTTTTCTTTAAGCATTTATTTTCCTTCATTCAAAAATTAAAGAACTATTTTCTTTCCTCTTCAATCTTTTGCTGATAACCGCTTTTTATGAATTCTTCGAAAGGATTTACCGGAAGATTTTTGTTTAACCTTGCGGCGGCAACAATTGGTCTTACATCAGCATTTAGTAATGCATTGTTAAAAAACCGGTTCGCTAAAATTACTTCATCATCCTTTTGTAATTCCCGTAATCTTTCAGAATCAACAAGCATAGCTTTTGCCAAACAGCTTTGTAAAGTATCTATTGTATGAAGAATTGCATGCATTCTATTTTCCCTTACACTGCACTGATCAATCATTATTTCCCATTTATTTTCACCTTCAAAGGTATTCCCTTTTACCAGTTCATAAAAAATTCTTGCCATCTCAGAATTTGGCTCAGCGGAATGATCATCATCGGCCGCATATCTTGTATTTATATGAATTCCGGCAGAAATTCCGTCATTTATAAGTCTTGCTATAATCTGTTCAATATTGGTTCCGTGGTGGTGATGTCCTAAATCAATTAAAACACCGGCATTTGACCCAAATTCTTTCGCCATTAAATAAGCACTTCCCCAATCCGAAAGAACCGTACTATAAGTACCAGGTTCAAAAACTTTGTATTCTATTAAACATTTAACATCTTTGCTAATCTGGGATGATATTTCTCTTAATGATTTTCTTGTATTATCAATTGCATCAGAAAGTTCAATTTGTCCGGGATAATTTGATCCGTCGGGCAGCCAAAGGGTAATTAAATTAGAAGCAAATTTTTCTGCAATCTCCGCTGCCATTATTGTCTGATCGACAAACTTTCTTCTAATTTCATTATTATTAGCTGACAAACTGCCTTTGTGAGAACCTTTTAAAAAGTACGTAGGGCTTACAGATCCGAGTTTTAAGTTGTTTTTATTAGCCGCAGCTAATACAGTTTCAGTCTTTTTTAGCGAAACAGTTTCGCCATCATCTGAGAATTCCCAGAGAACATGTGTTGCTATTGAAGAAACCGCATCAGTAAGTTTATTTATAAAAGCCGCGTCATCAAGTTTTTCAAAAACATTGCGCGCAAATCCGGGCGGCATATAATCGCCAAATCGTCCTCCGCCAAATTCCCCAAACACCCAGCTTGGTATTTCCACTTTAAATTTTTCAACAGATTTTATAGCATTTTCAACAATTTCTTTTCCAAATTCATGCTCAAGACTTTTTAGTCCAATCCCTACAATTTTTTCATTCATAACATCTCACAAAATTATGTTTTCGAAAGGCTCAATTAGAGAATTATTTTGATTTAGCTCCGCCAGCTAAGCCACAATTTCAATTAATTAGGATTATTACTTAAAGGTTTGCGAAATCCTTTTAGAAAATTAAACTTATTAGGCTTAATTGTCAAGATTTTTTAGACTTTTAATCTTAGTTATACTTTTGATTTTAATTTGATACGACATGTTTTGAAAAAGGCAAAAAAAATGGCACCCTTTTTCAGAGTGCCACAACTAACTACATCAACTAACTATTTTAGGAGCATCATTTTTTGTGTTGAAGTAAATTCGCCACTTGTTAATGTATAGAAATAAATACCGCTTGATAAACTAGCTGCATTGAAGTTGACTTTATAAGAACCAGCAGTCATTTCTTCATTTGCTAATACAGCAACTTCCTGACCAATAGTGTTATAAATTTTTAACGAAACCATACCAGTTTGAGGAATTGAAAATTCAATATTTGTAGTAGGGTTAAATGGATTAGGATAGTTTTGTCTTAATGAATATTCTGACGGTAATAATTCACCAGCGTTAATTTCTTCAACATCTGTTAATAACCATTCAGCTTTTTTAGACGGGAACCAGTTTAAGTCGCCAAGTGGGAAACCGTCTGTTCCAGCAGTCATTAATGAACCATTTGTGTAAGATAAATCGAAATCCAAAGGCCATGGGAATTCTAAATAATCATCAACATTATGCCATTTAACCGGATCAAAAGCTTCACCAACCGCATCTTTTCTAATATTAGTACAGTTCTGCGCAAGAAGTACATCTGTACCTTTAATATTTGCAAAACCAGGATCAAGATTCATAGTATTTTCTTCAACAAAATATTGGAACGGATTATGAGTTTCTGTTACAAGAGCAGAGTCAATTACAACATCATTTGTATCTCTTGTATATGTCCAAAGATCCCATGTCCATTCGCCAGACTGATTTTCGAACATAGCTTTATTATAGTTGTTCATCCATGGATTATCCGCAACATTTGGAAATGCTGCCCAATAATCTTTAATAACCTGTGCATAGTGCCAGTTATTGTTTTTCAATTCCCAAACAAGTTCATCTTCAGTTAAAGTACCGTCGCCGTTTGGATCGTAATCATGATATACACCGCCAGGTCCGTGAAGTGAATCAAGTGCCTGTGGATCCCACTGGATTTCGGCATAATTCATTAAACCTTTTACTTCCTGATCATAATGTCTTTTAATTTCAGCGTCATCATCACTAAACGCATGGCAGTTTATAAACAGGTTATCTGTATAAACCATTTGTACATTATTATGACCATTAACCGGATGAACTACAGAGTTTACTATAGTACAATGATCTAATTCCTGATAAAAAACACTACCATTGGCAACAAAACAGCCAAAGTTAAAAAATGTTGTGTTTCTATGAATAATTGAATCTGCAGGAACGCCGTGAAATATAGCTCCGTTCCATGTTGTACCAGTAGGGTTTCCAATATTCATAAATACACAGTCTTCTGTTTTATAAACATTATTACTTCCCCAATCTGCAAACATTGCCCACGATGTATATGGGAACTCTATAATACAACCTTTATAGCTTATTGTCTTGCCAGATGCATTAACTTCCTGAGAAATCCAGTTAATACCACCGTTTCCGTCCATATTAACACCACTTAACCAAATATTTTTGAAAGTAGCGTCCTCAAAAATTACCCACCAAAGGTTTACAGACGAACCATCTTCTTTAATACCACAACGGATAACAGGAGGTCTGTTATTATCATCAGGCTTATCAGCTACAATTTCTAACGGGAAATCGGCTTGAATAACTTCAGTTAAAAGATACGTTGCGTTTCTCATAAGTTTGTAAACTGAATGTTTTCTGGCACCAGTATCAGTTACATCACCTTTAATAGCTTCATTTAAGGCACCTATCGGCTGATTTTGAGAATTCATTGGACCAACAATTAATGTGTCACCATTTGATGTTAACTGCGCAAAGACATTTGAACTACTAAGTAATAACGTTATTACTAACGCGGAAAATACTAACATTCTTTTCATATTTGGACTCCGTTTATTTAAAGTGTTTTAGTGAGTTAAAATACTTACATATTAAACTTCAATTGAATATTATTAGTTTTTTTCATCACCTCCTAATATATCCCCGGTTTTATATTTTTAACAAGATCTGTCTTTCTCATGTTTAATTAATATCTAAAATTGATACCTGATACCAAGATTAGCATTTCTGCCGTAATTCTCTTTATATCTGGTGAAATTTTTGTGATTTATTACGTCTTCTTCCATTTCATTGGTTAGGTTATTAATATTCAGGAACATTTCCATTCCGTCAAACGGCAATTGCTGTTTTAAGGATAGATCGTAACGTACAAAATCTGTTGAATATGCACGAAGTGCCTGATACCAGTTAGTTGCTTTAAATATACCGGATGAATATCTCATTGCCCAGCGGAATGAGAAACCTTTATAATCATAACCCAGAGTTAGATTTAATAAATGATCCGGCTGTGATATCATACGACTGGTGTAAGTTGTATCGTGAGGAATAAGATATGTAATCAATCTCCAATTTTCATCAAACTCAGCGTGTGTTTCAATTTCTGTTCGAAGATATTTTGCTTCCGATTTATTACGAGTATAGTTAACATTTACAACTAAACCGCTTAATAATCCCGGTAAATACCAGAAGTTCGACTGCCACTCAAGTTCAAAACCATAGTTAATAGCATCGTTTGGATTATTTGTTGCATACGCAGCTCTTTGACGATGCATTAAAGTCGGCAATTCAAAAAATGCTGTATCTAATATCACCGTTTGGCCAGTCCAGAAAATCATATCTGTAATTTTTTTGTGAAATACGCCGACAGAAATCAAACCAATTTTATCGGAATGAACTGACAATTGAAGATCCCAGTTTCTCGATTTCTCAGGTTTAAGTCTGAAATTACTTAAATTATAAATTTGACCCTGGTTACTAATAACCCAGCCCGGCATAATATTATTATAATCTGGTCTCAGTAATGTATGTGTGTAACCTGCTTTTAAAGTTAAGAAGTCTGTTGGTTTATAAAACGCCTGAATCATAGGCAGAATAAAATCGTTTTCACGCGTTTTAGTTACGGTATCAATCGGAGTTATCTGCTGGTCTCTTAAAACACCTAATCTGTTGCCTCGATATCCGGTATACTCTGTACGGTTCTTTTCATAACGAACACCGGGAACAATCAGAAGATCGGAACCAAGATTGATTTCGGGCATAATATAAAAAGCATGATAGTCCTCAGTACCATTGTAATCTTCATAGTTGGTAGTAATAAAATTTGCCTGGGTTATTTCATAAGAATCTGTACTTGTAGGGTCATATACATCCATTATAAGGTCATGTATTCTGCGGAATTTTTCTTTGTCGAATACGCTACCAAAATTATATTTCCCGTCAAGAAAATCACCGCCGTCATAATCCTTATCCCAGAAATCCGCTAATAAAATTCGCATATTGTCAGCAGACCAGGCATTTTTAGTCCTGTCACTAAATTCACTCTCAAATTCATTATAAACTAAATTCCTAAATTCCTGAGAACCTCCGCCATTAGTAGCGCCTAATACAGTTCTATCATATTCTTTTTCTTTATGTTTTATTTTACCGCCAAATTTCAGGTTAACATTAATTTTATCTGTAATATTAAATTTGTATGTTAAATTTAATTCTGCCGCCAAATCACGTTCAAAAGTTTCACTTTCCTCATGTGTTATATCTCCCAGATGCATAAACTGTATCGCTTCATCCATATCATAAACAAGTAAATCAGGTATTGTTTCCGGATCAAGATCAACATTATAATTTGCGGTTCTGCCAATTGGAAAAGGGTTACCCGGAGAATTATTGTTAGTTGAACCTATTCGGCCCGGTAAAATATTTTCTGAATAAGAATGACTTAAGCCTAAATTAATTTTCCAATCGCCTAATTGGTGATCAAGTTGCAAAGAATTGGTTAAAATTGTAAGCTCGCTTTCGGGTGTATCAGAATAATTTATTTCAAATTTTTGTTGTTCAAAACCATAATTAGTAGTATATCTTGTTTCTTCGCGGTTTATACGACTAAAGAAATTAGAAAGTTTTATTTCAGTATTTGGCAACTGATAATCTAATACAACAGTAGCACCAATCCGCTCAACAGCTCTAAAAATATCCATTAACTGTACACTGGTTGTTCTTACAGGAGCTTCTAAATTTTCCTGAGAAAACCCAACACCGCCCATTTGATGTGATCCGCGGTTTGCTTCTTCATAATCCACCTGGGCATAAAGACCAAATGTTTTATCGAAGAAACGGTTACTTCCGCCAAGAGAAATTTTATAATCTTTATAAGCGTCTCTTAAACCGTTATGACCTCCTTGCGCTATAACATTAAAAGACATTTCGTCCGGAGCTTTTTTAATACGGAAATTAACAATACCACCGGTAGCCGTTGCTTCCTGATTAGCCATTACAGATTTTGTAAGCTCAATTCCTTCGAGCATGTAAGGAGAGATCATACTAAGATCACTACTTCTGTCTCCGCTTCCGGTTGCAGCCATATTAACACCGTCAATCTGAATTAGAGAATACTTTGCGGACATTCCTCTAATTACAACCTTAGTTCCCTCGCCGCCATTTCTTTCTAAAGAAACACCGGGTAAACGGCCAACAGCTTCTGCCGCGTTAGATTCAGGTAATTGCTGTATTTGTTTACTAGAAACTATACTTTTAATAGTTTTAGATGATAACTGCTGATTCATTGCCTGCTGCTGGGCAGAAGCCTGAGCTGTAATAAGAACTTCTTCACCTTCAATTACCTGTGGAGAAAGTTCAATATCTAACTCTAAAGTTCTATTTGCAACAATAGTTACATCAACCTCTTTAGAATTACAGCCAAGATAACTTACTGTAAGTTTATGGGTTCCAACAGGAATTGCCGTTATTACATAATTACCGTCAAAATCAGCAGCTGCACCAATTGATAATTCTTTAAATATTAGATTAGAACCAGGCAATACATCACCATTTGTAGAATCTGTTATTTCACCTCTAATTTTTCCGGTTTGCCCAAATACATTTGTCGAAACCATGAAGAAGGTTAAAAATGTTAATAAAAACAACCGTAAACTTTTTTGCATAAATACTCCCATTAAATGAACATAAAAAATTTGCTTTGGCACCCCACGTAACAAGGCAAAAGAGTTCAATTATTTTTTATTAGTTAGTTAGTAAAAAAATCCTAAAACGTTTAAGATTTTCAAGAATCACACCATTTTTTCTATACGAGATACCAAACCAGACTTTATTAACAATATTCAGTGTTTATAAACGAAAAACCAATATATTTTGCTTTAGCAATCTACTTTTATTAAATAAGTTCTATCTTTAACTATTTAACTTTCTTCATGCTTGTTTTATTATTTTAATAAAGCTTTTATTAAAATAATAAAACACAATCCAGACTTATAAAGAACCATTTATTATTTGAGCAAACATTCAAGCTCAAAACTACCTCTAAAAACTATTAGCTTATAATGAATTGGAATTACAAGATACATATCCTTTTCACCTGCTATGAATACATAAAATTAAGCTATTATCATTCTTAGAACAAGGTTGCAACCGTATAAAACTGTGTACATAAATTGTTAAAAGGTACAGATCCTATAAAAACCATGATCATATAGATTTATACTTAAAGAATCCTTACGCAATGCTTTTCGGAATACGTTAAGAAGAAACTCTAAATTTAATTTTACATCTAAAAATAAAATTGGATTTAAGCCTAAAACAAGCAGATTAAACATGTTTTTAAACGATTGAATATTTGAGTTTGCCCTGGAAATGACAGACTCCGGTATATTTTTAACACACCGGAGCTATTTTTTTATTTCTACCAGAAAATTGCGTACAAGACTGAAGTAATAACAATAATTACATAAGCAAGAATATTAAATACAGAATCTGTTCTAAATAACTTTGCGGTAATGCTAATACCCTTTGGATCATCGTCATTTTCTGATGTTAATAAACTAACACCAGTTATAATTACCATTGTGATAATTAATGTATAAAACATCTGATCCATCCACGGAAGATCTACAACACTTGCCTTTAATAATAACGCGACAAACGTTGAGCCTATTACACCAATAATAGCCGCTTTGTTTGTTGTCTTTTTCCAGAATAATCCCATTAAAAACACACCCAGAATACCCGGACTTACTAATCCCGTATATTCCTGAATATATTGGAACATCTGTGGAATATTTCCTAACAATGGAGCCAAAGCAACAGCAATAACTAAAGCAACAGCAGAAGAAATTCTTCCAACAGAGACTAAACGTTTTTCGTCTGAATTTTTGTGAAGATAAGGTTTATAAATATCCATTGTAAAAATTGTTGATGTAGAATTAAGCATTGAAGCTAACGATGAAACTATTGCAGCAGTAAGTGCCGCTAAAACCAGTCCTTTTAAGCCAACCGGAATAAATTCACTAATAAGCCATGGATATGCTTTATCATAATTAATTGATCCGTCAATATTTGAAAAAGCTTCTTTAACTCCCGGTATTATTGCTGTACCTTCTGGCTGTGAAAACATTACAAAAGCTACTATTCCGGGAATAACTACTATTAATGGAATTATTAATTTTAAGAAAGCCGCAAATGCAATACCTCTCTGAGCTTCTTTAATAGATTTTGCCGCTAAAGTTCGTTGAATAATATATTGATTAAAACCCCAGTAATATAAATTTGCAACCCACATACCGCCAATTAAAACAGCAATTCCCGGCAGATTAAAATACTCAGGATTATCTCTCGAAAGTATCATGTGAAATTTATCTCCCGCGGTATCATAAACATGAGACAAACCGCTCATTATATTGCCATCCGGCGTTACATGACTTAATGCAATTATCGAAGTTATTAATCCGCCTACAACCAGTAAAATAACCTGAAGAACATCTGTCCAGGCAACGGCAGAAAGTCCGCCATAAAGTGAATAAGCCGCGGCTATTAAAGCAAGTCCTAATATTGCCGGGAAAATTAAAGTCCCATCCCCAATGCCAACAATTGTATCAATAGCTTTTCCGCCTAAAAACAAAACTGAGGTTAGATTTACAAAAATAAATAATGAAACCCAAAAAACCGCTAAAATTGTCTTTAAATTTTCACTAAATCTTTTTTCAATAAACTGTGGTATTGTAAACAATTCTTTTTCAATAAAAATCGGGAGGAAAAATTTACCGACAATTATAAGAGTAATTGCCGCCATCCATTCGTAAGAAGCTATTGCCAAACCGACTGCAAAACCAGAGCCAGACATACCAATAAACTGTTCGGCGGAAATATTTGCCGCAATTAAAGAAGCACCGATTGCCCACCAGGGCAGGGATTTTCCGGCTAAAAAATAGTCTTTAGAATCTTTGGTGTGACCTTTTTTATCACGCGAAACCCAAAGACCCAGTGATACAATAACCAAAATGTACCCGATAAAAATAAAATAATCTAAAAATTCAAATTTCATTAGCTCTCCATAAAATTTAGATTTGATAAATAAAAATTAGTTCTGTCATTTCCCAAAACTTAAATAATCTTTGTTATTTAACTCTTTTAAATTCAAAATTGATTAACAAATGCCAAATTTACTTAACTTTTTATTAACTTTCTAATCTTCGTCTAAAAATAATAGGTTAACAAATTGTATCTATTTCATGCTTTCATTAAATTAGGCTTCATTTTTCTCAAAAAAAACAAATTTAAATTATGCTAACTAACGAACAAAAAACCAGCCTGATAGATAAAATTTGTAAATCGGAAGAGTTCAAAAAACGTGATGTTTATATTAAACTTCTAAAATATCTGTTAGATTGTCATCTCACCAATTCGCAAACAAAAGAATATCAGATTGCAGTTGATGTACTTGAAAAGGAAAAGGGTTTTGATTCTTCACAGGATACATCAGTCCGTTATCGTATTCATAAACTTCGCGAACTTATAAACAAATATTACCAGTTTGAAGGAGCCAATGAAACAATTTGCATAGAAATTCCCAAAGGTGTTTATAAACTTGTTTTTAATGAAAAAGAAGAGAAAAAAACGACAGTTAGTGATGATATAAAAAACACTGAACAAATTGATATAAATAAAACCGTATTAAGAAACAAAAGAATAACAACCATTAACGGAACAATACTAAGTATATTATCTCTTATTCTGGTTTACTTTTTATTATTTAACAATAATGAAAAAGCCACCAAATATGATGATTTAGAAGTCTGGGATTCATATTTCAATAACGATTATGAAAATTTATTAATTATTGGCGATTTTTACATTTTTCATGAACAAGATAAAGATCTTGGCTTTATGCGCCGCATTATGGATTACAACATTACAAATGAGCGGCAGCTAAAACAGTTTGGTGAAAAGTTTAAAGACAGAGTTATTGAAAAACATAGTCTGGGCGAAGCTCCTCATAATTCTCTATATAATATTTTAGATCTTCAGCCTATATTTACTTCCAGAAATAAATCTCTGGAATTAAAGTGGACAACTTCTTTAAAAATGGATGAAGTAAATGAAAAGAACATTGTTTACATAGGTGAATTCAGAAATATCAGACTTTTAGATACATTTCTTGAAAATCTTCCTATTACTCATGTTTTTGATTCCTCTTCCGGGAAACATTCCATAACAATAAATGATCCCGGCTTAGATAAAAGCGTTCCAAAAGTTTATGAAAAACTTGCTGTTTCTCCGCCAATGCATGCCTACAACGATTACGGAATGGTAATAAAAATACCAGGTTTTAACGGAGAAAATTACATGCTCTTTATCGGATTAGGTTATATTGCGCAAATTCAAATTGTTAAACTCTTTTCTATACCCGAAAAAGCCAGAGAACTTGAAGAAAAAATTAAAGACAAAATTGGAAATGTACCAGAATATTTTCAGGTTCTGTTTAGAACAACCGGCTATAATTTTACAGATTATGCGAGTGAGTTAATTTATATTAGCGAAATTGATAAAGACGAATACTTGAAAACCAGAAGTCAGCAGGGAACAAAATAATCTACTCGTGTTCCCATTTTATTACCCATGGATCATTAGTCCTTTTCTGGAACTCTTTTAGCTTTGCTTTCATTTTCTCCAGAGTATCATTGAATTCAGAATTATCGGCAAGATTATTTTTCTCATCAGGATCATTCACAATATCAAATAATTCGAACTCAGATCTATAAGTGTATTTCTCCACATTTTTGTTCGCGTACATTTTATTTTCACTATTAATAACACTTTGCCATGTTGCTGATTCCCATAAATCACTTGCGTGAGGATAAGGCAGATAATGGGCAATATTCCAGATCAGCTTATATTTATCAGTAATAACAGTACGCATCGGATAATACATTGTAATTTCATGAAAAGTATGCGACCCAAAAGTTTCATTCCAATCATCCTCTGAATTCCCTTCTAATACTGACTTAAATGACCTTCCATGAAATTTCTGATTTACAGTATTATCCCAATTCCCTTTCTGGTTGTTATATTCACTGCTTAAAGATTCTTCAGCCGTTATAAGAACTCCGGCTATATCTAAAATCGTAGGAGTAAGATCAGCCCAGTTAATCATTTCATTAAGAACAATGTTTTTACCCTTTGAATTATTGTACTTAACAATACAGGGCAAGTTTAGACCTGGTTGATAAACAGTTGTCTTAGCACCCGGAAAAGCTATACCATTATCTGAGATATAGATAATAACTGTATTCTCCCATTCTCCGCTATTTTTCAGATGCTTAAATAATAAACCAATTCCCTGATCCATTCTCGCAACAGACTGATAGTATTGCGCTAATTCAGCTCTGCACTCAGGATTATCCGGTAAATAAGGAGGAACAATGACATCCGCAGGATCAAATTCTGTTTTTACAATTCCATCATACCCTTTTTCTATATTCCCAAATCTATCGGGTTTATATTTGCTTTCTTCAACTATTCCTCCGCCCCGGTGCGGATCACTGGTGCAATAATATAAAAAGAATGGTTTATCAGAACTTGTACTAACAAAGGATTTACACTTGTCAGACATTTCGACACTGTTCCTGGAATTTGCTTTCAGAACTGTTTGAAATTTATAAACACTTTCAGGAGCTAAATGATATTTTCCAACTCTTGCTGTTCTATAATCAGCTAGTTTTTCTAGCAGCACCGGCAGTGTTTGTACATGCTCAAAAGCCTTAAAGTTATGATAATGATGGCTGTGTCCATATAAACCATTTGCATGATTATATAAACCGGACAGGATGGCAGAACGACTTGCGGTACAAGATGCCGAGGTTGCATAAGCGTTTACAAATCTAACTCCTTCTTCCGCTAATTTATCTAAATTAGGAGTTTTAATTTTATCATTGCCATAACATCCAAGATCGTTTGTACCATGATCATCCGAAACTATCAAAACAACATTTGGTTTCTTCACATTATCACCGGCAGATAAAGCCGATGCGGTTATAACTATGAATAACAAAAGTTTTAACAGATGTTTCATTTTTTATTCCAATAAGTTTATATTTTTGTTGTACCGGTTTGCCTTATTGAAAGTACAGTTACAGAATTATCGCCAAAAACTGGCTGAACAAATTCTTTATACTCTTTAACTTTATCTTCTGGTAAAAAGACTAAAATTGTACCGGCAAACCCGCCGCCATGAACTCTGCAAGCACCTTCTCCAATACCATTTATAAATAACTCAGTTATAGCTAATGCTAAACTAACTGGCTGTTCTGAAGTGTTTTTAGTTGTAAAAATATTTTGCAGATATTTATACGATGAATTACCTGAGTCTTTAATCAATTCTAAAAAAGTTTTAAAGTCATTCTTTAATAAAGCTTCACTTTGTTTACTAACTCTCAGATTCTCTTCCAAAAAATGTAATGATCTCAAAACTGCCCTGTCACCAACTTTTTTTCTTAATTCTGGAATTCCCTTTAACAAACTATCAAGCTCAACTTCTCTCATCAGATTTGCATCCAACAATTCAGCGGTTTCTTTCATCTCTTTTGGAATTGCCGCATAATCGTCAGTTAAATCGGCATGACCGCCGCCAGTATCAACAACAATCAGGTTATAGTTCTGTTTTTCAAAATCAAATTCAATCTTTTCAATAATAGGAATATTATTATCCTTAAAATCGATAGCTATAATTCCGCCACACGCACAAGCCATCTGATCCATTAAACCACATGGTTTCCCGAAAAATTTATTCTCGGCAAACTGCCCGGCTTTTGCAATCTCTTCCGCCGCAATTTTTCCATCGTTAAATAGATAATTAAATATTGTTCCTATAAGTACTTCAATCGATGCCGATGAACTTAATCCGGATCCGCGTAAAACATCACTGGTAATAACAGCGTTAAATCCGCCAATATTTAATCCTAAATCTGCAAACCTGGCTGCCATACCTCTTATAAGAGAATTAGTTGATTCTTTCTCCTCTTCAACAACTTGCAGATTCCGCAGATCAACCTCAAACATTTCCTCAAAACCTTCTGAGATAATCCTAACAATCTGGCTGTCATTTTTAACTGCCGCTGCTAATGAATCTAAATTAATACTAGACGCTAAAACCCTGCCGTTATTGTGGTCTGTATGATTCCCGCCTAATTCAGTTCTGCCCGGTGTTGAAAAAAAAGACAAATTATTAAAACCGAAATGTTCTTTATAAATTTGTTCTAATTTTTTAATTCTATTATTCTGATATTCTAAAACTCCGGCATTATTGCCATATAGCTTTATTAATCTATCTCTCAATTTTAATCTCTCTTAATTATTCTTGTAATGCATTATTGATAACGACCTTAAAGTATCGGCTGCTTGTTCTGCCGTAATATCCCTTTGTGCTTCCGAAAGCATTTCATAACCAACCATAAACTTCTTAACACTTGCAGATCTTAATAACGGCGGATATATATGGGCATGAAGCTGCCAACATTCATCAGCCCCTTCGCCGGAAGGTGCATTATGCCATCCCATTGTATATGGAAATGATGTACTAAAAAGATTATCATATTTTGTTAAATGATTTTTTAATAATTCAGCTAAACTTAATTTTTCATTCTCAGTCAATTCTTTAAAGGTAGAAATATCGCGTTTAGGAATAATCATTGTCTCGTAAGGCCACACAGCCCAGAATGGAACTAATGAAATCCAATCATCATTTTCGATAATCAGTCTTTCACCATTATCAAGTTCCCTGTTTGCGTAATCTAATAACAGTTTAGAATTGTTCTTTTTAAAATAATTTTGCTGCGAAATTAATTCTTTCGAAGCTTCATTTGGCAAAGCGTTATTTGCCCAGATCTGTCCGTGTGGATGCGGATTAGAAGACCCCATTACGGCACCCTTATTTTCAAAAATCTGAACCCATTTATATTTTTTAGAAAGCTCAATAAACTGCTCTTTCCATACATCAACAACATTTTTAATTTCACTAACACTCATCTCCGGCAGTGTTAAATCGTGCCGGGGCGAAAAGCAGATAACCCGGCATTCCCCTTTTATACTCGTGTACTTAAAGAGATCGTCTTCTTCAATGTGTTCCGGCGTATCATTTAATATTGCGGCAAAATCATTTGGAAAAACATAAGTACTCTTAAATTTTGGATTTGTAATTCCGTTTGCCCTGGTATTATCCGGACATAAATAACAATTAGGATCATACTCTGACCGCTTTTCTTTGTTAGCTTCTTCCTGCTGACCCTGCCATGGTCTTTTTGTTCTATGAGGAGAAACCAAAACCCATTCGCTTGTTAACGGATTAAATCTTCTATGAGGATGTTCCTTAAAATTAAACTTGCCCATTACTACTATTCCTATTGACTTTTTTTGTTTGTAACTCGTTTAAGCCAGTCAACCACTCTATCCGGCCAGGTCGAAAGATAATCATTTCCTAATGCTAATGAAAATCCATGCCCGCCAAAAGGATATAGATGCATCTCGGCAGAAACTTTTTTATCCGTTAAGGCTTTATAAAAATTAAGACTATTTTCAATTGGAACACCAGTATCATCCTGCGAGTGAATTAAAATTGTTGGCGGAGTATTTTCTGTAACATGAAGTTCATTAGAATAAAACTCTAAAAGTTCCCTTGTAGGATTTTCTCCCAGTAAAGCATTCGCAGATCCGGTATGACTAAAATCAGCAACAAACGAAATTACCGGATACATTAAAATCATAAAGTCCGGACGGCAACTAATACGCTCTATCATATCATCAGAATTTTTATTCCCATAATCAAAATGAGTTCCGGCTGTTGATGCTAAATGTCCGCCCGCAGAAAACCCCATTATACCTATCTTATTTGAATCAAGCCCCCATTCTCCGGCATGAAACCTTGTTAACCGGATTGCTCTCTGCGCATCCATTAAAGGTGATTTATGCGGAACAACATTACTTTTTGAAACAGGGAGTCTGTATTTTAGCACTATAGCTGTTATACCTTTAGAATTAAAATATTTTGCGATGTCAGATCCTTCCCAATCGTATGCTAAGATCCAATACCCGCCACCCGGACATATAACTACCGATTCACCGGTTGTATTTCTTTTTGCCGGCTTATAAACAGTAATATTAGGTTCCTGAACATAACTTACCTTTTGAATATTTTCATTATCATCAACAATTTCAACTTCATCAGTTTTTTGATAATTGGGAACTCCGTCAGACCAAAGAGGAACAGCTATTTCCTGGGCATATACATTATTTATTAATAACAGAATTAATAATAACAGTATTGGTTTCATTTTTTACTCCTACAATTTAAAATGATCTGATTGAGTTCGTGCTGATTTAAATAATTTTTCAAACTCTTCTACAAGCTCTAAATTATTATTTGCCAGATTATTTTTTTCACTTATATCATTTAAAAGGTTATATAGCTCTATTTTTGCCGTTGGCGAGTCTTTAACCGCTTTCCAATTGCCTTTTCTTATTGCTTGTCTTGCCGGCTTCCACCAGTGAAACTCCCAGTACAAATATTGGTGTTCTTGCTGTTCCTTTTCTAAAAGTTCAGGAAGAAAAGAAATTCCATCCGTTTTAGGAAACTCCTTAATATTTACCGCTTCACACATTGTGGGGAAAAAATCCCAGAATGCCGAAAGATGATTTGATGTTGATCCAGCTCTTATTTTAGAAGGCCATTTCGCAATCATTGGAATTCTAATTCCTCCTTCATATACATCTCTTTTGTAACCCCTTAATTTACCGTTGTTTTTTAGGTTAAGACTTGAAACGGCTCCGTTATCACTTGTAAATATTACTATTGTATTTTCAGATAAATTTAATTCCTTTAACACTTCTTCTAATTTGCCAACATACATATCAAGGTGTTCAACAAGTGCCGCATAGGCTTTATCTTCATCATCCCACTCTTTATCAGAATACTTTGAATCGTCCGGCACTTCAAAACGTTTGCCTGTTTCGGCTTCATCATTATTGTGCGGAATTGTAGTTGGAAAATACGCGAAAAATTTATTCTTCTTATTTTCTTTAATAAAACTTACTAGCTCACTAAAAATAATATCGTTTGAGTAATCATTTTTTCTAGTTGAATAACTTCCCAAACCTTTGTGCCACAAGGTATCTGAGAGATATTTCACTTTATTATTTAAGTATACCTTCTCATTATTCCGCATCAAAAATTCAGGGTACGAATTATGCGCCAGTACCTGATCGTGATAACCAAAAAAATAATCGAACCCGTGTTTTAACGGATCGCCGGAAGTTCCCGCATTACCCAGACCCCATTTCCCAAACAGACCCGTTTTATAACCGGCGCTTTTTAAATACTTCGCAAAAGTTTCTTCTTTTTCCGGTATTGGCAATTGGCCATATCCGTTTGGATCTCCTGCATTCCCTCTGGTAAAAGCATGTCCGGTATGTTTCCCGGTTAATAAAACACACCTAGAAGGCGCACACACAGTTGCGCCGGCATAATGCTGGGTAAACATCATTCCATCTTCAGCCAGTTTATCAATGTTTGGTGTAGAAAAGTTTTTTTGACCGTAACAACTTAAGTCGCCATAACCCAAATCATCAGCCAGAATAAGAATAATATTTGGTCTGTCATCAACATCCCTTGAACATTGAATGGATAATAAGGATACAACTATAATCAACAATGGGAAAACTAATTTGTGATATTTTTTTTTCATTTTTTGCCTTAAAAATCTTTTGATAAATACTAATCCCTAATTGGTTTTAAAACCATTTCGCTAAATTTTATTGAACTTTTATTTTGATAAGATGATTTCACTTTAACTTTTAGAATGTTTTTACCCTTTGGTATTATAATATTTTCAAAAACTATTTTATCACCGGAGATTGATTTTGCACCACAGTTGCTTTCCAGTATTGAAATCTCATACTCTATATCCAATGCATTCCCTTCTTTAATAATAGAAGGCTGAACTAAAACATTGGAATCAGAATTAATTAAATACTCAGCAACCATACCTCTTTTATTCCAAGAGTATGTGTAATTGAATGCGACTGACAAATCACCAGATACTAATTTTGGTGCATAAAGAAGAATCTTGCTTTCAGCATCTTCAGATACTTTAAATTCAATCGGCTCAAATGAATTCTTTGATTCTACAATCTCCTTATACTTGTCTTGCAATTTAGTTTTCAGTTTTTCATATATCTCAGATTGCCCAGAAGAAATATTTTTATTCTCTAATGGATCATTATTTAGATTTATGAGAGCATATTCTTCTTCATTAGTAATAGAAGCAACTCTATTACTTGGGTTTTTTAATAATTTATATTCTTTTGATATCAAAGATATTATTTGTGGTTCAAAATCTAATATACTTTTATCATTTTCAAATGGCAGATACTCATTTAATACTCCTTCCGGACTCCAGGGAATATTTGTCGGTGGCCAGCCACTATTTGCATAATTAAACACATACTTATCCGGACGTATGGCATTATGATTTATTAAATTATTCGCAAAACTGAATCCAGATAATTTCAAATCATATTTATCCAAAGTGATACCGGCAAAATCCGCTAATGTTGGGAAGATGTCCGTGGCATCACAAAGTAACTCCATTTTACTTGGTCTTAATTTTCCCGGATACGAAACTAATAATGGAGATTTAACTCCATTCTCCCAAATATTTCCTTTATGTCCTTTATAATTATTAGCATATCTTATTTTTCGGTCTTCATCTGTCAACAAATTATTAATAACTGCCGGACCGTTATCGCTCATGAAAACTATAATGGTATTTTCAGATAATCCCAGACTGTCCACTTCATCAAGCAGTCTGTTAATCTCTTTATCCATCTGCTCTATCATAGCATAAAGCGTTGAAAGGTTCTTGGATAATCCCATCCTCTCATATTTTTCTACAATTTTTTCCTTAGCTGCCAACGGGGCATGACAGGTTAAGAAAGACAAATAAGCAAGAAAATGATCTTCTTTATTTCGCTTAATAAACTCTATAGCATAATCAACAATTAGCTCATCTGACCACTTGTTTGATTTTACTTCCCGCCCATTAAGTAAACCATAAGAATTTTTATGCTTATATAACTCAGCCATATAGGCTTCATCAAAACCTCTTTGCCATGGAAAATAACCATTTGTTTTTCCTGAGTGCCATTTTCCCCACATACCAGTTTTATAACCATTTAATCTAAAGATATTCCCAAATGTTTTTTCACTTAGGTTAATAAAATCTTTTCCTCCATGAACATGCGAAACACCCGTCAATAAAAAATCCCTTCCGGTTAAAAGTGATGCCCTGGTAGGAGCACAAACTGGATTAACATAAAATCGGCTAATTTCAATAGATTGATCTGCAAGTTTATCTATGCCCGGTGTCTTTATAAAAGAATTTCCATTTAATGGCAAATCGTCCCAGCCCAAATCATCAGCTTGTAAAATAATTATATTAGGCTGTTCATTTTTGCTAATAGATTTATTACATCCGCTTAAGCCGTATGCAAAAATTAGTAGTATGATTATAATTTTATTCATAAAAGTACATTGAATTTTATTTTCTCAATCTGATTCAGTTGCCTTTCCAGGTTCAATTCAGTAACCGGATTTTTCAAATATACTTAACCGTTCTTTTTCATTTTTATTATGAGTTACATTTTTTTTGAGGTCAACAAGCTGCTTAATCCTTTTGGGATACTTGTTGCCCTTATATAATTAAGGTTTTGATACTTTTTAATTCTCTCTATTTCACCAATTAAATGGTCATATAAATTTTCATTTTTATTTCTGAACAAAATAATTTCGTCTTCAAGAGAAGTTTTAGGAGGTGTGTTTGTTGATTTGTTTTCAATAATTACATCCTTTATTCCTGCATCTGCTGTAAAAGTTTCGAAGTTATCTGCTTCCGAACAATTTATATCAGCGGTTCCGCTTCCTATACCGCCGGTAAATAGAATTCTATTAGCATAACCCAGATTATAAAGCTCAATACATGTTTACGGGATTTTATGATCGAAGTGTTCAAATTATCAATTAGCCCATTATCACTGCAACTTCATTTTCTTCCTTCATTTTCTGAACCGGAATAAAATTGCTTTCTAACTCAGTGCCGTTAAAAATAATTTTAGTAACACCTTTTTCAACACCCGAAGCATTATCAACTGTTATCCTAAATATTTTATTTCTGAATTTACGTTCTGCGGTAAACCCTTTCCAATCTGATGGAATACACGGATCAATTGTTAAACCATTATATTCTGGTCTAATACCAAGAACATATTGTGTAATTGAATAATAGGTCCAGGTTGCGGAGCCGCTTAACCAGGGTACTCTGGAAGCACCATGTTTAGGGCTGTATTTTGCATGAGTTGACTGACAGACTACGTATGGCTCTATTTCTCTAATCTCAGCTTTTTGATTATATGCAGCCGGTAAATATGCTCTTAAATATTCATAAGCCTGATTGCCGTTGCCTAGAATAGTTTCAGCCATTACTCCCCAGCCTTGTGTATGTACAAAAATACCGCCGTTTTCTTTTAACCCCGGATTCATAAGCTGCGCACGGACAATATTATAATCAGAACTAGTATAAGGCGGATCACAGACCATTATACCATAATCGGTTGATAATCTTTCTTTTACTTTAGCCATAGCTTTACAACCCTGCTCTTTAGAAGCAGCACCGCTAATTACAGACCATGCCTGAGGGTTCAAAAATATTTGTCCTTCGGGAACATCTTTTGAACCGAATTTCATCCCGTCATATCTATATCCCCGCATGAACCATTCTCCATCCCACGCATACGACTGTATATTTTCATCCAGAGTTTTAAGATTTTTACTCCCCCACTGTTCTTCAATATTATCGCCCAGCAACTGAGCAACTTCTATGTATACAGCTAAAGCCAGTCTTAATTGCATTGCAACAAAAACTGATTCTCCATTATGACCAAATCGAAGACAATCATTCCAGTCAGCAGCCAAACCACATGGCAGACCATGGGCACCGCTTCTTTCCAGACTAAATTCTATTGCTCTTTTCATGTGATTAAAAATTGAGCCTTCACCTTTATCAGAATATGGGAGATTTTTTTTATAAAAATCGAGATCTCCGCTTTCTTTTACATAAGCCGGGATGGCGTTAAAAAGCCATAGAGAATCATCTGATCTGTATTGTTCTTCTTTTGGAAGAAGTTCCCCTCCGGGTTTATGTGAAATAGGCTGAACAACCGGCATTGCGCCGCCAGTAGAAGTTTGTCCCGTTATCATTAGTTCTAATCGCTCACGAACCTCATCGGTAATTGCATGCGTTACTCCGACAAAATCCTGCACGGTATCTCTATAGCCCAGTCCGTCTCTGTCTATACCTGAGTAAATTAGGCTGG
This sequence comes from Melioribacteraceae bacterium, assembly GCA_016342755.1. GTDB lineage: Bacteria > Bacteroidota > Ignavibacteria > Ignavibacteriales > Melioribacteraceae > JAEINS01. The sequence goes on along the minus strand of JAEINS010000001.1, from coordinate 318,575 downwards.
CCGCTCTTGACCATGCAAAAGTTATCAGCGAATTATAAATGCCCCAGGTATTTATTGTACTGTTTAATTCTTCATCAGGTGTAAGCGCTGAAAATCCTTTTAGCCTTTCATGCCAATATTTTTTAACGTCTTCTAATTGTTCATCAACAAGTAATTCATTTTCATATTCAGCCGCGGCCGCTTTGCCTTCTTTATCTGCAGCACCAATACCAACTAAAACTAAAATTGTTTTTTCTTCACCAGGCTTTAACTCAAGTTCTGTTTGAAGTGTACCGCATGGATTGTCACCATATCCCAACGAGTTTTTACATTCCCCTTTTTCAACAGCAATTGGATTTGCGTAAGTTCTATAGTTTCCTAAGAATACTTCTCTATCAGTATCATATCCCTTTACTTCGGCTCCGACTAAAGCCTGGAAAGTGTGCCTGCCCTGATCTTTCTCTTTAAAGTTATCGGGCATTGCAGGAATATGAACGTTTGTACCATGATCAATAATTCCGTCTATCACATTCATCTGAGCAGTATACTGAACATATTGAATATTAAGAAGATCATCTATTGCATTCCAGGTTCCGGAATATTCAACATAGGTAAAAGCTTTTAACTTTCTAACTTTTGTATCATCATTTTTTATTTTTAATTTCCAGACTTCATACGTTTTACCAAGCGGGACAAAATACGTAGTTTCAGTTTTTATTTTCTTATACTCTGATGTTATTATAGAATATGCTGTACCATGGCGGCATTCCGATTTAAACTCTTCTAACGGTTTACCAACAGGCTGCCAGGAAGCTGACCAAAAATCGCCATCTTCATCATCACGTAAATATATGTATCTGCCGGCTTGATCCATTGGAACTGAGTTAAACCGCATTCTCATAAATCTGCCCATTCCGCCTGACTTATAAAAACTATACCCGCCCGCATTGTTAGTTATAATGGCTCCATATTCAGTTGAGCCAAGGTAATTGCTCCATGACTTTGGAGTAGCCGGATTTGTTATAACATATTCTTTTCTTAAATCGTCAAAATGCCCAAACTGCATAACATCCTCAAAATTTTATTTGTAATTTTACTTCTATAATTTCATCCACTTTATAAAGGCAATTGTTTTTTATTAAACAAACATTTACTAAAATGTTCCACCCAATAACATGCTGCCGCAAACTACCACTCTATGTTTTCATCAATGAAATTGATTAAACTTTCTGACATAACCTTTTGTTCATCAACTTTTGGATGCCCCGGTGTATTTTTATAAGGCATAAAGTGAGTGTATATTTTAACATCATTAATTTGCGAGACTGCTTCTCTAATATATTCCGGCCATTTAGATCCTTCTCGTGTAATATCCATAGACCCTAAGGCACATACAATGTTTGCTGAAGGATATTTACTTCTAATGTTATTTACAAAATTTTTATAAGCAGCTATAATAAAATCTTCAGAAGGTTTCCCATTCGCAAATCTTAATTTAAAAGATTCATGATCCGGCATATTTACCAGCCATGAATCGTTTTGGAATAAATTAATTAAAACAATATCAGCTTGATATTTCCCAAAATCCCAAACGCTATTTTCATCAAGCGGGTTAATCCTGTCATATATTTCAGGCATTATTACAGGGAACCAGCTTATCATTATTCCAATTCCACTTCGTGAAGTACAATGATATTCAGCATTATAATGCCGTGCTGTTAAAGCGGCGTATGTTAAATAATTATTTGTGTAAATACTATCCGAACGATCCTGACCAGAAAAATCTTCGATCCCATAACCGCATGTAATTGAGTTTCCATAAAATTCAATTTTGCGATTATATACTTTTGGCTTGGCCGTAAGTTTTGTTTTATCATTTAACTTAAACCCATAGAACCATGATTTACCTCTGTCCCATTCTGTTCGTTTAAATAATTCCAATGTATGTTTACCGTTCTCAAGATCACATAATTTATATTCAGTTTTAATCGAATCAGGACAAATTACATCAACCAATTTATCATCAATTATAACATTGTAAAAATTATCGGCTCGTTCATCCTGCATAATCGCGGATACTGATGTTCCTTCAAAATTTATTTTTATTGAAGACCCGGACCAATATATTTCTTTTGCATTAAGGCTGTTATTATTATTCATCCTGCCCACATACTTAATCTGCTTATTAGTATGCTCAATAAAAGTTATTTTCTCAGAGGCGCATCCTGAAATAAATATTGTACATAATAGAATTAAGTAAATATACTTGCGCGTTTCAGTTGCATTCATAGCAAACTCAAAAATTATCTAATTAAATTCATTTTTTTATTATCTGTAAAATTTCCTGCCGTAATTTTATAAATATAAATACCAGATGAAACCTCATTTCCACTTTCATCTTTAGAATTCCATCTTACTGTATGTGAACCTTTTTTTTTAATACTGTCTTCAAGTACACGAATCTTTCTGCCTAAAACATCAAATATATCCAGCTTAACTAAACTATTCTCAGCTAATTCATATTCTATAATTGTCTCAGGATTAAACGGGTTAGGATAGTTATCTCTTAACTGATATTTCCCCATACTGCTTTCATCTTTATCTATCGATGTTATATTTAGAACCTTTATAACCGCATCTCCCTCAGCTGTTGGTTTCGATTCCATTCCTTTATCATCAATAGCTCTGGCAGTAATTAAATTATTACCTTTATTTAGTTTGTACTCAGCCAACTTCCATTCAAAGGCAAAACCGTTTTCTTTGTCACAGCTTTCTCCAATAAAATGCCAGTCATAATAATACTCAACTCTGCGTGTATCGTCCGATGCTTCAACAGTTAAATTTAACACCGTATCTTTTGGAACACTTAAATTATTTTCAAGATTTATTGATACCTCCGGCGGCAAATTAGGTATAAACGGAGAGGTAAATTCATCGCATAAATAACCATAGGCAAATGCGCCTAATATCTGAGTTTGATGAACTGTAAACTCGCTGCCCGCAATAGAATTTCTATTACTAAATCTTGCTTCCCCGTCCGGGAAAGAATTAATATTTGGATATGCAGTTGATCTTGAGTAATCTTCATCACCTATCCAGCTATAACCATTTCCAATATTGCCCAGACTGCCAGACATCCAGTCCCCGTTTTTATGCATATCATAGGTTAAAAAGCCAGGCATAACGGGATTTTTATAAACTTTACTATTGTAGTCAAGCATAAAAAATGAATCCAAATGAAATACGTCATTCTCATATTTATCACCCAAACGCGAAACCCTCACTAAATTCATCTGATTACCGCCAAGGCAATAATCCGCCGTTGTAGAGCATACATCCAGAAATTCTTTTTCTCCGGTGAACTCATATGCGGCCGCAGCTAAAACAATTTTAGGAGCACTAAATGTTCCTAATAAAAATATTATATTATCAGATGCTCCATATCTAAAACCGCGACTATTAGCAGGATAGACGGTTTCATTTCTTGCAGAATTAATTATAGAGCTTTTAACACTTTCTTTTAATGACTTATCAAGATTCGGATGATCATCAGGACACAGACTATAAATAATTGCGGCGTGATGCCATGGACTAATATTAAACCATAATTCGGCACCCCAATTTGTATTACTCTTAGCCGACTTAAAATCATCCTGGTATGTTACTTCCGCTGTTGCTCTATATAAAGCCGCCGATGCTTCCATCTTAGCCTGCTTCACTTCATCTTTCGAATCTTCACCTTTAGCTAAAGCCCATTCATAAGCATCTTTAGCCTCTTTAATCAATTCCGCACTTTCAGGATGCTCTTCACCATTATTCGATTTATTTAGACAAACAGCGTACCATGCAGAAAGCGCGGCATACCTATAAGTAACTTCAACCATATCACCGCCTTTTAAAGCAAGCTCTCTTTTGTCTTTCCATGAAGGCAAATTACTGTCTCCACCGCCGTCTGCACCGGCATAACCGGCTGTACCGCCATCAGAGTAACCATTTTTAATTAATGCGTATTTTGTTCTTTTGAAAAAATCTATAAGCCACTTTGCTTCATCAAGAATATCAGGTAACCCGTTCTGACTATCGTTAATCCATGGTTCAGAATCTGATAGTTTATATTTAAGATTCTGATCACCGTCTCCAAAATTTTCAGGCTTAAGATCGTACAATGCTAATAAGCCCATTGGAACCCTATAATGATGGGAGTAACCGTCCCAGTCACCAGCATCATGATACCATCCCCAGACACTATCAATCTCACCCATTGCCTCAACTCCGTCAAATATTTCTTCGCCAAGCAGATCCGCGTAATATTTCATGGTACTGCCATCATCACTTCTTTGATCACGCGGATATTCAAAACCAGGTTCAATTTCTTTAACAATACCCTGTCTTTGTAAAAACAAAGCTCTCGAAGTATAATAATAAGGCTCTCTATATATATCTTCCTTTATTTCAAACGGATATGAGCAACCCATTCCTTCAACAACAACTTTATACTCGCCTGCAGTTTTAAAACTTGAGAAATCACATTGCCAGACATCTGCTCTGGTCATATTCAAATTAGTAAAATCAGTTTCAGTTTTATTAAAATCTCGTGCATCTTTAGACTGCTGCAAAGATATTGTTCCGGTATATTTAATTGATTCGTCATCCATAGAAACTATATGAAATTTAGCATCTGAATAATCACTAAGATCTAATGCGCCATTTAAATTAATTGTGTTGTTGAAACTGCCCATAAACTGTGATATATAAGCATATTTAGGAGCTTCCGGTTTAAAACCTATCTGGTTAACATGAATTGCCTGATTTAAATTTGTTTTTTCATTGAATGTAAATGTAAATCGATTTGTATTTGATGCAAAGTCCGCTAGCTCCAGCGTATAAGTTTTCCCCGATTCTAAGGGATTTTCGAATTCGAGATAATAAAAATATTCTTTTAGATTTTGAGGGTTTGCAGGATCATAAATATTATTAAACATAACTCCTTTAAACTTTTTCCCCATTGCAACAGGATTAACAGGGGTGTTATAATTTGTATCGTCATTGCTTGATAATAAATAATTACTTTCATAATTAGTCTGCTGATCTAATTTGCTGTAATATACTTTATTACCGTTATATCTGTCCTGACCCATTCCAAAATAATCGATATGACCGTCTCTAAACTCTACAACCAAAATATTTTTAGTAAGAGGTTTAACACTTATTAAATCGGCAGCAAAGATTGTATTACTAACCAGAAGTAAAAACAATAAACATATTAACAGTTTTTTTAACATGACCAGTTCCCTTTTATTTATTCAATAAATTTTTATTTGGTTTATTCCCCAAAATATATTTCAGCTCTCCGCCCTTTATTATTTCAGCGTGAGGAATTTTCAAAGAATTTAATTCCTTCCCGTTAAAGGATACAGACTGGATATAAATATCGTTCCTTGATTTCTTTTCAGTTGTTATTACAAGTTCATTACCAGAGTAATATTTTTCATCAAGTTTAATTGTAACCTTATCGAACAACGGACTTGAAAGATCATAATACGGATTGACAGAACAACCGCCATCCATCTGAAATAATCCAATTGAAGCAAGTACATACCAGGCTCCCAGCTGTCCCTGATCTTCTTCGCCAGGCCAGCCTTGTAAAGGAGATGTATCGAATGATTCACTTAATAGTTTGTGAACATATTTTTGAGTGAGCCATGGTTTTTTAGTGTAATTAAAAATAAACGGAGCCTGCATGTTCGGCTGATTTCCTACGTCTATATAACCCTTTTCAAAACCACCGGCTAAACGATTGATAAATAAATCTTCCCCTACTAAATCAATTAATCCCGCGTAATCGTGCGGAACAAAATATGAATAGTGCCAGGCAGTTCCTTCTACATAGCCGGCTCCAAACCAGGTACCATGATTACTTAAAGAGTCCCAATCCTTAACCCAGCTTCCATCAGCATGTTTTTGTCTCATAAACTTAACTGAAGGATCAAATATATTTTTATAGTCACGTGATCTTTCCATAAAATATTTATAGTCATCTTCCTTAACTAATGCTTTTGCAAACTGTGCCACAGCCCAGTCATCAAAGGCAATTTCAAGCGTGTTAGAAACCGGACCGTCTTCATTGGCTACGTATCCGTATTTTATAAATGAATCTAAATTTTTATTGCCAACCCAGCCGCCGCATTCAAATTTATGCCCGGGAACTGTTTGATTTTTATAAATAGCTTCGTATGCCTTTTCAATATCAAAATCCCTAATACCCTTTTGGTACGCGGAGATAATCATTTTAATCTGATGAGCCGCAACCATAACTTCGGCATACTCAATGCCAGTAGGGCCTTGAGGAAGCCAGCCGCCTTTGTCATATATTTCAAGAAGTGAATTTACCCAGGAGTTTGCAATCTTTGGTGTTACTAAAGTCCAAAGCGGAGTTAGATTCCAATGGGAACCCCATAAAGCATCACATCCATAAACATTATCGGCCGGTGATTTTGCCTGCTGAATATTTTCGCACATATCGGTGTATTTACCATTTACATCGCTCCAAATTGTTCGTGCAGAAAATGCCCGGTAAAGATTTGTATAAAATTGTTTTTCTAATTCTTTATTACTGTCTTCAACTTTTATTTTCCCAAGCAATTCATTCCATGCTGCTTTATTATTATCAACAACACTTTTAAAATCCCAGCCAAATGGTTCAATCTCTGTTTTGTAATTTAATCTGGCCTGATCAATACTTACAAGTGAAATAGCTGATTTCACTTCTATTACTTCATTTTCCCCTGTATCAAAAATCAGGGCAACCCCACATTTACCGCTCAATTCTTTTTCATTATCTGAGTAAAAATTATTTTTAATCTGCCAGTCAGTTCCAAATAAATCATTTCCGCTAAATGGTTCCTGTTCCCAACTTTTAATCTCTTTAAATGGTTTACTAAATTTCATGATAAAGTGAACAGTGTATTCATCGGCAAATGAGCTGTATTGTTTTATGTAACCCTCAATTTCATTGCTGCTTACTTTTTTGTAGTAGGCGCATTTTATCTGGGCGTTATTTTCTTCATACTCAGTGGCAAAATTGATAAGTATATTTGATTTATCTGATTTTGGGTATGTGAAACGTAAGTAACCACAGCGTGTAGTTGAAGTCAGTTCAGTTGTTATGTTATAATCATATAACCTGACTTTATAATAACCGGGTTCTCCAACTTCCGTGGTTTTATTAAAACGTGATCTGTATCCGGCCGTCCACATGTGCTTAAAAGGCCCGTCAGCCGAACCGGGAAATGTTTTAACTTCACCTGTTGTCGGCATTAAACTTAATCCGCCCATTGCCCAGCTATGAATATGACTAAACCCGGCGATTGAGCCTATTGTATATTCGTATCCTCCGTTCCAGACGTTGGTTTGGTTATCAGGACTAAGTTTAACCATTCCGAAAGGCATAGTTGGACCGGGAAACAACATCCATCTTGAATTTGATGTCCCGGTAAAAACGTTTACATAATCAGTGGGATCTGACTGTGCAAGAACATTACAACTAATTAATATTATTGAAAAAATAAAATTTTTATAGCACTTCATTTTCATAAGCTCTAAATAATATTTGCAAAATTATTGCGTGAATTGGGAGGGGAAATTGGTGAAAAAAATTCTTCACCAATTAATTTAATAACCGGATATTTCTGAAGCAGCGGATGAAGTATTAACATCACTGCTTTTTCCTTCAAAACGTTTTTTTGCATCTTCTATCATTGCAATAGTTGCGGTGGCACCAACTCGTGTAACGCCCCATTCACGCACCTTTAACAGATCGTCCAATGTTCTAACACCGCCGGCAGCTTTAACTTCCACTTCCGGAGCTGAGTGTTTTCTCATCAGTTTAAGATCGTGTTCTGTAGCGCCTTCATAAGAATACTTACCATCGCTGCCTTTAATAAATCCATAGCCCGATGAGGTTTTTACAAAAGCTACTTTTAATTCAGAACAAATTTCACAAAGTTTAATCTTGTATTTATCGTCAGTTAAATAATCATTTTCAAATATTACTTTTAAGATTGCCCCGCCATTTACTGCCGCATCATTTATAGATTTAATTTCTTCATTTACATAAGCCCAGTCTTCATTTAAAACTTTACCAATGTTCACAACCATATCAATTTCAACGGCACCATCTTCAATTGCCTGAAGAGTTTCCTTCACTTTAATCTTAATTGTACTATTACCATGCGGGAATCCAATTACAGATCCTACCATTACATCACTTCCCTCTAACCATTTCACAGCATCTTTAACTGCATAAGGTTTTATACAAACTGAGGCAACATCATACTTTTTTGCTACTTCACATTCTTGTCTTAAAATTTCATCGGTCATTGTTGGATGCAATAATGAATGATCTATCATTTTTGCAAGTTCTTTTACAATAGACATATTCCCCTCGTAGTTTTTTTATATTCTTTTCTTGATACTATTTAACAAGCATCAACTTTTTAGTTATAGTTTTTCCGTTAACTTGTAAAGAATAAAAATAAGTTCCGCTCGATAAATTTTCAGCATCAAAATTTACAGAATGGTTACCATTATTTTTCATCTCATTTACCAACGCAGCAACTTCATTTCCTAAAACATCAAATATTTTTAATTTAACAAAACCATTATCAGTAATTGAATAATCGATTTGAGTAGTTGGATTAAACGGATTTGGATAGTTTTGCATTAAATCAAAATTATAAATTATTGGATTTTCTGAAACCTCTGTAACATCGTCTACAAGCAGAAAAGTACCGTAACCATCCGCATCCATCCAATGATCATTATACTTAGCTTCCGGAACCCATACTGAACCAAAAAAATTGTCCCTTGTCTTCGGATCCTCGTCCGCACCGTCATTATCGCAATAGGCCATAGTAAAACCCATTATATCGCTAGTCTGCATCATAACTCTGGATGCTTCCGGATTATCAAAATCATATGAGTCGCCATAAACTTTTAAGGAAAACTCCCAGAAATACTTACCATCACTTTCTCTTAATGCAATCTCCGGGAAATGATCTGCAAAATTAGGATTCCAAACATCACTCCAGTCTGTTCCTGCCATATCGTTTACTACACAGCTTGTTGAAACTCCTCCATCTTCAGGCAAATCTATATTTATGTGATAAGAAAACGCGTTCTCTCCATTTGTACCCCAGTCATTCCCCGTATTCCCAGTGCCATCAAAGACGTGTAAACCGCCTGACTTATCAGCATCAATAAAAATTTCTACAATATCAAATCCGAAATAATCACCGTCAACTCCGGGCCAGCCGTCAACAAAAACATCATCTGTCACATCAACTAAAAAGTATAACAGATTTGTTTCTTTTGACCACACAACTTTATATTTACCGGTAAAATCAGCCGCCGGAATTATTTCACCGTAAGTCATCCAGACCTGATCAATACTCTGCCACTCTGTATTAACCCAGCATTCATCATCTCCAACAGCATCAATTATCGGAACAGCTGATATATTCTTTACTTTAACAGTATCTGCCTGAGCGGCAAAAAGATTTGTTATAAAAATAATTGTACAAAACATTGTTAATAAAACTTTTTTCACCTTTTCTCCTGATTAAATATTTATATTAAATTCTTTTTTCTTTCTTCTAATTCTAATTGAATTTCTGCAACTTTTTTATCGTCTAAATCATAGAAAAACAATAAAATTGCGCCAATCAAAGCTATTGCAGCAGGAATAACACTTATGGAAAGCTTTATTCCCTGTAATGCAGACGCAGTTTGCTCAGCGTCAGCAATATAACCAAAGTATGATAAAACTCCCATTGAAACTGCTCCTCCAATGGAAAAACCGGCTTTCATACTGAATGTTGTGGCAGAATAAACCAATCCGGTGGCCCGTCTATTATTTTCCCATTCAGAATAATCAGCAATATCCGCAAGCATCGACCAAAGAAGCGGCATAGTTGGACCTGACGCAAGCGAAAATATAATTTGGAATATATATATAATTAATAAATCTTCAGGAGATGCAATAAAAAATCCTGCGGATGCAAATGATACAATAAACATACAAATTATATAAAGTTTTTTCTTTCCTAATTTTGTTGAAAGCCATTTAGTTGGAAGAACACCTAACAAAGTTGCAAGTGTTCCAGCAACCATAAATATTCCGGCACCATCTTCGTTACCAATAAAATATTTAAAGTAGTACATTGTAACTGCACTTCTAATCGCAATATATATCAGTGTGCAAAGCGTTACGGAAAAAACAATTATCCATGGTTTATTTTTGATTAAATCTTTTAGATCTTCTTTTATTTTGCTTTTTTGGGTAGCAGATGTTTTAACTCTTTCTCTTACAGAGAAAAAGGCTATTAAAAAACATATAATGCATATAGCACCAAATATAGTCATAGTTAATAAATACCCTTTTTGACTATCTCCTTCACCTAAATTTTTCACTAAAGGAATTACAAGATACTGAACTGATGCCCCGGCAAGGTATGCAAAAACAAATTTGTATTGGGACACACTTGTTCTTTCCTCAGAATCAGTTGAAATAACACCAACTAAAGAATTATAGGGGATCATCATTACTGTATAGATGATCATCATGAGAGCATAAGTTGCATAGGCATAAATCAATTTCCCGGTTTCACCAAAATCCGGTGTAGTAAACATTATTACAGTTCCTAAACCATAAGGAACGGCTGCCCATAATAGATAAGGTCTAAATTTCCCCCATTTAGTATTTGTTCTATCAGCAATTGTACCCATTATTGGATCATTAATCGCGTCAAATAATCTAACTACTAAAAACATTGTTCCAACTGCTGCTGCTGAAAGACCGAAAGTATCTGTATAAAATATTGGTAGAAAGAACATTAAGGTTTGCCAAACTACACTTCCGGCATATTCACCTACACTAAATCCTATTTTTTCCTTAAACGAAACTTGGGACATTGGTTCCTCTTATATAAGTTACTAATTCAACTATGTGCTTAACTTTGTGCTATTAAATTTGATTGTACTATTTTTCTGTAATTTTTATTGAAAGTAGTTTTTCAAATTCCGGAAGATTAATTTTTACTTTCTCGTCACTATTAACTTCCAAATAGGCTGTTTGTATAATTTCACCTTCAAACGGGTTTAAAATTTGATAATGATAAGTTCCCATGGGAAGATTTAACTTTATCCATTCTGTTTTATTTCCATTAAGAATAATGGCATACTGTTTCCCTTCTTCAGAAATAGCGTTCCATTCTACCCCGGGTGAATGATATACTATATTAAAGTCGGGACTCATCTTAATAAAATCGAAAGATTCAATAAACTCCCTTAAATACTTTAATTGTTTTCTTAACTTTGGAGAACCTCCGCCAGTAGCTTTATTTACACCGGTTCCATCTTCCTTATCAACAAAAAAAGAATAATCTAAGTTGTTGAATATTGCTCCGCCGCTTAATATAAACTGCCATGCCTGTTTTAAGTATGCTGTATCAGAACACCCTGAAAAACCGGATTCATCGAAGCCAATAACTTTTTCCCATCCATAATTCTGCAATACTGCTTCAGGCCACGCATAATGAAAATTCATAATTGAAATATTACTATCAACTGTTTCTACCGCGTATTTAAAGTTTGTAAAATTTTGCGCTAGCAAATGTTTATAGGGTAAATTATCTTCAGTTTCTATTATAATTTCGGTCATTTTTTTTTGCCAGTCAATTGAAATTGTTGAAGCTGTTTCTACCCATTTGAACCAATCACCCGATGCTGACTGAGGTTCATGAGTTTTTAAAATTCTCATAACTTTTACAGCATTATCAGCCCAGGGTTCATTCTGAATTTCATAAATAACATTTCCATAATTATTTAATTCTTCCACTATTTTTTTTACCAGCTCTTTTTGGAACCGGATCAAATTTCCATTTTCAAGAGTATTTACCTTTCGCCTATTAAGATTTTCATCCAAGGAATTTATATTATTCTCGGGATTGTACGGATTTCTTTCCCAATTTGAATCTTCATAATTTGACGAGAAAAAAGTTACCTCGACTACTATATTAAGTTCTTCCGCCAGAGAAATAAAATCATGTAACCTGTTAAAGTACTTTTCATCCCATTCAGAGATATCAAATTTATGTTCACCTTTGTATAAGCCCTTTTCATCAGCTCTTTTATATGGTGAAAGGAATTTCCCGACTTCTGGTGCAAGTGTATTATTGCTAATTCCAAAACTTCCGGGAATCTCCACATAACTTCCGGTAAATATTCTGGTGTAATTCATACCGTCAGCATTCATTGTTTCCAGATATTTTTTATAATCAAAATCAAGATTTAGAACCGCACCATAATGTTCACCCGATGTAATCAAAACCGTTGGTTTGTTATTGTACAATAGATAGTGAGTATTATCAGGATGAAGCTGAATTGTATGATTAATTTGACCGGCAGAATTACTACTTAGAAATAAAATTATCAGCAGTACAAAATATTTTAGATTCTTGTTTAACATTTGTTTCCCAATAAAATTTACCAACAGGAGTTGTTGAGTTTATTTAGTTTTAAATAAAAGTGTTTTGTTTTTTATTTCCGGTTATAAAAATCCATATCCCATTTTCCTATAAACTCAAGTTTAATTTTATCTTCTTCAAATTGAATAGGAAGCCAGATATATCTTCCATCAATTGGATTTTCCGGGTTCCATCTATCTGCCATAAAGATGAACTGATCTTTTCCGCCTTTTATTTCTAAAACAAAAGTACTCTGCGAATTGAATGTCAGCTCTGACATTTCACCGATACAGGGATTGCTAAGTTCTTTCCATTCACCCCAAATTGATTCAGCTACAGCAGAACGTGCTGCGTTAGGAGCCCAGCCGGTGCAGCCAGAAGTAATAAGATAATATTTCCCATTTCGTTTAAACATTGCCGGAGCTTCGTTAAATTTACCGGCAAATAATCTTATATATTTACCGGAGTAATTTTGAAAATCATCGGTTAATTCCGATATATGCAGCGTACTGTTTTCTTCCGAAGAATAAATATGATATGCTTTTCCATTATCGTCTAAAAACAGATTCATATCCCTGGCCATTTGTCCATTGTTAAAATCGCGGCCCAAAATATTTAAGGAATCAGGATGCGCCGGCAAGTCGCCTCCGGAATAAAGGTCTTTCACCTCATGTCTGTTAATCTCTTTTTTATGAACATCCAACACATTTACAGGCCAATGATTTTTATTTGGTCTTACACTTTTTATATATTCAAAAGGACCAGCCGGACTATCGGAAACGGCAATCCCGCTTCTTGCGGCCGCATAGCTTTTCCCTTTTAACTCGAGATGAAACCACATAACAAACTTATCTGTTTTTTTATTATATAAGACTTTTGGTCTTTCTATAATTGCACCTTTGGCAATATCACTTGTTGAATCATCTTCAACAACTTTAAGGGCAATGCCTTCATCATGCCAGTTAAACAGGTCTTTGGAAGAATAAACATGAACTCCAACCTGCGCACTGTTGCCAATTGAACCTTCAATCTTGTGTTCACCATACCAGTAATAAACATCATCATGAAATAGTATTCCTCCTCCATGCGCGTTTATATGAACCCCGTTGTTATCAGTCCATAATTTCCCGGGCTGAAATATTTTTTGATTCTGTTCCTGACTAGTGCATGAAGTAATTATACATACAGCCATTATTATTGAAAACAGATTAGCCTTCATAAAAGGGATCCCGATCAATTTTATTAAATAATTATTTTATTGTTAAAGTGCTGCCTTCTTCAATGATTATTGTGTTATTAAATCTCATTACATTTCCTTTTAACTGGAACTCTTGTTTTTTACCGTCGACACAAATTCCCTTTACCGCTTTAATTATTTCCATAGGTAATGAAATTGAATTAATTTTCATCTCACCGCTTCTAACTTCTAATGCAACTTCATCCATTTTTTTACTGAAAAAAGCTGTGCCGTTATTGTAAGCAAATAACACCTTATAATTATCTTTTGGAATACATGGCGAAAAAATATAATTGTTGTTTCTTATTGCCAGTCCTAACGCACCGTTTAATATTCCCCATGCAGACATCGGACGCAAATAATGTCCCCCAAATTCCTGATGGTCAAAGTACAAACCATTTTTTCTGTATCTATCATCAACAGTTTTAGTAACCTTCATTGCTTCATCATACATATCTTCATACATTAAAAAAGAAGCGAATGCCAGTTCAACTCCAGTCCAGCAAGAGTTTGCCTGATCAACCCAAAGACCGCTTTCATGAATAGGGAATAATTCCGGGTACTCAGGCCATGTGCAATTTCTTAATCCGAATGACGGTTTATATGAGACTTCCAAAATTTTGTTCAGTGCTAGTCTAACACGCTCAGGTTTTAATAACGATCCAAACCCGCTTTGATGAGCCATCCATTGCCCAATTGCCTGATCGGTTAATATACCTTTATCAACACCTTTATCACCGGTATAATCGTTTGCCAGAACATAATATTCTCCGTTCCAAATATGTTCTTCCATTAACTTAACAGCGTCTTCATAAATTTCTTTATACTTTTCTTCATCACTATCATTAAGCACTTTAGCTACTTCATACATTCCTTTGGCTGAATTTAACCATTGAGACTGTATATAAGAGGCTAACCCATTCATTGGGAAGTTATCATAGCTAGACATTATGCCATGCATATCCGGCATATTATCATTATTTGTATCCCACTGATTTATTCCAAAATCAAATGCTTTTTTTAGTGAAGGCCACATCTCTTTTATAAATTCATTATCGTCTGTCCATAAATAATCGCGAACAACCATCTGAATATAGTTCCCGACTAAATCAACTCTGTGGCTAACTCCCCATGTACCGTTTTGAGTATAATCCATATCATAAGCAAGGCCGTGTGCAATATCGCCATTAGGCTGCTGAACACTTTTGTGTGCCCTCATACTAGAAAGCTGCAAACTTGGGAATAATGTAATTATTGAAGATGAACCATAATAAGTTACATCCGAAGTTATATTAGGACCCCAGCTTTTATCGGCACTTAAGCCTTCTCTAATTCCAAACTGCCCTTTTTTATTAAATGTAGAACTAGTTCGAAATGTATTTAGATTTGAACTGATTTGTTCCAAAAACCATTGGTCTAAATCACTTGAGTAAAAATCATTAAAAAAACTGTTTGTTCTATTTTGGAGATCGTCCCGGTTTTTCACCATATAATCGGCAACATCTAAAGAAGTATTGAAAAAGTTATTATAATAGTTGCCTATTTTCTTAGTTACCTTTTGAATCACAGAATAGTCTTCTTTATTATTCCATTCAACTGACTCTTGTATTGTAGGAGCATTGTGAGCACCGTAGGCATTAGGGAAATTCCATGTAAATACAAATGAGTGCTTAAACGACTGATTAAATTCAAGTTCCTTTGTTATGCCAATGGAACTAAAATGTCTCTGGTCGTAAGATTCACTTGTATAACGGCCAACCTTTTTCCCGGTTTTTTCATCAATAAAATTTCTGCCCTCTGTATCATTTATATCCGGGAATTTATTATTCACTACTAATAGTTCATAATAAGGGTGTTTATGTTCCCACCCTAAGTAATAAGTTGATTCATCCGAAAGTGAGGCAATTCCCATTTGTCCCCAGACCGGAGACTCAGTATCCATGCCATCAACCGACATATCAAAATACTTATACCCTTTTTCCTCAGTTATAGAAGCGGTAAAAAGCTTATCAATTGTATCATAGCCAACAAGATTTCTTAAAGTCGCAATTAAAAATATATTAACTTTTTTATCCGATTTACTTTTAACATTAAAATCGAAATAAACTCCAGGAAGCGAAGAATTTTTCACATCATGCGGAATAAAAGGACTATTTACTGTAAGTTCTATTTCAAAAGGCATTTCACTATCAGTAAATTTAATTTTAGTGTTTGGGAATTTTGCCTCATATTCAACTTTTTCAATTGCCGTCATCCATGGATAATAATAAGCTATACCTATTTGTCCGCCTTCATTAATTTCATTATTTAGCTGAAGTAATTTAATCCTGGCTTCTTCACCTTCAACCTGGTAGCGTACTAAGAAAAACAATGTTGAGAAATCATCGTAAGTTCTTGGTCTGGATTTAATGTTAAATATTGGTCCGGTTCCCCTGGGATAGTTATTAAATATTGACCAATTATAAAACTGACCATCTTTTCTAAGCTCAATTGAGCCCGTACCAATACCGCCATGAGCTATGCCGCTTCTTGGGCGATAAGACGATTTATAAATTTCCTGCGCAAATATATTTGCCGCGAATAAAAAACTTATTGCTAAAATGAATATTTTTTTCACTTCAAAAACCTCATTATTAATTTCGTTCTAATCAACTTTAGTTAGTATTGCCGAATAACCGCCGTACGGCAGTAAATCTATATCTAAAGCAGTTGTATTATCAACCATTGTTTCAACGTATTTAAATTCACGGCTGCTGTTACCATCACTAATTATTCTAACCTTATATTTCCCCTCTGAAAGAAAATCCAGTTTAATATTAGCTTTATCATTTTTTGCCAAACCGTTTAGACCGGCTATAAACCACTTATTACTAAACCTTCTTGCTACACCAATGTTTTTACCGGGATATCCATACAGCATCTTACTTTCATCCCAAAAAGTTTTTAGTTCCTTAAGAAAATCGATTACATACTTTGGCTGCTTTTTGTAAACTTTATAATTATCGGCAAAATGAGTTATACCGCTTTCAAAAACAATTGACGTAGCCAATTCATGAGCATTAGTAGTTAAATGTGGATATGTGTTTTCAGTAAACATAACCGGAGTGTAATCCATTGGACCTGTAACATTTCTAGTAAACGGATAAATTGTATTAAGCAATACCGCGTCAGTAGGAAAACTACTGCTAAACTTATAACACTCACCGCCCCTTACTGCTTCCATTGTTACTAGATTTGGATATGTTCTGCTCCAGCCTCTTGGCATTGTACAGCCATGAAAATTTACAAGCAGATTATAATCCAATGCGTCTTTTAAAATTGCATGGTACTGTTCAATAATATGTTTTTTATCACTTTGAAAGAAATCAACTTTTATCCCTTTAATACTGAGTTTCTTCATCCATGCAAATTCTTTTTTTCTTGTTTCTTCTTTATCCAATTTGTCACGGGGTTCTTCTTCAACTTCGTTATTTAAACCGCCCGAATTATACCAAAGAAGTAATCCAACATTTTTTTCTTTAGCATAAATAGATAGTTTCTCAACATCGTCGCCTTTCATCAAATTCCAATTTGCATCAACTAATAAATATTCCCATCCCATATTTGCGGCAAAGTCTATAAATTCTATTTGAGATTTGTAATTTTTTGGACTATCACTTTCCGACCACCAGCTCCAGGCTGCTCTGCCAGGTTTAATCCAATTATAATCGTCTTTTGGTGCAGGCTCACTAAGAGAGTTAACTATATTTGATTTGAAAATGTTTTTTAAATTATGGCTTAACATAATTACACGCCAGGATGATTTCCACGGGAATGAAATTTCCGGCTTGTTATCACCCTTTGTAAACGCTTCATTTTCAACCGGGAATGTTATTTTGTAGTCCCCGTCTTTACTATCTTTGTCAATATGCATTCCGCAGTTATTATTATCTAAATCAGCTTCAGTTATAAAAACCCAATTATTATCAACTTCAAATAACATTGGAAAACACCAGCCGTTAAACGGCTCAGGCGCGTCTTCACCAATTTTACTGCCGTCTGTATAAGGCAGCTCATAACCAGGAGTCCATTTAGTTATCTGATCGTAAGGCTGCAGCCAGGCTTTACCATTTACAGGCAAATTGAATGATGTGTTTTCATGGTGTATTACGGCAGTCCTCCCGGAAAATCCTTCAACTGAATAACGATATGCAAATCCTTCTTCGAATGCTCTAAACTCTAGGTTTAATTCATTACCATTTTCATTGGTAAAAACAAACTCACACACATTATAAATATGATTGACATTGATTATTTTGCCGCTTACCATTTTATAACTTTCTTCTTTCTGGATAATCTTACTTGCAGATTTAAAATCAAGCTGACTGTTGAACTCCATTTCGCCAAGAGTAATTCCTAAGCCCGATTTCTCAAGAATGTACTTATCTTCACCGGAAAATTTAGCCATATAACTTAATTCCCCCGTAGTTTTATCGAGAGCTACTTCAACAGAATAATTCTGATTTGGCGATTTAATCATCCATTTATTATTTTTTTCCAAACCGGAACAGCCTATAAATTGCTTGGAAAATAATAAAAATATAACTAGGCTTATCACATTCTTAACATAGCGATCACTCATATCAACCTGCCGTTTTCTGATTGGTAATACTTTAAATTCATAATTGTTCAAAAATAAGCCCGTATAGCCAAAAGGACTATACAGGCTTTTTATCACTTTGCACTAACTAGGAGCAATTTAGTTTTTAATTTTTTTGTTTTTATTAATCAACGCAATTCGATCTTCTACGGATGTAAACGATCTTAAACGATCAGGCGGAGTGTTTTTAACATAATCCAGAAGACGGGCAACCGTTGAAGTGGCAACATGCATACGTGTATCCGAAGACGCATAATATATTAGTACATCACCATTATCTTTTGGAATCCAGCCGTTTGCAAATACTACATTCGATACATCTCCAACCCGTTCTTCACCTTCAGGAGCAATAAAATGTCCTGACGGCTTATATATTATTTTTGAAGGATCTGCCAAATCAGTTAAAAATAAGTATAAAACATATCTAAGTCCGGCTGCTGTATTCCTGACCCCGTGAGCTAAATGAAGCCAGCCTTCTTTAGTTTTAATGGGAGCAGGACCCAATCCATTTTTAACTTCATAAACAGTATGGTATTCTTTTGCATCCATAATAATTTCTTCTTTTACTTCCGCATTCTCCATACTGTCTGTTAATCCCCAGCCAATTCCGCCACCTTTTCCTGTATCAACAAATCCGTCCTGCGGTCTTGTGTACAAAGCATATTTACCATTAACAAATTCAGGATGCAGAACAACATTACGCTGCTGACCGGAATAAGTTATTAAATCGGGTAATCTTTCCCATTCTTTAAGATCCTTTGTTCTGGCAATTCCACATGATGCTATTGCCGCGGATGTGTCTTCAGGCCTTGTATCATCGTGTCTTTCGGAACAGAACAAGCCGTAGATCCAGCCGTCTTCATGTTTTACTAATCTCATATCGTAAACATTAGTATCAGGATTTTCTGTCTCCGGCATAAGAACAGGGTATTCCCAAAACTTAAAATTATCTATTCCGTTTGGAGATTCTGCTATTGCAAAAAATGATTTTCTGTCATCACCTTCTACTCTTACAGCCAAAAGATATTTCCCTTCAAATTCTATAGCACCTGCATTTAATGTGCAGTTTACGCCTAGTCTCTGCTGTAAAAACGGATTTGTTTCATAATTCAAATCAAACCGCCATTCAATTGGAGAATGAGCTGCTGTTACAACCGGATTTTTATACCTGGTATAAATTCCGTTATAATCTTCACTTGGCTCATTTGGCGTTTCAATTATCTCATTATATTTTGCGTATAATTCTTCAAGCTTTTTCTTAAAATCTTCTTGTGTCACTTTTATCTCCTTATTAATTCAATATCCCGAACAATATTTTCATATTTTTTATAGCTGTTTCTATAGGCAATAACGGTGTTGTTTTGCCTAAAAGACAATCGATAAAATGCGATGCAAAAACTTCGTTATCACCTTTATGCCTGGACATATTAACTTTTCTTATTTTTTTATTAATCTTTCCCTTTTTATCTTCAATATTTACTTCCACTTCATTCGAATCCCATGAACAAAGATTAAATCTAAGAGAACCGTTTGTGCCATATATAACTGATTCGTTAGCGGTTTCTCTATGAACACCGCTGCCTCTTTCATAATAATAGGTTAATCCATTCGAAAATTCTAAATAAGCAGCGCCATGCTGTTCAACATCAGTTTTAATATCTTTGCGCAGATTGGTTTTCATGAACTTCTTAACTGATTTTAGTTCAGGCTTATCATCAAATAAACCCAGATGAAATGAAAGATCATAAACTCCCCAATCCATAAACGGACCGCCGCCCGCTTTAGTTTTATCTAATGCCCATTTACCTTTTGGATTGTATTCAACAAAAACACCGTGAGTTAAATGACGGTGATCAATATGGTAAACTTCACCTATTTCTCCATTCTCAATTATTTTTTTTATAAACTGAAACTTAGGCTGAAGTCTGGCGTGTCTGGCCGAACACTCCATAACCAATAAATCTTTTTTAGACTTAGCCAGTTTTTCAAAACTTAATAATTCTTTTTTATTAACGGCTAACGGTTTTTCCATTATAAGATTTTTATTAGCTTTTAATACTTCGCGGCCAATTTCCAAATGTGTAAAAGGAGGTGTTGCAACTACAACAGCATCAAGTTCAGGATCCTTTAACATATCTTTATAATTATTTGAGGAATTTTTAATTGAATATTTTGTTACCAATTCTTTTAATGCTTTTTTATTTCGTGTTGTTAGCCATTTTACATTTGCTCTGCCATCCTGAAGAATAGTTCTAATATGAACTTCTCCAATCATTCCGCCGCCAATAACACCAATATTCACTTTTTTCATTTATTCCTCCAATCAAACACAATTCTCATTAATTTTTCATCTAGAAGTTTGTTATACGCATTTGGAGCTTCTTCATAATTAAATATATTTTGCTTAATTGCCTTAACATCAACTTTTTTATCTCTAATTAAATTTAACATATCTACTAAATCTTCCTTAACTGTATCTCTTGAAGCCATTATGTCAATTTCATTCATAAACAATGTGTCATTATAATTAAATATAATTGGATCAACACAACTTCCGAGCAGCAGGAATCTGCCGGACGGGTGATATAAATTATCCCAGTCTTTACCTTTTAATAACCTTGCTGAACTATCTGCTAATTTAGCAATACCGGTTGCATCAATTACTACATCAGCACCGCCGTTTGTCAACTTAATAATCTCAGCAGACAAATTAACTTTTGTAGGATTAAGTATATAATCAGCACCGCCTTTTTTTGCAATTTCTAATCTCTCATCAGAAGGATCAACAGCTATAACCTCAGCTCCAAACGCTTTACAACAAAATCCTGCTAAACAGCCAATTAAACCAAGACCTATTACAACAACTTTTTCATTCTCCGAAACCTTTGCCCTTTTTACTCCGTGAAGAGAAATAGCTCCTATCTTTGTGAAAATTGCTTCTTCATCGGTAACTGATTCTGGAACCGGAATAACTGAATTTTCGTTTACAATAGCGTATTCAAGATGAGCACCCCAGCTTTTATTGTAATGCCCGGTTAATTCTGATGTACCGGTAAAAACTCTGGCGCCAATATTAAGATTTACACCTTCACCGACTTTTACTATTTCGCCAAGATTTTCATACCCGGGAATTAATGGAAATTCTGCACCTTCTTGTTTACCACTTAAGACCCGTGTTTCAGTTCCGGTACTAACACCCGATAATAAAGTTTTAGTTAAAATTTGTCCGGCCTCTAATTCAGGTAATTCAAATTCACCAATCTCAACTTTTAATGGTGCGGTAAAAATAATAGTTTTAGATTTTAACAAAAATTCCTCCAAAAGTTTTAATATAGCTTCGCCCGGTTAGTCACATAATTTTAATATTTACATAACTAAGGAAATGCAAGGTGAAGTTACTTCAGGTAATAAATAAATACAAGGTTGCAACAGTGTAAAACTGTTGTAATTTAGATCAAATTGTTTGTTTTGATTTTACACGCTAATCCGATGATTTTACAAATGTTGAATTAACGTTTAGATGTGTTTAATTAGAAGCGGATGTAAAAAACCTTCAAGAATTTTTGATTAAAGATGACATCTTTTTAAAGTGAACAATTTGTCATTCCGAACAAAGTGAGGAATCTTGTTTTTTAATTAAAAAGAAGTATTCTTTCGTTTCCATAGGTACCATGGTCGAAGAAGCTGTCTCAAAAGTATGATTTGTCATTTTAAGCTCTCAAGGTGCGACCGTAACAGCCCTGGGAAATTTGATTAAAGATGACATCTTTTAAAAAGATGTCATCTTTATAAAGTGAAATTTTACAATTCTCTAATCCAGATATTTCTATAACTAACCGGATTTCCATGATCTTGCAAAACTATAGGCTCTTTATCATTATGTTTTTCATAATAAGGTTTACCAATCCAAACAGTTGTGCCTTCAATTTCAACATGATTCTGCACAAGAATTCCGTTATGTATAACTGTTGCGTAAGCTTTTGTTTTTACTGAACCATCTTCATTAAATGCAGGAGCTTTGAAGATAATATCGTACATCTGCCATTCACCAGGTTTTTTAGTAGCATTTACAAGCGGAATGTGCTGTTTGTAAATACTTCCGGCCTGTCCATTGGAATATGTTTTGTTATCATAAGAATCAAGAACCTGAACTTCATATCTTCCCATCAAAAATATTCCGCTGTTTCCTCTGCCCTGACTCTCACCTATAACTTCAATTGGAGAACGCCATTCAATATGTAATTGGCAGTCGCCAAAACCCTGTTTAGTCTGAATGTTCCCCTTTTTCTTCACAACAGTTACACAGTTATCTTCAACTTTCCATTCCGCGGGATTACCTTCACTGCTTTCCCATTTAGAAATATCTTTTCCGTCGAATAATACAATAGCATCTGAAGGAGCTGAATTATTAATTCCCGGAGTTACCACTCCAGGAACCGGTTCCCATACTTCTGTTAATTTCGATTTTTCCGCATCAGTCTGCCCGAAGCAGCTAGTTGAAAAAATTACTACAGCAATTATTGCCGCGAATAAATCTTTTTTTAATAATAATTGATTAAACATAATTATACCTTTATTTTTTAGATTATACTTTTGGTTCCCAGCCTGGTTCATATTCTCTGGACCACATACTCATTGCTTCACTATCATTTTCTATGCGGCCGGTTTTTGAATCAAGATTAAGAACACGGTTATATTTCCATGCTATATTTGAAAGAAGTAACATTGTTACCGAAATATTTCCTTCATTAATTGGAGAACGTAATTTTTCACCATTTCTAATACCGTTGCATAAATTTCTAAAGTGATCAATTGTCATGTTATCCATTCCAACCAAATCCGATGTCGCAGAAGCAGCATCTTTCATAGGATCATATTCTTCAATAATTTCACCACCCAGATTATAAACAATATAGCCGCCTCTATCAACTAACACAGAACCATTTGTACCCTGTATAAGCGAACCTCTTCCACGATTATAATCAGTAAGACCGTTACAGCTTTTACCTTCCCATGTAATCATTTTTCCGTCATCATATTCAAAGCTGGTGTTTAGCGTATCATAAAATTCCCAGTCGTCGTTATAATGATATCGTCCGCCATTTGCTGTTACTCTGTCGGGATAATCAAGACCAAGTGCCCAGCGGCAGACATCAACTTCATGAGTTCCATTATTCAAAGTTTCACCAGTTCCCCATCTCCAGAACCAATGCCAGTTATATGGATGAACATTATCTCTGTAGGCTGTTCTTGGCGCGGGACCCTGCCACAATTCCCAATCTAAATAATTGGGTACAGGAACAACTTTACCAACTCCAATTCCCTGACGTTTATTATTGTACCATGCTTTTCCATAATACGGAGTTCCAATAAGACCGTCTTTAATTCTGTTAACTATTTCAATTGTATGTTTAGAAGATCGCTGCTGGTTTCCCATCTGTATAAGTTTATCATAACGTTTTTGCGCAAGAACTAACAGTTCTCCTTCTCTGGGATTATGCGCGCACGGTTTTTCAACATAAACATGTTTCCCGTTTTGTAACGCCATAATAGACATTGGCGCGTGCCAGTGTTCGGGAGTAGCAATTGTAATTACATCTATATCCTTTTCTTCAACAAGTTTTCTAAAATCTTTTACCGATTTTGGAGCTGTGCCAAATTGCTCTTTAACCTTATTAGAAAAATCAGCTTCATATCTTTTATCAACTTCGCAGATATGAGATATAATCGCGTTTTCACAATATTTTATAGCCTCTCTATGAGCGTGTGCTCTGCTTCTAACACCAACAACCGCAAAATTAAGCCTTTCATTAGCACCATAAATATTAGCATAACTTTTAGCCGAAATTGATGAAGCACCTAAAAACATTCCGGTAGAAACAATTGATGTTGCCTTTAAAAAATCTCTTCTTTTCATTTATTCTCCTTAGTCTAAAGCTTTTATCTTAATATTTTTAAAATGCACTTCATCACCGTGATCCTGAAGAAGAATATTGCCAACAGGAAGTTCTCCAAAGTTTGGCCAGTCTTTATATTTGCTGTAGGCTACAAGAGCTTTCCACATCTGCGTAGTTCTATCATATTCAACTACCTTAATTCCATTTAAGTAATGAGCGGTATAACCGTCTTTAGAAACAATTTTTGCTCTATTCCAATTATATTTGTTTACCCTTTTTGAGGTACTTTCGGCCGGGGTAAAAACATGTGCGTCCGCTCTTATTAAGTCATAAAGCGAAGCTAAAGTTCTATTGCCATTAATTCCCATTTTTGCGTCAGGATGCAAATCATCATCCAGTATCTGGAACTCGCAGCCAATTGATGATCCAGCCCCTTTATTCAAATCTGTATCAACAAAATATTTTATTCCGCTGTTTGCGCCTTCTGTATATTTGAAATCAACTTCTAAAATAAAATGCCCAAACTTTTCCATAGTTACAATATCGCCGCCATTTGCTGCTTCACCGCCGCCGCTTTTTTGAACAGATAAAATTCCATCATTAATGCTCCAGCCGCTTTCCGGGAATGCTTCTAGTTTTGCACCTTTCCAGCCGGTTGTTGTTGTTCCATCCCAAAGGAGTTTCCAGCCTTCTTTCTTTTCTCTTTCAGTTAACTGGTTTTTAAGATAACTAACCTGAGGAATTTGGTTATTAAGAGGAGTTGCAAACTTACTTGCATTATCTTCTATAATTCTAATATTCTTAAACTTTACTTCCGCCCCTGCTATCGTAGAATCATGTATGCTGTGAACTTGCAGAGCAATAAAACCTTTCAGAGTCATATCGTCTACTAAGTCAACTGTCTGAATATCATTAACCCAGACACGTATATTATTTCCAATTGCTTCGACTCTAAACTTATTCCATTCTTCTTTTTTAAAAGCAGTTTTAGATACCGGATTATTTTCCAGATTATAAATCCACCCTCTTCTTGATTCATCAAAAATACCGCCGCTCCAGGCTCTCTCTGACGGATCTAATTCAACCTGATATCCATGAACTCTTCCATCATTATAATCTGATTTACTTAAACTTCTGATCTGCACACCAGAATTTAATCGATTGTCTAACCAGACTTCATATTCAAGTATAAAATCACCATACTCTTTTTCGGTTGCCAAAAAAGTATTTGGAGTATTTAATTTAGAGATCCCGACAATTGTATTATCAATAATTTTATACCCGGCTGTTCCATTTAATTTTTTCCAGCCATCAAGATTTTCTCCATTAAATATTTTTACCCATGGAAGTTCTTCATTACACCCAAACGAAATTATACTTACAATAAATATTAAAAATAACCACTTTACTTTTTGCATAATCCTTTCCTTAAAAATGAGTTTTACTTTTCAATTAGTTTTTTACCGTATCTTTTTCTTTTAATCCAAGTTGAAAATAATTTTCTAAAATCACAAAAACAACGTTGCAACTGTTAAAACGGTAGAGATACTGCTTACATAACCCAATTTGACTTAACCGATAACTTAAAACCGGATTTAAAATACAAAAAGAGGATGCAAAATGAAAGAAAGAAGTTTTGAATAATTACTTATCCGATAAGTAGTTTAACAATTGATCTCCGGTCTGACTGGAAGGAAACTTTATTTTGATTTGATTTGAAATTTTTAGGGCTTTACCAAACTGATTATTTTTTATGTAATGATCAGCTAAAGCATATAGGAAATCAAAATTGTCCGGCGAAATTTTTATAGCCTTAATAAGATTTAATTCAGCCGCTTCATCCTTTTTTTGGAACTGTAAAATCAGAGCCAGATTATATAAAATTCTTGGCCTTTCAGGTAATAATTCAGATGCTTTTTCCAGATAAACAATTGCTTCATCATATTTCTGCCGCTCAGCTAATAAAAGTCCAAGTGAATAATATGAATCATGTATTTCCGGATGAGTCATAATTAAATCACGAAGAATCGTTTCAGCTTCATCATTTTTCCCGGCTTTATTTAATACAACGGCTAAATTAACTTTTGCGGGATAAAACAGACTGTCAATTTCAATTGCTTCATAATAGTTTGAAATCGATTTTTTAAAATCTTGCAGATTCGCATATAAAATACCGAGATTAAATCTGGAACCGGCGAAATCAGCAGAATAATTCATAGCTGTCATATATTCATTTATAACATCGTTCAATAATTTATTTTTATCCGTGGCTAAATTCCCTTTTGGCAAAACTGAAAGTTTAAATCCCGCCTCCATTCTAATTGATCTTACCGGATCACTTAATAAAGGAACTAAGTACTTTTTCAGTTCATCGGCATCTGCTGAATTGAAAACCTGAACGGAGTTGTATCTTATAATCGGTTCATCAGCTTTCATCGCCCATTTTACAGCTTCAAGGCTTTCATTGTTATTGTAATTCTGAAGAAGTGAAATAGCTGTTGCTCTTACAATTGGCAAATACAATCCGTCTTTAATTATCCTAATTAAATCCTTTAACACTTTTGGATCCGCATTACGGGCAGCAGCAAAAGTAGTCCCGGTATGAGCTTTTCTTTTTACTCCGTACCACTTAGTAACATATTCGTCCGCCCATTTTGCCGATTTATCTTCATGACATTGATTACATGCGTTTGGAACACCGATTGACATTGTTAAATCGGGTCTTGGAACACGCAGACTATGATCATTTCTAAGATCATTACCCATATAATATTTTGCAGGCATATGGCAGTTTGCACAGAGCGCGCCTTCACCAACTTCATACGTTTTATCCTTCAGCTTAATTGGATTTCCTTTTTCACCTTTCTTTTTATGAAAGTGATGATCGTATGTATTGTATATTTCCGTCTTGTGACACTGTGTACAAAGTTCATTGTTTTCGAAAAGTCTTTTCCCGCTGTGTACATCGTGACAATCATTACACTGAATATCACTATCAAACATTTTGCTTTGTATAAATGAACCGTAAACATAATCCTCTTCAAGAATTTGCCCGTCCGGAAAGTAGTTTTCATCCAGCACACGCGGAATTACAATATCCATAGCATGTCTGTTGTCATAAGTCAACTTATCAAGTGAAGATCTTCTTGAATGGCAATACACACATAGATCAACGTACTCTTTATTAGTGATACCGCTGGTTTTAACTGCCAGGTTAAAATTAGTGTTTACCGGACGAGCCATTTCGGGCAACTGCGCCCATTCTTCATGTTTAGAGCCGGGACCATGGCATGCTTCACAGCTTACATCAATTTCAGAATAAGTTGTATTGAATGTTTTTGTAACCGGATCATAATTTTTTTGCAGATTGGTGGAATGACATTCAGCGCACATCCCGTTCCAGTTTTGCCCGTTGTTTGTCCAGTAGAGCCAGTCGCTTGGAGCCGGAGACTGATCAGGATACGCGGCTTCAACTAATGAAAACCACTTTCCCTTTTCAGTATTCCAGGCAATAGGCAAACATTGATATCTTCCCTTCTCAAACGGAATTAAGTATTGCTGCAAAGGTGTATAGCCAAAAGTGTGTGTGATTTCAAAATCGCCCATCTTGCCGCCGGGACCGTTTGTATAGACCCAGAACTTGCCATCCTTTTTGTAGAAACGACTTTTTATTCCATCGTATTCAAACTCAGCGTTATTAAAATCACCCATGACTGTTGTATCATTCGCAATATCCATCGCTTTATCATGATGCGAACCAAGCCAGGAATCATATTCCTTTTTATGACAATCTCTGCATTTTTCACGCCCAATAAATTCCGTTTTTTCATTAACTGAATTAGCATTATCCTTTAGATAAAAGGATAGCATGTATATTGGGATTGCCAATACAATAATAAGAGTCGCAATAAATCCAGTTAATTTCCAGTTCTTCATATTTATTTAAGCGTAAGTTAATTGTGATTTTTCAAAACCAGCACGTTTGTTTTTTTTATTTAGATCAATTACTATCTGTCCATTTTCAATTTTTAATTCATAAATATCTAAAGCTCTTGGTGCAGGTGGATTATTCACATCACCATTTATTGCAAAATGAGAAGAATGGCATGGACATATAAATTCTTGTTTTTCTTCATCCCACAAAATAGAACAGCCAAGATGTGTACACTTAATAGAAACCGCTAAAAATCCACCATCCGCTAAACGCACCAAATAAAAACGGCCTCTTCTAAAAGGCGTTACAGTTCCCTTTGGAATTTCTTCAGCTAATCCGGCATCAAAAATATTATTTAAATCCGGCTCTTGCGCGTGATCATTCAAATAGTGTATTGCTAATCCGGCAAACTCTAATCCCGCGACAATGCCCAAACCTTTCCATGCAGTTTTAAGAAAATCGCGTCGGGTTTCTTTTTTATACGTTTTATCTTTCGATATTTTTTTTACATTTTTTCTCAATATACAACCAGTTAAAAAGTAAGAGCCATCCCTTTACCGCGGAAAAATATTCCGACAATTGTTAAAACAATAAACACAGTTAAAATTGAAACAACCAAAGTTTGTATCGCTTCATTTTTATTTGCGCCTTTTTTATTAATTAAGAATTTATAAAATCCATAGAACCCTGACATAAAAATTATAAATGGAATTAATCCATTACTAATTTCATCAGGTAAAAAACCGAGTAATTTACCTGATTTAAATAAAAATTCATTTATCAGAATAAACGCAAGAGAAGCTGCGCCGGATATAACAGCAGATCTTATTGCTAATTGTTTTCCTTTTCCTGAATAAAACCAAACTCCATTATCCTCTGTTTCGTATAGAAAATATGGTATCAATAATAAGAATATAAGAGATGTAATTGGGATTATGATTGCGGAAAACAACGGATGAAAATGCAGCATCAATTCCTGTATTCCTAAAAAATACCAGGGTGCTTTTGCCGGATTTGGACTAAAGGCAGGATTAGCTTTCTCTAATAATGGAGCATCAAAAATTAGAGCTAACAAAAATACAAAGGCTAATAAAACAAGCATCACAACAAATTCTTTGGCAACCAAATTTGGAACTGCAGGAACCATTTTATTTTCAGACTTATCAGCAGGAACAACAACTCCGCCGGCTTTTCTAACTCTCCAAAAATGGAATGCCATAATAAGTATAATCAGAATTGGGAATATTCCCGTATGCAGATTATAGAAAATTAAAAGAGTTGAACTACCAACCTGCTTTCCGCCAAGAAGAATTTCCATTAAACCAGTTCCAATAATTGGAATATATTCAAGCATTCCCGTTGCAACTGTAACAGCCCAATAAGCAAGCTGATCCCAGGGCAATAAATATCCCGTGAAATTTGAAAAGACAACCAGCAGTAATAAACAAACTCCTATTACCCAGTTAAATTGCCGCTTACCGTGAAAACCACTTGTAAAAAATACTCTTAACAAATGTAGGGATGTTATAATCACTAATAATAATCCGCTCCAGTGATGTATATTTCTAATCAGCTGGCCGAATAATACAGTGCTCTGCAAATGAAGAATTGAATCGTATGCGCTCCCGGGAAATGGTGCATAAGTAAATCTTAAAAGAAGTCCGGTTATAAATTGAAGACAAATTAAAACAACTGCCATACCTCCTAAACCAAAAGTGTGATTAAACTTTATAGTTTTTTCATTAACCATTGGCGGATGGAGATGTAATATTAAACTTTTTAAAACAAGTAAAATTCTATCACGATCGGAAGAAGGATTAATTGAACCATCAGAGACTGAGTTTTTAATCCTTTTGAATATGTTCTCTTTTCTATCCAATAAATTCAGTAGTTTTTATTATTACCGCAACAAATATACAAAATAATAATTTATTGGAATTTGGATTTGAAATTTTACTAAAAAGTAGAAGAAGAAACTGTCCAACATTGAAATTGGACAGTTTTAAAATTTAATGCGCGTGTTCATTACAGCAGCCGGTTGCGCCTTTCATAGTCTGGATATCAAGTGTTCTTGTATCCTCTTTTTGAAAATCTTTTTTATCAAAATTTGTTGCACAACTACCGCCTCCGCAACAAGCTGATTTTCTTTTTTTATATTTTGCAAAGTTTAATGCTGTTGCCATAAATCCAACAGCTAACATAAAAAATACCATTGCAACTAATACAGTTTCCATTATTCACTCACTTTCGCTTTTGTTAATACCTTTTTAAACTCAGGTGACATTTTTTCAATAAATTTATTGTTTTCTCTTACAATCATAAAAATTGTAAGTTTCTTTTTCAAGGCAAATTCATATCCTTTTATTGGACCCATAACATTTATGGCTGTCGCTATTCCATCAGCCATAGCACATGATTTATGCAGCACAGTTACAGAAGCCAACTTATGTGTTATTGGTTTGCCGTTTTTGGGATCAATAGTATGAGAAAATCGAATGTCGTCTTTTTCGAAATAGTTATAATAATCACCGGATGTTGCCATTGCCAGATTACTAATATTCGCTACTTTTTGAATTCCCATTTTAGAATCAGGAGTTGAAATACCTATTCTCCAGTCTTCTGAGTCCTGGTTTTTCCCCCGGGTTCTTACTTCACCGCCAATTTCTACCATATAATCTTTATAGCCTTTCGAATTAAAATATTCTGCAACCTTATCAACTCCAAACCCTTTAGCAATGGCAGATAAATCAATATACATTTTGGGATTAGATTTTTTTAACATTGGCAGATTAAATTTTACAGAAATTTTACTAAAACCGACTTCTTTCATTCTTTCAGCAATTTCTTCATCGGTAGGAATTATTGTTGGTCTGTTTTCAGGACCAAATCCCCATAGATTAACAAGAGCTCCGATAGTTATATCAAAATATCCTTCAGAATCTTCACCTAATTTTAAGGCTTCATTAACAACAAACGCAAAATCTTCTGAAACCCCGATCCAATCGGTACTTTCAGATTTATTAAATTCCGAAATTTCAGATGTAGGAATGTATGTTGACATTTGACGGTTAACTTCTTTTAATAAAAGATCCACATCAGAGTTTATAGAAGTATAATTTTCTTCCGCAAATTTCGACTCTTTAACAACTTTTATGCTAAAAGTAGTGCCCATAGTTGTGCCAGACAATGTATAAACTTCTTTAACATTATTCTGTGTACATGAAACTAATATTATAAAAACCAGAGGCAGTATTTTAAAGAATGAATTCATAAGTTTCCTTAAATAAGAAAAGGAGTTATTAACTCCTTAAAATTTGCGCATTCAAATAAACCTTCGAGGTTTTAAAAACTTCGAAGGTTTTAGAAATATTTATTAACCGCCAAAATCATCTAGCATAATGTTTTCAGGTTCAACACCCAGATTTAACAACATATTTATAACCGCTGAGTTCATCATAGGAGGTCCGCACATATAATATTCATTATCTTCCGGCGCCTGATGGTTTTTCAGATATTCTTCTTCTAACACCTGATGTATAAATCCAGTTGGTCCGGTCCAATTATCTTCAGGTAATGGATCAGACAAAGCTAAATGCCATGTAAAGTTTGGATTTTCTTCCTGCAGTTTATCAAATTCGTCTGCATAGAAAACTTCTCTTAAACTTCTTGCACCATACCAGAATGTCATTTTTCTATCAGTTTTAATTCTTTTTAACTGATCAAAAATATGAGAACGCATTGGAGCCATACCGGCACCACCGCCAATAAATACCATTTCATTATCAGTCTCACGCGCAAAGAATTCGCCATAAGGACCAGAAATAGTAACTTTATCACCTGGTTTCAGGTTAAATATGAACGAAGACATTTGTCCGGGAGGTGCATCCGGTACATGAGGAGGAGGAGACGCAATTCTAACATTAAGCATAATTATACCTTCTTCTTGAGGATAATTAGCCATTGAATATGCTCTAACTATATCTTCATCAACTTTAGAAACAAATTTCCATAAATTGAATTTATCCCAATCGCCTCTATATTCTTCAGCAACTTCAAAATCTTTGTAATTTACAACATGCTTTGGTGCTTCAATCTGAATGTAGCCTCCGGCACGGAAATTAACTTCTTCACCTTTAGGAAGTTCTAGTACAAGTTCTTTAATAAATGTAGCAACATTATCATTAGAACGGACTGTACATTCCCATTTCTTAATTTCAAATACCTCTGCAGGCACTTCAATTTTCATATCATTTTTAACAGCAACCTGGCATGAAAGACGGTAATTTTCTTTAATCTGTTTACGCGAAAGTTTTGAGGTTTCAGTAGGCAGAACATCTCCGCCACCTTCAGTAACCTGACATTTACATTCGCCGCAGGTACCGCCGCCGCCGCATGCTGAAGGAAGATAAATTTCTTGTTCAGCTAACGCTCCAAGAAGTTTACCGCCAAATCCAACAGATATTTCTTTATCACTATTAATTGTTATCTTAGCTTCTCCGCTAGCAACAAGTTTAGATTTAGCAAACAATATTACTAAAACTAACAGCGTAACAATGAGTGTGAACATCGCTACGCCTAAAACTATAAGACTTATTCCATCCATACTCATCCCCTACAATTGAATTCCTGAAAACAACATAAACGCTATAGCCATAAGACCAACAGTAATAAAAGTAATTCCTAATCCTCTTAATCCCGGAGGTACGTTGCTATATTTCATTTTTTCTCTGATACCGGCTAATGCTACAATAGCTAAAGCCCAGCCAATACCTGAACCGAATCCGTAGGCAATACTTTCCGGAAAGTTATAATCTCTTTCAACCATAAATAATGAACCGCCAAGTATTGCGCAGTTAACAGTAATTAATGGTAAGAAAATACCTAAAGCGTTATATAAACTAGGTACAAATTTGTCTAATGCCATTTCAAGAATCTGAACCATAGCTGCAATGACACCGATATAAGTGATTAAGCCTAGAAAAGACAGATCAACATTTTCTAATCCGGCCCAGCTTAACGCACCTTCTTTTAATACATACTGAAATAATAAATTATTAACTGGTACTGTAATAGCCTGTACAACAACTACCGCAATACCTAATCCAAAGGCTGTTTCAACTTTCTTGGAAACCGCAAGGTAAGTACACATACCAAGAAAGAATGCAAGAGCCATGTTCTCTATAAAAATAGATTTTACAATTAAACTTAAATAATGCTCTAACATGTTATTCCTCTTCTATTTGCTCTGGTTTCCAAGTTCTTATTGCCCAAATTAAAAGTCCGATTAAGAAAAACGCACTTGGAGGCAATAATAAAAGACCGTTAGGGACATAAAATCCGCCATCATTTACGGATGGAAGAACAGCATAACCGAATAATTTTCCGGCACCAAATAATTCCCTAACAAATCCTACTACAATTAAAACAAAACTATATCCCAATCCGTTTCCAAGACCATCAATAAAACTTGCTCCGGGAGGATTCTGTAACGCGTAAGCTTCTGCTCTACCCATAATAATACAGTTTGTTATAATTAAGCCTACATAAACTGATAATTGTTTACTTACATCGAAGGCAAAAGCTTTAATAAGCTGATCAGCAATAATTACAAGTGATGCAATAATTGTCATTTCAACAATAATACGTACACTACTTGGAATATGATTTCTAATTAAACTTACAGCCAGGTTTGAAAAAGCAACCACAAATATAACAGCCATTGACATTACAACAGAAGTTTTAAGCTGCGATGTTACAGCTAACGCTGAACAAACACCTAAAATCTGTAATGCAATCGGGTTATTGTTAAATAAGGGATCCAGTAAAACCTTTTTATATTTACTAGCCATTAAGCCCTCCGCCTTTTAATTGTTTTAAATAAGGGCCGTAACCATCTTTGCCTAACCAGAATTTGATAAGATTATCAATTCCTCTAGTTGTTAAAGTAGAACCAGAAAGACCATCAATTTGGTGACCAGCTTTAGCATTGGTAGGATCAACTAATCCTTTAATAACTGTAATTAGAATTTCACCATTATCGTCAAATGCTTTTTTTCCGTTCCACTGGGATTTCCATTTAGGATTATCAACTTCACCGCCAAGACCTGGAGTTTCGCCATGCTCGTAGAAAGTAAATCCTTTAATAGTTTTTAGATCTTTATCTAATGCCATAAATCCATACATAGTTGACCAAAGTCCTTTACCATAAAGAGGAAGAATAATTTTTTCAACACCGTCTTTACCGGAAACTTTATAAACCACCATATTTTTAGGCATTCTTTTAATACTTGCCAGATCTTTTTCGGAAGGAATATCCATTCCAAATTCAGGATCACGAGCCATAGTTTTAATATCAAATGATTCTGCGTTAAGAACGTCAGTTTCATCAACTTCTTTTCCTGAACCTAAATCAACTACCGCTGATTTTATCTTTGATTTGAATGTTTCTTCGATATTGGTGTTTTCTTCTAAAAGATCACCAGCCAATAAAATATTTTTTAATTTATCAATTTTCTTGTTATCGTTCTGAATGGCTTTAAGAGATACAACCGCAGAACACACAAGTATGGAGCATATCAGACAAACACCGATTGATACCCCAAGTGTTTTTTTTATGCTATCAGCCTGCATTTCTCGCTAGCCTCCTCTTAATATTTTTATTTATAAAAACTTTATCAATAATTGGTGCAAACACATTTCCAAATAGAATTGCCAGCATCATACCTTCAGGGAAGGCAGGGTTAACAACTCTGATTAATACAACCAGAATACCAATTAATAAACCATAATAAATTTGTCCTTTAGGAACCATTGATGCAGAAACCGGATCAGTTGCCATAAATACAGCACCAAACGCAAATCCGCCTATTACTAAATGCCACGCCGGTGTAACCTGGAACATTGCATTTGTATCGCTTCCAATAAGGTTAAAAATGGATGTCATAACAACCATACCAATCAGAATGTTAAGCATAATTCGCCATGAACCTACACCTGAAATAATTAGAACAGCCGCTCCAATTAAACATGCTAAGGCCGATGTTTCGCCCATTGAACCAGGAACTAAACCAATAAAAGCATCCCACCATGTAGTTGTTAATTGAATACTTGCATCCGAAAACTGTGCTAACGGAGTAGCTTTACTCATTCCATCAACTGCAACCCAGACTTTATCACCAGAAATTTGCGCAGGATAAGCAAAGAATAAAAACGCTCTTGATACTAATGCAGGATTTAAAATGTTCATTCCTACACCGCCAAAAACTTCTTTACCTATAACAACACCAAAAGATATACCAATTGCCGCCTGCCAGAAAGGTAAATCAGGTGGTAAGATTAATGGAAATAAAAGACTTGTAACTAAAAAGCCTTCATTAATTTCATGTTTTCTAACAGATGCAAATACAACTTCCCAAAAACCACCAACTGCTAAAGTGATCATATATAATGGTAAGAAATAGAGTGCTCCGTGGATAACATTTGCTAATAGATTTTTGGGATCAAAACCAATGCCCATTGCTTCTATTAAACTTCCGCGCCATCCTTCGGCTGCTGAAAGTCCTATTTGTTCCAAGCCAGTATTTGCCTGAAATCCGGTATTATATAACGCCATTAATACCGCAGGAACTAAAGCAATAACAACCGTCATCATCATTCTTTTAAGGTCAATTGCATCACGAACATGTGAAGCAGTTTTGGTTCTAGACCCTGTTGTAAAAAGCAATGTGTCAGTTGCTTCAAAGAGAGGAAAAAGTTTTTCTAACTTTCCGCCCTTTTCAAAGTGCTTTTCCTGTTTGTCTAAAATATTTCTTAAAAACTTCACTATCCTTCCTTTTCTATTAAGGTTAAATTTCTTCTTAAAATTGGACCATGATCTATTTTCGATGGATCAACAAACGTACAAAGTGCTAAATCTTCTTCATCAAGTTCTAAAACACCTAATTTTTCTGCTTCTTCAACATCATCAACAGCTATTGAGCGTAATAAAAATGTTGGAAGAATATCTAAAGGCATAACAGATTCATAACTTCCACAAGGAACTATTGCTCTTTCGCCACCATGATTATCTGTAGTAAAATCAAATTTCCTGCTTCTTATAAAACTTGAAAGCACCACTCTTTTAAGTGAAAAGAAATTAGCAAACGGATTTGCCCAGCCTAAGAATTTCCTTTCGTAAGATTCTTGCAAAACTGAAATTGTACGATGAAACTTGCCGATAAACGCGGTTGTTCCTTCAGCTATTCTTCCAGATAATACTGAACCAGAAATCACTCTGTTTTCACCTTCTTTTAATTCACCCGTAACAAGTTCAGTTATAGAAGCACCAACTCTTGTTTTTAATAATCTTGGAGAATTTACCTGAGGGCCAGCTAACGAAATTACTTTTTCAGTTTTAATTTTACCAGTGGTAAACAGACTTCCAATTGCAATTACATCTTCGGCATTAATATACCAGACAAATTTGTGCTGACTTACCGAATCGATAAAATGGATGTGTGTACCAGATAATCCAGCCGGATGAGGGCCAGAAAATTCTTCTACTGAAACGTTTTTAACTTCCGAACCAGGAATTGAAGATCCTGCTTCTCTACAAATAAAAACTTTGCCATCAGTTAATTTTGAAATAACTTTTAAGCCGTTTTCAAAATCTCTTTCAGAGCCTTTCATAATTACTGAAATTGATGGTGCTAACGGATTAGTATCCATTGCGTTTACAAAAATTGAATGCGGAACTGTTTCCGGATTTGCAATCTTACTAAACGGACGGACTCTGATTGAAGTCCAATGACCAGATTCAAGTAGCTGTTCTTTAACTTTTTCTTTGTCAAGAGAAGATAATTCACTTTCAGAATATGAAGAAAAAGTAACTTGATCGTCTGCACCGTCAAGCTCAACTACAAGGGATAAAAATACTCTTTTTTCACCACGATTAATCGAGGTAACCTTTCCACTACCAGGTGATGTAAATTTAATTGCCGGTATTTTTTTGTCAGTAAACACTGCTTCGCCAAGTTTAACAATATCACCCTCTTTAACAATCATTGTAGGTTTCATTCCTACAAAATCATCACCAAGAATAGCAACATTTTTAACGGCTTTTGCAGCAGATATTTTCTGTTCCGGTTCACCTGTTATAGGAAGATTCAATCCTTTTTTGATCTTAGTTAATCCCATGTCTTCCTTTTATTTATATTGTTTATTTTGATTAAAAAACTTTTTAAAATTTAGGTGACTAATATAAACCTTTTCAAATCAATAAGATAGCCAAACCTTAGATTTTATTACAAAAAGCAAATTTAATCCATACTAAAACGAAACACAATTTTTTCAATTTACATTTGTAAACTGGATATAAGCTCCAATTTAATATTTTTTATTCTTTAAATAACCAATTGTGATTATCGCATTTTTTTTAGAATTATTAAGATCCAATTCAAGCCGATGGGTTTGAACTTATTAAAAATAAATTTGTAAAGGGAAAAAACGCACTGAGGCTTTTGTAATGGTAATTTTGTCAATTAGTTTTATACTTAATCCAATTGATATTAACTATTACTAACTATTAAAATGTTAAATGAAATGATAATCGATATGAATTATCTAAACCAATTTGCGGAAATATACTATAACTTACTTTTTCTTTAGTTAGTACATTATCATTTAATTTTTTTCTGCCGCTGTCAACAATTATCTTTCCAAATAAATATCCAATCCCTAAGGCTAAAGGATAATCACTAATCCAATGAACACCATTATTAATCATTTGAAAACTTAATACCGTAATTAAACCATATCCCACAGGATTAATCCATTTATATTCCTCATAGTTATTAGCAATAACAGTCAAAGTCATCATTGCAGTAGCAACATGCCCGGATGGAAACGCGTCATATTTAGGAACATGTTTATGATAATCAATTTGATTTGGAAAGAACCTCCATTTCCCGGCGGTACTAGTTGCCTTGCCCGGTGTCTCCCTTCCAAAAATATGTTTCATAAATTGAGTTGTAAAACCAACAGTTAACATTCCCTGCGCAATTTGGGAAGCCGTTTGTAAAGCACGATTATCATCATTAATTAAACCTGCTGTTAAAAAAGATAATCCTAAACCAAGATGAGTCCAGCCGTCGCCTAAAAAATACATTGCTGAACCCCAATCAGTTGGACCCCTAAATAAAGGATAACCGCCGACGGTTAAAACTGTTTTGGTATTATCACCATTACCAAGACCCCATTGTCTGCCCCATTCAGAAACTTGATCATATACTGGCTGATCAACTAGAATGAAAGCCGCGGTACTAGTTCCTATTATAATGTTTGGAACGGTATACTCTTTATTGAACATGCTTGAACCAACTGATGCAAATGTAGTTGGCATATTTAATATAAAATCAAAAGCATTAGGTTTACTATACAGATATTTATTCCCCTCAATTTCATAAACCTGATCCTGCGCATTAATTAAACTCCAGTTTATTAATAACAGAAAAAAGAGTTTATAAGAAAATAATTGTTTTAATACCATGGTAAGTGACTTCAAAATAATAAGACCTGAAATTTTAGTGAGTACAATATTAATTTTAATTAAACGTAAATTTAAAAATAATTATCTCTCCGTTCAATTTTTTTTGATCTTTTGTAGTATAAAATAATTACAGATTTTATTTTAGCTATAAAAATTGGGGAAGTGATATGCTGAAACAAAAAAGCCCCGATAAAACCGGGGCTTAAGACTGTTGACAAAATTTTATTATGTCACTCTGAGCCTGGTCGAAGAGTGAAAACACCCTACAACAGCTAGTTCTCGACTTCGCTCGAACTGACATTATTATTAATTTTCTCTGGTAATAAGTTTATCAAGAGATTCAAGCCCCGATAAAACCGGGGCTTAATTTTATTCTATTTCAATAAGCAAATGATTTTTGGGAACCATCTGACCCTGTTTAATTCTGACATCTTTAACCTTGCCGCGAACAGGTGAGACAACTAAATTCTGCATTTTCATAGCTTCAAGAATAAGCAGTTTATCACCTTCCCTAACATTAACACCAGGTTTTACAAATACATCAATTATAGTTCCCGGTATTATTGAAGATATCATTTTAGGATTATGAGGTTCAAAATTTTTCCTATTTTTGAATTTCTCAGATAATTCAGTTTCATAGTTCGTAAAATCAATATTTATTTTTTCCATGCTCAGTTCTCCTGTTATTTAGAATGGTGCAATACCATGTTTTCTTTTAACAGTAACTTCTTCTTTGTTTTTAGAAACCATTAAAGCATGAATAATACTTTTTCTTGTATCTTCAGGATTGATAACCGCATCTACGTGACCGGCACTTGCGGCAACATACGGATTTGAAAATTTATCTGTATACTCTTTAATTTTTTCCTGACGAGTTTTTTCTGGATCCGAAGAAGCCATAATCTCTCTTCTGAAAATAATATTTGCCGCACCTTCTGAACCCATTACTGCAATCTCAGCCGTAGGCCATGCATAAACAAAGTCAGCACCTAAATGTCTGGAACACATAGCAATATAACCGCCGCCATAAGCTTTTCTTAGAATAAGAGTAACCTTTGGAACAGTAGCCTCGCTATATGCATAAAGTATTTTTGCACCATGTCTAATTACACCGGCATGTTCCTGATCAGCACCCGGAAGGTATCCCGGAAGATCGACCAAAGTTAATAGCGGAATATTAAATGCATTACAGTAACGGATAAATCTTGCCGCTTTATCGGATGAATCAACATCTAGTACACCGGCCAAATGCATTGGCTGATTAGCAACAATACCAACTGTAGCACCATCAAATCTGGCAAAACCTATTACAACATTTTTTGCCCACCCATCCTGAATTTCGAAAAAGTCAGAATCATCACTAATACTTTTTATAACATTTCTAACATCATAAGGTTTACGAGGATCTGAAGGAATTACCTTTGTTATATCATAGGTAATCTTTGGTTCTCTCGGTTTAATAGCATCCGCCGTTTTTCTATTGTTCCATGGAATGTATGAAAGAAGTTTTTTTATCTGTTCAAAACATTCTATTTCACTTTCAGCAAAGAAATGGGCATTACCGGTAACTTCAGTATGAACACGGGCACCACCAAGATCTTCCATCGATATTTCTTCACCAAGTACCGATTTTATTACTTCAGGACCCGTGATAAACATTTTTGAAATTTTATCGACCACAAACGTAAAGTCAGTTAATGCCGGAGAATAAACAGCACCCCCTGCACAAGGACCTAATATAACTGAGATTTGCGGTACAACCCCTGATGCTCTTGTATTACGGTAAAATATTTCACCATAACCGGCAAGTGAGTTAACACCTTCTTGTATACGGGCACCGCCGGAATCATTAATACCAATTATCGGCATACCAAATTTAACTGCATGATCCATTAGTTTTGTAATTTTGCGCGCATGCGCTAACCCTAACGAGCCACCTGCAACTGTAAAATCCTGAGCATAAATTGCGACAGGAAATCCGCCGTAAATTGTGCCGGTACCAGTTACAACGCCATCAGCATTAAGCTGTTTTTTATCCATGTTGAAATCAGTACAGTTATGCTCAACAAATAAATCCATTTCCTGAAATGAATCAGGATCTAATAAAGACTCTATTCGTTCACGAGCAGTCATCTTACCCATCGCTTGCTGTTTTTGTATCGCCTTTTCACCGCCGCCTTCTACAACTTTAGACTTACGTGTGAAAAAATCTAATATCTTACTTGCTATAGACATTTTCCTCTTCTCTAATAGTTTTTTTGAAACATTTTTTAATATAACAAAAGATTTTATTTATTACAGAATTTCATCAACGTGCATAAGATCGTTAAATAACTCGTTTTTAATTGACGCCGCATTTTTTCTGGCATTAGAAATAGCATTAATAATATATCTATTAGCTATAAATACTTTTCTAGGCTCTAACTCTGCTTCTTCTAATAATAAATAACCCGTATACAGATATGTATACATTTCAACTAAATCTTTTGCGGAAACTTCCTGGAAGCTTACATCCTTTTTATCAAGAACATATTTTAAACATTCTTCATAAATTTCTCTTATTTCCTTAAGAAGTTCATTTAATCTTGAAAGTGTACCTTTGTATTCTTTATGTGCTTTTTCCGCAAAATATTCTTTAAGAATATCGTTAATAATACCGCCGGTTGCCGCAACTATTTGAAGCTGCGATGTACCTTCATAAATATTA
The DNA here is from genome assembly GCA_016342755.1 of Melioribacteraceae bacterium. Taxonomy (GTDB): domain Bacteria; phylum Bacteroidota; class Ignavibacteria; order Ignavibacteriales; family Melioribacteraceae; genus JAEINS01. The sequence continues at coordinate 277,133 of JAEINS010000001.1, read as the reverse complement.
GTAATACGTGCGTCTCTGGCTAAACGCTCAATGTTAAACTCCTGCATATAACCGGTACCGCCATGTATTTGAAGCGCGTCATAAGTTATTTTATTTGATGCTTCGGCTAAAATATATTTTGATATAGGTGTTAATAGATTGGCAACTCTTGTAGCTCTCTTTAATTCGTTAGCCTCTTTAGAGAATGGTTCTCCTTTCTCTTTTAATCTATCAATTTTTTCTTCAAGCTGTTCTTTCCAGTCAACTAAACGGGAAGTACTATAGAATAAAGTTCTGCTGCTTTCCAAAAGTACACGCATATCTAAAAGCATATTTGTAACTGCCGGAATTTGAAGAATTGGTTTTCCAAACTGTTCTCTTTCCGAAGCATATTTATAAGCTTCTTCATAAGCAGCCTGACAAATTCCTAATGCCTGAGCCGATACACCCATTCGGGCACGGAACATTAATTCTAATACATATTTAATTAGTCCAAAACGTCTTTTACCAACCAGCTCAGCTTTAGTATCATTAAACTGCATTTCACACGTTGGAGAGCCATGAATTCCAAGCTTGTGTTCTATACGTCTTATTTTAACAGTATCATCGCCATAACAGACAAACATACTTAAACCACGTCCGTCTTTTGTACCCGATTCCGATCTTGCTAAAACCAAGAGTACATCGCCATTACCGTTTGTTATAAAGCGTTTAACACCTTTTAATCGCCATTGGCCATCTTTATCCTGATAAGCACTTAACTTACATGCCTGCAGATCCGAACCGGCATCTGGCTCAGTTAAAACCATTGCTCCGCTATATTCACCTGTTACAAACTTTGGCAGATATTCCTGATGCTGTTCCACAGTTCCAAACTTATAAATTGTATCGGCAATATCCTGAAGTCCAAATAAATTCATTAGCGATGCATCAGCTCTTGAAACAATTTCAACCGCCATCATATAAACAGTAAACGGGAAATTTAATCCGCCGTATTTTCTTGGCAAAATCATTCCCATTAAATCTGCTTTTGCTAATCTGTCTAAATTTTCCTGAGTTCCTTTTGCATAAGTAACAACTCCGTTATCAAAATGCGCGCCTTCTTCATCAACACCGGCCGCACGTTCATTTATAAAGTTACCGGAAATATCACCAACTACTTCAAGTACCTTTTTGAAGTTTTCCATTGCGTCTTCATAATCCTCAGGAGCATAATTATATTCTTTAGATTGTTCATAATTATCTTCAGAAACCTCAAGAATATCTTTTAAATCAAGTTTATTAAAATGATATTGTATATCCTTATTTTCTGTGAAGAAATTTGGCATCTTATCCCCTACTTCAATTTTTGTTTAAATGTTTCGATAAACATTGGAATTACATCCTCGGCATTACCAACTATTTTATAATGCGCAATACCAAATATAGGAGCTTCCGGATCGTTGTTTATCGCAATAATTTTATTTGCGTCCTGCATTCCCGCACGATGCTGAATAGCACCTGAGATACCAACTGAGAAAATCAATTTTGGGCGGACTGTTACACCGGTCTGACCAACTTGTCTTTCAGACTCACAAAAACCAGCATCAACTGCCGCACGGCTTCCTGCAACCTCGCCGCCAACACATTCCGCTAATTCATGAATAAGTTTAAAATTGTCTTTTGTACCAAGTCCGTATCCGCCAGCAACAATTATCTGAGAAGTTTTAAGATTAACTTTACTCTCTTCTCTAAACTGCTTAATAATTTTAATTACGTCATCAGTTTCATTAGGTTCATAATTAATCTCAGTAATAATAACTGTATTAGGTGTTTCAACTTCGTGCATTTCCATAACACCTTCACGTACAGTTGCCATCTGAACCGGATTATCGGGGGTAATGATTGTCGCGATTATATTTCCGCCAAACGCAGGGCGAATTTGAAGTAATAATTTTGGATAATCTTTCTTTAAATAAGTTACATCCTCAATAACTAATTCTGTACAGTCGGCAGTTAAACCGCTTAAAGTACTGGATGCAACTCTGGGAGCTAATCCGCGGCCAATTATTGTTGCTCCAAACAATACAATTCGCGGCCGCTTCTCTTTTATTAAATCATTTAAAATTCTGCTATAAGGCTGAGCAAGATATTTTTCTAACTTAGGATGATCAATTAATAAAGCTTCATCAACTCCATACTTAAAAGTATTTTCAGCAATACCTTTAACATTATGGCCTATCACAACGGCTTTTAATACACCTCCTAAACTATCCGCTAACTTTCGCCCTTTACTTAATAACTCAAGGCTAACATCAGCGGCAATACCGTCTCTCTGCTCAACAAATACCCATACCTCTTTAGTAATATTTTCCATAAATGTTATCCTAAAATATGATCATGCAATAATTCATCAATTAAAGTACTTAACCCTTCTCTGTTCGCATCAACCTGTTTCGCTTGTCCACCGGCTAAAACTACTGATTCAACTTTATGAACTTTGGTTGGCGAGCCTTTAATACCAAGACGCGATATATCGAGCTGTAAGTCTTCCATTGTTAAAGTATTAATAAAAAGATTGCGTGATTTGTATTCCTCTAATAGATTTGTGTATGGGAGAAGCGCATTTTCATTTCCCATTTTTTCGATATCGAGCAACGATTTTGAATTTTTAAATGCCATTACTCTTTTTGCGCTAAAAGGACGAGGCTCTTTAGCACCTTTAACAACTGTAATAAGTAAAGGTAGTTTTGCTTCAAGAATCTCATAACCGCCATCAATTCTTCTCTTAATTGTAGCAGTTTTTTCCTTAAGATCTAAAACATCTTCAGCATAAGTTATTTGCGGAAGGTTCAACTTATCTGCTGTTTGCGGACCAACCTGTGCGGTATCGCCATCTATAGCTTGTCTTCCGGCAAAAACAAAATCAAATTCACCAATATGTTTAATTGCTTCACTTATTACATACGATGTAGCCAGTGTATCCGAACCGGCAAATTTCCTGTCACTAACTAAATATGCATCATCCGCACCCATATACAGACATTCTTTTAACATTTCAACCGCTCTTGGCGGACCCATTGTAATTACACTAACTTCAGCTCCATATTTATCTTTAACCTGTAGGGCTAATTCTAAAGCTTCTTTGTCCTCATGGTTAAAAACAGCAGGCAGCATAGCACGGTTTACAGTTCCATCTTCTTTCATCACCTTACCGGAAATATTTGAAGTATCCGGAACCTGCTTAACCATCACAATTATCTTGTACATACACCTCCTCTAAAAAATGTAAGCTGTAAAAATACGAAAAATATTATAAGGATTAAAAGCTTTGATTATTATTTAATAATGAATCATTATTCATTAAACTTAATTATAACGGCACTTTTTACTAATCACGAAACATTAATATTGAAAAACCTTTATATAACAGTCTGGAACTAATTCTAAATTTCATATCATTATCAATATCCTATTAACCAAGACAATAGATTATATTACAGCCTGAAGATATTTTGGAGTATGAAGAAGGAAAGAAAGTTCACAAAATAAAGCTTTACAATGAAGATTTTATATTGTTTGAACTTATAGTTTCACTATATTATTTTTATAAATAATTATTAACTAGGAGAATAAAATGATTTACGATTCAATTGAAAACGCCCGGCTTTATTTTGGTCTTGGCGAAAGAATTAAAACAGCTTTTGAGTTTATTAAAACTAATGACTGCAGTCTTTTAAAAGAAGGCAAAATTGAAATTGATGGCAATAATATTTTTGCTTTGGTTCAAAAGTATGATACAAAAGATCCTGAAGAAGCAAAGTTTGAAGCTCATCAAAAGTATATTGATATTCAGTACATGGTTGCCGGGACAGAAAACATAGGGTTTGTATTAGCTGATTATTTAGATGTTGTGGAAGACTATAATGAAGAAAAAGACGTTGAACTTTTAGACGGCGACGGAGATTTTGTTCAGATTAGTGAAGGCGAATTTGTAATGTTCTTCCCGGATGACGCACATAAGCCCGGAATTAAGGTTGAAGAAAATGAGCCGGTTCATAAAATGGTAATTAAGGTTAAGATTTAATTTGTAACCCGACTTCCATTTTGGTGGTCGGGTTTTGTCTTCTATTTTGTAAACCAATGGATTTATCCGCTGTTTTTTCAATCTGTTCTAGCTTCAAATCCAACACTTGAAAGTGCTGGTTAACAGTCTTGGAATCATGATGTCCAAATTAATATAGACCTCTATTCTGCTCCACCCTTAACAGATTTCTCAAGTACAATCAGTTTTGAAATTCTATGAGTATATTCCTCTAATTCCTTTTCAGCTTTCTTAACTTCCAGATTTCTTTCTTCCAATTGCTTACTGCTGTTTTTAATTCTTTCATCAAAAGTATTAAGCGCATTTTTAGAAAGCGAAATTTCTCTATCAAATTCTTCCTTCTGTTTAGTAACAATAGAAACATCTTTATTCATGTTACTCAACACTTTCATCATTTTTTTATTTAACGCTTCCCTTCTCTGATTAAAAAACCGGGATTCAAGTTTAAGTTCGTTAGAATACTTTTTCTGTTTCTGCTGTTTCTCTCTAAATCCATGAATATCAGTAATAAGTGTTTGTTTCTCTTTATTAAGATATGTAATTGAATCAATAATATTAGAATGCTCTTTATTCGAAATTTGAAGTCTGCTCTCATTTTTACTCAGCTGAACACCTTGCTCCAGTATTAAACGCTCAAGACTATGAAGCTGTTTTTCTTTTGACAAAATCTCCAATTTCAGTTTATTTATATTTCCTTCAGCATCAGCAATTTCATTTGGGATTCCGTTAAATATTTCTATAACTTTTCTTTCAAGCTCAAGAGATTTTTTTTCCGATTCACTCTTCTTAACATCCAGATCTTTTATTTCTTTTTTAAGAGAATCAATCTGCTCATTTAATCTTATTTCTTCTTCTTTTTTAACCAGTATATCATTATCAATTTCATTCTTAGTAGATTCATAATCATTAATCTCGGAAATAGCCGCTTCTTTTTTTTGCTCAATACTTTTAAATTCAAACTCAAGCGCAATTCTTTTATCTTCTTTCTCCAAAATTTCTTTGTCCAGCTCTAAAAGTATCTCCTGGTTCTTACTGATTTCGTTAAGAACTGACTGCTGCTCACCAGTCAGTTTCTGATACTGAGAATTCTTTTCAATTATTTGTTTAAGCAGATCATCAAAATTTGAATCAAGAGTCATTAACTGTTCAGATTTTGAAATTATATTTGAGTTTAGATCTTGAACTTTTTTAAGTTTTTCTTCCTTTTCAAAAATCAGATTATTTACATGATTAACTAATTTATCTTTATCTCTCGATAAACCTTTGCAGTCTTCTTTTAACTTAGCAAGTTCGGCTTTATTAAAATCAATTTCATTATACTGGGCTTCAATCTTGCTTTGCGAATACTCAATATTTTTAGTTAAGGTTATAATTTCATTATTAAGATTAGCAACAATCGTGGAAACTTTTTCTTTCTCAGAATTTAATTCTGCATTTTCATTTTTAAGATCATTAATAACCGCGTTTTGCTTACTAATTAAACTGCTTAATTCTTCAATTTCACTTCTACGATTAGATTCAATTCCTTTTAAGTTATCTACTTCCGATTTAACCGATTCTAACTGGGTTTTAGCATCATCATGTTTTTTACTTAACGATTCAATCTCAACATTATTGTATTCAATTTTGTCTTTAGTACTTTCAAGCTGCTTAATCAAAACTACTTTTTCATCATTTAATTCATCAATTTTCTTTTTTGTATTTTCAATTTCAGCTTTGCTTTCTTCGTACAAAGAAATAATTTCAGATGTCCGTTTATCAGTATCCTCAATAACTCTCTGCTTCTCTTCTAATTCGCTGTTAAGAATTTCTTCCTTATCACGCAGCTTATTAAGATTTTTCTCTAACGCGTTTACCTCTTCCCAGAAAGCATCATTCTTTTCCTGAAGTTCTTTTTTCCGGGTCAATTCAGTTTCTATAGTCTGTCTGTTTTTTGTAATAGAAGTTGTCAGTTCATCTTCTTCCGTTCTTAAACCCTTAACCGCAGCTTCAGTTTTATTCATTGTTTTCTGAATAGTCTCGTTATCAGATTTTAATGATTTATTAGTTTCATCTCTTTCCCTAAACAACTGCGATTGTTCTTCAACAGACTTAATTAAAGAAGTTTCCTTATTCTTCAATTCGCCAAGTTTCTTGTCAACAACAGCCGCTTCTTTTTCCTCTGATTTTTTTTTCTCTTTAAGTGCGTCAATTTCTTTCTGGATAGTTTCATTTATTTTCTTTTTTATATCAACTTCTTCAATAAGTTTTTCTTTCTCATTTTTAAGTGATAAAACCTCTTTTCTCCACATCTCAATTTCAGATTTCATCTTTTCATATTCTACCTTGGTTTCAGAATGATCTTTAGAAACCTCCGCAAACTTTTCTTCAAGCTTACTTAATTCACCAGTTACTTTGTTAAGACTTGCTTCCCCGGCTTCCCTCTTTTTTTCCAGTTCATTTATTTCATCAATATATTTTCCAATGTTTATAGATAAATCATCTTTCTGATTTTCCAGTTCACCCAATTTCTTTTCAAGTTCTTCAAATTGCTTTTTTCTTTCTTCAAAAAGTTTTTCTTTGTTAATAATATTTTCAGAAACAACTTCTTCTTCCTTTTCTAATTCAACCAGACTTCCTTTAGAAGAATCAAGTTTTTTTTCCAGTTCCTCATAAGAATTATTCTTAATAATTACCTCATGAAGTTTATTTCTAAGTTCATCATTCTCTTTTTTTAGATTTTCAATCATCTTTTCTGGTTTAGATAGGATACCCATTTGTTTCTCCGATATAAGCTGCTCTCAATATTTTTAATTACTTATTGTCACATCAAGCTGGCCGGGATGTGAAAAAACTCAAAATAAGTTGTTAAATAACAAACTAATTTACTAAAATAATAAATATTTGTCGATTTTCCATTCAATCATAAAATTGAAAATACTTTATTTATCATTCTAAAATAATATTTATAAAAAAACATCGATAAGTATAAATATTTATTCATTTACACTTATAATTATAAAGTTTAGATTTCTTTATTATTAATTTTATATCTATCTTTAGGGTTAATTTATAAGTCTGTTATTAATAATTTTCTTAATAATTAAAACCAAACGAGATAATGGCAAAACAAAAAGCAAAACTAATATTAAAAGACGGAACAGAATTTAAGGGATACATATTCGGTCATCCTAAATCTGTTGCTGGTGAAGTTGTGTTTAATACCGGAATGGTCGGTTATCCGGAAACATTAACGGATCCATCCTATTGCGGACAGATTTTAGTCTGCACATATCCGCTGATTGGGAACTATGGAGTTCCAGGTAAAGAGTTAGAAAACAACATTCTCAAAAATTTTGAATCAGACAAAATTCAGGTAAGAGGATTAATTATTTCAGATTATTCTGAAAACTACTCTCACTGGAATGCTGAAAGATCATTACATGATTGGATGGCTGAAGAAAAAATTATTGGAATTTACGGAATTGATACAAGAGCCCTAACCAGGAAAATACGTGAAGAAGGTTCACTTCTTGGCAAAATTGTTTTAGATGGTGATGATGAAAACAAACTTGAATTTGCTGATCCAAATCTGGAAAATCTTGCGGCAAAGGTTTGTGTAAAAGAACCTGTTACTTACAAAAAAGGTGAAAAGACTATTGCTGTTGTTGACTGCGGAACTAAGAACAATATTATACAAGCCTTTTTGAGAAGAGACATTACAGTAATTAGAGTTCCGCACGATTACGATTTCAACTCTCTTGATGTTGACGGGATTGTTCTCTCAAACGGACCCGGCGATCCAAAACAATGTCCGGCTACAATTGAAAACGCTAAAAAAGCTATGGCAGAAGGAATGCCGATTTTAGGAATATGTTTAGGAAGTCAGATACTTGCTTTAGCCGCCGGAGCCAATACTTATAAATTAACTTACGGGCATCGCAGTCATAATCAGCCTGCTAACGAGTCTGGTACAAGAAGATGTTATATAACTTCACAAAATCATGGTTATGCAATTGATTCAGCAACTTTGCCAGTTGACTGGCGTGAATGGTTCACCAACGATAACGATGGCACTAACGAAGGAATAATACATATTTCAAAACCATTTTTCGGTGCACAGTTTCACCCGGAAGCTTCACCCGGCCCAGATGATACAGAATTTATTTTTGACATGTTTGTGAGAGCGTTAAAATGATAAAAATTAGAAGACCAAAAAAAGTTTTAATATTAGGTTCCGGTGCTCTGCAAATTGGACAAGCCGGAGAATTTGATTATTCTGGAAGTCAGGCAATAAAGGCGTTAAAGGAAGATGGAATTTCTACCGTATTAGTTAATCCAAATATTGCTACTATACAGACATCGGAAGAGTTTGCTGATAAAGTTTATTTCTTACCTATTACTGCTGACTTTGTAGAAAAAATTATTGTAAAAGAAAAACCAGATAGTATACTGCTCGGATTCGGCGGTCAGACTGCGCTTAACTGTGGTGTTGATCTTTTTGATAAAGGTATACTCGAGAAATATAATGTTCGAGTTTTAGGAACTTCCATTGAAACAATTAAGGATACTGAAGATCGTCAGTTGTTTGGCGAAAGAGTTCTTGAAGCCGGATTAAAAATTGCCAATAGCAGAATTGTAACAAACGAAAAAGAAGCTATTATGGCGGCAAAAGAAATTGGATTCCCTTGTATGGTGCGTATTGCTTATGCATTGGGAGGTCTTGGTTCCGGTATAGTAGCTAATAAAGAGGAATTACTTGAAAAAGCCAGAAAGGCATTTAAGTTTACAGGTCAGATACTTGTTGAAGAATCTCTATACGGCTGGAAAGAAGTTGAGTATGAAATAGTTCGGGATCAGTATAATAACTGTATAACAATCTGTTCCATGGAAAACCTCGATCCAATGGGAATTCACACTGGTGATAGTATTGTTGTGGCTCCTGTACAGACTTTATCAGCCCATGAAAATTTCAAACTTCGTTCTATTGGTATAAAACTAATTAGACATCTTGGAATAATTGGCGAGTGTAATATTCAGTACGCGCTTGATCCAAACTCAGATGATTATAGAATTATTGAAGTAAACGCGCGTCTTAGCCGCAGTTCTGCGTTAGCATCTAAAGCTACCGGTTATCCACTTGCATTTGTAGCCACTAAACTAGCTTTGCAATATGGCTTAAACGAAATTGAAAATATTATAACCAAAGAAACAGCTTCATGTTTTGAACCAGCATTAGATTATTGTGTACTAAAATTCCCCCGCTGGGATCTTCAAAAGTTCAAACAAGTTAGTACAAAACTTGGCAGCGAAATGAAATCCGTTGGCGAAGTAATGGCTATCGGACGAAGTTTTGAAGAAGTTCTGCAAAAGTCAATAAGAATGCTGGATACTGGTATGAACGGTTTTACCTGTAACGATTTTGAAGTTATAGATCTGGATCATGAAATTGAACAGCCCAATGACAGACGAATTTTTAGTCTGGCTGCAGCATTTGAAAAAGGCTATTCTGTTGATAAAATTCATGAACTATCGAAGATAACAAAATGGTTCCTTTACAAAATGCAGAATATAATTGATGTAAAAAATCAGTTGAATGGTAAATCATTATCAGATCTGGATGAAGATTCAATCTTAGAAGCTAAACAGAAAGGTTTCTCGGATAAACAAATTTCGTTATTAACTAATTCATACGAGTATGAAGTTAGAAGTAAACGTAAAGAAATGGGTATTGTGCCTTGTGTTAAGCAAATTGATACTATGGCTGCTGAATATCCAGCTATGACTAACTATTTATACATGACTTACAATGGCACCGAAGATGATATTGAAGTTGGCGAGGATAAACAAATTGTTGTACTCGGCGGCGGCGCTTACAGAATTGGTTCCTCAGTGGAGTTCGATTGGTGCTGTGTAAATACAGTATTAACTTTGAATCAGCATAATTATAAATCTATTATGATCAACTTTAATCCGGAAACAGTTAGCACAGATCATGATATTTGCAACAAATTATATTTTGAAGAAATGGGACTTGAAAGAGTTCTTGATATATATGAGAAAGAAAATCCACAAGGTGTTGTGGTTTCTATGGGTGGACAGATTCCAAATAATCTTGCTATGAAGTTGTACGAAAATAATGTTCGTATTCTTGGTACAAGCCCGAAACAAATTGACAATGCTGAAAGCAGGCATAAATTCTCTTCAATTCTTGATGAACTTGATATTGATCAGCCAGAATGGGAAGAATTAACTGATCTTGTATCCGCAAAAAAATTCTCTCAATCAGTTGAGTATCCGGTTCTAATAAGACCAAGTTATGTTTTAAGTGGTGCCGCTATGAGTATTGTTCTATCAGAAGATGAGCTTGAACACTACTTAAATTTGGCTTCTGATATCAGTAAGGAACATCCGGTTGTAATTAGTAAGTTTATTACTGATGGTCGTGAGATTGAAGTTGATGCGGTTGCGGATAAAGGCGAGCTTTTCTGTTATGCGATTTCTGAACATGTTGAGAATGCCGGTGTTCACTCTGGTGACGCAACAATTGTTCTGCCTCCTCAGAGAACTTACTTAGAAACAATGAGACGTGTTAAGATTATAACAAAACAGATTGCAAAAGCTTTGGAAATTACCGGTCCGTTTAATATTCAGTTTATTGCAAAGGATAATGAAGTTAAAGTAATTGAATGTAACTTACGGGCTTCAAGAAGTTTCCCGTTTGTTTCAAAAGTTCTGAAGAAAAATTTCATTAACATAGCTACTAAAATTATGCTTGGTGAAAAAGTTAATAAAATTGATAAATCATCATTTGACCTTGATTATGTTGGGGTTAAAGCTTCACAGTTCTCTTTCACACGATTAAAAGGGTCTGATCCGGTAGTTGGTGTAGAAATGTCATCAACTGGAGAGGTTGCTTGTCTTGGAGATGATTTTAACGAGGCTTTCTTAAAAAGTCTTTTATCAACCAGTTTTAAAATTCCTGAAAAAGGTGTTTTACTTTCAACCGGAACTCTAAAAGAAAAAGCAGAATTTATTGATGAATTAAAAATCTTAAAAAATATGGGACTTAAATTCTACGGCACAAAAGGTACAGCAGATTTTTACAATGAAAATGGAATTGATGTTACTATTCTTTATCGCCCTAATCAGGATAAAGAACCATCAACTCTTAAATATTTAGATGATGGTAAAATTGATCTTGTTATCAATATTCCTAAAACATCTGAGAAAAATGAACTTGACGCTGATTATATAATTAGAAGAAGTGCAATTGATTTAAATATTCCATTGATTACTAATTTGCAGTTTGCAAAAAGATATGTTAAAGCATTAAAAAAATATAATCTCGATAACCTTGCAATAAAAAGCTGGGATGAATACGAATAGAAATTTTTAGTTTTGTCATTCCGGTTTTCTGCCGGAATCTGGTTCTTAAAAAATTTAGATGCCGGTTTAAATCAAAACCGGCATGGCACTTATTTGTAACACTGAATAAATTCAGCAAATAATATTTTTTGTATATTTATTCATAAATACGCAATATTATTTCTTAATATCCATTTTTTTTAATATTTATACTATTTTAGCTTGCTATATAGAATTTGATTTAATATTTTTACATCCAATGAATTTAATTTTATTAAATATCGCCTCAATAAAAAACACACAAACTGTACATGCCAGCAGGCCCAGCCTACCATTATCTTATAGGATTCCCCTCTGGGGGTAAAAATAGCTGTAAACTATAACTATAAGTACATCAAATTTAAATTCAAACTAAGGAGTAAACATAATGATCTCGGTAGGAATCATTGGAGGAACCGGTTATACCGGAAAATACCTAATAGAATATTGCACTAAACATCCATATATAAAAGACTTCAATATTTATGCAAAAACATCGGCTGGTGAAAATCTACATTCAGTCTTCCCGCAGCTTGTTGGAACTGTTGAAGATCAGACTATAAATTCAGTTGAAAACATTTCGTTAAATCATGATGCCTATTTTATAGCTTTGCCCCATGGTGAATCTTTAAATTACATCCCGTCTTTAGAATCAACAAATAAATTAGTAATTGATCTTGGCGGAGATTACAGATTAGATGAAGAATCACTTTATGAAAAATGGTATAATTATACACATTCATCATCTTACCTTTTAAGTAAAAAAGTTTACGGACTGGCAGACGAATCAATTGATTATACAAACACAAATTTAATTTCCAATCCGGGATGTTATCCTACAGGAAGTCTTTTAGCATTATTGCCATTAGTAAAAAACTTTTCAGAAAATATTTTATCAATTAGTATTTCTGCTTATTCTGGAACAAGCGGAGCAGGCAAATCTCCAAAGGCCGATTTAATGCTTTCTGAAATGGATGGTAATGTAAAAGCATATAATGTTAATAAACATCGTCATTTACCAGAAATTGCCCAAGAACTTGCAAAAGCCGGTTATAATAGAAATCTGAGCTTTACAACTCATTTACTTCCTATTAGTAAAGGAATATATACAACTTGTTCAATTCACTTAAAAAATGAATTAGATGAGAATTCAATTCTTGAGACTTATAAAAATGATTATACCAACTCAAATTATATCCGGTTAAGAACAACTCCCCCCGATCTTAGCTGGGTTGTTAATACTAATTATTGCGATATAAACATTTGTCTATCCGGGAAAACTTTGATCATTACATCGGCTATCGATAATTTGATTAAAGGCGCTTCTGGTCAGGCAATGCAAAATATGAATCAGTATTTCGGATGGGAAAACACACTTGGAATAATGGATTCTAAATTAAATGTAATTGATAAAAAATTAATTTCAGCATAGGGGGAAATATGTGGCAGGAAACAGTTTTGGTTAACGAAAATATAAAATTTAAATATATAGAAAACGGCAGTGTTACTTCTGTTAACGGATTTAAAGCAGCGGGCATACATTGCGGCTTAAAGAAAAAACGTAAAGATCTGGCTCTTATAACTTCGGATACGGAATGTAATGCCGGCGGTACTTTTACATTAAATAAAGTTAAAGCCGCACCTTTATTAATTTCGCAAGAATTACTTAAGAACCACAATAAATTTAAAGCTGTTCTTGTTAACTCTGGAAATGCAAACGCCTGTACTGGACAAGACGGATATGAAGATGCTTTGGCAACTCAAAAATATTGTGCCAATAAGCTTGGTGTTGAAGCCAATCAGGTACTAATCAGTTCAACCGGAGTTATAGGACAAAGAATGAATCTTGCGTCCATTATTAACGGAATAGAGAATATAGCTGATTCTGTTACAGATGATGGCGGAATTGACGCTGCAGAAGCCATTATGACTACAGATCTGAGAAATAAAAACTTTGCTGTTAAAGTTAATCTTTCAAAAGGTCAGGTTACTATTGGTGCTATATGTAAAGGAAGCGGAATGATAATGCCTAATATGGCAACTATGCTGGCATTTGTAACTACAGACGCGGATATTGATAAGCACACAGTTCAAAATCTCATTTCAACTTCAGTATTAGATTCATTCAACAAAATTTCTGTTGATGGTGATACAAGTACTAATGATATGGTTATTTTGATGGCAAACGGGAAATCAGCAATCACCTTAGTTGAAGGAACAAATGATTATGATATATTCCAAGAGGCTTTGACAGATCTATGTAAAAAAATGTCAAAATCAATTGCCGGTGACGGAGAAGGCGCAACAAAACTAATTACAGTAAATGTTACAAATGCTACCAGTGATGAAGACGCAAATAAAGTAGGAAAAGCTATTTGTAACTCCCCTCTTGTAAAAACTGCAATTAATGGCAGCGATGCTAACTGGGGACGAATTATTTCTGCTGCCGGTTATAGCGGAGCAGAATTTGACCCTGCAAAAGTAACAATAAAATTTAATGATTTTACAATTCTTTCGCCTAATTATAAAAGTGACTTTTGCGAAACTGAAGCAAAAGAAATTTTATCGAATGATGAAATAGAGATCAACATTGATCTAAACGCGGGAACATCTGATACAACCTGGTGGACATGCGATTTTTCGGAACAGTATATTCAGATTAACGCTTCATACAGAAGCTAAGGGGAATGAAATGAAAACTGTAATTGTTAAACTTAGCGGGAAAGCGTTAAATAATTTTTTAGATAATAAGCAGTGGATATCAACACTAAAATATCTGCAGTCTCAATTTGATGGTGTAATAATTGTTCATGGTGCAGGGAATAAAATTTCTGAATGGTCACATGCTTTAAATCATCAATCAAAGTTTATCGATGGTCAGCGCGTAACTTGTAAAGATACTATGGATATTGTTGCCGCAGTTCAGTCCGGCTTATTTAATTCAAAGATTATAGGTCATCTTTCCGCAAATGATATTGAATGCGCGGGTCTCACCGGAAGTGACCGCGGTTTATTTATTGCCGATTATATAAGTGAAAAACTTGGCTATGTTGGTAATCCTAAAATAAACGGAAATACAACATGGATTAAAAATATGCTTATGGATAAAGTGATTCCTGTATTCTCAAGCGTATGCAGAGATTCAGAAGGTCATTTAATGAATGTAAATGCTGATGTCTTTACAAGAGCTTTAGCCATAGCACTTAAAACAGATACAGTGTTTTTTATGTCGGATATAACTGGTGTAAAACTTAAAGGCATTGATATTGCAACAATAACCGAAAAAGATATAAATGAAGGAATTGCATCTGGAGATATTACAGACGGTATGATTCCCAAATTAAAAAGTTCGTTAGAATTATTGAACGAAGGTATAAATAAGATTTGGATTGGTAATGATCTATTCAATCTAAATTTTCAACAACAAACTAATATGCGAGGAACCTGGATTGTTGACTCAAACCAAATTGCAAACTAGTTCTCTTTTAAAAAATTATTCACGTTATCCTATTGAGTTTACTCATGGGAAAGGTGCTTTATTATTTGATAAAAACGGGAATGAATATTTAGACTTCTTAAGCGGAATTGCGGTAACCAGTTTTGGTCATTGTCATCCCAAAATAGTTGATGCAGTAAAAGAACAAACAGAAAACCTGTGGCATGTTTCAAATTTATTTGAATCTTCCGGTCAGGAAAAACTAGCGGCATCTTTAACTGATAAAACAGGATTAGACAAAGTGTTTTTCTGTAATTCGGGGACTGAAGCCAACGAAGCCGCAATTAAGTTTGCCCGAAAATGGGACGGAGAAAGATCAACTATCATAACTGCAATTAATAGTTTTCATGGCCGTACAATGGGAAGTTTAGCAGCATCGGGACAATATAAACTTTGGCAGGGATTTGCTCCTTTATGCCCGGGGTTTAAGTATGTACCTTACAATGATACCGAGGCTATTGAGTATTCAATTACTAAGGATGTTGTTGCAATAATGGTTGAACCAATCCAGGGTGAAGGAGGAATAATGGTTCCTTCTGAAGATTATTTTGCCCGGTTAAGAAACATCTGCGATAAACAGAATCTATTACTAATTATTGACGAGGTTCAGGCTGGAATAGGAAGAACCGGTAAATACTTTGCGTATCAATGGAGTGAAATAAAACCAGATATAATTACCTCGGCAAAAGGTATAGCAAACGGATTACCTTTAGGAGCAGTTATATGTAACGATAAAGTTGCTGAAAAAATAACACCCGGTTCTCACGGTTCAACATTTGGCGGAAATCCAATTGCTGTTGCGGCAGCTAATAAAGTAATGGATCTACTTGATGAAGACTGCATTAAAAAAATAGAGATGAATGGAATCCTTATCAAAGAAAAAATAAAGGCTTTAAATTCTAGCATAATAAAAGAAGTAAGAGGTAAAGGATTGATGTTAGGTATTGAGTTTAAAGACGGATTCAGCGCAAAAACTATTGCTTCAAAATTACTTGATAATAAAATTATTGTCGGAACTTCGGGTGAACAAGTGCTGCGTTTACTTCCTCCGTTTATAATTGATGAACAACAGATTAAATTATTTATAAATAAATTTAGAGAAATAGTGAAGTTGCATGAATTTATATCAGCAACAAATTCCTATTTAGAAGAAAACAAAAACTAAACCATTTACTGTAAGAATATGGATATACATTTAATCCATATTTAATAGGAGCAAATTTAGAATGTCGGTTAAATTAAAAAGACAAAACAAAATTAAAGAGATGCTAAATACAAAAGTTGTTACATCGCAAGAGTTTTTAGTAAATCTTCTTAAAGCAGAAGGTGTAGAGGTGACACAGGCAACGCTAAGCAGAGACTTTGCTGAGCTTGGTGTTATAAGGTCGTTCATTAATGGCGGTGTTCGTTATATAATAAACAGCACTGAGTCCGGTAAACAAATTGAGAAGCTAATCGGATTCGAAATAATCTCGATTGAACATAATGAATCTCTAATTGTTATCCGCTCGTTAGCTGGCAGAGCACAAGGTGTTGCTCATTATATAGACAGATTGAACAAGCCAGAAATTTTAGGAACTGTTGGCGGTGATGATACTGTTCTAATTATACCAAGCAGTTCTTTAGAGATTCCGAACATAATTAAAATGATTAAAGAAATAATGAACGCTCAATCCTCTTAGAGCATTAAGGAGAATATAATATGTCTAAAAATAAAATTGTTGTTGCCTATTCCGGCGGATTAGATACTTCCGTGATGGTTAAATGGTTAAGTCAAAAATATGATGCTGAGATTATTACTGTAACTGGTAATCTTGGTCAGAAAGCTGAATTAGAAGGGCTTGAAGAGAAAGCAAAAGCTACCGGTGCTTCTAAATCTTATATTGCGGATTTACAAGAAGAGTTTATCACAGAATACGTTTGGAAATCACTTAAAGCCGGAACACTCTATGAAGGTCAGTATCCATTGGCATGCGCAATAGGCCGGCCTCTTTTAGCTAAACTGATGGTTGATGTTGCTAAGGCAGAAGGCGCAAACCTGGTTGCTCACGGCTGTACCGGAAAAGGTAATGACCAGGTACGTTTTGAAGTCGGGATACAATCGTTGGCTCCTGATCTAAAAATTATTGGGCCACTGCGCGACTGGGAATTTAAGAGCCGTGAAGATGAAATAGATTATGCTATTAAAAATGAAATCCCGATTCAGATTTCCAAAGAATCACCTTATTCAATAGATGAAAACCTTTGGGGAATTGCTACGGAATGCGGAGTATTGGAAGATCCCAAAGCCGCGCCGCCGGAAGGAGCTTTCCAGATTACAGAAAATCCTAAAAATGCTCCGGAGCAATCTACAACTGTTTCAATAAGTTTTGAAAAAGGTATTCCTACCGCGGTAAACGGAATTGAACTTCCTCCTGTTGAATTAGTAAAATACCTTAATGATATTGGCGGTAAAAACGGTATAGGCAGAATTGATATGATTGAAAACCGTGTTGTAGGCATAAAGTCACGTGAAATTTATGAAGCACCGGCTGCTATTATTCTTCATAAAGCTCACATGGAATTAGAAAAATTAATTATGGATAGAGAAACGTTCCGTTACAAACAAGATGTTTCTAACAAGATTTCAAATTTAATTTACGACGGACTTTGGTACTCTCCCCTATTTAACGCTCTAATGTCATTTGTTGAAACTACCCAAGAATTTATAAGCGGCGAAATTGTTATGGAGTTATATAAAGGGAATATGACAGTTCAGTCACGTGACTCTGAGTTTAGCCTTTATAATAAGGAACTTGCGACATATTCAAAAGATGATGTGTTTGATCATAAGGCATCGGACGGATTTATGAAAATATTTGGATTACCTTATAGAACTATCTGCAAGGTTCATCAAAAAGAGGAAACTGCAAATGTTGTGGGGTAGCCGTTTTGAAAAAGGTCTGGACAATGAAGCCATGGCCTTTTCTTCATCGCTTTATTTTGATATAAACCTTTTTGAGGAAGATATAGAAGGCAGTATTGCTCATGCTAAAATGTTAGCTAAGGTCGGCATTATACAATCGCACGAAGCAGAAAAAATTTGCTCTGGTCTATTCAAAATAAAAGAAGCTTATGTTAAAGGGAACTGGAATCCTGATCCATTAAAGTTTGAGGATATTCATTCAGCGATTGAAAGTGAACTGACAAACCTAATTGGAGACGTTGCTGGGAAGCTTCATAGTGGGCGAAGTAGAAATGATCAGATTACAACGGCTGTAAAATTATGGCTTAAGAAAAAATCGGATAAAGTTTTTGAATCTCAAATAAAACTTCAAAAAGTACTATTAAATATAGCTAAAAATCACACTGAAACGATAATGCCCGGTTATACACATCTCCAAAGAGCTCAGCCAATTTCATTTGCGTTTCATTTACTTGCTTATATTGAAATGCTTGAACGTGATAAAAAAAGGATTCTATTTGCGAAAGAAGCAACAGATATATCAGCACTCGGATCCGGTGCTATAGCCGGTTCAACATTACCTCTGGATCGTGAATTTACAGCAAAGATACTCGGATTTAAATCTGTTGGAAATAACGCGATGGATAGTATTTCTGAAAGAGATTTTCTTCTGGACTTCTTAAACGCTTGTAATCTAGGGATGATGCATTTAAGCAGACTTACAGAAGAGCTGATAAACTGGTCGTCTAAAGAATGGGGGTTTATAAAAATTGGAGATCAGTACACAACCGGATCTTCATTAATGCCGCAGAAAAAGAACCCGGATATGGCAGAGTTAATCCGCGGTAAAAGTGGCCGTGTGTTTGGAAATTATATTTCTCTGTTAACAACAATGAAAGGTCTTCCGCTTAGTTATAACCGTGATTTACAAGAGGATAAAGAACCAGTATTCGATTCTGCCCGTGCATACCTCGATAGTTTAAATATAATGGCTGGAATGATGGGAACAATAAATGTAAATGCGGATCGTTTTAAGAAAGAACTAGAAGGTGACTTTTCCTTAGCCACTGATCTGGCAGACTGGCTGGTATTAAAAGGTATTCCATTCAGAGAATCACATCATATAGTTGGTAAAGTTGTAAATCTTGCGGAAGATAAAAACAAGAAGCTGAATGATTTAACTATAGACGATCTAAAATCCATCAATACAATTTTTGATAAATCCGCGCTTAAATGTTTTGAGATATCAACCGCGCTTCAAAGAAAAGTAACTTATGGCTCCCCTAATCCTAAGCTTGTTTCCGGGCAGATTGAAAATTGGGAGCTGAAATTATCTAACTAAATTTTAATTCGTCTTTTGAGCCTATATAAAGTCGAAACAATTCCGGTTTTCAGAAGTTTGAGAACCGGAATCTTTTTATATAGAATTACTTTTTAATACTAATCCTTATTTATTATTCTAATTCAAAAGTTTATATTTACCAGACTAATTTAGAGGATTACATGCCGCAGATTACATTAGAATATACTTCGAACATAAATCATGATATTAATTTTAACGAACTCTTTGCGGAAGTTCATCGTGTATTGAGTGATGTTGGTAATATTGATATTAATAATTGCAAAAGCAGAGCTATTAAACTGGATGATTATTATATAGGGAATGGAGAAATTGAAAACGCGTTTATTCATCTGGCTATAAGACTTCTGGAAGGACGGGAAGAAGAATTAAAAAGAAAAATAGGATGGGAAATAATGAAAGTACTGGAAGACTTTTATTATCAGTGTTTTACACAGCACCGGTTTCAAATAACACTTGAAATAAATGATATTTTCAAAAATTCTTATTTTAAAATTCCCAGAATTAAGTATTAAACTTTGATTCTTTAATCTTAATTTTACTATTTTTATTTGTTTAAATTTGAAAAATGGAGCATGAATGTTTATAAATTTCAGTGAAATTGCCGGACATAATAATATATTTCTTGATTATTTATATGAATTTGAAAATGTTGAAAAATATTATAAAATAGATTTTCGTAAAACCCAAAATTATAATAATGTTTTTGATAATTTAGTTAATCAGAAACGACCTCATCGTAAACTTGTCGCGCATATTATTTCAAACCAGTATGAAGAATTAAAGCCTTCTAAACAGACTCAATTAAATATTAGAGCTCTTGAAGAAAAAAATACTGTTGCAATAACAACCGGCCAGCAGCTTGGTATAATGGGTGGACCGCTTTATACGCTTTATAAAATAATAACCGCCATTAAATTAGCCAGCTCACTTAAAAATCAATACGACGGTTATAATTTTGTACCGGTATTTTGGCTGGAAGCTGACGATCATGATTTTGATGAAGTTACATCATTTAATTTTATTGATAAAAATAATCAGTTAAGTAATCTTAAATATGATGATGGCTTGGAAGAAGATATAAACAGAGGAGGTGTTGGCTCAATACCTTTTAATAGAAATATAAATGAAGTATTCAAATTGTTAAATGAAACTTTGCGCGGAACCGAATTCACCGATGAACTGCTGGATCTGATGTATAGTTACTATAAAGAAAACGCTACATTTAAATCAGCATTTAAGAAACTGATATTCAGGCTGTTTGATGAATATGGCTTAGTTATATTTGATCCGCAAGATAGGAATGTAAAAAAACTTCTAACCCCGGTTTTCAAAAATGAAATTATTAATTTTAGAGAACATGCTAATCTTGCGGTAGAACGAAGCGCTGAATTAGAAGACTTATATCATGCTCAGGTAAAGGTTAAGCCAATAAACATGTTTATATCCGATGAAACCGGAAGATATCTGCTTGAACCCGTTGATGATCATTTCAGATTAAAAGGGAAAAAAACTAAATATAGTCTGGATGATATTTTAGAGTTGCTTGATTCAAATCCAGGCAATTTCAGTCCGAATGTTTTATTAAGACCCATTTGCCAAGATTATTTGTTACCGACTGGAATGTATATTGGCGGCCCAGGTGAAATAAGTTATTTTGCCCAGGTAATACCTTTGTATGATATGTTTAATGTAGTTCAGCCAATTCTATATCCGCGTTCTTCCGCTACAATAGTTGAAAAATCTGTTTTAAAAGTGATGGAAAAATTTGATCTTAAATATCAAGATTTCTTTTATGGCGGTATAAGTATAAAAGATAAAATCATTAGATCGCTTGAAGAAATTGAAGTGAAGAAAGAATTCAATAATACTCGTAATGAAATTGAATTGACAATAGATAAATTAAAAGAGAAGCTTTTTGCAGTTGATCCAACTTTGAAGGAATTGGCAAATAAATCCTCGTTAAAAATAGAACAAATCTTAAATCAGCTAGAACAAAAAACAGAGAAAGCTCAGGAAAGGCAGTATGAAACAACCTTAAATCAGATTGGGAAGGCTGTTGATTTTATTATGCCTAATTCTAATCTACAGGAACGCGAAATTAATTTTATTTACTTTGCCAATAAGTATGGGTTGGATTTTATTAAGCTACTGATGAATGAATTAACAATAAATAAGTTTGAACATCAGGTGATTGAACTTTAGTTTAGTGCCATGATTAGATCATGGCTCCTTTTTTTAAGTTACTTTATAATTGGCACAGACTGCCAAAGCATTTAAATGCGACCACAACAGCCTGGGAATTCTATCTATTTGATGCTGCTACTAAATACTAAAAACAATTTTTTGGCTTTTCTTTACATAACTAAATGCAAATTGCAAGAAAGTTTGCCCTGGCACCCCTTAACTAAATACAATTTGCAAGAAAGTTTGCCCTGGCACCCCTTAACTAAATGCAAATTGCAAGAAAGTGTGCCCTGGCGACTCTTGACTAAATGCAATCGACCTCATTTTTTTGATACCCAATTTGTATTTGCAAATTGCTCTGCTAAATTTAAAACCAACCTACAAATTTTTCTTGATTTTTAGGCTGAAAATAAGCTTTAGTTCTTTAGTTACCTGTCATGGTGCGACCGTGACAGCCTTGGGACGTTATCCCGACTTGTCGGGACCTATTTAATATCTGGGATAGTCAGTTATGACAACTGTAATAAATTAACAGTAAGCCCGTAAAGGGGTTTGGTTCGCCTTTAGAATCTAACGATATAATTTGAGAAGTAACATAATCATTTTTTCAAAAAACTTATCATGCATAAAAACTCTATTTATTGCGTAGGGATTTTTTATCCCTTGAATAGCTACTTATTAAAGGGGTTATACCTATTTTATTTATTTAGCAATAACCAAGTGACATATTCTGACCGTGAAGAAGAATTTATTTTTTTAATATGTTTTTTGCACCAGCGTTTAAATTCACTTGGTACTATAAATACTTCTTCAACATGTTCATATTCTTTCTCCAAATTTGATTCTGTTATTTTTGCAGAGATCAACCAATTCTCATATGTTTCTTCAATCTGATCCTCAGAGATATTCTTCCACTCTTCCCAGTCATCTTCGTAAAACCAGGCTATTCCAACATTTTGGAATTTGTTCATTTCGAGATCCTCATCAATTACTTTAAGATATCATAAAATATAAGAAGAATTTTCCAATTGATAGAGATTTATAATACATCATATTTACACATGTTTTTTAATAGGTATAACGACGTTGCAAATAACCCGATGCCCCAACACTGGAATGCCGATTAAAAGCACAATGCCAGTAATTTAGCAGCCGGTGCGTAACTTTCATCGTACGCACCGGCTGCAACAATTTAGTTTATTTCACAACTGCCGAACAGCAATGTTGTTTACTTAACTAAACTTAAGAACAGATAAATGCAGCTTACATTACGGCGTCCGTGTTGATTTGCTTGTTATACCGGAACATCACATTAATACGCACCTAATTATACACTTGATTATACCCATATTTATGCACATATTTACGACAACATTATTGCAAAAAGGAGTTTTTATGCCTTCTATACAATCAACAAATAAAAAAGAAAGACTCAGTTTCTTTGTGAACTCGGAATTATCTGATAAAGTCAATAAAATTTCAAAGCAAACAAAATTGACAATCAGTGAGATCGCACGAAACGCTTTACAAAATTATATTGACCAAATTGAGAAAGAGAAAATTGAAAATGAGCTCGAAGCTGGCTACAAAGCAAACTATGAATATTATCTAAAATCTCAAGAGGAGTGGAAATATGCAGATAAAGAATAAAACCGGAATAATTTTCCCACTTCTGCGTGGCGATGTTTATCTAGTAAATCTTGATCCGATAATTGGCAAAGAAATTGGCAAAGCCAGACCATCTGTTATAATCCAAAATGATATAGGAAATAAATTCAGCCCAGTTACAATTATTGCTCCAATCTCAAGTGTAAAAGAAATTACAAAACCGCTGCCAATAATGATATTTCTTAAAAAAGGTGAAGGTGGATTATCTGAAGACAGCTATGTTGATTGTGGTCAAATAAGAACCGTTGACAAAGACCAAAGACTAATAACAAAATTTGGGACTCTGGATAAAAGCAAAATGCTTGAAGTTGATAAAGCTCTAAAAGTTTCTCTTTCTCTTCAATAATTCAAAGAACAAAAACACTCCTCTTATATTATATGAATCCGGTATAACGGCGTTGCCGATAAGCGGCGCCCCAGAACAAGAACGCCAAACAATACCAACAACTTTTTATTTATAAAAATGTTTTTTAATACTACATACTTCAAAGAGCAATTTGGTTTTGCAACCAAACAATAGAATTAGAACAATGCCGCGCTGAAAAGCGGCGTCCGCCTTGATTGGCTTGTATGTTTAAACTGATCAAAAAAATAGACTTATTGATAATAATTGGATACTGTTGGGAAGAGAAGGGTGAGCGGCTAGGTCATTTGAACCTGTTAACCAGTTTCTTCCTTCCCTTCGGGCTAAAGTCGTGGAATAACCTGGTTCTTTTGAAACCGTATATCCACAAGTATGATGATACCCGATATTTCTCCATAACATAATGTAGGAGATACTTATGAAAAAATATTTCTTAGGCTGTGATGTTTCAAAAGGCTATGCCGATTTTGTAATTCTCGATTCTTCAAAAAATATTATTGAGAATAATTTCCAGCTCGACGATACTTTCAAAGGTCATAATAAGTTATACTCAATTCTTGTCGACTTTCATAAAGAACATCCCAGTTCTATTATCCTCTCTGCTGTTGAGTCAACCGGAGGTTATGAAAACAATTGGTTTAATACACTTGGTGAAATACTGAATATCCAAGTTCTCAGACTCATTCCACATGGTGTCAGCCACAATTAAAAAAGCCGTTATGAATAGGGCTATTACAGACCAAATAAGCGCTAAGAACATCTCAGAATATTTAATTAATCACCAAAACAAAATTCAGCCGAGTACTAACAGTTATTATTCATCATTACGCAAACAATGGAGTTTTGTAAAATTACTGGTTAAACAAAGAGTGCAGCTTCTTAACCAACTCGAAGCTATTGTTTATACATCAAATACTGAAGTACTCACTTATTGCAAACACTCAACTCCCAATTGGTTATTATCTGTTCTTAGAAAGTATCCAACTGCCAAACGCCTTTCCCGTGCTAACGTCTCTTCGCTTGTTAAAATTCCATATGTAAGCCGTGAAAAAGCTGAAGGTCTTATAGCTAAAGCAAAACTATCTATTTCATCATCCAATGATGAGATTACAGAAACCATAATTAAAGCTACTGTTGATCAGATACTTCAACTTGATAAAACCATTAACCACCATGAAAAGCTAATGTCTGATGGATGCAATCTTCCAGAAGTAAAAATACTTGAAAGCTTCAATGGAATAGCAACTTATTCTGCCGTTGGACTAATTCTTGAAATCGGAACCATTGAGAGATTTTCTTCGGCTAAAAAGCTTGCTTCATTTTTTGGCCTTCACCCAACACTTAAAAGCAGTGGTGATGGCCATGCAGCAGTGAGAATGAGCAAAAAAGGCAGACGTGAACCAAGGCTTATACTTTTTAATGTTGCCAGAACAGCCATCAACTGCAATCCTTTAATAAAAGAAGTCTACGAGAAACATGTTAAACGTGGGATGTCCAAAATGGCAGCACTTGGTTGTGTTATGCATAAAATACTCAGAATTGTTTTTGGAATGTTAAAAAACAAACAAAACTTTAATCCGGAGATTGATAAAGCAAATCAACGTAAATGCGAATCTAAATCAAAGAAAATTACGATTAGTAAATCGAGGCGTTATCAATCTTATGATTCTAATGCACCGGTTTCAAGAAGGCAAGGAAATAAAAGGAAAGAGGAAAAAAAGTCTCACTTTGTTAAACTGCAAAAAGCAGAATCCGGTAACTAACGGATTTTTTCGAGATCATTCTTAACCTCTCTCCAAAACTAAATCTTGAATTATTATCAATATGTCAAAGAACTTTTTTGTCATATGAGGCATCACTATGCCTCTTTCTATAAAATCTTGATTATCTGATCCTTGTTGACTTTAACCGGAATAACTGGTTATACATCGGTTTCCTCAACATTTATAGTGTTTTCACAATAAAATAAATTCGGCATATTTACAGTATTCAAAATATCAATGATTGCTTTGGTTGAAATAACATTATCTATAAATTTATTATGAATTTCTTCAATTATTTTTGAAATATGAGCAAACTCTGATGCGGATACTTCATCTTTGCTTGAAATAATACCAATGCAATTTGGGTCATCAGTTGCAGATGTAATAAGTTCAGCAGATAAAGCGCTACAAGCACAATAAAAAAGAATGTATTTTTTTGTATTCTTACCCAGAATTTGAGATAATACTGAAGGGGAGTTTAGCATATTTAATATACTTACAGGAATGCTTTGATTTAGGTTCAAACCCGTATCAATAATACAATTGTCAAGTTTATTATTGCTAGCGTGTGCCACAACTAATACAAAATCATAGTTGTTTATTAAATTCGCTGATTCAAACAAACTTAAACCCATTAATTCACATAAATCAATATTTACTTTACAATTATTTATAATATTGGCACAAAAATTATTCTCGAAATTATCCCTATTCCCGGTTAGATTCACTAGAATGGTCTTCATAGCACTCCATAACATTAAATATTGATGAAAGTCATACCTTGTAGATTAAAGAAGTAAAACCTATCCTCTTTGTCTTTTTGTGGTGTCTTTGTTTCAATAGTAGCCTCGAATTCTTTATTTAATTGTTCAAAGTGAAAAACTAAAGTGTTGAGTTTTGGGGAATATTTCCAAGTGCCAACCAAGTTGATATTTTCACTATTAGTGCTATTTTTTTCCATTATGGAGAAATTCCCATCGTCACTAATTTCAAAGGTTCTTTCGAATTCTCCAGAAAAATCATACCATTTTCCAACTGGCTTTAGTATTGTAGATATTACATTTATGTCCAGAACCTTCAAACTGGTATTGCTCTTTAAAAAATCAATTTGTGTGTTGTATTCCATTACATTATGCTGAAAAACAATATCCATTGAAACTTTTTCCTCTTTGTCCTCAATAACATCAATACTATTTAGATCAATGTCATAATCAGGCTTTTTGCCTTTTGCTAAAAAATCACTGGTCATAATTGCGTTGAAAATATCATTTGTTATTCTATTCTTTACCTTCTTCTTCATTTTATTGTTCATTGAGTTTGCGATTAAACTCTGAATTTTCGTAATATGAGTTTTATTTAAATCCATATCATAAAGGTAATCCGAAACTGGGAAAATTAAGAAGTTATCTGAGTTTGCCGAGGTTCTTTTAATATTGAAAATGACATTTTTTGATTTTTCTCTCCCATTTTCTTTGTAAGTTATTCTTACAGTAACTGGATTTGATTCGTTCGGACTAGCAAATAGTGAAATATTTGTATTTTTATTACTTATTTCGCCACTCGTAACAGTAGCGTTTATAATTTCGATATCTTTTTTACTTTCTTGGATTGGAGGTAATTTTACTTCTTTACAAGAGTAGGATAAAAATATCAATATGAGTAAAGGATAGATGCGGGACATTAAAACTCCATAGATTATTTTTTGATAAAATGGTTATTAATTTTGTGATTTTGATTTTAAAGCTGAGGTAATTCCACCTAAAATAAGACCAATAACAATAGAACCACCAAATATTAAAAATTGAATGCCACCAGAATTGCCATCCCATAAAGATTTAGACTGGCTATAAGATAAGTCACGACCAACAGCACTTAAAAAAGATTCTCTAACCATAGAACTACCTATAATAAATGAAATAATTGTTGTAATGATGAATACGAGCCAGAACACTTTTGTTTTTGACATATTTTCTCCGAATGTTTAAGATGTATAACGGCGTTGTGCTTAACCCGCAGCCCATTACAAGGCTACCGAATAGAAGCACAAACATTAATGATTTAAAAAATTTTGTTTAGTAGAACAAAGCCGAACAAGTTACCCAAAACGGAGCAACTACCTTGAAAAATTTAAAAATGCCGAATGCGAAAACGCTGTCGGCTTGATGCACTTGTTAGGCAACCTTTTAGTTAATTTAAAAATAAACTTCCAGATCACCATCATCATTCTGAACTTCAATATTTAATTTAGTGTTGGGAAATTCTACCATTTGAAATTCAACGCTTTTAAAAGTTTCATCTACCATTATTCTTCCATTCATAACCACATATTTACAAAATAATTTATCTTCTTTTGGATAAAATAAAATCTTATCGCCAGATTCATCATCTGTTTCTAAAGTCACTATATCATTTTGAATTCTTATGAATCCTTTTTCGTTATTTATTAACTTTTGATCAGTTTCCTTATAAACATCACATCTGTATTTTTTAGTTAAGGAGAGAGTATTTAAGTCAGCTACGAATTTTTTAAAACTATTATTCGTTTCACTTGGAGCAGTGTCCATATCTTCATCATAATTTTCACAAGCATTTATTCCAGTAATTGCATCTTTATTTGATTTGTCAACAGATAGAACGTAAGTAAAGATTTTTTTCGCGGAACGATAGAATCCCCATTCGATTTTATATTGAGCTATAAGTATGAGGTCTTTTATAATACCTAATTTGGTTGAAAGATTTGGTTTTTTCCGTTCAATTTTCCCTTTAGATGAAACGACTATTTCTCTGGTTTCTAAAAATCGTTTAGCTTCTTCGTCTCCTAAATATGTTGCCATTAAAAAACAAGCATTTGAATTTTCCTCGTTTTCTGAAACTTGACCAATAGGTTGGTCTAAATCAAAAATATTTAACGCACTTTTATTTCTGAAATTATTATAGATTATTCCCAAGTTAAAATAATGATTGGGATTAGTAGGATTAATTTCAATGCACTTTTCATAAATTGCTATAGCATTTTCATAATCATTAAGGTCATCATAAGCATTTGCGAGATTTGCATATGCTTCTTCCCGTGTAGGGTCTAAATTAATAGCTTCTTTATAATTATTTATGGCTTTGTGAATATCTCCAGCGGAAGCCATTCTAACACCATCATTTACTAAATCTGCATAATTAAGAGGAGTAGGTTTACTGTTTTTAAATAAATCATAAATACTCATAATAACTCCTTTAATTTAGTTGCTTGATTATTGATTAGGCAATTATTTTACTTATTGCAGAGCTTCTTTTGAAAATAATTTCTTTTATCTCATCATTTAGTTTTTGATAAAGTGAAATATATTGTGTTTCACCTAATCCTTTCATTATAAATGATTCGTGAACTATATTTATAGACGATGTAATAGCAATTAGATATTTATAAACTTCATCAACATTCAATTCTTCACATAAAAAAGTTTCTATATCTCTGTAGTTCGATTTAATCCTCTTTCGATATAATAAACTCATTATTGAAGTATAACCAAGATTATGTGAAACTTTTTCCCAATCCAATTCAGAAAAATTTACTTTTCTTTTGCCTTTAACTGTGTAGCATTTAATATTAACTTTTCTATCATCTAAATCCATTTCGCGTGTAGATTTTAAGAACTGACATATATGAGTATCTATTACTTCGGGAGTTTTTGCGAAGTAAATTGTTGAAGGAAGTTCAACTCTATTAATATTTGTAAAACTTATTTTTTTCATTCCCCCATCTGATAAAAAACTAATTACGTTTGGGTATTTTCCTTCATACATAAGTTTACCGACTTTTGATATTACTGAAGTATGGCTTGATTCGGTGAAACCAGCTACCTTAAAAAAAGCAAGGCATATTGTATAAACAGAATAGTATGCTTGTGGAAATGACCAATGTAATGAGTTTCGTAGAGCATCTCCTTTAAGAGTTTTAAAGTTTATTCTTAGTAAATATTCTGTATTCCAACCATTTACAATCCACTTTTTAACTTCTTTTATATCACAAGTTGAGCTTCGCTTAAATTCGTTAAAATATTTTAATAAGGTTAACTCTTGAAGTATTTTAGATTTTTGTAATTTCAAAGCTAAAGCATAAAACTGAATTTGAGTCATTTTAGCTTTGAAAATTAATTCTTCTTCTTCACGAGTTAATATTTTTATCAAGGGACTCATTATTTTAGTTGCCTAACGGCTGATGCATAAAGCGTCCGCAGTTTATCGAACTCACTTAACGCATACGCCTAAATTTATTTATTAAAAATTCAACTTACTAACTTGAACTACTTTTCAAAAACTACAAACAATAAACCACTTTCAAAACACGAAAAAACCGAGCATAACTGCGGTCGCTTTGATGCGTGGGTTATGTTGCGTTAATAAATATCATAAATTCCTTCAATAGAACTCCAGAAAATATAGCCACAGTTTTCACATTTATACTCAAAACTTTTTGAAGGAAGAGGAGATGCAATCAATGCACGCCTGTTCCTTTCAATTTTGCGAGTATTGCCAGTTCTTTTTGTCGCTCTAGAATCACACTTTTTACAAATTAACGCGTATCTTCGGGCAAAGTAGAATGAAATTGCAATTAAGGCTAAGACAAATAATATTAATGCAACCACAATTATTTTACCCATAAAACTCGGTATCCATTAATTCGCTTTTAGCAATATAACGGCTGATGCATAAAGCGCCGCAGTTTTCGAGCTACGAGACGCAAACGCTACAACCTAAATTAATTTAAAACCTATCTATTCTAAACTGCTTATTTACCACAACTACTTTTTACACGCATAAAAATTGGAAAAGACCGGGCGTAACTGCGGTCGCTTTGATGCGTGGGTTATGTAGCATTATTTAAATGTGATTTTTATTAATCCATCCTCTTCAATAATTTTAGGAGATTTGTTTCTTTTCAACATTAAAGATGGTATTGCTATGCATGCAACCACGCCGAGAGCTGACAATATTTGTGCAATTTCTCTACCATATATAACCGAAAAACTAATTACGAATAAGTAAGCACAAACTAATGCGAAAACATAAAAAATAGATCTCCAAATAATTTGACTTTCTTTTAAAGTAGTTTTAGCGAATACTTTTAGAATTTCAGAATCTAAATTTAGATCAAAATTACCATCATCAATTAAATCAAAGGAAACTCTATTATAAAAAAGTTCAATGGCCTTGTTCAACCAATCATCTTGACTTGTTTTTATTGGATATCCCATTTTTATCCTCCGCTACATAACGGCGATGTTGCTAAGGCGCAGCCCATAACAACAATACCAAATTGATAAATAAACTTTTATTTGCAAAATAATTACATTTACAAATACATTTTAACACTAAAGCCAAAACGGTAAAACAAATTTTATATTTACATAAATGCCTAGTGCGAAAACGCTGTCGCCTTGAGCAACTTGTTATACGCTATTATGAAAAAAAGAGATAAAAATATTACCTCAAAAATTATGTCTAAAATACCTTCCGCTAATACCAAGCCAGAAAAATTGTTGGGGAAAGAATTATTTGTGTTAGGACTTAGGTATAGAAAGCAATATAAAATCGAAGGTAAGCCGGATTTTGTATTTGTAAAGAAACGTATAGCGATCTTTGTTGATGGAGATTTTTGGCACGGTAATAATTGGAAAATAAGAGGCTTAAATACTCTTGAAGAAGAATTAGCCAGATATTCAAAATTTTGGCAAGATAAAATCATAAGAAACATACGTCGTGATAAAATAGTGAACAAAAAATTGAAACAACAAAACTGGTTAGTTTTGCGATTTTGGGAGAGTGAAATAAAAATGAATTGTGCCCAAATCGCTCTAAAAATACTCAAAATTTATCAATCTAGATAAAACAGATTACTTCAATTTATCAAGATAATCCTCAACACTTTTAGCAATATTCCATCCTAAGACTGGAGGAACAGCATTCCCAATAACAACATAGTTTTTTGAGGCACTACTATGAAAAACAAAGTTATCCGGGAAAGACTGTATTCTTGCGCACTCTCTTACTGTCAATCTTCGATCTAGACAATAGTGAAACTCTATATTCCCGTGGTGTTCGGCTCTAATAGTAGGACTAGGATAATCTGCCTTGATAGGTTTGTTGCCTTGTAGATGAGAGCCATAGTTCCGGGCTTTCGAATATTGAGAATGATTTGGGACATCATTTTCTAGTGATTCCAAATCACCAATAGCTTGTTTGGATGAAATCCATAGCTCTCTGTCCTCATTGCCATCAGCCGAATGAGTTTCTGTAGGAGGAACAAATGATATATCATATTCTTTTCTTGTACCAACAATAAAAATTCTTTCTCTCGTCTGAGGTACTCCAAAATCAGCAGCCATTTTTAAAAAATGAGTTATCTCATATTTTGGTTCTATATTGCTAAAGTCCCTTTTTATTGTTTCAAGAGCATCCCCAATTGACAATCCTTTAACATTCTCAGCTATAAATATTTTGGGTCTCTTAAGCGCAATAACCCGTTTCATTTGTTCATATAATCTTCCACGTTCTGAATTTAGTCCATTGCGTTTACCGGCTAAACTAAAATCTTGACAAGGAAAACCACCAATAACTACGTCGCAATCAGGAATAATCCCATTAAAGTCGAGGTATTCTTTTATATCACCAATATGGGGTGTATGTTTGAAATTTTCTTTATATGTTTTACAAGCTGCTCCCATAATATCGTTGGCAAAAACTATTTCAAAATTCCTTGCAGGATAGTTTTTCCCTAAATAGGTGAAATCACCTTGAAATCCTAAATCCATTCCGCCACAACCAGAAAATAAGGAAACCACTTTATATTTAGAGTTGTCACTATCAGATTTTTTAGCGAAATATGAATAGAACAGCTCATTTACAAAGCTGGATTTATTTAGGCTTTTTGAGTCACAGAAAGAATTAATTTTCTCAATTAAATCATTCTGAATATGATATGTTTGTCGCTTTGCGTTTCTTGATATCGAATTATGATCTGGCTTTCTTCCCATCTTGTTTCCTTTGTGTTTACAAATACATTATTATTGTAAACACAAAATTATTATTTCAGAAATCATTGTCAAGTAATATGTTTGTCCACCAGTTCGAATAATTCTTTCTGCTTGGCAGGAGATAAATCGCTAGCGGTTATTACAGAGTCTTTAATTTCCTTGATCCAAGCTGATTTGTTGATACTGCTTTTCTCAAGTTCGGAATTAATTTGGGGGAGTAATGTTATCAGATGAACATAAATTCTAGGGAAACCGTTTTCTTGACCACCAGCAGTAAAAATATCCTTCACTGCACCAATGTATTTATATTTTTTCATTATTACCTTTCTCAAATCGTGATAATTTGAAAAAGTGAATATAGCGGGGTAATTGCAAAATACAAAAGTTCTTATTTTTTCACGATCAAGCTTAATATTTTGAATTTGTTCCAAAAATTCATTGATTATTGTTGTAGATTGACCCAAAAACCACCGATCTTCATTATCGGCGTATTTCTTTCTTAAATAATTTGCTACTAGCTTCTCACGAGATTCTTGATCTAATGAATAATAATCTATCAGATTCCCTTCTGAAAAGATTTCTTTGAAATTACTTTTGTCTTCGAGTTGCATTTTTAGGCGAAACCTTGGGTTGTGATCAACCTCTATATCAAATATCAAATCTTCATAGTTGGAAATATGGATAGTATCGCCATCGTTAAAAAATGATATGGCATATATTTTTTTAAATGTATCAATATTTTTTACTGTTTGTGTTGAGCTATTGCCCAGTATGGCATCACCTCCAACTCGCTTAATTTCGAAACCGTATCTGTTCTTTTCTTTATCTTCAATTGTGATGTCTGGAAATTTTGTAGATCCTAATTTGTATTTAATTGTTGCTTCCACCTTCTCAGACAATTTTATTAGACAATGAAGTGAAATCAATTCTACAAATGTGGAATCATCTAATAAATCTGAAACTTCAATATCACTGCTTAATTCTTTAATTAAGCGGTTTAATGTTTTTTCTCCATCTTTTGTAAAGTTTGCTTCTTTTTTAACCAAATTAAGTGTTTCAAGCACTTCATCCTTTTTTTCAAATGAAGATTTAATACATTCTCCTAATGTTGATGAAAATGATTCAATATCTTGTAAGCTAATTTGCCCAGACATAATTCCTCTATGATGATGATTAAATATTACTTACTAAGCGTATAACGGCGTGGTTGCTAAGGCGCAGCCCATAACAACTATACCGTATTGATTAAACAACTTTTTAATAACTAAAAACTTTCATTTATAAACAAAACCAAACGACAAAGCCGAAACGGTAGAACAAAAATTAGAATTACACAAATGCCGAAATCGTAAAAGCTGTCGCCTTGAGCAACTTGTTATAAGCGTTTTCTAATTTTAAGATTTACAAAGGGCATAGTAAATCTTCACCCATTGAATATTTATCTATCAAGCCATCTTTTAAAATCGGCGGCTTTATCTTTTCCAACAATAATTTTTTCGGTATGCTTCGAATTCGTCTCTATTACCAACTTTCCCTGGAAGTAAGAATGGATCTTTTTAATAGCAGAAATATTAATAATTAACTGCCTGTTTACCTTAAAAAAATGTTCCGGATTTAATTGTTCTTTTAAATTTTCAAGAGAATATGAAATAGGATATTTACTGTTTTCGAATGTAACAGCAAACGTTATTTTTTGAATGCTATTAAAAAAAGCGATTTTCTCCACAGGAATCTGGTAGAATGTTTCATTCGATTGAATAAGAAATCGTTTTCTGTAATCTTTGACTTCATTTTTAATTAGAGATGCTATTTCTGAATATTCTATTCCGCTATTTTTTTGCTTTACAAATGATTTACTGTAATTCTGAAATTTTTCAAATGCCGCTTGAAGTTCTTCCCTGTCTATAGGTTTTAACAAATAATCAAGACTGTTTACTTTGAAAGCCTGAACAGCATATTCATCATAAGCGGTAGTAAAAATTATCATACTCTCAATCCGAACCTTCTCAAAAATTTCAAAGCTGGTTCCGTCGGAAAGTTGAATATCCATTAATACTATTTCAGGATGGCTGTTATTTTGAAACCATTCAACGGCTGACTTAATACTATTCAGGCAGCCAATAACTTCAGTTTCATAATCCAGCTCTTGTATGGTTTCTTTCAACAAACGTTGTGCTGGAATTTCATCTTCTATAATTAATACTTTTAGGGCCATCTTATTCCTCAATTAAAGGAATGGTTACAACAAATTTTTCTTCTTGTTCTCCATAGGTAAATCCATCTTTTTTAAGCAATTCAAATCGTTTACTCAAGTTTGATAATCCAGTATATGTCGAGTCTGCATTTTCAATAGCTTGCAGGTTATTACTTACAATCAACTTATTATCCTCGCCACTTGCAATAGAAATTTTTAGAACATTTTCTTTATTAGCTATATTGTGTTTAATTGCATTCTCAATTAAAATTTGGAGCGTTAACGGGGGTAATTGCATTTCTAATGTTTCTGCCGAAATCTTTACCGAATACTCCAAAGCATTGCCAATTCTGACTTTATGCAAAAAAATAAACGAATCAATAAATTCAAGTTCTTTACTTAAGGTAATTAAATCATGATTTTTACTTTGCAATACATAACGGTATACTTTTGATAATCTGCGCGTAAATTCAACCGCAGAATTGGGATTATGTTTTATTTCTGAGACTATTACATTCAGACTGTTAAACAAAAAATGCGGGTTTACCTGATTTTGCAGAACCCGGTAATCGGCTTTGAGTTTTTCTTGCTTATAATGTTCAGCATCCAGCAAAGAAATTTGCCAATGCTTAAAGAAATTAATTGTCAGAGATATACCTAAAACAACCAATAATAGTATTATTGAACTAACAAAGGCAGCTACTGAAAATGGAGGATAGGTAAAAGAACGTCCGTTATAAAAATACCAGATAGTAAATGGAATTCCGATTGTAACTATTGTCCACATCAAAATGAATGACAATTGTGTGAGCAAGCGTTTTTGGGGAAAATAAAACCAAGGAAGTTTTTTATTGAGAAGGCTGTTAAATATAAGATTTCCTTCTGTGTTCAAATTGGAAAGTAAAATATAAAAAACTACGAACAATCCTCTTGGAAAATGTCCGACAATCTCAATATCATCAGGCATTGTGTATTTCACTAATTTCATTACAAGCATTGCATATAATGAAACCAAAACTACACGAATTATGGTATTTCTAATATTTTTATCGTTTCTATTTTTCATCTATCAATATTCGCAATTTATTGAATGATTTTGTAAACCACATCAACTTTTTACATTAATTATATTTGGGGCGAAACAAATACAATCCCGACACTAAAAAATGGAGCTGCTTTGGAATCAAAATCATGCTCATTATTATCAAAATCTACAAACCTGTATTTTCGTCCTGTACTTATTCCCCCGAATGCTTCTATACGGAGTATTGTTGTTAATTTATAATTAGCAAGCACTCCGATATTTGCCCGAGAATAATTTATTTTATCAATCTCGGCCATGTCAGAGCCTGAAACATTAAAATTAGCTCCATTTCGGGTATACCTCAAACCAAGTTTTAATTTTTCTTCAGGAAATAGCGAATAGGTATATTTGATATCCATGGGTAAAAGTGTATTCAAACTGTGCCTATCGTTTTTGTAATTAATGCTAACAACCGGCAACACTCTGGGGCTGCCCCACTGTGCACCATACACAACACCGGCACCTATTTTTAATTTGTTGTTAATTGTTCTTGTTGCAATAACAGCTCCTTGAAAAATAAGATCTTCCGAACTTAACTTTTGTTCAAAGTCTGAGGCGATTGTAGGTTTCAATGCAACCAATAAGCTCCACTTTTCGTTCCATTTATGTACCAACCTTAATTGATAATAAAACGCATGTAGATTTTTCTTGGGTTTGCTTGCTTCATCTGGTGACGAATTATTGAATGCAGCTTCTACAAAGCCATATCCAAATCCATGTACCAACCCTGTTTTTTGATTTTTAAATTTCATAGGTATGTTTACAAAAGCATTAAATTCATGAAACGAAATTTCTCTATTTTCCGAAACATCTTTTATTGCTGCTTTGGGATAATATGCATATTTAATTCCGGCTAATTCGAAATCCTGCGCATTACTATTTTGTGACAGAGTAATAAAGGCTATTAAAACAACTGTACAACTAATAAATATATTTTTTTTACAATTCATATTCATTATTCAAATTTTATTTAAATTCTCTTTTAACTGAACAGTCAAGATGAAAATTTATAATCTGTCTCTTTTGATCTGGTTGTAGGTGGTTAATCCAATGTAACTTTTCTTTTAGAGAAAGATGCTCAATTTCTATTAAGGGGCATTCAGTTTTTCGTTTGCCATGAGGGCATGCGTATGTTATACCATATATGTCTTCTTCCATTAAAAATCCTATTTAACTCTAATCCATTCAACAATTTTACTGTAAAAACCAACAGATATTTTAATATTTAGCTTGTTACTTTCTACTGTAAATTCAGCATCGTACCACTCTTTACGTTTTGGTGAATATACTTTCCCTTCCCATTTACTTTTTATTTTTTTGACTTCTTTAACCATCAGCTTTCCAATTTTTGCTTTGGGATTATCAGAGGAGATAATTTTTCCACTATAAATGCCATTGTCTTGTTCTATTTTTATTACTGTGTTTTGTTCACCGACAATCCATTTACCGCATAAATTTGATTGAGCAAAAACATTTGAACTAAGAAAGCTGATAATGACTACTACTATAATATTTCTTAAACTTTTCATACTATCCTCTATTTAATTAAACTTTTTTCTTTAATCATTACTTTATATAAAACGGGAACTATAACCAGCGTCAACAGCGTTGATAACGATAAGCCCCCTATGATTGTCCAACCTAAAGGCCCCCAAAACAAGCCTCCTCCAAGCGTTAATGGAAGTAATCCGCCAATTGTTGTAACAGAGGTAATTAAAATTGGCACAAAACGAAGCTTTCCTGTTTCCATGAGGGCTTCATAAATGTTTTTCCCTTGTTTGCGTTCTTCATTGGCAAAATCAATAAAAACAATGGCATCGTTAACTGCTATACCTATTAGCGCAATGGCACCGATAAAAGCTGTGAATGAAAAATCGAAACCCGATAGAAACAGAGCATAAAATGAGCCTGTAAGTGCAAAAGGTATGGATGTAAAAATGATAAATGGCTGCATAAACGAATGAAACTGTAAAACGAGAATGGCAAAAATTATCAACATTGCAATAACCGCTGCAGCTCCAAGTCCTCCAAATGATTTATTCTGTTTTGCCGATTCTCCTGCAACTATATAACTAACTCCAAGAGGCATTTTATATGCTTTTATTTGTGCTTCAATTTGTTTAGTAACTTTAGCCGTATTGTATCCGCTTGCTACATCACTACCTACTGTTGCACTTCTGCTAAGGTTGTAGTGGGTGATTTTGTTTGGGTTTTTAACAAATTCAACTCGTGCTAACTGGCTAAGTGGTATTTGCTTTCCAAGCATCGATTTTATAAAGATTTTATCAAAATCCTCTATTTTTGCTTTACCATCCAACGGCAAGCTTAATTGTATATCGTATTCCTTACCATCGAGTGCATTGAATTTTGATACCGTTGTTCCGTTCATGGCTGTTCTTATGGTTTTATCAATAGCCGATACGGCAACACCAAGCATTGAAGCCTTGTCTTTATTGATTATTACATGAAGGTCTGTGCGCATTCCATCCAGTTCATTTTCAACATTAATAATACCCGGATGGTTTTTCATTATTGCCTCCACATCATCGGCTGCTTTCATCAGGTTTTCGATATTGTCACCATTTAAAATAATTTGTACCGGATATTGAATGACCTGTCCGCTCTGAAATTCTTTTATTACAATTTCGGCTTTTGAATAATCACTGAATGTGTTTCGCAAACGAGATACAAATTGCTCAAAAGCTTTGAGGTCATACTCCTTTAATTCCACAAAAAACTCGGTAAAATTTTTCGCATTATCTTTTGGGAAAAGATTGAAATGAACTTTTGGATTTCCATTTCCAACATTGCTTGCATATTGTTTAATTTCAGGTATGGTATCCAATACACTCTCGATATAATGGGCCACCTTTTCAGTTTCTTTAATAGTTTTATTTTGAGGTAGTGTTGCCTGAACCATTAATAATGGTTTCTCGGCTTTTGGAAAAAAGCTGCTGCCAACAAAGAATTTAAAAACCATCACTGCCGACAGAAACAGCACAAATGAAGCCAACAGCACCGTTTTGGTGTTCGTAAGCGAGAAATGCAGAATCTTACGGTAGGGTCCTGATATAAAACTTGCCAACTTTTTCTGCAACCAATTCTCACTATGTTGGGTTTCTTTTTTACGTTTAAATAAAATAGCCATCAACAAAGGTGATACGCTAAGGGCAAGAACAACCGATGCCGTTAATGTGGCAACTACCGTTACCGGCATACTTTGAATAAAATCTCCGGCAGCATCAGAAAGCATGGCAATAGGGATAAAAGCAGCCAATGTGGTTAAGGTAGAACTGATGATTGGGTAAGCAACTTGTTTTGTACCTTTTATGGCTGCTTCTTTACTGCTCATCCCTTGTTTCAGATAGCGTTCGGTATTTTCAATGACAACAATTGAATTATCAACCAACAAACCCAGGGCAATAACCAATGCGGCAATAGATACACTTTGCAGACCGAAGCCTGCCAGGTCAACAAAACCTAATCCGATAAGTATCGATGAAGGTATAGCCAGCATTATTACCAGGCTCGATTTAAAACCTATGGCCAGCATAATGGCAAAACCTACTAAAACGATTCCCTGAAAAAGGTTATTTAAAAATCCATTGACACTTTTCTCAACATTTTCGGCTTGATTATGCACATAATGGATATGTATATTCTCCGGCATCGACGCTTCAAAGTCATCAATAATTACTTTCGCTTCATCAACAATAGCCAGTACATTGGTTCCGCTTTTTTGTTCGGCAGTCAAGAAAATACTGCGGGTACCGTTAAAACCTGCCAGGTAATTATTTTCTTCGTAGTCAATTTCAACATCGGCAATATCTTTCAGGTAAACCAACTGACCTTCAACTGAGCCAACTACCGTATTTCTGATTTCATCCAACGACTCGTACGAACCACTTGTTTTTATATTAAAACTGTTTTCGCCCATTACTAGTTCACCACCCGGTATGTTTTGGTTGTTGGCCTTAATCCCATTTTCGATATCGGAAACACCAATACCCATGTTTACCATTTTATCGGGCTGCATAAGTATTTTTACCTGC
Organism: Melioribacteraceae bacterium; assembly: GCA_016342755.1. Classification (GTDB taxonomy): domain Bacteria; phylum Bacteroidota; class Ignavibacteria; order Ignavibacteriales; family Melioribacteraceae; genus JAEINS01. Next base: position 237,544 of record JAEINS010000001.1, on the reverse strand, counting down.
TGTTCCGGGAGCGCAATGATATCAACCGTTTTAATGCCCTTAACTTGTTCCAGTTTTTTCTCAAGGCTTTCAGCCCAGATTCTCATGTCGCTAAATTCAACCGTTTCTGAACTAAGTGCTAATTGTAATATCTTGGTATCGGTTGTTGTTTTTTTGCGAAAGTTTATATCGCCAATTCCTGATGGCAGTTCGGTTTTTACTTCATTAACCGCCTGAACAACGTCATCGTATTTGTCGTCGAAATTGTAATTGCCATAATCAAAACTCACATTTATGAAAGCATAGCCATTGCCGGCTGATGATTTTATTTCTGAAATGAGTTCTAAGCCATTTACTTCCTCTTCAATGGGGTTTATAATTAACTCCTCCATATCGCTGGGTGAGGCTCCGGGGTAGATCACAGTAACTATTGCTCCAGGTTGTGCTGCAGGTGGGTCTTCTGTACGAGGCATGGTTAAGAACGAATTCATACCCCATATTAATGTTACTACGAAGACTATCAGTACGAACTGATAATTATTGATTGAAAATTTTGGTAAATTATTCATAATTTTTCCGCTTTTAATGAATTGATTTTACAGAAATGCTGTCGCCTTTTAGTTCTCCTAATCCTTCGACTATTATTTTGTCATTTTCAGAAAGACCACTAGAGATGAGCAACTTTTTGTTTAAAATTTTAGCTACATGAACATCCTGTTTAATCGCCAATTCATTTTCAACTTTATAAACGACTGCTGTTTTGTTGTTGGCTTGCACCAATCCTTCAATGGGGATTTCAATCTGGTGGCTTACTTTTGATGAAGTAATGGTTGCACTCCCGATAAAACCGGGTTTTAATTTATTATCAGCATCACTTACCTGAATTTTTATTTCATAGGTTCCGGTTGAGGGGCTTGCCATTCCTGCAATTTCTAAAACTTTACCATTGAAAACAGTTTCGCGCCAAGCATCAAAATGAAGTGAAGTTTTATCGTCAATTTTTATTTTAACTACATCCACATCAGAAACATTAGCAACAAGAACTTTCCCTTGGTTTTCTGCACCAAAAATAATAATGGGATTGCCGGCACCTGTAATTTCATTTTCCTTTACCAGTATTTTTTGAATGATTCCATTTGCCGGAGCAACTATTTGGGAATGTTTTAGATTGAACTGTGCCGCTTGTAAGTTCATCTCAGCATTTTGCAGCTGGCTTTTGGCATTCTGCAGTTGTTCCAAAGTAGCTACACTGTCAGCATACAAAGCTGTTGCCCTGTCAAAGTCTCGTTTTGCTTTTTCAAAAGAAAATTCAGCCTGCTTAACTTTAGACTCAATCTCGTCTAGCTTTAGAGATGCCAATAGCATACCTTTTTTTGCATATTGTCCATCTTTCACAAAAACCGTTTTAACAATACCCGAAGTTTTAAATGACATTTTGTATTCGTTGTTGAATGCCAACCTGCCAGTTGTCCTTATGCGGTCGGAATATTCAACTGCTTTAACATCCTCGGTACGCACTGTAGGGATTTTGCTTGCTATTTCTCTACTATCATTTTCAGAGCATCCCACAATTAGAGCTAAAGAAATAGCAACTAAGCTGTTTCTAATGATTTTATTGCTCATAACTAGTTTACATTTATTATAATTCATAAGCTGATATCTCCCGTTCGAGGTTTATTTGTTCAATCTGATAGGTGTATTTTGCTAAGATCAATTTAATTTCTGCGTTCATTTTATTATTTAGGGCGCTTGAATATTCTAAATAATTTACAATTCCCTGTTGGTATTTTTTTTCAACAAGCAAATAGGAAAGGCGGAAATTCTGTAGTTCCCCCTCGGCCAATTCAATCCCTTCTTGGGCTGTTTTTAGGGAGTAATAAGTTTCGGTAGCTTCCATTTGAATCTGAAGTTCTATTTCCTGTTTGCGACTTTCGAGGATTTTCCTTTCTATTTGAGCCTGGCTAATTTTCGATTGCCTTTGGCCTGAAGTAAACAAACTCCAAGATAAGTTTATACCTACCGCTGCAAAATGACTTTCATCATTAAAGGTATATTCTTCTCCCTGAAAACCATACTGTGCACCTATTGAAATTTTAGGTAAAGCTTCTCCCTTTTCGAGCTTCACAGTGTGTTCCTGTATTTCAATAAACTTACCCAGTTGGGTAAATTCCTCACGATTGGAAAGTGAAGCCTTCTTTAAATCTTCCAAATCATAATTGGTAATTACAGGTACTGTTAATTCTTCTATTTCTATCTCAGCATCAAAATCCCTGTTTAGAAGAAAATTAAACCAGGTAGCAGCCATTGTTCTATTTTTATTTGCTTCTGTAAGATCTTTTTCAACCTGTTTAACCTGCGCTTTAGCAGCATATACTTCGTCAATAGTAATCTTATCGTTGGCAAAAAGACTTTGTCTTGATTTAAGGCTCTGATTTACGAGGCTTAGCGCATTATTATAGAGATTATATATTTGCTCTGCTTGCAAGTATTTCACATAAGCTTCTTTTACTTCCTTAACGAGTTCTCGTTTGTAGATTTCAACATTAATCTCTTCTACCTCAACGAGACTTTTCTTGATTTTGTGGTTTTGAATTATTGCATAATTAAATACCGGCAGACCGACGACAAGTTTTGTTTCCTGCTCCGGACTTCGAACAAAAGTCAATGAGTAATTTTCTATTTCAGGATATTGTGAAACAGGCATGTTAAGTGACTGATTAACTGAATTAAGGTTATTATAAGCCGGATTCATCATATCTCCAAACGGGATTGTTACCGTCCTTCCACCTTCAGCAACTGTATAGCGGGCTTCAAACGAAACTGTTGGTAAAAACATTCGTTTTGCTTCTTTTAAAGCTTCAAGGCTTTTTTGGTAAGAATATTTCTTTTGCTGAAGTGTTAAATTGCTATCTAATGCTGCATTAATATAATTGTCTAGGATATTGCTCTGAGCAAAAACTGAAGTTATACTCAGAAAGAACAAAAAAAGGATAAAGATTCTCTTCATTATCTCTCCAAAAAAATGTTTTTATAAACTCTTTGTAATGATACCGGGTTGTTTTAATCTTTTCAGAAATTAGTTGCTGAAGTCGAATTTTACCTGATGAGGGCGAGAATGGAAAGACGGTTTTTACATGAATAATATTTTATTGTCGACACAGAAGATGAGTTCTAGTAATATATATAATCTGATACCAAAAATTTTACAACAGCGTTACACACATCATATATTATAACAATACGGAATTTGGTTCTTATTGAATTTCTAATTTGGAAAGCTTATAACGTCCTAGATCACCTGTGCTCGAGGTACGAGAGTATCAGGTGCATCTAATGGTTAGGTATTTCATTATTTATTCAAAATTATAAATAGTTCCAGCAAATTCTATAATAGGTTTTTTGAGTGTTTTATCATAACGTTTTTCAAAAATCACATTCACTGTTTTTGGTTGGTTAATTTCTTTATTATTTTCTCTTTTTCTTAAATGACTAGGAATTGTCCTTAATAATGATTCGGCTTCTTCTTTAGTTAATCCGATTTCATTATTTTTAAACTTAATGAATGTGAAATATCTTGTATCATCTACGTGTGTCATTTTTGTGTTTACAACAGATTTTAATAACGTTTCTCCGTAGCTAGTAGAGCTGAGGAGCATAGAGATTATTAAGAGTTTTTTTATCATTTTATTCCTTACCTAACCTAATAATATACTGAATGGTTCTGCATAGCATTCCAGATATTATTCATAGGTTTTTCTCTTATTTAAAATTGTTAATTAATATTCTTATTAAAAAAAACGTTCTGTTTTAGTTTATAATCAGAAAATTAAGTCAATAAAAAGGAACTCTCATCTCTCTATTTATAAAATCAATCAATAAAATTCAGTATAACAAACCGAATATTATAAATGCTCTGAAATATTGAAAACTAAAATTTATATATAAAATAAGAAATCTATTTGCCGATGCTTTTGTTACCCAGATTCAGTACGAAACTAATAAAATAAAAAGAGTTAAGAAAGTTTTTTTTAAAAAAAACAAAAAAGATCAATTACCCGCTTTTCTACTCATCTATAAGAATTACCTGAAAAGATTGAGAACGAAGAAAATTGAATGAATGGTTGAATGGAAATACAATTTATGATTTCGGCATCTCGATAAAATTTCGCTTCGCGAAATCACTCGATGTCCTTTTGGTTGGAACTGAGTAAACGTCTACATTCCGTAAAGAAGTGGTTCTTGACGGTGAAATAGGAATAAACTTTAGACGGGAGTAATTAATTTTTAATCGAGCCTAATTGTTCAAGGAATTTTGGATTAGATATGTCTACACATTCAAAACCATCGATTTTAATTTCTTGTTCAATTACGGTAGAGAGAATTCCAAACGCCATTGCAATTCTGTGATCGTGGTAACATTCAACTGTACAGCCGCTGTTTAATACTTTACCGGAGACAGAAAATCCATCGTCATATTCAATGGTATCAAGCCCTAACAGATTATAGTTGTTAACCATCGAACGAATACGATCACTTTCCTTAACACGAAGTTCTCTTGCATTTCTAACGCAAAACTCCCCTTCAGCAAAAATACCGGCTACAGAAAGAATTGGAATTTCGTCAATTATATTGGCTATAATATCTTTTTCAATTTCAACATTTTTTAACTTGCTAGATCTAACAATAATATCTCCGGATAATTCACCATTCTCATTCGATTCATTTTCAATAGTTATATCGGCCCCCATCTTAATAAGAATACGAATAATACCATTTCTAGTTTCATTTAATAGAACGTTATTTAATCTCAGTTCAGAATTTTTAGTTATAAGAGCTAAAACGATAAAAAATGCTGCGCTTGAAATATCAGAAGGCACATTATATATAGATGGTTTAGGATAGTTTTTACTTGAAACTGAAATAATTCTTCCATCCTCAATTTCTTTAACTTCAAGGTTTAATAAGTTCTCAGTATGATTTCTTGTCGCTTCATTTTCAATTACAGTAGTAATATTTTCATTATGCAATCCTGCTAGTAATACCGCACTTTTAACCTGTGCGCTGGCTACAGGAAGTTTGTAGTCAATAGCATGAAACTCTTTTGAGGGAATAATAGTCATTGGAAGAGTTCCGTTTTCAGATGTTTCAAACTTTGCTCCCATTTCAGAAAGAGGTTCTGTAACTCTTGTCATTGGTCGTTTAGATAAAGAAGCATCCCCGACTAATCTTGTTTCAAATTTCTGCGCTGCTAAAACCCCGCTAATTAACCTGGCTGTTGTACCTGAATTTCCGCAGTCTAAATCTTCACTTGGTTTAGTAAATCCCTTAATCCCCTTTCCAATTACTATAATTTCTTTTTCTGACTTTTCAATTTCGCAGCCGAGTTGCTTAAAACAATTTATTGTAGAATTAATATCAGCAGATTCTAAATAATTATAGATATGTGATTCCCCTTTAGACATAGCAGAAAACATTACTGCTCTGTGTGAAAGAGATTTATCACCGGGTAAATTTAAAATTCCGTTAACACTTTTAATTTTATCTAAAATTTTAATCATTTATCACACCATTCATCTATAACTTCATTTAATTTTTCTTCCGAAAGCTCAGACTGATTGTACATACCTTTTGCGTCTCTTTGCCTTTGAGCTTCATATAGAGTTACCGCTGCTGCCACAGAAACATTTAAGCTCTGAATCATACCGCGCATTGGTATATAAAAGCATTCATGGGCTAATTCAGCAGCTTCCTCAGAAACACCACGATTTTCATTACCTAAAACAATTGCAACTTTTTCTGTGAAATCTATGTCATACATATTTTTTGCATTTTCTGACAACATACTTGCGTAAATTTTATACCCGTCTTTTTTAAGTTTAGCAAAACATTCTTTTGTTTTATTAAATCTTTCCTTTTCAACCCATTTAACCGCGGATGAAGAAGTAACATTACTTATCTTAGGGAAATCTTCAATATGATAAAGAAGTGAAATTTTTGGAACACCGACCGCGTCACATGTTCTAAAAATTGCACTCACATTATGCGGATCATGAACATTTTCTATAACTACATTTAAGGAGGGTTGTCTCGATTTTACTACTTTTATGATTTTGTTTAATCGTTCCTCGGTTTTAAACTTTCTCATTTTTTATCTTTATCAAAAACTAATTTAAATATTGTTTTGTTTTTTTGTTTACGGGCTCTATCAACTAAAATTTCGTTTTCTTCAGGAAGATTTGTATAGTACCTTACTAATTCTAATACTTTCTCAATCACTTCATCTTCAGTATGCGCCCAGCTTTCACATTCTTTTAATGATGGGACTTCTGCAGTATAACCATCATCAGAAGCAGTTACAATAAGATCAATTACCACTAATAACCACTTCCTTCCGGTTTTTCACCTTTAACAATTTTCACGCTTGCACTTGCACCAATTCTATCAGCTCCGCTTTCTATCATTGCTACTGCGTCTTCGTGGCTTCTAACACCACCCGAAGCTTTTACACCTATACTTGAACCAACAACATATCTCATTAGAGCAACATCACCGGCAGTAGCTCCGCCTTTACTAAATCCGGTAGATGTTTTTACAAAATCTGCTTTAGCTTCTTTACATAAAACACATGCCTTCACTTTTTCTTCATCACTTAAAAGAGCCGTTTCTAAAATAACTTTACAAACCGCGTTTTTTCTCTTTGCAGCAAGCACCACTTGGTTTATATCATTAAATACATATTTATAATCGCCTGCTTTAAGTTTACCAATATTGATAACCATATCAATTTCAGTTGCACCGTTCTGTATAGCCTGTTCCGCTTCAAATCGTTTTGTTTCGGTTGTTGTAGCACCAAGCGGAAACCCAATAACAGTACATACTTTTACAGGAGTTCCTTTTAATAATTCAGCACAGCGACTAACATAAGACGGATTAATACACACGGATGCAAAACTATATTGTTTTGCTTCTGAGCAAAGAACAGTAACTTCGTCACATGTTGCATCAGCTTTTAAAAGTGTATGATCAATCATACGCGCAAGACCAATCTCAGAAATATTCTGTCCTATTCCGCTTCCGGCACTAACTCTTTCCGCACCGTTATCTATAATCTTTTTAATAGTTTCCGGCTGATCAATAACATTTCTTTCCCAGCCCGCACAAGTATCGCCAACACAATAAAAATCTTTAAGTGCTTTTTCGGTAAAAACTTGTGATACTATTTTTTCAATGGTTTCAGATTTCATCAGAACACCTAAAATTTTTAATCTAAATTATTAACTAACGTAAAGGCTTTAAAAGTGTTTTGCATTAACATTGCAATAGTCATTGGACCAACTCCGCCAGGTACCGGAGTTATAAATGAAGTTTTTGGAGCAACATTTTCAAAATCGACATCACCAACAATTTTATAACCTTTTTTAGCGGTAGAATCATCAACTCGGTTTATACCAACATCAATTACTACAGCACCATCTTTAACCATATCAGCAGTAATAAAATTAGCTCTGCCTATTGCCGCAATCAATATATCCGCACTTTTTGTAAACTGACTTAAATCTTTTGCCGCTGAATGACAAATTGTAACTATAGCATTTGCACCTTCAGCTTTTTGAACAAGAAGATTTGCAACTGGTTTACCAACAATATTACTTCTGCCAACAACAACAACATGTTTCCCTTTGGGATCAATCTTATATCTTTTAAGCAGTTCAACAATTCCATAAGGTGTGCATGGGAACAATGTATCTTTTCCAATCACCAGATTTCCAACACTGCTTGGGTGAAAACCGTCTACATCTTTACTTGGGTTAATTGCTTCAATAATCTTGTCTTCGTTTATATGTTTTGGCAATGGTAATTGAACTAAAATACCATTGTACTTATCATCATTATTATATTTGTTAACAATACTTAATAATTCTTCTTCAGATATATCAGCCGGCAGTCTCTCAGAAGTTGAGTTAAAACCTATTTCCTCACACGCTTTCCCTTTAGATCTTACATAAACCTGTGAAGCAGGATCATCTCCTACTAAAATTGTAACAAGACCCGGAACTTTATCACTTTTATATTTTAACTTTTCAACTTTTTCTTTTAATTCTGCTCTTATATCCTGAGCAGTTTTTTTGCCGTCAATTAATTCCATTTTATTCTCTTTTTAATTCAATTTTTATGATGTGAATATAAGATAATTTTTAGAGTTCAGGAATATTTAAATTGTAATTATTTATCAAATACTCCCTTATTTCCTTATCTTTTCTAATTTCTCCGGCAAATGGATTTGAATTTTGCCAACCTGGTTTCCCGGTTTCTCTAAGTCTTTCTAGTCTGCGTATAGATATCTCGCAAAATACTGGTTCTATATCTATAGTAAAACACCTACGGTTATGCAGTTCAGACGCTATAAGTGTACTTCCGGCATGTGCAAAAAAATCAACTACCAGATCATCTTCTTTACTTGAAACATTAATAATTCTTTCAATACTTTTTAATGGTTTCTGGGCAAAACAGCCATTTACATTTTCCTGTAATAAATGAAAAACCTGCTGAACATCAACCCACACATTACCGGCTCTAATATTATTCGATTTACTGCGTTCAAGATTTTCTGTTTTTATTCCGTTTATCTCTTTGTAATAACCCTGCACTACTTTTGGAATTTCTGTGTAAACATCCTTTGTATTAAAAACAGGTTTCCCTTTTGCGTAATACAACAGCTCCTGCCTAATTGCCATCCAGTTTTTCTGAGTTCCGTAACCTCTCTGATTCCTCATTGTGATAAAACTTTTTGATTCAAAGGCAGTTTCTTTCATCATCAAAATAAATTCAGGAAACGGCTCAAAGTGTTTTTTCTGATCGGCTCCTAACCAGATGTATAAGGATGCATCATCGGTTAAAATTTCGTTTGTAAAATCAATCCACTCTTTACACCATCCTATAAACTCTTCAACCTTCCTGGTTTTGAAAGCTACTAAATTATATGGCGGATCATGAATTGCTAAAGTTGGTTTTTCACCATCAAGAGTTTTAATTAACGCATCTTTATCAAGAATATCTAAACAGCCTATTTTGTGTTTCTTCTCTTCATCAACCCAAATATCACCTTTTTTTAGCCGACAATATTTGCTGAACATTTCCCGAAGTTTCTGATCTTTATCAAGACGCGGTAAACCAAAATTTATCATTGCCTGGTTTTCTCAAATTCTGGAATTATTATTCTTTCTATTTTTTCAGCTAATCCAGTTTCTTCGTTTAGCTCAACAAACACTCCGCAAAGATGGGCACTATCAGTAGCAGCCTGATATTTTTGTGGTGTCTGATAAATAAACCTGTTTATTGCCGCCTCTGTTTTCATCCCGATAACAGAATCGTAAGGCCCAGTCATACCAACATCAGTTATGTATGCGGTTCCGCCCTTCATTATTCTTTCATCTGAAGTTTGGATGTGCGTATGAGTTCCAACTAAAACACTTATTTTACCATCAAGATGATTTACTAATGCTAGTTTCTCAGCAGTTGCCTCGGCATGAAAATCTATAAATATAAATTTAGTTTCGGCAGAAAGTTTTCCAACAACCCATTCCGCAGTTCTGAAAGGGCAATCAATGGGCGACATAAAAGATCTCCCTTGTAAACTAACTACGCCGACTTTCCCTTTTTTAGTATCAGCTATACAAAAACCATTTCCGTAAGTACCTTTTGGATAGTTTAAAGGTCTTAGTGATCTTGGTTCTTTTTTAAGATAATCCTGCGATTGATGTTTATCCCAAGTATGATTTCCTCCGGTTATAACATCAACACCTAAATTAAGGAGCATCGTACCTTCTTTCTCAGTACAACCTTTGCCATCAGCTGCATTTTCACCGTTAGCAATAACTATATCAGTCTTATATTTTTTAATTAAACCCGGAAGCCACATATTAACCATACTTAAACCAGGTTTACCAACAACATCGCCTATAAATAATAATTTTAAACTCATAATTCCTCAATAATTTGAACCTAAATATATTGAAATTAGCCCAAAAATAAAATTCACAATAGTAAATTGAACAAATTAGAATACATTACTTCCATTATAATATACAATTATAAATCAAATCTATCCTTTATATGGTATATTTGGCATTTTACTTTTGGTATCATTGTTGGTATAAAGCGCATTGTAAATAAATTGTAACATTTCATTCTTACATTTATTTCACATTAATTCTAAATAATTAAAAATAGTCTGGAACATTATGTTATGAGCATTACAAAAAAGTTTGTTTTATTAGTATATCTTCTGTTTGTATTCAGTAATATCTCCGCACAAACACAAACAATTAGTGGTTTTATTTCTGATAAAGAAAATGGCGAATCATTAATTGGGGCAAATATTATATTAAAAGAAATTTCAATTGGAGCAAGTACAAATATCAGCGGATATTTCGTAATCCCAAATATCCCATATGGAAATTACACACTTATAGTAAGCTATATGGGTTATCAGCCACAACGCATTTCAATTAAGATAGGGAAAAAAACTCTTGAAACATTAAAACTCCAACTAACTCCAACTACTTTAAAAACTGGTGAAGTTGTTGTTTCGGCAGACTCTATCAGAATAGCAGAAAAATTATTTAGTAAACCCATATCAAAAATCAATTTAACCCAGACCCAGGTAAACGCAATTCCTAAAGTGGTTGAAGCTGATCTATTGCGTGCACTACAAACTATGCCGGGAATAACTGCCTTATCAGATTTTTCTTCTGCATTATATGTTAGAGGCGGAACACCTGATCAGAACCTATATTTAATAGATGGCACTGATGTTTACAATCCTGAACACGCATTTGGAATATTCTCAACATTTAATACAAACGCCATAAAACGTGTTGAAGTTTCGAAAGGAGGATTTGATGCTTCCTACGGCGGACGTTTATCTTCCGTACTGGATGTAACCAATGTTGATGGGAACAGAAATGACTTTGAAGGAGTTTTTAATTTAAGTTTAATTTCAGCTTCAACAACATTGCAGATGCCGCTTGGTTCTATTGGATCAATTTCTGGATCTATAAGAAGAACTTACCTCGATCAAACCTATTCGAAAGTTATAGATGATATTCCCGACTATTATTTCTATGACGGAAATTTAAAAGCCTATTTTGATTTTAATGATAACAATAAATTATCCATAAGTTTTTTTAAAAGCCAGGATGCTTTGGATTTCCAACTTGATGAAGATTCAAAAGATTCATTTGGCTTTCTCTACGACTGGGGAAATTTAACAGGAAGTATTAACTATAAGTATATTTTCTCACCACAGCTTTTTTCCAGTTTTTGGTTTACAGCAAGCCGTTTCTCATCTAATTTTGATATGAGTAATATAATGAATATGTCAGAAGATAATATACTTTCAGACTATGCATTAAAAGGTGCACTAGAGTATTATGCTTCAAATAATTTTAATTTAAGATTTGGCATCGAACACAAATTACTTCATGGTGTTTATAAACAAAACTGGGATGAAGGGAAAGTAGATATTGATCAGAGAAGACAATATACATCGGCATATTTAACTTCTAATTGGAAACCAGGCAACCATTGGGATATTGAAACTGGTTTAAGATTTAATAGATTTAAAACAGATGAAAATATTATTCACTTAGATCCCCGCTTAACTATTAAATATCGATTATCGGAAGAAAGTAATTTGAAATTTGCTACTGGTATTTATCATCAGTACTTAAATAGAATTCCAAGATTATTTTTCTCTTCAATATGGACAACAGCCGATGAATTCAATAAAGAATCCAGTTCAACACATTTTATTTTCGGATATCAAAGAGAAGTTGGTCAGATATACGAATTTGAAATTGAAACATATTATAAAACTTATGATAATATACATACATTTAATCAGCTGTTTGGAGCAGAAGTTACTCCTGCTGCCTATGATAACAGAGGTAAAGCTGTTTATAATTCCACAGAAAATTTATTTAATACTGGAAAAGGTCATTCTTATGGCGTAGAAGTTTTATTAAGAAAAGATATTGGAGCTTTAACCGGATGGATTTCTTATGCCTTATCAAGAACAAATTATACATATAATAAAATAAATCATGGGAACGAATTTATACCCAGACATGATAGAAGTTCAGTTGTGAACTTTGTATTAAACACAGATATAACTAGCCTTTGGAATGGTAACTATGACGGAAGCTCTAAAAAAGGTGGCAGCAAATGGATGTTGGGATTAAGCTTTATATATGCAACAGGACAGCCTATTACGGTTCCGACCTCGGCTTATTACACTAATACATTGCCTGACTGGAATCAGGTTGAGCTTAGTGGCGAGAATAATCCCAGTTATAATCTATATCCAGGCGATATCAATTCTTACAGACTGCCAGGCTACACTCGTTTAGATTTAAGTTTAACTTACGAAAAAGACTATGGAAACTGGTCTATAAGTCCATACCTACAAATATTTAATATTGGCAACAGAAAAAATGTCTGGTTTATTGATTATCAGGAAGAATTATCAGATGGCTCAATAATTCAAAAAGTTGATGAAACAAATATGCTTCCAATTTTACCAAGTCTTGGTGTAACAATAAAGTTTTAAGAGGATAAAATGAAAAATATATTTTTAATATTAATTACAATAACTCTTCTTCAAGCCTGTGGAGATCCTTCTGTAAATTTAGAAGAAGTTAAATACGAACCAAAAATAACTGTTGAGGCTTATCTTTATCCAGAAGACTCAGTTTCAGATATTAAGATTATGAGAAACTTTCAACTGGGAGAAAAAATTGATATCGAGAAGTTATATTTAACCCCAGATAAAAATAGTACGATGGTTTCTATTAATGGAATTCCACTTGAATTTGATTCTGAAAAAAGCACATACTTCAATAGATCAATTATAATTGATTATGCTGAAGAGTATACGCTAGAAATATCTGCTAGTATTGATAATCTCTCGCTCTCCGCAAGTTCAACAACCATTACGCCTGAAATTGGATTCAAGCTAAAGGATCAAGATCTTGGAATTATTAAGTATGGAATAGAAAAACCAACAATTGAATATTTCCCTTCTCCGGGAACTGATTTCTATGCATTTTCGGTAATTGCAGATTCAGCAAGTATAGAATCTTTTATTTTCGATAATTCGTTTAATCCAGATATGGATATTGAAGATGTTGAAGAGGGTTATAATAATTTCCTTTTTCAAGGAAGATATTTTTCAAATGTTAATTCTTATTATAACGGTACATATAAATATATAGTTGATGATTTTGATTCATGGTTTTATGGACCTTACACAGTAATTGCATACGCTGGCGATAAAAATTTCAAAGAATATTTATTCACTGCAAAAAACGTAAAAGAAATGGATGGTAATTTCCATGAACCCAAAGTGCTTTTTGAAGGTGATGCAATCGGTGTTTTTGCATCAGCAATAAGAGATACTATACATTTTAATATTGTGAAATAAAATTCTATTGATGGCATCTTTTTAAAAGATGTCATCAATTCTAAAATTGTCCTTTCATTTCTCCCTCATCTAAAATATCTTTAGAGCCATGAATTCTATTGAACTACTAAATATACCAATGGAAAAGGCAGAATATACTGTCTTGGATTTTGAGACAACTGGAACTTCCGCTGCTCACAATAGAGTTATTGAAGTCGGGCTGGTAAAAATTAAGAATGCAAAAGTTGTTGATACGTATCAGTCATTTGTTGATCCTGAATGCCTAATCCCATTCCATATTACACAAATTACTAGTATAACTAATCTAGATATAGTTGGAGCTCCAACTTTTTATGAAATAATTGATGATATAAATGAGTTCATCGGGAATTCTATTCTGGTAGCGCACAACATGCAGTTTGATTTTTCATTTCTAAAACATGAATACCAAAGAGCTGAAGCTGAACTTATTACAAATAAAACTTTATGTACATTAAAATTAGCCAGGAAAATTTATGCCGATTTGCCAAGTAAATCATTGGGGAATCTAACCAAAAGCCTTCGGATACAGCACAAAAACGTTCACAGAGCTTTGGGAGATGCATCGGTAACCGCTAAAGTTCTAATTAAAATGTTCAAAAGAGCAAGGGATGAATTTGAGATTGAGAATGTAAAGGATCTTATTACTTTTCAATCGATGCCCATGAACAAAAAAAACTTCACATTGATTAAAAAATCGATGGCTGAAGATATTACAGAACTGCCCGACAAACCCGGAGTATATTTTTTCAAAAACGCGAAAGGAAATATTGTATACATCGGCAAAGCTAAATCAATAAAAAAAAGACTTCAAAATTATTTTGGAAGCAACGCTGCCAGAAAACCAAAAAAGATTGTACAAGCAGCTTCTAGAATTGAATTTAAAAAGACAAACTCTGAGTTATCAGCCTTAATTACTGAAGCTGAATTAATAAAAGTTCACAAACCAAAATTCAATTCCTTACTAAAAAAATACAGTCAGGCTTATTTTATAAAAATTGATAATGAAATGGAATATGCCCGGCCAAAGGTTACCTCCAAATTTGAATTTGATGATAACGATTATTTTGGACCCTATGCTAATAGAGAAACGGCCAGCACACTTGTTGAAATAGTAAATAAAACTTTTAAGCTTAGGGAATGTACTGAAAAGGATTTTAAGAAAAAGAAATCTTGTTATTTATCAGATATAGAAAGATGTACAGCTCCATGCTGTATTGAGGATCAGTCAGAATACACTGAAGAAATGGATAAGGTTTACGAATTTTTAAGAGGTCAGAATCAATTTGCAGTAAACAGATTGTTAGATAAAATGAAAACCTTATCGGAAGAACAAAAATTTGAGGAAGCTGCTTTAATAAGAGATACAATACAGAATATTTTAAATCAGCTTAAACGTGCTTCAATACTAGCTGAACCAATCAACAAAGCAAATGCCTTTATTCAAATCAGAAGTTCGTTTGGCAGAGAATATATATTAATGCTGCAGGGTAAAGTGTTTATTAAAGATGATCTTACTGACGAAAAAAATCTTTTTAATTCAGCTATAGATGATTATTTTAGTGGAACTATTAACATATTTGATAAACTTGAAGAACGTGATTTAGAACGGACAAAAATCACTCTCAGCTGGCTTGTTAAAAACAGAACCCAGGCTCAGCTATATTATTTATCAGAATATTCATCAAAAGAAGAATTATATTTAAATATTAAAGGGATGTAAAATGAATCTATATTTAATGCGTCATGGTGAAGCTGAAATACAACCAGGTAAAAACGAAAAAGCATTAACTGAATCTGGCAAATCTAAAATACGAAGTTTAACATTTATGCTTAATAATTATATACACAGATTAGATTATGTTCTAAGCTCTAATTTGGAACGAGCTAAAGAAACAGCCGATATAATGCGACGTTCGTTTAATTTAGATGATCCGGCAATGCATGATATTTCCCTCAATCCCGGTGCACTCCCCGAAGATATAATAGTTCTTGTAAATAGCTTAGATGCAAAAAATATACTGCTGGTTTTTCATGAACCGGATATTTCCAGGTGTTTATCAGCGTTTATTGGTGATGGATATTCAAAAGTAAATTATCAACCGGCTACTATAGCCAAAATCTCTTTTGATAGAGAAGCAAAATTGAACAATGGCAGATTAGAATTTATTATTCCTACAGTGGGATAATACTTAAACAAACATTACACATTATATAATGTATCGTTTCGAAAGAGGAACGACTGAGAAATCTAGGAGTTGAATAAAAGATTTCTCTTCGCTTCGTTCATTTGAAATTACAGCTATTAATAAAAAATTCCCAAAACAAAAAAAATATTATTCGGGATTTTAATAGTAATAATAGGCAATCCCAAATATTTCAACCTCCTACAACAACTTCAATTTCGTATTCATTAAATTTTGCAACAATTGAATCTATTAATTCTTTACCGGGTTCTCCCATTCCGCTTTCATCATACTCTTCTCCAAGTTTTGTATACTTCTTTTGGGCAATGTTATGATAAGGTAACAAGTTTACTTTTTTCTTTTTGCCAGCAA
The DNA here is from genome assembly GCA_016342755.1 of Melioribacteraceae bacterium. Classification (GTDB taxonomy): domain Bacteria; phylum Bacteroidota; class Ignavibacteria; order Ignavibacteriales; family Melioribacteraceae; genus JAEINS01. The sequence goes on along the minus strand of JAEINS010000001.1, from coordinate 221,506 downwards.
GTGAAGAAACATATTCAGCAGTTTTTACAATATTTTCATCATCGGTGTTTACACCTTTTATTAGTGGAATTCTAATATTAATCTCAGCACCAGTTTTTGATAATTTTTGCAAGTTTTCCAAAATCTTTTTATTGCTAACATCAGTCCATCTTTTATGTTTGTCTTCATCAATCATTTTAAGATCGTACAAAAACAAATCTGTTCTTTTCGCAACTTCTAAAAGTTTTTCTGTTCCCACTAATCCAGCTGTATCAACCGTTCTATGAATTCCCCTTTCACCACATTTATCCAACAGATCAATTAATACATCATAATGTAATATTGGTTCTCCACCAGAAAATGTAACACCTCCTCCAGACTGATCAAAAAAGATTTGTTCATTCTCAATCATCTTCATAATGTCATCAACAGTTTCCATTCTACCAGACATTTCAATTGCACCAGTTGGACAAACCTCTGCACAAATCCCACACATATTGCAGAGTTCCGAATTTGTTATTATTCCTCTTTCAGTCAATGTTAAAGCAGTCTTTGGGCATTCATCTACGCAAGTACCACAGCCTATACATTTATCAGCCGAATACATTTTTTGAATATCTTTTGAAATACTTTCTGGGTTATGACACCAAGCACAATTTAGAGAACAGCCTTTGAAAAAAAATGTAATTCTAATTCCAGGACCATCATTAATTGCATACCTTTTTACGTCAAAAATTAATCCGCTATTCATAATTCACCAAGAATTAAAATGCATCGTTTTCAGTTCGCTCAATTACTTCCTGCTGCAGATCAGCGTTCATATCGTTAAAATAATCACTATAACCAGCCATTCTTACTAGAAGATCTTTATAATCCTCAGGGCATTTTTGAGCTGCCAGTAATGTAGCTGTATCAACAATGTTAAACTGAATGTGATGTCCGCCTAAAGTAAAATAACTTCTGATTAAGCTGCCGAGTTTTTTTATGTCTTCATCACGCTTAAGAAGACTCGGAAGAAACCGCTGATTTAAAAGTGTTCCTCCAGATTTAACCTGATCTAGTTTTGACAGAGATTTTATTACTGCCGATGGTCCGTGTGTATCAGCACCATGAGAAGGAGAAGTCCCGTCTGAGATTGACTTTCCGGCCAATCGCCCGTTTGGTGTAGCACCTAATACTTTTCCAAAATAAATATGGCACGTTGTAGAAAGCATATTTAAATGATACTTTCCGCCATCTTTAATATTAGGCCTCCCGTCAATTGCGTCAAGAAGATCGTTATAAACTGTAACCGCAATATTATCAGCGTAATCATCATCATTTCCGAAGAATGGAGTTTTGTTCATAATGGTCTGACGAAGAACTTCTTCACCTTTAAAGTTATTTGAAACTGCTTCAAGAAGTTTTGGCATATCAATTTTTTGATTTTCATAAACATGTTTTTTAATAGCCGCCAGACTATCTGTAACGGTTCCTAAACCGCAGCACTGAATATAACTGGTATTATATCTTGGACCGCCGTCGTAATAATCTTTCCCTTTGCTAATACAATCATTTATAACAACCGATAAAAACGGAGCCGGAGCGTACTTTGCAAACATTCTATCAATATAATTGCTTACTTGTATTTTCAGATCGACAATAAAATTTAATTGTTTTAAAAAAGCTGAATAAAGTTCTTCAAAACTTTTAAAGTTTTTAGGATCTCCGGTTTCAATCCCCACAGTTTTTCCGGTAACCGGATCTATTCCATTATTTAAAGTAACCTCTAAGATTTTTGGAACATTAAGATATCCGGTAAGCAGATAAGCCTCTTTACCAAAAGCTCCAACTTCAATACAGCCGCTGCATCCGCCTTCTCTAGCGTCTTCAATCGATTTCCCTTGCCTAATCATTTCCTGGATGTAAATATCCGGGTTGAACACTGATGGATAGCCGTGTCCCTGTCTGATAACCTTTACACCGGCTTTCAAAAACTTGTCTGGTGTTTTAGCACTTATATGAATAGAATTCCCGGGCTGCAGAACATGAAGTTCTTCTATAATTTCTAACATTATATATGAAACTTCATTGGTTCCATCGCTTCCGTCACGTTTAAGTCCGCCAATATTGATGTTTGTAAAATCGTTATATGTTCCGCTCTCTTTTGCTGTAACACCAACCTTAGGAGGAGCCGGATGATTGTTAACCTTGATCCAGAAACATGATAAAAGTTCTTTTGCTTCATCTCTGGTTAAATTATTTTCTTCAATTTCCTTTTCATAAAATGGTGCTAAATGCTGATCAAAATGGCCGGGGTTCATCGCGTCCCAGCCGTTTAATTCTGTAATTGTTCCAAGATGAACAAACCAGTACATTTGAATTGCTTCCCAGAAATTCCTTGGAGCTTTTGCCGGAACCCATCTGCAAACTTCAGCAATCTTTTTAAGTTCTTCTTTTCTTTTTGGATTATCCTCTTCCAAAGCAAATTTTTCTGCTTGTTCAGCATGTCTTTCAGCAAACAGAATGGCTGCATCACAAGCTATATCCATTGCCTTAAGCTCATCAGCCTTATCAGTAGCTTCCTTATCGTTCATATAATCTAAGGAAGCAAGATGCTCAGAAATTTCGATTTTATAATCCAGCATACCTTTTTTATAAATCTCACCGTCTAAGGCTGTATGCCCCGGAGCTCTCTGTTCCATAAACTCAGTGAATATACCGGCTTCATAAGCTGCTTTCCACTCTTTGGGAACATGATCAAAAATTCTTTCACGCTGAGTTTTTCCTTCCCAATATGGAATTACTTCTTCGGCATAAGTATTAATATCATCTTCACTAACATGATATTTTTGAAGTTCTCTATCATTAAGTGTGTTTAAATCTTCCACACTATGACATGTTAATTCCGGGAATGTAGGTATAGTTTTAGGAGACGGGCCTCTTTCGCCAACAATCAATTCACCTTCGCCTATATAAATAGTTTTCTTTTTACAATGATCTAAAAAAGACATTGCACGTAAAACCGGTATTGAATACTTACCGTAATTCGCTTTATAAAATTCAGTAAGATGTAATGCCCGTTCTATGGAAATAGAAGGTTCAGTCTCATAACTTATTTTTCTAAGTTTCTGAATTCTTTCATTCATCCCGGGATCAATTGCTGGTTTTGATGAATTATAATAATTCCCTTCCGCTTTTGCTTCTCTAGCTGGAACTTCGTTGTGTGAATTTATTTTTTCAAACATATTAATAACTCCATTTAAATTATATATCCGAGTTTCTTTTTAGAATTCGAAATAACAATTATGTTTTTTTTTAGAATTGAATAAATGAAGTAATATTAATTGTAAAACATTAGACAGGAAAATAGTCTGCGGTAACCTTTGATTGTAGTATTTAGATAAATGGCATTTCCCATTTATAAAAAATCCTTTATTGATTTGAATCAAAATTTAATTGGTTTCGAATTTAAATGCAAGAATAATTTTAATTGCAGAATCTAGATTATACCATTGATACTGATGTAAAATAGGATTTAATATTACATACTACTTAAATAATTCGTATATCAAATTTAAAATCAATTACATTTTTGATTTTAATATCTTTTACTAATGGGTGTGAAGAGTTAATTAAATAATTAACTCCACGAGGCATAATAGCAGTTGGCACTTCTAATAATAATGAAGCTTTTGAATGATACCATTCAGATCCTAATACTTGTGTAATCTTAATATTATTTAACCTCATCCAGTCATATCCTAAATTAGAAACATCAGCTGTAATTATATCATCTGGAGCACTAATTTCTAAAGCAACTAAATCAACATTACACATAGGTATTTTACCCGGAGTTACTCTAGAAATATGAACATATTTTTCCCATGCCGCTAAAGACATACTATCAGATGTATAAACTATTGGAGTCCCTAATTTATTCCACCTTCCCGGATAAAGTCTTGAACCTTCACCTAAAAGAAATGAATCAATATACTTTCTTTTCTCAATTCTCCACAAAGTAATCACTAATAGACACCATATTCAATTCTACCAAGCAGATTTTCAACCTCCCGGGTACCAGCCTCTGTTTTCAATAGAGAGATAGGGGTTTCATTATATAATCCGTATTGTTCCGTTTTTAACCAAATAAGAGCTTCGTACTTATCATTAAAAACTTCAATAGCTATACTAATAATTTTGAATACTCTATACACTCTGTCACTTAGGGTAATGGTAAGTCTTTCTTCTTTAGGTAAGCTTATACTCCTTGTTATTGTTCTTGTACTAACACCAAGAAGGTCTGCTAATTTATCGTTTGTTAAACCTAATAAATCTTTTAGATTAATTAAATATTCAACAGGAAATCCTCGAATTACAGAATTTGATATTTTTAAAAAATCACACTCATTAAATAATTCTTCAATCATGCTATTTAATTTATTTTCTGATTTCTTTTTGTTAATAACATCTTTTGCTTTAATTGTAATTCTTTTTGCCTTTTTAACTTTTGTTTTTTCTATAAAAGTTTCCATACCAATCCTTACGTCTTTTGTCACTTCCAATATAGTCATTTGGCATATAAAAGCAACGCAAAAAATTTTATGGAATTTAAGGGAAATAATTAGTCTATATATGCTGGGATTTTGATCGGAATTTTAAAATAAAAAAAGCCAGGCACATAACTACACAAATTGAACACTTACCGTTGCTACCTTCCGGTCCTGGCGGAATTGGGCGACAATCTGTTAGCCAGCACCTGGCAAACTTTTAAAACTTAGGTTGCTAATATAGCAGAATTAGAATTAAATAAAAAGCTGATTATCAACGAAAAGACAATTTAAGTTACATCCAGCAATTTTGATCTTACTTTTGCAAACTCTCTTTGCCAATTCAGCTCTTTTGCTGCTTCCCTGCTGTTGAGTTTATACGATTTAACAGAAGAATCATCATTAATAATTTCATTCAATTCCTGAGTTATATTTTCCTTCTTCTCAATTTCAACAACTTTACCAATTTTATAATCCTCAACAATTTTTTTCATCTGTGGCAAATTACTAGAAATAATTGGAAGTCCAGACATAATGTATTCAAACAATTTATTTGGCAAAGCATAATAATAACTTTTACTAATATTTTCGATAAGACATAAACCAAAATCTGCTGAAGCAGTGTAATTCATTAAATCCTTATGTGGGACTTTTCCTAAAAAATGTACTTTATCAGAGATAGAAAATTCTTCGGCAATCATCTCGAACTTGCCTCTAAACGGACCATCACCAATAATTACAAGTTCACAATTTTCTAAATCCTTCAAACTTTTTATAGCAATTTGTAATCCTCTTCCTTCTAAAAGTACACCTTGATAGAGAAGTATTTTAGACTCCTTAGAAATCCCCAGTTTCTCCCGAAGATCAATATCTTCAGTCGGGATAGCTAATTTGGGAATATTTCTAATTACTAAAGTATTTTTAATTGAATAATATTCTTCCAGAAATTCAGAATCCATCTCACCTGTGGTAAGAACCAAATCAACTTTAGTTATAAATGCGGATTCTATTTTCCGAATTATATTCTGCACAACTGATTTATTACGCAGCCCGGCAAGAAAAGCATAAAACTCTCTAGAATTATAATATACTTTAGCTTTTCTATATTTTGCTATGTAATAAACAAATGGAAGTGTGTAAATATCTTCAGCTATATATATATCTGCTTTAGTTTTTAACAGTCCTTTTATTAAGAGCCAGATGAATTTGAAATAAAAAAAGAGTGAAGATTTTTCTTTAGATAGTTTTTGAACCGAGGTATTTCCCGTAATCGGTTTAAAATTTGGAGTTTCCCAATCAAATGAAATAACCTTAACAAAGTGCCCGTCTTCTTGAAGTGATTCAGTTAGATTCACAACACGGGAATCGTGATAGGCGTTACCAAGAAATGATATAACAATGGATAATTTTTTCATCAATTCAAAAAGTTGAGATCTCTCACCCGATAAATCGGATTCGAGATGACAATTATGTCATTTCGAATTGAGCGAAGCGAATTTGAGAAATCTTATATTTTCTCTTATTTAATATTTGATACTTATAATTTGATATAGAAAGTATTTCTCATAGTTGTTCTGGCTCCAAATCTTTCCTTAAAATTTATAAGTTCCATACTTGGAGTCATTGGATTATCAGCCTTAGTATCTTGAGAAACACCAATATCAACATACTTATAACCTTGTTCAGTAGAATATTTTACAACTTCGTACATAACTCTTTGAATTGGTTTAAGATGCTGATATTCATACTTTAACATATTATAGAAACAAAGTGCAACCTGATTATTTGTGAAAAACATTGATGATCCGGCTATAGGTTCGTCTTTATAGTATACCATAAATAACTTCAGATTATCGGGCATTAAATCACGAAGCTTAAGCATATCTTCGTAAGAGTGTGTAGGCTTAACATTATGGCGGCCTTTATTCTCTAATAATATTGGATAGAATTCATCATATCTTTCGTTTATCTCAACCCTGATATCTTCATTCTTCAGCGTCTTCCTTACATCTCTTCTTGCAGACGGACTAAACTTATTGATAATATCTTCATCCTCATTAAGCCTGATTGCACTCGATATATAATGAAGATCGAACTTGAAACCTTGCCATAACATTGCAAAATCTAAACTCTGATTTTGAACACGGTCATAAATTATTGGAGCTGATGTTAACATAAACTCACTGATACCTTCTTTACGCCCGTAATCAAGAAGAGTTGATACAAGCTCCATCGTATCGGCAAACTTAATATCCTTAGTTACAATAGAGCCGTAACTTGCACCAATTGGAGATTCAAACAATCCGCCATTTAATATAGCTCCCGGAAGAACTGCTTCAATTTCGCCCTTATGAATAAACATTAAATGATCAAATTTGAATTTACCAGGTGTGTGATAATCGAAAAACTTTTGAGTGTGGAACATTGTTCCATTATTAGAGTTGAAAACAAACTCATCCCATTTATCTTTCCACTCTTCAGAATATTTAATTATTTCCATATAGAATCCAACAGTTCAACACAGAATACTGCGGAACAACTTTGTTAAAAAGTATATTTTAATGAAATTGTATGTGCGCTGCCAAGATCAAAATCAAATGGTGAATATGCGTAATCAAAATTAAAATCGTTGTATAGAAGTCCTAATCCGGCAGAAATTCCTTTCGATTCATAACTTGTTACATATCCTCCTCGTAGAGCAATAATTTTTTTATATAAAAACTCACCACCAAAATGTATATGAGTTTCATCAACATCTAAATATTTTTGAACACCGCCAATAATTTGCAAATTGGCCTCTAACGATTCTAACTCGTAATCGTAAGCGGCACCAAACCTCATATCGGCAGGAAGTTCGGTTTTTTCGTTTCTTAGAATATCCATACTGCCAAGATTTCTAAATGATAAACCTAATTCAAGATTTTCAATTACATCGCTGTAAAGCAATCCAAGATCATAACCAATTCCGGCAGCATCATCGCGCCACATACTTTCGTATATATATTTCATTGTAGCACCAACTCTTATTTGCTCAGTTAAATTAAACGCCGTTGAAATACTAGAATAAAAATAACTGACATCAAAAGTAGTTTGAACCGGACCTGGTACATCTCTATATTCTAAATCAGACACACTTGTTGTGTTAACTCCAATAGCAAAAGGTAATCCCCAGAATTGAAATTGCCCGGCAAAGATTTCTGTACTAACATCCTGAATCCACTCATTATGATTGAACATCAGTTGCTGAGTATTATCAACTAACTGAGCAGGATTATAATTTATAGCAGAAACATCTTTTACACCTGCAACTCCAAGATCACTCATACCTAAGTTTCTTGCGCCAAAACCAATTTTTAAAAATGAGAGACCGGCTTTACCCGCTGACTGTGCACTTATAGCTACAGTAAATACTAATAAAAGCATTAAAATCTTTTTAATAAAATTCATATATAATTAAAACCTAATATTTAGTCCAATAATATGTTGATCATGTGTAGAATACGGTTCTATAACAAACGCATAGTCAATCCCTACTTTCCATGAATTTAAAGTGTAAAGATAAGAAAATCCTAATGAAGGTCTAGCCGGAAAATCTGAATTACTAATATTAAATTTATCAATTCCACCTCGCAGATAAAGACCTTCCTGAATACAATATTCTATTCCGCCGCGTAAAATACTTGTACCGGCGTTACTGCTCTCAAACTCAAATGATGTTAAAACATTTTCATTCACTTTGTAAGCCAGACCAATTTTTTTAAGCAATGGAAATTTATCTGTTGATGTATTGCCGTCCTGACCGAATAAATCGTTAGTATCCCACTTATATTTACTGTTTATATCTGATATCATAAATGATAGCATAATTTTATTGCTAAATTTATAAAGAGCTCCAATATCAACACCAAGTCCGGTTGATGATATATCTTCATATAAACTGTAATAGAAATATTTTACAGTAATACCCAGAGCAAGTTTTTCTGAAAACTTATTTGAAAGTGACAAAAAGAAAACATTTTCTGAAGTAGAAAGATCACCGGTTTTGTAGCCTTCGGAAGTTCTTTCTTCAATTCCGCTAACTCCGGCATTAATAAGTCCTACACTTATTCCGGCATATCTCTGAAAATCATCTCTTTCTCTTTTTTTCCCGACGTTAAATCTTTTCGTGAAATTTAGAAAGTTTAACGATCTATCTAACGACAAAAAAGAATACGAGGTTTGGAAATAATTATCTTCCTGGAAAACACCAAGTGCCGGATTGTAATAAGGAATCATATTACCATCAGTCACAGCCGCCATTGCGTTACCCATTCCCATTCCACGGGCACCAAAACCCATTCGGCTAAATGCGCCGGGCATACTGCTTATTTCATTTACTTCAGCCTGACCAAAAGCAATTGTTGTTACAAATAAAATGATTAGACTAATTTTTTTTATGTTCATATCGCTAGCGTTTTATTATCTCAAAATCATTATTTTATTAAAAATCGGGTCATCGTCATTACGAACCACACTATAAAAATATACTCCGTTTGGAAGAACTGTTCCCGACTCATCCCGTCCATCCCAATATTCTTCAAGTTCATTTCCGTTTCTCGAAACATTTTGAATTATTGTTTTAACCAGGTTCATTCCAAAATCGAAAACCCTGATAGTTACATTAGCCAATTTATTATTTGTACTGTAAACAATCTTAAGAGGTCTATTCTTATTTGGGTAATATGGATTTGGAGCGCAATAAGTTTCATTTACCGAACTTAAAGGCTGTGAAGCTTTAAACACATTCCAGTCACCTTCCCAAACTTTGGAATTATCATCTTCAGTAATTACTGCCAGACCACCCGATGAACCCAGCCATATATTTACTTTGTTATCTGGCAGATACTCAGTTATAGCTGAGATATAAAAATTTGAATGTATTGGAGCTCCGGTCCGGGCATCAATAATAGATGCCGGAGCAATCCAGTTTGTTCCTTTATCCAAAGTTCTGAACAGACCAATGTTAGTTGCCGCCATTACTTCGTCAAATTTAAATCCAAAATTATTAGCTTTGCTGCCGCTTAAAAAGGTGCTCCATGTCTGTCCATTATCAGCAGAAGCACTTACTCCGTAGAATTCATCGGTTCCTTCTGCTTTCCAGGTTGCAGCCCAAATTTCACCATTGTACGGATTTACATCAACACCAACAACCCAATTGGCACCCATTGGCTTATCCTGATTAGTGTGTGTGAATTTTTCCCAGCTAATACCGCCATCAGTTGACCTGTTTAATCCGCCGGCTGTTCCGGCAAAAATCTCATTATCATTAACCGCATCTACCGAAAAACCAAGATGATTTAAATAAGCTTCCGGCCCAAATTTACCGGATTGAACTTGCAGTGAAAAAGTGAGAACATCATTAGGCGAAATAGAATTAAGATTATCAGATGGCAGAATAACTCTATCCCAACTCATTGTAGGATTTGAGATCAGTTCACTTGTTTTACATTTTCTTATTCCTGCGGCCCAGGATGCAATCCAGATCTCATCGGATGTAAATGATATATCCCAAATTACATTTTGCTGCGGCACAGTAACCGGCAACGCCCGCATATTGTTTATACCGTAAATAATAGAGGAATCACCAGGATCATCAACTGGCTGAGGTATATTAGTCCAGTTCTCACCATTATTCTGCGAGAACCAAATTCCCCCGCCAACATCAACATCATCACTATTCTTTTTGCCAACACCAACCCAGATAATATCTTCGTGATATCCCATCGAGTAAATTTTATTATTTCCAAAATTTGATAGCGGGAAATTTTGCCATGTATTTCCGCCATCGTTAGTCATAGTTAACCCCTGACCGGTTGACGCCCAGATCATTCCATTTCCAATAGCAATATCACCAATAGAATTTCCGATAGGAGATTTATCATCAGATTTCTTTAAAGATTTTTCGCCCAACTTAAAGGTAGCCGGATATTCCTGTGAATAGAGATTAAAACTACTGACTATAATTATTAGTACTAAAATTCGTTTTATCATTTTATATATACTTCTTTAGTTATTACGTTACTTTGCGCATTACTTAAATCAATTGCCCAGAACTCGAATTTCCTAGTTTTCCCTATGGCACTACTATTAAAAGTGTTCTTGAAACTAAATATTCCGTCTCCCGCTGTCTTATCACCGTTCTGAACAGTGTTCCCGTCATCGTACATAAAAATATTTGGATTCATCAGCTGATCATTTTCATCATACAGATTAAACAATACACTCTTTATATCATTGTAACCGTCTTCGTCACTAACTGATAATTCTATAAAAAACGGATTGTCATCTCCAGTTCCCAAAGTATCAGAAAGAAGAAGACCAGAAACTACAGGAGCGGTATTTGGTTTACTTCGGTCGAAATCAAAATTATGGAATCCTACTAAATTAGTACTGTTTGATTGCCCGGTAACATAATACTCTATCTGATATTTACCAATAGGAGTGTTTTTACCCATTGTAACTAATGCGGAATACTTATTATCACGAAAAACCTGATCTCCGTTTGTTGGAATACCATTGTCTGCCAAAGGATGATTATCAAGAACCTTCTTAGAACCATCAATAGTTAAAACCGCGATTGTTACATTTTTAATTGCCTCGGAAGAATTAAATTCAATATAAGTATTAAATACTGAATCTGTTTCACTATAAATGAAATCATCCGGTGCTGATATTTCTAATACATCATACTGGCTTGCTTCTTTTTCAACAACTCCATCAGGTATTTCGTCGCACCCTATGAATATTGCCATAAATAAGATCAAAATTATTTTCTTCATTTTTATTCTATCTATAATTGTTTATTTCTATTATTTCTTCTGATTTTAACTGGAATAAATTCATCAGCTATTTTTGGGGATACAAAACTTAAGAGTGGAATCATAACAACCAGAAACACCACTTTCGAGATTATATAAATCATTTTTAACTCCTGCCGGAAATTACTTTTAATTAATTGTTAAAAATGTAAAAATCTCTATAGGCCTTTCCTTTTTTTGTGACACAAATTTAACCAAAGCAGAATATAAATGTCAAGGGCATTTAAACCTGACAACATAATCACGTTATAAACTAATAATAAACGGCGACGGCATAAATGACAATATTAGAATCAGAAGGCTAATATATCCGACTATCTGCCTACCTAAATTTAATTTTTCAAAATGATAAACCGGAGGATGTTTAATTTTTATAATGAAATAAAGAATACCAGCCCAGAAAAGCCATCCGCTCCAGCCAACATTTAATTGTAATTCCAGAAGTGTATCGAATAAGCCCATGAAACCTAACAATAATAGTATAAGCATAGAAAAGCCAGCTATATGTTCATGTTTTTTTAATCCAAACATTGCATAAATTACATGACCGCCATCCAGTTGTCCAACCGGAACCATATTCATAGCGGTTACAAAAAGTCCGAACCAGCCGACACATAAATATGGATAGTGATATATTTCAGACATTGGCGGAAAAAACTGACCAGGTTCAATAAAAATACTTTTTAGAATTATAAAAAGCAGATTATTTCCAAACTCAAGTGAGATTGCATTCTGTCCATAAGTATCTAAAAAATAATCCGGATGAATTGCTAAAATATATTCCTCACCGGGAACATTTAAAAATCCATAAATAAGAATTGCCAGACACATTATAAAACCCGCAATAGGTCCTGCAACACCAATATCGAACATAGCTTTATTATTTGGGACCGGAGTTTTTGTTTTAATTACAGCTCCAATTGTTCCGAAATTTAAGAACCCGGGTATTGGCGGAAACGGGATAAAATAAGGCAGCGTTGCTTTTACTTTATGAAATATTGACGCAAAGTAATGCCCAAACTCATGGAAGCCTAAAATAAGAAGAATAGAAACGGAATAAGGAAGTGCCTTTAATAAATCATGAAATTCATACGGACCAATTTTGCCAGTAGTCCATTCCATCCCGGCAATTGTAGTTGTTATAAAAGTTACAACAAAAAGCAGAATATGAATATAAACTCTATCCTTCTTTTTTTTTCTATTTTCAAAAATCTTAGAAAAGATATTTTCTTCTGAATTTTCACTCATAATTATAAATCGAAATTAACTCCAATTGCACTGTAGTCTTTTTTAAATTCGTAAAATTCGCCATGAACACTTTTACCGGAATAATAATGATAATAAACACTAAAGCCTTTTCCAAAAGGTTTACCGAATTTGACTCCTATATTAATAGAGTTATTCGCGGTCTTCCCGTCTATATCAACTATCTTAATATCATACGCCGCAAACGGTGTTATAAAGCTGTTAATTACACCGCATAAATAATAATCGAATCCGGCTTGATAATTATTCTTTCCAATATATCCCGGATCAATGTGATATATATATGTATAACCAGCATAAACACGAAGGTTATTAAATTTATAATATGGAAAGAACTCAATAAATTCACGACTATAAACTCTCGGCAAATGCTCTTCTACCCATTCCATATTCTTTTTATCATATCGCCCATCAACTAAATGCGCACTAATATGACTAAATCTTAACCTAACGCCAAATTCCGAATTATCTAATTTTTTAACATAACCCCAATTTAAACCAAACAAATAATCTACAGCATCCACGGGAAAATGGAAATCCCCTTCCTTTCTTAACTTAGTATACGTGAATAAATCGGCACCAAACGAAATTGATTCTTTTTCAGACACATTATATCTCAGTAAATCCAGAGAATTACCAATATCTAAACGAAGTTCATTGCCGCTAGTCTGAAATACAAAACCCATTTTTGGTTCAATAGTATTTGCCGAAAACGGCTGTATTAGTAAATCGTCCGGGAAAATTTCAAATTTATCTTGTGCATTCACAATCACATTACTTAACAATAAAATCAATAAAACTAACTTCTTCATCACTTACAAATCCTTAACTTTTTTTCTTTAACATCTGTTTAACAAGTTTATAATATCCATATTTAATTTTTGATGAGGCCGCCATCATACCATATTTATTAGTGGGAAACGCAAAGGAAGGTTCAAAATAACAGTTTACAGTACAGCCTTCACAAAACTTAAAACGTCCTTCTTTTCTCTTTATATCCTGATACTCTTCAGTTTCTCTAATTTCTTTAATCGGTTTATCAATTGAAATTTCTTTATTCGCAAAATGATAACAAGGCAAAATAATTTTATTATCCGGCGATATTACAATCACGCGCGAAACCGCTTTACAGGAAGGAGTCTCAATTTTATTACCACCATTTTTCCGTAACTCTAAGAACGCCCTGTTTATATAAACATTCTTTTTGCCAGAACAAAATTCTTCAATATATTCAAGAGCTTCATCACTTAAACCTGGATTTCCGAAGTATGAAAATACAGGATTTACAATTAATATTAGATCTTTTTTAAGAGCAATCTCATGCATCTCTGGTAATTTGTGATATGTATCACTAGTTACAGTAAACAGGATATCAGGATACTCACCAATCGACTTAGCTATATCTATGCTTTCAAAAACTTTATCATAACAATCTGCCTGCCTAATATTATTATGCTCATCTTTATCAGGAGAATCCAATGAGAAGTGAAGCAAATTAACCTTACCTGCTAATCTTTCCGCAAATTTTGGATATAACAATGTATTAGTTGTTATACTAGTCTGCATCGAGTTATTTCTCGCAAACTCCGCCATTTTATCAATATCATTATTTAATAATGGTTCTCCTCCGGTTAGATCAATAAACCGAATTCCAAGTTTACTTAACTGCGAAACATTATTTTTAAAATCTTCTAACGAAGCATTTTGAGAATTTTTAAATTTTTCGTGATCCGCAAAATGACAAAACTTGCATGACGAGTTGCATTTATAGGTTACGTAATAATTACATAGCAATAACACTAGTATTTCCTGCCTTTCCATTCAACTTTTCGATTAAGAAAAACTAACGGCGGCATTATTAAAACATAAAGGAAATAATATATCTGGAATCCGAGAAAATGTTTTATACTAAACTGAAGTTCTAATCGGGAGTGAATTGGTTTTAAAAATGTAAAATCAATAATCAGCTTAAAAAAAATCAGATATAAAACTTCTTTTGAAAAATAAAATGGAGAAAGCAATAAACATATCTGCGGAGCATATGCCAAAAGCATTACAGAGAATCCGGCAATATCAGATTTCAATCCGCCAACGCTCCACCTTTTTTTCTGCCAATACAGTGACTTTATATCTTCCATTGGTTTAGAAGTAACAAGACCGCCAATATCTAAAGGATAAATTATTTTATACTTCTTTAACTTGTGAATTGCCATTAACAAATTAAAATCTTCTGTTACAGAAAACTCTAATGCTTCGTAACCGCCAACCTCTTGATAAACAGATTTCCTGTACGACATATTATTACCGATAGCACTAATAGGCTTTCCTAAGTTCATAGTTCCGGCAGCAACCGTTAAAAGGTGTATGAAATCGATAGATTGCGCGCCTTCAAAAATATTTTTGCTAAACTGATTTGTATACCCGCAAACCATTGCAACATCGTCTTTAAAATATGAAGCAATTGTTTTTGCCCATGTTTTTGAAACTGAACAGTCAGCATCAGTAGTAAGAATTATTTCGCCGGAAGCAATTTCAATTCCGTTTGCAATAGCATTTGCTTTTCCGCGTAACGAACCAATTTCTTTAGCAGGCTGAACTACTTTGAAAATCGGCTTATCATGAATAAACTCAGTTATAATTGAATATGTTTTATCAGTTGAATGGTCATCTATAATAATTACCTCTAACTTTCCTTCCGGATATTCTAATTTATTTAACGAATCCAAACAATCTAAAATGTTTAATTCTTCATTTCGCGCAGCAACAATAACTGAGGCTAATGGTAATTTATTTCCATCTAATCTATTAAATTTCTTAGACGCACCGATAGAAAATATTACCAATACAGTGAAGTAAAATATAAGTGCAATTAGAAAAACTATTTCAAACATTCAGCCGGATCTCCGAATTCAAAGCCTTTTTTCTCAGCCTCTTTTACTAAAAACTCTAGACAGTCAATTATAATTGGTTGAGAAGATATATTATCATGAAAAACTAAAATTGAGTTTTTCATTAAAAAATTTTCAAGTGCAAATTTAACAATATTTTTATCATTTTTATAATCATAGGATAAAAGCGACCACATTACGTTTTTCAATTTATTTTGTTTCATTAAACCAGAAGTGGCAAGATTAAATCTTCCATGAGGAGGTCTGAAAAATTCAGTTTTATAATTTAATTCTTTCAAAGTGATTTTGTTAAACTGGTCAATCTCCTTTTGGGTCTCACTTTTTGCAACTGTTCTTATATTTGTGTGATTATACATATGGTTCCCGATTGTATGTCCTTCATCTAAAATACTTTTTGCAATTTCCGGGTACTTCCGGATGTTGTTCCCCACACAAAAAAAGAGTGCCTTTATATTATTTGATTTTAAAAAATTCAGAATTTGATATGTGTTGTCTGGAATTGGTCCGTCATCAAATGTTAATAATAGCTTATCATTATTGGTTGTCCAATAAAAATCACTGAACATAAACTTAAGAATACCGGGAGGATTAAATTTATACTTCATTTATCTTTCCACCTTTCTGCCTTTCCAAGAGTAATTACCAAATAGCCCAAGTAATGAAGATATAATTATATAAGGGATTTGAACAAGCTCGGCTAAAAAGAAATACTTCAATTTTCTTTTCCCATAAACTATTTTTTGTCCGGTTGACATAACAAAATATTCACTAATTCCTTTGATTATAAATAAAGAAAAAAACATTATGAGATATATTGGATTGAGAAATAACCCTATAATAAAGGTACTTGGAAATAAAACATAGAATAAAAATATAAGAACAAGCTTTAGAATTAATACATTCTCCTTATAAAAGACACCTTTACTAGCCCATCTTTTTCGTTGCTCAAAAAATGAAGTTAAACTTGAATTCGGTTCAGTCTTAACTATAGTTTTTTTATTAGTACAAAACTTAATATTATACTTTGTAGTATTGGCAATTTTCTGCATTAAAAATTCATCATCGCCGGAAGATAAATGTTTATTGTCATTATAACCATCAACCTCATAAAACACTTTTTTTCTGAAAGCAAGATTCGCGGAATTACAAATAGTCGGGGTTCCGCTTCCAATTAAACCCGCACCTGCTATTATCAAACTCGAGAATTCAATCTGCTGCAATTCTTGAAACATAGTTCCGTCTGATGAAAATTGAACCGGACCACTAACAAGAGCGGTATCATTTTCAAAATAACTAAGTAAATTATTTAACCATTCAATATCATGTGTGCAGTCTGCATCAGTTATAACTATAATTTCATTATCCGATTTTCCAATTCCCGCCTCTATAGCTTGTTTTTTATGAGCTCTATCATGAATTGAATTATCAAGATTTATAACACGGATATTCTCTTTCGAAATATTGGTTTTCAACTTTTCAAGTGAATCATCCTCTGAATTATCATCAACATAAATAACCTCAAAATGATTAATTGAGTAACTCTGATTTTCAATTGACTCCAGACTTTTTAGAATCTTTTCAGATTCATTTCTAAATGGAATTATGATAGTAGCTGTTATAGCTGACTGATAAACATTGTTTGGTTGATTTAGGCTAATTAAACCCTTATAAATTCTTGATAAAAACCATAGATAATGTACACAGAGAAAACAAATTAGATAAATCATTTTGAATCCTTTAGTAACGGGATTCCAATTACGGCAGGAGTTAAAATATTAATTATGAATAGAACCATTGCGGCGTTAAAAGCTGCGGCCTCATTAACTGCAATAATTGAAAACAACGCAACTGACAAAGTTTCGCGTATCCCGA
Source organism: Melioribacteraceae bacterium (assembly GCA_016342755.1). GTDB lineage: Bacteria > Bacteroidota > Ignavibacteria > Ignavibacteriales > Melioribacteraceae > JAEINS01. Next base: position 204,094 of record JAEINS010000001.1, on the reverse strand, counting down.
TATCAGCAATAGTAATGGGTGGAATTATTGATTTTGCAAACATCAATACAATAGTTATCCCAAAAAAGTGAATTGAAAGATCACTCTGATTAAAAGCCATAATTAATAATGAAAACTGTGTTGTGTAAATAAAAATGTAGAGAACTGATAACAATGAAATTTTTGAAACTAATTTTAGATCCATTCTATTTGAGGAAAATATACTTTCTATTATAATGCTAAACTTATCGAATCTCCTTTTTATATAGTTAAACATTTTTTTTCTCATTACAAGAGCAATGCCGACAGCCAAAATTAAAAGAAGAGCAAGTATTAACGAGTAGATATAAAACTGAGGGAAATAAAGGCTGGTATAATACAGAGACAAAACTCCGCCGCAAAAAACTATAATTAAGAGCGGAATTATTTTATCAATAAAAGTAACAAGTGAAACTTTTGCATAACCAATTTCTTTAAAAACAAAACCGCGTCCCAGATACTCTCCAATAAAAAGAGGTGTTAAAATACCGGAACTGATCCCGTTAAAAAAAGATTTTATTGTTTTTGAATAATCATCAATATCCAAAAACTTCTTAACAATTATCTTCCACTTTATAATTTGTATAAACAGATTTAACGGCATTAAAAGTATTACAAATACTACTAACAAAGTATCAGCCGTCTTTAACACACTAATAATGTTTTTCCCTTTTATATACTCAACAAGAAATATCAATAATCCAATTGAGATAATAATTTTTAAACCTGAAAATATTTTTTTATTATTTAGAAACTTCAATAATCTTTGCCGTTCATTTTTATGTTTAAAGTTTACAACTTTTAAAAGAAGTCGACACTCATGCCAATACCAAACTTAGATATTCGCTGAAAATAATATTCGCTAAAATAATTACTGCCGCTGTAGTAAGATATATATAATGAAAGTCCTTTTTCATACCAGTTACCAAACTTAATTCCCAGCATTATATTATTGTTTCCTATATATTCTGGAATTCCATCAAGTTCAAAATGATAAGCTATAAATGGAGATGAATCACTTCCAAATAAGTTTTTGAAATAATTATTCGCCGCTAATTCAAACCCAGCATTATAAGCCCATTTTTTAAGCCCAAGAGGTCTAACCATTGTTGAATAAGCTATTGATCCATAATACTTAACAACAAAATTTTCGAAATAGCTTTCTTGTGCAATTGTAATTTCTCCAAAATCTTCTGTATAAGGGATTGGCTCTTGTTTAAGCCAGCCTCCTTTATTTTTATCATAATGTCCATCAACTAAATGAGCACTATTATGAATAATTCTAAATCTTATTAATACTTTTCTATTCTCAAATTTTTGCGAATAGGAAATGTTGCCGCCAAAAAATCCATCCAGCGCATCAATCTGAAGTCTGTTGCCAGAATAACTTGTTGTTAAAGCATACCCCCAGAAATCGGCTCCGGCAGTTATATAAACATCAGATCCAATTCTATAACCGAATAAATCAACACTATTACCAATATCGACTTTCAGATTTGTAGAAGCATTATGATACCAGATTCCCATTTTTGGTTCACACATATTTGCTTTTAACGGAACAAAATTTAGTCCGACCGGAAATAACACTGTACTGATTTTATCCTGAGATAATAAACTTGTTACACCTATAAACATAATTATAATTAACGTTTTAATTTTTCTCATTGCTACTCTTACTTAATTTGTCTTAACACCGGATAAACATTATGTTTTTTATCATAATACTCCGATTTTTCATAAAAGAAATTGATTCTCGCTCTCGGATCATTTTTAAACTTTTCATCAGAATCAATTTTCCTTAAAAACTCTTCCCGCAAAGCTTCATCACTCTGGAACATTTCATTAGCTATTGGCTCCATAGAATACATTTCAAAATATTCTTTCCTTTCAAAAATCTGATTCATAAAACCCCATCTGACAAAGGAATCATCAGCTATTGGCTCTAAAAGATGTGCTATAACCGGCAAATTTCTTTGAGCCGTTTTTACTCTAAAAGTTCCTTTAGGAAGCACTGCTTTTTTATTATCTATTTCAAATTTAAACCCTGGCTGGAATCTGCCCTCATACGGAAGAGTAGAAAACTTCACATCATTAAATTTATATTCCTCAACTTCAAATTCTTCATCACTATCAAGTATTTCTACTTCTACACCATGATATTTTAATACACGAACTAAATCACTCCATTCAGATGGGATTAAATAGGCGTCAGGAAGTTTAACAGAATCCTTAACAAAAAAATCATTATAGAATGGAATATCCACTTCGCATTTTTTATCAGTGTATTTCACAACTTCACTTCCAGAGATCATACTATATTCACTAATAGATTTAAATCCTTTAAACTTAAAGTTTTCAAACTTTTTTGTATTAGCAAATTTAATTGGGAAATACTCCTTTCTTAAAGCATATTTACTAACTACAAACTCATCAGCCTCTTTATTCATCAGCACAATTTCATTAGCGTTCGTATTATAATATTTAATTACAGATTCTAACATGGCCTTTGTTCCATACACACGATCCTTATAAGATTTAAGCATGTGAGTCTCAATTAAAAGTCCGGGTCTGTTTTGAGCCGCTGCGTAACCATTTGAAAAACGAGGCCCAGCAACCCATCCGGTAAACCCGTCTATAATCCCATCTCTAAACCACAAGTATGGAGCCGTTAAATATCCGGCATCTTCAGTTTCTTTAGTTATTATCGGCAAGAATTCATTCTTCACCCATTTAGCTGTTTTATCCGGGATGTTCTTATATGTTTCCATCGAGTATGTAATTGTATACTGATAATTGGCTCCGTTGGTTGTGTGAACATCAATAAGCAGATCAGGAAGCCATTCACCGAACAATTTCAGCCATGACTGCATTTCCAGAGCATCAGCTTTTAAAAAGTCTCTGTTAAGATTAAGATTCTGAGCAGTAGTTCTCCAGCCCATTTCTTCAGGACCATTCTGATTTATACGATTATATTTGCTCTTCCTTTCATGTCCGTCTACATTATGAATTGGAATAACCATTAAAATTACATCATCTAAATATTCTTTCTTTTCTTTTGTAATTAAAATCTGGCGGAGTAATAATGCACATGCGTCTTTCCCTTCAATCTCGCCTGAATGAATCCCATTATTTATAAATATAATAGGTTTTCCAGACTTTTTTGCCTTTTCGGGTGTAAATTCATTGTTACTTGCGGCAATAAAGCAATATAGCTTTCTGCCCTGTGGAGAAATCCCAAACTCAATCATATCCGCATTTTCAGAGTGGTCAGCTAACTTGCCAAAATATTCCATCGTTTCATCATAAGAAAACGTGGCTTTATAAACTGACTTTTCAAATTTAGTCAGCCATTTATTTTCTATCTGTCCATAATTCACAATTGTCAGAATTAGTAATAGAAATGTTATTAGTCTCATAAGCAGCTTCATAATAATTGGATAAAATTTAATTCTGAAAGTTAACTAAATGTATAGAAATATTTTAACATGGAATCTTTAAATTTGATAATAATCCTTTTACTCGCTAATTCTGAAAAAAAAAGTTTGAGAACTATGTCAAAAAAACTAAGAAAATCTGAGTCATATCTTAATTGTGGAGTGAAAATTGAGGATTATAACTACTGTCCTAACTGCGGTCAGTTAAACACCCACAAACAAATTCCGCTAAGAGTGTTTCTTCATGAAATGTTTGGGGATTTATTTACATTCGATTCAAAATTTTTCAAGAGTATTATTCCATTACTTAAGAAACCCGGGCATCTCACAAATGAATATAATGAGGGTCGGAGAGCTTCTTATGTATTTCCATTGAGGTTATATCTATTTACAAGTTTAATGTTCTTTTTCTTTTATTCGTTATCAGGCTTTGTTGATGGGAAATTTTTTGATTCGAAAAATGAAATGATTTTTGCGAATACTGACACACTAACCCATTTATTAGATATGTATGATGATGAGATTAGTGATCTCGGAAAAGAAATGCTACCTCGTGAATTAACATCAAAATATATTTTAACTCAAAGAGAAACTTTTGGCAGCATTCAAGATCAGATTTACGATACTCTGTCTATAATGAAAAGTTCTAATCTCCCATATATTAAAAAGAAACATTTTTTATCAATTTTATGTGATAGTTTTATTTTTAAAAAGAAAAAGGACAAAATAAATAATTCGGAAATTTTAGATTCACTAAAAACCCTCATAAACAATACTGAAATTGGTTCTTCTCTTAATGAAAAAGATACGCTTGTTGCCGGACTTTCTAATATTTATAAAATAGGTTTAAGGCATAGTATTACTAAATATGTAATAATGTTAAATGATCCTGATAGAGATTCTTTAAACGTTACATATTTATGGAATGAAGAAAAAGCGGACAGTTCAGGATTCGCGTCTCTCATTGAAAAACAAGCAAAAAAAATAATGACGGGTGGGAAAGTATCTCAAGAAATGTTTATCAAGGATATGATAAACCAGGCACCTAAAGCCATATTTCTATTGCTGCCTATTTTTGCCTTTTTACTCAAGCTATTATATGTCCGACATAAAATTTACTACATAAACCATCTTATTTTTACGCTTCATATACATTCAATCTTCTTTATTTATATTATCATTCTGCTTTTCTGGAGTGCATGGTATATATTTTTAATCATTTTTATACTACTGAATGTATCAATATTTATCGCTATGAGACGAGTTTACGGACAATCAAGAATTAAAACATTCTTTAAGATGGGATTTATTCTTACTGTATATGTCTTCTGTGTTAGCTTTGCCACGGGGATTGTTGCATTTGTTTCTTTGATGAATTTATAACAAAATATAAAGATGACATCTTCTTAAAAAGATGTCATCTCTTCAGCTAATTAACTTCGCTTACTAGTTTATCTTCTTTCTTCAACTGATATAATTTATAGTTAAGACTATCCGCTAAAGCCTGTAAACTAGCATGAATAATATCTTCTGAAACACCAACAGTTGACCATGTATTTTCACCATCGCTTGATTCGACTAACACTCTTACTTTTGCACCTGTTCCATTTTTTTCGCCAAGAACACGTACTTTATAATCAACCAGTTTAACAACTGATAATTCTGGATAGAACCTACAAAGTGCTTTTCTAATCGCATTATCAAGCGCACCTACTGGTCCGCTTCCGTCTGATGCAGTATGTTCAATTTCCCCTTCAACACTTACTTTTAGAACAGCTTCAGAATAATCTTGATCCTGATCATCAAACATTACATTTACTTTTGCGTAATCTATATTAAACAAAGGACTATATTCACCAAGTTCACTTCTAAGTATTAATTCAAATGATGCTTCCGCACCATCATACTGATAACCATCATATTCCAAATTTTTAATACGCTGCACAATCTTTTTGCCTAATTCTTTATCAACTTCTAAATCAATTCCAAATTCTTTAGCTTTATAACGAATATTACTTTGCCCGGAAAGATCTGATACAAGGACTCTTTGTTTATTCCCAACTTCAGCCGGAGAAATATGCTCGTACATTCTGCTGTCTTTTAGAACAGAGCTTACATGTATACCGCCCTTATGTGCAAACGCGGATTTACCTACAAATGGCGCACGCTGATTAGGAATTAAATTCATTAGCTCATAAACAAAGTTTGAAAGCGGAGTGATTTTTTTTGTATTGATATCACTAACCATTTCATAATTCATTTTTAACATTAAGTTAGAAATTATACTGCACAAGTTTGCGTTCCCGCATCTTTCGCCAACTCCGTTTATAGTGCCCTGAACATGAGTTACACCCGCTTCAATGGCGGCAAGAGTGTTAGCCACCGCAGTATCACTATCATTATGGGCATGTATACCAATTGGAACTCTTACAGTTTTTGAAACAACATTTACTATTGATGATATTTCATGAGGCAGTGTTCCGCCATTAGTATCACATAGAGCTATAATATCTGCACCAGCATTTTCTGCGGCTTTTATCATTGTTAATGCAAACTCTTTATTGTCTTTATAACCATCGAAGAAATGTTCAGCATCGAATATAACTTTTCGTCCTTCCTGCTTTAAATACTCAACTGAATTATAAATCAATTCTTCGTTTTGCTCATCCGTTAAACCAAGACTGCGTGAAGAGTGAAATTGCCACGTTTTACCAAAGATCGATATATAAGGAGTTTCAGCAGCTAGAAGTTTATTTAAGTTATTATCTTCTCTAATTTTATCAGGATATCTGGCAGTTGATCCGAAGGCGCATATTTGCGCGTTCTTTAAGTTTAAAGTTTTTACTTTCTGAAAATACTCTTCATCTTTCGGATTACTTCCAGGCCAGCCGCCTTCAATAATATTTATTCCAAAATCATCAAGCTTTTGTGTTATTATCAGTTTATCGTGTATAGAGAGATTTATACTTTCCCCTTGAGTACCGTCACGTAAAGTTGTATCAAATAATTCAATCTTTTTATTATTAACCATTTTCCTAACTTCGAATTAGTTATAAAATTATTTTTTAATCATATCAGCTTTGCGGGCATATTCGAATAAACCTCCTGCTTCAATAATTGGCAGAACGTCTCCTAATGGTCGTAATGAAAAGCTTTCACCAGATGTTTCATTTATAATTTTGCAGTCATCAATATTGACTTTAATTTTGTCACCGGTTTTAATTTTATCGTTCAATTTTTCTGTAGCTTCAAACGGAATAATAAATCCGCCATCAACCGAATTCCTATAAAATATACGGGCATAAGATTCGGCCAGTATTACTTGGGCTCCGGCTTCTTTAAGCGCAAAAGGTGCATGTTCACGTGATGAACCGCATCCAAAATTTGTTCCGCCAATGATTATAGAAAATTCACTCTCTGTTTTTTCACCTTCAATAAAAGCTGTATTGCCAACTGGCAAACCAGCTTCAGCCGGTGGGACACCTGAAAACGCATAGTGACCATATTTTTTTCTTTCTTCTGGATCAGTTAAACTATATACCAAATGTTCAGCCGGGATAATTTGGTCAGTATCAATATTATCTCCTAGAACAAATGCTTTCCCAACAATTATATTATTCATAATCTTTCCAACCTTTATTAAATAAATTCTCTAGGATCTGCAAGCACACCTGATACAGCTGAGGCAGCAACAGTTTTTGCCGAAGCTAAATAAACACCGGCATTTTTACTTCCCATTCTACCCGGGAAATTTCGGTTTGTAGTAGAAACCACATAATCGCCGTCTTCTGATCGGCCTATTGTATCAGCCGGACCACCTAAACAAGCAGCACAAGATGATTCAGCAATAATACAGCCAGCATCGGCAAAAACTTCTTTTAAAGTTTTGTCTTTATACATTTCAGTATTAAGCTGTCTATCAACATCAGTGCTTCCAGGAACAATAAAGGTAGGAACCTTAGCTTCTCTGCCATAAAATATTGGCGCGGCAAATCTGAAGTCAGTTATTTTTCCGCCAGTACAAGAGCCTATATAACATTTTGTGATTTTAGAATTTTTAACTTCATCAATTGATGCTCTGTTATCCGGGCTATGAGGTTTTGCAACTACCGGAGCTAGTTTACTAACATCATACTCGCGTACACTATGGTATACCGCGTCAGAATCACTTTTAAATATTTCGTATGGTTTATTGCTTCTTGCTTTTACAAATTCCTCAGTAATCTTATCCGCAGCAATAATACCGTTCATTCCGCCGCCTTCAATAGCCATATTACAAAGGGTCATTCTTTCCCACATATCAAGTGAATACACAGCTTCACCATCAAACTCCATTGATCTGTAAGTAGCTCCATCGGTAGTAATATCACCTAGTATTTGAAGTATTAAATCTTTGGCTGTAAGATATTCCGGCATTTCTCCATTAAAAATAAACTTCATTGATTCAGGAACTTTTTCCCAAATTTTTCCAGTCCCAAGTATAAACGCGGCATCAGTATTACCCACACCGGTTGCAAACATTCCAAATGCGCCTGAAGTACATGTATGAGAATCAGTGCCGAATAAAACTGTTCCCGGCAGATTAAATCCTTCTTCAGCTAATGCAATGTGACATACACCTTTATATCTATCTGTACCAACATCATAATAGTTTGGAAGATCATGCTTTTTAGCAAACTCTCTAAGTATTTCAATATTTCTATTTGCATGATGATTTTTAGTAAATATGTAATGATCAGGGAAAATCACTAACTTATCTTTATCCCAAATTTTTGCCTCTTTACCAAACTCGTTTTCCCAAATACCAATTGTAGGAGGACCGCAAACATCGTGTGTTAATAACACATCAACATCTAACCACACACTTTCTCCCGGTATAACTTTATCTTTACCAGATGCTTTTGCAAAGATTTTTTCTGTAATCGTCATTCCCATTTTATTTTCCTTTAGACTTCAATTTTTTCTTCAGATTGTTTTTTTAATTTGGATCTATATTCCTGGTTAAGAGCATTTATATAAGCTTTGGCACTTGCCTCTACAACATCAGTAGAAATCCCTCTTCCAGAAAACGATTTTTGACCGCTTCTAATTCTTAATAGAGCCTCGCCCATCGCATTTCTGCCGGATGTAACAGAACGGACATGATAAGACTCAATAGTAGTATCAAGATTTAATGCTCTATCAATAGCGTTAAATACTGCATCAACCGGACCATCACCAGTTGCGGATTCAGCAATTTCGCCACTTCCATTAACATGAAGTTTTACAGTCGCAGTTGGAATTGTATCAGTTCCGCCATGGACGTGTAAATACTCAAGATGATAATACTCTTTTAAGACTAATGATTCATCACCCATTAAAGCTCTCAAATCATCATCAAATACTTCCTTTTTCTTATCAGATAAGTCAATAAATTTACTATAAATTTTTGTTAAGTCTTCTTCGGTGAAATTGTAGCCAAGTTCTTCTAAACGTGCTTTTAATCCATGTCTGCCCGAATGTCTGCCTAATACAATTTTTGTTTTTGGAACACCAACGGAATCAGGAGTCATTATCTCATAAGTATTTCTGTTTTTCAACATACCGTCCTGATGAATTCCCGACTCATGAGCAAAAGCATTTTCGCCAACTATAGCTTTATTTGGCTGAACAATAATTCCTGTAAAACCAGAAACCATTTTACTGGTATTATATATTTCTCTTGTATTGATGTTAGTATAATTCTTAGTTATATCTTTACGGGTATTAAGTGCCATAACAAATTCTTCTAAAGAAGCATTACCAGCCCTTTCACCAATACCATTAATAGTACATTCTACTTGCCGGGCACCATTTTCAACAGCTACCAAAGAGTTTGCGACTGCAAGTCCTAAATCGTTATGACAATGAACACTAATAATAGCTTTATCAATATTACTAACACGTTTTCTAAGTTCAGCTATAATCATCCCATATTCGTGCGGGAATGTATAGCCGGTTGTATCAGGAATATTAACCGTTGTAGCACCGGCATTAATTGCTGTTTCTATAATTTCCGCAAGGTAACCTAATTCAGTACGACCCGCATCCTCCGCTGAAAATTCAACATCATTACAAAATGTTTTAGCGTAGGCAACCGAATCGTAAGACATTTTTAGAACAGTCTTACGTTTCTCTTCAAGAGTTTTTCCATATCTATCATCGCCAAATTTACCAAGTATGTGAAAATCAGATGTACTTGAGAAAGTATGAATTCTAGGTTTATCTGAATTTCTAATTGCATCGAATGCAACTTTAATATCTTTTTCTTTAGCACGGCATAATGCAGCAATAGTAACGTTTACTTCATCTGCTATTCTCTGCACAGCTTCAAACTGCTCGGGAGAAGAAATAGGAAATCCAGCTTCTATAACATCCACATTCAGTTTTTCTAACTGCTTAGCAATTTCTAATTTCTCAAAAACATTTAATGAAGCACCGGGTGACTGTTCACCGTCTCTTAACGTTGTATCAAAAATTATTACTTTATCTTCCACGATATTCCTCGTTAATTTTAATTATAAAATTAGTTTATACAGCTTCAATACTTTTAGATTCTGCTTCGAGGATTTTTTCGAGATTATCAATAATTTTTTCAGTCATCTCTGTTGTTGATACTAATTTATCACCTTCTTTATAAATATCTTGTGTTCTAAAACCTTGTCCTAAAGTTTCAGCTATCGCTTTTTCAATTGCTTCCGCAGCTTTAGGTAATTTAAATGAATATTCGAACATCATTGCAACTGAAGAAATAGTAGCAATAGGATTAGCCTTATTCTGTCCGGCTATATCTGGTGCACTGCCGTGAACCGGCTCATACAAGGCATATTTTGAACCAAGACTTGCAGAAGGCAGCATTCCTAAACTTCCGGTAATCATACCGGCAATATCACTTATTATATCACCAAAAATATTTGATGTTACTATAACATCAAACTGTAAAGGGTTTCTAACAATCTGCATTGCCGCGTTATCAACGTACATATTTTGTAGTTCTACATCAGGATAGTCTTTATGAACTTCGGCTACTATATTTCTCCAGAACTGGGAAACATCAAGTACATTCGCTTTATCAACAGACATTAACTTTTTATCTCTTTTACGGGCAATCTCAAAACCCATTCTGGCAATACGTTCAACTTCTTCCCGAGAATATTCCATTGTATTCCAGCCGCGATTTTCATTGTATCCACGGGGCTGACCAAAATAAATACCACCGGTTAATTCACGCAAAACCACAAAGTCAGTTCCGTCAAGAACCTCTTTCTTTAATGATGATGAATCAACAAAAGACGGATATATCTTTGCCGGACGAATGTTTGAATATAACCCTAATGATTTTCTCAACTTTAATAAAGCGGCTTCCGGCTTAAGATGGTGCTCTAAATTTTCCCACTCATAACCGCCGACAGCACCTAATAATACCGCATCCGCATCATAACATGCCTGCAGAGTATCGTCTGTTAAAGGATTTCCAAATTTATCGTATGAACATCCGCCTATATCTTTTTCAACTGTATCAATCTTAAGATTGAATGCAGCAGCAGTTTTATGCATTACTTTTACTGCCGCTTCTACAACTTCTTTTCCAATACCATCACCAGGTAACAAAGTGACTTTCGCCATGATTAAACCTCTTCTTTCTGATTTTGATTTATTACCCATGACATCATTTCACGAAGTTTTGAACCTGTCTTTTCAATTGGATGTTCGCTATTTTCTTTTCTTAATTTATTCATATTACTTTGATCACCGTTATACTCATCAATAAACTCTTTTGCAAATCTGCCGTCCTGAACTTCATCAAGTATTTCTCTCATCGCGGCTTTAGAAGCACTAGTTACAACTCTTGGTCCTCTTGTATAACCGCCGTATTCAGCAGTATCACTAACAGAGTAATTCATTTTTGTTAATCCGCCTTCATAGAATAAATCAACTATAAGTTTCATTTCATGCATACACTCAAAATAAGCTAATTCGGGTGGGTATCCGCCTTCTACAAGTGTTTCAAATCCGCATTTAATAAGATCAGCAACACCGCCGCATAATACAGCTTGTTCACCAAAAAGATCAGTTTCAGTTTCATCTTTGAAAGTTGTTTCAATTACACCAGCTTTTGTACCGCCTAATCCTTTTGCCCACGCAAGTGCTAATTCTTTTGTATTACCGGTATAATCTTGTGATACAGCTATTAAACAAGGAACACCATTGCCTTCTAAAAATGTTCTTCTAACTAAATGACCAGGGCTCTTTGGCGCTATCATCATTACGTTTACATTCTCTGGAGCTACTATAGACTTGTAATGAATATTAAATCCATGAGCAAAAGCTAAAGTATCACCTTCTTTTAAATTTGGCGCAATTGATTCTTCATAAACTGCCTTTTGATATTGATCCGGCAAAAGTACCATTATTACATCAGCCCATTTACAAGCATCTTTAACTTCTTTTACTTCAACACCAGCCGATTCAGCTTTTTTCCAGGAAGAACTTCCTTTTCTTAATCCGACACAAACATTCATACCGCTATTTTTTAGGTTTAATGAATGAGCATGTCCCTGGCTTCCAAATCCTAATACTGTAATTTTTTTATCCTTTAGTACATCTAAATTCGCGTCATTGTCATAATAAACTTTCATCTCTAAATTTCCTTGTTTTATTTAATTATTAATTGCTTTTACTTTAACTTGATCACCGCGTTTTAGCGCAACCATTCCCGAACGTGCTACTTCTATTATACCCAATGGCAGAAGGACATTTATAGCTGCATCAATTTTTGCGGGAGGACCGGTAATTTCTAACGTAACCGTTTTATTATTTATATCTACAACATTTCCTCTGAAAATATCACAAACATCTTTTACTTCTGAGTAATTGCTTTTTTGAAAATTCACTTTAACTAAAGCAAGTTCTCTTTCAATTGTCTGGTGTTCGGTTAAATCGATAACCTTGATTGTATCAATTAGTCTATTTAACTGTTTAACTACCTGTTCAATTATTTTATCATCACCCGATGTAACAATCGTCATTCTGGAGATTTCTTCAAACTCTGTTTCCCCAATGGAGATACTTTGGATATTGAATCCCTTGCCACTAAACATAGTTGCAACACGGTCAAATGCTCCAAAACGATTTTCAACTAATAGCGAAATTGTATGTTTCATAATTACACCATCCTTTTAGGATTTAATCTTTTAATTATCATGTCAGAAACTGCCGCTCCCGATGGAACCATTGGGAATACCATATCTTCCATAACTACTTTAAATTCTATTAGTGTTGGTCCGCCGTTAGTATTAAAAGCTCTATTCAATACGTCTTCAACTTCTGAAACTTTATCAGTTGAAAATGAAGGAATACCAAGTGCTTCACCAATTTTAACAAAATCCGGGTTACTTGCACCAAGATCTGTAAAGCTGTATTTCTCGGCATGAAATAATTCCTGCCACTGGCGAACCATTCCTAAAAAGCTATTATTTACTATAATAAATTTTATTGGCAGTTTATAATAAACAGCGGTAATCAATTCCTGTATGTTCATCTGAAAACCGCCGTCACCGCTGATAGAAATAATTGGGCGGTCTTTTACACCAAATGCAGCTCCAATTGCGGCCGGTACTGAAAATCCCATTGTACCTAATCCGCCGCTTGACAAGTGGGAACGAGGATGATTAAATTTATAATATTGAGCAATAAACATTTGATGCTGCCCAACATCACTTACTATAACAGCATTTCCACCTGTAAGTTCACTAATTTTTTCAATTACATGCGCAGTACATAAATGTTCTGTATCATATTCCAATGGACATTCTTCTTTCCAGCTTCTAATTTGCTGCCACCAGTCATCAAGCTGAGGTTTTTCATCAAGTTCAGCAGCAATCTCTGCTATAACATGTTTTACATCACCAACAATAGGTAAATCAACAAGCACGTTTTTATCAATTGCAGTCGGATCTAAATCAACTTGAATTTTATAAGCATCCTTTGCAAAGGTATCTACTTTGCCAGTTACTCTGTCATCAAAACGAGCTCCAAGAGCAATCAGCAGATCACAATTATTTACTGCCATATTTGCGTGAAAAGTTCCGTGCATCCCCAGCATCCCTAATGATTGTTCATCATTACCCGGGAAAGCTCCTAATCCTTGAAGAGTCATTGTTACAGGAAGATTATACTCTTTTGCTAACAGCTTTAGTTCTTCAGAACCACCAGACATTATTACACCACCGCCAACATACAATAAAGGTTTTTTTGCATTTTTAATTTTTTCGGCTGCTTTTTTTATTTGATGCATATGACCTTGATACTGAGGTTTATATCCTCTTATATCTACTTCCTTCGGATAATCGAATATAGCAGATGAAGCAATTACATCTTTTGGCAGATCTACTACAACAGGACCGGGTCTTCCGGTAGATGCTATAAAAAAAGCTTTCCTAATAGTTTCGGCAAGTTTGTTAATATCTCTAACTAAAAAGTTATGCTTTGTTATAGGTCTTGTAATGCCTACAATATCCGCTTCCTGGAAAGCATCGTTTCCAATTAGATGTGTAGGAACCTGCCCCGTAAAAACAACAATAGGAACAGAGTCCATATATGCATCAGCTATACCAGTAACGGTATTAGTTGCTCCGGGACCCGATGTAACCAGTACAACGCCGACTTTACCGGTTGCCTTAGCATAGCCTTCGGCTGCATGTGTTGCCCCTTGTTCGTGTCTAACCAAAACATGCTCTAAGAAATCTACATCATACAATTTTTCATAAATCTGCAGAGTAGCCCCACCCGGATACCCAAAGATTGTATCAACCCCTTCTTCCCGAAGGCATTCAAAGAATATTTCTGCTCCCGTTAATTTCTGTTTCTCGGCTTTCATTTTAATACCTTTCAATTTGTAATTCAAACCTTTAATACTGCACCGGTGTTAGCTGATGTTACTAACTTTGCGTATCTAGCTAAATATCCCTTTTTAATTTTGGTCTCAAATTCCGGTAATTCATTTATTCTATTATTAATTTCTTCATCTGATAATACGACTTCTAATTTTTTATTTGGGATATCTATTGAGATAATATCTCCATTTCTTACTGCCGCAATAGGACCTTTTTCAGCTGCCTCTGGCGATACATGCCCAATACAGGCACCGCGCGTTCCTCCGGAAAATCTTCCGTCAGTTAATAATGCAACTCTATCTCCAAGACCTAAGCCCATTATGGCACTAGTTGGTGATAACATTTCCGGCATTCCCGGACCGCCTTTTGGTCCTTCATACCTAATAATTACAACATCACCAGCCTGAACCTCTTTATTCAATATACCTTCCATAGCCTCATCCTGAGATTCATAAATTCTGGCCGGTCCTTTATGAACTAACATTTTTTCGCTTACAGCACCGGTTTTAACAACTGATCCGTTTGGCGCAAGATTTCCAAATAAAATTGCTAAGCCGCCAGTTTTGGAATATGGATCATCAACACTTCTTATAACCTTAGTATTTAAAACACTGCTATTTTTAATGTTTTCTCCAAGTGTTTTCCCGGTAACAGTTTTTGCCGAGGTATTAATTACTCCTTCAACTTTAGATAATTCGTTAAGTATTGCCGAAATTCCGCCAGCCATATCTACGTCTTCAATATGAACATCTTTTGTTGCCGGGCTAACTTTGCATATATATGGTACACGATCAGCAATATTGTTTAACTCTTCCAACTCAAATTCTAATCCAAGTTCGTTAGCAATTGCCAATGTATGTAATATTGTATTTGTACTTCCGCCCATAGCCATATCAAGCGCAAAAGCATTTTCAAAAGATTCTTTTGTTATTATATCAGAAGGTTTAACATTATCATTAACTAATTTAACAATCTGTTTTGCGGCAGTAGTTATAAGTTCTTTTCTTTTGGGATCTAATGCCAAAATGGTACCATTGCCAGGTAAAGCAATTCCTAAGGCTTCTGAAAGGCAGTTCATTGAGTTAGCTGTAAACATACCCGAACATGAACCGCACCCGGGACAACCGTTGTCTTCCAATTCCTTAAGTCTCTCATCATCAATTTCACCGGTCTTATACTGACCAACACCTTCAAAAACCGAGATCAGATCTACCTTTTCGCCACTTGCTAATACACCGGCTTTCATAGGTCCGCCCGAAACAAAAATAGTCGGGATATCAATACGAACTGCAGCCATCATCATTCCGGGAACTATTTTATCACAATTTGGAATGCAAATCAATCCGTCTAAACGATGAGCCTCCGCAACTGTTTCAACAGAATCCGCAATCAGTTCGCGGCTCGCTAAAGAATACCGCATTCCTACGTGACCCATTGCTATTCCATCATCAACACCAATTGTATTAAACTCAAACGGAACTCCGCCGGCTTCTCTAATTGCATCTTTAACAATTTTCCCAAATTCTTGCAAATGAACATGACCGGGAATTAAATCAATATAAGAATTGCAAACTCCTATAAACGGTTTATTAAAGTCTTCATCACTCTTAATAACACCGGTAGCTTTAAGTAAGCTTCTATGCGGAGCCTTTTCAAATCCCTTCTTAATTAAATCTGATCTCACACAAACCTCTTTTTCACATTACACTTTAACCATTCTTATCCCGGTCAACCCGAAATCCGTTTAGTTCTTTTCCTAAAATGTTTGTTTATTTTTTGATTTGGTTCGGTATTGACCTTATATTTTAGCCTACTAGGAGAAAGAGTCCCAGAAGGCTGACAATAATAATTATACCGAGAATAAGGATATTTAAAGGTAGGTTAATTAATAATATATCACCATTTCTGTTAATTACAGAAGCGTTGTTTGCCGGGGCGATATAGTTATTTATTCTATTCATAATAAAATGTTGAAACAAAACTAAGGCTATTTCCTTTATTTGTCAAGCAATTATTCAATACTGCCTGTTTTTTTTCTGCTTTTTTCTTTTTTTACCTTAAAAACAATTTAATACTTGACATGATGTCGTTTTTATTATATCTTGCAAATCAATTTTAATATATCTGTTCTTTAAAAATTAATCTTATAAAGAAAGGTTGAGGGATCAGGCCCGTTGACACCTTAGCAACCATTCCGTTACTGGAAAAGGTGCTAATTCCTGCCCATTATTAAATTATGGGAAAGATGAGAACAGATGTTAAATGTTAACCTCTTCGGAATCTTTCCAAGAGGTTTTTTCGTTTTAAAGAACTAATTTTAGAAAGGAAACATCATGAGTAATACAGAAAACAAATATCGTTTTGAAACTTTGCAGCTGCATGCCGGTCAAACACCAGATTCAGCTACAAATTCACGGGCAGTTCCTATTTATCAAACATCGTCATATGTTTTTAACGATGCTGATCATGCGGCAAATTTATTCGGGCTTAAGGAATTCGGTAATATTTATACACGTTTAATGAATCCTACAACAGATGTTTTTGAAAAACGTATTGCGGCACTCGAAGGCGGAGTTGCGGCTTTAGCTACAGCCTCGGGTCAGGCAGCTGAAACATTAGCTATCACTAATATTGCCCAGGTTGGAGATAATATTGTTTCGACTAGTCTTTTATACGGCGGAACTTATAATCTTTTTAAGGTTACACTGCCAAGATTAGGGATAAATGTAAAGTTTGTAAAGGGTGATGATCCTAAGGAATTTGAAAGTTTAATTGATGATAAAACAAAAGCTTTATATATAGAAACTATTGGGAATCCAAAATTAAATATACCTGACTTTGAAGCTATTGCTGATATTGCCCATAAAAATGGTATCCCATTAATTGTTGATAATACATTTGGAGCCGGCGGTGCTTTGGCAAATCCTATTAAACATGGAGCTGATATTGTTGTTGCATCAGCTACAAAATGGATTGGCGGTCACGGTACATCAATTGGCGGAGTAATTGTAGACTCTGGTAATTTTGACTGGAGCAGTGGGAAATTCCCGTTATTTACTGAGCCAAGTCCGGGTTATCACGGATTAAAATTTGCAGAAGTTTTTGGTAAAGATTCACCTTTCGGGAATATTGCTTTTATTATTAGAGCAAGAGTTGAAGGTTTACGAGATTTTGGAGCTTGTATAAGCCCGTTTAATTCATTTCAATTAATTCAGGGTGTTGAGACATTATCGCTTAGAGTAGAAAGACACTCTTATAATGGATTAAAACTTGCAAAATGGTTAAAAGACCATCCAAAAGTTGAGTGGGTCTGGTATCCCGGATTAGAAGATCATCCATATCATGAAGCCGCAAAAAAATATTTAAATAACGGATACTTCGGCTCAATGATAGCCTTTGGAATTAAAGGCGGATCGGAAGCCGGGAAAACTTTTGTCAATAATGTTGAACTTGCCAGTCTCTTAGCAAATGTTGGCGACGCTAAAACTTTAGTTATTCACCCGGCATCTACCACACATCAGCAGTTATCGGATGAAGAGCAATTAACATCTGGTGTTACGCCGGATATGATTAGAGTTTCTGTTGGCATTGAACATATTGATGATATAATAGAAGATTTTGAAAATGCCCTTAATAAAATATAAGTATAATTTTCAAGATTTTATAAAATAGGTGTTTTAATTTTTTGTATTAAGATATTGGTTAATAAATGGAAGTGACAACTGAAATAAAAACTCTATATGATGATAAAAAATTTCAACTTGAATGCGGAGCTGACTTAGCTCCGGTTCAGGTTGCTTATCAGACTTATGGTACTTTAAACGAGAGTAAAGATAATGTAATTTTGATCTGCCATGCTTTAACTGGAAATGCGCATGCCGCCGGTTTTATTACAGAAGTGGAAACTGACAATAACTCAAATCCTGATTTGCTGCAAGTATATTCAAAACTGTATAAAGGCAAACCCGGCTGGTGGAATGATTTAATTGGTCCGGATAAGCTTTTTGATACTAACAGGTATTTTGTAATTTGTTCAAACATACTTGGCAGCTGTTATGGTACAACCGGTCCGGCCAGTAAAGATGTAAATGGCAAAACTTACAAAGCTGACTTCCCTTCTATTACTGTTAGAGATATAGTTCATGTTCAAAAATATTTATTAGATTATCTGGGTATAAATAAATTGCACTCTGTTGTTGGCGGATCTTTAGGAGGAATGCAGGTTCTGGAATGGGCATTATTATATCCTGAATTTATATCCTCAATAATACCAATTGCTACTTCCGCCCAACATTCGGCATGGGCAATAGGATTAAATGAAACCGCACGGCAGGCAATTGAAAATGATCCGGTCTGGAACGGCGGTAATTACGATAAACAACCTTTTGACGGTTTATCCTTAGCCCGGGAAATTGCAATGATCAGTTATAGAAGTCAGCCGTCTTTCCAGAAAAAATTTGAGCGGAAAACTATTTCTGATTCTGATAATACATTTAAAGTAGAAAGTTATCTTCGCTATCAGGGTAAAAAAATTGTAGAAAGATTTGACGCTAACAGTTATTTAACAATTACCGATACAATGGATTCGCATGATATAACACGTGGAAGAGGCACTATTATTGATACTTTGAATTCTATTAAAGTAAAAACCCTTTCAATAGGAATTGATTCCGATTTACTTTATCCGGCTCATGAACAAAAAGAATTTGTAAAACATATTCCAAATTCGGAATATGCGGAAATTACATCAATACATGGTCATGATGCTTTTTTAATTGAGTTTGACCAATTAAATGCAATTATAAAGCCATTTTTAGAAGATATTATTACTTAAGTTTAACAGTATTCTTGAAATAACGGACTAATTGTTTTATTTTCAAAAAACTAATTGAAAACTCTTTTCAGGAATTAGATGGAACACTTCGGATTTTGGTCTTTATTCCCACCTATTATTGCAATAATATTAGCTATTAAAACAAGACAAGTTTTTGTATCACTTCTGTTTGGCATCTGGCTAGGCTGGATAATTTTAAGTGAAGGAAATATTTTATCAGGAACAATTGCAACAATCCAGGCTTTGGTTGATGTATTTAAAGATAGCGGCAATACAAGGACAATAATGTTTAGTTGTCTGGTTGGTGCTTTAATAGCTTTCATTCAGAGTTCCGGCGGTGTTGAGGGTTTCATAAAAATAATAAATAAACTGCTCAATTTTCTTGAAAGGAAAAAAATTGGCAATAGCAGAGTTATTGTTCAGCTACTTGCCTGGATTACCGGGACACTTATTTTTGTAGAATCAAGCATAAATGTATTAACTGTTGGTGCTATCTTCAGACCGATATTTGATAAGATGAAGATCCCCCGTGAAAAACTTGCTTATATAGCTGATTCCATAAGTGCGCCGACTTGTATATTAATTCCGCTAAACGCCTGGGGTGCTTATATAATGGGACTTATAGCAGCACAGGGCTTTGATAATCCTTTCGAAGTTTTATTAAAAGCATTCCCGTTTAATTTTTATCCAATGATAGCAATGATATTTGTTGTAGCTATTATTATTACACAAAAAGATTTTGGTCCAATGAAGAAGGCTGAAAAACGTGCTAAAGAAGAAGGCAAAGTATTAAGAGACGGAGCAACACCTATGATCTCTACTGAAATTGCGGCGATGGAGACAAAAGAAGGTGTTACAGCCAAAGCTAAAAATATGATATTGCCGATTGGAATTATGGTTGGTATGATGCCTTTAATGCTTGTATTTACCGGCTGGAGCGAAGTTGAAAATATTTCTCAATATCCATGGTATGAGCAAATATTTTTCGCGATTGGAAAGGGTTCAGGTTCTACATCAGTTTTATATTCTGTATTAACAGCAATTTTATCAGGATTTGTTTTATACATTTCCCAGAAAATATTTACCTTTGCCGAAACAATTGAACTGACTTTTAAGGGTATTAGCGGCTTAATTCCTTTAGCATTGTTAATGATGCTTGCTTTTGCGATTGGAACCGTTTGCAGAGAGTTAGGAACCGGTGTTTATGTAGCTGAACTTTCAAAAGCATGGTTATCACCTAATTTTGTTCCGGTTATAATTTTTATTGTTGCTTGTTTTATTGCGTTTTCTACCGGTACTTCCTGGGGTACATTTGCAATCATGATTGCTATTGGTGTTCCGATGGCACAGAATCTTGACGCAAATATTTATTTAACAATTGCAGCGGCTTTAGGCGGCGGAGTATTTGGGGATCATTGTTCACCTATTTCAGATACAACTATTATATCTTCAATGGCTTCTGCAAGTGATCATATTGATCATGTAAAAACCCAGCTGCCGTATGCCCTAACTGCC
Source organism: Melioribacteraceae bacterium (assembly GCA_016342755.1). Taxonomy (GTDB): domain Bacteria; phylum Bacteroidota; class Ignavibacteria; order Ignavibacteriales; family Melioribacteraceae; genus JAEINS01. Next base: position 183,380 of record JAEINS010000001.1, on the reverse strand, counting down.
GGAGTTATTACAGGTTTAATTTATTTGGTTCTGGGAATTATTTTATAACTAATCAATAATTTCAAGTTTTACATCTTCAACACTGCGTTCTCCTTCAAGAACCAATGGATTTTGATTATTTTCAAATCTGTAACTTTTATTTTCAGGAAATATTGTTAGTTTGAAATTTTCTAAAAGTGTATTGTTTTTATTAAATACGTAAATTTTAGTAAAATTATTTGCTATAACAACTTTTACCAGATACTGAGAATCTTCATCAACAAAAGTTTCTGTTACAATGCTTTTTTCTAATCTGGGAGTTGAAGAATCTAATAAAAAAACTTTAGCACCCTGTCTTTGTTTAGTTTCCAGTTTTAAAAAATCAATAATCCGAGACATACTATTACCCATTAGTTTATTTACAATCTTATCTTCAAACTCAACTTTGTTTTTAGAATATAGTTTGGATGTTTTATAAGATTCTATTTCAGAACTAAATATATCTTCATTATTCCCGATGTATACACTCAAACTTTCATTAAGACAGTTTGGATAAAAAACATAGTCAAATATGTCTCTTTCGGATACAAACATTTCAATCTTCCCTAAATCTTAATCTCAATAAGATAAGTACTCCAAAAATAATTGCTTTTTGAAAAATCTTAAAATTTAATTTAACATTTCCTTAATATTGAGTTTAAAATCCTTTAACAGATAATTCATGATCTGATGATATTTGGAATAGAAATCGTCTTTGGTAAGGTTTTTTATTTCGCTAGAAAGATATTCGTATAAACTGGAATGTAATCCGCCATTTTTTAAGTCAATAACAATCAGATCAAAAGCTCCGTTAAATGCGCGGCACTCTTCTGTGGTAAGTTTATTTTTATTTAAATAGCCAACATCTAACTGTTTAATCAGCTTTGATTTACATTTAACTAAAATTTCATCAATAGAGATTTTGGAACTTATATGAGGATCATATATTTCGTAAAAACCTGAATAGAATTCCTGGTTCAACAATTTTATACGTTTTATCATCAAATTAAACGGAATTGCCGGAAAATAGTTTAGTTCTCCTGAAATATAATTGAGTAAGCCTTCTAATAATTTTTCTTGTTTCGGTAAAAAATATTCCGCCGGAATTATCAAAAATTCATCTTCGTCAATAACTTTGCCATCAATCTTACAATTTTCGCCCTTTGTTACAAATATAATTCCGTTGTAATTGGTTTTTGAGTAATTGTTAGCATTTATACATGTTGAAATAGTTTTATTTATTTTATCGAACACCGGATCATTTTCTTTATAAATATTATAGACCGTCTGCTGTACAGATTTCCAGACAATTTTATGTAAAAAATAATCTACATCAGAATGATCATTTAAACCAAGCTTCCATTTTTTTGCTGAATCTAAAATTACTAATTCTCCTCTCGGATTTTTAATAAATAAGGATACAATTGAATCCATTGAAATATCGTAAAGTTCGGTTTGAGAATAATTTTTGACTTTATTTCTATATTTAGTTTTAAGATTGGCTAACGCAATTTTAATTGAATAATTAATAAGAATATTCAATTCATTTGTATTATTCTGTTCAACTTCCAGCCTTTCTAGTATTTTTTTTAGATTAATAATTTTCATAGAGGATATAAAAATACAAAAAAATAAAAGTAGTTTTCAAAAAACTATCATTTTTAGACTACTAGCATTAATGTATTTTCAAACAAGATATTTGGGTTTAAGATGAGTAAAGGAACTAATGGATCTGATCTAAAAGTTGTGGCAACAAAATCTGGTAATAATATTCCTAAATTGGTTGTAAATTCTTTAAAAAGCGGACTTTTTGGCTACGTTATATTTTTCACAATTTTAGCTTTAACAAAACTTATTAGCTCTCAAATAGTAAATTCTAATCAGTTTATTATTGAAAGTGATGATGCTCTTTTAAGTTTAATTGGCTTTTTACTGGCTTTTTTAATTAAACTTGTAAATGAAATAACATCTAATAAAGAACTATTTAGTTAGTTTTTTCCCGATCAGCTCTCACAATACTGTCTACAAATTTTTCCCCGTCCCAGCTTCTGATCTGATTTTTAAGAATTTCACGATATTCTTTTGTATCGGTGTAAGGCGGTTCAAGAATTTTCTTTGCAACCAGCTCGTCTCTATAAACTCTTATAACATTATTTATCTCAACTGTAATATCTAACAAATTTTTATCAAGAAAATACATCAAAGAAACATCATAACCATTTCTAGAATAATGTCCCTCAGATATATCAAACCTAAATCTATTTGATTTTACTAAATATTGCGGCCGCCATGTCGGACTATTCATTCTATATTTTTCATAAACTGTTATATCACTTTTAGGTAGTAAAATATAACTTTCAAAGTCTGTTATTTTTTTCCCTTTAAAATAGTATTGACCGCCAGCCGGTGCTGCACCTCTTAAATTTCTCAATTCAAGAGAAAAAAACACACTTGTTCCAGCATAATTATTTACTCCCATAGCTGTAAGTTCCAACTTTCCATCATCATCAAAATCAAGTACATTTACACCGTCAATTCTTCCGGGATGCCATAAAATTTCACTAATTCGTTTACCGGTTTCTACATCCAGCAAATAAATTGGAGATGACCAATAAGTATGCTGACCAAAAACTGCTATTGTTTTTTTACCTTTGTACTCAAACATATTTCCGGTAAACAATCTATACTGCCCTTCCATCCTTCGTTCGCCCGTATCAATTTCTTCCAATAACTTATGCTGCCATATTATTTCTCTATCTGAGTTTAGACATAATACTCTTCCGGTATTTTTATTATTAGTAGTTTTAGGTAATTTTTCAATACAGAAAATAACTTCATTTTCCCCGTCAGAATCAATATCAACAAGATGCATAAAATCTAAAACATATGAACCAAACTTTGGCGATCCGTACGAAGGAATTAAAATTTGAGTTCTAAAAAGTTCCTTATGAAATTGATTTTCCACAACGACATAGTCTTTTTCTAAAGTCAGACTAAATGGATTTGTATCATAATCCCTTAAAAATATAAAGCTAATAAACAGCATAAACAATAATGATACAATAACTAAGGATTTATTCTTAAGTGTTTTTCTTTTTATTCTTTTACTAAGTTTTATTTTTTTTATATCAACTATTCTTCTGCTATCAAGAATATCATCAAGACTTTCTACACCAATTATCTTTAATTTTCGTTTTGGATAAATCTCTTTCAGCCTTTTTCTTTCATTCATTGCCGCTTCGTAATCTTCAAAAGGTATAACAAAAGTCTGAACATTGGAATAAAAAATAGTTTCGGTTTTTACCTTAATAATTTCTTTGGAAATATTTGTAACAATCCCATCCAAATCATTTCCGCCGGTTGACGCGACATTTGGTTTTAATGAAACTTCAAGATTAACTTCATAGAATTCTAATAGTTTTTGAATAAAACCGATAGTTAAAGCAATACCAAGCGAATCGCCGCTATAATTTCCATAACTTTTTTCAAATCTGATTACAACCTGATGTGCTAAATGTGGTTTTATATATTTTAAAATGTAGCCAAGTGCAAAATTCCACGAATTGTCTATCTGCTTTTTTAAGTATTTATCTATCTCTCTGGAACTTGGTACAATAAAAAAATCATCTTTAGATTTATTAATGTTTTTCTGAATGATAATACTTAAAGTATCCAGCAAGCCGGATCTGCCATTTTGAGTTTTATTGTCTTCAATAACAGGAAAGATTATCTGTTCTGTTAAGAAAGAAGTTGTCTCTCCGTTTAATACATTTATTAGAGCATTATATTCTTTATCAATTCTTAAAAATTCTTTTGAAAGTCTCGATTTAATTTTTTCATCAATTGGCTTTTTTAAAAGCTGTTTAATAATGTCTAAGACACTTTCAATTTTATTGGGGTTTGTTCCATTAGCCGAATAACCGGATAGATAATTAGCAAACTCGGATAAAAATTCCGGGAGAAAACTTTCTTCTACGTTTTCGTTGTTAAGCCCAAATACAGTTTTAAAATATTTTACAAGTTGATTGATTTTATAGCGGGAGGAGTTAATATCGGAGAGTTGCTTTAAAAGTTGTTCCCTAAAAAGTTCTAATTCAAGTATGGACATATAGTAACATTAATAAATAAAATAATGCTACATAAGTACTAATTATTATTTTTTAATACAAGGAACTATTTATGAAGTGTAAACATTTTCATCAGTTTAAGAAAAAAAAATCCCGCAGTTTTGATAACCGCAGGATTTTATATATAAATTATTTTAACAATATCATTTTCTTAATTGCCTTAAATCCTGAAGATGTTTCTAATTGATAAAAATAAATTCCGCTTGGAGATCTAACACCGGAATCAGAATTTCCATTCCAGATTTGTTTATAAGTTCCATTTGTGAACTCAGCTCCAGCAATAAGTGTTTTTACTTTTTCACCTAATAAATTGAAGACAGCAAGTTTTACATTTGTGTTTTCCGCAATCTTAAAAACAATATTTGTTGAAGGATTAAACGGATTAGGATAATTCTGAAGTAGTTCGAAATTAGAAGGAAGTTCTTCATAAGTTTCTACGTCAGTAACAACATCAGACTGTATATCATCAAAGTATATTGCACCTTCAGCATTACCTTCAGCTGTTTTTCTAATAACCACCGAGTGAAATAATTTTTCACCAGATCCTTCAATCTCGCCAACCGAAACTGTCTTTAATTTCCAACCAAGCCAATCAAGTGTATCTACAACTACAATTGAGTTACTACTGCTATTATGATAAAACCAATATTCTAATATGTTATTACTAAGATCACCATAAATCCACATTCCAAATTTGGTTTCTAGATCAGAACCTAAATTTATTGGGGTTGATTTGGATACACAACAAACACCAGATTCATCAATAAAATTATAATTAATTAATCCTGAAGTAGTTCCGCTTACTTTCTTATTACTTGAGAAAGTAAACTTTGTTAAATCAGAATCTATATTATTAGAATTTAAAGAGATTGTCGGATCCTCCCACGCTGTACTTATTAGACTATCAACTATAAAATCTGCTTCAACTTCCTTTCCTATTGTTGTAAATTGGATTGTCACACTACTATCAATTGTTAAGCCTTCAATATCTCCGACACCATCACTAAGTTCAAGCTTATATAATTCATCTGATTTAAGAGTATCCATAAATCTAATAATAACTTGTCCATTTGAATACGCTCCCATATCGGGAGTGAAATTTGGTGTTTTACCTTTTGAATCTTTAAGACTAAAATTTACTCCAAGAGTAGATGAATTAATTGGGGCATCAAATGTTAAAACTAAGTCAGTAGTTGTACTAACATTCACCTCATTATTCCTAGGGTAGTTATCAATTAAGTTTAATTCTGAACGAGTTTTGAAATCAATAGAATAATCATTTTCTAGATTTACTTGAAAATGAGACTTCGTATCAGATGATAATATAACTGTATAATCTGTTCCAGGTTGAAGAGCAACTACGGGTTTAAATTTCATGATTCTACTATCTTTTTCCCATGCAAATGTTCCTAACATTGCTGGGGATATTGAGAAACCATTTTCAACGCTTGTCTCATCCATTCTTTTGTTAAATTCAACAACAATTTCATTTATTAGACTCACTTTTTCAGATTCTGTTTCAGGCATGTTTGAAACAATATTTGGTGCAGTTGGATTAGGTGATGGATACAAATATTTATTTACATGTACAGAATTATTTGCTGTAACAGTAACATCTACAGTGTCAGGGGTATAATCATCAGCTTCAATATATAAAGTGTAATCACCAGGTTCTAATTCATCAAACATATAAAATCCATTGTTCTGATAATCTCCATTATATACAATATTACCAGGCTGAAGTGTTACCTTAATATTATTAATTGGTTTTTTATTATCACCCAAGTCTGACATAGCCTGATAACTTGAGGGAACACCTTCATCAGGATCGCGAATAATGCCAGCAACAATTCCTGTTGTTAAAGTACCAGCATCATAATGTTCTAATAAAGCTCTAGTTATTCCCCATGCTTCATGACGAAGATAAGAATCATTTTTTAGTCTCCATGCTTCAGGCAAATAATCATGAAATGATCCTTCTGATAATGCACCAGGCATTGTTAATGGTCGAAGAACACCTAAACCTGAAGTTCCCCAGCTTGGATAAAAAGTCCAGTCACCTTTTATGTAATCATAGCTTAAGTTTTTTACATGATTAACTTTTTCTAAATGTCTATAAACTGAACGAGCATATTCCTTTGCCTCTGGAAAAACAGGATCATTATCATATCCTCTATATAAAATTAATACCATATTTCTTTTTGTGGAAATCCCAGTTGCATTTGAATGTATTGAATGAAATATATCCGCATTATTTGCATTTGCAATTTCAGCTCGTTGAGAAAGTGACGGATCACTAGAACCTGTATCGCCGTTACCATTCCTAGTTAATATAACTGTTCCACCGAGAGAAGTTATAATTTCCTTAGCATGTAATGCCTTGGAATAATTACCTTCAGATTCCCAAAACTCCGGACCAACAATATGTCTATCATCTGATTCATGACCACCATGACCGGGATCAATACAAATTTTTATACCACTTAAATCTTGTGCAAACATTATATTCGTTAAAAATATTCCTATTAATAATAATTTTTTCATCGCTCCCCCTAGTTAACCTTAATTCGCATTAGATAAATATTACCATCGTTGCTGCTAAAAACAATTTCATCCCCTTTTGGAGACCATTCGGGATACATTTCATGAATATCTGGTGTATCAGTTAACTTAATTGTTTTTTTTCCGTCTTTTGTTTTCGCGAAAATTTCTGAAGCAACAACTTGTTCATGATCATCTTTATCAACCATGTAAACTATCCATTTACCGTCATCAGACCATTTAGGAGCGTTTGCGTAACCAATTTCAGAAACAATATTTCCTTCAAGATCGCAAGTAAAAGTTCCTTCACCTGCCGCGGTAAATAATAGTTCTTGTTTATCGGGTGAAATAGACGGCCATAAGTAATTACCGTTTCCAACCGGATCTAATATTTTTTTGTAACCATTTTCGATTAAAGCCAATTTTTGGTTTTCAATTTTGATTGAAATACCGGATTCAGATTTGGTCAATGATTTTTCAGAAATCTGAAGTACATTAATCTGATCATTTTTTGTGTAAATCAGTTTGTTTGATTTTACAATCGGAGGTGAAATGAATCTCGCCTCTTCAACTAAAGTAATTATTTTACCGCTTGAAATATTTTGAGTCTTAATCGCAGAATATTTTTTAAGACCTTTAAATGAATCATGTCTGAAAACTACATTTTCACCATCTTCAGTAAAAACTGGTTCATAACCGGCTCCGATAAAATCATTTAACTGAGAAATTTCACCGGATGATTTTTTGTAAAGATATAATCCGTTAAAACCTTGTCTGGTAAATAGAATTTCTTCGCCATCCGGACTAAACTTAGCATTAGTAAATCCGTTTTCGGATGTTAGTTGAATTGTTTCTACAACCTCAATATTCTGTGCCGAGATTGTAATTGCTAAAAATAAAAATAAGAGTGTTCTCATTTTTTGTATCCCCATTAATAAAAATATTATTATCTATTTTTGTAAAATCATTTTCTTCGTTTCTAAAAACGCACCGGAACTAAGCTGATAAATATATATTCCGCTTGATAAACCTGATGCGTCCCAGCTTACCTTATGTTTACCAGAAGCTTTATTCCCATTTACCAAAGTCGCAATTTTATTTCCCAGTATGTCAAAAACAGCCAGAGAAACAAAACTATTAGATGGCAACTGATAACTAATTACTGTAGTAGGATTAAACGGGTTAGGATAATTTTGTTCCAGATAGAATTTATTAATTAAGCTATTATCTTCCTCAGTACCAGTAATACTTTCTGTCGTAAATACTATTTTAACACTGTCTCCAAAGGAATTTCCGTATGTATCGGTTATTCCATCTTTCAGTATAATAGAATATGTTTTCCCCTCGTCCAGAGAATTTGAAGGAGTAAATGAAATTCGTCCATCAGAGTATGCATTAAAATCAATATTAAGTGAAACCGATTCTCCGTTTTCATTTAAGAAATAAACATTGCCGCCAAGTGAATTTGATTTCAAAGAAGCATCAAATTTCAAATCTACTTTTATATCTTTTGAAACATTAGTTTCTCCATTTGCCGGATATGCCGCGATTAAACTTAATCTGTCTTTTTTCTTAATTACAAAACTCGTTGTATGATCAGTTGTCAACGGTACAATCCACTTACTCATTGCTGAACCACCGATGGTTACATTATATTCTGTTTGTGGAACAAAACTAGTCTCTGGTAAAAAAGTAAACTGAGTATAATCTGAACTCCATTCAAAACTACCTTCTATTTCAGGTTCAATTAGTAATGCGCTTTCAACAGTCTGGGAAGCCATTGAATGACTGAATGAAAATTTAATTCCCATTGTTGAATTTATACTATCAACTCCGGCACTCGGAAAAACTGTCTGAACCAATGGTACAGCAGTTATATCAATCATTTGCGCTTGAGTGTTTGCTCTAATATCAGCAAGCTTATTTATTATATTTTTACCTGGGCAGGCCGTTCCGCCGCCGCTTTGTCCGTGCCCGTCTATATTATCGTTAACCTTTGCGATTGCATTATGATAACTAGTTCCAACCGGATCTATATTGTATTTATCAGACAGAAAAGCTAAAATTTTATACAACTTGTTTAATCCTTCTTCCTTAGGCTGTGCGGTTTCATAATTACCTATAAAACAGATGCCAGTAGAACCGCCATTTTTACCCGAATTATGCGCACCCTGAACATTCTCTTGTCCGGCTGATTTCCATGCACGGCCTTTGTATAATACGCCGTTTGGATCAACAAGCCAGTTATAGCCAATATCAGCCCAGCCGTTTGTATTAACATGCAACTCCCAGTAGGCGCGTACGATGGCAGCAAAATCGGAACTTGTTGTATTACCGGCACTGTGATGGACAATCAAATGTGTAACATCTGTTAAACTTCTTGAGCTTACGTGTTCAGATTGCGGACATCCCCACCCTTTTCTATCAACATATACCGGACGAGGAACTGTATTGGAAGATTTTTTTAATGATTTTGATCTGGCTATGTTTTCTTCTATTACATCTACCGGAGTAGCTCCGGGACTAATAAATGTAAACTCTAAATTTTCAATTTCAGAAAAAGTACTATTCGCTTTTTTTGTTAAAATAATTTTATACTGAAAATATTTTACATCCGGATTAAAGTAAACAAGTTCTCCCGAATAATACTTAGTACCCATAACACCAAGATCATCTTCTTCGGAATGATACCATTCAGTCCATTCATTTCCGTCTGATGATGCCCGTACAAGCATGTTTATTAGCGGAGAATCGTTGTTAAATTTGGCTTTGAATCCTACCGCTAAAAACGGTTCTATATTGTTAAGCGGAACTTGTAATATTTCGGAAGTGTAGATTTTTTTATTGTCGTTTGTTACAACCTTTTTTGAAAGTGAATTAAATTCAGTTTTAAGATTAAACGATAACTTACTGTTTTTAATTTCCTGAGCTTTGTAATTTGCAAAAGAAAATGTTAATAGCAGAATAAGAACAACCATCAGTTTATTTTGAATATTATACATCATTGTCTAAATACCTTTTTAATTAAATATTAATTTTACTAACTTAATTATACCTTCGTCTGTCGCGTATACCAGACTTTCCCCGTCTTTCGCCCAGTCAGGATTAGTTTCCTGAACATCCTTCGAATCAGTAATCATAAACTCTTTACCGCTCTCAATTTCTTTCACAAAAATATCCGAGCCGGTTATTTTCATACCGTCATCTTTATCAAGATAATAAGCAACCATTGTATCATCCCATGAAATCTTAGGATTTCTAATATCGCCAAGCGGCTTTATTATAGAGCAGTTTTCATCGGCTAAGTAAGTTTTATCACCGGCAACACTGAATAAAACATTACTACAGGAATGAAATTTTTCTACCCAGAGAATATTTTTATCCTCAAAAGGTTTAATAACTTCCACACCATTTTCTTTAAAAACTTTTATCACAGTCCCATTTATCTGATAAACAGATTTTTCGGATACCAATGTTACATTCAGTTTTGATAAAACAATATCGTACGATTGTATTTTATCATCTTCAAGAAATATCAGTTCATTATCTGTTAGCTCCAGATTTACTAATCCTTTTGCGGATTTATACAAAACAGATTTTTTACCGCTGCTTAAATCGAACCGCAATAATAAATCTTCCCCTCTTTTTCCCCGCTTGTTTTTTTCAATTGCGTAAAGAATCCTATCATCACCCGATAAAACAAAGCTCTGGGCTATTCTTTTCCCTTCAGCAACAAGTTTAATATTTTTACCATCAGCATCACAAGACCAGACTTCAGAATAATTCTGGTTTGCAAAAAAGACCTTTTCCCCGTTATTAGAAAAAACCGGAGTATTAAAAAAACCATCTCCCTTTGCTGTTAGCGAAACAGTTTCACCAGCTATAATGTTAGTTATAGATTTTTTTTCGATTTTTTGAGTTGAATTAATAGGCTTCTGCTCAACTTGTTTTAAGCACGCGGTAAATGTGCATATACAAATCCCCAGAACAAAAATTGTCCTTAACATATTTTATCCCCATAAAATTATATAAGGGGTAAAAATAACATTTTAAAAGGGAAAATTCTAATCAATCATAAGGTAAATAATCAGTATTGATAGTTATAGTTTGTTTATTTCATTTATTTACTATGCTCTATTGAAGATTGTATATAGATAGTATAAATTTAAAATCACAATTTAATTTATGGGGATAAATATGAAAAAACTTCTACTCTTATTATTACTGTTCTATATCACATGTTCATGCCAGACATCATTCGAGAAACTGGATTCTACCATTCAAGCTGCGATTCAAGATTCTATTTTCCCGGGAGCCTCAGTGTTAGTCGGCTCAAAAAACAATATTATTTATAAAAATTCATATGGCAATTATACTTACGATACCAGCTCACCAGAAGTAAAAGATAATTCGCTATTCGATTTAGCTTCTGTTACCAAGGCATTTGGAACAAACTTCTGTATAATGAAATTGGTTGATGAAGGAAAACTCAATATTAATGATCCTGTTGCAAAATACTTGCCTGAGTTTGGACAAAACGGAAAAGAAAAAGTTTTAGTTAAAGATTTATTAATTCATGAAAGCGGATTAAAGGCTTATCACCCGCCTGTTGAAGGTGATACACGTTTAGGATTACTAGACACAATAAAAGCACTGCCATGTCAGTATGAAACAAATTCGAAGTCCGTTTACAGTTGTTTGAACTTTGTTACTTCTATGATGGTTGTGGAAGCAATTACAAACAAGCCGATGTACAAATATTATGATGAAAAATTTGTTGAACCTCTCGGATTAAAAAGGACAATGTTTACTCCATCCGATGAATTTAAGAGTGAGTGTGTTCCAACTACTCCTGAATTACAAGGTGTAGTGCATGATCCGTTAGCCAGAGCGTTAGACGGATTATCAGGAAATGCCGGACTATATTCAACAACCGAAGATCTTTCTGTTCTTTGCCAATTACTTTTGAATAAAGGCACTTATAATGGAGAAAGGTACTTAAAAGAAGAAACTATTAATAAGTTTATAAAAAAGAATTCTGATAGAAGTTCGCGCGCCCTTGGTTTTGATACAAGATCGGAAGAAGGACATGCAACTAGCGGGAAATATTTTTCATCCGGAACCTTTGGTCATTTAGGTTATACCGGTACCTCAATCTGGATTGATCCAGTTAGAGAAATATTTGTTGTGTTCTTAACCAACCGTGTTTATCCCGATGATACAAAATCGATTAGAAAAGTAAGACCGGTTGTTCATGATGCGGTAATTATATCTTTGGAAGGCGAAAAATAAATTCTCATAAAAAGATGACATCTTCTCAAAAGATGTCATCTTTTACTAACCGAATCCTTCTTAAACTCTTCGTAATGTTCCTGGTGAGCTGACTTATAACCTTTGGGTTCTTGCTCAACTTTTACAGAATCCTTTTTCACCTTTGTAGAATCAGCTTTAATATTTTCTTTTTTAACTTCACCAGAACATGCGGTTAAAATAAATATTGAAATAATAACTAATATTCTTTTCACAACTTCTCCTACTTTTGAAGAATCATTTTTTTCGATTCGAAAAAAGAACCAGCTCTTAATTGATAAATATAAACTCCGCTGGCAAGTTGCCCGGCATTCCAGTTAATTTTATAATTCCCAGATAACTGATTTTCCTTGACCAGAGTCGCTATTTCATTTCCCAGAATATCAAACACCTTTAACTGTACAGACAAACCATACCCTGTTTTTAACTCTGGAATATTATATTCTATAACCGTACTAGGATTAAACGGATTTGGATAATTCTGTTTTAACTTAAACTCATTTGGCAGTTCTGAAATTTGTTCATCATCAACAGAAACCATTGTTATCATGAAATCCATTAGTCTGTAAAATATTTCTTGCAGAGTTTCCTCATTATAAATAGTCTCTATTGGTACAGTTAAATAAACTAGTTTTCCATATCCGTTGCCAAATTCACCTTCATAACTAATTCCTGCATAACCTTGAGAAACATCAACACCGTTAAATTTTAGAATTCCTTCTGCGCCGCCAACTGGTTTAATTGCGTCAGGCCAGTCTACATCGTAAGTTCCGTGTGTTCCATTATCAAAGTCTATATTAGATAAACCAGCCATTATTGTATTATCAATTCCATCAATTTTATAATACTCTCCATTCTTTCCGGCAGGTGCATCATCAATATACTCAGCTTTAAGATAATTTTTATAAAAGGCTAAATCCTCTAAGCTTGAACTACTTGTACGCCCAAGATCCCAACCTGCTTCAGAGCCGCTGACACAAAGGTGTCCGCCGTTTTCCAAATATTCTATTATAATTTCCTGTTCGGTTCCATTAAAAGTATCATCGGCAGTTGATTCATCTCCAAGTATCCAGAACACTGCCTCATAGTCTTTCAGATCCACAAAACCATTATAAACAGCTTCATTAGACGCAGATTCAATTGCCTCACCCCAAAAATCCATACTGGAAATATATTTGTTAATGTAGTCTCTTGTGTTTGCTGAACTCCTGTCAAATCCGTTTACAATTAAGGCCTTAGTGGCACTGGTAAATGCAACTGCTCCAAGAACTTCTGTCTGCCCGGATGTATATGCGGAATTAAAAGCCTCCACTTTAAAGTAACCAGGATTACTAATACCAGCTCCCTTAATAGTAACATTATTAGTAATTGAAAACGTTGTGTCTGTAAAATTAACACCGTCATTACTGCCCAATATACGATAACCAGTTTGCCCGCTCGATTCACTAAATAAAATATTTAATGAATTTGCGTTTTCAATTGTTACAGCAAAATTATTTGGAGTTGAAGGAATCTGCTCAACATCCGGAGCTATTTTTCGTGCTAATAAATTCCATAAATCTGTACTTGCGCCATCGTAGCCTAAAGCCCACATTCCAACACCAAGCAGATTTTTACTCAGAGCCAGATCAATCTTTAATCCTAAACTCGAATCATCATCACACCACATTTGGTACCAGTCACCTTCATTCCATCCTATCCATGGTACTTTATACTTTGTAGACCAGTTTTTTCCTTTCTGGCTATATACATTTACAGCTTCAGAATAAAAAACCGATTTAATATATTCATCAACAGTTGAGGTTTCACTGCTGCCAATTACTTTCCATTTATTTCCGTAATAGGGCATTCCTAAAATTAATTTCCCCGGAGTTGAATTAATTATCTGTGCATATTCATTTGCCAATGATCTTGAAACCGATATTAATTGTCCGGTATTGGTAAGCGGAGCCTGAGGTCCGGTAGTACTACTCCAGCTTCCCCAAAAAGAATATTCCATAATAAATATATAATCACAGTTTTCTGATAATCCTTTTAAATTCCAGTTACTGCCCCAATCAATTGCCGGTCCGGCAAAAGAAACTTCTTTGCCCGGTAATTCGGTATGAATAAACTCTGTAAGTTCTTTCATAAAATTGTTTATGTTAGAACTTTTATCCGCATTATTAAGACTTTCAAAATCTATATTAACACCATCAAGTTTGTATGATTGTAAAATGGATTTCGTTTTATTGAAAAAATTTGTCTTAGCAGTTTCATTGGTTATAATATTATGAATATCATCACCTTCAAATGTTACGGCTGTCATAATAACTTTAACACCGTTTGAGTGTGCTTCATTTATTACATCGGTCCAGGGCCATCCCGATGGATAACTCACATTACCATTTGCGCTTACCATGAAATCGAATGCCGCAATGTGTGTAAGCAAATCATAATTAAAATACTGATAGCTTCCTTTATTGTATTCCCAATCTGGTAAGTAACCGAAAATAACCTTCTCCGGTTTAGCTTTTATTTGAAGGGGAATAATTTGGGCAGATAAGTTTTCAGCTTTCGGTAAAGATTTTTCTTTGCTTCCAAACTCATTTAGATGAAACTTATGAACACTAAATTCCTGGGCTGATAATGTAACTGCGCAAAATAAAATGATACAAATCTGATAAATGAATCGCATACAAATTCCTAGTAATTTGAAATGGGGAATTAAAGATATGAATCTTTTCAATTATATGAGGGGAAAAATAAAAGATCCGGAGAACAATAGTTTAAGAAAACAGTATGAATCTATTATTTATATCTTGGAGTTTTTACTAATTCAAATAATTTCCGTTATCAATAATCCCGACAGATTCAAGAGCCTTGTGTAACGTAGCCATAAATTTTTCTTCACAAATAGGTTTTGGAAGAAAATCGTAAGCTGCCTCTTTTATCCATGAGACTGTACTTGCTAAATCATTTTCACCGCTAACAATAATTATTGGAGTTCCCGGATATTGCTGCGATATCTGATTAAACAATTCGTAGCCGCTTATGTGAGGCATTGAAAGATCGAGCAATACAATTCCAATCTTATTTTCACTAAGAAGATCCATCACTTCTCTGCTGTCTTCGCAAAGAATTAGATTATCTATTCCCTCTGAATTTAGGACCATTTCTAGGCTGGTCAGAGCTATTTGCTCGTCATCTACAATTAGAATAGGCAATGTTGGATATTTCTTTAACATATTATTTCCTAGTTAAAATAGTTTAATAAGTTATAATCCTAATGTCTAATGTCGTACCAACGTTAAATATAGAAGTAACTCCTTGTTATAAAGAGACTTAACTTTGGCACATCATTTAATTACCTTTGTTAATAATGTTTACAACTCAGTACAATTTTATATTAAACGCTGATATTGTGAAATTTTTACAGTTTAAGTTTTGTAAATTTTTGTTACATGTAATTTTTTTGACATAAGTTCACTTAACTTTTTAAGACAATGAACTCACATTCAAATATATATTTTTCTAAGAATCAGCCTACCCTCAAATTCATTAATAACCGTTAAACGAAGTATTTCAAACTGGGTTCAGTATTAAAACATGAACTTATTTTGAAAGATAATTGGGATTTAATTTAGAAAGACTGACTTTATTAAAACTGTACTAATGGTTTCTGAATCATACAAAAAACGCTGTAAAATGCTTTGGTTTAAACAAAAAAAGGAGAGCTGTTACACTCTCCTTTTTCTTCAATTTATATTTCCAATTACTACTTCATCAAGATCATTTTCTTAGCGATGTTTACATTGTTGCCAACTAATCTGTAAATATAAACACCTGTACTTATTAAAGAAGCATCAAAGTTTATTTTATGCGTTCCGGCACCAAAATTACCAGATGCGGCAACCGCAACTTCTTTACCAATTATGTTATACACTATAATTGAATAACTTCCGCTTTCAGGAACAGCAAACTGTATCATTGTAGACGGATTAAAAGGATTCGGGTAATTCTGATCTAAACTGAATTTGTTAGGAATTGTACTTTCAGTTTCCGCATCAGTTATATCATCGTTTCCAACTTTGTAAATCTGACCGTCTTTTGTTCCGGCGTAAATTATACCAGTCGCCTTTTCAGCATAGATTGTACTAACTTCCTGATCAAACATTCCTATACTATTCCAGGATTCTAAACCAGGAACTACTTTAGCTAGAGACTGAGTAGAACCACCGCCTAACTGCTGAACTCCGCCAGTCCATGTACTAACATTAACTACATCATCTAAAATACTTATGCTATACACATGAAGTCCGACCAGACCATTATTATTTTGATGCCAGGTTACTCCGTTATCGGTACTTAAATAAACACCGCCGCCAAATGTTCCGGCTACAATTGTACCGTCAGATGTAATATCGAGAGCCCAGATAAACTGATAACCAACATCAAGTGTAATCCATTCTGAAGTACCGGCAGCAAGTTTAAGAATTCCAAATCCAAATGTACCAGCGTAAATATCGTTTGTTGCCGGATCAACCACTAATGAATGAATAACTTTTGATTCGATTGATGAATTGAATTCAGACCATGTTGTTCCATTAAGTTTGTAAACACCAAATCCCCAAGTACCGGCTAACAGATTACCATACTTGTCAAATTTAAGCGCACGAACATCTTTGCCTTCTAATCCGGCACTTTCCCAGTTTGCACCATTATCAATTGAAACAAATACACCTTGCTCAGTTCCGACATATATTTTATTATTTTCAACAGCAATTGACCAAATAAACCCAACATGCATCGTAGAATTTATAACAGTCCAATTATCACCGTCTCTTAAATAAAGCTTTCCGCCCATAGTACCGGCTAATAATAAGCCATTACTAGTTTCATTCATTGTCCAGATTATTTCGTTAATGCCAAATCCGCCAACATTAGTCCATGATGTATTTGATTGGTTACCATCACTGCCACCGCTTTGAGAATCATCAGAGCCACTGTTTCCGGTAGTTCCGTCATATTCCCAAACAAGTTCAAATACAGCTGATGATGAATTGTTACTACTGCTGGTTTCAACCTGATCAACATCAATAACTTTTGCAACATTTACAACAGTAGTATTTCCGGGAACATCGCCAATAAATAATTTATTATTAAACTGACCGGAGCCATAAATATTTTTACAAATTATCTGTCCGTTCTGAACGCCAGCAATAAAGTTAACAGTAGCTTTAGGAGCTAAAATAGCACCAAGAACATCAATACCCTGGATAGTGATATTTTCAGCATCCGGGAAGTTAAACGCTACGTTTGTTGATTCAATTCCTTTAACTGCTAAACCGCCGGACCATTTAATATTATCACCAAGTACATTTATTACAACAGTAGATCCGTTTGGAACCTGTATATCAACATTATTGGCCTGGGTTAAGTCAGAGCCGTTTACTTCAAATATATTTAAGAATGGATCGTTGCCAACTAAATATATACCGCCCCATTTAAGTTCAACACTTCCGTTTGGATCAAGATCAGCAAGTTGCTTTGTCATATTCAGATATAAAGCTTCAGCAGCCGCAAAATCAATTATTGATTCTTTTCTGATTGTTCCTTCATCAACTGAAACACTTGTTTTAGGAAGGTTCGAAGAATTTCCATAAACTACATTTCCATGATAAACTCTGCCTGTAGAATATTCTAAATGGTTTCCAACTATTAATACATCAACAGTTCCATTAGAGTTTGGAAGTTTATCTCCAACACTGTAGTTTGCTAGTGTTGCGTTGTTACCAACTGCCATACGTCCTTCTGTATCGGCTGATGGCTGATTTATATCATTTAGTACAAATACGTTAAATCCTTTAGCAGGACCAATATCAAAAGTTCCTAAATTGCCGGTTGATATTTCTACAGTAACAGTAATATCTAAAGTTGCAGAAGCTCCGTTAATAAGGCTTCCAACTGTCCAGATTCCGGTTGCGTCATCATAAGAACCTTGTGATGCGTATGTAGATACAAATGAAACACCGTCAGGTAATAGATCGGAAACCTTAACACCAGTTGCGTTATCCGGACCAAGATTTGTTACTTCTATTGTATAAACAATATTACTTCCGTTTTCAGGATTTGTATTATCAACTGTCTTAACTACTTTTATATCAACTTCTTTCAGATTGCTAAATATACCGGCATCTAAAGTTAAGTTTCTTTCACTTATTCCAAGAACTATACATTCAGTTTCGCCTGTAGTTATATCAGCATCAGAATCTTTTTCAGAATTTCCATTCTTACGGGTTGTAAAAGTATATCCAACAGGATTTTCAAATATCACTTTATAACTTCCAACTACAAGTCCTTCAAATATATAATAACCGTTTGCATCTGTCTGTGTTGTAGCTATTATTACATCATTATCACAGTCCGCTAACTTAACAGTTATATTAGCAACACCGTTTTCATTATCATCCTGAATACCGTCTTCATCTTCATCCAACCAGACATAATCGCCAATAGCACCAAGATTCATAAAGATACCGGCATCTAACGACAGATTTGTTTCACCGGCTGCCAGAGTTACACAAACTGTTTCGCCATTATCTAGATCAGCATCTGAATCTTTAAGATCATCATTTTCAGAATCTTTTGCTGTAAACTCATAATAAGTTGGTAAAACAAATTTTACTTTGTAATCATTTGGTGTAAGTTCTGTGAATAGATATTTTCCATTTGCATCTGTTGTTTTTGAATCTAATAAAACTCCAGAGCAATCAAATAAGTTTACTGTTACACCTTCAACTCCACTCTCATTATCATCCTGAATACCATCTTTATTTTCATCTAACCAAACGTAATCGCCAATAGCACCAAGATCTAAATAAATACCGCCATCAAGTGTCAGGTTAGTTTCTTCTATTCCTAAATCAACAACATCAGATTTACCGGTTGTAACATTTAGATCAGAATCCACAGCATCATTGCTTCCGGCATTTTGAAGTGTAAACGCATAGTTTGCCGGCAATGTTACTAAGATATAATACTGATCTGGCAGTAAGTTGGTAAACAAATATTTTCCGTTGCCGTCTGTATATTGTTCAGATAGTTTTACATTTTCATCGTTAAATAATTCAACTAATACATGAGAAACACCAGTTTCATTTGTTCCCTGGAGACCGTCTTTATCAGCATCTAACCAGATATAATCGCCTAACGAAGAAGTTTTTAAGTAAACTCCGGCATCAACCGATAAATTTTCTTCGCCTGCTTCAAGTTCTATACAAATTGTTTTGCCAGTTGTTATATCAATATCAGAATCTACTAAGTCGTTATCACCGTTATTGATAGCTGAGATTTGATATTCAGCTGGAATAACAAATTCTACTAAATAACTGCCGGGAATTAAGTTGTTGAATAAATAATTTCCCTTACCATTTGTAACGGTTGTACTAACCAATACTTCATTACAGTCAAATAAGTTTACTGTAATTCCAGCAATGCCGGTTTCAGTATCGTTTTGAATTCCATCTTTGTTAACATCATTCCAAACAAAATCTCCAAGTGAAGCTGTATTCAGATATACTCCAGCATCAACTGATAAATTATTTTCACCTGGTTCTAAAGTAATACATGTTGTTTGTCCTGATGTTACTTCAGCATCCGAATCTGTTAAATCATTATTACCTAAATTCTGAGAAGTAAATTTATAATCAGCTGGTAAAACAAATTCAACTTTATAGTCACCTGGTGTTAATTCGCTGAATAAATAATTACCATTGCCGTCAGTAGTTTTTGTATTTAACAAAACTCCGTTACAATCTAATAAATTAACAGTAACACCTTCAAAACCTATTTCGTTCTCGTTTTGAATTCCGTCTTTATTTTCATCAAGCCATACTTTATCGCCTAAAGAAGCTTTTTCGATACAGTCAGCAATAGTTACTGTCCAGTCATCTTCATCAAATACAAATTCAGAGTTATCAACTGGATGTCCTTCAGCAAATGCATGATTTATAATCTGCTTTCCACAATCTTCTTCTTTAACAGTATATTTAAATTCAAATCCTTCGTAAGAAGTCAGTGTTTTGGATTCTCCCGGATTTAGTGAAACGTAAAATAATTTCTGATCGCCAGGTTTAAGCATATCGTCAAATACATTTACACCGCCACCTAATTCAACATCGCCACAGTTACTTACAGTAAATGAGTATGAAATTATATCACCAACTTTAGCAGTTGTTTTATCAGCTTCTTTTAGAAGTGTAACACATGTTTTGTAAAATCCAAAATCAATACTTAAATCATCAGCATTGTTTAACGTAACAGTTACAACCGGATTATCTGAGTTAGCATCACTATCAACAAGATTGTTTGTACCCTGATCTTTTTTAGTATAATGCCATTTAACTTTTCTTGAAGAATAAAGTATACCATCTTCTTCAAAGTTAGAATCTGCAAGTTTTATTTTATAAGTATCATTCTCTAACTTTTCAAATAGATATAAACCATCAGCATTTGTTCTAGTTGTATCTAATAATATTTCATCTTTGTAAAGTTCAACTAAAACACCAGCAATTCCGTTTTCATCAGCATCCTGAATTCCGTTTACGTTAGAATCATGCCATACATAATCACCAATTTTATATATTTTTGTTTCAGTGAAATATCCAAAATCAACTGTATGATCAATCGGATTCAAAGGAGATAAACAAACAGTGAAAGGATTTTCATTACTATCAACTGCTCTATCATTACCCTTATTTATTTGTGTAGGATTAAATCCTTCTGGAATTGTATTTTGCTCTACCGACACAGAGAAACAACATTCATTTGCATCAGTGCAAAGTTCTCCACCATTTCTACTGGCACCATGAACGATTGTAAAATCACCGAAAATATATCCAACTTCAAGAGGTTGTGAACAACTGGTATGTATTGAAGTATTTTCTACTTCATTCACATATATGGTAACTTCTGGTCCTAATGTATTTTGATTATCTTGTCCATGAAAAGTGAATTCTTCTCCTGGTGCAACGTTTCCGTTAAAAACTTCTGCACCGTCTCTTTGAACAACTCTAATATTTGATGTTGATTCACCGTTAAATTTAACTTTAAGCCATGAAAATTTCCCATCACATTCTGCACATGGTTCAGTCTGGCAATTTAGAATTAACTCATTAAACAAATAAAAGCCGTTTTCATCTGTCTGAGTTGTCCGGATAAGAGTCCCAGCTTCATCATATAAATTAACAGTAACATTCGGAATTCCAGGTTCATCTGCATCTTGAATTCCATCATTGTTTAGATCATTCCAAACAAAATTACCAATTTCACCTAAAACTGGTTCCCAACTAATATTTGTTTCAACTCTTTTAAGATCATTAGTAGGAGTTGCCAATACTAATTTTTGCTTTTCATCTGTAGCTGAACTACTTACATATCTAGTTCCATGAGGCATAACTACAATAGCCTCAGCTGATACAACAGCATCTTCCACTGTTCCTTGAGTCAAGAAAATAACATCTGTTAAACCTGTTATACCAGTTGTTAATTGAATTTGGCTTGGAGTTCCGTTTAATAAGCCATCCGAATTCGTAGAAACCGTAACAGAAACATTTGCCATCGGTTGTCCTAAATCATCTTTAGCAACAACTTTGAATGCAGCATATTGCCCATTTAATAAATTCTGTGAAGCTGGTACAATTTCTAATGCAGATACAAATGAATAAGTAGACTTATTTGCATCAGCATCAGCTTTAATAGCCAAAGCCCTATTTTTAATTGTTTCATTTGTAATTGTATTCAAATCCAAACCATCGCTATAATGCCACACAACAGTTTGAACTGCTGCAGCTTCCTGCTTAGTTACACTTAAAGCATCAGAGCGGTTTTGATTATAAGGATAATAATTATTTAATACGTAAGTAATTTCTGCAGGAGTATTTCCGCTATCCCAATATTCATGATTATTTCCCCCTAAAGGATGATGAAAATCGATACAATAAAAATCTTTATGAACACCACCAAATTCAGCACCAATAGTACCAGCACCAACATCTCTTAATTGATTCGTATTTGGATCTTCAAGAGTTATGGAATACAACAAATTTTGTCCATCAACTATTGCAACACTTGTAAAGTCTGTTATTTCCGCTCCACCACCATCTTTTAAACTAAGACTAACCTGTCCGAAAGATTTTGCGGATATCAATAGAACTAACACAATAAAGAGTGTAGAAATTTTGAATTTCATTGATTTACCTATTTTTTTTGGCTGATATTATTTAAATCTATTAAAGCAAATACGATTTATAGAGAACTCTATTAAATCAATATAATACAGTAATAAATTACTATAATATTTCTGTGGAGACATCTGCACAAAGATTTACGCAGAAAAAATGATGTGAATGCCGTTAATAATCTATAAGCGTGAGAGGGGTACGTTCATCGATTATTAACGAACACAAATTATATTTATTATTTCATAAAAGCAAATAAAATTTACAATTATTATTCTGGAATTTTAACCCAAAACATCTGAGTGTTTTTAACTGATTTTATTGAAAAAGATTCCATAACTGCCGGTAACAACAGCACTTCTCCTTTTACAAATTCAGTTTTGTCATCATTAAAACAGATAGAACCATCCAGTATTAATAATATATTCGAAGTTTTATTGTTTTCGAATTTTAAGCTTTTACCTTCTTCCAGGCTATATTTACTTATCTTAAATTCAGTAGAAGGAGTATTATACTCAATTAACTCTTTTCTATCGGCTGAGCCTAAAACTTCAATAGTTTTACTATCATAATTTAAGATATGGATAAGAGTGCTAATATCTTTGAATTTTGCCGTTAAACCGGCTCTGACAACATTATCAGAATTAGCCATACATTCAACAATATTTCCTTTAAGATACGCGTGAGGAATTCCGGTATCTAAATAAATAGCTTCGCCCGATTTTAGATGTAATATATTCAACAATAAAATAGAATATAAACCAACATCGTAACCATATTTATTATTTAAGCCCACAATTAATTCTTGTTCTTCATTAAGCTGTTTATTTTTATTAATTCTTTTCATAGTAGCTTTTACAGTCTTTTTAAGCCGACGAGCATCTTTTTCAGAGTTAATCATTAACGAAGAATACAAATCCCTAAGTTCTTTATTATAATTATTTTCATCTGCTTCAATAAATCTTTTAACAGGCTCAGCACCAATTAAATCAGTTAACTCAGAATATTCATCCAAAACTTTAGAAATTTCTTTGTGAGATCTAAAGCCTGCTAAAGCTGTTAAATCATCAATTGCAATGGCAATCTCCGGTTTATGATTTTTATCAGGATAATTTTCCGGATCAATATTATTTAGAACCTCCGCTTCCCTTTTGCCGGGATGAGCCTGAATTGATAAAGCTTCGCCGGCAGAAAGAATTTTAAATAGGAATGGCAATTTCCCGTCAAATTTAACACTAGCTTCTTTACCTAAAATTTGGTTTGAAGAATCTTTAAGTAAATCTATTATTGAAATTCCTTTATCCTCTACAATAACTTTTGAAGGAGCCTTTTTGTGCGCACCAATCCAAAGTTCAGCATAAGGTTTATCAGTTTCAGTTTCAATTCCAAGTAATTCAGGGATAAAGGCTTTTTCGTTTCTGGTTCCCCAGTCATAGTTCTGAATAGTATTTATAAGTTTATAAGGTTTTGCTTCAATATTCATTATAATCTCTATTTTATATGATGTTAAATTTTTTTGAGATGCTAATATAGCTATTTCTATTAACATTACAGAAGAATTATTAGTTTAAGTGGGTAATCAATTGGGATATTTTTATTATATTTACAAAAAAAATTGAAAGGCAGTTATGGGAAATAAAAGTTATAACCCGGAAATGCATACAACAGAACATATTCTTAACCAGACTATGGGCAGATTATTTAATATTGACCGGTCTTTCAGTATGCATCTTGAAAGAAAAAAATCGAAATGCGATTATCATGCTGAAAGAGATTTAACTGAAGATGAAAAAAGTGAACTTGAAATAAAAGTTAATGAAACAATTAAAGATAACCTGGAAGTTAAAGAAGAGTTTATCTCGAAAGAAAACGCATTTGCAAAATTTAATCTAACAAGATTACCCGATGAATCGGGTGATGAAATCAGAATTATAAAAGTCGGCGATTACGATGCCTGCCCATGTATAGGTGAACATGTAAGCAATACAAGTGAGATTGGCGAGTTCAGATTGGTTTCATCTAGTTTTAATGAAGGGGTTTTGAGAATAAGATTTAAATTGAATAGAAATATTTGAGAATAAAATTTACTACTCAGACGTAATCCATTTATTTGAAACAAATAATTTGAAAAGTTTTGTCCTTAATATAATTAAAAGAATAAATCTACTTTTTTAGATCTTAGAATAATCTCTTAGATTATGAATTACTTTTTGCCCGCCATTTTTAACTGTATTATCAATAATCTCATCAATTATATATTCTTTGGTATCACCGGCATGTGTAAAGATAATTATTTCAGCAACAAGACCAATTGCTAATAATTGTATACCAAATACAATCATCATAATACTTGCAAGTAAAATTGGACGTTCTGCAAGTGAAATTCCTAGAAACATCCTCTCAAAAACTAAATAGGTTCCCAGTAATCCGCCAATTACCGAAAAAATAAGACCAGGAAAACCAAAAAATCTTAACGGCTTTTTGGTAAATTTAATTAAGAAGAATACAGATATTAAATCTACTAATCTTTCTGTATAGTGTTTTGGTGAATAGATATTATGTTTTACATCTGATTTATATTGGCTTACTTCATATTCTTTAACCTTAAATCCATATCGTGCTGCTATAATAGGCAAATATCTATATTGTTCTCCATAAAAACTTATATTTTCAAGCACGTCACGTTTAAACAAGCGTGTATGGCAGCCAAGATCATGAAAATCTGAACCAATAATACTGTTTATAAATGAATGAAATATACTTGACTGAATTCTATGAATTAACTTATCAAGCTTTCTAACTCTTTTCCCAACCAGCATATCACAATCTTTGAAATCATTTATCATAGAGATAATATCTTTTGTATCCATTTGCTGAACAGCCGAAAGTGTTAATACGTTTTTTCCTGAACAATGTTCAAACCCGGAAAGAAGCGCGGAGGAATTTCCAAACCATTTTGCTAATTTCACAATTTTTATATTTTCATATTGATCGGATAATTGTTTTAATTGATCGAATATCTCTAATGAAAAGGAATCAGTTACATATACAATTTCAAATTTTTTACCCGATTCAATTAAAGCATCATAATATTTTTTATTAAGTTCTTCAATCTTATCACTTTTTAACGATTGAGTAATTGATATTATAACTGACAAATCAAATTTAGTCATTGTGTCCTCTAAGCCTTGTCATGAAAATTTAGAAGTGATTCTACTTTTAAATCTCCGGTTTTATATACTAATAATGAAATAATTCCCATAAAAATTAAAAACAAACTAAGAGAGCCAAGTAATGTAGTTACTCCCATCATAACAACAATACTTGCCTGTGGATTATTTATGGAATAAAGTAATGTTAACAGCATTGAACCCATTGATAACAAAAAAAATACTGCCGCGCCAAAACCAAAACCATACAAGGGATACTTAAAATTTGTTAATACAATTTTTAATGAAACCATATCCATTAATACTTTGTAAATTCTCGATAATCCATATTTTGAACTGCCAAATTGTCGCGAATGATGTTTTACGCTAATCTGAGTATACTTTGCTCCGGCCAAAGCTGTCATAACCGGCATTAAACGATGCATTTCAGAATACATTGGAAATCTTTTAACAAGATGTCCTTTATATGCCCTAATTGCACATCCGTTATCTTTAATTGTTAAGCCGGTTAATTTTCTAATTAACCAATTAGCAATTTTAGAAGGAATTTTTTTGCTAAGAACTTTATCCTGTCTTTTTTCTCTCCATCCAAGAACAATATCATAACCTTCATTAATTTTTTCTATGAATTTACCAAAATCATCAGGATCATTCTGCAAATCGCCATCCATTGTAATTACAACATTGCCTGTTGCGTATTGCAGACCAGCATGTAATGCCGGAGTCTGCCCGGAATTTGCTTTCAATTTTATTACTTTTACATTTTCGTCAGTTTCAGAAATCTTTTTACATTCTAAGTACGTATTATCAGAACTGCCGTCATCAACCAGAACTAATTCATAAGAAGTCCCAATCGATTTTACAGATTTAAGAACAGCCTTATAAAGAGGAAGAACTGATTCTTCCTCATTATAAACAGGTACAACAACTGATAAATTTATACTATTTTCCATTCTTAATTTCTTGTTGATTAAACATTTTTATTATTTTAGAAGAAGCATTTTCTTAACAAATACTTCGCCATTACTTACTAATCTATAGATATAATAACCACTTGCTAGTCTTGAGGCATTAAAACGAACCTGATGATAACCAGCTTCTTTTACATCATCAACCAATACAGCTACACTTTCACCTAAAATATTAAAGACTTCTAATGAAACCTTGCTCGCTTTAGGTAAACTAAATCTAATACTTGTAGTTGGATTAAACGGATTTGGGAAGTTCTGCTGAACAACTAATTCTTTAGGTGTAAAATCAACTTCAACTTCATCAGAATATTCATATCCGCCGTCTATATCAACTTGTTTCAAGCGATAAGCAAACTTAATTCCGCCAGTCGGGTATTTGTCAACAAAAGAATAATCTTTTGGAGAATTAGAATTTCCATGACCTTCTACAAAGTCAATTTTTGTCCATTCTTTTTCTTCTTCATTAACAACAGTTCTTTCAATTTCAAAACCGTAATTATTTATTTCGGTAGCAGTCTGCCAGTTTAATGCAATTCCTTCTTCTGAAGGATTAGCTTCAAAGGCAATTAGTTCTACAGGAAGAGGAGAATTATATCCACCGTTAAAGCTATTATTTGCTTGAGCAGTACCTTCAAAATCTGTAACGTAATTATCATTTACTCCAATCACCCAAGCTAGGTCAGCACTTCCTGTTGGGTGAATAATATTAAAAACTAATAGTGCAACATCGGTATAACTTGAACTAGGTAAATCATATGCAGCTAAATCAACAGTATAATTGAAATCAGCATTTACTGTAACAACCCCTGATTCGGGGATTCCAATTGGAGAAAAACTATATGCATTCCCTAAGCCTGGATTAAAAGACAGTAATGGATCAAGAGCAGTAGATTGTACTAAATTTGGAATTACGTCCACAGCATTATATGATACCCGCAAATTAAAAGCACCTAAATCTAAAATACCACTCGAATTTTTTATTTGTAGAATTACTTTTAACTGATATGCACCTCCACCAATTTCAACTAATCCCAAGCCATCACCAGAAGTTTTGATATTATAATCAATGCCTGCGTTTAAACTCCGCGCTAGTATTATTAAAAGTACTATTATTTTAAAAAAATGTTTCATTTTATGCCTCAAATATTTATTGTATTTTCAATTAAGGAACTTGACTATCTGGTGCTGGAAGTAAAAATAACATTCTCCAAAATACCTTATCACTAACTAAAACTTTTCCATCCAAATCAAGATCAGTTAAGTGATACCCATCAGGAACAGGAATAAGAAAATCTGTTCTCCATTGTACTTTATCACTAACTAATACAGAACCATCTACATCAGCATCACCTCCAAACATAGCCCAGATTCCTGTATCCACCTCAGTTTGAACAATAGGACCAGTTGTGTACGCTTGCGTTTGTGCTATTGTAAAATCATAAGTTGTTACAAATGATGATAATGGAACTGCATTTGCACTTATAATATCCAAATGATTCCTGTGTCTAATTACTATGTAATAGTTATTCGGATCTACATCAATTTCGAAATCTGTAGTGATGCCATCTATATCAACAATATTTCCATCTTTATTAAGGAACATACTTTTTGAAATTACAGCCACACCATCAAATGTTTCTCGTAGTTCAACAAGAACCCAATCCACAGCATTTGTTGGAATTGAAGTAACAGTAATTGGATCTTGCGAGTATGGTGATGTTAAAGGAATATACTGATTTATATCAGTTCTCATTGTATCACCAACCGCGTCGTATGCCCCTTCAAGAATTACATTAACAGCTAGTTTCGCTGATTGTTCAACTTCATTATAACCAAGACCGGCATTTCCTTTTTGGAAGTGATCCGCAATTTCACCAGCCGAAATAGTACGATTATAAATTGCAATTTCATCAAGCGCACCGTGTAATTTATAGCGGGTAGTATTATCCAGGTGACCGAAAGTAACATTTGTAGTTTCAGTAAAATTTCCTAAATAATCATTGTATGCTGTATTTTTTAACTGACCATCAACATAAAGTCTAAGTTCTTTACTTGTGTAATCGTACAAACCAACTATATGATGCCATATTCCGTCATTTATAGTTTCTCCTGCTGGAGAAGAAACAGATTTACCATTGTTTTTAGAATCACGCAGGTAAAAACTTGGCAAATTCCCATCATGTCCTAACCACCATGTAACTCTTGTTAGAGCTTTATATCTGCCTACATAAACTTCAGTTTCATTACTTGTCGGATCCACTTTAACCCAGGTCTCAACAGAAAAACTTGAACCATGACTCCAATCGAATATAGAATTGTGAGGCACATAAATTTCTTTAGTCCCATCAAAATACATTGCTGTATCAACCTTGCCAATAATAGGAATAGGACTTAATGTGGTTGAAGCGGAAATCCCGTTATTTGGACCAATTGTATCATTAAAGACTCTTGTCTGAACAGGTTCATCAAGTTTCCAATATGCAATCATACTATTATCAACTGTAATTGAAAAATTCTGAATACTGTTTCCTTCGGAATTAGTTGCCTGAACTTCTACCGGATAGGAACCAATTTGTGTAGGCGACCATGTAATTCGGCCTGTGTTTGTGTCTATAGACATTCCGGCTGGATATTCATTTAATTGGAATGTTGGAGCCGGAATACCAGTTGCAACTACATTATAAATGTATGGAGAATATGGTGCTACCTGTGTAACTGGTTGTGAAACAATATGAGGTACAGTATTTTGATTTATTCCTTGTTGATAATTATTTAATAATTCGCTCTTGCTTAATGCTCTATTAAATATTGAAATATGGAATATCTTACCTAACCATGCTCTTTCCAGATCTGTTACATTAAATTCATTACCAATTCCAAGATTATAGCTTTCATTCCAGCTAGAAAAATCTCCTTCTACCAATAAACTATCAATTAATATCCCGTCTAAATAGATTTTGGCATTGCCATCCCTGTCTCTTGTATATACAACATGTGTTAACTGATCATTTAATGCATTAACAGGTGTTGTAAGATCCGGGATACCATTTGGATATGAAGTAGTAGTTCTTAATCTTACTGAAACTTGCGATTCTGATTGTCCTAAAGTAAAATTCCTATTAGATGGATCTGCTGAGACAGTTAATAATCTGGCAGGACCGGTCTGAGTAAGATTTGCAGGATCAATCCAAGTTTCAATAGAAACTTCATTAGTTTGTGTTAAAGATGAATAAATTTTTGTTGCAGGACCGTTACTACTCAATAATGTTGCAGAAGATATTTCAATTCCTTTGCTTAACCAATTAATTTTATTAGTATCTGGTATTGTTAGATTTAATTCTGTTCCATAATCCGATACATCATAAATTTTATTCCCTTTACCTTCCAAAAAGTCATATTTAACAACTTCGCCACCAGTAACTCTTGTACTTGTAGAAGTCACATATAAATAAGCTGTATCAGTCTCTACTGTGGCTTCAGTATTATCAATATAACAAGTTATAATTTTTCCGTTATCACCAATTAATAAATTATTTGTTGTATAAACAGAATCTACAGCACCTAAAATATCAGTACCGTTTTCTCTCCATTGATATGATAGTGGTAACAAACCCTGAGCTGATTCAGCTGAAACCATAAATTCAACAGTTTCACCAACAATTCCACCCTGACTTCTAGGTTGTATTAAAACTACTGGAGGTCCACTTGTTACATTGATTGTAAAACTTTGAACATCTGTTCCAGCAGAGTTTGA
This sequence comes from Melioribacteraceae bacterium, assembly GCA_016342755.1. Classification (GTDB taxonomy): domain Bacteria; phylum Bacteroidota; class Ignavibacteria; order Ignavibacteriales; family Melioribacteraceae; genus JAEINS01. The sequence goes on along the minus strand of JAEINS010000001.1, from coordinate 153,269 downwards.
TGCTACAACAGTCACATCATAAGGACCTACAGCACTTGGAGTCCAATTAATAACACCAGTATTAGCATTAATTGCATCTAAAGGAATTTCTGAAGAAGCATCCAGAGAATAACTAGGAGCTCCTATTCCTGAAGCATTAACATCATAGACATATTGTGTTTCAAATGTTGCAGTTGTTATCTCAGCAGATACTATCTGAGGTGCAGTAGGAGTTCCGGGAGGTAATAACAATTGCAAGTTATCGAACCACAACTGAGCCATTTTCCCGTACCCTTTTATATTCGGATGTAGATAATCATACATATCTCCGTTAATAAAAGGTTCCTCCCTGTCAATTATATAATTAATACCGGCACCATTTTCCATATCGCACAGTATTAGTTTATCAGGATTAACAGTATCATTAATTCTAGTATTAACCATAATTTCTAAGTTATCGTTAAACAATGTAGTTAATGGTACTTTACTAGGATCAACAGTTCCTGTTCTATTAATTATTTGAGCAACAAGAACCCAAATTTCTTTATTATAATCAGTTTCAAATCTATCTATTTCGTTTAAGATATCTTCTACATCCGAAGGATCCGCTGTAAGATCATTTGTCCCGATATGCAATAAAATTACATCCGGAGTATTTGCTTCTAATTGGTTATAAACATTTAACGCTGTGGTTGCGGCAGTTATACCCGGCCATCCTTCATGATCAGGATCTGGAATAATTGCTCCCCCATTTACTAAGCTTCCAACAAAATCAAAGCTATAATTATCAGTTCTTAATAAGTTCCATAATTCATGCCTATATGCAACTTTTTCTTCCTCAGTTCGCAAATCAGGGGGTGCATGAGAATTGCTTCTATCATCATAAGTAAGAGAATTTCCTAAAGGCATAATATAAGTTGTATCGCCAGCTAATATAGTCTGTATTATTTCAAAAACATTTGATGTATCGGCGAACATACTATACTCTGCATGAACCACTTTTATTAATGCTGTATTAGTAACAGAGTTAGGAATAGTCCAAAAATATGATCCTGTATTTTCAATTTTATTTCCGGCGTTAATTGGCAACCAAACAGCTCCATCAAAGTAATCTAATTTAACACTATCGGCTGGACCATTGGTGCTCCAACTAATTTCATGAGTTGTACCGGCTAACCATTTTTGCCCTCCACTTGGCATTACAAATGCAAAATCAACTTCAACAATGCTGAATTCATTACTTTGACTAACAACAAGAGGATCAGCTGTATCTACAATTTTAATGTAGGAGGTAGCAATTGTATCTAATGGAAGTGTCCATTGATAGGTTCCTTCATTTACTATTGATTGCGCACCAGCAATGTCAACCCAAATAGAGCCGTCAAAATATGAGAGACTAACAGTATTAACTTTGCCAATTGTATTCCATGAAATTGTTTGAATTGAACCTGCATGCCATTGCGCGTTGGCAACTGGCAATGAAAAAATTATTTCTGGTAATACAATGTTGAAAGTATCACTCTCGGCAAAATTAGAAGTATTTGATGCGTCAGTAATTCTAACAACTGCCTGATCAGTTAAGATTTCCGGATATTGCCAAATATATTCACCAGAGTTAGTAATTCCCTGTGCAGTATCAATTGCTGTCCAGCTTGTTCCATCAAAGTAATCTAAATTAACATTGCTAACTACTCCTAGTGTATTCCACTTAACTGTGTCAATTATTCCTCTACGTATACTATCATTTAATTCAGGATTTTGTACAATAAAGGTTGGCGCATTTATAATAAATTTATCTGAACTATCTGCAATTTGACTATAATCTGAATCAGTAATTGAAATTAAAACTGAATCCGCAACATTGTCTGGAATCGTCCATTCAAATTCACCATCGTTAGGTGTATTCTGAACCAAATTGATCCATGTTAAACCATCTGAGCTTAAATAAGATATATCTACTAAATTTATAACTCCTGTACTCGACCATGTAATTGTATCAATATCTCCAACGTAAAGCTGTTCATCAAGAAGAGGAGTTAATACCGCAATTGTTCTCTCTAAAGTAATTGTAAACTGATCACTTTCTGCAAACACTGAAGGATCCGATTTATCACTAATCTTTATATAAGCCGTCTCTGTTGGTGTATTGGGAAGTATCCATGAAAATGATCCGTTATTCTCGGCAGCTTCAACTGATATTAGTGCACTTCCATCATAATATTCAATAATAACACTATCCATTGTTCCAGTTGATGTCCACTCAATGTTTTGAATATCACCAACCTGCCAAACATAATCAGCTAAAGGGGAAGTTATTGTGATTGTTCTAACCGGACTAATAACAAACTCAGCACTTTCACCGTTTATTGCAGTGCTAACTGCATCAGAGACCCTAATCTTTGCCGTTACTGACGGATCATCAGCAACTGTCCATAAAAATGATCCGCTGTTTACGATATTCTGTGCACCGGAAATCGCATTCCATGTTGTTCCATTAAAATATTCTAAATTCACATTATCGATTGTTCCACCAGCAACTGACCATGAAATTGTTTTGTTGGTTCCTACTTCCCAATCGTCTAGCGCAATTGGAGAATCTATAGTTATTGCTATCGGCGGTGCAATAGTGAATAGATCGCTATAAATAATTGTCCCTCCAGCTATTAAATTTATTATCCTAATCTGTGCTTCAGATGTTGATATTTGTGGGACATTAAAACTGTAAACACCATCATTATTTGTTCTAGAAATAATGAGCCCCCAACTGTTACCACCATCTAGAGAATAGTCAATTCTAATATTTTCTGATAAACCAGATGTATTCCAATAAATATTCTCGGTATCTCCATGAACCCAAACTGTTCCAGCAGTTGGTTCAAGAATCTGAGAATAAATATCACTCACAAAAAGTACATTCAGTAAAATGCAAACAATTATACCTTTACCATAATTATTTAAGCAGTTTATAATTTTTTCCATAACCCAACCTTTTTATATAACTATATCATTCCTACGTCTTAGCCTACCTACTATGACGATTTTACCATACTATATTAGAGTTCTTATGAAGTTTGGAATTTTTAATAGAAAAAAATCTTTACAAAAGTTTTTTATCTGTGGAGTGATCTTATAAAATAGTTAAAAATCATGATTCCTAATCAAAATGCCCGGATTTATGAGATAATCTTATATTATCTTTTATTTATGATTAAGAGAACTATTAAAAATTATTGGTGTAATTACAGCCATATCACAAGCATATTGCTAATAAAGATTTAAGCTTCTCGCAATATTAAAAAATGCAGGATAATCCCGGAGTTATTTTACAATTACTCCATATTATATTAGAATTTGAAGGAGATTTAGAATACGGCAGGATATGGAACTATTATACGGAGTTATTACGCAGATGATCAAGTATCATTTTAAGTTCATTATTTCTTATAGATTTGAAAAATAAAATGATAACACAATAGATTAGACTGCCTAATATAATTGAACCTACGAGGGAATTAATTTGAAAGAAAGTTATAGCAAAACAAAATGCAAACGTTCCAACAGAACAAATAAATATTCGCTTAATTAGAGATCCAAAATTTATAAAAGTCTTTAGGTAATACATATAAATAGCAATTAATAATACAAGTGAAATAGTTGCAGAAAAAGCAGCACCTTTAATTCCAAATAATTTAATAAATAAAACCATCGTTATTACATTAAATATACCAACTATCCACTGGCATTTCATTCTTAGAACTTCTTTATCAACTGAGACTAAAAGAATACTTAAAATTCTTTCAATAAAATATAACAATATAATTCCTGTTAGATATTGAAGTATAACAGAGCTATCTGAGAATTCATTACCGTAAATTAAATCAATAATTTTAGGAGCTAATATAAAGACACCGCCTGCAGCCGGGATGCTAAATAATAGAATTGAACTTAAAGAATTATTAACCAATTTAATTAATTTTTCTCCTGAATCTTTATACATTTTAGAAAATTGGGGAAACAAAGCTAAACTAAAAAAATTCGCAAACATCATAAAAACAAAAACTATTCTATATGAAGCATTATAAATACCGACAGTTGTAACAGTTAAAATAAATCCAAGCATTATAACATCTACTCTCATCGAAATCATGTTAACAAAGGATGAAGACAGTAAAGATATTGATTTTTTTAAGTTTACAAGATTATCTTTAAAGTTAAAAACCAGCATAAACTTACCATACTTCCACCTGGCAATTATAAAAATAATACCAATTTGAATTATAGTAATTATTGGATATATAAGAATTACACTGATTAAACTTTCTTCCATAACTATTAGTAAAATGCCAATTATGGCAATTAATAGTTTAGTTGTTAATTCAAAAATACCGACAAAGTGCATTTCTTCGTGAACTATAAAAATAACGCCAATACCTTCCATAATTGTATAAACAATTTGATAAAGGCCTATTATTGCAATTACTAATTTTAACTGTTCTGAGGTATCATAGAAATAGAGACCAATTAATAAGAGTCCAAATACAAGAGCCGATATTATTATTCTTGTAATTATAATACCAAAAAATTCTTGTTTTATAATTTTTAGATCTCTGCTTATGGTTTTAATTGTGAATTGATATAAGCCAAAATCAGCCAACACAGCAAAAAACCCTGTAACTGCCATTGCAAATGAGTATTGTCCAATACCTTCCTGCCCATACTGCCGTGAAATGGACACAAACAGAACAAACGTTAAAATATCTCCCAACGTTTTACCGCCCACCATATAGCCGAAATTCTTAAAGATTTTTAAAAAGAAGGGATTGTTTTTATTAGTCTCTTTCAATTTAAGACTTTATTAATTTTTGATAAAAATAGATCTTTTATGGTTTTGCGATCTTTTCCCGGTAATAAAAAAATATAATCATCACTTAAACGCGATAAATAAAACGGATCTGTATTAACACCATTATTTTTACTTTGCCTTAAAAATCCCCAATAATTAAACTTGTATCCTAACTCTTTTGAAATATTAACTGATAATTCACTTCCAACGTACCACGGATAACAAAGATGTGTAACTTTTTTATTTAGTCTTTCTTCAATAATTAGTTTAGAGTTATTTAGATCTTTTTTTATTTCTAAGTATTTTTCTTCTTTAGTTATGTATTTACTACTCTCCCCAATTTCTTTTTTCTTACTGAGGAAAAAACTTTCTAATTCTTTTTTCCAATTTTTATTCGAGAAAAACTCTGAGCTCCCAATATTATTGACAAAGTTAATACATTCTCTACTCATATTTTCGTCTTCAATAAACCTTAATTTGGCAGACATTGCCGGTGCTGACTGATAAACCGGCTGTCCATATTTATTATTAAAATCGAAACTGTCAACTCCGTTTACATTTAATACGGGACTGTAAATACTATTCCAAAACGTTTGTTCATAAACCGGGTTTATAAAATCAATTAATTTGTTACTAGTAAAAATTGAATTATGATATAATGTGTGTGATTGGAAATCTATAATTCCGCTCATGTGCATATCATTAATTTCAGACCAGTTACATAATTTTTCGTCAGTAGAAATATCTTCATTATTAGCCTTTCCGTTCCAGTAATCTTCTAGATTAGCACTTTTAATATTACTCTCTTTAATTTGTCCCGGAATAATAAAACTAATAGCTTTCTGATTATATTTTTTTAGAATAGGGTATGCAAAAGTCCATAAACTTTTATGACCATCATCAAAAGTAAGAATTACATTTTTGGTTCCGGTGGTTTTATGATTGTTATAAAAACCTGTTAATTCCTGAGAATCTAAAGATGAGTAACCATTATCAGTTAGATATTTAATTTGCTCTTCAAACTTATCCGGCTGCACTTCATGAAACGTAAATATCGGAATTTCATCATCACTAACAGAAGTATTTTTATTAAAAATAAACTCTGGATATCTTTTAAGCAATATTGATACAATGTCAGTCTTATTCTTTCTAACTATATCAACAATATTATTGGAAATAATTTTCATACTACTATTTAATTTATAAGTGTTTTATAGAGATTAGCTAATTTTTGGACCGAATATTTAACATCAAAGTTTTTACAATCAACTTTTGCACAATCTCCAATTTTTCTTGAAAGCTCATCATCATTTAAGAGAAGACTTATTTTTTCTTCAAGTTTATCAACATCTTTCATAGGTACAATAAATCCATTTTTACTATCCTGGATTAATTCATTTACACCACCTACAGGAAATGACACCACCGGTAAACCGGCATTCATAGCTTCTAAAACAGAGACGCAAAATCCTTCTGATAAAGAAGTAAAAGCAAAAATATTTGATAATCCCAAACAAACTTCCACATGAGTATGATAACCGGTAAAAACAACATTATTGTTTATTTTTAATTCATGTGTAAGTGCCTCAAGTCTCTCATGTTCAGGTCCAGCACCAACAATTAGAAAAATTGTTTTAGGATGAACATTTAACACTTTTTTTGCAGCTCTAAATAAATACTCATGTCCTTTTCCCCTGTCAAGTCTTCCAACTTTACATACAACCTTATAATCGCCGGGTATTTTAAGACGGTCTCTTTCTTTAATAATTTGTTCCTCAGTAGGTATTTTAAATCCTTCTGTATCAATCCCATTATTAATTACTTCGAGCTTTTCTTTTTTTGTTTTTCTATATTCTTGCAAAAACTTTACCACATCTGACGAAACTCCAACCGCTTTATCTGTAAGTGGCGCAAGAATAGTATCCGCAATTGTCTGGTAAAATGGCTGATTTGTTAATATAGCATGTTCATGAACCAGATTCGGAATTTTCTTTATCTTGCTGACAATCCTGCCAAAATTTGCGGCTCCGTATCCGTGAAGATGAAGCAAGTCCGGCTTCTCTTGATTTATAATTTTAGTTAAATCGAGAATTGTCCTGGGATCAATCTTCGAGCGATTTAAAAATTTAATTGGAACATTAATTTTTTGAAATATTTCTTCGGCTTTTTCTTGTGCTCTTAAACTAATTATGGAAAACTCAAACTCCTCCCTATTAAAATTTTTTATCCAGGATTCAAGTACTTTTGTTACACCGTGTACACCAGAACCATCGACACTAAGTTTGTCTATAACATGTACTATTTTGTATTTTCCATTTTTCATTTATACCATCTACTTTAATTATTAAAACTACACAAAAATCGCTTCCGGCTATTTACCCCTGTTCTTAAAAACTTTTGCGGGTATACCTCCGGCAATACAATTTTTAGGAATACTTTTGTTAACAACGGCTCCGGTGGCTACAACTGATCCACTTTCGATTGTAACCCCGTCCAGTATTGAAACATGTGCACCCAGCCAGACATTTTCATGTAATATAACACCGCCTTTGCCTTCATAATCGTACTGTTGGTTGAAAGGCAAATCAAGATTATCTAATTTGTAATTTCCACCACCCATTATATAAGTATAGGCGGCAATTAAATTGTCCTTTCCAATTACTACTTTACTTGTAGATGCTATCTCACAATTAAATCCTATATTGGCATTTTGTTCTAATGTAATATCACCGTCTTTACAACTTAAAATTGAGTTGCGTCCAATAAAGACCTGATCTTTTAATATAATACCTGCGTTTTTATCGCCTTTTGCATCTAAAAGTACATTATCATCAATATTTACATCATTGCCAATTTTAATTTTTTGTGGATGACGAATTACAATATTTCGACCAAAATTAACTCCTCTTCCGCATTCAGCAAGAATTGCCGGATAAAGTTTATTCCTGAGCACAATACCTAATGCTCCGGGTAACCAGGAAACAAATAGGTTTATCAATTCATATTTAATTAGAAATGATAGTTTATCGCTTCCAACAATCAAGTCTTTATATTTTTGTAATTTTGATTGTTTTGGCTGATATAATGTATCTTGAAGCTTATAATGACTTTTAGCCATTTATTACCCCGGCAAATTATAAAAGTGAATTAGCTTTGTACCATTCAGCAGTTCTTGTTAATCCTTCCTTTAAAGAAACTTTTGGCTGATATTTTAATATTCGTTTAGATTTACTAATATCAAATGATCTGTTTTTTGTAAAAAAGTCTACTCTTCGTCGGTATATAGGAGGATTTATTCCTAAAGGAATACATATTTTTTCGCACGCTGTACCTAACATCTGGAAAGGTTTCACTGGAATATGTATCTTTGATTTTGGAACAGATAATATTTCTGAAATTATATCCACAAGATCGTTTAAAGTGTAAGCTTTATCGCCACCGACAAATATTGATTCACCCAATGCTTCTTCATTATCAGCAGCTAATACAAATCCTTCCACTAAATCTTTAATGTGTACTAAATGCAAAGAAAGTTCTCCCTTCCCTAAAATAGGAGTTAGTTTCTTCTTAGCTAATTTGAATAATTTCAACATTCTCATATCACCTTCACCATAAACTGATGTTGGTCTTATTACTACAAACGGGAAATTGTTTTTTTCGCAAAACGTGCGTACAGCCTCTTCCCCTTTTGCTTTTGTAATTTGATAAGTATCACCGGGATTAAATCTATATGTTTCTATTGCAGGAGGTTCTTCAATGTGACCATGAACACCAATTGTACTGCAATGGATAAATCTTTTAACTTTATTTTCAAAAGCTACATTAAGTAAATTTTTTGTCCCTTCAACATGTACATCCCAATAATCCTGATCACCAATATTGGGAGTTCTAAAAACACCGGCAAAATGATAAACAAGATCTATATTATCAAACGCTTTTTTAATGCTTTCAGCGTCTCTTATATCACCATGTATAATTTTAAAATTATTTACATAACCATTAGTTACTTTAGACTTATCTCTTGAAATTGTAACAACATTATGACCATCTTTTATTAGCCTTTCAGCTAAGTTACTGCCAATATACCCTGTTGCACCGGAAACAAAAATATTCATAAACGCACCATCTGTGTTAAAAACTTTAAACCTGATTAACATTAAATTTTCTTTACATACTATATATTGAATAAATGAGGATATTCGGAATATTTTTATTCAGAAAATGTAAAAAAAAATTTACAAACTATAAATTGTCCCTTATCTCAGTCAAAATCTTTTTTGTTACTTCGGGAGCATTTGTAAATTTAACCGAATTAACCGAATATAAACCTTCAATTTTATCAGTCTTAGAATGATTAATGATTTTAGTTTTTTTTCTTGGATAGCTCTGCCCTGAGTTTTGATAAATACTAATATCCTCGAATAATAAATCGCAATGATGAGAAACAATATCCTTTTTTTGAATTTTGAAAATTTGATTGCTGGAATTAATTTCATTTAATATAAGATCTATTTCAGCATCAGTAACATTAATATTATCACGATCACCATCATAGTGAAAGTAAAATGTTCCTAACATTGAATTCCCTTTCCATGGAACAACAAAAAACATTCTATTTTTATTTTTTATCAAGTTTTCCTTTTCATAAATCTTGATTACACTATCAAAACCAATTGCATAATCGTTAAAGTAATTTTTATTAATAATCAGATTTATTGCTTTTGTTAAACTCGATTTTCCATTTTGAGATTCATTAATTGAACTTAGAATATCCTTTTCCCAAATACCGCATGTATTAACAATAGATTTTGCATTAATTCTAAAATATGAATTGGTTTTCACATCAAATACTTCAACACCGGCAACTTTTTTATCTTCAATAATTAACTTTTTTGCCTCAATATTAGCTCCCATAGCAGAGTTGTTGTTTTTAATCGAATTAACCATATTTTTAATTATACTATCTGTATCAGCTACAGCCTCGTACCAAAGCATTCCTCCACCGGCATTTGAATTACTATTTTCACTTAATATTTTGCGAAAACGATTTTTGGAAATAACTCTCCCTTTTGGTAAATATTTTTCACTAATAATACCAAAGTTTTTATCCATACTAAGAAATTCATACAAAACTGTCGCAAAAAATAATGCTATCTTATTATTAGTAAAATTCCACTTTGTAGGAATAATAAAAGGAATTATCTTAATTAAATCCGGGAAATTTTGTTGGAAATATTTACGTGATTTTATTGATTCTCTTATTCTTTTAATATCTAACTGCTGTAAATATCTTAATCCGCCGTGAACTATTTTAAGGCTGTTGGCAGAAGCTCTTTTCCCAAAATCATCCTTATCGATAATGCCAACTTTATATCCTTTTTTAGAAGCTTCAAGTGCCATAGTTAATCCATGAAATCCGCCGCCAATAACAAGAATATCAAATACTTCTGTTTTCAATTCATCAATATCTCTATTCATTCCAAAATCCAAAATTTTAATTAATTGAATTATAAATATTTTTTAATTTTCTTTTATATGCTTCAATAGAATATTTTTCTTTTGCCAAAATTTGTCCGGCTTTTCCAATTACTTCCCTCTTATTATCATTTTCTAAAATTTCTTTAAAAGTTTTGGAAAATGCTTTAGGAGTAACATCAAATAAAAATGAATTATCATCACTTAAAATCTGTGTGTGTGAACTTATTGATGTTGCCATAACTGGCTTCCCGGAAGCCAGATATGAGTAGATCTTCATTGGTGTATTATTCCCTTTAAGCCTTGGCGAAAGTAGAATATCAGTCTGATCCAGATAATTGCCTAATGCGTTAAAAGGTTTTTTACCTAGAAATTTAATTTTGCCGGTAAGACCAATTTGTTCTAAATATTTTTGATAAAAATTAATATCTGATTCCTCTCCGCCAATTATTGCAACTTTATACTCAATATCAGTTTCAACCTCCGCAATTCCGTCTATTAGAAGTTTTATACCCTGATAGCTTTCTAAATTACCTACATATAATGCCAAAAGACCATCAAACTTTAAAATATATCTAATATTTTCAGTTATTGCAGTTTTATCATTTTCAAAGGCTATATCTTCTAATAGAAAAGCAGGTTTGTCGGGATAATATCCTTCTACCTTTTCTAACAAAGCCTTACAAACTATAACAATAATATCGGAATATTTAATTGCAGCTTTTTCTAAACTTTCCAAAAATAATTTCATCCCCTTAAATAATTTGTATTTTTCCGCTAATTGGTCTGCTAACGAAGAATCCATATCATAAATAATTTTACCTTTCAAAAACGGCTTATATAGTAGTGTGAAAAAAATTGATTCTTCTACAGCGTGAACAACATCGTATTTGTTAAAAACAACCAATCTTGTAAAAGTGCAAAAAAGTAATATATCGGCTAGTATTTTTTTTATTGAAAAACCAATTTTGTAATTTTTAAGAAACGGAAAGGAAGGAATTCTAATAATTTTTAAGTTTTTGAATACAACATCTTCTCCTTCATTATATGTAAGAAGATCTACTTCATTATCAAATTCACATAAGGTTTCAGTCAGCAATTTAATTGCAATTGGGGTACCACGTTCCTGATAAAAAGGCTGAGGTGCTATGACTAAAATTTTCATGATATAACCGCCGGTTCAATAAAAATATTTTTTATTACTGCACTGCTTTATTTAATTTATACTGAAAGAACTGTTCAAATAAAATGGACTGTAATTTTGACCAGATACTTGTTCCGCTAATTACTGAATAATAATTTTTATATTCATCCGGGTTCCAATCGTACTTATATTTTTCATAACCTGGACCAAAATCAAAAAATTCTAAATTTAAGTCATTAAATCCTCTGTCCATAGTATAATTCAACAAAATTTTCATTGGTGAAAACTCCGAATATTTGGGATTAAAACCGCCATTTATGCAAAAGTAATGATCTTTATCTTTTATCATAAGTCTGGATGCCATTAATCCATTTTCATTTGTTAATTCGAGTATTTCAAACTTGTCTTCCGATTCCAGCATATTTTTTTTGAGAAATTCCAAATTATCTTTAGTAAGTAATGTTTCTTTATTTTTACTCTTAAATCTTTCTTTATGAAGACCAACCATCCTGTCAAACGATTCTATTAGATTTTCATTCTTTATAATTTCAAAAGAATAGTTATGCTTTTTACCCAGACGATTAATTCTATTGTTAAAGCTTTTCCTTGCACTATTTTTCATTCTTGATAAAGAGGAAGTATCTTCTTCATTGTACAACAATTTTAATCTATTACATTGTTCATGTATCATATTTTGCTTATCAAGTACATCTACTAAAGGTGAATTGGCACTTAAATGTCTTAATAACAAAGTTGAAAAAAAGCCAATGTTTTGTTTTAACATCTCAAGAATAGCAACCAGTTTTTCATTATTTACTTTGGAAGACAAAAGAATATCGTTATGATAACTCATTCTATGTCCTAAGAACTGTATTATATATAATTTAGGAAAAAACATTTGTTCCTTAAAAAAAGGTAAAATGGCAATAACTTCTTTATTCTCAAAAATAATCCAGACATCAAGTTTAATTTTTTTATTTTTTTTCAATACTGATTTAATCCAATTAAAATTCCAATTCCAGGATTGAAATAAAAAATGTTCTTTTTCTAGTTCAATCCATTTTTCTTTATATTTTATTAATTCGTCTAAACAACTTATACGCTTTAATGTTAACATTTTTCTCACAATTTTTATTGATTAAATAATTGATCTACAAATCACTATTTTACAAATCCTCTGGCTATCAATACCAGGATAACTGCCTTTTTAAAATAATACGTACTTTGCTGCTTTTTACTGTTTGGCAGACTAAAAAAACAATTCAATTTTCACTTTGCTGAAAATTATTATTTCTGGTCCATTTTTTTATAAAGTCTGGATAATATGAATAAACACCGGCTATTTCGTTTTTCATTCTCAGCTCAGTCCAATTGCACCTCTGCTGCATAAATTTTGCAATTTTTTCTATTTGGATTTCTCCAAACTCATTTGTAAAACCAATATTTGTTCTTCTAAAAATTACATCCGTTAATTTAAGTGCCATTTCATTTTCAACGGCAAAAAAAACTTTTGCAAATAAAATCGACTCATCTATATCAGAGCCTTTTCTTCTAAATTCTTCTGCGTACTGAAAAATATTTTCAGATTCACTTCCATAATTATTTATTACATTCCTAATCAATTTTTTCGGGTACCGGTTTCCCCATGTATTATAATAATACTTTATAAATTCATTAAGGTCTTTAATCTCTCCGCCAACAAGCTGCTTAAAATTTTTGGATATCCAGGTGAAATCAAATCTTTTTGATAACATTTTAACAACTTTCTCAGAAACACCTGCAGCAGTTGTATACTGCACACCAATAACATCAATTAAGTTTGAAATTTCATGTTCCGATTCAGCTAATATTCTCTCCTTTTTCAGAGCTTTACCATCCCTGGCTGGAATTATCCCACTAAAAACATACAGAATATCATTTCCCGATACATTTGCATTAGGAAAGGTTTTATTGAACTTTTCTATAAATTGCAGACATTTATCTTCGGTAACCTCAAAATTATTTGAATCCAGATTATACCATTCAGTACCAATTATAGTAAAATTATTCCACGATGTAGCCACATACATTTTTGAATCTTTACCGGGAGATCGCAATCCTATTGTAAAATCTTTATCATATAATTTTGAAATAACTAAGTTTATACCTCCTATCCATTCCCCGGTATTATGGGATAAATTAGACACAAATAAACTATTGCTTTCGTAACCTGATGAATTGATAACAAATTTAGTATTGATATCAAACAAATTACCTGAAATTAAATCTTTAACTTTTACTGCTTTTATTTCATTATTTATTATTTCATAATTTACGGCCTCTACATAATTAAGAGCAATTGTCTTTTTTCTTGTTGCCGTTTTAATAAATGAGAGAACCAAACGTTCTGTATTATTGCAAAAACTATCGGACCAGACAGCACTGCCGCCCAGATCCTTTTTAAGTAGAAATGGAAACGACGCCACTGTTTTGCTTTTACTAATTATTTTACTGGCACCAATTTTTTTCGAGTTTTCCATATCAATGTTTCTGTCAAATGAAATAAAATCAAAAACTTTTAATCCGAGCCATAAAACTGATTTCCGATTTAAACCTTTATTATAAAATGGTAAAATGCATTTCTTCGGATTTACCAAATGCGGAGCAATTTTCATAAGCCGTTTACGTTCGTTTTTAGACTGAATAGTACTAAGAAAATCAAGATCCATTAAATACTGTAATCCGCCATAAATTAATCTATGACTATTTGCCGAAACACCGCTTCCAAAATCGTGTTTCTCAATCAGACAAACTTTTAGTCCGACTCTTGAACAAGACCATGCCAAAGAAGAGCCGTAAATTCCCGCTCCAATAATAACAACATCAAATTCAGTATTATTGATTGAGTCTAAAGATCGTTTCATTTGTAAAAAAAACTTTAATTTAATTGTAACTATATCGTGAAATACATCAATTTCAGATTTTTAATTGGAATTATTTAATGAAGGGGCAAATTTTATTGCAGTTAAAATTATTTGGTGAATTTTAAATACCGCATATAAATTTGATACTTAATAAGATTTAGAAAAGAAATACGGTGCCCATAAGATATTATTTCTTTTTGAGGTATTTTAAGGCAGGTTAATAGTGAACTGAATGGTTTATTCTTATCTATTTTACATTCTTTCAGAAAAAAACCAAATGAACCGGGTCTGTCTATTTCCGATTTTATTGGAAGAGGATCAGTTCCCGGTAAAATTCTTATTTCCAAATTTTTAGCTGATTCAAATTGCCGGGGTGATTTTATAAAAGAAGAAACACCGCCATTATCACCTAAAAAGCTAATCAGCCCTTTTTTAATAATGTCGTCAACAATAAGACCTCTTTTACCCAGCCATTTTCCAATACCTAAAGGAAGGATTACTAAATTACCGGACTTGGACAAATCTCTAATTGTTGAATAAACATCCGTTTTTTTACTACTTGTTTTATTTGATCCAACAACCAGAACTTCCAGATTTTCTTTAGTAATTATTTGCTTTCCCGGAATAATGTAAATATTACTATCGTTAATTTTAACATTTATGCTTTCTTCATCCGCCGATTTAATTAATGATATTTTATTCCCGGAATAATATAAATCTCTGTTAATACTTTTTAATATCCTTTTATATCCTTCTTCATAGCCATCAGTTAAAAATAGAAATGAGTTAAAATTCTTATTGCTGCCAATTTTTTCAGCGTTTCTTTTAAAATTGCTGTAAGAATTCCATAAAAATGTTTCTAGTGTAAAACAATTTTGAAAATGAACATGAGAATCTATGAGCGTTACAGGAGTTATCATAAGTTATTAGTTTTAATTATTATTACTGAGAAAAAACATTAATTATTTTTGAATCGCTTTTTTTATTGTAACTATAAAAAGTGTTTTATAAATAAATGCTGATAGTTTTGAAAATACACTTTTTCCACTTAGGCAGCAAAAATAATTTTCAAATTCTGACGGATTCCAACTGTATTTGTAACTTTCATAACCCGGACCAAGATCAAAATATTTCAATTTCAAATCATTAAAGGCTCTTGTTATTGCCGCATTTAATAAAATCTTATTTGGAGAATACCAGGCAAATACAGGATCAAAGCCAGTATTAATAGAATAGTAGTTTTCCTTTTCTACAATTGCCAGATGAGATGCAATTACATTAGAATCACTAACAAGTTCAACTATTTCAAATTTATCTGGTATCTCCTCTATAACTTTTTTTAGGAATAATAGATTATTTCCAGCTAAAATAGTTTTTTTTGAGCGACTATTAAACCTTTTGTTATGCAAAAGGATTAATTCATCAAAAGAAGATTGTAATGATCCGTCTCTCATTACTCTTAATTCGGCTTTTGTTTGTTTAAAAAGTCTGTTAGTTCTCATCCTAATAGATTCTCTAGTGTGTTTATGCAGCCTTTTTGTATGATCTGTTATTAATGGATCGTACAAAACTTTAATTCTTTTACACTGAGGAATAGCATAGTTTAATTCAATTAAACGCTTAGTAAATTTACTGTCTTCATTCATATGGCGTAAATGAAGAAATGAAGTAAAAGACAAATTGTTTTTTAATAAACGGATTAAATCATCTATATCTTCTTCTTTTATATCTTCTGAAAGCAAAACATCATAATCATAAGACATTCTGGCTGATAGAAAATACAAAACTTTAATCGGAGTGAAACGAATGGGTTTCATAAAAAAAGGCAAAATTGCAATAATTTTACCTTCATTAAAAATAATCCAAACATCCAGTTCGGAATTATCATCATTAACAAGAACTGTATTAATCCATTGATAATTCCACTGCCATGACTGAAAAAACGAATATTTTTTTTCAATCTTTATCCATTCATTTCTAAATTCTTGCAATTCAGCAACAGAATGGATTCTTTTTAGTTCTAGCATACTAAAATCAGTTTAGCAAATTATTTATTTTGTTTATTAGTTATCAATCCATGAGAATAATTTATTTTCTCTTTTTACTTTTTGTTGTAGAATTTTCTGTATAATATCCGCTATTATATTTGTAATAACTGCTATTGCCTTTTTTATAATTATACTGATTAAAAATAATTCCAATAAATGAATTATTCTCATTTTCCAAAAGATCCACTGATTTATTTATCCATTCAATTTCTGTAGCATCAGCTTTTGTTACCAGAATTGAAGCGTCCGCAACTCTCGACAGAATTTCGGAATCAGAAACCGCTAAAATTGGAGGAGAATCTATTATCACATAATCATATTCCTCCCTAAGATCCATTAGAAACGATTTCATTTGAGTGGAGCCAATAATCTCAGAAGGATTTGGAGGTATTGTTCCGGCTGCAATATATTCTAAATTTCTAACGGCTGTTTTTTTGAAAATATCTTCTAAAGAACATTTACCAAAGAAATAATTTGTTAATCCATTACCTTCTCTTGATTTAAACAATTTATGCACTCTTGGTTTTCTAAGATCACAATCAACAAGAACAGTCCGTTTATTAGCCAAAGCAAAACTAGCCGCCATATTTGCCGCAATAAAAGATTTTCCTTCAGCGGGTGCTGAGCTAGTTATTAAAATCATTTTTGTAGTTTTTGAAAGCTTTGAAAATTGGATTCTTGTCCTTAAAGTTTTAAATGCTTCAGAAGAAATATCAAAATTATTATCCGTAACTATCAACTCTGACTTTGTACTCTTTTTACCAAGAGTTGTAACTTTTGGTATCCATGAAAGTACATTGTGACCAATTTCTTCTAAATCTTCAGGGTTTTTAACAGCTCTATCAAAATAGTTTTTCACATAAACAAAAGAAAAGCCCATAAATAATCCGCCCATAAGCGAGGCTAAAATTATAAACATTCTATTTGGCTTTGCCGGAGCTCTAGGAATTCTGGCTTTATTCATTATAAGAACATTCCCGGAAATAGATTGTTCATCAATTAAAGCCTGCTGATATTTATTCTCTATTAATAAATATAGTTTTTCATAGGACATTTTTTCTCTCTCAAGACGTGCTAACTCAAGAGTTCTGCGCGGCATTTGATTAAATTCACCCTCATATCCTTTTATTACTAAATTTAATTGTACAAAGGATGCCTTTTGAGATTGATATTTAACTTCTGTTTCAAATATTTTATTTGTCAGTTGTTTAATTTCAGCCGGACTAGAAGTGTAAATAACTGATTTAAATTCATCATATTTACTATTTAATTCTTCAGTTAAAGCTTCTATCTGGGAATCATATTTTTCAATAACCGGAATGTTATTTCTCAGTTCCTTATTATTTGCCAGAGCAATAGTCTTCTGAGCCTGTATCCTGGCAATTTCATCCCTAATTCTTTCAATATATGGCTCTGAGGACATACTGGCAAAATATTCAGAGATAGAAGGATCTATTCTATCAAGTTCCTTTTTATAATTCTTTAATTGATCTTCAAAAATTGACATTTCAATTTTAAGCGCATTCCTTTTTGATTCAAATTCAGTAAGTTTATCAATTAATGTGGATGCCTGCTGGTCTAATTTAACTGCACCTTTTTGAAGTTTATATCCCCGGACTTCTTCTTCCGCCGAAGCTAAATCACTTATTTTTTCTTGCCTCTGCTGATAAAGAAAGTTTTTAACACTAGTTACTTGTTGTCTGTTATCAATTAAGTTAAATTTTCTGTACGCACTGGCATAGGTATTTGTCATTAAAGCTGCTTCTCTTGGAGACGTTGATTCACATAAAATTTCGATAAAGTCTAAACCTTGTTTCTGAGTAATACTCACGTTTTTGCTTAATAAACCAGCAATTGATTGAGAATGTCTTAATTCTCTTTTTTTATTATTTTCAGAAGGTTCAGTTAATAACATATCAAAATCATCAGGCTGATTAATCACCTTAAATGAATCTATAATTTCACGGGCAACCTGTTCCCTTATAGTGATATTACCCATAACTAAAATTTCATTAGAAATATATCTGTTGCTCTGAAAATCACTGACCCCAAAATCCTGATTATCAAGAATACTGCCTTTGGGTTTAGAAACTTTTAACAGCGCATTTGCAATATAAATATCCGGAGCTGTATAAGCATATATTGAAGCTCCGATAATAGCTATAAATGTAAAAAGAAAGATTGTTAAAAAATTTCTCCTAAAAAGCAGCAAATAGTCTTTTAAACTATTTGTAGGCAATTCTCTACGTGAACTTTGATTACTAAAATTATTGATATTGTTCATTTTTCCTCATTCTACATTTTAGGAGTTTTTCTATTACCATATTAGAAAACATATGAATTTCAGAATTTATAATAATAATTTTCCGAAGTTTTAACAGCTTACTTCGAAAAGAACTTTTTAACTACACTAGCAGTATATTCAATCATTTCATCTGTTAATTCCGGAAATATTGGTAATGAAAGTCCTCTTGAAGCCAGTTTTTCTGTTTCAGGGAAATCACCTTCTTTATAACCATAATTTTTAAAACAATTTTGCATGTGTAAAGGAACAGGATAATGTAATCCTGAAGCCACATCATTTTCACCTAGGAAAGTTTGCAATTCATCACGTTTTTCAGTTCCTTCCAGTACCTGGATAACAAATAAATGATAAACATGTTTAGCATAAGGCATTTCTTTAGGTAGTTTTATTTCGGCAACATCACCTAATAATTCATTATATTTAGTGGCACATCTGCGTCTTTCATTGGTCCAATAGGCAATATGATTAACTTTTACGTTTAATACTGCTCCCTGAATTCCGGACATTCTATAATTATGGCCAAAAACTTCGTGATAATATTTTTTAGATTGACCCTGTTCTCTAATCATTCTAAATTTTTCTGCTAACTTTTCATCATTAGTTACAACAGCACCCGCTTCACCGTAGGCGCCCAGGTTCTTGCCGGGATAAAAACTGAATGATGTCGCAATAGAAAGACTTCCAACTGGCTGACCGTTAAATTCGGCCAAATGAGCCTGAGCTGCATCTTCAACTAAATAAATATTATGTCGGTCCGCAACTTCTTTTAATGCTGCCATATTAGCTGGCTGACCGTATAAATGGACTGCAACAATTGCTTTTGTTTTTTCAGTTATTGCCGCTTCAACACTTTTAGGATCTAAATTATAACTATCAGCTTCACAATCAGCAAATACCGGAGTAGCACCGCATAAAGTTGCGCCCCATGCTGTTGCAATAAATGTATTAGCCGGCAAAATCACTTCATCACCAAATCCAATACCTAAAGCCCATAAAACCATATGGTTGCCGTCGGTTCCTGAACTTAATCCAAAGCAGTATTTAACATTATGCAGTTTTGCAAATTTTTCTTCGAATTCGTTTACAGGTTTACCCATAATATAAGCAGTGTTATCTAAAACATTTTGAATAGCAGGGTTAACTTCTTCTTTAATTGATTGATATTGAGCTTTCAGGTCTAAAAATGGTACTTTCATTATTCCCTCTGTTATTTTTTTGCAAGGTCTATTAATAAATCCGTTACTTCTTCAGCTATATTATTAGAAAAGTTCTTAATTTCGTTTTCCTTTCTAATAACTTCAATTTTTTCTAAATCACCCATACTTTCTATAAAGTTTAATTTACCCTGGTCTTGCAGGTATTCATCTAAGTATGGTCTTTTACCGGTAAAAATGCTGTAAGATTTTGTTCCAAGAAGGGCTGCTTCTCTATTCATTGTTCCGCCGCCAGAAAAAGCAATATCCGCAGCATATAATAGTTGTAGCCCATCAACAGGTTTTTGGAGAAATCTTATTTTATCTCCAAGTTCAATATTCTTTTCTAAAAATTGTTTTTCTTTCTCAGTTCTATTAACAATTAAACAAATAGTGTTTTTATGACTGGAAAAATACTTAAGACTTTCCAAGAGTAATTTTTCGCTTTGAGCATTATGATAATTAGCGGTAATACTTGGAGGTCTAAATACAACTAAAATAGAACTTTCATCAATGTTTAATTCTTTTCTAATATTTGGATCAGGTCTAAAATCATTTAAGTATAATTCTTCCTTAAATCCATTGTACCTAATCAATTTATTAACGCTAATTCCACTATCTTTTAATCTTTTTGTAGGAATATGTTTTGGTGCTAGAATATAACTTGCGAATGTATTTAAAATATTTGTTTCTGTATATTCATAATCCATCATCCAGACAGAAGGAATTGACATATACTTAGAGGAAAATATTTGAGTTCTAGAACCATGGTTAACAGCTAAGTTAATTTTATGTTTATTAACAGCTTTTTTAAGCTGATAAGATCTTTGGAAAAGATTTAAAATTTTCATTAATTTATTTTTACCGCCATGTTTCCCTACAGGTAAATAATTTATATTCCACAATTTCATTAAATCCTGAGTTTGCGCAAAATCTCTTGCAGTAATTATAAATTCTTCTGATTTATTTTCTAAATTTTTAAATACCGGTCTAAATAAAGGAACGTGCGGAGAATTATCTAAATCAAACCAAATCATATTCTACTCTTAATTTTTTTTGCCGGAACACCACCCATAATTGAATATGGTTCAACATCTTTTGTAATAATTGATCCGGCTGCAATAATTGATCCTTTGCCTATTTTTACACCGGCAATAATTACTGAATTAACACCTAACCAAACATCATCTTCAATAATTATCTTACCTTTATATTTTTCTTTTTGCAGCATCATAGGAACACTTACATCTGAGTATTCGTGTGTAATACCTCCAAGTAGCTGTACATTGGGCGCAATCATAACATAATTACCAATTTCTGTATCAATAATCCTTACATTTTCATTGATTTGGCAATTTTCACCAATCTTAATATTATTACCGCTGCCTATATAAACATTTGGCTGAATTTTACAGTTTTTACCCAACGGTAAAATTTTTCCTACAGCCCAAATTCTTAATCCGTTTAAAAACTTTCCTAAAGGGAAAAAAGAATTAGGTAATTTTGAGGCAATTAAATAGTAAAAAACAAGCGCAATTTTTTTCATAACTCTCTTAACAATAATACTAATGCGAGCAAAAATGGAGTCTGAGACCACCTTAAAGTGAACAACTCGTTTTTATAGTATTTGTTTTTTTGAAAAATATATGAATCAGTATTATATAACTGATTATTTATTAACTTTAACATTTTCAAAACTTCGTCCAGACTATCCATTTCTAAATAAGTAAAATATACTCTGGTCTGGATGGCCTGTGAACAATTTTGTGAATCAATTGGAAATTTTGTTCCTTCTTTATATAGTGGGAAATTGTCCGATATCAGATTTTTTAAATAAAAATTTACATTTTTTTCTAAAGTTTTATTATAATTTGTATTGTGCCCGTTTTTAATATATTCAATAATTCCTTCCAGAGTGTATCCTGTATGAAAACCATCTATCCATTTACCAATTGAATCTTTTGAATAATACCAGGAACCATCATTGTTTTGATTTTTGATTAAGAAATTAAAGAGTGAATTTGCTGTATTTAAATTTGAAGTGTTATAATTTAGCTTTCTTGCAAAATATTTTAACGCAAGTGAATTAACATTGTAAACCGGCGATTCTAAATTTGGATAATATCTAAAATAAGCAGCTTCTCCCTCTTCAATAGAACCCAGTTCTTCAAACATAAACCTTTCAACAGAACTTAACCAATCCAGGTATTTTTTATCGTTGGTGATTCTATATAATTCTTGCAATGCAAATGCTGAGTTTATTGTTGTGAATAAATTAGAAACCCCGGAAAAATTTACATAACGTGAGTAATATGGGAATTTTAATCCCCATGAAATATTTTTAGTGTTATCATTTTTCTCATTATAAAGCAATTCACCTAAACTTTTAGCCTTTTCTAATAATGAGTTATCATCAAAATGTTCCGCCAATAAAATGTACGATTGAATTAAATCTGCAAGAACTTTTGGATCATTTTTTATCTTTGGCTGAAACAAAAACGGTCTAATATTTACAGGATTTTGTTTTACAATTTGTAAACCAATTCTTCCTAAAAGCGGATTTATTTTTGAGATTATTCTAACCGGAGCAGAGTTTAAACCATCAAAAGGATCGTAAGATTCCAAGTCAGAATCTTCAATTCTTTTTAATAATCTCTTAATTATATCTTCAATTTCTAGTTTATTTTTTAAGGATGGCTTCATAACATTCTATTAAATCGGCGGCTAGTTTTGATCCTAAAAAGTTTTTCTTAGAGTATTCCCTATTATAAATGGAAATCTCACTACGTAAGTTATTTTCAATTAATATCTTCTTAACAAGACCGGCTAAATTTTGGGGATTTTTATCGTCCGTAATAAATCCCATTTTCCCATTTGCAAAAAAATCTGTAAGTCCTCCAACATTAGTTGTAACAATTGGAAGTCCGCAAATCATTGCTTCTAAAACTGTTGTCGGCATTCCTTCGGCATAGGACGGAAATATGTAAAGCGAAGAAGAAATATAATAGTCTATTTTTTTCTGCCCTTTAACAAATCCCGGAAAACTTATGTTTTTAATCCCTTTTTTCAGCACATATTCTTTTACATTTTCTAATTCAGTTCCATCACCGGCAACAATAAATGAAAGATCTTCAATTTCATTTATTAGAATTATAAAAGCATCAATTGCTTCATAAATACCTTTAGCTTTCTCAACTCTTGATAAAAATAAAATCTGATTGTTTTTTCTTGTCGTAGAATTCAATAGTTCTTCAGCTTTCTCATTAAATTCATCTTCAACAACAGTGTTCTTTATCAATATTTTTTTTGAATCTGTATATTCAGTCAACTTTTTTTTCACCTTATCTGAAAGCACAATAATTAAATCAACAGATTTAATTGCTCTTTTGAAAAGAAAGTGAAAATATTTTTTTAATTTTTGTTCAGTATCTTCTTGCCATCCGTGAAAAAAAACTAAAACCTTTCTCTTATACAGCTTTGATAAAATTAAAAATACAGAATCACGGATTATACACTTCGGATCTAGAGAAGGGTTTAAATGGACTATGTCAATCTTGCCCTTTTTAATAGTTTTAACAAATTCTGAATAGTCTTTTAACAATCTTGGAAAACCTTTTTTTTCTCCGGTTCTATTACCTACAACAAAAAAGGACACACTGTCTTTATCGAGATATTTGGATAAAATTCGATTAATATTTGATACACCTCCAAGTTTTGTCATATCTGGTGTATTAATTAGTACTTTCACTTGTTTCCTCAGTTCAATAAGATTTTTTTATAAACTTCATCCAAAGTTTCAATAAAACTCCCGATTGAAAATGTTGAAATTGCATGTATTTTCCCATTTTCACCTAAATCGGATCGCAAATCTTTGTTCACTATAAGTTCATGTACTTTGGTTATAAAATCTGTTTTATCTTTTGTCTTAAAAAGTGAACAATATTTACCGTTATCACTAATCATTTTAAATGGCGGTATATCGTTTATAACAGTTGGAATTCCCATTGCCATTGCTTCTAAAATTGCAATCCCAAAAGAATCGTGATTTGAAGAATATACAAATATATCTAAGGCTGATAGAATATTATTTATATCATCCCTTTTCCCAAGAAAATGAACCTTCTCTAGTAGATTGTTATCTTTACAATAGTTATAACATTCTAGATAATATTTGCTTGTTTTGTTATAGTGATCACCAACAAAACAGAGATGCAATTGTGAATGAGATTTTGACAACTCATTAAATCCTTTACAAATGGTTATCTGGTCTCTTCCAGAACTATTGAAATTCCCAACCATTCCTAAAAGCACATCATTATCTTTAAGTTTTAATTCCGTATACAGCGATGAATCTTTTTTTTCAATTTTTGAAAAATCAACTCCATTAGGTACAATAAAAGTATTATCAAAATTGAAATTAGTTTCTTCCTTTACTCTTTCAAAAAAGGGTTCACTAACCATTATTTTTGCATCAAGTTTTGGCATCAAAAAATCTAATACTTTATCATCTTTTTTATTAGGATAATAACCATGCATTGAAAGAACATTTTTTACATTCATGAACCTGGTTGCAAAATAGGCATGTAGAGCCTCAACAGGTCTGTTTGAATGAATAATGTTTATTTTATTTTTCTTTACAATTTTTCGGATTTTTAAAATCAAGGATATATCAAGTGGAAATCTTCTCTTTAGCAGAAATAGTTGCCTACCGGTATCCTGGAAATCTTTGAGTAAAACTCCGCCGCCAAAAGAAGCGAGGAACAGTTCAAAGGGATGATTAGGTGCTTTACATAAATCCAGAGTAAGAACCTCTGCTCCACCTAGTGCTAAATTATCTAATATTTGTAATACTTTAATTTCCATGTTTATAATCAAAAGTCCGTATTATTTATATAACCGGTACTTCCGTTATAAGATAAAATTTTTGCCGGCACACCGGCTACTACGGCGTTATCCGGAACATCCTTTGTAACAACAGCATTTGCACCAATGGCCACATTATTACCTATCTTAATATTCCCTATCATTACAACTCCGGGTCCTATATAAACTTTATTCCCAATTTTTGGTACACCTATTTTACCTCCTCTTGAAGCCCGCCCTATTGTTACCTGATGACTAATATTACAATAATCGCCAATTTCAGCGTATCCGCTTATTGCCATTCCAAAAGAATGACTAATAAAAATTCCCTTCCCAATTTTTGTAGGCAAGTGGAGATCAGTTGAATGGATAATACAAAGAATCCTCAATAATGTTTTGAAAAAGAACAATCTTATTTTCTTACCATTAGCCAAATAATAATAAGCTATTCTATAGAGGAGAGATAATTGGAACCCATATTGAACTAACAGATAGTAAAGAAAAGTTTTAAAGTCTTTTTTACCATCATATCTATATAGATCAGTTTTAATCAAATATATTAATTCTTTAAGTTTCATTTTTTTCTTCAATTTACAACCTCAAATCTTTTTGCTTTTTAAGTTCAGTTAATAATTTTTGAAATAAGCTGTCCCAATGATATTCTTGTAAATCATCGTCTGTAATATTGTTTACATAATTACCGCATTTAATAACAGAATCAAGCTTATCCAAATAAGTTTCTTTATCTTTAGCAAAAATCACATGTTCAGAAATTTTTTCTTTCATAAGAGAGTACATTTCTGTAGAGATAACAATTTTCTTCTGAGCCAAATATTCGAACACTTTTACAGGGCTGACAGAATCATTAACTTCATGTTTTTTGAAAGGATTTAAACAAACATCAAAATAATTTAGATAGTTTGGTATTTCATCTTTATGTTTCTTGCCCAACAAATAAACATTTTCATATTTATCAATTGTTTCTACCGGGAAATTACTTTGAGCCGGACCTACAAAAACAAAATTATACTCAGGTCTGCTTTTAATTATAAATTCCATAAGTTCGTGATCTAAGAAATGGAAAAGTGTACCAATAAAGCCAACAATAGGCTTTTTCATATCTAATATTCTTTTCAAATCCTTAGGAGTATTTTCTTTATCAAACTTACCATCAAAATTATGACCATTTGGTATTACAATAATGTTATTATCTGTCATATATTGATATTTTTCTTTAATCTTAGCTGCTGATACTATATGAGCATCACTATATTTATACGACATTTCCATATATTCCATATAGAGTTGATAGCCTTTCTCATCATTAGAAAGCTTCAAATAAAAAGGTCTGTCATCTGCTAAATCGAATATTTTTTTCCCTTCAAACTTGTTTACAACAGAACTAAATTCGACTAAATTGAACCATGTAAGGTATTCTTTTACTCCATATTTCTTCAGAATCCGTTTCAATTCGAAAACTAGTTTTAAGTAATATGCTTTTCTTGAATATTTATTTCCAGGATAAGGGAAAAAACATGATGGTTCAATTAAAATTAAGTTATCACTTTTTTTTACATCCCGGGTAAATAGAAGTGGGTTTGCACCTTTAGATCTGAAAATTGACTTGGTATTTTGTATGTAAAAAACTCTATGCCCTTTTTTTACTAATCTGCTTGCAAATTGTTGTTTTCTGAACCAGGGTCCGTTTTCCCATCTATGACCGCCATAAAATAATATATCCACCGATTTACCTATTTTTTTCTATTAATATAATTGATGAAACAAATCCAACCAGGTAGAACAATGATAGGTCATTAATTCCACTATGACTGGAAACATAGTACACACTTTTTATAGTTAAATATATAAATGTAAATGAAGATATTGCCGCAAGAATGACGTTATCTACAGAATACTTTTTTGTTTTTAAATATGAGACAAGAATTCCTCCATAAACCATTATGAATAGATATAATGTACCAAAAAGTCCAAACGTACCTAAAATTGAGATGTAACTTCCATGCCCGCCACTTAATAGATTAGCTCTAATAAATTCTTCCATTTTGGGATTTACATGGTATAAAAACCCGGTATACTGAACAATTCCTTTGCCGAAAAAGATATTCTCCCTAAAATTATTAAAATGGATCATATAACTTTGGTATCTTTCATGGTCCTGAGTAGCCATACCTCCCTGCATAGCTAAAAATCTATTTACTTGTCCTTGAAAAACTTCTGGCGGAATAACTATAACCATAATTATCACACATAAGAATAAAATTAAAATTAAATAGATCAATTTTTTATTCAGAAATAAAAGAAAAAATAGACCAACGCTGAATAAAGAACCGACCATAATAGTTCTTCCACCGCTCATAAAAAGAAATATAGAAAAAGCCGCTAATGCTCTATAATCTATTTTTCTCATTAACATATACAATGCAACACTTGCGCCCAGACCTACACCAACTACTTCAGTTAAACCTCCAATTCTGTAAGCAGTACCACCAAACCTGGTTGTTGCGTCGGGATTATAAACAAATGGACCAGTCATTAAAGGCATTTTAAAACTTACGAAATAACATGCTAGTCTAATTATTCCTAAACCAACCGAAACCCAGAGAATTGTTTTAAACAATTTTTCAAAATTTATAATATCTTTATAAACATAAGTAGAGAGAGCAGTAGTTATAAAAATGAAAACACTAACAATTATTCTAAAATATACCCTTTTAGTACCCTGTGGTCCTCCATCTATAGCCATCAACTCATTTTTATAAAAACTCATTGCAGCACATACTAATAAAAATAAAAGAGCAGTTAGAAACAGTTCAGTCCCTCTGAAACTGGGAAGCGGTTTGGCAGCTACAATTCTGTTAAGAGGAACCATTTCATTAATAATAATAAGCAAATATAATGGAGTTAGCCATTCTACTACCTGTGCTGCCGGAATAGGACCAAGATCGCCCATTGAGAATGGATATAATGCACTTAATGTATAGATAATGTATCTTACAAATTTATCTGAAGTGATAAAAAGAGCAACACAAATTACTGTTAAGCCAAGAGATATCATATATCAATTCTCTTAATACAACATTTATGATGATTTTTAGATTTAATCTTTATGAATAAAGATTCTTCTTTCTTTCCATAATGTGGAGAATAATCATACTGATCCAAAACAATTTGACTACTATCAAAAGTAAAATTCAATCCGATTTCATTACAAAAATACTCAGAATCATTTATTTTCATAAGCTTAGTGTCAGGGATTAAATTCATTCTTAAGAAAAATTCATCAGGTAATTTATCTTCAATTATTAACTCGTTTTCAGAAAGCGTAAATCTTCTTGTACAAACATTATTACTATATAAATCTTTAATATTCATTTCAATAATATTGTCAGTAAATTCAATTAACTCACCAAAATAGTATTTTTTTAATCCCCAATAACCATTTTCACTTATATCAAGGTTATAGTCTTCTTTAGTAATTAGTGTATTATGATATGTATAATGTCTAAATTTATCTCTAGTTTTTCTATCTCTGCTATAACAATAACTGCCAGGATCCACAATCAAAGGCTTTCCCAAAACTGATAATGTAAATGAACCCGTATCAATGTTATTATGCCCGCCTCTCCCATTCTGGCCTAATGGGCAATTACCAACAACTAGGTGAAAATTACTGTTTTTCAATATGTAAAAACCACCGTTCTTAAAATTATAAGATTTTTTATAATCAATTGGCTTATAATTCAACTCTTTTACACTCACTTTTTTTATATTTGGAAGCCATTTAGAAATGTTTGATTTACTCCAATTAAAATCGTTTTCAAACAGATGGGTTCCTAATTCCAGCAAATATCTATGATCATCTTCATTTTTATAAAAATCAGATGTTTCTTGAGAAAGAATGATCACCCTGCCACTATCATTATCTCCAAATTGAGGTGCATGACCGTTATCATCAATATATGAAGCTATAAACTCCAGCATTTTAAATAATTTGACTAGAAAGTAATTGGGAAATAATATCCCTTTTGAATGTGCAAAAATTACAGAATAAACAAAAAACTCTGTAACCAGTTTATGATAGCATATTGCACTTTCAAAATTTACTCCATCATTATAAACCTGACTATCCATTGCTTCAACTAATCCATTATAAGATTGTTTCTGCCATTTAGCCGCTTTTGATAATTCTGGGAACGATAGTGAAATAATTAGTAACCCGGTAAAAGCAGCAGTTGTATGATTTGTAGTTATATTTTTTTCATATACAGCCGGAAATTTTGAAATATATTCACCGTGCTGAAATAAAGACTTAGATATTGCCTTCAAGAATACTGTATCGTTCTTAACAATCTCACCAAAAATATTTATTGCAGTAATCCAATTTATTGCACGAATAGAAACATCCATTGTAGATATCCAATTTACACCATACAAAAAAGGATTTTTTTCAATCCAGTGTAAACATAAAGTTTTGAACTTGGAATAGTATTTTTCATCTTTTGAGAGGATATACTTTTGTGCTAATAAAGGAGCAAAATAAAACCTGGATAATTCCCATGGAAAAACAAGATCTATGCCCTGATCAAAATAAGAGCCGTATCTAATTTTATCGAATCTTAAAAAAGGATATTTAAATTCTGAAAATAAATCTTTATGCCAATCAATATTATTTGGGTCAACTTTTACACCGAATACAAAGAATGGATTTTCATCAATTTTTCCTTCAATCGATAACTCCATGTTTGGATTTATATCCCAAATTGAATTAAGGGTAACCTCTGGAACATTAAGTTTTTCCAATAAAGAAATCTTTAATCTCTTCTTGAATATTTTAATTCGAGAGCTATAGTTCGAAAATTTAAGGAATCTATTAAATCTAAAATTCATTTTTTCCTATTGTAATTCTTCTAATAATGTTCTGACTGTTTTACCGGCAACTTCCCAGTTTAATCTTGTTTCATATTCATTAAAAGAACTTTTGGCCAATTCAATGTATCTCTTTCTATCGCTGAAAATTGAACCTATATAATTGCTATACTGCTTAAATTCCGATTCTAACGGGAATTTTTTTCCATTTATATCATCTTTTATTATAGTATTTATGCCGCCGACATTTGACGCTATTGCAGGCATTCCAAAGGCATTTGCTTCACAGAAAACAAGTCCGTAAGCCTCTGCTCTTGATGGAACAAATAAAAAGTGGGATTCATTAAATAGTCTGTTTATTTTATTTCTGCCTTCAGTTGTAGATTTAGAAACAAATCCATGCAGATTCACATAATCTGGTAATTTTTTATCCGAGGGAGGATTACAACCTACTATTTCAACTTGAACATTAATTCCTTGTTTATGTAATTCTTCCGCAACTCCAACAACAATGTCAGCACCTTTTCTATTCCAATCGACACCAACAAAGAGAAGTTTACATATATTCTCATCCTTTTTTCCAATAAGTTCTTCAATTGAATCTTTATCAAGTGTAGATTCAACATTTGCACCAAAAGGTACAACTTTTATTTTTTTCGGATCAACATCAAATTTTGTTTTGGCAATATTTGCAGCCCACTCTGATGAATATATACTGAGAGTACATTTTTTTAAAGCAATCTGTTGAGCATCTAATCCATTATTATAAGCCTTTTTACTAAATTTAGACTTTGAGGAATAAAAATCTACTAGTCCTGGGAAACATGAATCGGTCCAGGTTACAATTGGAATATCTGTTTTTAAATGCACAAACGGAATTGGACCCGGCCCAAATAATAATTCATAATTTTCCCCAATTATTCTTTTTTCAACTTGTTCAGCAAAAAACTTTAATCTTCCTGGATCCCATATACTAGTATAACTTTTATTTAATAGTTTAGAACTAATCTGTTTGATTTTTTTTAAACTATCTTTTTTTACTTGTAAATCTCCTATGTAATCTAATTTCCCAAATTCATTTTCAATTGTATTGGAGATATAATATCCTAATCCTGACCAATTATGGATATCTTTTGCGTTATAATAAGAAACGTATGCAGTTTTTGATAAATTCATAGTTAATCTATAATATTTAGTTTTTTATACTTTTTTAGATAAAGAGACTGATTTAAGGTTGGAGAAATATTCATCATTATTATTGAAAAAAAGATCTTTATATTAAAAAAATCATATTTAAACGATTTTCTCAGATATACTTTTGCTGACTTAAAATTCCCTTCGCAAATTCTAAAACCCGCAATTGCACTGCATAAACCGTAATTCAATCTTTTAGATAATAGATCTTTATGTTTATGATAAATTATTTCTTTTGCATTTATTCTATTAACCGGATTGCTGGAAATTCTAGTATGATTTACAGTTGCTACGGCTAAATATTCGTCCACAAGTTTAAAGTTATATTTTTTTGCCAATCTAATTGCAAGTTCAGTTTCTTGATGTGCCGGTAAATTTTCATCAAAACCACCAATTTCTAAAAGTATATCCCTTTTAATCAACAAAGAAGGTGTTCCAGGTGCAGCTCCAAGATTCGAAAAAACTTCTTTTTGAACATCGTTATAAACTATTCGTTTTCCAACTAGTTCTCCACTATCAACATCACGTCTTTCGTAACCGCAATGAATTATAGTTGTATCATCACCGGAATCTTTAAGACAATTAATTTGCTTCTCTAATTTATCTTTTAACCAGTAATCATCTGAGTCTAGAAATGCAATATAATCACCTTTTGCAGCATTTATACCTATGTTTCTAGCAGCACATGCACCGCCGTTTTTTTCAGATTCAATAAAATTTATTCTGCTGTCATTTATAGATTCAACTACTTCTTTTGTATTGTCTGTTGAACCATCATCAACAACCAAAACTTCCAAGTTGTGAAATGTTTGTTCTAAAACGCTATCCAGGCATTTTTTAATTATAAATGCTCTGTTATAAGTTGGTATAACTACAGATATTAAAATGTCTTTGTTATATAACATATTTTCTTAATCCAAATCTTCTTTATTCTTAATTGCCGGTGAAATTTTATAGACTCTTAGATATTTATCGGCACCAGTAAATACAATACTGGTTTTGTATCTATTATAGAAATCAATTTCATTTAATTGTGCATTTTTCCAAAATGTATTTACAACCAGCCAGATTGTTTTTTCAGAATTATCCAATAGTTCAACAAAATCAGATGTTTTATAGATCATTGGTAAATTAGTCCAGCGTTCTTTCTTGCCTTCAGCAATAGAGTAATCTTTAAATAACGGGCTTCTATAATCGGCTAAAACAACAGCATCTTTTTCCAAATAGAACGAAGCTGATTTTTCTTGAAGAATAATTAAATCCTCATCCTTAGCATTTTTATTTATAATAGTTGCCGCACCGTTTATATCAAATCTTGAATAATAATGTATTGATTGTTCTCTGGTAACATTATTTCTGAAGTTATTTTCACTTGAGGATACGTTTAGAATATGATCAAAATTAAAATCTTCAGACAGCATCAGATATATAAGAATTACTATAGGAAAGACTATTTTTCTGATATTTTTATTAAACAAATTTTCACATACCAGATACAAAATACTAATTGTTAAAACCATCCAAAGAGGAAAAAGGAAAAATGCATATCTTGTATCGAATGCTAAGGTTTTAATAAATGTAACAGCAAAAATTAATCCAAATGAAAGTAAACCTAGAAATCTAAAACCTAAATCATTTTTATTATTTGTAAATATTAGATAAACAGCTCCTGCTGTCAAAACAAAAATTGATATAAAAGTAAACATTGGCAGTGTATCACGATAAAGTGCAAACAATTCATATAAATACGGGTAATTTACTAAGGCTTTAAATACATATTTTATTCTTGCAGCTAAACCAGCAACTTCTCCCACTCCGGTAATTTGTGAATAAACCGAAGGTGAAATTGCCAAAACAAAGTAGAGCGAAATAATACTGATAACACAAATTCCGGTGAAAATTATTTCTTTTTTCTTCAGGTCACCAAATTTCAGCCAATTTAAGGAAATTGCACAAAGTATAACTAAAATTATAAGTCCAAGCAGATTTATTAACGAAAGTAACAACAAGACAAATAAAGTTACTTTCAGAAAGACATTTATATTTTTACTTCTTACAATATATACAGCAAACATTAGAGAAGCCGCAAGTACTATAAGACTAATTGAGAGCCAGATAAAATTAATGGGAATATAATTTGCGAAGATAATTGGAATTCTAAATTTACCACTTGAAACAGAGTTGATTATTGATTGACTAAACTCAAGCGGCAGTAAATTTGACTCATTTAAAGTTCTAAAATTAAATGATAAATAAAGAAATGATATGACTAGAATAAAAATGCTGATAATTATTTTTTTATAAGTCAGTTTATTTTTTAAATCAATTGAGAATCTAAACTCCCCATTCTTTATTTTTAAGAAAATCGGAATAAAATTAAGGGCAATTAGAAAAATCCCACCCTCGTAAACAAATACAGAAACAGCACTAATTATGTACAAAAATATTTCCGCTTTATTTTTATTTTCTACAACATTCTGATATAAAAAGTATACATACCATAAAAATAAAGTCTGAAACGGGGCATACATTCTGCCAAAACGTGCAAATTCTATTTCCCAAATTGATAAACTAAAAACTGTAATAACTGCTATCCCTAAGGTCTTACCTCTTATTTTTTTTGCTAATAAATATATGGCCGGAATTGCGGCTATATTTGAAAGAACAGGAATTAATCTAACCGCAAATTCTGCTTTAATTCCGCCCAGCATTAGTAATGAGGTTAAGTATTGGTAAACAATACCTCTGTTATAATATCCGCCAGACTGAAATTGAGGAATGCCAAATTCTAATATATTCTCAATTGATCTGGTAATGTAAAATTCATCAACGGCTAAAGACCATTTTCCTAATCCATTAAATCTAATAATCGAAGCGATTATTGTAATAAGCAGAACTGATAACAGCTCACTTTTTTGTTTAATGATATTATTTAATTCAATCATATTCTTATTGAGGTAAAAGGTTTTTAATTATGTTTGGCATTTTAGGAAATGCTTTAATATATTTTTGGCTCATCCAGGAAACTGTATCACCTTTAATTGATTTTGGAAGGAAAAATATTAGAAGTATAAACGCAATTACGTTAACCGCCGCCATAATAATCAACTTAATTATTACTGAAAACTCATCAATACTCTGTTCAATAAAACTAATTGTAATGTAATTTAGGACACTTATAATAAAGGCATTTACAATACTAGGAACTAGATTTTTTAAGAATACATACCAATTGATTTTTAATATGTTTATTGCCAAATTTGAATGCGCTATAAACAACCAGACATTGGAAACAATAATTGCTATACATACACCAAATAACCCATAGTTTACACCAATTAAAACACCGACAATTATAATTATAAGATTAATAAATTGTCTAAAAGCTTCCGAATAAACTCTGCCGCTTGCATGTGCTAAAGATCCGGAGTAACTTAATGTAATTTTAAATAACCCGGCAATACAGAGCAGTTTTAATGGTTCAATCGCTCCAACCCAGTTTTCTCCATATAAACCTAAAACCAGGTATTCCGCACAAAAATATGCTCCTGCTAAGATGGGAAATAAAAGAAATGTTATAGTACGTATAATTCTTAAATAACCATTTCTAAGTTTCCCTATATCGTCTTGTACTTTCGCAAAAGTTGGGAATACTACATTATATAAAACGCTTGAAAGCTGATTTATAGGAAGAGTCATTAAATTAAATGATTTTGTATACAAACCTAAGGAAGCTGAAGAAAGAAATTTACCAATCAATAGGTTTGAAACATTTGATGATAAATAGAATAAAATTTTGCTTAAACTAAATCCTGTTCCAAAATTAAATAGTTCACTAAATTCTTTTTTTGATATAAGCGGTCTGTAAAATACTTTAACCTTTAACGTTAAAAATATTAAGGTTATAGTACTACCAACTAATTTACCTATAACTAAACTCCAAACACCAAAACCTAATAATGCTAAAGTAACGGCAAAAAGAGTATATCCAAATACAAAAGAACTGATTTCACTTTTAAATAAATACTTAAAATTTATTTCTTTTACTAAAAGACCATATCCAATTGAAGAAACTCCTTTAAATAAAAACAGCAATGAAACCGTTCTTATTATTTCAACAAGCTCTACTTCGCCATAAAAAGAAGCAATTGCAGGCGATAGCAGAAAAAAAGTAAGATATATAACAATACTTAAAATAAGGGTTAAAGTGAAAGCCACTCTTAAATGATTATCTGTGATTTCTTTTAATCTAACCACAGCCATACTCATTCCCATTGTGGCAAATAAATCAGCAAATCCTGTAAAAACGAGAGTCATTCCAAATAGACCAAAATCTTCAGGCAGTAAAACCCTCGCTAGAATTATCCCGACAAAAAAACTAATTATTGTTTTGGAATAAACATTAATTACATTCCAATTTGTACCCCGAATTGCTTTATTCGCAATATCTTCTGTTTTATTCATTTATTTTAAAGCTTCGCCATATAAGTTACATTCAAGAAATTAATATTACATTTTTTAACAGAAAATAAATTCTAACAACGTTACTATATTTGGCTAAAACATCAATTCGGAAATCTCATATTAATTAAGTAAAAAAATGTTTACTGTTTATTAAACAATTAGATAAAATATTCCTAAAAAGTTTAATTTGAATACATGAAAGAAAAGTTTTGTAAATTTTTCTTCACACCAGTTTAACTTATTGTAACTTAACACTTTACAAGTCCAGTATGAATCACCATAAACTTTTCTTGCATACTTTTGATACACTTTTATAAAACCGGCTAAAACATTTCATCCGCTTTCAGGCTAAAAACTGAGCTTTATGATTTATTAAGTATTGTGGCACACTAAATGCAACATATGGTTAAAATTTTCAAGCCAAGGAGAAAAAAATGAAATCAGTTAACAAAATAAACTTCTTAACAGTCTTATTTCTTACTGTTTTTTGTGTAAGTTTATCAGCGCAAACAACATACTATGTTTCATCTTCATCTGGAAGTGATTCATATACTGGTATATCAGAGTCAAGACCATTTGAAACTATTGAAAAAGTAAATTCACTTAACCTAACCCCAGGAGATAAAGTACTTTTTAAAAGCGGCGATATTTGGGAAGAACAAAAAACCTTAACAATTAGTAACAGCGGAACTGAAAATGCGCGAATTACTATTGGAGCATATGGAACCGGAAATTCTCCTATCCTATCATTATCCTCAAATCTTTATCCGAATGATTCTAAAAAAACTGGAAATTGGGAATATGAAGGAAATAATGTTTGGTCAATTCAGGCTTATGGAAGTACTAACCGGGTATTT
Organism: Melioribacteraceae bacterium; assembly: GCA_016342755.1. Taxonomy (GTDB): domain Bacteria; phylum Bacteroidota; class Ignavibacteria; order Ignavibacteriales; family Melioribacteraceae; genus JAEINS01. The sequence continues at coordinate 117,114 of JAEINS010000001.1, read as the reverse complement.
TTAGACGGGAAAGAATATAATTCTACAACTTCCACATCAAATATTAATAACACTTTTAGATGGTATTATTCAACCTCTCGAAATAGATTATACGTTTATGCAACTTCAAATCCAGCAACATTTTATTCATCAATTAAAAGAACATTCTATTCTCAACAATATTCTGTTATTGAACTTGTTAGTGCTGACAATATTACTATCAGCAATTTAGATTTACGCTATGGACTTTATGGTGTTAAAGCACGCGGTACTGATAACTTAATAATTGAAGATTCTAATATTGGTTATAGATGTGACAGAATAGCAATTGATGTTAGAGGTGATGGTTCCGATATTTCTAGTAAAGGAATAATTAGAAATAATGTAATAAATTCAGGATTTAGCGAAATAGAATTCTATGAAGTCTATACAATGACTGGATCAAATGGAATTGATTTGGAAGAAGGAGTAACGTATTTTGAGATTTACGATAACGAGATAAGAGACTGGTATCATAACAATATTCAAATATTAGGATGGGATACTGAAAATAGAATTTCTTCTTATCATAAAGTGTATAATAATTTAATGATCTCATCTGGTATTTCATACAGCAGAGGTTTTACAGTTGGCGGAATAGAAGAAACAGCTTCACAATTTAATGAAATCTTTAGTAATAGAATTATTGATACCGTTGTACCAAATGAAGTTGGCGGTAATGATAATTCAATTTATTACAATATTATTGATAATGTAAGAGAACAATATATTATAACAAAAGATGGTTATGTTAATACACAAACCGGAATCGCTTTTACATTGGAAGACTTGTTTGGAACGGGTCTTGGTGTTTGTAAAAATAATAAGATATATAATAATGTTATTAAAGATGTAAAAAGAAGAGCTGCTACTGTTTATGGATTTTCAAATCAGATTGTAAATAACTTATTCATAAACACTCCATTAATAGCTTTAATTGCTAACTCAAACAGAAACTCAGTTTATTCTAACAATTATTATTATAATGAAAACAATTCAAGCTCTGATTTTATAATAAGTTATGACAAAGCCGGATATACAGCAGACAAATTTAATAATGCAGATGACAGCAATAACAGTGATATTATCAACAATAATGTGCGAATTGCAACTGGTGAACAATTTGTTGTAGATTTAGAAAATTCAAATTTCACACCAAGTGCAAAAAGTATACTTATAAATGCTGGTATAGAGATGGGAACAACTAAAGATTTCAATTTGAATGTTATTACCGATTTACCTGATGTTGGTGCTTTTGAATCCGGATATGAAAACAATGATATCGATGATAACTCTAAAGACGAAGAAATACCTGTTCCGGCTGAAGAAACAATACAATTGAAAGTTAAAGATGTAACCGCTTCTTCAACTTCAAATACTGGAACTTCCCCACTATTTACAATAGACGGGAAAGGCGCGAATGATGGCAATACTAGTTCAAGATGGTCAACTTATCCTACTCCGGCTTGGATTTGTTACGATTTAGGCGAGACAAAAACAATTAGTAAAACAAGATTTTCTTTTTACTACTATGATAATGGAAGAGTTTACCAGTATTCTATTCTTGTATCGGAAGATAATGAGAACTGGACAAAAGTTATAGATAATGTTAGCTCAAGCACTAATGAATATACGGAAAATGAATTTGCTCCTATTAGCGGAAGATATGTTAAAGTTGATCTTCATGGTTCAAACAACTCAAAATGGGCAACAATTTGGGAAGGAGAAATATACGGATCAGAAGGAACAGTTCCAGAAATTATAACTCCTCTTACAAATTGGGAATCAACTATTGAAGTTAAGGATTCTAAAAACAGCAGAACAATTGCATTAACATTTGGTCAAAATGATCAGGCAACCAATAGTATCGATTTAGATGAAGAAATATTACCTCCATCAGCTCCCGATATGTTTGAACTAGATGCAAGATTAACACTAGTTGACGGATATAGTCAATCGACAAAAGATATTAAAGTTTTAGAAGACAAAACAACTGTCTGGAATATAAGTCTTCAAGGAACAGCTCCTTATACATTAACATGGGATTCTGCAAAACTTGCGGACAGAGAATTTTTATTACAAGATAAATTTGGCGGACAGCTAGTAAATATTGATATGATAGAAAACTCATCTTATACTTTAAATTTCCAATTATCCGAATTAGTAATAATAATGGGAACAGTTCAGACAAATGAAATTACTTTAAGTAAAGGATGGAATAAGATTTCTGAAATTACATCAGTTAGTGTACAATCAGTTGCTACAGAACCTGCAGGTATTATTGAATCTCCGTTCTATATAAACAATGGAAAATTTGAAACAACTGATACTTTAGAAATCGGGAAAGAATACTGGGTAAAAACATCTAAAGAAGGTAAATTATTATTAAATAAGAAGAGCCATCAAGAAGAAATTAATGTGATAGAACAAAAAGTTGAAAACTCATGGGGACGTATTGTTGTAACTGATAACAACGGTTTATCAACAACTTTATATGTTACCGATAATGATCATTTAGGAAATGAATTTTCTTTACCTCCGGTTCCAGAAAAAGGATTATTTGATGTAAGATTCACAAACAACATGTTAGCAAAAGAATTATCAAATATAGATACTGATTTAAGCATAACTCATGCAAACTACCCTCTTACTATTAAAGTTGAAGGTATTGATTTACTAATAAAAGACAAGATTGACGGATCCTATATTGACGCAAAAATTACGTCTGGTGAAGAAATTGTAATCAATGATGAATTTGTAAACATGTTTGAAATTGAAACGGAAATTGTACCTTCAAATTTTAATCTGGATCAAAATTATCCTAATCCATTTAATCCTACAACAACAATTGCGTTCAGCATTCCAATAGATTCTAAAGTAGCATTAAATGTATATAATATATTAGGTGAAAAAGTAGCTGGTTTAATGAATGAACAATTATCAGCCGGCAGCCACAAAGTTAATTTTAATGCAACTAACCTAAGCAGCGGTATTTATCTATATGTTTTAGAATCAGCCGATTTCACCTCAGTTAAAAAAATGACACTATTAAAATAATTTACTGCATATAAGTTTCCTTGGCGGGGGGAAGGTTGTAATGACCAGCCCCCTTTTTATTTTAAACACTGTAACTTTTCTGTTCCAAATCAGTATTTTAAATACAAGATTCTCTTTACGAAACAGTGTAAAATAAAATTTACACGAAAAAACCGCATTTTTCTAATCTTTTCTTACAATCCCTTTAAAAAAACTGGCACTATATATGGCTATACATGAGTAATAAAATCTAAATATTTTGGAGTGAAAAAATGCCAGTTTATAACAGAAATTTGTTCTCATTTGTTTTGATAATAGCCATTGTTTTAAGCGGAGTTGTATTTTCGCAAACAGATAATTTTCAGACAGTTCAATTTGAAGTAAAGAATGTAACAGCTTCTTCAACTTCGCATCCATCAACCTCTCCCCTTTTTACAATTGACGGTAAAGGCGCTTTTGACGGTGATGTAATATCTAGATGGTCTACATACCCGACCCCGGCCTGGATTTGTTACGATTTAGGAGAAATTAAATCAATAAGCAAAACAAGTTTTTCATTCTACTATTTTAACAAAGGAAGAGTTTATACTTATTCAATCCATATATCGGATGATAATAACAATTGGAAAACTATTGTAGAAAATGCAACATCAGGTAATAAGGAATATACCGATAACTCTTTTTTATCTGTTGAAGGGAGATATATTAAACTTGAGATTCATAGCGCAAATAATTCTAAATGGGCAACCATTTGGGAAACTAAAATATTTGGGTCTGAAGATTTAACTCCGCCTAAATTAAAAAATGTCGATGTTTTATCAGCTTCATCACTAATGCTCACTTTTTCGGAAAACCTGGATAATAATGCCGCAACAAATATTAGTAATTATTCAATAACCGGTGGAATTTCTATTACTTCAGCTTCTCTTGTGGATGGGAAAAAAATAGTTCTAAATACCTCCCTTCATTCATCAGGAAATTATACAATTACAGCAAATAATATTTCGGATCTTTATGGTAATAAAATTTTAACGGATAATAGTATGCCGTATTCTTACTTTGATGATAGTCCCATTATCCCTGAACCGGAAAAACCAACTGAAGAAAAACTAGATATAGTAAATGTTTACGCTTCATCAACATCAAATACATTAACTTCTCCATTAGCTACTATTGATGGTAAAGGAGCAAAAGATGGAGACGCTACTTCAAGATGGTCCACATACCCAACTTCAGCATGGATATGTTATGATTTAGGAGAGATAAAAGCTGTAAGTGAAACTAGAATTTCATTCTACTATTATGACAAAGGGCGGACCTACTCTTATTCTGTTTATGTTTCTGAAGATAATAACTCATGGACAACGGTAATTGATAATGCTAAATCGAGTACAAACGAATTTACTGAGAACCAGTTTACTACAATTAATGGCAGATATATTAAACTTGAGATTCATGAAGCAAATAATTCTAAATGGGCAACTGTTTGGGAAACTGAAATAATTGGTAATAATTTAATAAATACTCCGGTAATACCGCAAACAAAAAAAGTTGATTTTACCGTTTTACAGGGTTGGAATATTGTATCAATACCAGTTGAGCCTAAGGACAGAAACACAGATTTATTATTTCAATATTTGAACATTTCGCAGGCTTTTAACTATGATGAAGATTATATAGAACATCAGACTATAAAAAGTGGTCTTGGTTATTGGGTTAGATTTAAAGACAACGCAAAATTTGAAGTTGAAGGCTACAGTAATAAAGAATCAATTGAGCTGCGCGAAGGCTGGAATATGATTGGAAGTATCGATAACATAAGTATTAATAATTTGTACACTGAACCAGCAAATATAATTCAATCTTTATTTTACGGTTTCAATGGAAATTATACAATTGAAGATTCTTTAATTATAGGGAAAGGATACTGGGTTAAAACTACCGGTGCGGGAACATTGTACTTCTCTGATAAAATACAGAATTGTATTTTAAGCAAAACTTCAGTTTCCGAAGATGAGGATCTTAAAAGTATAACAATTACTGATAGTAAAAATAAATCAATGACTCTCTACTTATCCGATAATAACTCATCTTTGCAAAAAATAGCATTACCGCCTATACCCCCCGAAGGTGCTTTTGATATAAGATTTACCAACGGACTGCTTATAAATTCATTAACAGATTTGAATTCTGAAATTAAGATTCGTGATGCCGGGTTCCCAATTTCTGTAACCTCTGATTGCGATGATTTAGTTCTCAATTATTTTGAAAATGGAATAGTTAAAAAAACAAGATTATATAAAGGTGAAACTATTAGAATTTCTGATAATTCAAATGAACTGATAAATGTTGAATATGAGGTTTTACCTTCTGAATATTCTCTTGAACAAAACTATCCAAATCCTTTTAATCCGACAACTACAATATCATTTAGCATCCCTGTTAATTCAAAAGTTGAGCTTGATGTTTTTAATATTCTTGGCGAAAAGATAACAACTTTAGTAAATGATGTTTTGAGTGCCGGTAAACATAAAATTGAATTTAATGCTAATAACTTAAGCAGCGGAATATATATTTATGCATTAAAAGCTAATAATTTTTCGAAAGTAAAGAAGCTAACATTAATTAAATAGTATCAAATGAATAAAGGTTTTACACAAGATAGCAGATTAGGAATCTTCTATCTTGTGTAAATTTTTTTTGACGTAAAGAAAATTTTTCAGACAAATACTTTGAAAATAACTTGTTTTTACACTTGTACATTGTCTGCGTCAATTTTAATTGACTACACATTGATTGTTTTTATTGGGAACTCCATCTAAACTTCGTTTTTAGGGCAAACTCAACCTTTTTCAAGATATATTTTGCTTGGCACCAAATGTGCCTATTAGGGTAAAAAATATATCTTGGAGAATAAAATGAATCATCAAATACAAAACATCAAAAACCACATATTATTTTTAACTCTTTTTATTGTAACATCAGTTTTCGGACAATCGGCTAATTATACTTCTGAAAAACTTGATATTAGAGGTGTAAGTGCTTCAAGTACAACAAATACGCTTACATCTCCCCTTTCAACATTTGATGGCAAAGGAGCCTTTGATGGAGACGTAAATTCAAGATGGTCTACTTATCCAACTCCGGCCTGGATTACTTATGATTTAGGTTCTGAAAAACATATAAACAAAACACGTATTTCTTTCTATTATTTTAATAAGGGAAGAATTTATACTTATTCTGTAAAAGTATCTAAAGATAATAAAAATTGGACAACTGTAGTTGATAGAGCAGAATCTGGCAGCACTGAATTTACGGAAAATGAATTTACATCAACTAATGGCAGATATGTTAAATATGAAATGCACAGTGCTAACAATACAAAATGGGCAACAATTTGGGAAACTGAGATATTTGGTAATAATGATATAATTGCTCCGGAGTTATCAAGTATAGAAGTTCTAACAGAAAATTCTTTACAGCTAAACTTCTCTGAAGAAATTAGACAGAATGATGCTGAAGTTATTTATAATTATTATATAGGAAATGGAATAATAGTTGAAAATATTGCGATTATAAACGCAACTGCACTTATTCTTGAAACATCTAATCATTTACCAGGCAATTACAACATAACTGTTTCAAATATCCATGACAATGCTGGAAATTTGATTGATGAAAATAATTCTACAGAATATACTATAGAAAAAAAAGAAGCTGTAAAGTTGAATGTTGTTAATGTTGCTGCATCTTCAACAACAAATACTTTAACTTCACCAATGTCTACAATTGATGGTAAAGGTGCTTTTGACGGAGACGCTACTTCAAGATGGTCCACTTATCCAACTCCGGCATGGATTACTTATGATTTAGGTTCAATCCAACAGATCTCAAAAACCAGATTTTCATTCTATTATTTTGACAAAGGAAGAATTTATACTTATTCAATTAGTGTTTCAGAAGACAATATAAACTGGACAACCGTAGTTAATAGAGCAGAATCGAACAGCACTGAATTTACAGAAAATGAATTTGCATCAACTAATGGCAGATTTGTAAAAATAGATTTACATAGTGCTAATAATAGTAAATGGGCAACAATTTGGGAAGCTGAGTTTTATGGTTACCAAACCGTAAGTACAAAATCAATTGAGTTTGTTGTTAATCAAGGTTGGAATATTGTTTCTTTACCTGTTGCCGATAGTATTGCAATTGATTCATTATTCGAAAATACAAATCTTTCTAATGCTTTTAACTACGATGAATATTATGTACAGCACGATACAATTAAAAGCGGATTGGGCTACTGGGTAAGATTTGAAAAAGATACAAACTTTGTTGTAAATGGAAATGTAACTAATGATATAATTGAATTAAAAGAAGGCTGGAATATGATTGGAAGCTTTGACAGTATTTTAGTTGATCAATTATATACAGAACCGGAAAATATTTTAACTTCTCCGTTTTATGGTTTTGAAGGAAATTATACAATTGCCGATACATTATTTAATGGAAAAGGTTATTGGGTTAAAGCATCCGAAGCCGGAACATTACACATAGGAGAAGTTTCATTAGGTAAATCGCTTAGTAAATCTGCTTTGGATAATAGTGAAATGATAAGTGTTACAATTACTGATAACAAAAATAATTCAATGACTTTATATCTTTCCGATAACTCAACTGCATTGAATAAAATATCTTTACCTCCTGTTCCTCCTAAAGGTGTATTTGATGTTAGATTTACAAATGGTAGTTTAGTAAGTTCACTTAGTGATGTGCAATCTTCAATTAAAATTACGGATGCAGAATACCCGGTTACAATTACATCTAACAGTAATAATATTATCTTAAAAGACAATATTGACGGAACATACTTGAATGAAAATATTTCCAAAAATAGCAGTGTAATAATCTCTGATGAGTTTGTTGATTTAATCTCAATTGAAATGACAGCTTTGCCAATGGAATACCAGCTAGACCAAAATTATCCTAATCCATTTAATCCTACTACTACAATAGCATTTAGTATTCCATCTAAATCTAAAGTCCAGCTAGCCATCTATAATATTTTAGGTGAAAAAGTAACCGACTTATTAAACAAACAATTAGATGCCGGGAATCACAAAGTGAACTTCAACGCAACCAATTTAAGCAGCGGAATTTACCTTTATGTTTTAGAATCTGAAAACTTTTCATCAGTTAAAAAAATGACATTGTTAAAGTAATCATTTGTCAGAAAAAAATTAAAAGCAAGATCTTTTCGATCTTGCTTTTTTTATTTTAAACCACATGCTTATTAACTCATGGATCTTAAAATTTAGTTGTTAAATATCTAATAAGTCCCATTGGATTTCTATAAAACAATTCTTCAAAAACCTCAATTTCATAAATTATACAACAGATTAGTAATATTTTCGTCAAGGAATATTTACTTTTCAAAAATACTTGTCAAGTAAACTTTAAATATACTGTACCTTTCCCAATGTTGGTTGTGTTTAGCTCCGATTTTTATTTACTTTGCGACCATCATGAAAAACATTATTAATTAAATCGTGTTCTTTTACCATACTTAATAACCTATAAAATTGGAAGAAAATATGCCTAGGAAATTCTTTTCATTTTTTACAATTATCACAACACTTTTGCTCTCCTTTTCTTTATTTGCACAAAACATATACTATGTTTCTTCGTCAGAAGGTAACGATAAGAATAATGGTCTATCCGAGCAAAATCCATTTAAAACTATAAAAAGAGTAAACGATCTTAAAGTGATGCCAAATACTAAAATATTATTTAAGCGGGGGGATATTTGGGAAAACGGAACTACTCTTAATTTGGACTTTAGTGGGAAACCAAATGAACGAATAATTATTGGAGATTACTCTAGCGGAGAAAAGCCAATTTTATCACTGCTTTCTGATATCTACCCCGATAATGCATTTGACCCTGATAGTTGGAAAATGTATGGGAACAACATTTGGATGATCTCGGCTTATGGAGCTACAAGCAGAGTTTTTATTGATGGTAAGGAATATAACTCTGCAAATGAAATTGATAAAATTGATGACGTCTTTAGATGGCGATATGTTATTGCAGATCAAAAACTATATTTGTATTCAACTTCAAATCCGGCAAAAGTTTACAAATCTTTAAAGCGAACTTTTTCTAGCCAGAATTATTCTGTAATTGATTTGAATAATTCTGATTTTGTAACTATTCAGAATTTAGATTTAAAGTATGGACTTTACGGAATAAAAGGAAGAGGTGTTGACAGTTTAATAATTGAGAACTGCAATATTGGAATGGGCTGTGATAGATCAGCAATAGATATACGCGGTAATCTGGAAGATTATTCAAGCTACGGAATCATCAGAAGTAATAAAATTGTTTCCGGATTCGATAAAATTAAACACTACGAATATTATGAACTCACCGGTTCAAATGGGATAGTCTTAGAAGAAGGTGTAACTTACTTCGAAATTTATGAAAACTTTATAAAAGACTGGTATCATAACAATATCCAAATATTAGGTTGGGATGCAGAATTACGGAAATCATCATTTAATAAAGTTTATAACAATTTTTTAACCTCTCCCGGCGTTTCATATAGCAGAGGTTTTACTGTTGGCGGTATTGAAAAGGATGCTTGTGCCTATAATGAAATATTTAGTAATACAATTCGTAATATTGTTGTACCTAATGAAATTGCTGGAAATAACAACCTTATCTATTACAATGTAATAGATACAGTTAGAGAAGAATATATTGTTACTAAAGATGGATATGTTAATTCTCAGACTGGAATTGCTTTTACATTAGAACCTTTATTTGGTCCTGGTAAAGGATACTGTGAGAATAATTCTTTGATAAATAATACTATAATGAATTGTACCAGAAGAGGTTTAACTATCTACGGAAGTTCTAATAGTTTAATAAATAATTTCTGTACAAGCACTCCAATGTTCTTTGTTACATATTCAGTTAACAATGGTTCTGAGTATTCAAATAATTGTTTTCTAGGTGACGATATAAATAGTACGGTTATTGGTTATGATAGAGAAGGTTTCTCTATGACTGACTTCAATAGCGCAAATGAAAATTTTTCTGATGTGTTCCAAAATAATTTTTATATTAGAGGTAATACTGATGCAGTGATTAGTGAGACTAGTGACAGTGCATATTATATACCTGAAAATAGTCCTTTAATTAATATGGGTAAATATGTTGCTGATTATAAAGATCTTTATAATCAGGATATTATTGGTGCTCCTGATGTTGGTGCGATTGAATATACTACTGACTTAGAATTTGAATACTTTTATTCCAAAATAAATATTTCGAACGTTCTGGCTTCGTCCACTACAAATACACTAACCTCTCCTTTGTATACTATTGATGGCAAAGGGGCAAACGATAGAGATGTAAATTCCAGATGGTCTTCTTACCCAACTCCACAATGGTTAATATACGACCTGGAAGATATTTTTGATGTAGATCAGGTTAGAATATCATTTTATGAGTTTAACAATGGACGTATATACAACTATTCAATTGAAACTTCTGCGGATAACGTTAGTTGGAATACTGTTATTAAGAATGTTAACTCTGCTAATACAGAGTGGACTATTAATAAATTTAGCAGTCAAAAAGCAAGATATGTTAAGATAATATTACACAGTGCAAATAATTCCAAATGGGCAACTATTTGGGAAACTGAAATCTATGGCGGACAGAACTTAGAAGGGAAAGCTAAAAATGATGGATCAAATATTATTTCAGATACTTCTTTTATTAATATCACTGATGTCTTAGCATCATCAACCACCAATACTTTAACTTCACCATTGTCTACAATTGATGGGAAAGGATATGATGACGGGGACGTAAATTCAAGATGGTCTTCTTATCCAACTCCGCAATTTTTGATATTTAAATTCGATTCTGTAAGAACTGTTTCTAAATCTAGAATTTCATTCTACAAATTTGATCAAGGGAGAGAATATAATTATTCGCTTGATTATTCAACTGATTCAAAAACATGGAATTCTCTTGTTGAAAAATCCGTTTCTAGTAATACTGAATTTACAGAAGATACTTTTGATTCTGTTAATGCTAAATATATCAGGTTAAATTTATTAGGCGCAAATAATACACAGTGGGCCACAGTGTGGGAAGCAGAGTTCTACGGAAATACAAAATATGTTAAAACTACAGATCCTTCCTTAAAGGAACTTATAATTAAAAATGTTGAAGCATCCTCAACCAGTAATACATTAACTTCACCTTTGGCTACAATTGACGGAAAATGTTATAATGATGGAGATCCAAATTCAAGATGGTCTTCATACCCGACTCCTCAATGGCTTATATATGATTTAGGGGAAATTAAATCGATGAACAAAGTAGATATTTCTTTTTATCAATTTGATCAGGGTAGAATATATAATTATTCAATTTCTACATCTTCAAATAAAACTGATTGGAAAAATCAAATAAATAATGCTAGTTCAAAAAACAGTGAATGGACTTCAAATTCATTTGATACAATAAATGCCAGATATCTTAGAATTGAATTACATTCTGCAAATAATACTAAATGGGCAACTATTTGGGAAACCAAAATATTTGGTTACAATACAAATGAGAATCTTTTAAAAGAAAATATTTCTGATGATGAAACTAAAATTAAAAATACTTCCCTTAATCAAAATCATCCTAATCCTTTTAATCCAATTACAAATATATCTTTCTATTTAAACAAAGGAAGTAATGTTAAATTAAAGATATTTAATGTTAACGGTGAAGAAGTTGCAAATTTAATAGATAATAATTGGATGAAAGAAGGAAAGCATCAAATTAGATTTACGCCTGCTAACCTGGCTAGCGGTATTTATTTTTACCGGCTTATAACTGATCATTTTCATTCGACTAAAAAAATGATTTACCTTAAATAACACTCACAGCAGAAAATTCTTATAAAATTAAAAGACGAGTTTTTACACTCGTCTTTTTTTTCATTCATTGGAGAAACATGACATAAGCAATTATAATTTAGGCATGCTTAATTATTTTTGCTGGTACACCAGCTACTGTAGCGTTAGGAGGGACATCTCTCGTTACAACAGCTCCTGCTCCAACAATTGCATTTTCACCAACAGTAACACCACATAAAATTGTAGATGAAGAACCAATTGACGCACCTTTTTTGATAAATGTTTCTTCTACCGACCAATCCTCTTCAGTCTGCATAGAGCCATCGGGGTTAACGGATCTCGGGTATTTATCATTTATAAAAGTAACATTATGTCCTATAAATACATTGTCTTCTATTTTCACTCCTTCACAAATAAAGGTGTGGGAAGAAATTTTACAGTTTTTACCAACAGAAGCATTTTTTTGAATTTCGACAAAGGTTCCAATTTTAGTATAATCATCTATAGAACATCCATACAGATTTACAAAATCAAAAACCTTTACATCTTTTCCCATCTTAACATTATTTATATTCTTTTTTTCCATTAGTTCCTCATTCGCCAATAACAACTGTTGAACCAATTTGAATTTGTTTGCCTTTGTTAATAGACTTATCTGTTGCTTCCAATATTCTAACAACATCTAATCCGTCTTTACCAGATGTAAGCGGCATTCTATCCTCATTAATAGACTCTATAAATTCATTAACAGCTAAATTTAAAGCTTCGGTCTGAGTGATTTTTGGAGAATACATATCCCCTATTCTATATTGCGCCAAAGCTTCATGTATGTTTTCTCTGGCTTTCATCTCAATTCCGCTATCATAAACCTTAATTTTCTCAAAGTTTTCCATATCATCGTAAACTAACATTTTTTTAGTTCCGCCGACAATCATCTTTCTAATTTTAACCGGCGATGTCCAGTTAACATGAAAATGAGCAAAACAGTTATCTTCAAAATGAACTGATATGTGCGCAATATTTTCTTTATTATAGAAATTTGCGATTCCATCAGCATCTACGGATTTGGCTATTTTTCCGGGCAAGATATAATTCATTATTGATAAATCGTGTGGAGCCAGATCCCAAATAACATTTACATCATTTTGGAATAATCCTAAGTTAATTCTAACAGAGTCGAAATAGATAATATCTCCCAACTCACCTTTGTCAATTAACTCTTTTATTTTTCTAACCGCACCGGTATAAATAAAAGTATGATCGACAAATATTTTAAGATTTTTTTTCTGCGCAATATCAATTAGTTCTTCTGCCTGAGCAGAGTTTGAGGTGAAAGGCTTTTCTACCCAAATATGTTTCCCAGCCTCAAGTGCGTCTTTTGCAAAATCATAATGCGTGTTAACCGGAGTTGCAATTGCAATTATATCACAATCACCTTCCATTAATTCACTAGCATTATCAGTTAATTCAACAGAAGGAAATCTCGATTTAATAAAATTTCGTCTGTCTTCCTTCTTATCACAACCTATTACTTTTTCTATTTCCGGGTGACCCAGAAAATTCCTAATTAAGTTAGGTCCCCAATATCCAAGACCAAGTACTCCAACATTCATATCATTCCCTCATAATTTAATGATTATTTACCGCCACGTGCCAATAGCATAGTTGGTATTGTTTTTATAATAAGCTCTAAATCGAGCCAAGGTGACATATTATTTATGTAATAAAGATCCATTATAACGGAATCGTTAAATGAAACTGAACTTCTTCCCATCACTTGCCAAACACCTGTACATCCGGGAATTACACTTAAGCGTCTTCTTTGCCAGTCATTATAGTTATCATATTCGTATTGCAAACAAGGTCTGGGACCAACTAAACTCATATCTCCCATAAGAACATTAAATAACTGTGGAAGTTCATCTAACGAAGTTTTTCTTAATACTTTACCGATAGGAGTAATTCTCGATTCGCTAACAACCTTTAAATCGCCACTGTTTTTATCACTATTTTTAATAAACTCAATCATTTTTGCCTGACGCTCTTTATCGTCTTCATCAACGGTTGTCATAGATCTAAATTTATAAAACTTAAAAGGTTTCCCATTTTTGCCAATTCTGGTTTGATGATATATAACTGAACCTTTTGATGTTAGCTTAATAGCAAGGCCTAACATTATAAACGCCGGCAATAAAAGCAGGATTGCAAATGAACAAATAACTAAATCGAATAATCTTTTGAATCCTAATGACAGAGCATTGTTTGCAATTTTAGAGATGCCAACTACCGGGATATCAGCATATTTTTCTGTGGAAATTTTTTCAGGAATTATATCAAATAACTCTGAACTAAGCTTTACTTCAATCTTTGTACTTTTACAGACATCTAAAATTTCTAATAATTTTTCGTAGTGAATTCCATCAATAGCAATAATTATTTCATTTACTTTTTTCTCTCTAACAATAGAATTTATATCATTAATAAATCCCAGATATTTCTGTCCAAAAATACTGGCCTCTTGCTCAAGCCCGGAATTTATAAAACCAACAATGTTCAAACCAATTGGATTTTCAAAAATCACCTTTGCGGCCAATAATTTACCAGCCTTTCCTCCGCCTACAATTACCAGATTCCGCATCACTTTGGTTTTACTAATCTGAAGGTAAACTAGCCTTAACAGACCAATTCTAATTAGATAAAAAAGTGGCAGCACTAATAGAGGGAAGAAAAATATTAATCCTTGAGAATCAATAATTGTTGATGATTTGAATAAAATAGCAATTAGAATAACATTAATTATTCCGTAATAAAGTGATTTTATTATGCTGGATAGATGTGCAGCTCTCGATAAAATAATATTAATTTTATAGAGATGATTAACTTCAAAAACAAAAATATTTATAAGTGCTAATACAATACCGAACCAAATAAACGATAATGAATTAGATAATAATTCGGATAATGTTAAATTTGCATCATTCTTTATTAAATATACACTTAGTATAAATCCAATAAATATTATAAATATATCTGCTATTATGAATAAATATTTATATCTCTTGCCATTCATATATTCAACTCTTTAATATTATATACTTCTTCTTACAATACTCAGATTGTACAGCTTTCATATTGGAACTTTAGAATAGTTCGGAAATAAAAGAAAAAAATAAAAGATTTCCGAAATCCTCTAGCTGGAATAATTTGTTAGCATTTTTTTAATTCATTGATTATATATTCTTAAATGAAATTACTTCGGTTTGAGATTTTAAAAATAATTTTAATACCATATGAAAATATTTTTTTAACTATGTTGTTTTTATGATTTTTTATTTATTTTAACCTAAAAATATTGGATATAAAGGAGGCGTTCTAATTAGTTTTTATTTGAATTAATTTTGTAGTTAATCAAAAAACAATAAACCAGCCCGGAGGTTTTCCATGAAAAAAATACTATTTACAATCTTATCAATAGTTTTGCTAATTTCGTTCTCATCCAATAGTTTTGCTCAATTAAAAGATTACAAAGCAAAAATTGGCGGACAGTTTAGCTTACTTTTCCCAAACACTGATGAAAGTACTTATGATGCATCCAAAACGTCTATGATGGGAAGAGCATTTGCCCGATTTGAATTATCCAGAATATTAGGATTAGAAATTGGTGCCGGTTACGGATATCTTTGGGGAGAAAAAGATCAGTACATGAGAGAGTTTGAAACTTCGCTTATTACTTTTGGCCCAAGATTACTATTACAGCCATTTAGTTTAAAAAGTGTTAATCCGTATGTATATGTAGGTGTAGAGGGATTACTATGGTCCAATGATAAACCCCAAAAATGGAATTCGGAAGAAGACGGATTTGCAACTGTTATCCCGTTAGGCATAGGTACAGAAATTGCGCTTTCAAAATCAGTATTAGTAGATCTTGGTTTTGGGTATAACTATTCATTCACCGATTATTTATATAGCAGTGAATCAGATGCGGATGGATATTGGAACCTATCTCTTGGTCTGGCTTTCACTATTCCTTCGGATACAGATTATGATAACGACGGATTAAAAAACGATCTTGAAAAAAAATTAGGTACCGATCCTAACAAAGCTGATACTGATGATGACGGACTTAATGATAACGAAGAAATTAATACATATAATACTGATCCTTTGAACAAAGATACCGATAGCGACGGATTAGAAGATAATGATGAATTAGTTGAGTATAAAACTGATCCTACAAAAGCTGATACCGACGGTGATAGTTTAACAGATGGCGATGAAATAAATATTTATAAAACTGAACCAACTAAAATTGATACTGACGAAGACGGTCTTAATGATAATGTAGAATTAAACTCAACAAAAACAAATCCAACTAAAGCTGATAGCGATAATGATGGATTAAAAGATGGCGCGGAAGTTAACACGCATAAAACTGATCCTTTAAAAGCTGACACGGATGCTGACGGATTGGATGATGGTATTGAAGTTAATAAAACAAAAACCAATCCTTTAATACAAGATACTGATAGTGACGGACTTAATGATGGTGTTGAAGTTAACGCTAAAAAAACTGATCCTAATAACAGCGATACTGACGGCGGAAGTGTAAAAGACGGTGAAGAAGTTTTAAGCGGCACAAATCCTTTAGATAAATCTGATGACGTTCCGTGGGTATTAAAAGGAGTAAATTTTGCAACGGCTAAATACGATCTTACTTCAAACGCGAAAAAAACATTAAATCAAACTGCTGAACTATTAGGCAAACACTCAGATGTAAAAGTCGAAATTCAAGGTCATACAGATAGTTCTGGTGATGCTGATAAAAATTTAGAACTTTCTACAAAACGTGCACTATCAGTCAAAGAATATCTGACCTCAAAAGGAATAAACGCTGATAGGATGAAAGCTGTTGGTTATGGCGAAACCAACCCAATGGTTAGCAACAAAACTTCAAATGGAAGAGCACAAAACAGAAGAATTGAGTTCAAAATAGTAAACTAATAATAAATTAAACCTCATACATAAAAGCCGTTTCAAAAATGAAACGGCTTTTATTAATTTAGATGTCTAATAGCCGAATTTAAATCAGGATAAATCTTAAAAAGTCTTGAAAACTTAGTAATGTTGTATAAAGTCAGTTTGAATTTTGGATTCCAAATAAGACATAATTTACCGCCTTTTTTTTCTAACCTCTTATAAAATTCAAACAAATCGCCCCAAATTTTAAAGTTTGGAAATTCGCAAGAACTTAAATCTACAATAATTCTTGTAATCCCCTTCTCCAGTGTTGCATCTAAAATTCCCAAAAATTCTCCATTTAATTCCTTACCGCAAGAATTAAATGTGAATTTTATTACTGTATTTTCACCTTCTTGTTTTATATTATAACCGGTGCACATTGTCTTATTATTTATAGCTGCATAATTCTGTGGCATATTTTTCCTCTCATATCATTTTTTCTCACTACATTTAGTACGATATTAGCAACAGTAAATTATTCGGAAATATTTGGCAGTAAAACTGTAAATGTAGAACCCTTTTTTAGTTCAGATTTAACTTTTATTTCGCCGCCGTGACGATTAATTATTTTTTCAACTAATGTTAAACCTAATCCATCACCCTCGTATTTACTTGGATTAATCCTATAGAATATTTGAAATATCTGATCATGATGTTTTTCGTCAATCCCGATGCCATTATCTTTTATTGTGTAATAAAGCATAGTTTCAGTTTTTCCGCCAGAAATATGAATTTCTTTTTTCCCTTCTTCGGTATGAAATTTTATCGCATTATCCAATAAATTTGCGAACACAACTTTTAACTGAATTAAATCCGCAAAACAATCAGGTAATTCATCAATAGTAATTGAAATATTATATTTTTCAATTCTATCGTTAAAAGAAAGTTGCAATCCGCTTATAATTTCTTCAACAGAAATTTTATCGATATGTAGAGAAGCACTACCGTGATGAGAGTAATTTAGTAATCCGGCTAAAAGAGAATCCATTTTTTGAGTCCCGTTTCTTATATAGTTAAGAAAAAGGGGCATTTCATTTTGAATTATTTCCCATAAATTACTTTCATCATTTTCATCAAATTTATCACGCAGACTATCCGATAAATCCTGCACAAGAAAATCTAATTCCTTGCTAAATCCTTGTATATTAACAAGCGGAGTTCTAAGATCATGAGAAGCTATATAAACTATTTGTTTTAATTCTTTGTTAGTTTGCTCTAACTCTTCATTAAGCTTTTGCTTTTCAAACTCAATTTTAATCCTTTCTTCAATTTCCTTATTTAATTTAGAATTAATATGCCCAAGCTCAATGTTGCGTTTTTTTATAATTCTGGTTCTTAATTTGACAACTAAAAAGACAGCAATTACAATAAATACAATGGATAAAAACTTAAAAAGCGTAGTATTATAAAATGGCGGTGAAACTGAAAAATGAACTGCTAATCCTTCTTCATTCCAGATATCATCGCTGTTTGAAGCTTTAATACGGAATGTATACTCCTTTCCGTAAAGATTAGTATAAGTGGCAAATCTTCTTTCAGCACTTACATAATTCCAATTTTCTTCGAGACCTTCAAGTTTATATGCATATTTATTTTTTTCGGGATTTACAAAATGGAGTGCCGCAAATTCAAATGTAATTACATAATCTTTATGAGAAAATACCAAATTATCTAATTCTGATATTGTACTGATATTATTATGGTTAATCGATTCATTAAAAACCAGAACATCAGTTAATACAACTTTAGGTTTTATATTATTTTTTGTTAATTCTTTTGCCGGATAAAACGCGTTAAACCCGTTATTGCCGCCAAAAAATAATTCACCATCATTACACTTTAATGCTGCGCCAATATTAAACTCTCTTCCCTGTAAACCATCAGTATTATCATAACGTATAAAATTTAGATTTTCCGCAAACGGATTAAACTTTACAATCCCATTAAAAGTACCCGACCAAAAGTATCCATCACTATCTAAGAACAATGAAAGTATAATATCTGTATCATCATCTTTTGACAGATCCAGAAACTTTGTTTTTCCATCAACAGTAATAAGTTTATTTGTACCCTTATCAGTACCAATCCAAATATTTTTGTTAAAATCTTCCGCAACTGATAAAACAACATTACTATTTATACCAAACTGAAAATCATTTTTATAACTGTAGGAATTTAGAATATCATTTTTGGGATCATACTTATTAAGCCCGTTATATGTACAAATCCAGATCACACCTTTACTATCTTCATATATATAAGTAGTTATATCACTACTCAGTTTTCTATTAAGCGTTTCGTTAGTATTAAAGTAAGTGCATAATTTATTTGATTTATTGAATTTTACAACTCCGCCACCATACGAGCCAATCCACAAGTTATTATCTCTATCAGCAATAATCATAACAATATAATTCATGCTGTTATCAGCGGGTAAAATATTTTCAATCTTTTCAACGTTTGCTGTTTTTGTATTATAAGTAAGCAAACCCAGACCATAAGTTCCTAAATAGAGAATTTCGTCATCTTCATAAATCGCGCTTATAAAAGTAGATTTCAATTCAGGAAACTTTTTAGTCACTTCATCTATTAATCTAAACTCTCCCGTTGCCCTGTTAAATGATTCCAATCCGCCATTCTCAGTACCAATCCATATATTATTACGGCCTTCTGTAAAACTCCAGATATTATCATTATTTAACGAATTTACAATTGCCTTATCAGAATAGTAATGCGGAAATTTTTGATTTTGTAAAATCTTGTTAATTCCGCCCCCACCTGTTCCAAGCCATATAACTCCGGTATAATCCTTATAAATATCATAAATACGATTACTCTCTAAGCTATTAGAAACTTGATTATCACTTTTAAAACTAATTGAATTTTGATTATTATAATCAAAAACCTTTAATCCTTCGCCATCGGTACCAAGTAAAAGTTTATTTTCATATTCAATAATATCCCAAACAGAAATGCTTCCTAAAATATTTTTACCTTCTTTATTAATATCATAGAAATGAAATTTTTCAGTATCCGAATTAAACTCAACAATTCCCGATCCGGTACCAATCCAGAATTTATTATCAGAACTTTTATATAACACATGAACATTATTATTGATTTCTTTTTTTAACTTTCCAGGAAGGTTATTATAAGCTTTTAAAAGGTTACCCTGAATATCGATAAGAAATAATCCCTCGCTGCTGCCTGCCCAAAAACTATCTTTTCCTTCTTTTAATAATGAAGAAAAAGTATTATTGAATTTACTGCTGTCTAAATATACTCTTTCAAACTGATGGGTTTCTTTATGAAATTTAATTATTCCGCCGCCATCGGTAGCCAACAAAATTTTATCATTAAATTCATCAATAGCCCAGATTCTATTGCTTCCTTCCAATGAATAATCTTT
The DNA here is from genome assembly GCA_016342755.1 of Melioribacteraceae bacterium. GTDB lineage: Bacteria > Bacteroidota > Ignavibacteria > Ignavibacteriales > Melioribacteraceae > JAEINS01. The sequence continues at coordinate 96,699 of JAEINS010000001.1, read as the reverse complement.
ATTATCAAATAAGAATGATTCAAATTTATCTGCTGCCCTGTTATATTTGTTCAGCCCGCCGGAAGAAGTTCCTACCCATAAGATTCCTTCGCTATCAACATATAACTCAAGTATATTGCTGTCTGATAGTGTTCCTGTCTCTCCATTTCTGGATTTGTACTGTTTAAATTTGTATCCGTCGTATCTGTTTAATCCGTTTTGCGTACCTATCCATAAAAAACCTTCATTATCTTGAACAATAGCCTGCACAAAACTTTGAGACAATCCCTCATTAACTGAATAACTTTTGAATTTAAGATTATCTCCCGCACTAGTGTTAATTACAAAAAGAAAAATTAGGAAATGGATCTTAAGTAATAATATCCGAATAATATAAGTATTCATCCCTCGAACATCTTACTTTATTATATAAAATTGCATATCCTCAACAACAAAACCAAAATAGGAGATTTTTAAATGTGATGCAAGAAAGAAAAGCCATGATAGTTATTGATTTCTGTTAATGCTTTATTAGCACATCTATTTTCTCTTTGTATAAAAATCAATTGCAGCCTTACCAATTTCATGTGGAGAATTTAATCAATCCACTCTTCACTACTGCCGTTTAAATTATTATTCAAAGGAATCCCAATTCTCTTTACTGGCTTCCTATTTCGGAGCATGTACCAGATTTAACCGTTAATGATTGTGTAATTCCGGCTATGAAATATTTATAAAAACATTTCAATAAATTAGGGCACAAAAAAAAATCCTTACAAATAATTTGCAAGGATTTAAGTGTGGAGCTAAGGGGGTTCGAACCCCTGACCTCGTGACTGCCAGTCACGCGCTCTCCCAACTGAGCTATAGCCCCATATTTTAAAATTCAAATCTAAATAAATTTTGGTTTTATATCAACTTTTTTTGAACCCTCTATTTAATTAGTACATCAGTTTTGCTTATTATATAATTCTTCCGGTAAAAATAAAAAAGGCTATTCCGAAGAACAGCCTTTTAACAAATTACTAATATTATTATTTTTCTTCGTCAACTACTTCATATGAAGCATCTTCAACCTGACCATCTTTTTTCTGCTCATCAGCTTTTGGCTCATGCGAACCAGCTTCTTCCTGTCCGGGAGCCTGCTGTGCATCTGGTTCAGGCTGTCCTTCAGGACCGGCTTGCTGATAAAGTTTTTCAGATATTTCCTGCCATACTTTTGTAAGTTCTTCAGTTGCGGATTTCATTTTATCTGTATCTTTAGTTGCAATTGCATCTTCAACTTTCTTAACTTTTCCATCTAAACGGTTTTTAGCATCTTCCGGCATTTTATCCTTTAATTCTTCCATTTGCTTTTTAGTTTGGAATACCATTGAATCAGCATTATTTCTTATTTCCACAGCTTCCTTAGCTTTTTTATCTTCCGCTGCATGAGCTTTAGCGTCATTTTTCATTTTTTCAACTTCATTATCACTTAAACCGCTCGAAGAAGTAATTTTGATACTTTGTTCTTTACCAGAAGCCTTATCCTTTGCGGATACATGTAAAATACCGTTTGCATCAATATCAAAAGCCACTTCAATTTGAGGAATACCTCTTGGTGCCGGCGGAATACCATCTAAATGAAATTTTCCTAATGTACGATTATCTACCGCCATTGGTCTTTCGCCCTGAAGAACATGAATTTCTACTGACGGCTGATTATCTGCGGCAGTAGAGAAAACTTCAGTCTTCTTAGTAGGAATAGTTGTATTCGACTTAATTAAAGCCGTCATTACGCCACCAAGTGTTTCAATACCCAATGATAACGGAGTTACATCAAGTAGAAGAACATCTTTTACATCGCCGGATAAAACACCGCCCTGAATAGCCGCGCCAATAGCAACAACTTCATCAGGATTTACACCTTTATGAGGCTCTTTACCAAATATTCTTTTAACAACTTCCTGAACTTTAGGAACACGTGTTGATCCGCCAACTAAAATAACTTCATCAATTTGAGACGCAGTAACACCGGCATCTTTAAGCGCACTTTCACTTGGTGCAACTGTACTTTCAATTAAATCGTCAACTAACTGTTCAAATTTAGCGCGTGTAATCTGAATATTAAGATGTTTTGGTCCATCTTGTGTTGCAGTAATAAATGGCAGATTAACATCAGTTTGCTGAGAAGAAGATAATTCAATCTTCGCTTTTTCAGCAGCTTCTCTTAATCTTTGTAAAGCCATTGGATCTTTTTTAAGATCAATACCTTCCTGGTTTTGGAATTCACTAGCTAAGAAATCAATTAATCTTTGATCAAGGTCATCACCGCCTAAGTGAGTATCACCATTTGTAGATTTAACTTCAAATACACCATCACCTAATTGAAGTACAGAAATATCGAATGTACCGCCACCAAAATCATATACAGCAACTATTTGATCAGTAGTTTTTTTATCTATACCATAAGCAAGAGCAGCTGCTGTAGGTTCGTTAATAATTCTTTTTACAGTAAGACCCGCAATTTCACCGGCATCTTTTGTTGCCTGTCTCTGCGCGTCGTTAAAATAAGCAGGAACCGTAATTACAGCTTCAGATACTTCATGACCTAAATAATCCTCAGCAGTTTTTTTCATCTTCTGAAGAATCATTGCCGAAATTTCCGGCGGAGAATATTGTCTTCCGTCAATATCAATCCTTGCACTGCCATTATCGCCGGCAACTACACTATAAGGAACTTCTGACATTTCTGATCCAACCTCATCTCTTCTGCGGCCCATAAATCTTTTAACAGAAAAAACTGTATTTTTCGGATTTGTAACTGCCTGACGTTTAGCCGGCTGGCCAACTAACCTTTCACCGTTTTTAGTAAATCCTATTATTGAAGGTGTTGTTCTTCCACCTTCCGCATTAGGAATTACAACTGGCTCATTCCCTTCCATTACAGAAACACAAGAGTTTGTAGTTCCTAAATCAATACCAATAATTTTACTCATCTTAATTTCCTTTTAACTATTATTTAATTATTTTCATTACAATATTAAACTTTGTTATTAAAATATTATCTTTACATGATAATTAACGATCTTTAAAACTGTTTTTTATTTGCAATATATATGCCATAATCTTTAAGTCTATTTTTAAGCTTTACACTCACTTTTTTAGATTTTGGCATTAAAATTACATGCGCCACATTTGCAACATTTATGTCCATACGGCGCATATAAAATTTATATGACAAATTGTTAGAAAAATTATAAAATAAATCAGAGGTATAAATTGTTCAACATTGAAGATTTTGACATTAAATTAGATACTGAATTTATTGGAAGAAATTTTATTTACTGCGAAGAAATTGATTCCACAAACTCAACTCTTCTAAATGATAATTACTATAAAAAAAATGGAACTATTATTTTATCTGAATTTCAGACTAATGGTAAAGGCAGAAAAAGAAGAGAATGGCTTAGTAACAAAGAACAGAACCTGACTTTTTCTATTTTACTAATAGATGATCTGAAACCACGACAGGTAAATATTTTAAATCTTGGAGCTTCTCTGGCTGTTGCACAATCAATCGAGAATTTATTTCAGCTTAAAACCAATCTTAAATGGCCTAACGATGTTTTGATTGACGGGAAAAAAGTTTCTGGAATTTTGATTGAGTCTTCATCCAAAGGTGATAAACTTGAAAAAGTTGCTTTAGGAATAGGTATTAATGTTAATCAGCCAAACTTTACCGGCAGATTTAATATTCCTCCAACTTCAATAAAAAAAGAATTTAAAAAAGAAGTTAGCCGCGAAAGAGTTCTTAGCGAAGTATTAAACAATTTTGAAGTAATTTATGAACTGGCTTTAAAAGATCCGAAAAAAATATTAAACGACTGGAAATTGAGAAGCAGATTCCTTGGCGAAAGTATTAAAATAGAAGAAGGTGAATCGACTCTGTACGGAAAATTTGAAGATATTGATGATGATGGATTCATGATGCTTAGAACTGAAAAAGGCATAGAAAAAATTCACTTTGGCGATGTAAGTTTAGTATAATGCTATTAGCGCTGGATATTGGTAATACTTTTATAAAATACGGAATTTACGAAAGAAACAATCTTCTGAGATTTACCAGAGTTAAGCATAACAGATTTAACTCAATAAATTTTAATGAGTTTAAAATCTCGGAGGTTGCTGTTTCCTCAGTTGTTCCTAAAGTTGAAGAAGAAATTTCTAAGTCTGTTTTAGAGAGATTTAATATTTCGCCATATCATATTGATAAAAATAATACATTGGGCATTACTCTAAACTATTCTTCTGTTACGACTTTAGGTATCGATAGAATTTGTGCCGCTGTTGGTGCGTTTTATTCCTCAGATAATTCCTCAAATATTATTTATGCCGATCTTGGTACAGCAACAACTATAAACTATGTTATAGACGGAGCTTTTGAAGGCGGACTAATTTTGCCCGGTTTAGAAACTATGATTAACTCACTTAACCTGAATACAGCCCAGCTTCCAAAAGTAGATCTGTCTCAATACAATAATTTTATTGGGAAAGATACTCCGGATTGTATTATCAGCGGAATTATAAACTCCACAATTTGTGTTATCGAAAAATCCGTATCTCAGTTAAACACCAGAACTAAGCTGATTATAACCGGCGGGAATGCCAAATTTATTGAACCTCATTTGGATTTGGAATATGAGTTTATTGAAGACCTTGTTCTAAGAGGTGTAAAGAAAATTTTTGAATTGAATAACTAAAATCAGCTATGAAAATTTATTTAGATAACGCGGCTACCACAAAATTACATCCAAAAGTACTTGAAAAAATGCTTCCCTGCTTAAATGAAAATTATGGAAATCCATCTTCTATACATTCTCATGGAAGAATTGTAAAGGTTGCGATTGAAGAAGCCCGTGAACAGATAGCCGGTTTGATAAATGCGGATGCAAGTGAAATTTATTTTGTTAGCGGTGGAACTGAGGCAGACAACTTTCCAATATTTGGAATTTCGAAAACTAACTTTAACGAAACCGGCAGAGAACAAATAATTACCAGTAAAGCTGAACACCATGCGGTTCTCGAATCGGTTGACGAACTTAACAGGTACGGATACAAAACCGATATAATTGATTTTAACTGTTCATCAGATATTCACAATTTACAGACAAAAATAGGTCCCGGTACAAATCTGATTTCACTTATTCATACAAATAATGAAACCGGTTATATAAATGATATTGCAAATGTTTCTAAATCTATAAATGAACCTGACGTTTATTTACATACTGACGCTGTTCAGACATTTGGAAAATTTAAATTGGATGTACAGGAACTTGGAGTCCATGCTCTTTCCGCTTCTGCCCATAAAATTGGCGGACCAAAAGGAATTGGGTTTACTTACATAAAAGCTCAAACCCCTATGCAGTCGTTAATTTACGGCGGTTCGCAAGAAAAAAACAGAAGAGGCGGTACTGAAAATGTTGCCGGTATTATTGGTTTTGCTGAAGCCGCTAAAATAGCTTATAATAATGTTGAAGCTAATTATTCGCATGCAGCCAGTCTAAGAAACAGACTTATAGACGGATTAAGAAAAATTGATGTAAACGGGATTCTGTTTAATAGCAGCCAGAATCAGTCACCTTACATACTGAGTTTAACTTTTTCTAATGAATTTTATAGGATTGATGCTGAATCGATGATGATGTATATGGATCTAAACGGTATTTCGGTTTCTAACGGCTCTGCGTGCTCTTCAGGCTCATTAAAACCTTCTCATGTAATAATTGCATTAGGAAGAACTGAAGCCGACGCTAAGGGAACAATGCGGTTCTCTTTTTCGCCAGATAATACTGTAGAAGAAATTGATTATACTTTGGATGTATTAAAAAAAATGTCTGCTAAATTTATGAAAAGTTAGTTAAGCGGTTATCAGCAGATTATCAATTAACCTTGTCTTGCCAACCTTACATGCTATTAAGAAAAAATACTCTTTCCCGTTCTCAAGAGTTTTAACTTCTTCAAACGAACATGATTCAACAACCTTTATGTATTCAAGTCTGGATGATTCAATTACCGCAAAAAGATTTTTCATTTTAGAGATAATTTTTTCAGCCTCTGTTTCACCTTTATTTATTAAAGTTTCTGCAACTGCAAGAGATTTGGAAAGTGTTAATGCATCTTTTCGTTCTTGCCCTGATAAATAAATATTACGGGAACTCATTGCCAAACCGTCCGCTTCACGAACAATTGGCGCCACTATTATATCAATATCAAAATGTAAATCTTTTGCCATTCTCTTTATAACGGCGGCCTGCTGAGCATCTTTCTGACCAAATACAGCAACATCCGGCTGAACCGCGTTAAACAAAATTGTAACAACGGTTGAAACACCTCTAAAATGAGTCGGGCGCGATTCACCTTCAAATTTCTGAGTTATATTGGCAACATCAACAAAAGTCTGGGCACCGTCTGCATACATTTCATTTACCGAAGGATAGAAAATTATATCAACACCTTCATTCTTAAGAAGAGCTGAATCACGTTCAAAATCACGCGGATATTTTTCTAAATCTTCATTTGGCGAAAACTGGGTAGGATTAACAAATATTGAAACAACAACTATATCGCACGCTGCCTTAGCCTTTCTTACTAATGATAAGTGTCCATCGTGCAAATAACCCATAGTAGGTACAAAGCCAACTTTTTTACCAATTATCTTAAAAGATTTTGATAAACGCTGCATCTCCTTAATTCTGGAAACTATTTTAGGCATTAGTCTTCCTTTGGCGTAGGAATGTAAACGAATAATGTTAATACCTGTTTAGATTCAATTGGATCATTCGAATAAAACTCGAGTGTTCTTGATAATGATCCGACTCTGTCTTCCGGTCTAAATTCTAAAGTAAACTCCGCGGTTTCGCCCGGTTCTAATCTTTTATTACTTATATACGCTGTTATACATGAACACATCGATTTTATTTCATTAATAACCAGAACTTTTTTTCCAACATTTTTAATTTCACCTTTCCACTCAGTTACCGAGTTTTTGGCAACTACTCCAAGATTATGCTTATTCTCCATTAATCTCAGTCTCGGAATATTTTCATCAAGACCTTTTGCGGCCTGTCCCGATAAAATGTACGCGGTAAATGTTATTCTTTCTTTAGGATTATTTGGATCGTCGCTGGAAACATAAACATGTTTTGTCTGGGCTCCGTTTCTTCTGGCACTGTTAAACTCAACTTTTACTGAAGTAGACTCGCCTGGTTCAAGTACATTTTTATTTGGGCTTGCGGCCGTGCATCCACACGAAGCTCTTACGCGGGTAATAGTTAACTTAGAATCACCTTCATTTTTTATAATGAAATCGTGTTCAACAATAACACCTTCTTTTATATCGCCAAAATCAAATTCATTTTCCGCTATAACAATTTTAGGAGTTCCGCTTTGACCAAAACAGCTTATTGCCGCGAACAGAAATAACAGAGTAATTTTTTTTATCATTTTTTCACCTTTGCTACAAAATTTTTCATATATGTTGGTTCAAGATAATCATAATCGTGTGTTGCTGAATTTTCTCCAAACAGAACCGCCCATTTGGCAATGGATATTGCGTTTGGCGAAGATATATTTTTACCTTCTTTAATAAAATCACCAAAAACAAGTTCATCAGCTTTTAGTTTTCCTTCAATTTCACTTTTCTTAACCAGAGATAATTCCGATATATACTCAGCGTTTTTATTATCCGCAATAAACTTGCCGTAATAAACTTCATCAATATTAACATTGTTAACAATATTAAATTTAATATTTTCCGGCAGATAATTATTTATCTGAAATGCCAAAGCTTCAAAAGTCGGAACAGGAATTATCGGGATATTTGCGCCAAATGCCAATCCCTTTGCAGTTGCCATTCCAATTCTTAAACCTGTAAAAGAACCGGGACCTAAAGATACAGCAACAGCTTTCAGATCGTTAACTTTAAGACCCGATTCACGAAGAACATCTTCAATCATTAAAACTAATTTCTCAGAATGAATATGTTTCATCTTAATATTTTTTTCAACGTAAGTTTTCGCATCCAACATTACAGCCGCACTACAAAGCTCACCCGTTGTTTCTATAGATAAAATTGGGATCATTTAATTAAAGTTTTTTTTTGATTTAATATGCAAAGTTAACTCCGATTCAATAGAATTTCAATTGAACGTTCAGAATCATTTAATCTAACAATTTTTATTTCGTAATATGTGGAAGGTAAAATTTCGGGTATCATTTCTGCCCATTCAATAAAAGTTACTGCTTCATCATCCATAAGATATTCTTCAAAACCTATATCATAAAGTTCTTCAATTTTATTTAATCTGTAAAAATCGAAGTGATATATTTTTTTATCACACAAATATTCATTTACAATTGAAAATGTAGGACTGTTTGCATCATTATAGTTCCAATAATTACTTATAGCTTTAACAAAAAAAGTTTTGCCAGAACCAAGATTACCGTTTAACGCAATAATATTCCCTGCTTCAAGAATATCGGCAAACTGTTTTGCAACCTGTTCTGTTTCTTCCTCAGATTTTACAACTATCTTAAATGGTAATTCCATTAAACCTTGCTCTTCATAGTTATAACGGGTAAAATCATTTCCTCCATAGAAATACCGCCATGCTGAAATGTATCTTTGTAATGACTTAAATATTTGTGGTACTCTGTTGGATAAACAAAATAATAATCTTCTTTTGCTATAATATAATTTATTGTAACACCTCTGTTAGGCAATTTATATTCCGGAGGGTTTTTAATAAATATAGCGTGTTTATCATCAACTTTTAAATTCCGGCCAAACTTAAATCTTAAATTATGAGATGCTTCTTTATCGCCAAGTACTTTTGCGCCTCTCATGCTTCTTATGCTTCCATGATCAGTTGAAATAATAACTTTAGCGTTTTTCATTTTAGAAATAGTTTTAAGCGTATTAAATAGTGATGAATGTAAAAACCAGCTATTTGTTAATGAACGATATGCGGATTCATCGGGCGCAATTTCTTTTAGTAAATCAGAATCCGATCTGCCATGCGCAATCATATCAAGTATATTAACTACAACCGCAAAAAAATGTGTTTTTTTATGCGACTTAACATTCTGTTCGAAAGAACGGCCAACTTCAGGATCTATGATCTTCAAATACTTTAGATCATTCCGTAATTTTATATGTTTAGTATTCAAATAGTTTTGAAGCAGATCTTTTTCATGTTTGTTCATGCTTCGTTCATCATCTTTACTGCCTGTCCAAAGATCGGGGAATGTTTTTTCAATCTCTGAAGGAAAAAGTCCGGCAAACAAAGAATTACGCGAATACGGAGTTGCCGTTGGAAGAATTGAATAGTAATAATCTTTTTCGATATTAAACATTTCAAGCAGATGTTTTTCCATTCCCAGCCACTGATCTAAACGTAAACAGTCTATTACAAAGAAAAATACAGGGCCGTCATTTTCTTTAACATAAGGAGTTACATATTTATCCAGTATTTGCGGAGTTAAAATGGGAGTTTCATCCGATTCAATATTATTTACCCACATTTTGTAATTTCTTTCAACATATTTACCAAATTCTCTATTGCACTCTTTACGCTGTTCGGAAAGTGTTTGTCTTAAATCAACTTCCGGATGACTGTCAAGTTCAAGATCCCAACTAACCAGTTTATTATAAATATCTACCCAGTCATTAAAATCTAATCTGTCTAATAGTCTTCTCGAGATTTCGTTGAAATCATGCAGATAATCTTTTGCAACATATTCCCCGGAAATCTTTTTACTATCTAAAAGCTTTTTACAAACCATTAAAATTTGAGACGGAACAACCGGTTTAATCAGATAATCACTTATCTTTCCGCCAATTGCGTCGTGCATAAGGCTTTCTTCTTCACTTTTAGTAACCATTACACAGGGTATGTTCGGATTTATATCTTTTATTTCTCCTAAAGTTTCCAATCCCCCTTTTCCGGGCATCATTTCATCAAGAAAAATAATATCAAATTTTTTTTCTTTTACTTTGCTAATTGCATCTTCGCCATTAGTAACAGTTTCAACATCGTAACCTTTATCACTTAAAAACAGTACATGAGATCTTAAAAGTTCAATCTCATCATCTACCCATAAAATTTTACTTTTTAACATAGTTAATCCTAGTTAATTGAGATATGTACTTCAACACCCGCTTCGTTAGTTGTTGTAGGGGGTATTCTTGAAGCTCCTTCGGTTGATACTGTTGAACGTTTATAGAATACTCCTAATTTTACTTTTGAACTTAAAGTATAATTTACTTTAGGCTCAATAGTAGTTCTAATAGTACCATCCTGAGGTTTACCTTCTTCTTTAAAGCGTTCACCCATTTCATAAATTATGGCCTTGTTATCACCGGTTGTATAACTAAGCGAAATGTCTATATCGTTCTTTAAGGCCAATCCAAATAATGGTATTTCAAATCCCGATTTTGAAAATGAAGCTGTAACACTAATATCACTCGAAAAAGATTCTGTAATATTTTTTGTCTGTAATTTAAGATCATAAGAAGTTTTAGTATTGTATTTAATACTTCCTTTTAAGTTTCCGCCCCACAATTTATCGAATGTTAACTGTACACCAATTAATGGAGAAAAACTATAGCTAATTCTTTGTGTCTGAACTTCCTGTTCCTCGTCACGGTCCAATTTCCATCCTTCTGAAAAAGAGGATTTATACCCATGACTTAATGTTGCTTTATTTACAATTGTTTTTATTAATGGCAGTTTTTCTAATCCTGACCACGAAAGCGACCAGTTAGGGCGAGGTACATATTTAGCAAACTCCTTTAGTATTGGCAGTTTTGCAAATATAGGGAATGATTCTAATCCTTCCTGAAATGATTCTGATAAATTCTTTATAGGATTTTCTGAATTTTCATCATATAAATCATTTACTTTTTTAATATTGTTGCCAAATAAAGGCATAGAAAAATATGATTTATCAAGCTTTCCGGTAGAATTACGGCTTTCAATTGTAACAGCTCCTACATCATCCGTACTTATAGAATTACTTTTATTTACGCCCCACGATACATCCCAGTCCAGACTAATTTTAGCACCTTCCCAAAGAGGTCTGGATGTTTTAAAGGTTATCTGGTTTGTCTGAGAATAATTATCACTAAGTCTGCCGCCGGGCGCACGCGCGCCTATATCGGTCTGTAATCCTAACATAAACAATCTTGAAGGACCGTTACTGGTCTTTTGAGGTCCCCAGAAATTACTAAAGCCGGTTCCCTCGCCAAGTATTCCGGAACCAGACTGACTGTTATTCTGCGAGAAATTCATCTGAATATTATCATAGTCGAAGAAAATATACTTAATACCGGTCTGCAAATAGTAGAGCGGTAAAGAATAAAACGGTTCACTTTCTTCCTCTATCTCTTCTTCAAAATTTTCAGACTCTGCCGCGTTATTTCCATCTCCGTTATCTTCTTCTTCAATTTTCTTTTTAGGCGGCTGTTTTTCGCTTCCTCTTCTTCTTGTAGGTTTTTTAACAGGTTCTTTTTTATCCTCACCAAAAAACTGGGTCATTAATTGTTGAAGTTTTAAAGTCACTCCGGTGCTAAGTCTGCTCTGGAATCCGGCTTGCCTGCCAAGCTGTTCCTGCTGGAAATTATTTTTCCATGAATAATTAACACCATAACTAAAGTTAAGTATAAAATATCTATTCATTTTCCATAACGAAGGAAGCTTTGGATTCACTTTTACATCAAACGATTGTGTAAAACCGTTATCTTTACCAAAATATTCTCCTGCAAAAATATCTCTCCAAATATCGCCTTCGGTTCTTTCAATTCCGTTCTCAACTAACAAATGCGCAAGTGATGAAGTGAAATTTGCTTTATAATTAGCTGATAAATTTAAAAATCCGCCTTCCGTTATTTTCCAGGCAATTGATAAATTTCTAGTAGATTTAAAATCTCTCTGAATTTTAGGTACTGAATTTAATATTCTGTTTTTTGTATAAGACCAGTTTCTATTTGCGCTTAATGAAGTAGTAACAGACTGGGGCATAAAATAGACTTTTGCATTTCTATAATCTTTAAAGATTTCGAGAACAGAACCAAACAAAGGAATATTAGCCGGATAGAAAAACAGATCTTTTCCAAAATCCAAATTATAATTAAATTTAAAATTCCAAACCCAGTTTCTAGAATGCTCAACTGTAGGTGTTCTTCCAAATGATTTATTATAACTATACGCAAAAGACATACTGTTTATGGTATGTTTAACGTACCATGCATCTGTATTAATATTAAACTTAATATTTGAAAGTGACCAGGTATCGGTAACCTTAATTGTTTCTGTGTTGTTTTTTCTTTCCTCACCTTGTTTGGCGGCTTCTACCGGGTCAAGACCTTCATCAATAAGTTTTTGTTCTAACTGTTCGGCAGCTTTATCAACCTTTATATCAGTACCCGGCAGATAAAGAGGTTTAGAATTAGATTCATTATGTCTATAATTAATTTTAAAACTGCTTCCTTTTGTATTACCCGGAACAAGTTTCATTACATCAAAATCAATGTTTGCGCCCCATGCACTATTATCGGTTCTAGAACCAAAACGCTGGGATAATTTATGAAAGTATGGATCAGTTTTACTTGTATTAAAACTAACCGACATAAGATCCGCAAGTTTGAAGTTTGTTGAAAAACTATAAGCCATTCCCGCTTTATCATCCGCGTCCAAAACACGTAACTCATTAATCCAGATTTCGCCGTTTACTTTCATATTACGCGGACCTTTGTCTCTGGGATTTAAGACACCAAAGATAAAGAATGAAATTTTTGTTAATGTAGGATTTCCTTTAACACCAATCTTATGTCCCGGTTTGCCCGGAACATCCTGAGAATAAAGCACATTAATACTATCTCTGGTTTCTTTAATAGATGTTAAATCTTCAAATAAAATTTGAATCTCATTCCAGTCGGCTCTAACCGGTTGTCTATATTCATAAAAGTTGGAGGTATCACTACCAAATCTAAAATATACTTCCGAAGAATAATTAAACTCATCTACATAGTGCGAAACATTATCAGGGTGAATATCTTTTGTATCACCATGTACAAATAATTTCATTTCTTTATAATTAAACGCATCTAAAGGTCTATAAAGATATTTTATAATTTCCCTTTTATCGCCATCCTGCAGATCATTAATATCTAATTTCAAAGACTGTTCGTTTTTATAAACAGCATCATCAGTCTGCGATCTGTCACGTTCCTGGTTAACACCCGGAGGCATTACATACTCGGGGTTATCTTCATAACTGATTGTTTCAACCACAAGTACTTCATCGTCTTTATCAACTTTGTTTTCAACCAGAACTTTTTGCCATTGGTTACCAACAAGATTCATTTCAACAAACTTTAAATGTACAGGAGAAGCAACATTTGTTACCCACATTCTAAGCATTTCAACATTTGTTAAAGTTGGTCTGCCTACTTCTCCATCATCATTTTTCATATAATCTTTTAAAGGAATTCTAAACTGGAACCATCCATTTAATCCGTTTCCTGAGATCATTGGGTTCTTAAACTCTCCGCCGGAAATTCTGGAAGTATCCAGCGAAACTTCATATCTAAAATAACTATTTAACTGATCCAGAGATCCGTCATTATCTAAATCTTCAGAATCCGGAATTCTTAACTCTGCCATATTTGAATTGCCTTCAGTACCGTTCCAGCCCGAGAAGGCTCCGCGGTCAAAATCGTCTAAACTTGGGTCTTTTTCCGAAGAACCATATTTAGCCTGTTCCTCGGCATTTGTTAATCCGTCAAGTCCGGTATCTTCACCATCATCATATCTATAGTTGTTGTTCTGATCTTCTTTATCCAGATTCCTATTTGGAATAACATCCTCACTTATCTGTCCAAGATCAAAATAAAGTTTAGTACTATCTGGTGCTTCAAAAATATTTACCCAAAACTCAATAAACTCAATATTCTCCTGTTCCAGATTACTGGCAGTAGATGAAAGTGTTTTCATCATTCCACCCCAGTTTTCAAGCGGATCTCCAAGGTCAGGGTCGTTGTTAAATCTTCCTCTTGTATTTGGATCAAAATAGAAATCGAGAACTGTCTGGTTCTGATCTTCTCTTGCTACTTTTTTTCTATCACCCCAAATTGCGCTAACATTTAACTGGGCATTATTATTATTATACCAGTATGCCCTGGCTTTTTTTCTCATAACTTCTTCAGCAGCATCAAGACCAAGATTTTTATAAACTGAAAAATCCACAGGTACACTTAAATCTCTCCATGCACTATATGTTATACCAATTGGTATAATTCTTTTCGAGCCTTCAAAATCGTCAATATATGCTATACTTTTACCTTCATCGGTATCAATTTTACTTGTTTTAGTATTTGGTTCGGGACTCATATAAGCAAACTCGCCTTTAAGTCCTATAGACGACATTGTTCTTGTAGATAAGAGATAATCTAAACCTTTAGTTAAAAACGGCAGTTCAACTTCGGTATTAAAATCGGCTCCAAAAATGGAGTTGCTCATTGGTTCTTCACCAATTCTAACTTTATCACTTAAAGTTTTTTGCGATAAGTTTAAGTATGAAACCCCTAATTTGGTGTTTTCATTAAATTCATATAATCCTCTAAAACCAAATAAAGTTTTTGACGCAAGAGAAAAAAGATCATTCTGCTCATAGCTTATCTTTAAACTTGCACCTGGAACTAAGGCACTTTGGTTCATTATTGTTACCTGACCGATGTTATAGTCAACACGATAATCAACTCCGGCTTTAAGTTCCCTGCCGCCTAAGATTACTTTTACAGAGTTTTCAACAACGTTAAATCCAATGCTGTATGTTGATGAACTTGCGGCGCTATACTCTCCTCTTAACCTAAACTTATCTTTATCATTATCCTTTTTAGCATCAATATCCGAAAGTGAATAAATTGATTCGTATTTATATTCCGGATTAACGCCTTCAGGCAAATCTTTTCCAAACGGTTCTAAAACCGGGAAAATAATTTCACCGGTTTCCTGATTAATTGTCCGTCCCGTTTCAAAATCGAACTTACCGTCTGCGTTTATGTTTTTTGAATCATCCAAAATATCCAATCCAAAAGCTTCCAGATAATTTAGACCTTCAAAGTTATTTTCAGCTTCGGCACCGGGTTTCTCATAAACTATATCAAAAGTAAAACCTTCTTCATTAATACTTCTACCGCCAATTGGGTAAATATTTTTAAGCTGAAGTTTCCAGGCTTTTTTAAATTCCGGTTTTAGTTTTTCAGGCTTAACTAATTTAAATACCCTTACAGTTTCACCAGTCTGATTTGTAGTAAAATCATTATTAAACTCACCAAAAATCATATCTTCACTATTTCCGGCTGGTCCCTGAATCCTGAAAGCAACAGCTACAGCTTCTTCATCAAGTATTGAGGTTAAAAATGTTATATAACCTGTCTTTGGATTTACTCTGTAATCAAGATTCTCAGATAATTTTTCAAATCTTTTATTAACTAAAATTTCACCGGGCACTTCTGTTCTGTTTGTATCTCTGTAAGAAAGACCGTCACCCGTAAAATTACCAGAATACAAAGGAGTATTAGAAGATATAAACTCCAGATCGATAAAGGCATTACCTCTAATCTCATCTGCATTGTAGTCACTTTTATTTATAGTTTTATAAAGTTCTATATCCAAGATTTCGTAAAACTGCGCCTTTTGGTTGGGACTATAAATAGATTTACCATAATACTGATAAAATATATCATGCTCAGAATCTGTTAATGTATAAACTGAATCGAGAAAAAAGTGGTTTTTTGAATATTCATATAAATGTTTTTCAAAGGTCTGACTTGTACTACCGCTTGAAATATCTTTTTCTTCTGTTTCACCTTTCTTTTGGGATGCCAACGCGGTTAAACTAAAAGCACCTAACTGAAATTTAGCTTTGATACCAAATAATGCTTCACTACCGCCAACCAAACTTGATGTCTGTAAAGACACGTTACCGGCTTCAATAGACTGAATTATCTCATCCTCATAACCGGTATATTGTATTTTCAACTGATTCTGGTATTCAAAATCCCTTTCAGTATTCCAGTCGGCATTAATTGTTAATTTATCGCCAATTGAACCACTAACATTTATAGCAACAGTTTGTTTAAAATCGGGTTCATTTCTTGTATTACCTAAACGGGAAGCCGTAAATCCTTCAGTTGTTTCAGATCTCCAGGCACCGTAAATATCAACAGCACCGTTTATTCTAAGTTTTATTACTGGTTTTCCAAAAATACTTAACACTTTGCTGCTGGGTAAAGGAATTTCAATATTGGTAATATCTGTAATTAAATCGCTAAGGTTTTTCTTTCCCGATTTAAGTTCATATTTACGCCCAATTTCTTCCCAGGTACTTCTAGAATTGGCTTCGGCTCGTAATTTAATATATTCATCAAGCGGAATTTTTAACCCGCTTTTCATTTCCTTGCCGGCAACGGTTTCCATAATTTCCATATATTTACCGGTTGAATCAATTTGAGCCGTTCTTTTATAAACTTTGGAAGAGGGTTTTAAAAACCATCCAGATTCTCTTTTCTGAACAGGTTCAACATTAACCTTATCATCTCTATCGTATCTAAAGTATTTTAATCGCGCTGTTGAATCTAATGCCATCGAATCAATCTTTATTGTATCTAGTGCAAGTGAATCAATGCCAAGCGAGTCTGCCTGAAGTGTATTTAAGCTGTCTTCCAGAGAATCCGGCGGGAAAAGGTATTTTGAAAACAGCCTGTCAAAATCATCTTTTTTATCAGAAACAATTAATTCAGAATCAGATTTTAAAAGAGTTGAAGAATTGATAACAGGATTATCTGTTCCAGAATTAATGCTCGTGTAGGGGATAAAGCCAAGTGAGCTAAAAATAAATAAAAGAGTTAAAAGAATTAGAAAATCCTTACTCCTTAATCGCAATTGTTGTTTCGTCATAAAACTATATTTTACCGATGAATAAAATTTAAAAATGCAATTATAGTAAAAATTTTCCTATTTTACCTCTGATTTATTATTAGTAACGATAAACTTATTTATTCTCTTCTTTAATATCAATGGTTTTATGGGTATGCATAAAATTTTGACCAATTTTTCTAAGGTATAATAACCATTCCATATTTAATTGAATTTTAGATATTATAAATTTAAGATTCTTAAATTATATCATTTAAATGAGTTTTTTCTTCCAAAGTTTCAATAATTTTATGCTGATGTACAACAACCGCGCTTAATTTGTTTCCAACACATGCACCAGTATCAATATAAACCGTGTTTGAGGATTCATCAAAAGTTACATCTTTGTTTTTTGTATGACCAACTACCTGGAGTTTTCCAATATTAAGAAGAGCTCCCCTGGCCCACAATACGCCATCATCATTACGGAAATTATTATTTACAACTTCGGATAAAATTTCGCTGCTATAATTTTCGCTTTCAATAATTCGTCTGTAATGTTCCGATATTCCTGCATGCGAAATAAAACAATCATCTAAATCATAAAAAAACGGTGTCTTTTTTATATGATCTAAATGAAGGTATAATTCCCTATTATGTTCTTCGTACGATTCTATGGTAGCTTCATTTCCATTAAATACCCAGGTTCGGGCTAAATTACTTGAAGGATCTTTAAAGAAATCGTAAAACATATAATCATGATTGCCGGCGGTAAAGTTTATTCTTTCATCAATCATAAACCGAAGTACATCATAACTATTATTTCCTCTATCAACTAAATCCCCTACACAATAAATAGGAACATGGGGATATGAAATTCTGATTTTATTAAATAATTTTACCAATGTTAAAAAGCAACCGTGAACATCACCAATAACAGCAATCATACTTTCTCATTTCTTTTTAAAAATTATATGTATCTTTTACAAATTTTGTTAACTCATCTCTAAATTTTGGATGAGCAATATTTATAAGTGCTTTAGCTCTTTCTCTAATAGATTTGCCAAACAGATAAGCAACACCAAATTCGGTAACAACATAATGAACATCCGCTCTTGAAGTAACAACACCGGCTCCGGGTTTTAACATTGGAACTATACGGGAAATTCTTTCATCCTTTGTTGTAGCCGGTAAAGCTATAATTGGCTTTCCGCCTTCTGAATGAGCCGCACCCCTTATAAAATCAACTTGTCCGCCAAATCCGCTAAATAATTTTGTTCCAATGGAATCGGAACAAACCTGACCGGTTACATCAACTTCTATCGAAGAGTTTATAGCAACCATTTTAGTATTCTGCTGAATAATAAACGGATCATTAACATACTCTTGCGGATGGAATTCGAATACGGGATTATTGTCTACATAATCGAATGCTCTTTTAGTTCCAAGAACAAATCCGGCAATTATCTTTCCCGGGTGAATAGTTTTTTTCTCACCGGTAATTACACCTTCCATAATTAAATCAATCAATCCATCAGAAAACATTTCTGTGTGAATCCCTAAATCCTTTTTTGTATGTAGGTATTTTAATACAGAGTCCGGGATTGCGCCTATTCCCATTTGCAATGTACTTCCGTCTTCAATAAGACTGGCAACATTCTGCCCTATTTTATCATAAACATCAAGAACAGTCTGCGAAGTATCAGGAGCAACCTGAGGTAATTCTACCAATGGATCGTCAACTTCAACAAGATAATGAATTTTATTTATATGAATAAAACTGTTTCCTAAACCCCTTGGCATCTGCTTATTTATTTGAGCAATAATGATCTTGGACTTTTCGGCGGGAGTTTTAATATTACCAACATCAATACCGTAACTGCAAAATCCATGTTCATCAGGAGGCGAAACATTAATAAAAGCAACATCAGGTTTAATAATATCTCTTTTAAATAACATTGTTACTTCGTGTAAATGAATTGGAACCGCATCTGCCCTTCCTTCACTAACAGCTTTTCTGGCATTACCGCCAATAAAAAAAGCCGTGTGTCTAAAATGTTTTTCCATCCCCGGTTCTATATACGAAAGAGGTCCAACAACCAGTATATGGTATATGTCTACATTTTCTAATTCTTCTTTGCGGTTAACCATTGCATCGATAATTGTTCTTGGCGAGGCGCATCCGGGCTGTACAACTATTTTATCGCCAGATTTAATTACCTTAACAGCTTCCTCAACCGGAACTAATTTTTCATTATAAATCCTTAACCAGGGTGCCGTATTAGGTTTACCAACTTTTATTTCATCCATTGTCATAATCACCTTCAAAACTTAATTTGTTGAAAATAAATGCAGTCTTCTAAACTCAAGTCCAAAAGACTCAGCTATTATCTTGTTGGAACAAGTTCCATTATGTACACAAACACCTTTAACTAAACCTTCGTCACTTGATAAAGCGTGAGAAAGTCCGTTATTAGCTATGTTTTCGATGTATGGCACAGCAACATTAGTTATCGCAAATGAAGCTGTTCTACATACTCTTGCAGGAATGTTAGGAACACAATAATGTATTACGTTATTTTTAACGTAAACCGGATCAGTTAATGATGTTGGATGTGAGGTCTCTACACATCCGCCTTGGTCAATGGATACATCAACTATAACAGATCCTTTTTTCATGGATTTCACCATTTCTTCAGTAACAATATGCGCCGATTTTGTACCGCGCATAGAAACTGCAGCAATTAGAAGATCAGCGTATTTTACACTTCTTTCAATAGTATAAGGATTTGCTACAACAGTAGTAATTCCTTTAGCTATCAGATTTTCAATTCTGCTTAATCTTCTTATATCTTTGTCTAAAACAATTACCTGGGCACCTCTTCCAATAGCGGCACGTGCGGCATTTAATCCTACAACACCTGCGCCAAGAATTACAATAGCGGCACCGGCAACACCCGTTAATCCGCCCATTAAAATCCCCCTGCTGTTTTCATGAGCATTAGCCATATACGATTCACCAACTTCTACAGCTAATTGTCCGGCAATTTCACTCATTGCCTGCAATACAGGAAGGTCTCCGTCACGTTCAACTAATTCATAACTTATTGCAGTAACTTTTTTCTCAATCAGTTTTTCAATTATCTTCTTCTGACCAACTTCAAGGTGCAGAAAAGAAAAAACTATTTGTCCTTCTTGTAAAAACTCTAATTCTTTTTCTGTAATGGGAGCAACTTTTGATATTAGCTCGGATCTCTGAAAAACTTCATCAGGAGTATAAACAACATTAGCGCCGACTTTTCTATAATCTTCATCGGTAAAATGGCATTTATCACCGGCAGTACTTTCAATAAAAATGGTGTGACCGGATTTTACCAGCATATCTACACCAGATGGTGTAATAGCAACTCTTTTTTCATCAGTAAAAGTTTCTTTTGGTATACCTATTCTCATAACGTTTTCTTTATTTAATTTTATAGTGATAGAAAATATTCAAAATCATACTATTTTCAAAGTCTAAAATATTAGTTAACCGGAGTAATTGCCTTTTTCGTATTTAACACATTTAGAATATTATCCGCCGCTAATTTTGCCATTCCGTCTCTTGCCTCAAACGTAGCACTTCCCAAGTGAGGCAGCAATACTGCATTTTTTAATTTTAATAATGCTTTATTAACTTTTGGCTCGTTATAATAAACATCAAATCCGGCTGAAAAAATTCTTTTTTCGCGCAGCATTTTAATCAAATATTTTTCATCTACAACTTCACCCCGCGCGGTATTAATAAGTATAGCACGCTCTTTCATCAGCTCCATGTTTTCAGAATTTAACATGTGCATAGTTTTATCATTTAACGGAACATGCAGTGAAATTATATCCGAAGTTTTTAATAACTTATTAAGTGAAACTTTCTTCGCTCCGGTTTCCTTTTCAAATTCTGGCTTTAAAGATCTGTTGTAATAAATGATATTTGTACCAAATGCTTTTGCACGCCTGGCAGTCTCTTGTCCAATTCTGCCGGCACCAATTATACCAACAGTTTTTCCTCTTAATTCAATACCGAGCAAAAGCTGCGGTTTCCATCCAACAAACTTATCCGAACGCATCATTTCTTCGCCATCCGGAATTCTCCTTGCACAGGCTAACATAAGTGCCATTGCAATATCAGCAGTTGCATCTGTAAGTATATCCGGAGTGTTTGTAACTACAATTCCCTTTTCACCGGCATATACAATATCAATATTATTGTAACCAACAGCATAATTAGCTATAACTTTACAATTAGGAAGTTGATCAATTACATTTTTATCTATTTTATCTGTTAACAAACTTATTATTCCATCGGCATTTTTTGCACCTTTAATAAGCTCATCAGAAGTTATTGATCTATCCTTTTTAAAGACAGTTACACCAACCCCTTTATTTATTAAAGTTTCCTCAGCCAGAGCCGGTATCTTCCTTGTAATAAATACTTTCATAGATTATCCAAATAATAAATTAACAATAAACACTGCCGCAATAATACCGGCAGCATCAGCTAATAAACCGGCTACTAGAGCGTGTCTGCTTCTTTTAATATTTGCAGCACCAAAATAAACTGCTAATACATAAAATGTTGTCTCGGTACTTCCAAAAAATGTTGAAACCATTATACCAATAGTCGAGTCAGCACCATGAGTTGCAATTATCTCAGCCATAATACCAAGTGAGCCGCTACCCGATAAAGGTCTCATAAGTGCCATTGGTAAAGCTTCCGCAGGCATTCCTATTAATTGAGTCATGGGTTTTAATATTATAATAAGAAAATCCATTCCGCCGCCAGCTCTAAAAACACCTATTGCCACTAACATAGCTACTAAATATGGTATGATTCTTATTGCAACGTTAAAACCTTCTTTAGCGCCTTCAACAAATACTTCATATATTTTTACTTTTTTAATAACCCCAAAGGTTATAAATGTAAACATTATTAAAGGGATTGCTAAAGTTGATATTACTTGAATAATACTCTTGAATAATTCAGCATCAATAAAACTAACGGTTGAAAATATGCTTGAAAGAACGCCAGTAACAGTTAGTACCGCTACCAATGCAGCTATTAACACTACAATTCCAAGCCCTTTAAAAAATGATTTTCCTAAAGTAGATTTAGTACCGTCAACCGCTGTAAATTTTTCTAAAACTTTTGAAGCTGTTAATCCCACTGTAGTTGCACAAATTGCACCAAACGCTGAAGTTCCAATAATAATAGCAGGGTCACTACTACCGGCCGCTGATCTGATAGCAATGGCTGTTGCCGGTATCATAGTTAAACCAGCGGTATTTACTGCTAAAAATGTACACATTGCATTTGTTGCAGTGCCTTTATGTTTGTTAAGCGATTCAAGTTCTTCCATAGCTTTAAGACCAAATGGCGTCGCGGCATTTCCCAGACCAAGCATATTGGCCGACATGTTCATAATCATAGAACCAATGGCCGGATGATCGGGTGGAACATCGGGAAATAAAAATCTTGTTAGCGGTCTCACGGCTTTTGCTAGTTTTTTAATTAATCCGGCTTCTTCAGCTACTTTCATAATTCCAAGCCAAAGTGCCATTATACCTATCAATCCAAGTGCAATTTCAACCGC
Source organism: Melioribacteraceae bacterium (assembly GCA_016342755.1). Taxonomy (GTDB): domain Bacteria; phylum Bacteroidota; class Ignavibacteria; order Ignavibacteriales; family Melioribacteraceae; genus JAEINS01. The sequence continues at coordinate 74,126 of JAEINS010000001.1, read as the reverse complement.
GGTTCCGGCATAATCTAATGCTGAATTTGTTACAGCTTTCATTTTTGAAAACGAAACACTTTCAAGTATAACTGATCCTCTCGCAGTTAAAGAATCTTTCATGCCCGAAATATTAACAGTACCGGTAAGATCATTTTCTTTTCCGGTAATACCTGCCATCTCTTTCCAGAAACCGGGAGTTGTTTCGCTGGTTTTTAGATAAAGTAAAATCTGATTTTTTTTGCTGTCGACAGTAACTTGTGCCGGCTGGATAAAATCGTTTTTAATATTCTGATCGTAAAACTGATTAAACTGTTTTGATGTTACCTGTAGTTGTGTCTGATATGATTTGTCGATGTTGGAATTAAATTTTTCATTAAAAATAATTTCCACCGGAAGTTGTTCCCCATTACGATATTTGTTTTCACCTTTGTCAACAAAATCTGTAATGAGTGCAAGACTGATTCCAAGCAGAATGAGTCCCATCCATACATAATTTAGCATACTATATTTTCCCCATAATATGTGTTGGTTCTATAATTTATTACTCCAATTTTATATTTATTTATTAAAATGATTATCATTTATACGAAGTGTTAAGTTAAGACTCTTTTCATAAAATTACATCATTTTTTCTTTTAATATTATAAATTTTCTTGCTATAATTGACTTAATCATTCATAAAAATAAAAATGCTCTATGGATAAACTAAAAATCGCGTTAGTTCAATTTTCGCCTGAATGGGAAGAACCGGCAAATAATATTCTAAATTTAAATAAACTTTTGGAAAATGAACTGCCTAAAGTTGATGCAGTAATATTCCCGGAAATGACACTGACCGGCTTTACAATGGAATCGGGAAAGTTTGCGGAAGAAATGGACGGTTCAGGTACTCAGTTTTTTATGAATGTTTCAAGAAAATATAAAAATCATTTTTTTGCCGGAATAATAGAAAAAGATGACGAGGATTTATATAATTCTTTAGTTCACTTTGATAACGGATTAATCAATGCCAGATATAGAAAAATTCACCCTTTCTCATTTGTTAATGAACAAGAGCATTATTCCTCTTCTAAAGAAACTGTTATAACACATATTAATAAAGTTAAAATCGGGCTTTCAATTTGTTATGATCTTAGATTTCCCGAGCTTTACCGGGCTTATGGCAAAGAACGCTGCGAAATAATTATAAATATTGCTAATTGGCCTGTAACCCGTATTGATCATTGGAAAACATTGCTAAAAGCCAGAGCAATTGAAAATCAGTGTTATATAATTGGCGTAAACAGAGTTGGTAAAGATAATATGGCCGAATTTAATGGTGCCAGTGCTGTATTTGACCCGATGGGAAAAGAAGTTATAATTTGCACAGATGAAGAGAAAATATTTACAATAGAAATTGACCTGGAAAAAACAAGAGAAACGAGAAAAAAATTCCCGTTTCTCAACGACATCACACTAATCTAAGAGGAGGTTATAAACTAATCCCAAGTACTAAATATGAGATTTCCAAATTCGGATTTATGATATAAGATCCGAAAACCGGGAGTGAAAAACTTTCTGTTATTTTTATTTCCTTTGAAACTGTTAAACCTACATTAATTATGTTAAGATCAGCGGTTCCGTAAAATTCATTATCACCGCCAGTTGTACCGCCTGCAAACAAATCGAGCGAAACATCTTTTACAGAAGTTGAATATCCAACTTCAAAATACATTGAATTATCTTCATCATTATATACATTTGAATAAGCCGAAATTGACAGCGGGAATGCTTCGCTAAGAGTGAAGGATGCACCAACCTCAAATATATGTGCTCCGGCACCCGACTCATCATCATAGTTATTGAAATTACCTAGTTTAACTCCGGCATTTGGGAAATAATAATCTGTAACTACTAAACTTAAATTACTTTTCCCAAGTGAAAATGAATATGACGCGTACAGATCTAATTCATCGACACCACTCGCCTGAGAATCGGTTGTAAATGCGCCCCATGTTCCTGCTTCAAATCCGCCGTTTGAATATGAAATACCTGGTTGAACGCTTGGTGAATTACCAAAATCTAAACCGCGCCAGACATATCTGCTCACTACATCGGTACCAACACTTAGTTCCTGGGCATTTATAAAATTTAAAAGTGTTAACAGCAATACTATATACATGCTTAATTTTTTCATGACAATCCCTTTAATTGTTTTAGTTTAATTAACCTTCTCATTCAGTTTTAAGTTCAGTTTATACTTAGGTCGAAGCAAGCATTACTCTTAATAAGTACTTTCCGAATTAAAACTGAAGAGAGATTAATTTCTTATCACTTTAGGCTCTTATAAGAAACTTTATTCCCGGAATTATTACATCCCTTTTATATTCAATATAATAGGACAATACAATTTATCCCCGTAAAAAAAATTTTATTTCATTGGCTCCCATTCAGGGTAAGCTTCCATACCATGTTCAGTTATATCTAAACCTGTTAATTCATCTTCTTGTGAAGCTCTTAATCCAATAGTTTTATCTATTAATTTGAAGATTACAAATGTGGTTGGAAATACCCAGATAAACGCTGCGGCAATACCTAACAACTGAACGCTAACTACACTTAAAGAAAATCCCCCTACATTAAATAAACCGGCCGCTAAAGTTCCCCATGCACCACAAACACCATGAACAGAAATGGCACCAACAGGATCATCAACTTTTAATGTTCGTTCTATAAACAACACAGATAATACAACCAATATACCCGCTATTAACCCGATTATTATTGCACTTAACGGCGATACGTTTGCGCAACCCGCTGTAATGCCAACCAGACCGGCCAGAGCACCGTTTAATGCCATAGAACCATCAGGCTTACCAATTAATATCCAGGCTGTAAACATAGCTGCAATTGCACCCGCGGCCGCAGAAAGGTTTGTTGTAACTGCTATTAATGCTATATCAGTTCCCGCGGCAGTTGTACTGCCGGCATTAAAACCAAACCATCCAAACCATAGAATAAATACGCCTAATGCTGCCAAAGTTATATTATGACCAAGAATAGCTCTTGGTTTTCCGTTTGGACCATACTTACCAATTCTGGGTCCAAGTACTATTGCTATTGAAAGAGCAGCCCATCCTCCAACTGAATGTACAACAGTTGAACCGGCAAAATCAATAAATCCCAGACCTTCAAGCCAGCCGTTTCCATGATATAAACTTCCCCATGCCCAGCTTCCGAAAATAGGATAAATTAGAGCAGATATAATTACACTGTAAACTAAATAACTAACAAATTTTGTTCTTTCTGCCGCAGCACCGGAAACAATTGTAGCGGCAGTTGCAGCAAACACAGCCTGGAAAATCCAGAAAACGTACAACCATGGATCACCCTCTTTCGCAAAATCAGAAAGTGCGAATCCATCTGTTCCAAACCAGCCGGTTGTTGTTGTACCAAACATTAATCCAAACCCGATTAACCAAAAAACTAATGAACCAATTGAAAAGTCCATAAGATTTTTCATAATTATATTTACCGCATTTTTTGCTCTGGTTAAACCAGTTTCAACTAACGCAAAACCAGCCTGCATAAAAAACACCATACATGCGGCAATTAAAGTCCATAAAAAATCAGCATTCTTCTGTACTGCTTCAATAGCCTTTGCGTTTGCTTCGGCAGTAGGAGAATCTTGTGCAGATAATATTGATGGCAAAGCCGTAAAAAGAAATAGTATAAATATATGTTTAGGTTTCATTATTCATTTTCTCCTTGTTAAAATTTGCTTTTTTTTGATTTAGCTATAAGCAGCAAGTGCATTTTTTATAATGCGCTATCACCCGATTCTTCAGTTCTTATTCTTATAGCGTCTTCAATTGAATAGATAAATATTTTACCATCACCAACTTTTCCAGTCTTAGTGGTTTCAATTATTATCTGTACTGCTTTTTCTGCTAATTCATCTTTGCAGACTAATTCAATTTTAACCTTTGGAACAAAATCAATATTATACTCGGAGCCTCTGTAAACCTCTTTGTGCCCCTTCTGTCGTCCATAACCTCTTACTTCAAGAACTGTTAATCCGTAAAATCCAGACTCTTGTAATGCTTCATGAACCTCTTCCAATTTATGAGGTCTAATGATTGCTTCGATTTTCTTCATAGCCTTACCTTACCTTACCTTATTGAGAATGACTTAATTACTTTGGCACCAAAAAGGAAAATCCTAATAATATTAGGACTTTGAATGCAAATATATGAAATTATTTAGTTAATGCAAATTTTATACTAAATTACTTTCTTATTTTTAGACTTTCGCCTTACTATATAAGTTTTTTTGATGTTTTGCAATTGATTTCTAAGGTTTGTGTTTTTATACATTTTAAACGCGGGTTTTAACACTGTGGCTAGCTTTTTACTTCGTTTTTGGGGTCTTTAATTTATAACGAATTCATAAAGCTATAAATTGTTTTTGAAATTTCTGCCCCTATTTTTAATCCGTATTTATTTTCTGTTAAGTTTTTGGAAAGTATAACTAAAACGTACTTTTTCCCATCAGGAAGAAAAACTATCCCTCCGTCATGTTCCACTCCGTCAATATTTCCAGTTTTATGAGCAACTTTTATTTCGGGCGGAATACCTTTGGGAATCATTTCATTAATTTTTTGATTTAATAAAACTTCAATCATTTTTTTACATGAATCCGGCGATAAATTTTTATTTATAGCAATCGATTTAAATATATTTAGAAAATCATTTGAAGTTGTAGAATTATTTAATCCATTCTCAAAAGCTTTAATATCTTCTACTCCTCTTAAAACCTCAATATTCTTTGCACCCAGATTTCTCATGCTTTCAGTAATAACCTTTGCGTCAGCCGTTTCTATTAAAGTATTAGCCGATAAATTACCGCTATGAACAATCATATCTTCAAGCAGATCTTTTACCGTAACTTCACTGCCAATTTTCCCGTACATTCCCTCGCCGGAATCTCTTGTAATATCAAGAGAAAAGGAACTTCCGTCCACAATACTTCTAAATTCATTTTTTAATAAAATTTTTGTTGAAAGGCTTAATTCATCATTTTCAATCATTCTAAAAATTTGTATCATCACAGGAACTTTCATCATACTTGCCGCATGAAATCTTTCTTCACTATTAATCGAAATACAGTTTTCATAATTATCCAGATCAAGAAACGAGACTGCAAATGTTCCTTCAGCTTCATCAATTATATTTTCAATTTTATTGCGAACCTTATCGGGAAACTTCATTAATCAACTCCAAATAATCTTTTAATTTCATCATTTTTAATATTTTTAATAATTGAAGATTCCTCATCCTTATCTTTTTTACCTTTCATACTTCTGGCAAACTCCTCGCTTGTTATAACATTGCAGCTGCATTTTCTGGCAAACTGGGTAAGGTTATTATCCGAAGTTACAATTGTAGCGAGTTTCGGATTTTTAAGATTGCTGATTTCCAGTTTAATTGAATCATCGGCGGTTTTATCGAAGGAATAAACAATTTTAGCATAAGTAATTTTAATAGCTCCGGCCGGATGTCCGTCAAAATGGAGTGAAGCTTTTTGAGGTTTGCCGGCAAAAAATCTCTCAATTTTATAAGCTAGTTTTTCTCTGGATGACTGAGGATTCACTTTTTGAATATTCCACAAATCTTTCATTTTACCTATTAAATTATTTCCGTCTATAATAAAATACTTCATTTCTATTACCTAATACCGGAATATAGTCCGCCAGATTTAGTAACCTTAACGTCTCTAAGCTCAGGTGCTTTCATTCTAATCTCAAATCTGAATCCGCGGTAAGTGCCAAGAGGTTTCCAGTTAAAACTTAACTCCCAGCAATGCAGATCTCTGTTAATTGTTATATTTGGAGCAGTAACATCTTTTCGTTTAATATCATAACCGCCGCTCATTCTAATTTTCCAATTCTCAGTAAGATTAAGTCCTAACGTAAGCCTTAAAGCATTACCTTTATTATGCTGAAGCGGATTGCTCTTATTCATAGAATATCTGTATGATAAACTTAAATCCCATGGAATTGAAAAATCTGGTTCTTCCTCTTTATAAATACTTTCGTATTGAGTTTTCTTAAAAGTATTAAACTCATCCGATTCTTCCTCCGAACCTTCTTTTTTATCATCCTTTCCTTTTAACTTTTCCCCTGAAATTGAAGTGGAAAGATTAAAACTAAAATTCGTATTTCTTAATAATCCTTTATTTGCGTCCTTAAGATATTCATTTACTTTTCTGCCTGTAGAATCATAATCATAAAATGAATAGGAAGAATTACCGCTAATGTTAAGTAATTCTCCAATCTTGGTACTAAAATTTAGAGCCAGATCACTTTGTTTGAATTCCTTTGCGGCAAAATTATAACCAGTTGATAAGTTTAACTTAAGAAGCTCAATTTTCTGAGCTTGTGAAGTTGTATCAGTCGGATCTTTCAGTGTTTTCATTTCGAAAACATTGCCAACTGAAAAATTTACTGATTGCTGCTCATTTGATGGGACACTACTAAATATCTCTTTCTGGTAAGGATCAAACGAAACTTCTTGTCCGGTAGAATCAATATAAGTTTCATAATATCCCCATTCATCTTTAGAGAAATCCGGTGAATAGTTATAAGATATTGAAGGAGTAATTGTATGTCTGAACGCTTCAATTCCCAGTGCATCTGTCTGCATCATACCATAAAGCTTTGTAGAAGCCGCCAGACTGAATCTAAATGTTCTTAAAAAATTCAGTTCGTGAACATCAATTGCGGCAAGTGAATCCTGACCTTCTGATCCTTCAATATAATCCATCTTAACTTTTTTATTATACCATTTTTCATTGTAGCTAACACTTGGAGAAATATTAAAGTAACCCAATTTAGGCGATGCATTCATACTTAGATCATGATTAATACCGCCGCGAATTTTCAAATCGCCATCTTTTTTATTACGGTTGTTTTGAAACTTGCCATTGTAGTTCATTCCAATTTGCTCATACCATTTTTGATCAGCTCTGGAAGTGGTGGATTTGCTTTTAAATGGATAAAACTGAGATTTATTAAATGATAAACTTGGCAATGTTTCTGAAACTGTTTCTCTTCCAAAATCTTCCGAACGTCTATAACTAAGAGTTAAACTTGCTCCCAAATCCTCGAAACGTTTAGAGTAAGTTGCGTTAGAAGTTACAAGCTGATCAAGAATATCATTATAATTAGCACTGTTTTTTCTAAAATAATCACTTGTTCTATATTGCAAGTCAACATCTAATCTGGAAGTCGGATCAATGGTTTGGTTATGTCTAAGTTGAAAATTCCAATTGGTTCTTTCAGAATAATCATCATCCTGTTCTTCATTAGCAATATCTTTAGAATAACCGCCTCTAAAGTATCCGCTAAAACTGTAACGTTTTTTATAATTAAAATTGGATCGGAAACCCCAGCCGCCTTGTGTGTAATAATCGGCGTTTAATGCTAAATCCATATAATCATTCATTGCCCAGTAATAACCGAAGTTTGAGAACGATTGTCCGCGTGTACCGCTTACACTATACCCCGGAGGAATAATTCCAGAATGCCTTCCCTTTTTTGTTGGGAAAACACCAAACGGAATTGGGATTGGAATTGGAACTCCGGCAATGTACATAATTCCCCATTGAACTATAATCTGCTCTTTATTAATAACTTTCATTCTTTTAGCCGCAAAATGAGTATGCGGATTTTCAGCATCACAGGTTGTATAAATTCCATCCTCAACAAAATAGGAATCCGCATCTACCTTTTTAACCTTTGTACCACCGTACGATTTACCTTCACCTTTGTTTTTGGCCAATGAAATAAAGCCTCTGCGGGTTTTGAAATTATATTTAATTTCGGAACCTTCATAAAGTTCACTAGCTTCAGAAAGTTTTGGTGTTTGTATAAGCTGCTTTCCGGCTGAGTCTGTAATCTCGGTTAGTCCTTTTGCTTCTAAATCATTTGTATTGAAATCAATTTTAATCTCGCCGCTGCTTAAATCTGTATCTTTATACTTAATATTACCTTCGCCATAGATGTACATTTTTTTTTCTTTAACACTAAATTGAAGTGAATCGGATGAACTGGCAAAAACAACAGCATCAATATCATCTTTCTTCTTCAGCGAATCTGATAAGGCAAGTGAATCCGCAACGGCTGATATAGAATCCAGCGGAACAGTTATGTTTAAACTATCCACCTGGGCAGAAACAGAAATGCTCAATAGCAGTATGGTTATATGTAATATTTTTTTTATCATTTAAAAACTAAGCTCAATTATATTTTAAATCCCGCATGGATTCCGAAATAAAATTTGATTGTCATCTCAAACATCTTTACGTGAGAGATCTTTGCTCACCATTTAATCTATTCTAATAATGTTAAATATTTTTTATTATTATTTTTAAACAAGAGATGACATCTTTCAAAAAGATGTCATCTCTAAATTAATATTTTTCTTAAATTTTAATTAAACTTTGTATCAACAATAGTTAATTTATCCGGGTATTTGATATCACCTAAAAATGTACTAATAACCGGCTGGGCAACAATTTTAATACTAGAAGTACTGCTGTTTTTACCGCCAAGTTTAAGCGCAAGGTTCATTAAACCTTTGTATCCTTTATCTTTGAAGAACTGAATTAAATCCAATCCTATGTTTAATGATATAATCTGATTTTCTCCAACACCAGGAACTGTTATTGGTTCCGATATATCTCCCGATACAGTTTCAACATCATCAATATATAATGTAAATGGAAACGATTTCAATTTTATATCAGTAGCCTTATGTCCGCCGGTTCCGTCATTAGGATTTTTAGCTTCAATATTTAATACAAAATCGGCTCTTAGATTACCTTTTGAAACTGCTTTTGTGAGAGTAAAAGCATCAGTAATGTTTAAATCGGTAATTTTGCTTTTATTATTAATATTAATCCCGCTAATATTAAAATCCTTAATTTTATCAACTTTGAATTTTAATCTGGATACATTGGTTAAAGTTTTAACAATACTGCAACCGGAAATAAATGCTATTGAAAGAAATATTATTAAAATACTCTTTTTCATTTTTACTCTCTTACTTATTTTTTATGCTTCCGATTTAATTTTTTTTGCTGATTCTTCAATTTTCTTCAAAATAATATCAGCTATTTTTAAAGCTCTTAATCCATCATTACCCGTTACAACTGGCTCTTCATCATTTACAATTGCATTTACAAATAGTTGAAGTTCGTGCTGCATTGCATTTAGTTCAAGCTTTTGAGGCTGTTCATAAACTAATAATTTCTTTTTATCCCCAACTCCCATTTCACCAAGAGCAAAAAAGCTTTCGCTTATATTTTTCTCAGGATCAGTTAATCTAAATACTTCTGATTCGCCTGTATTAAAATCAAGTGCCAGATAAGTATCGCGCTGGAACATTCTCATTTTTCTCATTTTCTTCTGAGAAATTCTACTGGCAGTTACATTTGCAACAGCTCCGTTTTCAAATTCAATTCTGGCATTAGCAATATCAATACTATCGGATACAACTGCAATTCCGCTTGCCATTATATCTTTTACTTCACTTTTAACAAGACTTAAAATTATATCTATATCATGAATCATTAAATCTAAAACTACTGCTACATCAGTTCCTCTTGGATTAAACTGAGCTAATCTGTCTGTCTGAATAAATTTTGGTTCAAGGTTATACTTTTCTAACGAAACTAATGCAGGATTAAATCTTTCAATATGCCCGACTTGTAATTTCAAATTCATTTTTTTAGCAATCGCAACAATTTCTTCAGCTTCTTGAATTGTTGAAGTAATCGGTTTTTCAACAAACACATGTTTACCTGCTTCCAGAGCCATTTTACAGACTTCATAGTGAGCACTTGTTGTAGCAACAATTATTACAGCATCAACTTTTTTAATCAGTTCGTTTATATCATCAAATGAAGTTGTTCCAAACTCTTCACAGATTTTTGCCGCCTGCTCTTTATTTTGGTCATAAATACCAACAAGTTCTCCATCTTTTAAAAGTTTAGATAATTTAACATGAAATTTACCCAGATGGCCAGTTCCAATAACACCTAATTTTATAGTCATTTAATCACCATTTTAATTTTTTATATATCCAATTATTTTATCATATCCGCCAAATTCATCTGAATAAGCATAAATAAAAACATGATAATCATTCTTTGTTTCCCAAAAATTTCCCTCAAACAAAAACCAGTCAAAAATATTATTCTCTTCATCAACTAATTTTAGATATTGATAATCGTAAACGCCTCTTTTTATGTTAACTACAGCCTTGTATATTCCTTCATCTTTGTACATTTCTATGGGAGTCCAATCGTTAAAACTGCCGATTAAGTAAATATCCTCTTCATACTGAGACGGAACGTCAAAGCGGAATGTTACATCTAAATATTCTGCATATCTATTATCATACTTAATAATACTCGATCCGCCATTAAGATCTGGTCTGCCGGCGTTAAAAATTCTTGTGATATCTATATCACCAAATTTATGATCCGTTGCCGGAGCCTCAAATTTATTGTGGTTCCTAATGTCTAATCTTCTGTATTCATTTCCCGGAAAAACATCTCTTGAAATAAAACTGAATCTATTGCTGGCATCTGTTTCAAAATAGTTGTAAACGCCATTATCATCTACTGTTATTATTTTTGGATAATCTGTTAGATGATTTGTAATAATTTCAGCGTCTTGTAAATTTGAAGGGAAAAAACTGTCGGGATAAGTTCCACTTACTTCAAGTTTCAAAGATCTGTCCGGAACATCGTTATCAATACTTGGTGCTTCAACACTTTCATTGCTTAATTTCATTGATAAGCCTAGTTGAGGATCAACTACAAAAAACCTGCCTTCTCCATATATTTCTTCAGAAAATTTATCAACTATTGTATAAATCCATTTGCCGGAAAACGGAAATGATACTCTTGGATTTGGGAAACCGCTTTTGTAATGAAAATCAATATCACTTGTAGACAGGTGAACAGGTTCAAGTACAACAAAATCATCAATATTCTGTCCTGTATTATCAAAAAATATTGATTCAAGAGGAACCCAGTTTTTATCACAGAATTCGAATTTGATTGCAAGATATGGCTCAGAGTCTGCAATCACATCAAATTCAATTATAATCTTTGTGGATAATTTACTGTCTTTTACAAGAACCGGCAATGAAGTTGTACTTTTGGAAGTATAGGTTTTAATCCCTTTTATTTCTACTCCTCTGGCAAAAACCATAGAAGAGAGAACAAAAATAAACAGCAGAGTTTTTTTCATATTATTCATTAATATCAAAAATTTCTACACATTTAATTGATACTAACGGGACATATATTTTAACCACATGTTCATCACGAACTGCTTCCAAAAGAAGTCCGTCTTCAAAAGCTTCGGTTAATTTTCCGGTTTTAAATACTATTTCATAAAACTGAGGCTGATCGCTTTCTTTTTTCCCAAAGACAACACCATAATTTTCGTTCATGGTTATGTTTAACATTTGCCCAATATATTTGCTCCAATCAATTTTCATAACAAAATCTCCAATAATATTTATGTTAATTAGCGTTTTTCAAATTAAACTAAAATAAAAATTTACAAGTTATAAAAATACCCAAAAATGAGTTTTTTTCATAACTTATAAATCCATTATCTCTTATTTAAGAATAATAATTTTTTGAATGGAAAAATAAACTGCCCTATTTTTTATCCAATTTCAGATCTTCAAAATGATAAAATATTCCAAATTCAAAAGGAGTCCATAATGCCGTTGTAACATTCGCTTTTTTAAGAGCAGTATTTACCCAATTATTACAGGTATTTCCTACATGGAACAGACCATTAGCTGAATAAAAATTATCAAATTTTGTATATCCCTTCTTTGGAATTATTCTTGGCTTACCCTTGTTGTCCCTTTTCATAGAAGACAGAATATAGTTTGTAAGCATCATATACATTTCTTTAGAGATAATAACTTTTCGGCAATATTTTGTAACTTCGGGCTTTTTTCTTACTTCTACATGCATAACTGATGTTGTAGGCAAAAACAGGGCTTTAAGAGCAGTGCTTATTTTAATATCATCTTCATTAGGTGTATTTAAGTAAAAGTCTTTATCGCCCCAGCCAAATGCCAAATACTCATATTCAGCTTTAGCGTAATGCATAAACTGCTTTTTATCGAAGAAATTCCACCAATTTGTATATCCATTTTTAGAAGGAACCATAATATCGGTGTGTATTCCGTTTGAAGTAACATAGATTGGAATTCCTCTTTGGCTATCAACAGCAAAGCCTGAACTAGAAGGAATTATAGTTAGTAAAACTGCAATTGCAACATATACTAAACAAATACCAATTATTATTAAACTAGATCTTAAAAAGAACTTTAACAGACCTATTATGAAATTCATATTTACCTTTCGTAATTAAAAACTACAATAACCGGCCTTCACGAACAGAAAAATCTTTTTCGAAGATTTTCTTTTTATCACCGATTGCCATTATTACTATATAATCATTTACCGCAATTTTTATTCCATTATCCGGATTTTTTGTTAATTCGTATTTACCGTCTCTATATTTAGAAATAGCCAGCAAAATTCCATTATAATCTTTTTTTATCTTAAAAAATGCATCTTCACAATTCATCCCGTTAAATGGATTGTTTTCAGACACTTTATATTCCATAATATCGTATTCATCTTTAGAAATAGATGTTGCCATTAGTTCTTCAGTAATATCGGCTACATCAGGTTCAAAAATATAACTGGCAACCAGTTTAGAAGCAATTTCATCTTTGGAAATAGCATACGTAACTCCGGCAGAACTGAATGTTTCTTTTAAATTTGAGTTGTTTAATGAAACAATTAGGTTAATATTTTTATAATGTTTTTTGAAATTTAGAAGATAAACCAATGCTTTTGTATCATCATCAAAATTAATAAAAACAGTGGATGTTTCGTCAATATTCACTTTTTGCAAAGCTTCGTAATTGTCGAAATCTGCAAATAACGCAAAGACCTTATCTCCAAACAGATCCCTAATTAGTTCAATATCATTTTTATTATTTGTTACAACGGCAACATATTTATCAGCTTTAATTATTTGCGTTGCTACCTGAGAACCAAATTCATTCCAACCAATTAAAACCACATGATTTTTTTCTTCGGTTCCATACTGACCTAATTTTCTCTTTTCCATAACTTCTGCAATTTTTGTTGTTAATTGTCCAATTAAATAACCTAATAAACCTAAACTTGCGAAAATAAATATGTAGCCAATTAATTTTCCGCCAACTGTGGTTGGATACATATCGCCATAACCGACTGTGGTTAATGAAACAAACATGTACCAAATTGAATCCCAGAGATTGGTAATACTCGCCTCCGGATTTGCGCTCTCAAATTGTATCAACAGTATGTTAAGAATTAAAATAAAACAAACTGCAACAATTGTGTAGATGATTTTTCTAGTTTTACTCATATCAAATTAGATGTTTAATATTAATAAATATCCCAATTTCCATTTAAATAATATCTATATAAAACCGGGTCATGAATAGTATTAATTTTAATTTCTTCCGCCGGAATATTATATATATTTTTCCCGAAAGATGTCAACAGTTTCATAGATTCATTATTCAGCCATTTAAGATCAATATTTTTATATTCTAAAGAGTGTAAATTTTCTAATAGTTTTTCTGTTTTAATATTTTTTGAACCAAGAACCCAGCCCCATTCTCCCATAGTTAGAATTTGATTGTGGAGCATAATTGTATTAAAATCAGCCGATTTTAAAGTTTTATCAATGCATCTAAATGAATTAGTTGCGTAATAAGGACTTCCTGCTTGTGTAATAATCAACCCATTTGGTCTAAGCAATTTAAAACATTTTTTATAGAATTCCAATGAGTATAAACGTCCAAGCTCAATAGTTCTGGGATCAGGAAGGTCAATTATAATTATATCATAAAAATCTTTGGTTTCTTCAACAAAGATGTATCCATCTGTAGTTTTAACATCAACTTTTGGATTTAGTAAAGAATTATCATTCATCTCTGTCATTATTGGATTAGTCTTCGCAAATTCAATCATAACCGGATCAAGATCAACAAGGGTTATATTTTTAATTGCTTCATATTTAAGCAGCTCGCGAACCGCACATCCGTCGCCACCGCCAAGAACAAGAACATTAGCCGGATTCTCCGATAAATTTACAATTGGATGAATCAACGGTTCATGGTACATAATTTCATCAAGAGTTGATAATTGCTGATTACCATTAATATAAAGCCAGTGATTCCCTTTCCATTCAGTTAAAACAATTTTTTGATACCGGCTCTGTTCAGAATAAATAACTTTATCTTTATACTTATTCTGCTCACCAAAAATTATAATTGGTTTTGCTGAGAAAAAACCTATAACTAAAATTATTGAAATTGAAACAGCAGAAATAACCAGTTTACTTTTTATTACAGGTTTAATATGCTGTGATACAACAATAAATAAAAATATTGCAACTGAAAAATTTATAAATCCAAGTATAAATGGAGTGTAAGTTAATCCCAAATATGGCAAAGCAACAAAAGCAAAAAACAATCCTCCCAATAAACTTCCATAATAATCATTCTCAATTACTGATGAAACGTTAACACGAAGTGATTCCATTTCATCATTAATTCTAATAACCAATGGAATTTCCATTCCAATCATTAAACCAATAAGAATACTTAATAAATAAATTATCAAACCAGTATAGATTGTAAATGAAGCCGTTATATAAGCCAATAAGGGCGAAAATGAAACAAGTAGTGATAAAACAAATTCAATTGCAATAAACTTAACTAAAAGATCATCGTTAAAATATTTACTTATCCTGCTTCCAAGACCCATTGAAAAAAGCATTACAGAAACAATCATGGACCATTGAAATACAGAATCGCCAAGAAAATATGTTGCAAGGGTTGATAAAATATATTCAGCTACAATTCCAGAAAGACCAGTAGCAAAGATTGCAATTTTTAGAATGTTTGATTTTAATTTCAAGATTTACCAGTAAATATGGATAAGAAAGGATTAAAATTTCAACAATTATTTTTGCATTCTGAGGAGTGAAGCAACGTGATAAATCTATTTTTTAGATTTATCACATATCTTCGTTCGGTTCAAAATGACATTTATTAAAAATAATTAGTCTTTTATAGACACCAGGTAATAAATACTGCGCCGCCTATGTATGCAAATGCTTCAATTAAAGCTACACCTACATTTGGTTTTTCCTGATTAACTATTTCATCAGTTAATTTTCTTCCGGGCAATAATATTTTATCAGTAACAATTCTTACTATCGGCAATAAAACTAATCCAATAACAACATCAACCAGTAAATTCATTAAACTTGTTTGCCAATCAATAAAATCCGGTGACAATGCAAACCATATTAAAACACCAATTGCTACTATTGCTCCTGAAAATCCGACACCAACAGCAACATTGTCTTTTTCAATATGTTCATGAATATTGTAAGGAGTAATAAGATTATAAATTATAGATACAACAAATAGTAAAACCTGACCAATTAACCAAAACACAATTGCAGTTAAATATGAGCCGCCTTCGCCAGATAAAGCTCCTAATATAATTAATCCGGTAGCAACTGCATTTGCAGCTTCTATAACTCCGGTTCCGGTGTTTTTATCTTCAATAATCTCTTTAGTTACCGAAAATTTTCTCAGTATAATTTTATCGTTTATTATTATTGACAGGTTCAAGAGAATAATTCCTAACAATCCATAAGAGAAAATATCGATAAGATCTTGCCGCATCCCGGCTGAAGGACCAATTATAGCACTGCCAATCGCAAAAAGGAGTCCGATAAAATAACCTGTATGCGCAACCGCAAAAGCAAAGTTATCTTTTTCTACCAGTTCATTTTTAACATCAATATCTTTATGAAATAATTGATATACAAATTTACCAATCATAAATATTATAAAACAACTGGCCAAATAAACTAACGATGTTAAAATATCATCAAATGTAGTTAACATGAGTCATCACTTTTTATTTTTCAAAATTTTATTATTTACCAAAACCGCCGCTGCGTGAACGGGAACTGAATTTAGAATTAAACCTTGAGCCGGATCTTGAATTCTGTGAAAACTTAGAACTGAATCTTGAGCCGGGATTGGTCTTTTTATTGTAGGCACTGCTAGTACCAAATCTGCTTCCTGAAGCTGTTTTTGTTCCATAATATGGAGTTCTGCCTCTGTAAGAAGTATTAT
The DNA here is from genome assembly GCA_016342755.1 of Melioribacteraceae bacterium. GTDB lineage: Bacteria > Bacteroidota > Ignavibacteria > Ignavibacteriales > Melioribacteraceae > JAEINS01. The sequence goes on along the minus strand of JAEINS010000001.1, from coordinate 57,840 downwards.
AATTATTCCATGAATTTCTGTATGCCGGATATGACCCCATATTGAATAGACTGCGCATCATTGCATATTGTCCATAAAAAACCCAGAAACTAGTTCCGCCGCTATTATTCCACTGTCCATATCTCGAATTACCAACATAATTAGAGTATCCGGGCGGACTGGCAACTTTACTAATTTTACCATCCTGACCTTTGGAAGCTATCTCCATTCCCATGTTGTTTTCGTTTTTGTAGAAGAAGTCTTTGCTTACTTCAACCCAGTCGGTCATTTTCTCATCTATAACTTCGTTAATTTCTTTAATGATACGGTATTTATGTTTATAGTTTTTAAAGAAAGTACCAGATTCATCCATATCATATAAAATTATAGAAAACGTAGTTGCATTTCCCATATCCCTAATCATTTCATCAACAGGGCTTTTTGTAAACGACCGGCCACCGCAACTTGTGAACATTATTATTACTGTTAATCCAAATAAACTTAATATTTTTTTCATTCTATCATCTTTTATTTAATTAGCATTTGGTAATATATTAGAAATTTCAAACTCTTTAACAACCTTTCCAAATGAGGCTTCAAAATCTTCATCCCCCCATTGCTCAATGTTTAATATATATTTATCGTCATCATCAAAATAATCCCACGAAATAACTTTGGCATCTTCTTCGGCATTTGTATGAAGTTGTTTAAAATAGCCATAACTTTCTTCATCATAAAGAAATTTTATGTTTTTATATTCCAATTTTTTTGGAGGTTTATCGTTTTCGTTAATATACTCTGGAAGATCATCTTTTAAAACCCGCGGTTTAATCTTTTCAGAAATAGTGATAAATATTTCATCATCATCATCAACACTCAGAAACATTATTTCATCACCGCTATTAACTTTAAATTCTTTTGTTTTATAATTACTTCCCCAGTCGTATTGGTAAACTTCTTCAACAACCCAATTCTTTAAATCGTATTCAAAAATGAATCCTTTATCAAGATCGGTAATTTTTATATTAGCAGGGTCATAACCCGGTGTTTCATCTTTTTTAAAAAAGTCAAATAATCCCATCTTTATTCCAACCGTTTATTTTTATTCTTAAACTTAAAAAACAGATAAATTAGTACAACTATTGAAGACAAGAAAACTATAAAAAATAGTTTCTTAAACAACCAATAAATAAGTGATACAATAATTATAACGAAAATTAAGGGTATTATAAAATTAAATTTTGACATTATCCTGTCCATAGAAAAAGTACTGACATTCCGGCAACCTTTTATAGCGGAATTTAAATCATTATAAAAATAAGATGCCGGTACAAAACAATACCGGCATTACAAATACTTTAATTATCTTTACAGACTAAGCGCTGGGCTGATTCATTTTTGCTTTTAATGCTTCTAACGCGCTCGACGCTTTTACACTCGAACTATCACTTAAAACAGAATCAATTTCATCGTCTAAAGATTTATTCGCATCACTAATATCTCCATAAGCTTCGGCTAATGCTTCTTCTTGTGATACTTTTTCTTTCATTCTTTCTAACATTGCAACAGTACCGCCGCTATCTATTTGCGACATTTGTTTATTAAGCTTTGATGTTGCGGCACTAACTTTAGCTCTCGCCTTTAATGTCTTTAATTCATTTTCATATTTACTAATATTATTTTTAAGCTTTTTAATATTCTGATCGAGACTGCTAATATTATTTTCAAAATTCTTAAGATTTGTTTCTGCTGTAGCTGCTGCCTGAACACATTCTTCTTTTTTTACTAACGCTTCGCCGGCTAACCTGTCTGCTTCAGCAGCATCAAGTTGTCCGCTCTGTGTTTTTTGAAGAATCAACATTGCTTTTTGTTCATAGTTAGCAGCTTTATTTTTGTTTTCATTAACATCATTTCTCGATCTGATTGCCATTGCTTTAACTTCAGCATAAGCTTTTAATGTTCCATCCAGATCATTCTTTAGATCTCTAATTCCCTGTTCAGTCAATTTAATCGGATCTTCAAGTTTATCGGCTATAGAATGTGCTTCAGCCTGTCCCATTTTAAAGACTCTTTGAAATATATTCATTTTAATCCTCTAATTTTTATTATATAAATTTTACTTATTTCGAAAACTTAATTAGTTCATCTGAGTATTCACTTAATAAAAGTGATAAAGAATTTATAGATCCTTCAAGTTCGTTTATGTCAAGATTTTCTATTTGAAGAGTATCTCTAAACAAAACTTTTTCACCAGTTTCATCTAATACAAACGCACCATGAATAATCTCTCTGTTTTTCATTAATAAATTTTTGTACAATTCAGTGCTTTCTGTTTTTACATTAAAGATGTGCTGTTCTATAAGCAGTATCGGCTCTTCACAATCTATAACCATATTAGAGATTCCGTCTTCTTCCCTTTCAATAACAACCAACTGCTCTGCAGGATTTTCACTAACAATATTATATTCCAGCTCAAGTAAATAATCTTTCACCTTCTGAAAGTTTTTGTCCATCTTGTTTTTCTCCTTGATTTATTAATAATAATTTTAGCAATAATAAATTTAATATTCTATATTTGAAGTTAATTTGTTAGACGCACAATAATCTTTTTTGTTCAATCTGTGTTACTGCTCCCGAAAGTTCCGCTAATATACATTATATTTCTAAAATATGTTCCACGATTTTAGAAAAAAATTAAAAACAAAAAGCCCCGTCACAAAAGTAACGAGGCTCTATAAAAACTATATAATTGCATGCATAATGCTAATTTTCTTTTTGTTCAAAACTCTCTGCAAGAATTAACACTCTATTATTGAGAACTTCAACCATACCGCCGCTTGTTTTAAAATATTGAAGTTTGTTATCAATATCCAAAACTTTAATTGTACCTTCTACAAGCGAACTTAACAAAGGAGCATGGTTGTACAACACTTGGAAATTTCCCATCTCACCGGGAACAGTGACAGAACTCACTTTGCCAGCGAAGGCTGAACTTGACGGTGTATAAACTTCTAATAATAGTTCTTTCATTTTATCTATTGCATCCCTTTTGCTTTTTCAACTGCTTCATCCATTGTACCAACATACATAAATGCCGCTTCAGGCAGATCGTCATACTTTCCAGATAGTATATCTTTAAAGTCGCGTATTGTATCTTCTAATTTCACATATCTTCCTTCGAAACCAGTAAACTGTTCCGCAACATGGAAAGGCTGACTAAAGAATCTTTGGATTCTTCTTGCACGACCAACAACAACTTTATCATCTTCAGATAATTCATCCATACCAAGAATATTAATAATATCCTGAAGATCCTTATACTGTTGAAGAATTTCTTTTACCTGCATTGCAACATCATAATGTTCCTGACCAACTACACCAGGTTCTAAAATTCTTGATGTAGAATCCAATGGATCAACCGCCGGATAAATACCAAGCTCAGAAATCTGACGGGAAAGTACTGTTGTAGCGTCAAGATGCGCAAACGCATTTGCCGGAGCCGGATCAGTTAAGTCATCCGCAGGAACATAAATAGCCTGAACAGATGTAATAGATCCTTTATCAGTTGAAGTAATTCTTTCCTGAAGTTCTCCCATTTCCGAAGCTAAGTTTGGCTGATAACCAACCGCAGAAGGCATACGACCTAAAAGAGCACTCACTTCAGAACCTGCTTGTGTAAATCTAAAAATATTATCTATAAATAAAAGTACGTCTCTTCCTTCTTCTTCACGGAAATACTCGGCCATTGTGAGACCAGTTAATCCAACACGAAGTCTGGCACCAGGAGGTTCATTCATCTGACCAAATATTAACGCAGTTTTTTCAAGTACCCCGGATTCTTTCATTTCTAACCAAAGATCATTACCTTCACGAGTACGCTCACCAACACCGGCAAATACTGAATAACCACCGTGCTGTTTAGCTATATTATGAATAAGCTCCATAATTACAACTGTTTTACCAACACCAGCTCCGCCAAATAAACCAGTTTTTCCACCTTTTGAATATGGTTCGAGAAGATCAATTACTTTAATACCAGTTTCAAACATTTCTTGTGAAGTAGTTAAATTCTCAAATTTAGGCGGATGTCTATGTATTGGATACTGCTTTTCAGTTTTAATTTCTGGCAATGCATCAATTCCTTTTCCCAACACATTAATTAATCTACCCAAGGTTTCAGGACCAACAGGAACCATAATTGGAGCTTCTGTATCAATTGCTAAAGTTCCTCTTACCAAACCATCAGTCGTGTCCATTGCAATAGCTCTAACTCTATTTTCACCTAGATGTTGCTGAACCTCAACTACTAAAGTATCATCTTCACCTTCAACGGTTTTACGGGGAATATGAATCGCATTTAAGATTTCTGGTAAATGACCGTCTTCAAAATCAATATCAACCACAGGACCAATTACTTGTACGACTTTTCCTTCCTTACTTGCCATCATTATCCTTCTTAGAAATGTTGATTAAAGTTCAAAGTTAAATATTATTATCATTTTTTACAAGAAAAAGTTAGCTACTTTAGTAAAATCATTTTTTTTGAGTCAAAAAACACACCCGATCTTAATTGATAAATATATATTCCACTTGATAAATTTTCTGCATTCCATGTAACTTTATATTTACCCGGATTTTTTACTTCATTAACCAAATTAGCAACCTGGTTTCCTAATACATCGTAAATTGTTAATTGTACTGAACGGGCATGCCCGTTCCCTACGGAAATATTATATTCAATTGTTGTTTCCGGATTAAACGGATTTGGATAGTTTTGTTTTAATTGATAAGAATTAATAATTGCCGCTTCATCTTCAAGACCAACTGCTGTTGTTCCATCAAACAAAAACTCAGCTATTACCGGAAGATGATCACTTGCGCCATGTAATGCATTTGCTACTGAATCTGGAACCGCTGAATTTGTTCCGGCATTAATTGCCAGATTAAAATGATTGCTGTCATTTCCGTAAGCTAAATAAGAATCTTCTATATAATCAATTCCACCGTTATCCATCAAAGCCTGTGATACAAGAATAAAATCAAAGCGATCATCCATTCCACCATGCGAACCGCCGCCAAACTGAGTAGTTCTTGGTGACTGTGTATGATATTGCTGATAAGAGCTGTTATCGTGCCAGTTACCTATTTGGTCTATTGGGTCTAAGACATAACCAGAATTACTCTGATCTAATAACTCTTGAAATGCCAGTTCGGATGCAGAATAAAAATTGAAATCACCGCAGATAATATAATTTGCATCTTCCGAAAGTAAATCCGTAACTTTTCTAAGTTCTTTTACTTCAGCTAATCTTCTTGCTTCTTCTTCAGAACCCTGACTAGCTTTAAGATGTACAGAATAAATCAGCAATGTATCCAAAGTAATTTTATGAACCAATCTAAATTCATTTATATCTCTAAGAGTAGTTTTAATAGCCTTGTTACTAACAAATTGGAAAAGTGAATCTTTAAAATAAACTAAATTGTCACTATACGGGCCATCAATAAAACTGCTAACATTATATTTATTACCAAGTACATCATCAATAAAATAGTATTTTGCGGCACCAGACTGAATTTCCTGAGCAACTAAAATATCGGGCTGAACTTCATCCATAATTATTTTGAAATAACTATTACGTTCCGCAAGATTAGAACCCTGTGGATAATTAAGAAGATTGTAAGACATTATCTTAACATTTTCTTGTGCTATAATTGAAGTTGAAATAAATAAAATAAGACAAAGGGTTTTTATAATTTTATTAAACATTAAAACTTTCCTTAATTAAAAATATTGAAGTGATAGTAAAATTAGTCTATTTCAGTTGATAAAATAAATCTAATAATCCTATCATTACCAGTATCAAGTACATAAAGAGTTCTATCGAAGTGAGCTACAGCATGCGGTTTGTTAAATAAATCTGAACCTCCAAATGATTGAAGTTCGTCTCCAAATGAATTGAACTTATAAACGCTATCCTTTTCAGCATCAGCTATATATACATTATTCGAGTTATCTATACACACATCTTCAGGGTTTCCAAATTTGCCAATTGTCATCATATCCGATGAAACACCCAATCCGCTATAGTATTTACCAGCTTCAATACCAGAATCGATATAATTTAACCACTGGACTTTAAAACTGTTTTTACCAACTAATGAAATCACCATATCATAACTTCGGCTGTTAAATGATGTTAATGAGCTTATATTATTAGCTGAAACTAATCCGCTTCCAATTGGTTCTATAAAAGCTAGTCTGTCACCATCTTTATAACCATCTCTTCTAAAAACTCTAATACTATTATCAGGATCAGATGTACCTGAGTTTACACTGCCAGTTCTGGCAACATAAATCGAATTATCATGAAATACTGTTACAGCCTTGTATTCCCTATCCGGACGGCTATAATCGAACGAAGTCTTTGGCAAAAGCCTGAATATATTTGCTTCACTAATTATATGATTTGCAGGATACATTTCAATTTGGTAAACAGCACTATAAGTTATATTCGAGTTATCTATAAGAGTATCGAACTTTGCGCATACAAATAAATCTTTTCTATGATCCTGTTCAATTGCTATAGGATGTTTAATTGGTTTAGTAAATCCTAAAACATGACCGGCAACATCCATCATAACTACACGATCATTATCAGTATCACAAACATAAATAAAACCGTCTTTACCAATAATCATATCCTGCGGATTATTAAATCCTGACCAATAAGGTTTTTGTTCAATGTAAACAGTATCATTTATATTTCCAATATCAGCAGCAGGAGCTGATATTTCGGGATCAAACTTATCTGTACAATTTACAACAACTATAACAGCTAAAAACAACAATACAATATTTATCTTTTTCATTCTAATAAAGTCCTAATAAAATCGAAAATCTATGAGCAGAACCAAGATCCATAAGGTTTGAATATGAATAATCAACTGTAACATTTGCTATACCAGCCGGAACTTTTAAGCCTGCACCAAATGTATAGTCTTTAGAATCCGCGTTAAATCTATATCCGCTTCTTAAATAAAAAATTTCTTTCCAAGAGTATTCTGCGCCAAGAGAAACGTTTTCACTATTATCGTTTGGGTGATTTAACTGAATACTAGTTGTAACCCTGTGTTCATCAGTCATATAAGGTTCCAGAGCAAATCCTATTCTAAACATTGTAGGAGGAGAAAATTCCTGCCAGTCAGATTTTTTCCTGTTTCCCCATAAAACAACTTCACCATCAGGTGCAAGCTGATTACCAAAGTTAGTTACAGTAACCGCAAATCTCGATGTACCTAATCCTGTCCAGTAATAAGTACCTAAATCAACCATTACACCGCGCATTTTAAGTCTATCCAAAGTCGATTCCATATACTTAAATGTAGCGCCAAAGCTAAATTGTGATGTAAGTTTTTTTGAATATGAAAGTCCAAAAGCCAGATCGCCTACAGAAAAATATTCTCCGGTTCCAAACGGATTAAACTCAGTTGTAACAGGCATATCTTCCATATGCAGCGATGTAAAGGAAACACCAATAGCATCATTATCGGAGAAGTGATAAACCACCCCGGCAAATTCATGTTTTATATCAATAACCCATTCGTTGTGAGAAAAGATCACCTGATTCTCATTTGTCTTTCCCTGAACTAGTCCGGCAGGATTCCAGTAAAGCGCGGAAGCATCATCAGCAACAGCTATAAATGCATCTCCCATGGCAGTAGCTCTGCCGCCGACTCCTATTTTTAAAAATTGGGCAGTTGATATTCCCGCACGTTGTCCGCCAAGATTAGCAGTTAATTGTGCCTCAGTAATATTGCTCATAATTAAGAGCAGTAATATTTGTATAATTAGTATTTTCTTCATAATTAAAATCTAAAACTTAAACCAAATTTGATGTTTCTTCTAGTTAAATACCTAGCTGGATTAGTAGGATAAGGTGATATTGGAGCCTGCAGATCGGGATAATTAGGATCATTCCAGGTTGTTGGCACAGCATCACCCTGCTCGTATGCTTCCCCGGTAACAGGATTTACTATTGCACTATTTTTTGTATCTAAAAGATTATTTATTTCAACGAATATTTTTAAATTCAGCCCGGCAAGATCAATATTTTTTTCTATGTTCATATCAATCCAAAACCAGTTATCGCCAGTTTCACTATATACATTGTCTCTATCTGAAATATACTCAGGCTTACCATCCTGCGAAACTTCACCAGTTGCAATGTAAGGAGTATATCTTTTACCCGACTGGAAGAAAACTCTAAAATAAGTATTTATATCATCTAGAATTCCCGGCGCAAATCCAAACAGCGGTTTATCTTTTTCAATGTAAAAATTCATGCTGCTCGAAATTGTAAATGGTCTGTCCCAGGAAACATATTCTTCTTTAATAGACTCATCAAGATCACCACGAAGAATTAAAACACCTTCTTCAGCTGATGAACTTTTACCTGTAACCTGTGCATACGAGAACGAAAGCATTCCGGTAAACCACTTACCTATTCTTTTTTTATACTCAAGCTCAACACCTCTTGAACGCGCATAATCAAGATTTGCATAAGTAATAAAACTTTGTGACGCGAACCTTGCTGAACTTATTTTAGCTGTCCGTGTTCTTATATAATCAAATATATCTTTATAATATGCTGTTAAAGTTAAAACATCATTTTGCGAAAACTGTGTTTTAAGTCCAAGTTCATAAGCTACTGTTGTCTCAGGATCAAGATTAGGATTGCCAAATTTCTGGAAAGAAGATTTTGCGCTTGAAGGACTTAATTTTGCGTAAACAAACTGAGGTTTTGGCCATTTGCTAAAGTGCCCATAACTAAAGAACAAAATCTGATTATCACTAATTGGATGAGATATACCTAAGCGCGGACTTAATCGAGCTTTGAATCTTCTATTGCCAAACATTGAATAAGTTGCGTCTTTATAATCGTTTCTAATTTCATCCGGTATTGTAATAACTTCAGGATTTTCAACCGCGTCATCAACATATTTACCTGGAAACCAATAATCCATTCTTAAACCAAAATTCAAAATCATACCACTGAAATTGATATTATCCTGAGCGTAAAATGAACCTCTTGCCGGATAAACTTTATATATATCATTGTTTAATCCAAGCTCACCTATCCAGGGTTTATAAATATCAACAACTTGCATTTCCTGGAATACAAAATTGAACCCGGCTTTAAATTTATTCTTTTCATCAAAGAAACTTGTTACATCACCTTTAACGGAATATTCTTCAACATAATGATCGCGCCAGGTATAAGGATTACCAAAGTCCCAAAGACCGTCACCCGGAATAACACCTATTGTATCGCCATGCTCATTATAATACTCAATTGGGAAAGTAGATATATCTTTTGGCTCTTCATACTCCGACCAGTGTAATCCGTTTGCGTCAGCTCTAAGATTTGAGAAAAAGTGATTAAACTTCAACTCATAAAATGTGCTTGAGTTTATTGTGTGAGTCCAGCTTAACGAATTATATTTATTATTGTGTGTAAACGTATTTGCATTGTCTAAAATATTTTGATAGTTATACTGATATCCAGGACTTGGTTCAACATATTCAAGATTAGATTGAAGCGATTGAGAATTCTGATTTATGTTAACCGACTGATTAAATGAATAAACTAATTTCATAGTTGGAGAAATTTTATACGTTACCTTTCCTAACCAGAACCAGCTATTTTCGGCTCTTGGTGCGTAATCATCACCAAAAAAGGTTGATGAATAAAGTTGTTTAGCAGTCGGCTTGTAATAACCCTGTGTTATACCGTCGCTAATTCCCATATAAAAACTTCCGAATAAAGAAATTTCCCCGGGTATTTTTAATCCAATAGCAGGCAATAAATATTTTGTAAATGGTTCAGGTCCGCTCAGGTTTGCTTCTACAACATCTAAATTGAAAACATGATTTGATGATTTATCACCGAGGTTATCTCTTTTATACGACATTGAACCACTGTATCTATCAGAGCCTTCACGTGTTCTTACATTCACAATTCCTGAAGTAGCCTGGCCAAACTCAGCATTAAATCCACCGGTTATAACTTCTACTTCTTCAATTGCATTAGAACTAAGCTGTAATCCAAAACCGGTTCCGGCTAATGGATCCTGAACAGAAACTCCATCCAATAAAAACGCATTTTCGTATGAGCGTCCGCCGCGGATATGAATTTCGTTATTCGATTTAACAACTCCGGCCGTTTGTGAAACAAGATCATTAACATTTTCAACAACAGCCATTTCAATTTCTTCGCGCGAAATTGATTTTCTACTCTGTGTTTCTTCAACATCAACTAATGGTTTTTCACCAACAACAATAACATCCTGCTCCATTGTTAATACAGTTTCTTCCATATTAACATCAATAAGAGTAGTTCTGCCGGCATCTATCTGCACCCCGGTGTACTGCATGGTTTTAAATCCCATTAAAGAAACTTTAATATTGTATGTACCGGGATTAATATTATCAATTGTATAAATACCTTCAGTACCAGTTGCAGCACCGTAATAAGTTCCTTCAACCAATATATTTACACCGGGCAAAGGTTCTTTAAAAGCCGCATCCAGAATAGTTCCGGTGAGTTTACCTTTTGTCTGGCCTGTTATAACAGAAGCTGAAACAAGTAATATTATAAAAAATAATTTTCTCATAAACCTAAACCAAAATCTTCAATCAATATTTTCTCAAGCAGTACTTTCACATTTCCTTCGTTACCATCGCATTCATGTAAAGGAAGCCCAAAGAAAAATACTTTGCCGTCATTACTTTTAAAACTTATTACATCCGATTCATCAGTAATATCATCCGGGATTGTATAAACCGCTTTTGCCGCGGCACTTTGAGGATAAAATGTTTTAACCTTTATACTGCTTCCGGTTGTCAATAATTCTGGATAATCTGAAAAATCGCTGCTTACACTTAACACTTTATTTGTACCCAGAACCTTTATTGGTGAACTTACATCATCAATAGGTAAAAAGTCCTGAAGTTGTCTTAAATCAACCGGATGAGGAAGTACAGACGTAAATAATACTTTTCCACCGTCATCAGTATATTTTTTTAATGAGGAGGAAGCCAGTTCAATATCAGGCTGAGTATCAGAATACCAAAGTAATCCCCCGAATAATTTTATAGTCTCAATAAAAGTAATACTTCTGTAAGGAATTTCTTCTTCATTTAAATCCCAGACATCATAATTTCCGTTTAAATTACCATTATCTAAAAGATTCAAATTTGTTGCATAAAACTCAGCCGAATTATCCGCTTTTGTATTATCATCAAGAACCAGCAGTTTTCCTTTGGGTTTTATCACAAACCAATTTCTGTCTTCGTCTGGTAAAGTAATAAATTTACTTTTGGCACCCGATATATCTTCTACCTGAACATAAATTCTATTGTCGGCATCAAGTTTAAGCCCGGATAATTTTTGATCAATAACATTTCCATTAACAAGAATATCCATATCAGTAGATGACGAACTAAGATCGGCTATTCTGATTGTAATATTTCTTGTCGCACCATCAAGCGAAATTATATTTGCAGAATCGTTTAACGCAACATTAATTTTTTGAATTGATTCAATACCATCTAAATCATCAGCGTTCCAGCCAAAAGTCATTACCGGAAACGATTTTAACGGAAGACTTGTTAACTGATTCCATTCAATGGTAGGTCTAGAATTCTTGATTGGGAAATCCTGTTCAGCAGGAGTCGGATCAACTAACCCTATATCTATAAAATCTTCGCCTTCATCAAAAACGCCATTATTATTGCCGTCCGCAAATGGTTCCGATCCAAAACTAATTCCATTCTGAACTATTTCAGTATCGTATTTTCCATTTCCGTCATTATCAGCAGAAGCAACTTTGAATCCGTATAAAGTATCGCTAGCGCCAATTTGAAGTGCAAAAGCAATTTTATTTTCAGTAGTAAATTTCCATTCATTACCATTCCATTTGTAGTAGAAACCTACTACAATTCCATCCGGATCATCACCCCACCAGTTTACTTCAATTTTACTTGGCTGCTGACTAATGCCAGTATCAGTATAAAGAAAGAGTGATGTTTCTGGTGCCTGATTTGGAATTTTAACATCACTAACCGATTCATCACACGATATGAATGATACAATTGCTAATAATGTTAATAAATATGTAAAACGTTTTTTCATTATTTATCTTATTTCAATTAATGTGTCATGCCGGTTATATTTTGTACCGGCATCTAATACTTAAAATCGAGATTCCGGCTGAAAAGAATACCGGAATGACAAAGTAATAAAGATGACATCTTTTGAAAAGATGTCATCTTTATAAATTACTTAATTAACATCATTTTTTTAACCTGAGTATTTGCACCCGACTGTAATTTATAGAAGTAAACTCCGGATGGTAAATTCATAGCATTAAAATTAACTCTGTAAGTTCCGGCATTTTTCATTTCATTTATCAGAGTTGTTATTTCTTCACCAAGAGCGTTATATACTTTTATATTAGTCATTCCGGCATCCATTAAACTAAATTCAACTACAGTAGTAGGGTTAAACGGATTTGGATAGTTCTGCTCTAAGTTAAATCTTGCTGGAATCTGATTTACTTCTTCAACATCTGTGTAACCCATAAAATCATCATCTTGTCTGGGAATTAATTTCCAGTTACTAAATGAATAATATAGTACACCAGTTACTGATTCAAATTCACTATTTTCAAGAACTTCAATCATACCGGTAGAATCAGAAAGACCAGGAATAGAATTATTATGATAATGATGATAACCTTCTTCCAATTCGGCCCTTGTCTGTCCGCTTCCGTCATCAACAAATATTTCACCGTAATTTAATTCAGATCCATCAGCATTTGCGCTAACAACTGTTACATTTTCATATTTTACTAACATGCTTTCATATTCTTCTGCCGCATCGTTTCTGCCTGTTGTAATTGCAGAAGTTGGCAATAATATTGGTTCAGGAACTGCATTAGCTTTAGAAACAACGGTAAGATCTGTAACATCAATAGTGGTTACATAAAAATCTTCAAGAACAGTTCCGGTAACTGTAACCATATCGCCTCTGGCTTGTCCGTTTGCAGGAACTTTTCTTAATCTCATACCAACCCATTTATCGCCAGTTGGTTCCTGAATATAATGGTTATACTGGTTATCTGCTGAATCAACAGTTACAATAGCTGTTACAGTAACTTCTTCACCGTCAAACCTGCTGTCGCCGCCTCTAAAAGGTGTATATTGAAGATGATAAATAGTTGGATCATCTTTTAATACCCAGTAATAATAAGTCTCATTTTCAATATTATTAGGACTTGTAGAAACATTACTGCTATCGTCAACAGCAGTTATATAATATTGTACCATAGTGCTATCAGAATTAAAACCTGGAATTGTTGCAACATAAGCAGTATCCTCAGATTGCATATCAATTGTTGTATAGGAATCTTCACTTTCCATTTTATAGGATAACTGTGCACTTGCAACACTACCATCTACATCAGTGATTTTAAATTTTACAGTTGTCTCTTCATTTGGTAAAACTCTTGCCGGAGCATCTTCAATTAATGAAATAGTTGCAGGGGCAGTAGTGCCTATTTTCATATCACCAGGATATAAAGGAACAAGGAACCATTCATCTCTTGTATGTAATATTCCTCTGATATGTTCTAAAAGTGTACCATCAGCAGGAGTATCATAATCAGTTTTTCCTATTAACCTATGACCCCTGGTAGAAAAATAACCAGACTGATCATATACATTTATAATATTTCCACTCCCGTCAGTAAATGTAAATTGAGTACTGCCAGTCGGGTTTCTATCGCCAGTTACAACATTATTAAATTCTATATACATACTTTCATATTTTTCACCATATACATTAATATCAGTTCCAGTGAAAAAATCTGAAAAATCTACAATAATCGGATCCGGCTGACTTCCAATATTATCAACTATTTCAATTTCAGTTAATGGTTCAATCAAAACTGCCATTATAGTTGTATTGCCATAAAATCCTTCACTAATTACTCCTGTAATTTCAACTACATCACCGGTATCAATTATATCAATACCAGTCTGGTAAAAAGTATCAGTTTGTTCAATTTGAATTCCGCCCCATTCGCTACCATCTAAATCCTGAATCCAGGTTAAAAATGCTCCTCTGGATCCGCTTGATGTTGTAAGTCTTCTATCATTTTCCCAATCAACCATGGGCGCAAACAAAACTGTTCCTCTAATTCTAACAGTATCACCATCCATAGGGGATGGTATGTTAGCTGGCGTTGTTATACTATTCAAATAATCATCGCTAACTTTATTAATATCAGATATACTTACTAAAGGATAATCTTGCGCAAAGAGCGAAATACCGCATAACATTATTATAAAAGCTGTAAGTTTTAATTTCATAATTAACTCCTAAATTTATTTTATCACCAAAAATTTTCCACGTTTAATTTTACCGGTCTCAGAATTTTTAACTGTAAACAGATATAAACCTGTAGCTATTGCCTGATCACTATCTGTTATCAGATCCCATGCATGTTCGCCGCCAGCCATTTTTTGTTTACCATCTTTCGCAAATGTTTCAAACCATCTTAAATCACTTCCATTACTTTGCTGGTCGTGATAAATCTCTTTTACAATATCGCCGGATAAAGTATAAATAGTTATTTTACATTCTGCCGGAAGATTATTAAAATATATTTTTCTTAATCTTTCTGAATTACCGTCCCAGACTGCCTCTCCGTAATACGGATTTGGATAAACACCAACATCAGTGTCATCATCTTCAACAGCCGGAGTTCCTGATAAAACTTTGTTTGCCGATGTAAGCATACTTGATTCTAAACTCGACATATTATTTTTCGGATCACCTTTATCAAATGCAGTTACAGAATAAACATACTGCCAGCCGTTTAATAACCCGTCAATTTCAAATTTGTATTTATATTCGGTTGTCGGATCATCTTCAAAAACAACCGGATCGTTAAGCTCAATAAAATCGAACCCGGTATTAAATCCAATTTCGTTCCCAATACTGTCAAATTCCGCTATCTTAACAAGTGAACTAATAAGATCTTGCGATTCAGTTAAATCAAATCCCGCGTTAGTTTTATAAAGTCTGTAACCTTCAAAATCTTTTAATCCGGAAATTGGATCAACAGAATACTCTGCTCTTTTATCCCAATAGATTGAAACTTTTTGATTTTCAGGTACAACTTTAACTTTTGGATTTAAAGGAGGAGCAGGTAAAATAAATCTTGTAATTTCCCCGTCGCCATCAGCGTCTTCTGTCGGATCAAGAATTCCATTACCGTTTCTATCTTCACCATTATACGCTCTTAAAGCCCAGCCGGCATTAGCATATAAATTTGTTTTTTGTTCATCGGTATCTAAACTTGCCGGATCTGTTCCAAACTTTTTAGCACAGACAATTGCAAAAACTACATTTATAGAATCGCCCGGTTCCAGAGTATTAAAGTTATCTGATGATAATAATATTGATCTGTTACTAGCCTGTTTTAACTCAGATACAGAAATACCATCGCCCCATTTGGTTTTTGAACTGAAGAAACCCTGAAGTTTAGTATAACGATCCTCATCTGTTGAAGGCATAAAATAATCAACGTCATCTGTATTGCGGAACTGCCAGCTAACAAAGTTAGCATTCATATTTTTTCTTGATGAACCTAAGAACTGAATACCAATATAACTGTCGCTAAAACCAATATCTCCGGCCGCATCAAATTCATAAGCAATATTTAGTGAATCGTTAAACCCATTACCGCCTTTATTAAAAAATGCTGCTCCTGTTCTAGGAGAAGTTATATTTGTATTTCTAACAACTGTATCGGTCCATAAGCCAACATGCAAGGCATCAACACTTTTAGTAGAAACATTTTTAATAGTGTAGTTAATTATCACAAAAAAATCTGCAAACGGAAAGTTCCATGCATAGGTTTCCTGATGAACTGCTAATCCTAACGGTTTATGATCAACAATTAGTTCGCCGTTACTAAGAACCCGGCTTGTATCCGAAAAATCCATTACAAAGTCTTGATGTGAAACTGCATCGGGAGAGAAAAATTTAGAATCCAGCAGTGATGATCTTTCAACTACTAAATCGCCTTTTTTATTGGTATACTCAAAACCTCCGCCTCTGGCAGAAACTGAAGCCGCATCAACAGCACCGGTTGTAACACGAACTTCGTTATTAACTAATCCGCCTAACCAAAGACCGCCGTCAAATAGATGTTCTATTCCACTGCCTAAAGGGTATTCACAAGAAGGCTGCTGGGGCCACTGACTAAATCCATGACCATAGGTTCCAAAGTTTGTAAATGTAATTCCGATGTTACCAATGTTGGTATATTTGGAATTGTCATCGTCTAATTCTTTTTGTAAACGATTTCCACTATTAGATTGCGCCATTAATAATGCCGCTGATAACAAATAAATTACAGTAAAAAATCTAACTTTCATACATAATTTCGCTTAATGAAACAAAGGAGTTAAAAATAAGTAACTCTTAGCAAGATTCCAAATGTTACATATTATTTTTGTTTAAAATAATTAAGCCTTACAATTTAGTAAGGCTTAAAGAACCCAGATAACTCAATCAGTTATATCTTTTTATACGGGAGTTTCTACTTCTTCAATCAATTCCATTCCTCTATGAAGTGCCTCTTCATTTATCTTTAATAAATGATGGTATCTTTCGGGCAATACTTTTTTTAATGCTTCTAAAACCATTGCAATTTCAACTACAGGTCTCTTTTTAAGGAATGCGCCTAACATAATCATGTTAAGAACTTTTATATTATTCATTCTTGCGGCTTCGTTTGTACCGTCAATTCCATAAACCTTAATATCTGTACGTTTGGGAGGATGAATGATATTTGTTGTATCGTAAATCAAAATTCCGCCGGGTTTCACTTTATCTTCAAATTTATCAAGCGACGGCTGATTTAGCGCAATTACTGTGTCGTAACTTGAAATAATTGGAGAACTTATTTTTTCATCACTAATAATGGTAATACAGTTTGCGGTTCCGCCTCTCATTTCGGGTCCGTACGAAGGCATCCAGCTAACTTCTTTATCAGCCATCATTGCCGCATAACATAAAATCTGCCCCATTGAAAGTACACCCTGACCGCCAAACCCAGCAATTATTAATTCTTCAGTCATATTATTTTACCTCCTTTTCTGGCACTTTTATATCGCCAAGCGGATAGTAAGGAAACATTTGGTCTTCTAAAAATTTATTTGATTGTAAAGGAGTCATTTTCCAGTTCGAAGGACAGTTTGCAACTATCTCAACAAAACTGGTTCCTTTATTTAGATCCTGATACTGAAATCCTTTTTTAATTGCTTTTTTTGCTTTGCGGACATTACCAGCAGTATTTACAGCTTGTCTTGTAATGTAATAAACAGAAGGAAGCTGTTTAATTAGATCAGTCATTACCAACGGATTACCCATTGTCTGAACATCTCTTCCGTAAGGAGAAGTTGTCGATTTCATATTTGGTAATGTTGTTGGCGCCATTTGTCCGCCAGTCATTCCGTAAATACCATTATTTATGAAAATGATAAGAAGATTTTCACCACGGTTACATGTATGAATGGTTTCGGCCGTTCCAATTGCTGCCAAATCGCCATCACCCTGATAAGAGAAAACATATTTATCGGGCATTACACGTTTAATTCCGGTAGCAACTGCCGATGCACGTCCGTGAGCAGCTTCAGAGAAATCGACACCTAAATACTGATACGCAAAAACTGAACATCCTACAGGAGCAACACCAATAGTTTTTCCCTGAATATCTAATTCATCTATAACTTCTGCTATCAATTTATGCACTGTTCCGTGAGCACAGCCGGGACAGTAATGCATCGGAACATCTAATAATGTTTCAGGTCTTTGGTAAATTAGATTTTCCGGTACACAAATATTTTCTTCAGCGTTTACAGCTTCCATTACTTTCTCTTCCATTATTTACCTCCCACTAGTTTTTCTTCTAATGCGGCAAGTATTTCTTCAGGAGTTGGTACAATTCCACCCATTCTGCCGTAGAATTCAACCGGTTTTTTACCGTTAACAGCAAGGCGAACATCATCAACCATCTGTCCGGCACTCATTTCAACATCTAAAATACCCTTTACCTGCTCCGATGCCTTGCTAATATAATCTGTTGGGAACGGAGATAATGTTATTGGTCTGATTACACCTATCTTCAAGCCTTTATCACGTCCTAATTGAGCCGCGTTATGGCAAACCCTGGCAACTAAACCATAAGCAACAATGATGTAGTCGGCATCATCACAATTAACACATTCAACTCTTGTTTCATTTTCTGCAATAAGTTTATATTTATTTTGAAGATGAATATTTACTTCTTCCATTTGTTCCGGCTGCATATGAAGAGATGTAATAAAATTACTGTCTCTATCAGGAGTTCTGCCAACAGTTGCCCATTCTTGAAGAAGTTCGGTACTTCTTTCCTGGTGCGGCTGAAGTTCAACTTTTTCCATCATCTGCCCTAAAGCACCGTCCGAAAGAATCATTACCGGATTTCTGTATTTGAAGGCTAAATCAAATCCTAATGATACAAAATCAGCCATTTCCTGAACTGAACTTGGCGCTAAAACTATCATTTTGTAATCGCCATGCCCGCCGCCTTTTACAGACTGATAATAATCGGCTTGTGAAGGCTGAATAGTTCCTAAACCCGGACCGCCTCTCTGAACATTTACAAGAAGACATGGAACCTCTGCACTAGCTATGTAGGAAATTCCTTCCTGCATTAAACTAACACCTGGTGAAGACGAAGATGTCATTACTTTTTTTCCGCAGCCTGCTCCGCCATAAATCATGTTTATGGAAGCAACTTCGCTTTCTGCCTGAAGCACAACCATTCCGGTTCTCTTTTCGGCTTCTCTGCTTAGGTATTCCAATACTTCCGATTGAGGAGTAATTGGATAACCAAAATAAGCATCGCATCCGGCTCTAATAGCCGCTTCTGCTAATGCTTCATTTCCTTTCATTAACTTTAATTCTTTCATATGTCACCGTTTTAATTATAAATTTAGCAACAAAATATATTGTTATACTGCTTGCTTTTTCTTTCTGTAAACCGTTATTGCCGCATCAGGGCAAACTAACGCGCAGCTTTCGCATCCTGTACATTCTTCTTTAACTTTAACTATGTATTGATATCCTTTGTTATTTACTTGTTTCGATTTACCAAGTACATCTGTAGGACAGGCAACTATACAAAGTTCGCATCCTTTACAGACTTCAATATCAATTACTACATCACCTTTTACTTTTGCCATTTTTAATCCCTTAATAATCTTTAAAATAAAAAAGGTTACTACAAATAGTAACCTTTCGCAACATGTGTGACACAAGCTTCAATTATTCCGAGGAGAAATAAAATATTTGACATGTTGTTTTTTATCATAATTTGAATTAAAACTATATTGTTTCTAAAAATGAATACTTATTATAAATAACTGTGCCAGAATTAGAGTAATTAGCAATTCCTTAATAATTTACATTATAATTTATAGATATTCACTTTAACGAGGTAAATATGTAAATTCATCTTAAAAATTTAAGAGCGTATTTTTTGCATTTCCAAATCTGAGAAAACAATAGTTTTTTTTTGAGAATGAGAAAAAATTATTACCCATTCCGCAACCTTTTGTTTTCAGCTTGTTTTCGCCACTTTTTATTGTAAACATATATTGACTGAAGATATCTATTTGAATTAGACGTTAACAACTGATATCTTTACGAAAATAATTTTGGAAAATACAATGCAGAAATATTCAATAAATATAATTCTAGGTTTAATCTTTTTTTCGATAATAGTAATAGTTGGCTGTGATGATACAATTACTAATTCTGATATTGACAACAAAATTATACCCGATAATAATGTAAGTTTTAAAGAACATATTAGACCGCTTCTGCAAGTTAAATGCGCAAATTCGGGCTGCCATAATGATTCTGACCGTGGCGGTTTTAGTAACTACAGTGTTTCTACATGGGCAAGTATTACATCAAACACACTTTATTTATTACCCTATGATCCGGAAAATAGTTCACTTGTCTGGGCAATTGAAGGTAATTCGGCAAATCCGATGCCGCCGGTTGGTTATCCTCCGTTAACAACTAATCAAATTGATGGAATAAAAACCTGGATTCTTGAAGGTGCGGATAACAACTAATATTTCTTCCGGAATTTATATTCTTGAGATTTATTCAAGAAAAAAATTTGGGGTTAATCATCCTAAGTTTGAGAAAGTAAATTTTGCTGGCGGATATTATTATTACATCGGATCAGCACAGAAAAATTTCATAAGCCGGATAAACAGACACCTTTCTTCTAAGAAAAAATTAAGGTGGCACATCGATTATCTTCTTGATTCTGAAAACTGTACTGTGAAAAAAGTTTATGCCATTGAAAATAATTCGAAAAACTTAGAGTGCGAACTGGTTGGAAAGATAAGTTCATCCATTGATATAATTACTCATATCAATGGATTTGGAAATTCGGATTGTAAAAAATGCAAATCGCATTTAATTTATTCTAAAACAAAAATAAACTACAGCCACTTTTGTTCTTTGTACCAGGCAACGGTTTGTTTAATACCTTCTTCTAAAGAAATTTCCTGACGGAAACCAAAATCTTTTTCAGCTTTTTCTCCATTACATGTCCAATGAGTTTGAACCATATCTCTGGCTTTCTCAATATTAAAAATTGTAGCTTCTTTTTTGAACATTGCAAAAAATTGCGATAGTGATGCTAAAAAGTAAACAACTGAATGAGGTATTTTTATTTTTACAGCTTTTTTATTCATTACTTTTGCCATTGCCGCACCAACCTGATACCAATCGTAAAATTCGGAAGAAGTGATAAAATAAGTTTCCCCTTTTGCCTTTTCAGATTGAGAAGACAGAAAAATTCCCCTTGCCAAATCTTTTACATTAATTAGGCTTACTTTCTTTTTATCAAATCCAATTAAAGTCATAATTCTTCTGCTGAACGCTTGGAAAACTAGAAAGATATCTGTATCTCTTTGGCCGTAAACAGCCGGTGGTCTGCAAACCGTGATAGCAAGTTTATCCATATACTTAGCAACTAGTTGTTCCTGCTGCCATTTACTTCTGCCATAATTGGTAATTGGATGAGGAAGTGTCTCTTCATCGCAAGTGTGTCCGCCAATAGATGGTCCGCAGGCTGTCTGACTGCTAATAATTACTACTCTTTTAATTTTAGGATTAACGTCCAAACAAGTTTCCAGAAGTACTCTTGTTGTATCAACATTACCTTTTGTGTAACCTTCAGGTTTTTTGGCTTTAACAACTCCGGCAACATGATAAAGAAAATCAGCATTCTCTAAAACTTCTTTTAGCGGTTCTTTATCAAGCAAACCGCAATCGTATAACTTCACCGGTTTATCTTTTAACCATTTTAGACTGCTAGTTTTCCTAACAATACACCTAACTTCATGTCCTTTTTCTAAAAGAAGATCAACCAGATTACTACCTACAAATCCAGTGCCTCCTGTCACAACAGATATAATTTTATTTTCCATCGATTCTTATATTAATCCTATTATTTGATTTTAAGCTTTTTTGTTGATAATTTTGAAGGTTTAATTTCAAAATATAAAGATAGAAAAAAAGGATATAAAAATACTAATTCTCAGGAGGAGATTTTGGATCTTTTTAAGAAGTGTTATGAATTTACAAGAGCGGATGATATTAAAGCAGCAGGTGTTTATCCTTATTTTAGAGCAATTGAAGATAATGACGGCCCTGTAGTTACAATTGAAGGTAAGCAAAAAGTTATGGCGGGTTCTAATAACTATTTAGGATTAACAAACCATCCTAAAGTTAAAGAAGCTGCAATTAAAGCTATTGAAAAATATGGTACAGGCTGTTCCGGTTCAAGATACCTTACAGGAACAATCGATTTACATGTAGAATTAGAAGAAAGATTAGCTAAGTTTTTTGGAAAAGAAGCGGTATTATTATTTAGCACTGGTTACCAGTCAGGCCAGGGAATTATCCCCACTCTTGCACAGCGTGGTGAATATGTTGTATCCGATAGAGACAACCATGCGTGTATTGTTGCTGCAAACATGATGGCAAGAGGAGCTACAACTGAAGTTGTTAGATACAGACACAATAATATGGAAGACCTTGACAGAGTACTTAATAAATTACCTAAAGACGCTAATAAATTAATTGTTAGTGATGGTGTTTTTAGTACCGGCGGAGAAATTGTTGATCTTCCGACTTTAAATAAATTAGCAAAAGAAAATAACGCGAAAATTTTGATCGATGACGCGCACTCAGTTGGTGTTATTGGCGAAGGCGGCAGAGGTACTGCAAGCGAGTTTGGACTTGTTGATGAAATAGATTTAACAATGGGAACATTCAGCAAAACATTTGCATCTCTTGGCGGATTTGTTGCCGGTGAAGCAAAAGTTATTGATTATATAAAACATCATGCGGCCGCATTAATTTTTAGTGCCTCCCCTACTCCTGCATCAGTTGCATCTGCTCTGGCTGCGCTAGAAGTTTTAGAAGCTGAACCTGAAAGAGTTCAGAATCTGAAAACTAACGCGGATAGAATTAGAACCGGATTTAAAGAAGCCGGATTTAATATTATTGACGGAAGAACCGGGATTGTACCGGTAATTGTAGGTGATGATGAAAGAGCATTCAAAATGTGGAAGATGCTTTACGATGCCGGTGTATTCGTAAATGTATTTATCTCTCCGGGTGTTCCTCAGGGAAGACAAATGATGAGAACCAGCTATATGGCTACTCATAATAACGAACAACTTGATTTTGTTATTGATACTTTCAAAAAAGTTGGTTCTGAATTAGGACTTATATAAATTATAAAATGTTTTTAAAAGCACACTTTATAAGTGTGCTTTTCTGTTTTAAAGAGATATTAAAGTAAAATTATTAATTGTGGAGAATTTCATGAGTTCAATTACAGTAAGAAAAGTTGAAGGCAAAAAAGATTTAATGAGTTTTATAAAACTGCCCTGGAAGATTTATGAAAACGATCCAAACTGGGTGCCACATTTAATAATGGAAAGGAAACAAATATTAGATAAAAAGAAAAATCCCTTTTTTACTCATGGTGATATGGAATTATATCTTGCCGAACAAAATGGCGAAATAGTTGGAAGAATAGCTGCCGTTGAAAATACTCTTCATAATGAATCGCATAATGAGAACATAGGTTTTTTTGGATTTTTTGAATGTATTAACAATCAGGATGTTGCAAATAAATTATTAGATACCGCAAAAGAATGGATAAAAAATAAAGGACTAGCAGCAATGCGCGGTCCGGCAAATCCCTCATCTAATGATGAATGGGCAATGCTGCTCGAAGGTTTTGATAAAGCTCCTTGTTTAATGATGACTTACAATCCGGAATATTATCTTGAATTAATGGATAATTACGGAATGAAAAAAGTTAAAGATCTTTATGCATACTTAATAGAAAACAAAAAATTATTAGCTCAGGAAAAACTTGTCCGCGGAGCTGAAATTGTCCGTAGAAGAAACGGTGTTACTGTTCGTTCAGCCGACATGAAAAACTTTGATAAAGAACTTGAACGCTACAAAATGGTTTATTCAAAAGCTTGGGCTCCAAACTGGGGTTTTGTTCCTTTAACAAGTATAGAAATAGACCATATGGCAAAAGAACTAAAACCATTAATTGATCCTGATCTAATTCTCTTTATGGAAAAAGACGGCGAAACTATTGGCGCGGCATTAGTAGTACCCGATCTTAACAGAGCTATAAAAAAAATGAATGGGAAATTATTTCCATTCGGTATTTTAAAATTTCTAAAAGCCAGAAAGAATATTGATTTAGCAAGAGTAATAACTTTAGGAGTAATTCCTGAACATCAGAAAAAAGGTCTTGATGCATTGTTCTATTATGAAATAACAAAACGCGCCGAAGCTAAGGGAATAATGTATGGTGAAGCAAGCTGGATTCTTGAAGATAACGAAATGATGAACCGTGGCGCAAAAATGATGGACGGTAACATCTATAAAAAATATAGAGTTTATGAAATAGGAATTTAGTTTTTGTAAATAAAGTTCTAGTTGTCATTTCTAAGGAGTTTTACAACCGGGAAATCTTATCACAAAGATTTCTCTCTCCGGATGGAATGACAATTTACTTGTTAATTTCACCTCATATCTCTGGAGCGTTATGAAAAAGATAATACTATTCTTACTTTTAGCTGCTAACCCCATTTTTTCTCAATATTCATCGGATGATCACGAACTAGTTAAATATACTTTCCAAAGAGATTATTCAAATAAAATTTTCGGAGAATATTTTTTAAGTAATTCTCCAGAACAAGTTAAAGCTTTGCTTCTAAGTGTTAGTCATTCCGAAGATACTTTGTTTGTTAAAAAAATAACTAAACTCGATTTTAATAAATATGGCGATTACATAGCCTTTGCTTTGGGTCAATTAGGCGAGTGCAAAACTTCTACCGGGTATTTATTAAATAAACTTTTTATGGAACAGAATTTAACTTATGAAAAGGAATGTTTTGAAGCACTGGGAAAAACCGGTGATCAATCAACACTATCGCAAATTATAAATCTCTATTACGATAAAAAGAAAAACAAGTTTGAAGGAATTTCTTACGCGATTGTAAACTTCTTTGTCAGAGATATTAAGGACGAAGGAAGTTATCATATTCTAAAAGACGAACTTGAGAATTATTATTCAACGGCAACAAGAAAATTTGAAGCACTCTTTGCGTTATATCGAATTGGACCAAACGAAAGTTTTGTACCTGCTCTTAATAGTATTCTTAATCAGGATAATTCGAAACTAAACATCCGCTTAAAAAACTATGCTTTAGGATGTCTGCAAAAATTAAAAACTGTTCCGGCTAGAAAAACTACCACACAATCTTTATTGAACAATGATAGCTGGATAATAAGATGCCAGGCTGCAAAATCACTTATATACTCTAAGTTTTCTTCAATAGATAATGTTAAAGAATATTTATTAGGCATAAATGATCAAAACCCAAATGTTAGCCGACAGTTTGCAATTTCATTAAAAAACATTGAAGTTGAAAAAAAGATAAACTCTGAAGTGATCAGTGAAATAAAAAAATATTTGCAGCTTTATTCCTTAACAATAAATACACGCGGTGAATTATTTAAAACACTTTGTTTTTTAGACAGTGTAAATACTTTTAAGTATATAAGTGAATTTGGAAATGATATTGGCAGTGAGTTTATTATAGCGGCATCAGCAAATAATTTAACTCAGCCTGAGCAAAATCTTGAGTTATTATTGAACTTTAAGAATACATGTTCTAATAAAGAGTTGCTGGAACTGCTATTCTCCTCTCTTTCACTTCAAAAACCTTTACGGGATAATAATAAATTAACTCAATTTCTATTATCAGAATTAGGATCTGATTTTCCGGCGGGCGTTTCAATTATAGCTGATGGAATTAATTCTGTCTTTATCTCTAAAAATCAGAATGAGATTAAAACAATTATTAATACTCAAATTGATAAATATTTAAACAACTCTGAGTTTATGGAAAGTCTAATGTCACTCGGCAATCTTTCCAAAAAAGTTGATGACCATTTTTATAAAGAGGCATTATTAAAACTTAGTAAATCGGAACTATTCTCAATTCAAAAATATTGTGCCTTAAAACAGAAAACTGAATTTAAGAATACAAAGCCATCAAATAATTTTGAAGAACTTTGGACAAATGCTTTTACGTATGCCGGAGCTGTAGTAAATACAAATAAAGGTTCCTTTGTAATTAAATTTAATCCGCTGGTTTCACCAATATCTGTCGGTAATTTCTGTTCACTTGTTTTAAATGGGCATTATAACAACGTTATATTCCATCGTGTTGTTCCAAACTTTGTTATTCAGACTGGTGATAAAAGCGGAACCGGCTGGGGCGGACCAGGTTACGAAATTGTATCGGAGTTTTCTCCTGAACCCTTTAACAAAGGGTTTGTCGGGATGGCAAGTGCAGGAAAAGATACTGAAGGTTCTCAATGGTTTGTTATGCACAGCGATTTCCCGCACTTAAATCATCGATATTCTAATTTTGGAAGAATTGCGGATGGAAAAAATATAGTTGATATAATTGATCAGGATGATATAATAATTTCTGTTGAGTTGATTAAATAAAAAAACCTCTTAGATTTTAAAATCCAAGAGGTTGTCTTTTAACGACTAATATTTTCAACTTATTTACTATCTAAAATCTCATTGTACTTTGCAATATGTGCAGGATCAATCGCCTTTAACTTATCAAAAATTTCTAAATCTTCGTAATCAACAAGATAATCAGCTATCTCATTACTTTTCGAATTAAAAAATAATCTCATCAGCACACTTCTTGAATCTATATTATCACGATTTTCATAAAGGTTATCAATTAGTTTTACAATAACTTTGTGAGCGGCTGCCGGATTATGATTAAATATATCAACACCGTTTACATGATAATTACAGAAGTCTTCGCGGAATTGCTGAAATTTAGCGTTTCGTAAATCCATTAATAACCCGCGTTTATTATACTGTGCTCTTTCAAGCTGCCAACCCGATGAATAACTGCTGTTAGCACCCTGGGATGA
Organism: Melioribacteraceae bacterium; assembly: GCA_016342755.1. Classification (GTDB taxonomy): domain Bacteria; phylum Bacteroidota; class Ignavibacteria; order Ignavibacteriales; family Melioribacteraceae; genus JAEINS01. The sequence continues at coordinate 31,144 of JAEINS010000001.1, read as the reverse complement.
AATATTATCCGCAAGGTTAAAGAAATCATTGCCGCCAAGAGGTTCCCATGAATCAAAATCAAATCCGAGTATTACCAGAGCATAAAAATCTAAGAAGCTTGTTAACGGATCAAACTCGGAAAAATCAAAAAACAATGACTGACCCTGTTCATAATTAAAGCTCCAACTATTATCCATTATTTTAAGCATTAAAATTTTATTTTTTGTATTTTCAATCGGGCGTTGACTGGTAATCACAACTTGGGCGCTGTAATTTGTTTGATTTGAAGAAGAGGTAAAAAATATGTTGAATGAACATTTTATTTTCTCGTATTCCCAACTGCCGTCTGTAAATCGGTTTGTATTTACATATTCTTCAATTATACTTGCAAAATTATGTAGTTTATCCCGATAATCACTTGGTAATGATTCGTAATTAACATTTACTGTAGCTTCTAATTCCTGGGCAGTTATAAAAATCGGTAATAATAAAATAGCTAGAATGATCTTTTTCATAGAGTTTCCATAGAAGTTTTTTGAAACATTTGAATATACTTATTTGATTTTTATAATTCAAACCACAAAGGGTATATATAATGAGAAATAGTTTTTTAATCTTGTGGCTTCTACTTTTTTCGGCACAAATATGTTCCGCTCAAATTTTACCAGGTGCCAGACAGATAGCTTTATCTAATTCTGATATTGCTCTTAGCAACGATGTTTTTGCCCTTTTTACAAATCCGGCCGGAACAGCGCAAATTAAATGGAGAGAATTTGGTGTTTACTATTCTCCTTCCCCTTTTGGTATGAAGGAATTAGCTAATGGTAATGCCGCCTATACCGAACCGTTTAATTTTGGATCAGTATCCGTTGGTTATAAAAACTATGGCTTCGATCTTTATAAAGAAAATACAATTTCTCTTGGTTTTGCTGCCGAAATTTCTGAAAATCTGTTTGGAGGAATAACATTAAACTATCATAATATTTCAATAAAAAATTATGGGTCAGCCGGAGCTTTTATTTTTGATACCGGAATAATTTACAAACCGATAGAAAACATACGATTCGGACTTAGTATTTCTAACTTGAATTATGCCTCTGTAAGTGATTCGGAAAATCAGATACCAACGGTTTTCAGATCCGGGATTACTTATAGTTTGTTTAATAAGTGTTTCTTAAATCTGGCTGTTGAAAAAGAAATAGAATTCCCAATTTCAATTAGAGGCGGACTTGAATATCCCATAATTGAATTTCTATCGATTAGAACCGGTTTTAAGAATGAACCAGCTTCATACTCGGTTGGTATTGGTATAAATTATTTGTACTTCAAACTCGATTATTCTTTTTTCACTCATCAGGATCTTGGCTTAACTCACCAGGCCGGAATAATTATTTCTTTTAAGTCATAATAAAATGAAAAAAACATTTATCATACTTATTCTGTTTTCCTGTGTAAATAAGGGTCAGGTCGATTCATCTTCATCATTTATCGATGTAATCAACTTCATTATAGAAAATCATTCAAGCGATAACAACGAACAGCAATTGTTCGATATGCTTGAAGACTTATACGAAAATCCTATTGACATAAATAACTGTAAAATAGAAGAACTTAAAAACCTTCCATTTGCTGATGATGATTTTGCAAACAAATTATTTGATAATAAACCTTACAAAAATATTGTTGAGATAATTTCTAAGACAAATATTACTATGCAGGAATTTATAACCATAAAATATTTTATTAGAATTAAGAGTTCTGAATATGTATTAGAAAACCCGCAGACAAATTTTACGGTTTCAGTTAGAAATAGAATTCAGAATCAGTTAAGTAATCCTAATGGGTTTGATGATAAATATCTTGGAACAAAACCAAAACTTTATTCACGTTTAAAATTCAGATATAATGATTACTCAGTTACTGCTTTATCAGAAAAGGATTCAGGCGAAAAACAATATACCGACTTTACAAGTTTTTCGGTTGAACGAAAAAACTTAAGTCTGTTTGATCAAATTATAGTTGGAGATTATTTAGTAAAGTTTGGGCAGGGATTAGCAATCTGGAGTCCGTACTCATTTTCTAAAGGTATAGAAGCAGTTAACACGGTTAATAGAAAATCATCTCCGCTTAAACAATATACAAGCAGTGATGAAAATAAATTTATGCGTGGAATTTCAGCTAAACTTTCTTTCCAAAATTTTAGTCTATCCGGATTCTATTCACAAAAAAATATAGACGCATCACTAGATGAAATATCCAATGAAATTATATCCTTAAGATATGACGGTTTTCACAGAACAGAATCAGAGCTTGAGAAGCAGGATGTTGTTGAAGAAAAAATTATTGGCGTAACCGCTAATTACACTTTATTAGAAAAACACAGTATAGGAGTACTTTATTATAATTCTAAGTTTTCTAATTCATTTAAATTTGTAAATAATAATGAGTTACATGGAAAAAACTTTAACTTCTATTCTCTTTCTTACAGTACAAATTTTAATAGAATGTTTATAGCGGGTGAGGCTTCATCAAACTCAGAATCTATTGCTTCAATTATAAATGTAACTCTTAAACTGACTAATAATTTTTGGTTAGTTTCATCCTATAGAAATTATCCGAAAGAATATTTTAACCTTTATTCAAGCGGATTTGGAGAACAGTCCGGTAATACACAAAATGAAACAGGCTTTTATACCGGACTAAAATGGCGATTTGAATTCGGGATACTAAATCTATATTTCGATCAATTTAAGTTTCCTTCTTCTACTTTCGGAAATCTATTTCCCAGGAACGGGAATGAAACACTTTTGAATATTGCACTTAAACCAATTAGAAATATGCAGTTAAATATTAAGTACAAAAACGAAATAAAATCATACGATGTGAGTGAAAATCAGAAACAAAATTATCGTCTCGAATTAGTATATACTACATCAAATAAATTAAGAATGAAAAGCAGGCTGGAGTTTGCTGATCTGGAATTCTCAAACAATCAAAAGGCTGAATCCGGTTTTCTGGCTTATCATGATATTAGATATAAATACTCAGATATATTTGCCATCAACACACGATTTGTGATATTTGATACAGATAGTTATGAATCACGATTATACGAGTACGAAAGTGATCTTGCCGGAGTAATGAGTAATTCCGGTTTGTTTGGCAAAGGTTACAAATGGTATCTGCTGTTAAATTATACGTTTTTTGATTTTTTACATCTTTCTGTTAAATATTCTGAATTATACAAGCCATTCGAGAAATCGTTAAGCTCAGGTAATTCAGAAATAAACTCTAATAAAGATAACCGTCTCAGCCTTCAAATTGATATTAAACTATGATTGTATTTCATAATATTCTGGATTCTGTATAATTTTTCATACCTGGAAAAAATCTTTCAAAAATTGAAAATTTGCTTACGAATTTTATAGCTTTTTAGAATTGAAATTTATTATATTTAATTGTTACACTTACCGTAACATTAAAGAAAAAATTATTAAGAAATTATAAAATTCTAACTAACATAAATTAAATATAAGGACTATTATTATGAGGACTATTGTTTCATTACCCGGTGACGGGATTGGTAAAACAGTATTACCAGAAGCTATTAGAGTATTAGAAGCTGTTGGTTTTCAGGCAAATTACGTTCATGGCGATATAGGCTGGGATTACTGGATTACAGAAGGAAACGCCCTTCCACAAAGAACTATAGATCTTTTAGAAGAACACAAAATTGGTTTATTTGGTGCTATTACCAGTAAGCCAAAAGATGAAGCGGCTAAAGAACTTTCTCCTGATCTTCAAGGAAAAGGTTATGTGTATTTTAGTCCTATTGTTGGTTTACGTCAGCATTTTAATTTAGATATATGTATTAGACCCTGCAAAGCTTTTACAGGCAATCCGCTTAACTTTATTAGAAAAGATGCATCTGGCGGATTTGAAGAGCCTAAAGTTGATTCGGTAATCTTTAGACAAAATACAGAAGGTATGTACGGCGGTATTGAGTGGACAAATCCTCCAAAGCAAGTTAGAGACGCTTTAGAAACACATCCTAAAATGAAAAACTTTGCACATGTTCCAAGCGAAGATTTAGCAATTTCTACCCGCATTGTTTCGCGTAATGCCTGCAAAAGAATTATAAGAAGCGCATTCGAATATGCTAAAAAACACGGGTATAAAAACGTAACTGTTTGTGAAAAACCTAATGTACTTCGCGAAACTTCAGGAATGATGTTAGGTGAAGCAAAAAAAATTGCCGAAGAGTATTCTGGAATAGATCTTTGGGATACAAATATAGATGCCCAAATGATGTGGCTTACAAAAAATCCGGAAAATTACGGAGTATTAGTTTCTGAAAACATGTTCGGTGATATTATCTCCGATGGTTTTGCCGGCTTAGTTGGCGGATTAGGATTTGCATGCAGTGCAAACATTGGTGATACTGTTTCCGTTTTTGAACCAACTCACGGATCGGCTCCTAAATATGAAACTCTTGATCCTTCTATTGTAAACCCAATAGCAATGGTACTTTCAGCATGTATGATGTTAGATCATTTAGGCGAAATTGAAAAGTCAGATAAAATTAAAGTAGCTATTGCCGAAGTTATTAAAGAAGGTAAAGTTAGAACTTATGATATGATGAAATTACGAGGCGGTGCAGATGCTATTTCTAAAGGTGCCTGCACAACTCAGGAAATGACAGACGCTATTATAGCTAGATTAAAATAAGTTTTAGAGATGACATCTATAGAAAGATGTCATCTCTCATAAATTAATTTGGGGAATAAAATGAGAGAAGAAGTTTTAAGAATTTGGCCGGAAATTGAGTGGGTTAAAAATTCTGAATTAAAAGAAAAAGTAATTGCCTGTTGGGAATATGCTTTAGAAAAAAGTGTTCTTTCAGCAGAAGACCTTGAAAAGATACCATTCTCACTGCTTATAGATAACTGTGATATAACATTCATGAATCATAAAAGAACATGCGTACAGCTTTCTGTTGATATAGCTAAAACTATGGCTGCTAACTTTAAGATGGATATAAACATGGATTACTTAATTGCCGGAGCAATTTTAATTGATGTGGGCAAACTTCTTGAGTATGAAATTGTTAACGGTAAATTAGGAACATGCAGAGACGGTAAATTACTTCGTCATCCTTTTAGCGGTGTTTCTATAGCCGATAGATTCGATCTTCCGTTTGATGTTCAGCATATCATTGCTTATCATTCTAAAGAAGGTGATTTAGGTAAAAGAACAGTTGAGTCGATTATAGTTCATCATGCTGACTTTGTTTCTTTTGAGCCTTTTAAAGACGCAGTTACATTAAAAGTTTAGGAGTCTAAAAATGCCTCAAAACTTAATTGAAAAAATAGCACAAAAATTTGCAGTCGGATTAGAAAAAGGACAAAAAGTTCAAGCTGGTGATTTCCTTTCAATCCGGCCGGCACATATAATGACACACGACAATACCGGCGCGGTTATTCCTAAATTCAAAGGGATAGGCGCTACAAAGCTTGCAAACCCTCGTCAGGTAGTTCACACGCTCGATCACAACATTCAGGATACTTCTGAGAAAAATTTAGAAAAGTATAAAAACATAGAAGCATTCTCAAATTCTATGGGATGCGATTTTTATCCGGCAGGCCGCGGTATTGGCCACCAGATAATGTGTGAAGAAGGATATGCATGGCCCGGAACTATGGTTGTTGCCTCAGACAGCCATTCCAACATGTACGGTGGTTTAGGAGTCCTGGGTACACCAATTGTACGTACCGATGCGGCGGCAATCTGGGCAACTGGCAGAACATGGTGGCAAATTCCTCCGGTGGCAAAAGTTGAACTTAAAGGTAAACTAAAACCAGGTGTTGTTGGAAAGGATGTTATAATAGCCCTTTGCGGAAAGTTTAATAAAGATGAAGTTCTCAATTATGTAATTGAATTTACAGGTGACGGAATTTTAAATTTGTCGGTTGATCAGAGACTATCAATTGCTAATATGACAACTGAATGGGGAGCTTTAGCCGGAGTATTTCCAATAGATAAGGTTACAATTGCATGGCTGGAAAAACGTATTAAGGCAATTGAAAAAAGAGGACTTGCCGGAGTTCCTTCAGATATAGATGGAAACGGAATTCACCCAAGAATGAATTTAGACAGAGTTGAAAATCTTGAATCTGAATTAGAATACCTTACTCCGGACGTTGATGCGTTTTATGCAAAAGAACTGACTTTAGAACTCGATTCAGTTGAACCATACGTTTCAGGTCCAAATTCTGTTAAGGTTATGACTTCCCTTTCTGAGATAAAAAAAGAAAAAGTTAAGATTCATAAGGCTTATCTGGTTTCCTGCGTAAATAGCCGCGTTGAAGATATTGCTGAAGCTGCCGAAATTATTAAAGGTAAAAAAACATCTGATGGAGTTGAGTTCTACATTGGCGCTGCCTCTGATGAAGTTCAAAAAGAATGTGAAGAAAAAGGTTATTGGCAATGGTTGCTTGATGCCGGTGCTATAGCTTTGCCTCCGGGTTGCGGACCATGTATAGGACTTGGGAAAGGACTTTTAGAAGAGGGCGAAGTTGGAATCTCTGCTACTAACAGAAACTTTAAAGGCCGCATGGGTTCTCCCGATGCTAAAGCATATCTGGCTTCTCCGGCAGTTGTCGCTCAATCTGCTATCTCTGGTTATATAGATTGTGCTTTTGCTGAAGAGAGTCAACTTGTTGGTGAAATAACAGAAAATAAAAAAGTTGTATGTGATACTCCCGCGGTTAAAATAATTGACGGATTTCCAAAAACTCTTGAAGGTGATATTGTTTATTGCCATCAGGATAACATGAACACCGATGGAATTTATCCGGGCAAATATACATATGTAGATGATTTCAAACCTAAAGATCAGGCCCGAGTTGTTATGGAAAACTATGATCCGGAGTTTGCTAAGAATGTTAAAGAAGGTGATATTCTTGTTGGCGGATTTACATTCGGATCTGGTAGCTCTCGCGAACAGGCTGCCACTGCTCTTAAGTTTAGAGGAATATCTCTTGTTATAGCTGGTTCTTTTAGTGCCACCTATATGAGAAACGCTATTAATAATGGCTTTTTATGTATCGAGGTTCCAGAATTAGTTAATGATTTAAAAACTAAATTCGGTACTAATGAGTTAACAGTTTACACAAAGACTAAAGCTGTTATAAACTTTGAAAAGTCAGTGATAAAGGTTGATGGAACAGAATATAAAATTGGTCCGGTTGGAGCTGCTGCTCAGGAATTAATTGTAGACGGCGGTTTAGAAAACTGGGTTAAGAAAAATTTATAAAATCATTATTATGTTTTTGTCATTCCGGTTCCGTCAGCAGACGGATACCGGAATCTATTCATATAAAAGCTTAAAAAAGGTTAAACTCAAAACCGGCTAATTAAGATATATGTCATTTCGAGCGAAGTTGAGAAATGAGTAAATGTTTAAGCTTCCACACTTCGACAAGCTCAGTGTGACTACACTAAATTTATTAATCAAAAATAGAGTTAATGATATGGCTCAAATAAAAAAAGCTTCTGCAGGTAAACTTGGAGATCAGGTTCGTTCCGATTGTTTTATCGAAATAGAATTAAAACAATCCGGCGGATTGAATATAGATCTAAAGAGTAAAGTAGAAGTTATGTTTGGTGATCAGATTAGATCACTAATTGAAAAAATGTGTACATTCTTCGAAATTGATAACGCTGTTATATCAATCACAGACTATGGTGCATTAGAATACGTTATAATGGCAAGATTCGAACTTGCGGTTAAAAAACTTTTCCCTGACTGTGAAAAAGAATTCCTCCCGGAATTTTCTGCGAAGAATAAATATAAAACCGTAAAAGAAAGATTAAGAAGAAGCAGATTATATCTTCCCGGTAACGAACCTAAATTTTATCCTAACGCAGGTTTGCATAAACCTGATGCGGTTATTCTGGATCTTGAAGACAGTGTTTCGCATACGGAAAAAGATGCTGCTCAATTAATAGTTAGAAACGCTTTAAGAGTTGTTGATTTCTACGGTTCTGAAAGGATGGTTAGAATTAATCAGTTACCATTGGGCTTAGATGATCTTAAATATATTGTACCCAATAATGTGCATATAATTCTTATTCCTAAAGTTGAAACCGCTGAACAGATAATTGAGATACACGATGAAGTTAACAGATTAAAAAAGGTTTACAAAGTTAACAATGAAATTTATTTCATGCCGATAATTGAATCCGCACTGGGTATAATTAATTCTTATCAGATTGCTAAAGCATCCGATAAAAACTGTGCTTTGGCGATTGGACTGGAAGATTATACTGCTGATATTGGTGTTCAGAGAACTAATGAAGGTAAAGAAAGTATATTTGCCAGATCAATCTTAATTAACTCTGCTAAAGCAGCCGGAATACAAGCTATAGATACAGTATTCTCCGATGTTGCTGATATGGAAGGTTTACGCGAAAGTGTTATTGAAGCTAAATCCTTAGGCTTCGAAGGTAAAGGCTGTATTCATCCAAGACAAGTTCCAATTGTAAACGCCGCTTTTGCCCCGACTGAAAAAGAAATTGAAAGAGCTAAAAAAATTGTGATGTCATTTGAAGAAGCTGAGAAAAAAGGGATTGGCGTTGTTTCTCTCGGCAGCAAGATGATTGACGCTCCGGTTGTAAAACGTGCTCTGCACACAATTGATGTTGCACTTTTAAATGGAATACTTGACAAAGATTGGCGGAGAGAATTATGAAAATGATAAAAAATGCTGCTGGCAGAATGGTTCCTTCTGAAGTTAACGGAGTTGAACAGATCCCATTTAAAGGTATTGGCAAATATAAACCGACAGGCAATAAAGCTAAACCACCCATTAGAACTTGTGCTGATTACCCTGCTGATGGAAATAAAATTGTTAAGGATTTGAAAACCGCTCTTAAAAAAGCCGGACTTAAAAACGGAATGACTATTTCAACACATCATCACTTGCGTAACGGCGATGTTCTTACTAATCTCCTTTTCGATACTATTAAATCGATGGGTGTTAAAAACATAAGATGGTATCCAAGTGCTTCATTCCCTTGTCATGAACATCTTATTCAATATTTGGAAGACGGAACAATTCATCACATCGAAGGAAGTATGAACGGTCCTTTAGGCAGATATACTACCGAAGGTAAAATGAAAGGTGTCGGGGTTCTTCGTTCTCACGGTGGAAGATATCAGGCTGTACAGGACGGTGATGTACACATCGATATTGCTGTTATAGCGTCTCCTACTGCTGATCCGTTTGGCAACGCTAATGGTGTAACCGGAAATGCCGCATGCGGTTTATTAGGATTTGCTTTAGCCGATTCAGAGTACGCAGATCAGGTTATATGTGTAACTGATAATCTGGTTCCCTTCCCTTGTGTACCTTGGCAGATTCAAGGCAACAATGTTGATCATGTTGTAGAGATTGAATCACTAGGTGATGCTTCTAAAATTGTTTCCGGTACAACCCAGATTACGAAAAGTCCGGATCGTTTACTTATAGCTGAATATACTGCCAGGTTTGTTAAAGAATCCGGCATATTAAAAAACGGATTTTCTTTCCAGGCCGGTGCGGGCGGAACAAGTTTAGCCTTTGCTATCTATCTTAAAGAGATGATGAAGGAAGCTAATATTAAAGCACGTTTCATACGGGGCGGCAGCACAAAGTACCTTGTAGAAATGCTTGAAGAAGGTTTAACTGATTACATACTGGATGGACAAACTTTTGATCTTGAAGGTGTCCGTTCTATGCGTGAAAATCCTAATCATATAAATACAAGTCCGTTTACAAGCTACAATTATCATGGTAAAGGAAACTTCGCTTCTATGCTCGATTGTGTTGTGCTTGGCGCTACTGAAGTTGATATAAACTTTAACGCAAATGTTGCAACTCATTCTGATGGTTATCTGCTGCATGGAATTGGCGGATGGCAGAATTGTTTAGCCTCTAAATGTACTATTCTGGCTATTCCGTCTTTTAGAGACAGAATACCGGTAGTTGTTGATGAAGTTACTACTGTCTGCGGTCCCGGGGAATTAGTTGATGTGATTATTACTGAAAGAGGAATCGCTATAAATCCTAAACGTAAAGATTTACTAAAGGCCGTTAAGGACACTGACTTACCAATTACTACTATTAAAAAGATTAAATCTGAGATTGATGAAATTTGCGGAAAGAATCCGGCTAAACCTAAATTGAATAGAGATAAAGTTGTTGCCGTTATTAAATGGGTTGACGGAACTTTACTCGATTCTGTTTATCAGGTTGTGAAATAATTTTTAAGTTCATCTCTGAATTTCAAAAAGGAACGACTTCCGTTCCTTTTTGGGTTACATCAAGAACATATATTATCTTTACATAATTTTAATTGTTCACCTAACAAAAATGGTTAATCAAATAATGAGTTCAAAAGAAAATCTTATGACCCCAAAATGGGAAATGAAATATGAAACCGGTATTTTTGAAATTGATCTTCAACACAAAAATTTCTTGGCTCTTATAAAAAAAGTTGAACTTATTGAAACTGGCATATTAAAACAGATGACAATAGATGATGTTTTAGAAGAAATTATTTTCTATGCCCGATTCCATTTTAGAAGTGAAGAAAATTTGATGAAAGAGTTCAACTATCCAGAACTTGCCCAACACACCGAAAAACATAAATTATTATCAAATAATCTTCTACAAGAAGTAAGCAATTTAATGGTTCATCCAGACGATATTGCCCATCTACACCATTATTTAATTAACTGGTTGTTAGATCATATTTTAGAGGAAGATAAAAAGTTATCAAGCCATCTTAAGAATGTAATTTAAGAGACTGTCAAAATCAGTCTCTTTCTAACTTTCTTCAATATACTTTTTGATATCTTCCAAATCATTTGTCATCAAGAACAATTGAGACTCATTGGATTTGTCATTCTGAGAAGCAAAGCGACGTGAGAATCTCCATATTTAATTCAAAAACGAGATTCCTCACTTTGTTCGGAATGACAAATTATACTTTTGAAACAGCCTTTGAGACCATAACTGCCTGGAAAAATTTTATAAAAAAAAAGGACGCAATATGTGCGTCCCTTGCAAAATAATAAGAAAGATCTCTCAGGTTCGTTTAATCTGCCTACCGACAGAAAGACTCAGTTAGAGATGACAAGAATACTAATCAACTTTCATCTGCTTATAAGTATTAATCAGTTTATTAGTTGAGGAATCATGAGTAGTAACTTCATCTTTACCGCTAAGTTCCGGCAAAATTTTATTAGCAAGCTGTTTGCCTAACTCAACTCCCCACTGATCGAAACTAAAAATATTCCAAATAACACCTTGTATAAATATCTTGTGTTCGTACATGGCTATTAAAGAGCCCAAAGTTCTTGGTGTAAGTTTTTTAAACAAAAATGAATTAGTAGGTCTGTTGCCGGTAAATATTTTGAATGGAAGAAGTTCTTTTATTTCTTCTTCAGTTTTACCCGCGGCTTTTAACTCAGCTAAAACTTCTTCTTCAGTTTTACCCGCCATTAAAGCTTCGGTCTGGGCAAAATAATTTGAAAGAAGTATTTTATGATGATCGCCAACTTCGTTATGAGTATTTGCGGCAGCCAGAAAATCGCAAGGTATAAGCTTTGTACCCTGGTGTATTAGCTGATAAAACGCGTGCTGACCGTTTGTACCAGGCTCGCCCCAGATAATAGGTCCAGTCTGATAATCAACCGGATTCCCGTTTCTATCAACGTATTTACCGTTGCTTTCCATATCACCCTGCTGAAAGTATGCGGCAAATCTATGCATATACTGGCTATAAGGTAAAATTGCCTGTGATTCAGCCTCGAAGAAATTGTTATACCAAATTCCTAAAAGTGCAATTATAACCGGCATGTTATCTTCAAATTCTGTATTTCTAAAATGTTCATCCATTGCAAAAGCACCATCCAGAAGCTCTAAATAGTTGTAATGACCAATTGCACAAGATATAGAAAGACCAATAGCTGACCAGAGCGAATATCTTCCGCCAACCCAATCCCAAAATCCAAACATATTTGCGGGATCAATTCCAAACTTTACAACTTCTTCTTCGTTTGTAGAGATAGCAACAAAATGCATTTTCACAAAAGACTCTTCACCGGCTTTTTCTAAAAACCAGTTTCTTGCTGTGTGGGCATTTGTCATTGTTTCCTGTGTTGTAAATGTTTTAGAAGCAATCATGAATAAAGTTGTTTCCGGATCAAGCCTTTTTAATGTTTCTGTTACGTGGGAACCATCAACATTGGAAACAAAGTGTACATCAAGCGAAGGGTTTCCGTAAGCCTTTAATGCTTCAGTAACCATTACCGGACCAAGATCGGAACCGCCAATGCCTATGTTTACTACATCAGAAATCGGTTTTCCTGTGTAACCGGTCCACTGCCCTAAAGAAAGGTTGTTAGAAAAAATTTCCATTTTACCTAATTCTCTTTCAATATCAAGCATTACATCTTTTCCGTCAACAACAACCGGTCTGTCGGTTTTATTACGCAAAGCTGTGTGTAGAACGGCTCTATTCTCAGTCTGATTAATTTTTTCGCCGGTAAACATTTGCTCAATAGCGTCTTTTAAACCGGCTTCTTCTGCAAGCTCAACAAGAAGTTTTTTAGTTTCATCATCAATAATATTTTTTGAATAATCTAAAAATATATCTTCAAACTGAAGTGAAAATTTTTCTGATCTTTCTGAATCCTCAGCAAACATATTTTTCATTTTTTTTGATTTAATAGAAGCAAAGTGTTCTTCTAATTTTTTCCAGGCATTTAACTCTGTTGGGTTTTGTGATTTTAACATTCAATTTCCTTTTTCGTACTTAAAAACTTTTGCAAATATAATGAAATTTATACTTTTATTTAGAGGAATAACAATGTGAATTATAGAAGAGGTGGAATATGTAATAACCACGGAGGTTTTAATGCCCAACAAAACGGCAGACACTTAAAAACCTCCATGGTCTGTAAAATTTCAGAATTATCTAATCATATTTTCGGGTGCTAAAATTTCATCTAGTTCATCTTTCGACATAAGATTTTTTTCTAGAACTAATTCATAAACACTTCTATTATTTGCCAATGCTTCTTTTGCCAACTGGGTTGATGTTTCGTATCCTAAAACCGGATTTAGCGCGGTTACAATACCAATACTATTAACAACCAGTTCACGGCATCTTTCCTTATTAGCTTTAATGCCGTCAATACATCTAAATTTAAGAACAGTCATTCCATTCTTAAGCATTTCAATCGATTCAAATAAACTCTGCACTATAACTGGTTCAAACACGTTAAGCTCAAGCTGACCGCCTTCAGCAGCCATGGTTACAGTAAGATCGTTGCCTATAACTTTAAATGCAATTTGGTTAACTACTTCTGGTATTACCGGATTTACTTTGCCCGGCATAATTGATGACCCTGGCTGCATTGGAGGTAAATTGATTTCATTAAAACCAGTTCTGGGGCCGGAAGATAAAAGTCTTAAATCATTACATATTTTGGATAGTTTTACGGCAAGTCTTTTAACAGCCGATGAATACATTACAAACGCGCCTGTATCCTGTGTAGCTTCTACCAGATTTGAAGCAAGTTTAATATCCAGACTTGTAATATCCCTTAAATACTCTATACATTTTTCGCTGTAACCTTCCGGAGCGTTTATACCTGTACCAATTGCTGTTGCGCCCATGTTAACTTCTAAAAACAAATCAGAGTTTTCCCGCAATCTGGTTAACTCTTCTTCTAAAGTAGCGGCGTATGCTTCAAATGATTGTCCAAGAGTCATTGGAACCGCATCCTGAAGCTGAGTTCTTCCCATCTTAATAACATCAGAAAATTCTTCGCCTTTTTTTCTAAATGAAGCAACAAGTTCGGTTATTACTTTAAGTAGTTTTTTGTTAGCATTAATCAAAGCAATTTTAACCGCGGTTGGATAAGCATCATTTGTAGACTGCGACAGGTTAACATGATTATTTGGATGACAATATTTGTATTCCCCTTTTTCGTAACCAAGAATTTCTAATGCACGATTAGCAATTACTTCATTAGCGTTCATGTTTGTTGATGTTCCGGCACCGCCCTGAATCATATCAACAACAAAGTGAGAGTGAAGTTTTCCATTTAAAATTTCGTTACAGGCGTTTACAATTGCATCTTTAATTGGCTTTGATAATAGCCCGAGTGAATAGTTAGCTTTTGCCGCGGCCATTTTAACAATTCCAAATGCTTCAATCACCAAAGGGAAAAAGTTTACGGAAATTCCGCTTATATTAAAGTTTTCTAACGCGCGCAAAGTTTGCACTCCATAATAAACTTCATAAGGAACATCTCTATCACCAAGCAAATCATGTTCACGTCTTGTTCTGCCGGACTGATATTGTTCACCTATATTTACTACTCTGGCACTTGCCTGTTTTAAGCGTCTGGAAATTACATGTGTAACACTTGCCAATATTTTTGCCGCAATTTCCGGTGTATCTCTAAACAGATGTTCAAACTTTTGTTTCGAAATTAAAAATGCTTTTGTTTTTAACAACGCCCTGGCTGAGGTTGAATGGGGTGAATCATCCATCAATGATCCTTCACCAAGAAAATCAAATTTACTGAAATACGCTAATCTTTTTTCCTCACCAAACGCAGTGCTCTTAAAAAGTTCAACTTCCCCGCTTATAATTATTATAAGAAAATTTCTTTGCGTATGTTCTTTAAAAATTATTTCCTCAGCCTCAAACTCTCTTTGTTCAATATTATTGATTACAAGCCCAATATCTTCGCTGCTAAAATCTTTGAATAATTCAACATTTTGTAGAAACTCTTTAACCATCGTATTTTCCATTTAAATTCCATCCGATTATTATGTTATATGTGAAAATAGGAAATTAGCAAGTCTTTTCAAATTAAGGAAATTTAAAGTGCGGATATTTATTGAAAGGAAACCGGACTCATAAAATGAATCCGATTTTATATAACTTAATTGATTCCGATAAGTTCAACTTCAAAAACCAAATCTTTACCTGCAAGTTCGTGGTTTGCATCAAGTGTTATTTCTTCATCATCTTTTTTTACAACAGTTACAATAACAGGATTTCCTTCTTCTTGCGGAATCTGTAATTGCTCGCCAATCTCCGGATCAATCTCCGGAGGAAATTCAGCCTTAGGTACAACCAAAACTAAATCATCTCTCACTTCACCGTAAGCTTCCGCAGAAGGAATATCAATTACCTTTGTATCACCAACAGTCATTCCTACAATTCCGTTTTCGAATCCCGGAACAACCATTCCTAAACCAATTTCAAACTCCAATGGTTCTGTATCAATTGAAGAATCAAATACTTCGCCAGACTTCAATCTCCCTGTATAATGTACTTTAACAATACTACCAGTCTTCGCAGTAGACATATTTACCTCTTTTTATAAATGTAAAATGCAAACATAAGGATTAGTTTACCTAAATAACAGGTAAAATCGAATAATTGAAATCAATCCATTTTCATTTTTGCAAATCACTATATAATCTCCTTAAACAAAATAATCAGTTTATCTTAGCTATATTCTCAGCTGTACAAACATAATAGAGCGCTGTTTCAGCTTCATCATAAGCAATTCTAAAGAAGCCGCTTTCCCCCCAGCCGGTTCCCCAAGAATTTTTGATTATCCAGTAACCGCCATTTTTAACACTTGAATCATTTTTCCAACCAACAATTAGAATTATATGTCCATATACAGCTGCAGCTTTACCATCATAAACGTAAACGCCTCTTTTATAATAATCTAGATCTCTGAACATTGTCATATGAGTAACTACAGGACCATGTTCCAGTATTAATGATTTTATATAATCAAGGCGTTCGGCTGTTGTTAAATCCCCAATTGGTATCTGATCAAATTCGCTTATTTTGTAATCACACTTTCCAGTAAAATTGTACGATTCATCTTTGGAGCCCTTATAAGGCAATTTCTCTTCAGAGATAATTCCCTTTGTCTTTATTAGCTCGAGTCCCGCATATGGACCCATTTCATAAACTGAATTGATTAAAAATTGTTCTGATAAATCAACTTCTTCCCCATATTCTCTTTTTATCATCGATTCAATCATTCCATTTACCGCAAACGACCAACAGGTTCCATATGCTCCTTGATCTTTTACAGAAGTTACAATTCCGCTTTCTCTTAAATCTAATTCGTCTGGCTGATTGGTTGTAATATTATAAATTGGTTCGTTTGGTTTTCCATCATCTGAACTACAGGAAATGATAAATAATGAAAGAAGTAAAATTGAACAAAATTTTAAGATCGACATATTTTCCTCATATTTAATAATATCTGAGTCGAAATTATGAGAAAAGAAGTATCTTTTCGTCCAAAATCATTATTCAAAACCTTTTAATTAGATTTTTTTTGATTTTTATGAACTGAGAACTGTTTTTTATATTCGGTAGGAGTTAAACCTGTAAACTTTTTGAATGCTGTATTAAAAGAAGATTTTGAGTTGAATCCAACCTCATACGCAATTTGTAAAATTTGCATATTTAACGAGCCATTTTTTTCTAACATTTTTTTTGCTTCTTCAACACGATAAGTATTTACAAAATCATTATAGTTTATTTTGAACTCAGAATTAATTACTTGGGAAATATGCTCTTTCGGAATTTTTATTTCTTTCGATAATTCAAGTAACGTAAGTTTTGAATCTTTGTACCCTTGTTCAATTTCAATTTTATTAACAATTTCCCCTTGAATCTCTTTTACTTTAATTATATTCAAGGATGACGTTTTATATTTATTTCGCTTCTTCTGTTTTTTCTTATAAAAAGAATATCCAAGAGCACCTGATAGAATTATAAAAATCAATATTAAGTTGAACAGAGCCGTTTTATAGAATGGATCAGTTATTTTAATAGGCAAAGAATATGCTGTCTTCCAATCGTTACCAAAACTTTTAGTTTCAACTTCTAAATTATATTTTCCCGATACTGGGTTTTCAATAGTTATTCTTTTTGAATCAGAATATGACCAATCTGCATTCTTATTTTTTTCATTTAGTTTAAATCTGTAATGACTTATATCTTTTGAATAACTTATTGTGCTTAAATCTAAATGAATAAAATCTAGTGCAGAACTAAACTCAATATCAGATAAATTTTCCTTTTCCGATAAAAAATTAAATTTGATTGTATCTTTATCAGAGATGACTGAAGAAAAGTATGCTTTCGAAAAATGCGTTTCATTAAAATAATTATTTACGTTAAACGCAGAAACACCGGCAGTAGATCCAAACCAAGCTTTACCCTTTCTTATAGAAATGATTCCGTCAGAAATTTCATTACTCGCCAATCCATCAGCTGTAGTAAAAAAATTAATATCACCAGCATCAAAAATTGCTAATCCATCAGCAGTACCAATTAACATTATATTTTCAAAACCACCTAATGCATAAACAATATTTCCTGGTAAGCCATCTTTAGTATTTAAAGTATCAATCACCATATCATTTTTTACAATACTTATTCCATCATTCGTTGCAACCCATATATTATTATTAGAATCTTCATAAACAAAATTTGATCTATTGTCTGTCAATCCATTTTGCTCATTTATTTTTACTGTTCCCGATCCATCATACTTAAAAACCCCATTCTTAAATGAAGCAAACCAAATATTATTTTTTGAGTCTTGTGAAATATGCCTTATTGAAATGTTTTTAGGTATCTGATTAAATTTTGTCCATTTCTTATCGCTAAACTTCCAAATACCACCTCTAATAACAGATAACCAAAGATTATTCTCATTATCACAAAATAATTCTATCATCCTACCATTTACGGGTGTTTCAATATAGGGTTCAACTTTAGATTCTTGAAATTTTAGAATTCTATTGTCAGCTAAAAGTAAAATCTCACCAACATTAGTCTCAGTAACATCCGATAAATTTTTTATTGGGAAATTATTCCGTTCATTTAAGTAAATAAATCGGTTCCCATTAAAAATAAGTCCACCTAAACTATTTGCATGAATCCAGATTCTATCATCTTTATCTTTATGAAGAATTTTGCCAAAATAACTCGGAAATCCGTTTTCAACAGTAAAATTGTTAAAAGAGTTTTCCTTAAAATGAAACATTCCACGACCATATGTTCCGCACCAAATGCCAGATTCATTATCTACTAAAAGACTTCTAACAAAAAGGGTATTTAATTCTTCAAAAAAGTAAACATCATTCAAGGAATTAACTATAATCTTTCTTAGACCAATGTTTGAGGATAACCAAATCTCACCATTATGGTTTTCCACTAATCCGTTTATATAAATATTTGGGAAATTATATTCCCGTTTCCACTCATTATCAACAAGTCTATAAAGGCCATCATTCTGGTTCCCAATCCAATATGTACCCTTAGAATCTTTTAGAACCGATGTAAGGGTAAATTCCCTATTCTCAAATAATGGTTCAACTTTTCCATCAGAAAAAAGATTAATTCCACCATTTGAAATAATGTAGGTATTATATTTATCTGTAACTATATCCCTAATTCTATTGTGATATAATCCGTTAGAAGTAGTTAATTGTTGCACTAAATTGTTGTTAACCAAAAAGATACCGTTTCGGAGGGTTCCAACTATGATACAACCAGATTCTGTTACACTAAAATCTGTAATAACAATATCATCATCAAAATTATTGATCTTATATTGACTAAAAGATTCACCATCAAATTCCCACAGATCCCCATCGAAATTTAGAATTAGTAGATTATTATTTTCAAGTTGCCCAATGGTTACAATTCCAGTTTTAAAAAGATCTTTAGGCTTTTGAAAATTTCTAAATTCTTTGCCATCAAAACAACTAAGACCATTTTCAGTTCCAATCCAGATAAAGCCCTTTTTATCTTGAAATAAAGATTTAACTGTAGACTGAACAAGTCCATCATTTATATTATAATTTTTGGATATATATTCAATTCCCAAAACATTGGAAACAATAGCAATTTGGATAAAAATTACAATTTTTAATTGAATAAGTTTTATTGAACTCATCTACTTAAATCAGTTCCCTTTTTCTTTGCTTTTATCTCTTCAGCCTTAAAACCGGCTTTCTCAATTAGCTTTTTGAAGTTTTCAACCGAATTCAATTTCCTATCAAAGCTAATCATTATTACATTAATTCCAAGATGAATATCAATTTCCTTAACACCAGGTTCAGAAGTTAGATTTTTTTTCAAGTTAGCAACATCAGTCTCAGAAGTTAATGAAGATTTAAACGAAACCAAACCAGGTCCTTTAGTTTCAACTTTAGGCGTTGAGCAACTCCACAGCGTTAAAAGTAAAAATAGAATTGTTATATTTTTAATCTTATTATAATTCATCATTTATCCGTTAGAGAGTGAATCTACTTTTTCTGCATCATAACCTAATTTTTCTAATTCCTTTTTTAACTTTACTTCTGAAGTAGAATTTTTATCAAAAGAAATTGTAACCAGCTTAGTCTCTAATTCAACGTCTACTTTTTCAACACCAACAGTTTTTGGTAACTTTGTTGAAATTGTATTTACACATCCCTCACAATGTAAAGAAGTTTCAAATACAACTTTTTCAATAATTTTTTCTTTTGGCTCTTCAGAACAATTAAGTAAAACAAAAGTTGAAAATATTATTGAGAATAAGATTTTTAAGTGTTTCATTTATTTATCTCCAATTAAATTAGTAATTGTAAATATATTATAATTTGATTCTCATTCAAAAAAAAAGTCCGGCAGAACCGTACTTTCTTTAATATTATTCTTTTGTTTTAAGTTAATTTAGAGAAAAGTCCTAATTTTAAGAAAAGCGCGTTTTTTAGCCCATTTACCCACTTAAAAAATATTAAAAAGTACTTCCGAAGTACTTTTTAATATCTCTGATGTACCTTTTAATTTCTCCGAGAATATAAAAGGTACTTAATAAGTATTAAAAGGTTTCAAATAAGTACCTTTAAATACTTATTAACATTTAAGTTTATTCTTTTAGAAACCTTTAAATATCTCCTAACTACCTTTTATATTCAATTTGCATTTAATTACTACTTAAGAGGTATTTATTTGTTGTTTTTAGGAAGAAACCCGAATTCTTGAAATGGTGTGGTTTGTAGGTTTTAATTAAATTAACCTAATCTCTGATCTTCGTTGATACTTCTGAAAATATCACTCTAGATAGATCATTCATTTCAGGCATTTTTGCTTCTTATGATTTTCTACTAGAAAGCTCCATATGTAAAAGCCCTAAACTTATATTTTTTTGCAATGTAAATACTTTATCATTTTTTAATAATTAGAAACTTTTACTTCACTTAATCATGTATTTTAATTTTTCATAAATTGTCATTCCAATGAATAAAATAGAAATTGGATATATTGCGAATGTTTAAAAACACAATATTTAATACTAAAGTTGTATTAAGAGCAAAAAGTTCATTTTCTGATCCTAAACTTAAATTTGAAGAAAAAACAAGAAAATAAATTAGATTAAATAGTAGAGTGAATACTTCCATAAAGAGTACAAATGAAAATGTGATAAAGATAAGCTGATATAAGCTTATATTCTTATTACCAATTTTTCTTTCGCTTTCTTTTTTCTTTAACCAAACAATATTTTCATTATTACTTGTAGAAAGAATTGTAATACAGGTAATAGAAAAGCCAATTAAAATAGCTAATGCATTTATGACATAACCATTAAAATCCAGAAAGTTTTGTTTAGATAAACATGGAAAAAAACAATAATATGAATAAACAGAGATTCCAATTGGAATCATCCATTCATAAATTATTTCCTTTAACTTTAACGTAACTAGGTAATCTTTTAAGGGAATTAGAAATTCTAAATAGAGTAATTTACTAATCAACTTCGTATCCTTTTAGTATTTTATTTAATTTTAAAAATATTGTTGCTGAATCTACAATGCCGGTTGTATCATCAACTTCAGCTTCAAGATATTCAATCATTTTTACAAGGTCAGTATCCAACAATATTTTGTTCCCTTCTTCAGATTCACCATAAACTCTGATCTTAGATATTCTCTCTCCTTCAGTAAAAAACAAATTTGAAAATTCACGAATATTATCTTTTATAGAACGATTTCTTTTTGCCTTAATTGTTAGAATTAGATCATCTTGAACTTGCTCTAACCTATTTGAATAATTTAAATATTCTGATCCAAGTAGTTGTTTTTCAACATAAATATTCCCTAATCGAATTCTTTTTAATTTTTCCAATTCTTCCAGGAAATTACCTTTAGGTATAACAGAATAAGAAAGAGTATAACTAGTTTTCTTAGTTTTTAATAAACGATTAATATAGATTTTTAAATAACTTACAAAACTACCGATAGCTACTCCAACTTGTCTTTCCTCCATCAAAACAACAATTTCATCATCTAATATTTTTAGTGAAATATGAGTACTTTCAAGTTCACCTTCGGTTAAAGATTTTGGGTTATCTCGTCTATCCCCCGTATCTTTATCAATTAATGGTGGACGATGATGATATTTGGCAGATGCAAAAACTATATTTATAATATTTTTATTTTTTGTTTGACTATTAAGAAAATGAAATTTATTTGATTTCTTTATATCATAAATTCTTTCATTTTCATCTAGTTTGTTTATCTCTTTGATTAATGTTGAAATTACTTTTGAATCAATATTTGAAGATTCATTAGTTTGTCTTTCTATTTTTATACTATAAAAACCTATTTTTCTTTTTGAAGTGCTCATTTTTTCTCGTGCTATTTTTTAATTTTCTATTTCTTGCGTTATGTATTCCGCAGATTTTATTGTGATGCTTTATAAAAGCCGTTCCACGGAACGGCTCTACAATTTTTTTTACTGTGAACTGTAAACCGTTCACTATAAACTATTTAACCAACAACATCTTATTAGTCTGTACAAAATCATTTACTTGTATTGTGTAGAAATAAATACCGCTTGAAAGTTTTGAAGCGTTAAATGTTGCATTATATCTGCCTGCTCCTTTTACTTCATTTACCAATTCTGCTACTTCTTTACCTAATGAATTATAAACTTTAAGGTTTACAAATCCCGATTCTGGTAATTGGTAACTTATTTTTGTTGTTGGGTTAAATGGATTTGGATAGTTTTGTTCCAAACCATAACTTTCTGGAACTATCTGCTCTGAAGATAAGCTAATTTTAATTTCTTCTTCATCTTTTGAATTTATTTTCTGAGTTGGAGGAGTTGTATTTGTTACTGTAATATACATTGAACTTGAATACTTACTGACTCCATCACCATCTGTAACTTTACACCTCAGATAAAAGTTTCTCCAATCACCATTATTTGGAGGACTTAATGTTAAAATATCAGAATTTGTTCCTATACTGATCCATGATCCAGATGGTGGTGCTTTTATCCCCCCACCTTTTTCAGTTTTTTCAACCAAATCTCCATCCATTTTTTTCTCCCATTGGTAAGAAAGTGGATATTTCCCATCTGTAGGTTTCGCTAAATATTGATAACTGCCTTCATTATATATTGTGTAAGAACCTGTGATTGAAACACTAGTTAAGGAAATAATTGACAATCTTAAACTTCCAGAATAGTTATCATCTATCTGTGGGTGCATATTACTTTGATAATTTGTCACTAAAGGAGCAGCATATACGTGGAGTTCCTCAGCAGATAATAAATTATCCGATCCATCAGCAGAAGATGATCCTAAACCTTGAATTATATAATATGAATACACTCCATTTTGTAAGTATGGATTTTCATAAGATAATTCATTCGATGAACATGCTGATGAAATTACTCCTTTTGACATACCACTTGGGAAAACACCCGAGTAGCATGCATCAATAAAACATGCGTATTGATTATATGATGATCCAAATGCACTTTGTAATTCACTTGGAGATAAAGAAGTTTCACTATAAGAATATAGCCCTGAAGTACCCCCATGTCCAGAAAAGGAAAAAATACTTGTATTTTTACCATTAACACTAGGCAAATTTGAAATTTTACTTTTAATATTTGCTTCAGTTGCTGATGAATTAGTTATTAACTCTAGCTGATCTGAATGCCATTCTCTATGATTTATTAAACCCGATCTTATTTCTTGGGCATCATTTACGCAATAGTTAAGATCATTATAAGTTCCAGGATAATCATTAATACCTACACAAATACCCTTAAATTGATTTGCATTTATTAATTGAAAACCTGCAAACATTAATATTAAAATTATATTTTTTTTTGTATCCATAATTACCCTCCTTAAAATTGTGTACCTGGTGTTGGAATAGCTTCTTGAAATTGATCTAGCTTAATTTGACCTTTTGTTTGGACAATTTGTCGCTTGAAAGATTTTTCCTTAGAAAATACTACAGTATTTTCTACATTTTTTTCCAAACCAGTTTTTTCTTTTTTGAAATAAACTATGTCACCACCCGTTTCACGATTATCTTTTGTAGTTATGGCTATAAATCCTTCATCGCTTAAATACTTAAATAACTCGCATTCAATAGTTTGAATGTTCTTGAACGAATATGTTTTTCTAAATTGTTCATCATTAAAACAAACTAGAACTGATTCACCTGGATTGATCCTATATTCTTGATCTAACATGTTCACTGTTCTAATAGTAGAAAGTCTTAATTTTTCTAATGTCAAGATATCATCAGTAGGATTATAGATTTCAATCCAAGAATTCGATGGATTTTTTTCGGATAACAGTACTTCAGTTATTATAAGTCCTTTTAGTGGATTTTGCGCAAAAATTGATTGTGCAAAAAAGAAAAGACATAAAGATATCACTATCCTTTTAAAGCCTCTTTTCATAATGTTTCTCCTTTTTAATTTGAGTTATGACGTTTACACCCTATAAACGCCTTTATTGAATTAGTAAATAACTATAACCCCTCTAGCTCTTAAATTTTGTATATATTCAGTTTTTGATTTCTCATTTAAAGGATTACCCGTTAATGAAACCATGTGTCCGGTACCATTAAATCCTTTATTATTAACTAGTGGTAAAATATCTTCTATATTATTATTATCAAGAGTAAATTTGTTGACATTTACCATTTTTTCTAAAACAGAAATATCAGTTATATTATTATCATCTAGATAAAGCCTTTCTAGCTTTATTAAATTTTTTAATTCAGATATATCTGAAATATTGTTGTACTTTAAGAATAGAATTTTTAATTCTGTTAAATTTTTAATAGCAAAAACATCTTCCATACCACACTTTGCAGCCCATAGAGTTGTTAGTTCGGTTAAACTTTTAACTTCATCAAGATTCCCTACTTCAGAGTTGCTAATCCATAGTTCTTTTAGATTTTTCATATCTGATATACAGGAGATATTAGTGATTTTTTCATTGTACATAATATTCAGATATTCAAGTCTATCTAAATTTTCCAAATAACCAATGTATGGAACATAATTTCCGTCTAAGTCTAAATATTTCAAATTAATTAAATTTGCTAATGGTTCAATATTTCTAAAAGTCCAATTCTGAGATAAATTTAACCACTCAAGAATGTGTAACTCAGAAAGTGGGGTTAAATCACTAATTCTTTGTAGACTTGCATTTAAGAATTTAAGATTTTTACAGTATTCTATTCCGGAAAGGCTTTGAATCCTATTTAATGAATAGTGACCTAATAAAAGAGAATCTACAGATTCTAATAACGTTGAGTTTAATTCTTCAGTAGGTTCATTAATTGCCATTCTAATATCACTTTCAAGAATAATATCTTTGATAATTCCAATATTTCTTGGTTCTACAGTTACTGTAACATCATCAATATTTCCATATTTTATCTCATGATTAGTTTTTAAAGTATCAATTTTTAATTGTAAATAAAATTTATATACACCAGCTTTATAAAAAACTGCTCTAGGATTAATAAATTGATGATTTGAAAATAAAGCTATTTCTTCAGGGTTATCTTCATCTTGTTTCCAATCAAAAATAAGTGATTTATTTTTCGGGAAACTACTTTGTGAGATATCCAAATAAACAAAACTACCAGCATTACAAGTTTGATCTGAACCAGCATGTGCAATTAAAGTTGAATCATAATTTTTATCATCAACACCTGTGGATTCTTCACATCCACAAAATAAATTAAAAATAAATACAACTATTAAAAGTACATTAATTCTTGTTTTCATTTATATTACCTATATTTTACAATTTTATAATCATGTATAGATTTCTAAAACTATTTTAGAACTTGTTTAGAAAATATGTATAAATTAAATCTTCAGTCAAACCTACATGTTCAATATAGATTTTTCAACAGTGGTACCACTATCATTTTCATTTTTTTATAGTGGTACCACTATATATTTATTGTTAATTGTTTATATTTGCCCATTAAATAAGGGAACAAACCTTAATAGAATTGAAGAAAAATGTTAGATAATTTTAGCTTAAATGAGTTTTTGTCATTTCAAAATCCTTTGATATACATATTATCAGTAGGTCTTTTTATTTTTATCGTAATTTATATTTCCTTTAAAGATATTTACAGACCTTTATTAAAAAAACAAAAGCTTGAAAGATTAAATCTTGAACGAAGAAATAAGGAAATTTCAAACAGGTTAATACTAGTTGATCCAAATCCAATTATCAGAATAGATGATAAATCGAATATTTTGCTTTATAAAAGCCGTTCCACGGAACGGCTCTACAATTTTTTTTACTGTGAACTGTAAACCGTTCACTATAAACTATTTAACCAACAACATCTTATTAGTCTGTACAAAATCATTTACTTGTATTGTGTAGAAATAAATACCGCTTGAAAGTTTTGAAGCGTTAAATGTTGCATTATATCTGCCTGCTCCTTTTACTTCATTTACCAATTCTGCTACTTCTTTACCTAATGAATTATAAACTTTTAAGCTTACAAAACCGGATTCAGGTAGTTGGTAACTTATTTTAGTTGTTGGATTAAATGGATTTGGATAATTTTCAGATAGTCTATATTCTTCATAAGTGATATCATTGTACAATATACCAATATTTTCATTTTCAACAGGTAACGACTTCTTTAGTTCAGGATGTGGTGTTGCTACAACATTTACGTAATATACGTTTGTTGTCATTGAGACCCCACCCATAACATCTTCTACATCACATTTTAGTTCAAACCCACGACCATCATATGGAAATGGCTTTTCAAATACTCTATCATCAGTTCCTACAGATATCCATGTTCCACTTTGTGGAGCACGTGTATCAATTGGAATTTTTGAATCTAGCATAGGAACAGATTTAGAAAAATCATCATATTTAATATACCAATCATAGTGGAATGGACCTTTTCCATTTTCTAAGTTTACAACCCATTGCCCAGTACCATCTTGATATAATGTTGAAGTTCCTGTAAGATTAACACCTGACAAAGGGATCGGTTCAATTTGACATTCAGTCATAAACCAATAAAAGAGGCCTGCTACTGCTCTTATTGCGTGGGGAAAAGTGGCATCCCTAATATTTTGGTGCAAAATATCTTTAGTATAAGGACTGTACGGAGTATTATAAGTTATTGAACTTGTTGGTGCAATTCCAACAGGATAGTGTGATGCTAATTCAGTATTACTATTATAATTATCATCACCATTGTAAAGATGACTTGCAAAATGATCAGCATATTGATTAACTGTATACATTAAATGATGAAGTGGAGTATCATTGGATAAATAAGGATTGATAATGTCGCCAAAATCATTCCATATTTTTTGCGCATCCCAAAAGTTTACATTAGAATTACTGTAAGGACTATCATCTACATCAATATGCATATATTCTTTTTCATAAGTTTCATCAGAGGCTTCAGCATGTGCATTGTTATGAATATGAGCAGGAACCGACATATCTGTGAGTAAATGTGCAATTCGCCCTAATATTTCAAATGCAATTCTATGCCTCACATCTTCATCAACATAAAGTATACTTTCTACATAAGAAACATTTTGCCCTGCCGCAAAAATCACATAAATTTCTCCAGTCTTATAAAATTCGATTAAATCATTATAATAAAAACTAATTGTACGTCCATTCAAACCAGTTATATAATCTACTCCTCCATCTGGTTTATTAACTTTTATTGCACCGTAATATCCGATCCACATATCATTCACATATTTCATCACTTTCTGATACGCATTAGGTATATCAAAATAAGGAACTCTAGGGTCGTGATAAAAGTTTGTAAGGTAATTATCTCCTAAGTCTGCATCCCAAAAATGTGTTACACTAGCAAAGGAATAGTACAAAGCTTCACTTACTCCTGGAGGAGAAGGTTCATCTCCGTAATTATATACAATATCTTTGACATCCTCACGAAATGCTCCGCAGGCAATTGTCCCATCAGAAAAATCATCAACCCCTCTTGAATACCAATTAACATATCCACCTGTTTCATTAGATCCTAAATGGGAAAGTATTTTGGGGACATCAGTTCCCATATAAAGTTTAAATAATTTATATGCTTCTGCTACAACGTACTGATGCACACGTTCTGAATGACCATATATACAGTTTGTGCTAAGTGTGGATAAAACTAAAATACTAACTATTAATAAAATGTGTTTTTTCATTATAAAATCCATTAAATATTTTTAGAAATACCAAAACTAACGATCCATGGGAGTTTGTAAACCAAAAATGGAGATGATACTCTAAATTTATTCTTTACAAAGAGGCTAAATTCCTTCACTCTAAAATTTGCCTTTATACTAATAAAACTGCTCAAAAAATTAGCAACATCATTACTAATAATTCCAATTCCAGCATCAGTTTCAAAAAATATAAAAGGAGAAATTTTTCCGATCCTTTTATACAGAATATCCAAAACAACAGAGTTTTTTGTATTTCCAATAGCTCCTTCACCAATCGTACCTTTTGAACCAGTTAATTCGATACCTAAGTAGTGTGTTTTTGATTTCCAGAAATCCTTTGCAATTCCTAAGTTTATTACACTTCTAGAATTATTTTTAAAGGCATTATTATACTTTTGCCCAATTCCAAAACTTAAAATTAGATTCTTATTATTTAGATTAGCACCAATTGAATTAGCTCTTGAATGAAAAAAAGATAATTGATTCTCCCCACTAAGATAATTTTCAATTACAACTCCCTGACTTGTTGATTGGGCATAGAGGTTACTTACAATAAAAATGAATACATAAATAATTCTTTTCATTAAAACATTTTCCTATTTTAACTTTACTAAATAAAATACCTGACAATAACATACTATCATTTGATAACTTGTAACCAACGGTTCAAAATATCTTGCTTTATAAATTACATGAATACTTAATTATAGTGGCCACTCAATTTAATATCCACATCCATAATATTCTATTTAACTTTGTAAAACAACAGTGGTACCACTATCATTTTCATTTTTTTATAGTGGTACCACTATATATTTATTGTTAATTGTTTATATTTGCCCATTAAATAAGGGAACAAACCTTAATAAAATTAAAGAAAAATGTTAGAAAATTTTAGCTTAAATGAGTTTTTATCATTTCAAAATCCATTGATATACATATTATCAGTGGGTCTATTTATCTTTATCGTAGTATATATTTCTTTTAAAGATATTTACAGACCTTTATTAAAAAAGCAAAAACTTGAAAGATTAAATCTTGAAAGAAGAAACAGAGAAATATCGAACAGATTAATACTTGTTGATCCAAATCCAATTATTAGAATTGATGATAAATCAAATATTTTGCTTTATAATAGGGCAGCAGAATCAATTGTAACCTCTAAAAAGTTTCCTTTTCAATTAAAAGAAATTTTAATTAATCTTGATAAAACTTTAGACGAAATAATTTTAGAAAATAGATCGGAATTTATAAGCACTAAAATAGATATGTCTATTTATAATATATCAGTAAAGGGGTTAAAAACGTTAAATACTGCCCAACTATATTTTAACGATATAACGGATGACATAAAAAAGGAAAAAGAAATAAAAGAATTTCAAATTAGAGCAAAAAAAGCTTCTTTTACACACGATAAAGAGATGGAAACGGAGAAAAAAAGAATTTCTTCAGAATTACACGATTCTCTTATTCATAAATTGTTATTAGTACAAAAAGATTTAGAAGGAATAACAGGTAACAATAATAATTTAGACTTGGAAAAACATATTGGTTTATTAGGAGAATCGATATCGGAGGCGAGAAATATATCGCACAATGTTAGACCGATTGAAATAGAGCATAAAACATTAACCGAATCACTAAGAACTCTATTTATTAGATATGAAAAACTAAAAGGTATTACTGCCGAATTTGAATTATCAGATATACCGGATAACTTAAGTTATGATCTAAAAATAAACATTCATAGAATAATTAATGAAGCTGTAAATAATATTATTAAACACTCGAAAGCAGATTTTTTTAAAGTTGAAGTAGATGAAATTGATAATGAATTACTTGTTGCAATAAGTGACAATGGGAAGGGATTTATGGTAAAACGTTCTTCAAATGGATTACTTGATTCTAGCGGAAATGGGATATTAAATATTCAGGAAAGAGTAAGTTCTCTTAACGGTTATATTGATATAGATTCTGAACCGGAAAATGGAACTACAATAATTTTGCAATTACCTATTGGAAAAAACAATGAGTAAAGATTATACTTTTTTATTAGCAGATGATCATGCTCTAATAAAAACTGCCTATAAACAATTTCTCTCTAAAGTTGATAATTATTATGTTGTTGGAGAAGTTGAGACCGGAACTGATTTAATTAAGAAATATTTTGATTGTAAGCCTGATTTAATGATTGCTGATATTTCAATGCCTGATAAGACCGGGATAAATGCTTTTTTAGAAATAAAAGAAAAAGATCCCGATGCAAAAGCTCTTTTTATATCTGTAAATGATAAACCGGAAGATGTTTTTGAGGTTTTTAGTATAGGTGGTTCAGGTTTACTAAATAAAAATATTGAAGAAGATACTTTTTTGCTCGCTGTAAAAAAAGCATTAAGTGGTGATACATATTTTTCCGGTTTTAAAGATAAAACCGAATTAAATAAATTTATTAGCAAGTATATGTCCATCTCCAAAATTTCTTCGATACCTGTTGATATTTATAAAATTAAACTAAATGATAAAGAAATGAAATTACTCCGGTTTTTGGCTTGCGGTTTAACAAGTAAGGAAATTGGCGAACACTTAAATACAAAAGAAAAAACCGTTGAAATATACCGTTCCAAATTAAGGAGTAAACTTGATCTTGCTAAAGGTATAAATTTTCAGACATTTGCAGTTGATTATTTAGAAAAGGTTAAAAAAAGTAAACCATAAGACTGTCATACCGGTTTTCAATTTATTGAAAACCGGTATGACAAATATTATAAAAGAGTAATATTTTTAGGCTATTAATATAATTTAAATAGAGGTACCACTATAAAAATTTGGCTTTATATAGTGGTACCTCTACAGATTTAAGTAAAAGTTTTAAATAATATTATTCCTCATTTTAAAATTTATGAGGAATATATGCTTAAATCAAAGTTTAGAATCGTTCTATTATTTATTGTTTTTATTTCACCAACACTAATTGCTAGTGAATTTACAAACTCTTTTGATATAAAAATAAAAGAGAGTAAAAATAATGTGTTATTATCATCAGGAACTTTGTCAATTTCTGATTCTGAATTATTGAGTTTATTAAGCCAAGCCGGAGACTATGTTTTATTTAAAATAATTAATGGATCTTTGGTAGTTTTAGATGGAAATAGATATCCAATTTATAATCCGGGAAACTTTCCAATAACAGATGATATGATATTTAATGTATTTAAAACAAGTGATGTGTATAATTTTTTAGATCAAGGAACTAAAACAAGATCTTCTACAACAACGATTGAATTAAATCAGTTAGGAGATATATTTTCTATGAACTCAAACGGAAATAAGATGGATACTAGTTTGGTATGCCCTCCATTTTGTCAATAATTAACTTATGAGTACAATTTATATCGGAATAATAATTTGGACACTGTAAACTTCCCCACAATTTGTAGACACGAATAAAAGCAACTATATTAGAGAAAAAAATATAGGAGCAAAAAGATGAAA
>JAEINS010000013.1 GCA_016342755.1 Melioribacteraceae bacterium | reverse complement strand
TAGGATGGCTAAAATTCCACTTTTTTCGGGAATTTTAATTGTCGCTTAAAAGGAATTATAAATGTCGTTAATCACTTTTCTTGTTTTCCAAGTATGATCTTTTTTAAGTTCGCTGGGCAGTTTTCCTAAACTAGTATATTTGCGGGCTGTCTTTTCATCCATCCCAGCTTTGGCTGAAGCGATGGCTTTTGTTTTTTCTCTACCGATTAACTTCATTAAATTCCTCACTTGATTATCTGTTACCATCCACTTACTCTTTTCTTGTTTTTAGGATGGCTAAAATTCCACTTTTTTCGGGAATTTTAATTGTCGCTTAAAAGGAATTATAAATGTCGTTAATCAAATAAGCTTCTATTAATTCTTTTGTAGACATCTTCTGTAATTCTTCTTTAGGAATTTGTAGTAAAAAATCTTTATCCTCATACGACATATTTTTCCATTCTTCAGATTCATAGTCCACAAATTTTGTAGCATTTAATGAATGGTATACCCTCCAATTAATTTTTTTAAATTTTTCAGGAATCTGCCCAAAATAATTTGAACTTAAAAGTATTGTAAATAAAGCTAAGCATATATTTCTTTGCATTTTACCCTCCAAAGAAATTTTTTAGGTTAGAGAAATAGATTATTTATTAAAATATTAATTTATATATATGCACCTACGCGTTTCCTTAATTTCATCCGATACTATATTTATTATATAAAGCCCAGAGGCAATTTTTTTTGGTTTCCAATAAAGCTTTATTTCACCATAATCGATAATCCCATTAAAAATCGTCTCTACTTTTCTCCCTATTAAATCAAAAACTTCTACTTTTATATTTTGAGATTTCGATAAAAAGAAAATTATATTTGCCCCTTTAGTTTCAATTGGATTAGGATAAATATTAACTTTTTTTATACTGGTATTATTTTTTGTAATATTAGTACTATTGTCATTTGTATATTTTAATATTGCTCCTCCAGCACCAACAGCCCAACCAAGGTTTGGATTTAAAAATTCTATACATTGAACTATAGATAGATCATATGAACTATTAATAAATGCGTTATTTTCATTTATTTGTATTTGCTGAATTTGTCCAGTCATGTAGTATTTATATATCCATCCATTTTGGGAGTCTGTCATATAAAAAGATTCACTTGGAGTTAAAAAATCATCATCGCTTGACATTATTTCTATCCATGTATTTCCACCATCTTCTGTTTTAAAGAATCCCCCGAAACTAACATTAAGGAATCCAATGTGCTCATTTAAAAATTGAATATTTTCAATTTGACCAATAGCAGGAACATCAAATAATTTAATTTCTTCACCTTTGTTTTTTATGTGCCCTATTCGGTTTGATCCTCCTATCCATACTTCAGTTTCATTGACTATACTAATCGATTTTATATTTTTACCAAATGATAGATTTTCATCTAGGAACCAAGTGTCCCCCCCATCAGTTGTTTTATAAATATCTCCATAATATTCAAATAACAATCCATTTTTATCATCAAAAAAAGTAATGCCGGAATACCATCTATCAAATCCATCTTTCTTAATCCAATTTTTTCCACCATCTGTGGTATGTAATACATCCCCCAATCCCACAATCCATCCTACCAGATCATTATGCATAAAACAACTTACTAATCTATAGCGAGTTCCACTATTCTGCTCACTCCAGATTTCACCCCCATTATTTGTGTATAAAATTGTACCACCATTTCCCACACACCAACCAGTCTGCTCATCCAAAAATGCAATATCATATAACATATACTTGGTGCCCTGACTCATATCCTGCCAAATATCTACATGAGGATCTTTCTTTAATATATTCCCCCCAAATCCCACAATCCATCCAGTCCTTTCACTAGTAAAATCAATACTCATTAACCTGTGTGTTCCTCCCTGACCAGTAGAATCCCAACTATTCCCCCCATCGGATGTTTTATAAATTTTTTCCCAGTCGGTTACCCAACCATTTAAGGAATCTTCAAAATAAACTGTTTCTGTACCGTATGGAAAATGCGGAAAATTATTTTCCCAAGTTTCACCCCCATCACCAGTATAAAAAGTTCCTACAAATCCCTCTAATTCATTAAAAAAATGCATGTTACGAGATCTATTTAAATTATAACTTCTTTTCTTACTCCATGTATTTCCACCATCTTCTGTTTTATAGAAATCAAAACAACTTGTATCAAAATCTAGCCTCACTTCTAAATAGAGGAAGCCTAATTTTTCATTCAAAAATTGTACAGTAAGAATTTGCCCGGGAAAATTTGCTGAAATTTGCTCCCAACTCTGGCCACCATCGATGCTTTTTAAGACAAAGCTATCCGCATCGATTTTTTCATATGCTATGGCCGTATGATTTTTTACAAATAAGAAGATTGCTTCATTAAAACAAATTATCTCAACAAATGAGTATTTTGTGAAATCAATATCAATATCAACCTTTTCCCAACTATCCCCTCCATTATTAGTACTCAATAAACTTTGACTATCTATAATCCACCCATTTAATGAATCTTTAAAAGAAATTCCTAAAATATTCATCATATCAGACATCTTTTCAACATTCCAATTCTCACCCTTATCAAATGTGTGTAAAAGAGTTCCACCTAATCCTCCAATCCAAACATTATTATCTGAAACGGCTTCAACCTTTAATAAAAATGCTTCGGTTGGTTTTGGATTTTGGACTACCCATTTTCCTTGTGCAGAGCTAATTAAAGGAATTATGAAAATAATTATGATTAATTGCTTAAATGTAATTGCAAATAAAGAATTTCTTATCTTCTTTTTTATCATTATTACTCGATATTTAAGATTATTCTTATTAAATATTCCGCTCTAAATATTTCATCTCTCGGTAAGTAATACTACCCTTGACGGTTTTATGTTGTTGCCAAGCAACTGATGCAAAGTTATAAAAAAAAACATCAATATGTCAAGATATTTATTTTTGTTAATGGAAAAGAATAGAAGAAGATTAAGGCTAAGATTGAGGTTAAGGTAAAGATTAAATGCAAAGGCTAAGATTAAGGTCATGGGGAAGGATAAACTGATAAAGATTATTGATTATTTATCTGTCTAATCCCAAACAACTCAACAGAATTCTTTTTACCCTTCAACATAAACTCGCCCATTTCTTTAAATTCATAATCCCCATTTGGACTAAGTTCATTAAGAAGATCCTTTGAAATTAAAAGTTCTTCGCCAACTTCATTACAAGTTAAACAAATTCTAGAAGTAGTATTCATCGGATCGCCATGGAAAGCTATATCTTTTTTTATAGAACCAATCTGAGCAACAGATACTTCTCCACAATGAAGTCCGGCTTTATACTCTGGAAAACCCCATATTTCTCTACAAATGTATCTTTTAATTCATCTATTATTTTATCAACTAAATAAAAGAACCTTATAAAATTGCAATTTTTAATTCCATCTTCCATTTCCCAAACCATAACTACTTCATCACCAACATATTGAAAAAGCGTTCCTTTGCTTTCTACTACTGCATCGTCAAGTTCTATGAAAAAATCTTGAAGAAATTTACTGAACTTTACATGACCTAAAGTCTCAGCAATTGTAGTTGAGGATTTTAAATCCAAGAACATAAAAATTCTGAATTCAACTTTTGGTTGATGATATTTGCCAAATATATAATTCCGTAAAACTCCTTTTCCGAGCATTGAGTTAACTTGAAATATCAATGATAACATTCCGGCAAACAATAATAGAAAAGTTACTGGCAGCCCAAACGCAATTACAAACTCAGAATACTCTGAGAAACTTTCCCATTGGAACATTTTTTCTAGAAGTGAAAATCTATAGGTATCGCAATCGATAGTTATATCAATAAAGTATGCGAATTTTATTATTGAAGAATAAACAATGGTACGAATCATTATAGCAGTACTAAACTTATATCTCTTCAGTTTTTTCTCAGCATAAAAATCTTCGAATAGAGATAATGAGTATGTTGCAATAAATGCAGCTAAAAAAGTTATATGATATGGAAAGACCAACTTGCCAGTAACAACTATTTTTGCAATTATAGCTAGAAGACCAACTACTAATGATAGCATAAGTGCATTGTTAAAATATATTTTTTGAAGCGATTTTAATTTCATTGCTAAGCTGGTTTTAAAAAGTCTTTTACGAAAACTATCGATGCCGGTGCACACTTCAACAAGCTCAGTGATTTCCGGCATGACTTATTTTTTAGCTATCAAACCTGAGTTAAAATTTCATATCCATCTTCTGTAACTAGAACAGTATGTTCAAACTGCGCAGAAAGTTTTTTATCTTTTGTAGTAACTGTCCATCCATCAATTTTACTAGTAATTACATGTGGAACACCTTGGTTTATCATCGGCTCAATTGTAAATATCATTCCGGGAAATAATTTAGGTCCGGAATTTTGAGGAGCAGAGTGTTCTATTTGGGGAGGTTCATGAAACTGAATTCCAACACCATGTCCGCAATACTCATAAACAACAGAATAACCTTTTGTACGAATATATTTATCTATTTCGAAACCTATATTGCCTAAATGATTATCTGGGCGAACTTGTTCAATGCCAATTTCAAGAGCACGTTCAGTTGCTTTAATTAATTTGGTTGCTGCATTATTTACCTTTCCTACAGTATACATTTTGCTTGTATCACCAAAATATCCATTTAGAATAGTTGTTACGTCAATATTAAGAATATCCCCATCTTTCAGCTCTCTGGATGATGGAATACCATGGCACACCACCTCATTAAGAGAGATACAGCATGATTTAGGAAATCCGGAATAATTAAGTGTAGCCGGAATTGCATTGTGAGATCTTATGAACTCTTCAATTTTTGCATCCAATACTTCCGTTTTAACACCAGGCTGTACAAAAGGTCTAATGTATTCTAACGTTTTTGCCGCAAGCTTACTGCTGGCTCTTATTCCAGCTATCTGTTCTTCATTTTTAATAATTATCTTTGACATCTTCTTCTATATATTATTGATTTAATTTTAATCCCGCTATTTCAACTCTTACTTTAAAAAGCTCATTCTTCTCACATTCAGTAATGAATAGGGTTTTCATATCTTCGCCACCAAACTCAACATTACTAGGTTTCTTTCCAGGCAATACAATTTTTCTAATCTCCTTACCATTCGCATCAAAAACATAAACTGCACTGCCGCCAAAATGAGCAACGTATAAATTCCCTTTTTGATCAAATGCAATTCCATCCGGATCACCACCAGGAATTTCAGCAAATGTTGTTGGTTCTTGTAATTGCCCTTCTTCATCAACTGCAAATTTAAGAACTCTATTAAAAACTGATTCACAAACATACAAAAACTTTTCATCCGCTGAAAAAGCAATTCCATTACAAAATGCTAAACTATCAAATAAAGGTTCTGCTATATTAGTTCCGTTCTTGATTCTGTAAATCACCCCATCTTTCTTTTCTTTATCATAAGAACTTGGATCGGTAAAATATAAATCCCCTTTTGAATTAAATGCTAAATCGTTTGGACGATTAAATTTCTTACCATCATAACCTTCACAGAAAAGAAAACAATCTCTTGATCTTGGTTCAATTTTTAAAATTGCTCCATTGCCATAATCACAAGCATAGATATAGCCTTGATGAAATGCTAAGCCGTTTGTTTTTCCAAATGCATACGGTTGAGTTGGAACAGAAACTAATGTGTCAACTTCATTATTTTTGATTCTTGTAATCCATCCACCATAACAGTTTGATGAATAAAGCGTATTTACTCCATCCCAAGCTGGGCCTTCTGGAAAAGCGAGACTATCAGCAATTTTGATTGGTTTATAAAGTTCATCTTCCTTTGGATGGCAGCCAACAATTACAATTAATGTAATCAAACTTAAAAATATTTTTTTCATAATTATCCCCATTAAAATGGAAAGTCTTCACTTTCCTCTTCAATTAATTTTTCCTGAACATTTTTCTTCGCAACTTTATGTTCAGGATTACCTTCAACGTAAATGGCTTTGTATGGTTTAGTAGGACAAGCAAACTCGCATGCCCCGCAACCAATACAAAATTCTTCAATAACTTCTGGTGCTAATAAATGTTTATGCGGAACCATATTAACAGCTTTTGTTGGACAATGTTCTGAACAAGCACCACACTCAGTTTCCTCAGTGTGTACAATACAATTGTCTTTTTCAAACTTTGCAACACCTATCTGAACTAGCTTTTTCTCTTCTAGTGTAATTTCCTTTATCGCATCTGTAGGACAAACCTCCGCACAAATTGTACATTCAAAATTACAAAATGATTTTTTATAATCCATAACTGGATGAAGCATATTCAAAGCTCCATATTCCAGAAAAGATGGTTGAAGTACATTTGTTGGACACGCACTAACACATAAGTGACATGCAGTACAGTTATCATTAAATCGATCTGTATCTATTGCACCAGGCGGAGATGAATGATTTGATTTAATTGTTGGAATAGTACTTTCCTTCTTAGGAATAATCTTCTCTTGAGCTTTTGCAACAATAGCAGAACCAAGTACGTAAATAGCTAAACTTGAAAGAAAGCCCCTTCTCCCTTCATCAATCGAATCTTTCTTTTCTGATTTTAACTGAGTTGTAAAAACAATTCCTTTTGTAGGACAAGCTTCAAAACAATTAAAACAGCCAACACATCTATCAAAATCAACGGTCTTAGTTTTACTTTCTATACATTGCGATTTACAAACTCTCTCACATTTACCGCAGCCATTACAAGAGTTTTCGTCAACTTCAATTTTCAACAATGAAATTTTTGAAACTAAACCGAGCAGTGCACCAACCGGACAAACAGTGTTACAGAATAATCGTCCTTTATAATAAGACATTACCGATACTACAATTAATACAGTTATAGAAAACGAAAAACCGATAAGACTAACATTAAATTTAATTGGCGAAACTGAATAATTATCAAACAGTTCTAAAGCTCCGGTTAAAATGTTATTTCCAAATACAAAAACCGGCTTAAATATATTAACCACAATTTTACCGTAATTACTAAACGGATCAAGCAGACTAACAAATAAAAGGCTGCCGCTTAATAAAAACAAAACAGTAACTGCAAAAAAACTATATTTTAGTTTTGGGAAATCCTTGAAGAACCTATAGCGAAACTTCTTCTTTCTAAATCTGCTTATTATATCTTGCAAAAAACCTAATGGACAAATAAATGAACAGTACAATCTGCCCCAGACCAGCGTGACCAAAAGAATAGCTATAAAACCTATTGAGTAGAAAGAAACTTCCGCAATAAATTTAATAAGTGATGGAATAAACTGAATTGAAAAAACCGACTCTGTTAATCCGTTTGGAAGAGGATTAACAAAGTCTAAAAAGTATATGGAAGTAAAACAAAAAATTATTACTGATAAATAAACACGTATTTTTTTTAAATTGTTATAAATCATTTATGAAATTTTGATTCTTTTAATATTCAATTTTGATAGATCCATTGTACCGGCTTTCATTTCATCGGCTAATTTAATGTGCTCAATTTTATCAGGTTCTTTACCAAATAGTTTTGCCGCCGCCGAATCTGCCGCAACTATATCAGTTGATATAATTTGGGATTTAGATAAAATCACATCCTCTTTAGAAACTCCGCGGGGTCCGTTTCTCTTCATAACAGCATATGCGTCTACAATGTTTAGATCAGGCTTTCTATAGGACGCAAAATCAGCTATACATTGCGCAAGGTCGTTGCTATGCCAGTATTTTCTGTCCCATACAATTCCCATAAGATTTTTCATGGAAATAGATAATTTTGTTCCCCGGTGATCTTTTAATACAGGAACATTTATAAATACATCTGATTCTAAAATAAGTTCATGCTCTTTAGTTTCTTTAAGACTTTTACCGCCAGTAACAACTACATCCTGATAGTATTTCTCATCATTTCCAGGAACTACTAAACCGCCATTATCTTTAACAGCTTTTTCAATTCCGCTGTTTGTATAACACTTATCCCATTTATCGCATGTATGATCAAATACATAAACCTTTTTGGCACCGGCATCAACACAGTGTTTAACAATTCTGCCAATTAAGTTAGGATTTGTATTAGCGGCATTCTCAGGTATAACGTCCCAGCCAATATTAGGTTTAACAACTACAGTCTGATTAGGCTTTACAAAATTTTTCATTCCGCCAAGTGCCGATATACCTTCTTCAAACATTTTTTCGGCACTGCCGCCTTTTATTGCCGCTAAATCAAAAATAGGATTACTACTTTCCTGAGCAAATAATCTGTTAACATCAGTTACGGAATAAGCTGACCCTAATAAGACTCCGGCCTTTATGCTATTTGATATAAAATCTCTTCTTTTCATGGATTACTCACTTTTTTGTTTGTAGCATTTGAATATAAAATTATAAATCTATAATATTGGTTACAACTTGAAAAATCTTTTTTTAATTTAGGAAGCAATTTAGCTAAAAGAATTTTAATAAAAAAGACCGAGGGATCAGTATGAATAATTTGATTGATCAAAAAAAATTGGATATATGGGCAGAATATCTTCTACACCATTCTTTTGGTGGTATTAATAAAGACGATATAATAATGATTAAAGGTGAACATATTTGCTGGACTCTAATCTCGACTCTGCAGGATAAAATTATATCTGCCGGTGCAATTGCAGATATCAACTTAACAAGTCCGGATAATGACAGGGGAAAAGTCTGGGGAAATTCGATGGCTAAACATGGCAAACTTAATCAGATAAAAAGAGTTCCTCAATGGCATGTTGACAGATATAACAACATGACAAAGTTTATTGAAATACTTGGCGCGGAAAACCCTGAATTATTTAAGGGAGGTATTGAAGAAAAAGCACAGGCAATTATGAAAGCTGATGAACCGATAAAAAACATTAGACTTTCTAAGCCATGGGTACTTACACTATTTCCAACAAAAGGATTTGCGGATCTTGAGGGAATGACACTTGAAGAATACACAAATGTAATTGTTAATGCTTCTGTTGTTGATCCTAAAATGCTAGAGGATGTTGAAGAAGATATCTATAATCAGTTATATAAATCGGATACGGTAAAAATTGAAACTGAATGTCCTAAAACAAAAAATCTATTAACCCTAACAATGAGTATTGCCGGACGAAATGTTGTTAAGTGTACTGGTAAAAGGAATTTCCCGGATGGCGAAGTTTTTACAAGTCCTGATGCTAAT
This sequence comes from Melioribacteraceae bacterium, assembly GCA_016342755.1. Lineage (GTDB taxonomy): Bacteria > Bacteroidota > Ignavibacteria > Ignavibacteriales > Melioribacteraceae > JAEINS01. The sequence continues at coordinate 122,771 of JAEINS010000013.1, read as the reverse complement.
ACTGTGGAAGGCGAAATATTTGTCGACTTACCTGTTTTCCAGGGTGGAACTGATATACAGGGAATTTACCTAAAATTTGAAAATGGAAAGATTATAAAATACTCAGCTAATAAAGGGTTCGATGCTTTACAAAAAATAATTGAAACAGACGACGGATCGCACAGACTTGGAGAAGTTGCTTTGGGAATGAATAACGGTATAGAAAAAGTTCTTAAGCATCCATTATTTGTAGAAAAAGTTGGCGGTACACTTCATATTGCAATTGGGGCAAGTTACCCGGAATGTTTTGTTAGTGCGGATGATTCTGATAAAGAATTAAAAAAAGAAGAACTGCTTAAAAATGGAATTATGAATAAGTCGGCCCAGCATGTTGATATAGTTACCGATTTTAGGGAAGGCGGCTCCGGACGGGCTGTATACTTAGATGATGTTAAGCTTGAAATAGAAAATAATATTTGGATTGTACCTAAATAAGGGGAAACCATATCATGACAAAAAATAAGATAGTTTTTATAATTATCATATTAGTATCACTAACAGTTTCAGGATGTAAAGAAAATAATATGAACAGTAAAAATATAACAGCACCCATGGCAAAAAAAATTCCTACAGAACTTGTGAAGCATAATCATAAAAGAATTGATAATTACTACTGGCTTAATGAAAGAGAAAACCCTGAAGTAATTAAATATCTTGAGGATGAAAATAATTATACAAAAAAAATACTTGAAGATACCGAAGGTTTACAAGATGAGCTTTATAAAGAAATGGTTGGAAGAGTAAAAGAGGAGGATGAATCAGCACCCTACTTTTCAAATGAATATTACTATTATAACAGATACGAAAAGGGTCAGGAATACCCTTTGTATTGTAGAAAAAAAGAGGGTTTTGAATCTGATGAAATTATACTGTTAAATGTACCTGAAAAAGCGCAAGCATATTCTTATTATCATGTACAAAATCTATCAGTCAGCCCGAATAATATTATTTTAGCCTTTGGAATTGATACACTAAGCAGAAGAAGGTATACAATAAAATTTAAAGATCTTAAAACCGGTAAACTCCTTAAAGATGAAATACCTAACACAACCGGTTCTCTTATCTGGGCTAACGATAATAAAACATCTTTCTACACTGTAAAAGATAAAACTCTTAGATCATATAAAATTTTCAAACATGTTCTTGGCTCAGATGTATCAGACGATGTAGAAGTTTTTCATGAATCTGATGAAGCTTTCAGTACATATGTTTATAAAACTAAATCTAAAGAATATATAATTATAGGCTCACAGAGTACACTTTCGGCGGAGTTTAGATTTATTAAAGCGGATGAACCAAGTGAAAAATTTAAACTAATTACTCCGCGTGAAAAAAATCTTGAGTACCATGTTGATCATAGAAATGATCACTTCTACATTAGAACAAATCTTGACGCAAAGAACTTTAGGTTAATGAAAACTCCGATTAATAAAACAGAAAAAAAATATTGGACTGAAGTTATTTCGCACAACAAAGATGTTTTGCTTGAAGATTTTGAGATTTTTGATGATTTTTTAGTTCTTAATGAACGAATAAAAGGGCTCACAAACTTCCGTATTATAAATTTACAAACCAACTCAGAGCATTATTTAGATTTTGGAGAAGAAACATATTCCGCGTATACTTCAAATAATTTTGAATTTAATACCGATATACTTAGATTTTCTTATTCTTCTTTAACTACACCCAGCTCAACGTTCGATTATAATATGAACACAAAAAAGAAAAAACTTATAAAACAACAGGAAGTACTGGGTAAGTTTAACAAAGAAAATTATTTATCAAAAAGACTTTTTGCTACTGCAAAAGACGGTACACAAATTCCAATATCACTTGTATATAAAAAAGATATAAAATTAAATACCACAAATCCATTATTACTTTATGCTTATGGTTCTTACGGTGCCAGCATGGATCCTTATTTTTCTTTTACCAGATTAAGTCTGTTAAATAGAGGATTTATTTTTGCAATTGCGCACGTACGCGGTGGTCAGGAGTTAGGACGTGACTGGTACGAAAACGGAAAACTTCTTAAGAAGAAAAACAGTTTCACAGATTTTATTGATTGCGCTGAATATTTAATTTCTGAAAAATACACCGAACAGAATAAGCTCTTTGGAATGGGCGGAAGTGCTGGCGGTTTATTAATTGGAGCAGTTTCAAACATGGCACCGGATCTGTTTAATGGGTTAGTTGCACAGGTTCCCTTTGTTGATGTAATTACTACTATGCTTGATGAATCAATTCCGCTAACCACAAGTGAATATGATGAATGGGGAAATCCTAATGATAAAACTTATTACGATTATATGCTTTCCTATTCTCCTTATGATCAGGTTGAGGCAAAAAATTACCCGTCATTATTAGTCACAACTGGTCTCCACGATTCTCAGGTTCAATACTGGGAACCAGCCAAATGGATCGCAAAGCTGCGCGATCTTAAAACTGATGATAACATGTTATTATTAAATACCAATATGGAAGCCGGTCATGGCGGAGCATCCGGAAGATTCCAGGCGTTTAAAGAAATATCACTCGAATACGCATTCCTATTAAACTTATTAAAATAATTCTCTAAGTCCATTTTATTATATCACGAAGCTGATTCCGGCTTCGTGATTTTCTCCTTAAAAAATTGCATATTTGATCTTTATTTTCTTCAACTATTGGTGATTTATGCCCGACACAAATATGCAAATTGATATACGTTCAGAAATTGGAGTTTTAGAAGGAGTTATCTTACATACTCCCGGACCAGAAGTTGAAAATATGACTCCTAAAAATGCTGAACGTGCTTTATACAGTGATATTCTTAATCTATCAGAAGCCGAAAAAGAATATACCCAGTTCAAAACAATTTTAGATAAACATGCAACTACATTTCAGGTTTCAAAACTTTTACGGGATATTCTTAGCGAAGATGAAATTAAGCTTAACATTGTTAGAAGAATTTGCACAAATGAAAATCTTTTTCAGATACACGATACATTGCTGGAGATGTCTTCGAAAGAGTTGGCCAGAACATTAATTGAAGGATTGGAACTTAAAAGAAATAACCTGACAAATTTTTTGAGTCACGAAAGATATATTCTCAGACCTCTTCATAATTTCTTTTTTACGCGTGATGCTGCTATGACCATACGCAATAAAGTTCAAATTGGCAGAATGGCAAACAAGGTTCGTGAACGTGAAGCAATTATTATGGAATCCATTTTTAATCATCATCCCGTTATAAGTACAAAAACATTTAACCCTATAAATGAAATTAATTATGATGAAAAAATCAGTATAGAAGGCGGCGATATTCTTGTAGCCAGAGATGATGTAATTATAATTGGCAATAGTATTAGAACTTCTACTCAGGGAATTGATTATATACTTGAACGTTTCAAAAACAAAGAGGATAAAAGACATATAATTGTGCAGGAACTTCCTTCTTCGCCCGAATCATTTATACATCTCGATATGACTTTCACTTTCCTGGATGTAAATAAGGTAATGATATATGAACCTATAATACTTAATCCTAACAGATATAGAACTGTTCATATTGAAGTTGATAAGGGTAAAGTAAAAATTATGGAAGAAAAAAATATTCTGGAAGTTTTAAGCAAATTAAACTTTGATGTTGAACCAATTTATTGCGGCGGAACAGGCGACAAATGGATTCAGGAACGGGAACAATGGCATAGCGGCGCAAACTTTTTTGCAATGGCACCCGGTAAAATAATTGGTTACGGAAGAAATGTTTATACACTTGAAGAAATGAATAAACACGGGTTCGAGATTATAAAAGCCTCTGATATAATAAGTAAAAAAGTTGATTATACTAAATACGAGAAATATGTAATCACAATAAGAAGTTCGGAATTATCGCGCGGCGGCGGCGGTTGCAGATGTATGACGATGCCAATAAAACGCCAGCCGGTTAGCTGGTAACTTTCTACCTAAAATATTAATTAATACTTCAAATCAATTGTTATATGATATTTTTTTAACGGTTTTGATGCTTATAAAATTTGGGAAACTACTTTATTTATTAGTGTTATTTAAAATGCAGATACATTAAGTATTTAAAGAAGGAAAGAAGGAAAGAAGGAAAGAAGGAAAGAAGGAAAGAAGGAAAGAAGGAAAGAAGGAAAGAAGGAAAGAAGGAAAATATAAAAGCTAGAATGCTTCTCCAATTCCTAACTGAAATTCAAATTCGTTCCAGACATTTTTCTTAAAGAAACTTCGTCTATCACTTGGGTCATACACTTTAAATCCAAAATCAACTCTAATTGGTGCAAACGGAGAGTAATATCTAAATCCAAAACCGGCAGCAACCGCAAATTCATTAAACCTGAATTCGTCAGGATCATTCCATGTATTCCCATAATCAACAAATATAGCTGACCCAAATTCATCTGACAATTTGTACCTGGTTTCAAATGAACCTTCAATAATAAAAAATCCGCCTGGTGTTAATTGCTGGTTAAACAATGCGTCAAAATCTTCTTTAGATAAATTTTCATAATCTATAAACTGTCTTGAAGGTGTTAATCCCCTAGTCTCCCAGCCGCGTACAGAGTTACTGCCGCCAGCCGTAAACCTCTGATTAAATGGGATTAAATCCTTGCGTCCCCTATAAGTATGAATGTATCCGCTTATCAATTTTAATCCTAGTACCCCATCACTTATAAATTGAAATGGAAAATAATACGCTGATTTCATAAGAGTTTTATAATAGACAGGTCTATTCATAGTAGAATTAAATGCTTCGCTGGCAAGGTAATGTAGCAGATTACCATCCTCGAAAATAAAATTCAGATTATATCCGCGGGTGGGAAATAAAAAATCATTAGTCTTATTAACACCAATATTCACACCAAGCAGCACATAATTGCTCTGAGGATTAGTATTAATTTCATCCTTCAATTCTTCATTATATATTAAAGTAGTATCGCTAAGAACCTGATCTATATAATTATCAGAATACATATACTCTGAGTTTTCCCAGTTTAAAAATACCCTAAGCGAAGTTATATATGTGTATCGCGGTAATTCAAAATCAAGACTTATTTTTGTACCAATTAAATTCGCATCCCAAAAATCTTTTCTAATCTGATGTGTAAAGTAACTTTCGAATCTGGTATTGATTGCCTTGCCAAATAAAAACGGCTGTTCTAAAACTAAACGTGCATCTGCGTATCCATACAAATTTGAATTGGATGCGGATATTTCCTGCAAAAATTTCCATGGATTTTGGGAAGCGATAGAAAAATTTAAGGAAAGTTTACGTGCATCGCCTAAAAAATTCTTTCTCGTAAAACCAAGACCCAAACCAAGATTAAATCCTTCCTGATCATTTAGAATCAACTCTGGTGAAAATTCATAAAGAGAACCTACCTCAGCACTAATTAGTATTGGAACGGTACCGTTTGATGTATCGGCTCTAACAGCACTAACTGAAGCGGATGAAAAAAGGTTAGTACGATACAAACGAACCTGACCTCTCTGCATTTCATAAAAACTGAATCTATCACCTTTTTCAATACCAACTATATCTGTTAATAAATTATCTTCAACTAATTCTTTTCCGCTGCCGGTTCTTTCAACTTGCACATCACTTATGCTAAAACTATCGCCTACATCAAACTTAAGATTTACATCTACTTTATTTAACGCAGTATCAATAACTATATTTGGATCTTCTGAGCTAACAAACATTCTTCCTCTATCACCCAGGTAATTCATTATTATATCGTTGTTTTCCTGTACAAGCCGCTCAGAATACTGATTATTAGTGTCTATTGTAAGCTGATTTTTTACAGCTTCGAATAATGATTTCGATAATTTTTCGAATCCGCCAATATTTAATTTTTTAATTACAAAGGGTTCATTTTCCGAGATTATAAATTTCAATTCACCTTCAGAATTTTCAGTTTGAAAAGAATATTCAGATTTTATATCAACTTCAAAGAAACCCTCTGACCAATAATATTTTTTCAATAATGAAATATCATTTACAATTCTAAGCGTATCCAAATATTGTTCTTCTACACCGAAGCTTAATATGTTTAAGAATAAACCCTTAATTCCCGAGAAATCGTCGTCAGGAGCAGTTCTAATAAACCACCAGGAGCTTTCATTGTGTGAAATTACTGTTTCAAGTTTGGATGTTGGAATTTGTGTATTACCCTCAAATTCAAGATTCAATAATTCTATTCTTTCTGTCTGAGAAAAAATAGAAGATGTTAAGGCGGTTATATAAAACAATATTAAAATAAATCTTATTTTCAAATTTTCACATTACTATTTAATTTTTGATTATTACAGGTGTTCCAACTTTAATAAATTTTGTTAATTCATCAATTGCATCGTTGCTAATGGCAATCGATCCGTTAGTCCAATTAAAAACAAAAGGAAGATTCTTAAATATAAAATCATATTCACCTAAACCCTGAATACCAATAAACTCGTTATCAATTCCATATTTCCCTTTTTTAATTGCTCCAACAAAAACATCGAACTCTGGTTTTGTTATCTCACTATTTTTTAGTGCTTCTCCAACATCCAATTTATTAGGATAATTGAGTTTAAAATATTTATAAAACTCAGTTGAGTCTGAAATGGAAACTACTTTATAATTACCTATTGGAGTTGAAAAATCGTTACGCAATTTCTTTACATTATTGTTTCTTCCAAATACGGCTCTGTAACTTTTAACTAACAGGGTATCTGAATATAAATGCAGTTTATAACTTTTCCTTTCCACAACAATTGAAATTTTTTGCAATTTTATAATATCCAGTTCATGCATTGCTTCTGAAAGCGGAACATTCCTTATATTCAGAATGATTCCATAGACGATCATTCCGATTATAAATAAAACAATACTGCAAACTAAAAGTAAAATATTACGTAACACTTATGCGAGGCTATTATTTTAGTGAAATGTAAAAATAATACAATAAGTTTTAAAATTAAACGGTTATTTGCTATTATTAAAAAGAGGCGGATTTCTCCGCCTTTTAAGAAGTTCATTTATTTTTGGTAATTTGCTTCAACTACAGCTATAGCTGTCATATTTATTATGTCATCAACTGTAGCACCCATTTGCAATACATGAACAGGTTTTTTCAATCCCATTAAAATAGGACCAATAACTGTTGCATCAGTTAATCTCTGAAGTAATTTGTAGGCAATATTTCCAGAGCTTAAATCAGGAAATATTAAAACGTTTGCTCCACCCTTTAAATCAGAAAATGGATATTCATTTTCAATTATTTCCGGGACAACGGCAGTATCAGCCTGCATTTCTCCATCAACAATAAGTTCTGGTCTTAATCGTTTAATAATTTTCACTGCTTCACGAACTTTTTTGCTTTCTGGATAATCAGCACTTCCAAAATTACTGAATGATAACATAGCTATCTTAGGTTCCAATTCAAATCGAGAAACTGTATTAGCAGTACAAATAGCTATTTCAGCAAGTTCTTCGGCATTAGGATTAATATTAACGGTTGTATCAGCAAGAAAGAAGACACGACTTTTTATTATTACTATATAAAGTCCCGAAACAACATTTACATTTTCTTTTTTTCCAACGCATTGTAGGGCCGGTCTTATTGTATCGGGATAATTAGTTGTAAGTCCGCTTATAAGAGCGTCAGCATTCCCCGATTGTACCATCATTGACGCAAAGTAATTATTGTTAAGCATAAGCTTTTTCGCGTCAGCCAGTCTTGCCCCTTTTCTCTTTCGCAATTCAAAAAATCTTTCCGGAAAATCATCATATTTTGAATTATTAAAAGGATCAACAATTTTAAAATTTGAACTATCAATTTTTAATTGTTTAGATAAAGTTTTTATTTTTTCTTCATTTCCAATCAGCACCGGATTAGCAATGTGCTCTTGCTGTACAATTGACGCGGCACGTATAATATTTTCTTCTTCTCCTTCAGGATAAACCACTGTAACGGGATTTTCCGCCGCTCTATGGATTATATTTCTAATTAATTCTTTAGAAAATCCTAACCTCTCTTTTAATTCATCTTCATAACTTTTCCAATTAGTTATTGGCTTGCGCGCTACACCTGTATCCATTGCCGCTTTAGCAACTGCAGGCGCAACTTTCCATAATACACGTGGATCAAAAGGTTTTGGAATTATATATTCTCTGCCAAAATTAAATTTCTTTCCGCCATAGGCACTTATAACAGTTTCCGGCACTTTTTCTTTAGCCAGTTCTGAAAGTGCTTTTACAGCTGCCATTTTCATTTCATCATTTATAGCTTTGGCTTTTACATCAAGCGCTCCCCTAAAAATAAAAGGGAATCCTAATACATTGTTAACCTGATTTGGATAATCACTTCTACCGGTTGCCATTATAATATCTTTTCTTGCTTCAACAGCAATTTCATATCTTATTTCTGGATCAGGATTTGCCATTGCAAAAACAATTGGATTTTCTGCCATTCCTTTAATCATGTCCGCTGATACTAAATCGGCTCTGGATAAACCTACCAATACATCGGCACCTTTCATTCCGTCACCTAACGAATCGAAATGCGCATCCTGTGCAAAGGCCATTTTATACTTGTTTAAGTCGCTGCGTGATGTACTTAAAAGCCCCTTAGAATCGAACATAAAAATATTTTCTCTTTTTGCACCGGCAAGTATATATAAATTACTGCATGCAACCGCGGATGCTCCGGCTCCTGAAACAACAATCTTGACATCGGAAATGTTTTTATTAGCAATTTCCAAAGCATTTAACAATGCCGCACACGATATAATTGCGGTTCCATGCTGATCATCATGAAATACCGGTATGTTCATGGTCTTTTTAAGTTCTTCTTCAACTTCAAAACATTCGGGTGCTTTAATATCTTCCAGATTAATACCGCCAAATGTGGGTTCTAATAATTGTACTGCCCTAATAATTTCTTTTGGATCCTTTGTATCCAGCTCAATATCAAAAACATCAATGTCAGCAAATCTTTTGAATAATACTCCTTTTCCTTCCATTACTGGTTTTCCGGCGTGTGGTCCAATATCGCCTAATCCTAATACCGCCGTGCCATTTGAAACAACAGCAACCAAATTACCTTTTGCAGTGTATTCATATACTTTTTCATCACATTCACTTATTTCCAGGCATGGAGCAGCAACTCCCGGTGTATAGGCTAGTGAAAGTTCTCTGGATGTGAAGCAGGGTTTTGAAGCAATAACTTCAATTTTACCCTTTCTGCCTTCGCTGTGGTACCGTAATGCATCTTCTTTGAGGGTGGTCATATCTCTTATCCTTTATTTTAATATAATTAGATGGGATTATCTTTTTAATTAACAAGGTTGTAGAGTAAGAAAAACTAAGAACAAAATAGAAAAAGCCGCTTACTGCAGCGGCTCCTCTTTATACTTCTAAAATTTCAGCTTCTTTATGTTTTGTTATTTCATCAATTTTTTTTGAATGAATGTCCATTATTTTTTGAACTTCTATCTCGAGATCATGTCGTATATCTTCAGAAATGTCTTTATCCTTTTCCTGTTTTTTAAGATGCTCATTAGCATCCCGTCTTACATTTCGGCAGGCAATTTTTGCCTCTTCGGCAAATTTCTTAACAAGTTTAACTAATTCTTTTCTTCTTTCCTCATTAAGTGCAGGTATAGGAATTCTAATATTTGTTCCATCGTTTGCAGGATTTAATCCAAGTTCAGATTTTAGTATAGCTTTTTCTATCAGATTTACCATACCTTTATCCCATGGAGTTATTGATAATGTATGTGCGTCTAAAACTGACACATTACCAACTTGATTTACAGGACTCATAGTTCCATAATAATCAACTCTAATACCATCTAATAACGCAGTTGTTGCTTTACCTGTTCTAATTTTCGATATTTCTGATCGGAATGCCTCAACAGATTTATCCATTCTGTCATCAGCATCTTTTACAAATGGATTCATAGTTACCTCAGAATTTATTTTTAATTAGTAATAATTTTAGTCTTTTCTTTACCAACAATAGTACCAATTGAATTGCCTTCTACTAATTTAAGTAAATTATCTGTTTTATTCATATTAAAAACTATTAAAGGTAATTCATTTTCCTGGCATAAACTTATAGCCGTAAGATCCATCACTCTCAAATTCTTCTGAAGAACATCAAAATATGAAATCTTCTGGTATTTTGTAGCGTTGGCATCTTTTTCCGGATCAGCATCATAAACACCATCTACTCTGGTACCTTTAAGAATGGCATCAGCTTCTATCTCAACGGCTCTTAAAGATGCGGCAGTATCGGTACTAAAATATGGATGTCCCGTTCCGGCTCCAAAAATTACGACCCTTCCTTTTTCTAAGTGACGTTCGGCTCTACGCCTTATATAAGGCTCCGCAATTGCTTCCATATGAATTGCACTCATTAATCTGGTGTAAATTCCGGCTTTTTCACATGCATTTTGCAAAGCTAATGAATTTATCATGGTAGCAAGCATTCCCATATGATCCCCTGTAACACGGTCAATTCCCTGTGCTTCAGCATTTAAACCACGGAAAATATTACCACCGCCAATTACAATTCCAACCTGAATACCCAAGTTGTGTACTTTTTTAATTTCATCAGCAAAAAAGTTTAATCTATCTGGATCAATTCCGTGACCCTTTTCTCCCATTAAGGATTCGCCACTAAGTTTTAACAATATTCTTTTGTATTTCATAACACCCAAAGTTTTATTGATAAAAAAAAAGCCTTATTAAAAAATAAGGCTTTTATATAAAAATAGATTACTTGTTTTCATCACTGAGATGGAACCTATGGAATAATACTAAACTAACTTCTTTAGAATTTTTAGTATTATATTCTTTTACAAAATCGTTAACGCTTTTGCTGTTATCTTTTACAGATGATTGTTCAACTAAGCAGTTTTCGCTATAAAATTTACCTAATCTTCCTTGAGCAATTTTCTCAAGAATTTGTTCAGGTTTACCTTCGTTTTTCGCGATTTCTTTGTAAAGTTCTATTTCTTTCTGAACTATTTCAGCAGGAACTGCTTCTTTATTTACATAAGGCGGATTCATTGCAGCAACCTGCATTGCAAAATCTTTACCTAATGCAACTAATTCATCACTGTTATCACCTTCAAGTTTAATTAAAACACCTAATTTAGCACCGTGATGAATATAATCAACAACAACACCGTTTTCAGCAGTTTCAATTATAAATCTTGAAATTTCAATTTTTTCACCAATTCTACCAGTAATAGCAGTTAATTCTTCGCCAACATTCTTGCCATCAACAACTAATGCTAATAATTCTTCAATATTTGCCGGTTTATTTTCAACAATTACTTTTAAAACAAATTCACTGAAATTAACAAAATCATCACTCTTGGCAACGAAATCTGTTTCACAGTTAACTTCAACCATTATTGCAGTTTTACCACCGTCAAGAACTTTAGTAATTACAATACCTTCATTAGCACTTCTGTCTGCTCTTTTTGCAGCAACTGCAGCACCTTTTTTTCTCAGAACTTCGATAGCTTTTTCAAAATCGCCATCGGCTTCTGTAAGGGCTTTTTTACAGTCCATCATGCCAGCGCCAGTCTTATCTCTAAGCTCTTTAACATCTTTTGCACTTATAGCCATCTTTAATTTACCTTATTCTTTATTCTCTGATTCTTTGTTTTCAACCTTAACTTCTTTTACTGCTGCAGGAGCACTTTCAGTTTTTGGAGTTTCTACTGTTTTAGGTGCTTCCACTGCTCTTGGAGCATCATCTTTTTTAAATCTTCTTTTATTGTCAGTTTTTTTACCGTCTGATCTAAATCTTCTTACTTTTACTTTATTATCATCAGGTCTATCAGCTTTTTCTTTTCTTTGTCTTTCTTTTTCAGCTGTTTCATGAGCTCTAAGCTCTTTAGCTTTTACATTACCTTCTGTAATTGCTTCTGCCATAACTTTGGTTATCAATTCAATTGTTTTAACCGCGTCATCGTTTGCAGGTATTGCGTAATCAACTTCATTAGGATCACAGTTTGTATCAACAATTGCAAAAGTAGGAATGTTTAATCTTTGTGCTTCTTTAACAGCAATAGATTCTTTTTTGATATCAACAATAAATAAAGCACCTGGTAATCTACCCATGCTTTCAACACCATCAAGAATTCTTCTTAACTTATCTTTTTCTCTAGTTAAGAATAAACGTTCTTTTTTTGTGATTTTTTCAAAAGTACCATCACTTTCCATTTTATCAATGGTCTGTAATCTTTTTATACTTTTGCGAATAGTAGAAAAGTTTGTTAACATACCGCCAAGCCATCTTTCAGTAACCCAGTTCATTTCACACTGATTTGCTTCATTAGAAACAACTGATTTAGCTTGTTTTTTGGTACCAACAAAAAGAACTTTATTGCCTTTAGAAACTATATTATATAAAGCAGTTGATGCTTTATCAATTTCTTTTTGAGTTTTTTTAAGATCTATTATATGGATCCCGTTTTTTTCCATGAAAATAAATTTTCTCATTTTAGGGTTCCAACGGCGGGTTAAATGCCCAAAGTGCGCACCAGCTTCAATAAGCTCTGTAAGCTCAATTTTTTTCATCTTTTGTCTCCTGTTTAATCACCTACCTTCATCTACTTTGCCTTAGATCCCGCTTACTTTAGCGGGACACAGGGGGCAAATCCGAAAGTATGTTTGATATAAAAATTGTTTAATAAATAAAAAATTAACGTTTTGAGAATTGGAATCTTTTTCTCGCTTTTGGCTGTCCATATTTCTTACGTTCAACCATACGAGGATCTCTCTTCAATAATCCTTCAGATTTAAGCATTGGTCTGAAATCTGCATTGATTTCTACTAATGCTCTGGCAATGCCTAATCTCACAGCTTCTGCTTGACCAGTCATTCCGCCACCTCTTACATTTGCATATACATCATATTTACCTAAAGTTTCTGTAACTACAAGGGGTCTTAAAATGCTATTCTGTACAAACTCAGTTGGAAAATGTTTTCCAAATTCACTTTTATTTACAGTAACTTTACCTTGACCGCTTCTTAAATAAACTCTAGCTACCGATGTTTTTCTACGACCTACTACTATATTGTCTGCCATCGATTTACTCCATTAAAGACTAATTGTTTCAGGTTGTTGTGCTGCATGTGGATGTTCTTCACCTGCATATACTTTTAACTTTTTAATTAATTTTCTACCTAATCTATTTTTAGGTAACATTCCTTTAACTGCATGTTCAATCACAAATGCTGGATTTTTTTCCATCATTTCAGCGAAAGTTCTAATTCTTACACCACCAGGATATCCTGAATGTGAAAAATATTCTTTTTGCAGTTCTCTTTTACCAGTTAACTTAATTTTGTCAGCATTAATTACTACAACAAAATCACCGGTATCCATATTAGGTGTAAAGATTGGTTTTTCTTTACCTCTAATAACTCTAGCGCATTTGGTTGCTAGACGACCTAGGATCTGATCTTGTGCATCAATCACAAACCATTTCTTATCAACGTCTTCAGTCCTAATGAACTTGGTCATTTTCTCTTGCTTCACTTTACTATCCTCCAAAAACCAGATTATTTTTTACAAAGTCTACAAATATAATCTTGCAGACCTTTAAAGTCAAGATTTCCAGTCTTTAATTATTTTAATTACAGACTTTTAAAATATTATTTTATCAGGACTTACCCAAATAAATAATTTAATTTTTAGTGTTTTTATTTAAAATTGGTAGGTTATTTTTTAGCTTTTTTCTTTTAGAACTTTCAATTACATTCTTTCCATATTTCAAATTATCGTTACTATTTCCAACGTTAATAGGAGGTAGCTATGAAAGTAGCAAACTTAATTTCCGTTGTTAGAGAAAATGTTGATTATCTGGTATATATCTGGTTCGAACAAATCAAAGACTCTGCCCACTTCAAGAAACTTAATGTATTAACTAACAGTAAATTAATTAATAAAGGAGAAATTATTTTTGAGGAACTTGTTCTGTGGCTGGAACAGGAGAATAATTTAGAAAGAATAGAAAAACTTGGATATTCTTATTACACAGAAAATTTTTCTTTAGACGAAGCTATAGAATCTGTATTCATTGCAAAATCCATATCAATTAATTTTCTGCTGGTAGATAACCCTATAACAAACAGAGAGTCATCTATTGAAACTATTTCAATATTGAATGAATATTTTGATCAGTTTATTTTTCATTTAACTAACGGGTTTACTACAGGTATATATAATAAGTTAAAGGAAGATGAAAAATATTCGGACGATGAACTACTGCAATTATTTCATTTATCTTCAATTGATGCCAGTAGCAATTTTTTGATTAACGATATTTTTTCGAAAGGTTTTAATAGCGGAATATTGAAATAAAAGAAATAACGAATTAAAAATAGTTGTCATTCCGAATCTGCCGGCAAGGCTGGTTCGGAATGACTTTTACTATAATGTTTCTTTTCTATCCTAAATCATATTTTGAAGAATCGATTTTAATTGTACCAAATTTATCTTCAATCCATGCTTTCAATTCAGCATCATCATGCATTTGTTTATGCACAACTTCATACGGATCAAATCCATGCTTCTTAAGTGTATTTACAAATAATTTAGTTGTCACACTTAAATCTTCTGCTAACTTAGTTTTATGTTCAACTTCAACAAGTTCTAAAGCAACTTTTTTAAAATGTTTTCTATGATGCTCTTTATAATGGTTAATAGTCATTTCACCATCAATCCAAGTGAAACTCATTGGGTATTCACCAGGATGGAATATAACAAAGAACCAGTGCCATACAATAATAGCAAGTGTGGCTAGAATTGCTTCGTAGAAGTGAATAATTTCACTCACTTTTATCAGCCAGACTGGAGCCCAGTCACCAATAATTGTTGGGAACCATAAAATGAAACCTGTAGCACCCATTACAAATGTACCCCAAATTAAAGCCCAGTATTCTGCTTTTTCGGCATAATTGTAAACTTCAAATTCTGGTTTCTCTTTTTTTATTCCTAAATGATAAAGAACATTATCTTTTGCACCGGTTAAATCTTTTAACGTTGGCAAAAATCCTAAAAGAACTTCCCGGCCACGACCGGTTGCAAATAGGTAAAACACGTGGTAAAAACCGGCAACAAGCATAAGAACAGCAGAAATTCTATGAGTCCATTGTCTTACAGTTTCGGTCATACCGGCTGCTTGTAAACCTTCGGCCCACCAGCTGTTTGGATATTTTAGAGCGAAACCTGTTATTGCTAGTAATATAAATGTTACCAACAACATTAAATGCTGAACTAATTCGTTTTTAGTAAATCTTGGAACGGTAATAACTCTTTTTTGTTTTTGTCTGCGTTTATAAATTTCGAAAATGAATATTATTAGATTATGAATAACCATTCCGCCAATTACAACTATAATCATCCAGAAATATACATTCTCTACAACAGATTCAATAAATCTGGCATCTTTGTCTATTGTTTGATGCGAATAACTTACAGAGAAATTTTCTGTAGCATTTTCATGACACTTTTGACATGTAGCTGTTACATTTTCTTTAGAAACGCTTGATTCGGCGTGCATTGCCGGAAGAATTTTATGAACATCATGACAATCAACACACATAGCCGCATCTTCATCATCTCTCATAATTGCAAGACCATGGTAACTATCCTGGTAACTGGCTGCCTGGCTAACAGAAGATGTGTATCTATTTTGAGTTACTAAATCCTGATGACATTTTAAACATGTTTCTTGCTGAAGTTTAATGCTTTTCTTTCTTTTGCTTCCTTCTGAAAGTCCTTTAATACTATGTTCACTGTGGCAATCGTTACAAACCGGAGCATTCTTTATTCCTTTTCTGGCTCTTAACCAGTGAATTGACTGCTTATATTCTTCAGCAATTTCGGAATGACATTCGCCGCAGGTTTCCGGAATATTATAACTAGCAATTTTCGAATTCGGCTGCATTCTATTTTTTATATCATGAACTCCGTGACATGATTCGCATCTTGCGGCATCTTTACCTTCTTTTACTAATTTTCCATGAATTGATTCACTATACATTGCCCCGGGACCACTGATAGTTAAATTATATTTTTCTATCAGATCCTCATCGGCATGGCATTTATCACAGGTTTCCGCAATGTTTGCGGAATTTACTTTTGATGTTGAATCGGCAACAAAACTTATATCATGTCCTCCATGACAGCTCCAGCATTGAGCGGCTTCATCAAAACCATTTGCAATGGATAATCCATGAACACTTTCTTTATGTTCTTCTACTATATCTTCATGACAACTAATGCAATCAGCTTTTTGCGCGACGGGAATTCCATCATCGCCATGAGTTTCAATTTTTTCAGCAGCATACGTATGACAATCGGCACACTCATTATCTGCATGAACTGATTCTGCTAAAATCGGTGTGAATTCTTCTTCGTCATGACAATCAATGCATGTTTCTTCTTGAGCTTTAATCGGGGTAAATACGGTCAATATAATTAAAGCAAATAGAGTTATTAAAGTTTTAGAAGTAAATTTCATTTCCTTTCCTATTTTACGTTAGTCTTAATAATTATTTATAAATGTTACGATTTTTCAGACCAATGCTTAATAGCTTTAATCAAATCCTTAATGGCTGAAATTACCAGGTCACGGTTTTCAGGTGCTATCTTATCCAAAATTTCTTTATGTTGTTTAACATGACTTTCATTTAGATTTTTTATAAAAGGTTCACTTTTAGAAGTAAGATGCACAATTACATTTCGTCTATCAGTCTGGTCAATCTTTCTTAAGATAAACTTTTTATCCTCTAAAGAAGTTAATATGTGAGTAATTCTGCCCGGAGTTATGTTCATTTCACTAGCTAATTCTTTAATAGAAAGATACGATCTTCCAGTAAACAATCTTAAACATTTGAACTCCGCAAGTGTTAAATTGAAAGTAGAAGCGAAGAATTTCTCTTTATTTTGACAAGCTCTTGATAACTCGCATGTTAAAAAAGTAAGTTCCTTTGATAATGAATCGAACTTTTGATTTTCATTCATTTTTATTAATACCTCCTTTTTGTTTTATAGACTAAAATAACATCTAATTTTAGGATACGCAAGTATTTTTATTTCTGGATATGTTGTCTTTTTTTTAATTGCTATTTAGCAACTATTTATGAAAGCAGTAAATTTAGATTGGTCAATAATTGATAAAGATAGAAGAACATTTTTTACAATAGTCTGTGTTTTTAACATCCAGTTCATCCACAGCAGTTGAACTTGCCATTACGCAGCTTACATTTTCACAATGCCTAAGCCCCATTAAATGACCAAATTCATGTACAGTTTCAACAACTAATCTTCTTTTAAGAATATCCGGGTTCTCAGGAATTCCATAATAATTATTGGAAAGCCGCTGAGAAGAAATAACTCCGGTACAGCCATTTAACTTTGCTAAGCCAAATACATATGTAAAAATAGGTATATATATATCCACGCTCGTAAATATTATTGTCTTTGAATCGTCTTTCTTTTGAAGTGATTTAATGATCTTTGATGCGTCGTACTGCCCTCGTTCCGAATTAAAAAACTCATCAAAATTTTTATCGATTTGTTCTATTTTTAATACAGATCTTGTTAATTCAGAAATCTCATTATTTATTTCATCAAGTAATTTGGAATACTCAAAATTAACATGCGAAATTATTAGATTTCTCATATCAGTCCGGCCTTGAAATTCCATATTTTTGAAGTTTTGTATAAATTGTGGCTCTATCAATCTCCAGAATTTTAGCTGTCTGCGATATATTCCAATCAGTTTGATCCAGCACTTTTATAATATGCCTTTTTTCCACTTCCGCTAATGAAAGATTCTGACTGAGTGTAAGTTTATCATCGCAATTAATAAACGCAAAATCATGGTTACTTAACATTATACCTTTTGCTGAAACCATAGCACGTTCAATAGTATTTTCTAATTCTCTTATATTTCCCTGCCAGCTAAAATTAATCATTCTGTTTAGAGCAGAAGTTTCAATTCCCGTAATTTTTTTGTTCATCTTAGCGTTATAAACTCTTATAAAATGGTTTACAAGTTCAGGAATATCATCCGAACGCTCTCTTAAAGGCTTTAAATAAATTGTGTAAACCTGAAGCCTGTAATAAAGGTCTTCACGGAATTCACCCTTTTTCACGGCTTCTTCCAGATTGGTGTTAGTTGCGCACACAATTCTGAAATCAGATTTAATTATTTCGTTTCCACCCAGTCTGGTAAACTCTTTTGCATCAATTGCCCTTAACAGATCAATTTGTGTCTTAGTCTGAATTGATCCTATCTCATCCAGAAACAAGGTTCCGCCATCAGCAATTTCCAATTTACCTTTGCGCCTGCTGTGCGCTCCGGTAAAGGATCCGCGCTCATGCCCAAATAATTCGCTTTCCAGAAGCGTTTCCGATAAAGCACCACAGTTAACAGAAACCATAGGTGCAAATTTTCTGTTACTTTTAAAATGAATTGATTGTGCAACCAACTCTTTACCTGTTCCGCTTTCACCCCTTATCATAACAGTAGTATTAGTTGCCGCTACTGTTTTAATTGACTCTTGAATCTCTCTTATATGTTTACTTTGCCCAATTATCTCAGGGGGCAGAGTTAAGGATTCAAGGCTTTCTTTAAGTTCCAGATTTTCTTTAGTTAAATTTCTCTGCTTAATAGCGTTTCTGATAATGTGAGTTAAGGAATCTGGATCAAACGGTTTAGTAACATAATCGAAGGCACCGTCTTTTAACGCGTTTACAGCTGTATCAACCGAAGCAAAGGCCGTAATAATTATAACTATAGCGTCTTTATCAAAGTCCTTAATTCTTTTATGAAGTTCAAGACCATCCATGCCGGGCATTTTTATATCAAGAAAGTAAATGTCCCATCTGGCTTCATTCAACTTTGCCAGAGCTTCTTTTGAGTCACAGGCTGTTCCCACAGAATAACCGTCTTCTTCAAACCAGTCGGATAATGATTCTCTTACAATTTCATCATCATCAACTACAAGAATTTTTACATTAGCAGGATCCATTTTTACTCCTTTTTATCTACAGGAAGTTTTATAATAAAGGTTGCTCCCTTGTCTACTTCTGATTCTACAAAAATTTCGCCATTATGTTTTTCTATAATACCATAAACTATCGAAAGTCCAAGTCCTACGCCTTTAACCGCGTTTTTAGTTGTAAAGAATGGTTCAAAAATTTGGGATTTTATTTTTTCTGGAATTCCGCGTCCATTATCCTGAATAGAAATAATTACTCTGTTTGTTTTAATATTTAATTCACTTTTAACACTCAGAGTTCCATCCTTTTCAATTGCCTCAACAGCATTTAAATAAATGGCAAGCAATGCCTGTTTAATCTGATTCTCATCAATAGAAATTAGAGGTAAATTTTCCGCTAAGTTTGTATTAAGACTAATATTATTAATTTTAAGATGATGATCAACTAAATGAATTGTACTATCAATAACTTTATTTATATCAAGTTTTTTAAATTCAATATCTTGTTTTTTAGAAAACAGCAGCATGTTTTTAACTATTGATCCACAGCGACCGCTCTCTGATTCAATCATACCTAAATATTTTAACAGTGCTTCCTTTTCGGCCAGGTGTACACCTTCTTTATTTAATTTTTTCTGAATAAGTTTACTGTAGGTTAAAATACCTGCAAGAGGATTATTTAACTCATGCGCAACTGTTGCGGAAAGTTTGCCTAACGAAGCCATTTTTTCTATATGAATTATTCTAGCCTGTGTTTTTTTTAATTCTTCTGTTTTTTCTTCTACTCGTTTTTCAAGTTCATCGGACCATGCAGTAATTTCCTTTTTGGCACTATTCAAATCATCAGTCATTCTGTTAAACGACCTTGCCAGCGAACCGATTTCATTTTTATTATTACAATTAATTTTATAATTAAGATTTCCCGAAGAAACTTCTTTTGTACCTATAATAACTTTTTTTACTGGCTGATGAACCATAATAAATATCATTAACCCGACTGATAAAGCTATAATTAATGTAATTGAAATATTTTGGGAATATAAAGTTGATTTTCTTTCGGCCACATATCCATCAGTTTTTAATAGAGACATCTGAACATCTAACACTCCAAGTACAAGCTGCACTTCCGGACTAACATGACAATCTAAATTAGAACATGATTTAGAATTTTCAATTGGAGATGTCATCCCAAGAACTCTGTGCCCGTCTTTTTCAAAAATTCTTTTTCTCTGATTTTTAGTTAACGGCTTAACAATTTCCGAACCAGTATGACAAATAATACATGATTCGTTTTGCAGATCAACTACCGTGTTTATTTCTAGTGTATCCGAGGAGTAGATAATTACGCCATTCTTATTAAAAATCCTCACCTTTTCAATATCGGCCTGATTTGAGATATGATGAATAATTTCGAAAGCTTCTTCTTTTCTATTTTTCAGCATTGAACTGTAAGTTGAGCCTAGTATTGTGTTACTTGCCCTAACTGAACAATCAGTAAGCATTTTTTCAAATCTTTTTTCTTCTTCTTTTAGGTGAGTAAGCGAAAAAAGAAATGTAAGCGCCGTTAGTAAAATTGTAATAAAAATGAATAGCTTAAAACTAAGTAGTTTAAATATTTTCATTTTAGCTCAAGATATTTGTACATAGCTATATTTATAAAATGTAATTACCAACAATAATATTTATTGCTGATAATTACACTATAAACTTAATAAGATTATTATGAAAATATTATTCAGTTAACAAAAATTTCTTAATCTCATTATGCCAGTTTTCTTTAGAAATCTCTTTTATAAAACCAGGCATTAAAGAACCGCCGTCCTGCATTACAACACCAGGCTCTCCATTCATCATTAAATTTACATTCTCTATTGTATCTTCAATCCATGCTTTGGCTAAATTTCCGGTGAACAATACTTTTTTCTGAGTTGGCAAATTTTTAACTTCAACTTTCATTAACCAGCCATCTTTATAACTATTCTTATTTAATAACTCAGGATTATTAAGAACTTCTTTATTTATCTCTAACACTTTCCCGTCAATTGGCGCAAGTATATCAATTGTTTTGTTATCAATTTCAAAATTCCAGCCGACTTTATTTTGATAAATTGCCGCACCAACATCAGGCAGATTAATTTTATCAGGTTTGCCAACCATTTTCTGTAAAAAATCATCCACGCCAATTTTTACTTCAGTTGCGCCTTGCGGCAAAACCCAACTGTGTCCTTGGTGATATAAATAATCTTTCGCTAGATAGAACCAATCAACTAATGATAATTGTGGTTCAAATTCATTAACTTTTTGTCTCAATTTTTTTGGTGTACCATTTAAGTATTTTATATATAATGTAAAGGCCACTAAAAATCCTATAACAAGGATGTATTCAATTCCTTTAGTTGCAAAAAGATCTACTTGATGAAATCCTTCCATTTTATAACCTCTAATTTAATGTGCTAAATTTTCTGCTGCTTTTTCTTGTTCTTTCACCCACATTGGAGATTCACCCAACACTGGCATTCTATTTATTATCCAGCCAAGTACAACTATTTCAACTAAAATAATTGCCATTGTAATTTCAATTTCCATCCATGTAGGAACGTATCTTTCCACAGCATCCCATTTAAAAGCAATTATAGAGATGTTTAATCTGTTTAACGCAATTCCCAAAAGGGTTAAAATTGATGAAGCTTTTACAAGTTTTACGTTGCGGTATCTGGCAGCCTGTGTAAACATAATCATTGGTAATACAACAAAGAAAACTATTTCAACTAAAAACCAGTTACCCATTGGTGAAAATATATAATGCCAATGCTGCTCATGTAAAAATGTTAAGGCTTTTAGAAATAAATATACAAACATTGTTCCGCCGCATATTTTTGATAAACCCAACAATATATCATGATGAGTTCTTTTTAGCTCGGGAGTTAACTTTCTAAAAAATACCTTATGAGTAATACTTCCTTCAAGAATTACCATTGAAAGTCCGGCAAAAATACTTGAAACAAAAAATAGAATTGGAATAAACTCTGAATACCATAACGGATGAATTTTACTTTTTGCCATTAAAAATAATCCGCCTAAACCTGCCTGATGCAGTATTGATAAAGTAATACCGACAATTACTGTTGCCAAAGTCATTCCATGAAGTACTTTTCTAACTTTTTTCCATCCAAGCCATTCGGCAATTGCAGGCGAAAATTCCAGGAACTCAGCAGTCATATAAAGTAAAAAATGCCAGGCCACCAGAAACATTACCGAATTCATACCAAAAGAATTACCAATAACCGGATTTATAATATTCCAGGGTTTACCAAGATCCAGCAATAAAGCGCCAGCATAGAACATATAAGCTAAAAGACCGTTTAATACTGTAACACGGACAATAGCATGATATTTTTCCATTCTTAAAATGTAAACTAAAAAAGTTACAACATAAGCTCCGCCAGCAAATGCAACTCCCGTAATAACATCAAATCCCACCCAAATGCCCCATGGGAATTCTTGTGAAAGATTTGTAACACTTGCAAGACCATTATAAAATCGGAAGAATATTAACACTCCGCCTAAAGCAATTACAAACGCAGCAATTATATTAAAGGGAGTTAACAATTTGCCTTTTGGTTTCATTTCGCTCAAAAGAAATTTAAAGAAATTTTTAAACTCTGATGAGAAATTCGGTTTGTTCTTTTTATTCTTTTCCATATTTATTTCCCCTCTCCTGCTTCTTTACTTTTTTTTGCGGCAAAACTTATAGCCAATAAAAATGGCGGTAAAAGTGTTTCTATAACCGGCACACTGTATAAGAAATCGGTAGTTAATTTTGGCATTGCTTCGTTACCTAATTTTGTTTTGAAGCCTAATTTTTCAAAAGGAACGGCTGATAAATATAACACACTCGCTCCGCCAACTTCATCTTCTCCAAAAATGTGATGTACATAATCATCCGGATTCTGATAAATTCTTCTTCTTGCTTCTTCAAGCATATCTTTTCTTGTTCCATAAACAATTGCTTCTGCCGGGCAAGCTTCCGCACACGCCGGAATATCACCATCCTTTATTCTATCGTAACACATATTACATTTTTTTATATCCGGATTAACTTTTTCATATTCAAATTTTGGAATATCATAAGGACAGGATAACATACAGAAACGGCAGCCCATACATTTATCCGCTCTCCAAATTACCGGACCTTCTTCTGTTTTAAACATGGCGTTTGTTAAACAGGCCGAAGCACATGCCGGCTGATTACAATGCATACACTGCTTTTTTACTGTTACCTCTAGATCTTCAACATTATACATGTTTACTACAGCAAGCTGATTTGGCGATGTTTTATTTTCAATACCGGCTACTGGGTCAGTTACAGCTTCCGGCAATTTATTGCTTTCCGAACAGGCATCTAAACATGCTTCACAACCCTCGCACAAAGTTGTGTCAATTAATATTGCGTTAAATTCTTTATCAGAAACCGACTGACCGGCTTTTGTCTTTTTTCCGGGCATAGTTGCCAGCCCCATTAGACCAACTGCCTTCATAAAATTTCTTCTATCCATTCTAGCATCCTTTTTATTTTATCTTAAACA
This sequence comes from Melioribacteraceae bacterium, assembly GCA_016342755.1. Lineage (GTDB taxonomy): Bacteria > Bacteroidota > Ignavibacteria > Ignavibacteriales > Melioribacteraceae > JAEINS01. The sequence continues at coordinate 99,116 of JAEINS010000013.1, read as the reverse complement.
AAATTCTTATTACGGTTTAGTGATATGGAAAATATTTTTTTAAGAAATCATTCCATTCCCCAACTTCCATGTGTTTTATAAAATCGGAATGAATTTCTCCGCCGTCATTCAAAAAATGTTCTTCCTGTGCATTCATAATTACTTCATCGCGTATTGATTTAGCAATAAATTTGTGCTGCTCGTGGTTTATCAGATTATTTCTTTCATTATCATAGTTTTTAGGTTTTATTTTAACCATCCATGAATGTTCTAAATCTTTAGATGCAAGAGGAATATCCATTTTTAGAGCCGGATTAATTTCAATAACTTCACCAGAAACCGGAGCTAATTGTTTTACTAATTTTCCGGCATAATTGATTTGCCAGATTTCACTGCCCTGTGAAACAAACTCACCGATAAAAGGAAGTTTTTCAACTTTTACTGTGTCAGAAAAAATTTCAGAAACAAAATCATCAAGCCCTACATAAACATCTTTATTTTCTGATTTCATTGCCCATGTGTGACTTGTGTGATAAAGTCTTTTTTCTTCATCACCTAGTTTAAGTAATGCTTTTTCTGGCGATAAAAAGATTGGCGACTTATTTTCTTTAAGTCTTTTTTCTGTTTTTTTATCTTCTCTCTTTATAAAATAGTCTGCTAGAAGAAAGAAAACAACGGTTATAAAAACTAATGCAAAAACCATCTTGGACTCCTATTTATTAAATTTTAATGTGTTTCAATTTTCAACACTATTTAACCAACAAAGATGCCAAAAATTCTTAAAGTTATATGTTGTTGTTTTTATTGGAGTTACACGCTTGTAGAATTGTTAAGAAAATTGTGGCAGTTGTTGTGTTTTTCCACAGTTTGAATCTTGTCTTGTTAAGCTCTTAAAATTAAAGGGTTTGGCAGTGTTGTATTTTTCTACGGGTGTTTGGATATCCGGCAATAAAACAATTTCATAATTTAGAGAATTAAATAATTTTCAAATTGATTTTTCTGCTAGTCCAGAGTAATAAAGTTATTATTAAACTTCGTTTTTTATAAAATCTTAAATATTTAAACCAAAATATTTCGAATCTAACTCATATTATAATATCTTTTATTATTGATTTATAAAATTATTCAGAGGATTTAATGATTCTGGTTACAGGCGGTGCTGGTTACATAGGTTCACATTTTGTTGATCTGTTAATTAAAGAAAATAAAGAAGTTGTAGTTTTTGATAATCTCTCCCGCGGACATAAAGAAGCTGTTCCTAAAAACACTCCCTTTGAAGAAGTTGATATTCTAAATTACGCTGACCTTTCGTCCAGAATGAAAAAATATAAAATTGATGCAATTGTACACTTTGCCGCTTTTGCTTATGTTGGTGAATCTGTTGAAGATCCCGGACTTTATTACACTAACAATGTTGCCGGAAGTCTTAATCTGATAAAAGCAGCAGTTGAAAATAATGTAACCAAAATTGTATTCTCTTCAACCTGCTCAATTTATGGAAACAATGCATCTGTACCAATTTCAGAAACTGATATTCCCGATCCAATAAATCCTTACGCAAGTTCAAAACTTATGATTGAGAGAATATTATCAGATTTTTCTAATGTAAATAATTTTAATTTTGTTGCTCTTAGATATTTTAACGCTGCTGGAGATAACCCAAATGGCTTAATTGGCGAGAGCCACAATCCTGAACCTCATATTATTCCAATTATTATTGAAACTGCTTTGGGAAAAAGGGAAAAAGTTTTTATTTTCGGTAATGATTATAATACTGATGACGGTACTTGTATAAGAGATTATATTCATGTAGCGGATCTTGCGGATGCACATTTAAGAGCATTGAATTTTTTGGATCAGAATAAAACTAATGAGGTAATTAATCTGGGAACGGGTGAAGGAACTTCAGTTCTAGAATTAATTAAACTGACCGAAAAAATTACAAGCGAAAATATTTTATATGAAATTACGCCGCGCAGAGAAGGTGACCCGGCAAAACTGGTTGCAGACAATAAAAAAGCAAAAGATCTATTAGGCTGGGAACCAAAAAAGAATATTGAAGAAATTATTAAAACAGCATGGAGCTGGCACAAAGCTCCTAAATATTGATGAGTTAAAATGAACATTATTGATACACCTATTAGTGGTTTAATTGTATTTGAACCCGATGTTTTTTCTGATAACAGAGGGTATTTTTTTGAATCTTATAATCAGAACAAATATGAACAGAATGGATTAAATAAAAAATTTGTACAGGATAATATTTCTAAATCTGTTTATGGAACAACAAGAGGCTTGCATTATCAGGTTGGTGAATTTGCACAAGGTAAACTGTGTCAGGTTTTAGTTGGAAAAGTACTTGATGTTGCACTTGATATAAGATTTGGATCACCAACATTTGGGCAATATTTTTCTATTGAGCTAAGTGAAGAAAATAAAAAACAGTTCTGGCTTCCTCCGGGATTTGCCCACGGATTCTCAGTCTTATCTGATGAAGCTATATTCATGTATAAATGCACGGCTTCTTACAGTAAAAAAGATGAGCGTGCAATTTTATTTTCTGATAATGATTTAAACATTGATTGGCAAGTTGAAAATCCAATTGTATCTGATAAAGATCTGGTAGCTCAAAAATTTAAAGAAATTGAAAAAGATTTTATTTATTAAGAATTGAGGGAGGCAAGAATGAAACTTGCTGTAATAGGAACTGGTTATGTTGGGTTAGTATCTGGAACATGTTTTGCCGAAATGGGGAGTCATGTTATTTGTGTTGATAATAACCCGGAAAAATTAGCAAAACTAAAAGATGCCGAGGTTCCAATTTATGAACCGGGACTTGATGTATTATTCTATAGAAATATTGCTAAAAAAAGATTGTTATTTACAGACGATTTGAAATCATCGGTATTGGATGCCGATATTATATTTTTATGTTTGCCAACTCCGCAGGACGAAGATGGTTCAGCCGATCTTAAATATGTTTTTGGAATTGCCGAAGAAATTGGTCAGATATTAAAAGACAATGGCGATAAGGATTTCAAAATAATAGTTAATAAAAGTACTGTTCCGGTTGGTACTTGCGAACAAACCACAAAGATAATCAGTAAATATGGTGTTAAAAATTTCGAAGTCTGCTCTAATCCTGAATTTTTGAGAGAAGGTTTTGCTGTTGATGATTTTATGAAACCTGATAGAATAGTCATTGGTACTTGGACAGATGAAACAATGCAAAAAATGAAATCACTTTACGAACCATTTGTAAGACAGGGAAATCCAATAATAGAAATGGATCCGTTTAGTTCTGAAGTTACTAAATATGCTTCAAATTCATATTTGGCAATGAGAATTACTTATATGAACGAACTTGCAAATTTCTGCGAAAAAGTCGGCGCAAATGTAGATTTAATCCGTAAAGGAATGGGAACAGATTCGCGTATTGGTAAACGCTTTTTATTCCCCGGCATTGGATATGGCGGTTCATGTTTCCCTAAAGATGTTAATGCATTGATAAAAACATCTGGAGAACGTGGTTCAGAAATGAGTATTCTTAAATTAGTTGATCAGGTAAATAAAAATCAGAAGCTTGTTCTTGTTAATAAAGTTGTTGATCATTTTGGCGATGTTAAGGGTAAAGTATTTGCGGTTTGGGGATTATCGTTCAAACCAAATACAGACGATATGCGCGAAGCTCCGGCGGTTGTTATAATTAACAAATTATTAGAACTTGGTGCTAAAGTCAGAGCATACGATCCTGAAGCTCAGGAGAATGCGAAATTTTATCTAGAGGATAGAATTGAATATGTTCCGGAACAATACGAAGCTCTTGATAATGCGGAAGCGCTGTTATTGTTAACTGAATGGAATGAGTTTAGAAATCCTGATTTCGATATAGTTGCAGAAAAACTTAATAATAAAATTGTATTCGACGGAAGAAATGTTTTTGATCCTTCCAAAATGAAAGAATTAGGATTTGTTTATTACAGCATCGGCAGAACTCCAATCAAATAATTATTTTAAATAACCGTTTCTCTTTTTGTGAAACGGTTATTATATTCGGGCATCATATCTTTTATTAATTTAATTTAGAATAATAAAATTTTCATTTTAATTTTATTCAAATATTTTAAAACTAATAGCGGGATTACAATAATGAAAAAATATTTACTAATAATATTTTTAACTCTAAGCATTTCAATTTTAGCACAAGATGATAAACCAAAAGACGGATGGGTAAATTCTGGAGTAGTTGGTCTAAACGCAAACCAGATATCTTTAAGTAACTGGTCTCAAGGAGGCGATAATACCTTTTCATGGACTATATTTGGGAAATTTGAAGCTGTTTATACTAAAGCTCCTATCACATTAAAAAATAATTTGAAACTTTCTTTTGGTAAAACCAAAATTGGCGATGCTGATTTTATAACAAACGATAATGAAATTTATCTTGAGAATGTGCTGGGTTACGATGTTGACTGGGAAGTTACTCCTTTCTTCAGTAATACTTTCCGCTCAGTATTAGGACCAGGGTATGATTACAGTTCATCACCAAAAATTAAAACATCCGCAATTTTAGATCCCGGTTATTTAACACAGAGTTTTGGTTTAATGTACGATAAACTCGCAGGATTTTCGACCAGACTTGGTTTCGCGCTGCAGGAAGTAATTACAAGTGATTTTAAACATTATGCTGATGATCCTGATACACATGATGAAGTTGAGTCGTTCAAATTTGAAACTGGTATTGAATCGGTTACAAAGGCAAAATACACTTTTAAGGAAAATATACAATTGGAAAGTCAATTAAGATTATTTACGCGTTTCGAAGAAATAGATGTTGTTGATGTTCGCTGGGATAATACAGTAACAGCAAAAATTTCAGATCTTTTTAACGTTAATCTAAATGTACTTTTAATCTATGAAAAACAGCAGTCATTAAAAACACAGGTCAAAGAAGCTTTACAGTTTGGTATTTCATATACACTATTTTAAAACCTAGAAAAAGGAAACAATATGGAAAATTTACTGCAACAGGGTGAACATTATATTACACAGTTCGGCTTTGCGTTTTTAATTGCATTAGTAATTTTTATTGTTGGGCGTTGGGTGGCAAAAATTGTTAAAAGTGTCCTGGAAAAAATGATGAAGAAAAAAGAAGTTGATGGAGCAGTTATTTCATTTACTTCAGATTTAGTTTACACACTTCTAATAGTATTTGTAATATTGGCGGCACTTTCGCAACTGGGTGTTGAAACAACATCTTTTGTAGCCATAATTGGTGCGGCTGGTTTAGCAGTTGGTTTAGCGTTGCAAGGATCATTATCAAACTTTGCGGCCGGTGTTTTAATAATAATTTTTAAGCCTTTTACGGTTGGTGATTTTATTGATGCTGGCGGTGTTACCGGTACTGTTGAAAAAATTCAGATATTTACAACAATATTAAAATCGCCGGATAATAAACTTATTATTTGTCCAAACACAAATATAATGGGTGGAAACATTGTTAACTTCTCCGCAAAGGATACTCGTCGTGTTGATTTTGTTTTTGGAATTGGATACGGTGATGACATTAAAAAAGCAAAAGAAGTACTTACAAAAATGATTGAAGAAGATTCAAGAATCTTAAAAGACCCTGCGCCAACAATTGGTGTTGTGGAACTTGCGGATAGCAGCATTAATATTGCTGTTCGTCCATGGGTTAACAAAGCTGATTACTGGAATGTATTTTTTGATTTCAACGAAAATGTTAAATATAAATTTGATGAAGCAAATATCTCAATTCCTTATCCACAAAGCGATGTACACATTATCACTCCTAAAGATTAGCTATTGCTTACTAAAAAGGCTTGAAGAAATTCAAGCCTTTTTTTTCCTTTAAATCCACTTTGTTTTTCCCGGATAACCCTAATTATACAGGCCGACTGGAAATATTATAATTATTTACTTAATACTCTTTCATAATAATTTTCGTACTGGGGAACAATAATATTTTTATCGAAGTGAACCTTAGCACGCACCAGACAATTGTTAGAGAATCTTTTCCTCAGATTTTCATTAAGCAGGAGCTTTTTACAATTATTTGCCATATCATTAATATCACCTACTTCAGAAAGGAATCCGGTTTCTCCATGTATATTAACTTCGGGAATACCGCCAATATTACTGCTTATTACAGGAACACCACAAGACATGGCTTCCAGAGCCGATAAACCAAAACTCTCTTCTTTGGAAGGTAAAAGGAATAAATCGGAGACCGATAAAATATTTTTAATCTCACTCTGTTTACCCATAAACAGAACTTCCTTTATTAAACCAAGATCTCTGGCAAGTTTTTCACAATCCGATCTTTCCGGTCCGTCACCAATTAATAATAATTTAACCGGTATTTCATCTTTAAGCTTATTCACAATCTTAATGGTATCTTTAATTCTTTTAACTTTTCTAAAATTGGAAACATGAACTAGTATTTTTTCACCTGCCGGCGCAATTGATTTTTTACAGCAGCCAACCTCTTCCGGCTTAAATTCATTTAAATCAATGAAGTTTGGAATTACTTCAATTTCGTTTTTAACACCATAATTTTCAATAGTACGCTGCTTTAAGTATTCAGAAACAGTTGTAACACCGTCACTTTCTTCAATGCTAAATTTAACCAACGGTAGAAATGCCGGTTCTAAGCCAACTAAAGTAATATCGGTACCATGAAGCGTAGTTATAAGTTTTATATCTTTATTATTCTTTTTTAGTATCTGCTTTGTTAAATAACCGCTAACTGCATGAGGTAATGCATAATGTACATGCAGAATATCGAGATTGGCATATTCAATAACCTCAAGAGTTTTACCAGTTAGTGTAATTCCATAAATCTGGTTTTCAAATAAAGGATATTTACTCATCTCTACTTCGTGAAAAAATATATTTCCAACAAATCCATTTAATCTTTGTGGTAATGAATAACTAATAAAATGTATTTCGTGTCCCTTATCTGCAAGCGCCTTGCCTAATTCAGTTGCTATAACTCCGCTTCCGCCATAAGTGGGATAACAGGTGATTCCAATTTTCATTTTTAGTCCTAAACTTTATCAATTTATTGATTGATAATATAAGACAGTTTTCATTAATAAAAAAAAGTGTTGTAGTTTTAATTTTAGTTCAGGCTAGGGAATTTTTAAAATAATAAATTTCAAAGCTAATTATCTTAAAATTTTACTTCTGCTATAATGAACAAAATAGAAAGTAAAAATTCTATTTACTTTCCGCTAATCAATTTTCTTTTTCTTCTTTCCTAGTGCTTCTAATGCCGATAAATAAAAGCTTAATGAAGCTGTCCCGTCCATTGTCGGTTCGTTTGTTGAGTAATCTCCAAAGTCGTCATGATAAACAACTAAATCTGATTGGAACTTCGCATATTCATCTTCTTCGTACAATTTTAATCCAATTAAACTTTTAAATATTTTACCGTAAACCGGACCATCAACTAATCCGCCTGAGATTTCATAATTATGCAAAACTGTTAGAGATGAATGCGGATGAGTTGGGAAATCGCCGTTTTCAGGTAACCCGACTATCATGCTTGTTCCCCATGGATTGCATCCAAACAGCCAGTCCCTTAAAGATGCTTCCATTTCTGCGAACTTTTTGTTCCCTGTCAATTCTTCATATAATCTGACCTGAGTTAAAGCCGCTGCCACAAGGTTATTTGAACACCAGATATACGGAACTCCATTTATAAAAGCATTATCCTTACCCCTGTCATATATTTTTTGAAGTCCTTTTATTAAATGACTTTTAAACAAGGAAGAGCTTTTTTCATCTTCCACTTTTGATAAATGATAGTGTCCTAAATTTACAAACGGATACCACTGATAATGTCTTGCCGTATCAGCTCCCATCCATGGAGTAAAAGGTTCAACTTGTCCCCAATATATAGCTTCACTTAAATACCCGTCATCATTTTTAGTCACGTATAATTGAACCGCTGCAAGTTCCATATCATCAGCATAATTATCTTCTTCATAAAAATACGGAGAAATATTTGACGCTGTCTGAGTTACACCAATATCTGATTTCGCAAACTTATATGCGTCTTCAGCTTTATTTAATATCGATTCCGCAAAATCCGGATAATACTTTTTTAACAGATCGGAACCCAACGCAAAGGCTGATGCAAATTTTGCGGCTGAAGATGAAACTCCGGTGGTTCTGTTTTTATACTTTGCCAATCCTTGTCTCTTTCCCGTTATAAAATAAACAGGTCTTTCAAATCCCTTTCCATAACTAACTGAATCTTTTGTCGGAAGTCTGTAACCCGCATGGTCTCTATCGTCTGCAATCTGATTATACATTACTCCATATTCTGGATTCATTTTAACAAGCCAGTCTAAACCCCATTTAGCCTCATCCAGAATATCGGGAATTCCATTACCACCCTTATTCCCATCTTTATCAAAATGATCCTTAAACACTTCTGGATTTTTTGAAAATGCAAATAACATTTGATATGTAGCATTTGCAGAAGTGGTTAAATACTGAAGATAATCGGATGCGTCGTGCCAGCCTCCTTTTACATCTACATAAACCGAATCATGTCCCGGATTATCAACTAAAAATCCATCGTGTGTATGGCAAGAGTCCTTGAAAAAAGGATTATATCCGCATCGCTGCTGACGCATATAATTGAGCAGAAAATCGGCTGACCCATCATAAACATTATCAGAAATTTTGAACGCTGGAGATTTTATTCCTTCTGCCTGAATGTAGTAATTTCCATCTTCTTTAAGTTCAGAAAAATTCAATCTAAATGTCGACTTAAAACTAGCGTATTCATTAAAGGCTTTAACATTGGTTCCGTTAATTACAACTTCATTATTATCAGAATTAATTACCTGAAAAGAGTTTAATTTTACATCTGTTTTACTTACAAAAACTGCTGTTTTAATTGATTCTTTTTGATAACCTAATTGATTTATTCTGATCCAGCTATCTTGTGATAAAATTGTTGAGGCAAATATAACTATGCAAATAAATATTTTTTGTAAATACTTCATAATTCCCCATTATATTTATTGAAGTTTTACAAGTCTAAAAAAACTTTGCCTTTTCGCCAATAGTAAAATTAAAGAATTTTCTGTCACACAGAATAAGAAAACCTGTTGATCTATAAGGATTAGAATAGCGACTAAAAAACCAGAAACTTTTAGTCGCTATTAGGCTGCATAAATACTGATTTAGCGTAAATATTAGATTACTAATTTTGATTCAATATTGCTTTACTTTAAAAAAAGCATTTTCTTAACCTTTATTCCGGAATCTGAAATAAGACTATAGTAATATACACCGCTTGCCAGATTATACTTTGCCGCATCAAGTACTACTTTATAACGCCCTGGTCTCTGTTTTTCGTTAACCAGTTTTACAATTTCATTCCCTAAAATATCATAAATTCTCAATTGTACTGAAACGCCGCGCTGTGTTCCTGCCGGATGAATTCTATATTCTATAATTGTTGAAGGATTAAACGGGTTTGGATAATTCTGTTTCAGCAATGTTAATTCCGCTGATTCAATCTCACACTCAATTACGTCAGAGTATTCAAATCCGCCATCAATATCTATCTGTTTTAAACGGTACTTTACATTATCAGCCAGAACATTTTTGTCTTCTAATGAATAATACTTTGGCGAATTGCTGTTTCCGTGCCCTTCAACAAAGGCAATTTTTTCCCATTCCTCAGCGCTGCTCTGTGTATACTGATTTGACAAGTAACTACTTTTCGCGGCAAAACGCTCTATTTCGAATCCGTAATTATTTACCTCTGTTGCTGTTTCCCAATTTAGGATAACTCCCTCATCATTAACACAAGCTGTAAATGAAACCAGCTCAACCGGCAATGGAGAACCATCTAGTTTTTTGCCCGGTGAAAATAAAGTTCCGCCGGAACCGGCAGCTAATGAATGCCTTTCAAAACCGCCGGTAATATCAGGATCACGTGTTAAGGATTCACCATTATTTGCCGCATTTCCATAAGTATATAAATCAACTGCTATTGAACCATCATGAAGAATAATATCATCTCCATTATTGTCTAATCCCAGAGCACCGGAACTAGCTGTTTGCACTAACGCGCCTCCAAAATCACCAGTTGGCGAGCCTCCTCCAAAAACAACAATACAGCTATTTGCTGATAATATTGTACCTGCCGTAAATATATGTTTAATGCCAGCGGTATCGGATAACGTCCAGCCCGAGATATCCACATCAAAATCCGGGTTATTATAAATCTCTACAAATTCATCATCCTCAGCATCTGTAATTCCATCACCATTTGCATCACCTGATAAATCATCGGCCGGAGAAGCTAGAAATTCGTTGATCACAATATTATAATCTATAGCCCAAATTTTTGCGGCATATTCGGGATGATCGATAAACGGGTTTCTATTTCCCTGATAACTATAAATTACATCATTTCTATTCCGTTCAAAATCATCTGGCGGATCATTGGCATTCCATGCTAACAATGACGAAAGTTTACCATGAACAGGAGCAGTACTATTTGTATTATTTGTATTATCTACTATTTCGAGATCAGGATCTCCGGAACCGCCAATATCCCCTTCATATCTTGTAGCCATATAAAACATTATACGCGCTACATCACCTTTTACAGCATCCCCGGGCTCCCACGAATCGGTATCATAAAAGCAACCTATAGCTTCTCCGTGAGCCTGACCGCCATTATCAAATTCTAATTGATTCCGGTCATTATTCACAGAATTATCACAAGGTTTCAAATTATGAATATCTGTTCCCGCTGGTGGAGTTAACATAAAGTCGCCATGAATTTTTGCCCAAATATGTTCTCTGCTCCATTTATTATCTCTTGGTATGGAGTTATCTGTATTTTCAACTATGTTTAATAATTTATCCTGCGATCTGCCAGTATAGACCAGAATAACATTGTCTGGATAACCTGGATCAGGATCCTTGTCTGATTCTTTAATAATATCTAGTACATCTATTCCATCCGAGTCATAGGGTATAACAGTATGTCCGTCAATTAGATTATGTAATGCTGCTTTAAGCAAATTACCGGTTAATGATGGTGATATACCTGAATAATAGTCATCGGCTTTGGTAAGGATATTTTGTGAAAATATGGATGTGCAAGAGAATATAAGAATTGAGATTAAAAATAACTTTGATCGCATTTAACCCTCCTATTTAGGATGATTATATTTTGCAAATTTTAATAAAATTATGATATCAACCCGCAACTCAAAAAAAAATGAAATAAAGCATTAATTTTCTCCAAAAGAAATTAAAAAAATTGCCCCAATATCCGATGTAAACTATCGAATATTCAAATTATCATTTTTATTTAATCTCTACATTTTCTCTTCTGGGAAGTTCAGTTAACATTTGTAGTTTTTCATCCCCCCTTTTAGAAGCATAAAGAAGTGAGAACATTAAAAATCCGAAGATTAACGAATTAAACGCAATTATTACAAAAACTAAAAGTGACATCAACTACCTCTGTTGTTTTGCAATAATTATATTCGATTTTGAAATGAATTCAGAAAGTATCTATTATTTTTATTGTTATTTTCTAAAACCATCAACCGGTTTAGAGCCAAGCATTTCTAATAAATTGAAATAAACCTGTTCTAATTCATTAGTATTCTGCATTTTCATAATAATTATTTTCTGATCTGTATGAAACTCTAATTCATTCAAATCCGTTTTTTTATTCACTTTAATTACATGACTTAAGTTGATCAGTTGATCATTAATTTCTATCCACATTTTACAATCCTAATTATTTAGTTATTCGCAATGTTCTTTGTAATAGTTATTTGCCGGTATATAAGCTAACGATTTAGACTTTTTAACATCCAGACAACCGTCATCTTTTTTCCCTAAAATAATTTTTAATGTTCCTCTGTGATAATATGCTCTGGCACTGCTTTTATTATATTTTATCGCTATATCATAATCCTTAATAGCTTTTTGGGCTTTTCTTATTTTTCTGTAACAGTCACCCCGCTTTGTATACAATTTTGCGTTTTTAGGATCTAGCCTAATAGCTTTTGTAAGTGTAATAATAGCTCTTTTAAACTGACTCTTTTTGTATTCTTTTTTCGCCTTATCATAATATTTTTTCGCTTCAACATTCACTTTATAAGAATATGTATCCGAATTATTACATCCCAAAATGGAAACCGCAAATATTATTAAGAACAATATATTTATTATTTTTTTCATGAATAATCTTTATTGTGCAAAAATTTAATCTTCTAATGTGTATATTCGAAAAATCATTCAGTTTTTTTAATTTTTCTTAAGAATACTTATGTATAAACTTATTTATCTTTGTTCAATTTTCTCTGTAATTACATTACAAGCTCAAATATTCAGCCAAATAGCTGAATTTGGAAGCTTTCAGGAAGCTGTTTCTTTTTCAATAAATCAGCAGGGAAATATTTACGTTACAGATGCATCAACAAATGAAGTAACAAAATTTGATAAAAACGGGAAAGAACTTATTGTAAAAGGAGGATACGGCTGGGATACCGAATCATTTGATAACCCTTGCGATATAATTGCCTCTACCCTTAATGTTTACGTTGCGGATAAAAATAATAACCGTATTGTTTTTCTTGATAAGGATTTAAACTATTTATCTGAATTGAATAATGATAACACTGATTTTGCTTATCCTCTCTCAATTGGAAGTACAATACAAGGCGATTTACTTTTACTTGATTCTGATAATTCAAAAATATTAAAACTAAATATTGATGGTGAATATATTTTAAAATTTGGAGATTATGAATCGGGGGATTATACTTTAAATGCGCCAAAACGTTTTAGAATATCGGATGACTTTAATGTTTTTGTACTTGATGATTCATCACTTGTAATTTTTGATCAGTTTGGAACCGGATTAAAAAAGGCAGTTCTTAACTGTAGCTGCGAAAACCTTAGTATAACTCATTCAAATTTGGTGTTAAATTCATCAACAGAAATTTTTCATTCAAATTCTGACCTTGCTAAAATAAAGCTCAACAAAATAACCATAATTCCATCTCAGGATAAAATTATGCAGGCTGCTATTTTTGATAAAATTCTATATGTGCTAACATCCAATAACATCATTCTTTACAAACAGCAAAAATAATTACTCCTTGAAACTTTTAATCAAAATAGTATTTCTCTTTTTTATAACAATTTGGTGTATCGGAATTTTTAATCAATTCTTATTTGAAAAAGGAACTTCAAATCTCATTTCACTTCTATCAGATAATGTATACTCAAATGTGTGTCATCAAAATCCGGGAAGATTAATTTCTGAAAGCGGTAATCATTCTATGGTCTGTTCAAGATGTGCAGGAATTTACAGCGGAGTTTTATTATTTTCAATTATACTGTTATTTCTTTGTTCTAAATCCGGGTTATCTATATATCCTTTATTCATAGGGCTTTTACCAATGCTGGCTGATGTAATTTTAACCTCGCTAGATATATACGAATATTCTAAAACCATAGCTTTTATAACCGGACTCCTTTCTGGTTCAGTTGTAATTTTTTATATTCATGATGCAATTAATAAGTTATTTATAGAATTAAGATCGGAAGACAAAACATGAAAAAAACTATAGCTGCTTTTGTAACTGGATTTGGTGCAGGTGTACTAAAAATTGTTCCTATAATTAAAGGACTTTCATGTTGTCTGGTTATTCCGGCCGCTGCATTTTTTGCACTGCTTCTAGATCAAAAAGCAAATAATAATTATGCAAAGATTCGGGTTTCCAAAGCAATTTTATTTGGGCTTCTCACCGGATTGTTTGCCGCTGTATTTGGTACGTCTCTCGATTTAATAATTACATATATAACTAAAAGTAACGAAGTAGTTACAAATCTTCCGCAAATACAGGAAATGCTTGGCGGAATGCCCGCAAATTCAATTGTAAAGGAAGTTATAGATATTTACGCACAGATTGCTAAAGACATTACTGCAACGGGCTTTTCTGGCTTATATGCAGTTTTTATATTTGGCGGAAGTCTTTTAACAGATCCAATATTCGGAATGGTTGGCGGTTTAATAGGAATGCAAATTTTAAACTCAAAAAATATTGAAAAAAAATAGACGTATTATTTTAATCTGAATGGGAAAATTATAATAACCTTTTGTGTAACCTGTTTTTTGTGAGAAGGAATTGGCTCGAATCTCCATTTTTTCAAAGCGTCCATAGCAGCCATTTCCAAACGGGTATCGGCTTTAATAAGCGGAAGTATGCTTCCAACAGTTCCATCCGGTTTAATATTAAATCGTAACTTTACATCAATTTCTTTGGAAACTCCTTCCGGATATCGGGGAAGCTGATAGTCATAAATTTTTCTTATATTTTTTCCTCCCCAGTCAAATGAAAAATCACCCGCATTAATACCGTCTTCACTTAATTCTTCGTTTGCTTCCTCTTCTTTGTTTTCTTCTTCTTTCTTTTTCGGTTCCTCTTTTTTAATCTCTTTTTTAACTTCTTTAATTACATTAGAATCATCATTGTTCACAGTTTTAGGAACCTCAACTTTATCCTTTTCTTTCTTAGGCTCCTGCTTCTTTTTTTCAGGTTGTTTAACAACTTCTTTTTTTACCGTCCTTTTAGGAGCAGAACTCGATTTACCATATGCGCCAAATCCAATTGTTACATACTCTTCCTCTTCAAGTTCAGCAGAGAAATTAATGAAAAAAAGCCCTATCCCTAAAACAAGATGTAATAGAAATGAAATAAAATATGAATATGATGAATTACTTTTTTTCATTATTAAAAGGACTCTTTTTCAGTTTCCATTATAAACTTGGTTACACCAACACCTTTAGCCGCGTCCATCACTTTAATTACTCTATCGAACTCAACTGATTTATCAGCACGGATAACTAAATTTTTATCTTTAACATTAGCAATCAATTGTTCAATCTTTAACGCTAAGTTTTGAAGAGGGACTTTTTCTGATCCAAGAAAAAATTCACCGGCTTTTGTAATACTTACAATAACACGCGAAGGAGTTGTCTGCTCATTGTTTTTAGCACCAGGCAGTTTTACTTTTACACCAGTCTGAATTACGAATTGAGAAGTCAGTAGGAAAAAGATCAGTAATAACATAACAATATCTGTTAGAGAAGAAAAACTAAAAATCTCAAGACGTTTATTTGCTGTTTCAAATTTCATCTTAGCTCCTATAACTCAATGTCTAGTTCTTCTTCTACCGTTTGCGATTCGCTATGTGTTTCTTCAATTATATCAACAACATCGTTTGAAATCACTTCCATATCAATTACAAGTTTATTTATTTTTGCAAGAAGATAATTGTAAGCTCCATAGGCAATAATACCAACAGCAAGTCCGGCAGCTGTTGTTAAAAGAGCTTCCCAGATACCTCCTGCCAAATCACTTGGATTTGCAGAACCTTCCAGGTTTTCTATTTTCATAAAAGCCGAAATCATACCAGTTACAGTACCTAAAAATCCTAGCAAAGGAGCAACACCTGATATAGTTGCCATAATTGACAATCCTTTTTCAAGCTTATTTATTTCCTGGCGCCCGGCACTTTCTATTGCTTCTTTAACTCTTTCGTGACCAAACTTATATTTTTTTAATCCTTTACGGATAATATTTGAAGCCGGAGTTTTTTCTTCAACACAATGTGCAATAGCTCCTCTAATATCATTCTTCTTAAGCATATTTCTAATCTTAAGCATAAATGCCGGAACATTAAGTTTAGACTTTCTTATTACAAGTATTCTATCAATTATTACCGCAAAAACAATTATAGAGCATATAAAAATCGGCAGCATTAACCAACCACCCTTAAATAATACCGAAAGTAAATTCATGTTAAACCTTATTCAAATTATTTGTACGATTTTTGAAATTCTATTGCTTCATCTTTTGATTTGAAACCACCAATTCTAACTCTGTACCATGTACCTAAAGTTTGAAGAAGTGCCTTTACTATAAATGCATCATGACCATTTTTTATAAGTCTGTTTGCCTCTTTTTCAGCAGTAGTCTGCCTTTTAAAAGAAGCTACCTGAACACTATAATCATCTTTGCCGTGGTAAATAAACTGGGCAATCTCTTTTTCTTCCCTGTCTAATCTATATTTTACAGGACCAACTGGTTTACTAACCTTTTTCTTCGGTTTTTCAACTTCATGTTTAGTATCTATTTTTGCATCATGGGTAACTTTATCTGATTCTTTTTTTACTTCACCATGATCTGTTTTTTCAGCATCAGCATGTTTTGTATCTTCCGCCTTTTCCTCTTTAAAATGAGGATCTATAATAACTTTCTTTCCGTTTATAGTTGTAACTCTGGCTCCCTTTGAATCTGCATGTTTATCATCATGGTGTGTTTCCTCTTTTTTAGGATGTTCTGTTATTTCTTCACCATGCACTGCAGTAGAATCAACAACAGCTAAAGAGTGTTCATCTGCATCTGAACCGGTAAATAATATTAAATACACTCCTCCGGCAGTTACTAAAACAAAAGAAGCAACTAAGATCCAGAAAACCTTTCCAAAACCAATATTAATTTTATCCAAGAATGGTATCCTCCATTTTTTCTTAGAACCGCTATCTTCTTTTGTTTCTTTGCTGACTTCCTCAATTTTAGCTTCTGCAGCTAAAGTCTGTTCTTTCTTTAATTCCTCTTCAGCAACTTCTTCCAATTCAGGTGTTTCTTCAACCGCGTTATCAGCGGTTGTATTTTCATTAACATCTTCTAATGTTTCTTCAGTTTCACCAATTTCTTCTTCAGTTAATTCTTTTTTAAGTTCATCGCCCCAATCCCAATCTTCAAGTTCCGAATTTTCTTCATGTTCATCATCCGCATCAAGATCAAATTCATCCAGAAGCATTCCGGCTTCGTCAACTAAAATATCATCAGTCTCACTAGTTAGCGGTAAATCTTCAATTGAAAGTTCTTCTTCCATTGCAACAATATTCTCGCCCGATTCTAAGATCTCTTCCGGAAGTTCTAATTCATCATCAGCATCTTCTAACAAACTGTTATCACTACTTTCCTGATCCTCTTCGAAGGAATCTTCTTCAACTTCCAATACTTCTTCAATACCCTGTTCCTCAGCCATTGCTCTAATAGCCGCCAGATCAGCATCTAAAGGATCAATCTCAACCGACTCATCTTTTTCTTCATCTAAATTTAATTCTTCATTAAGTAAATCCTCAGCATTAAGAGTTTCATCATCTGTATCTTCAGATAAACCCTCTATATCTATTTCAACCGGTTTCACTTCATCCGGATCATCTAAAAGATTAATTTCCTCCATAAAATCATCTTCCAATAATTCTGAAGTTTCTTCAACTGGTTCCATTACTTCTGCATCTGCAAAAGGATCAGGAACTAATTCCGCTTCATCTAATAGTTCCTCTGAATCAGACATTACATTAGCGGGTTCCTCACTATCCAAATCAATATCTAAAAGAGCAGAATCTTCTTCATCTATTTTTATATCGTCTAACTCAGATTCAGGTTCATCCATTACAATCTCTTCTGAAGAATCTACAGGCTCTAAACTTTCCGACACATCTATATCTTCAGTCTCTATAATTTCATCAGCAACGGTGTCTTCAACTTCATTATCAAGCTGGTCATTTATATCATCAGAACTTTCTTTAACAACTTCATCAATAATTTCTTCCTCTGCAGCTTCCACCACTTCTTCTAAAACAACCGCAGGCTCTTCTTCAACCAACTCTCCGGCTTCAGGTTCAATTCCTTTTAAGAAATCGTTTACAAGATCAAAATTTCCTAAACGCTCTGAGTCACCAACTATTTCATTAGTTCTTTCCTGTATTGATTTTTTCAGTAAGAAATATGATATGTCAGAATCATTTTCAAATGAATCATTCTCAGAAAGCGGTATTAGCGGTTTGCCCACACCAATACTGAACAACTCATCACTAAACTCAAAACTTTGCTTCTTTTTACCCGTTACATCTATTGATAAAAAGAGAGAATCAGATTCTTGAGAAAATTCTTCTGTAGCAGGAGTATAAATCAGGGTATCTCCTTTCCCCGATCCGGCAGTGCTACCCGATTTTCTTTTTAACTGGAATATACCAATGCCATCTACTTTCAAAGCCTCATCATGTTCAATTATATCTACAATTGAATTTAAAAAGACTTCATAAGCCAGATCTTTTTCAGTACTGGAAACTCCAAGTTTTTCTGAAATTTTACCTACTAGTTGTTCTTTACTCATTTCTATTCTATTTAGTTGTTAGTAGTCAACTTTATGCAGTAATGCCGGGCATTACCAACGATACTCTATTCCTATTACAGCATCCAAAGGCTTTTCTTCAAAATTATATATTAGGAAGTTATCTCTATTCAATAAATTGTTTAAGTCGGCAATAAAATTTAACCCTTTGGTAAACTTATATTTTAATGATACTGCAAAGTTAATAAAACTTGGTGATTTTATGCTATTCGTTTCATCAGAATAAATTTTCGACTTAAGCGATAATTTTGTTTCTATATCAAACTTTTCATTTAAGTTTAAGCCATATATTATATCAGAATAATAACCAGGCATATTGGGAACAGTATTATCATTTGCTAAACTTGATTTGTCATAATTTATGCTTCCATACAATCTGCCATAAGAACCCAGATGGAACAACAAATTTACAAATAAATTAACTCTGCTAATATCATTAGCAATTCTAAATTGATGCTCGCCGCCTACGAATGTAAAGTAACCGGCATTATCACTATTCATAGTACCAAAACCGCCATTGACTTCAAAAAACCTTAAATACTCATACTTTAGAGCAGCTTTAATATTTGAAGTATGTTTTGTAAATAAACTTTGAACACCATTTATTTTGTAATATCTATTTGCGGACAAAAAATCTCTTGTCGTTAAAAACTCTGAACCAGGAGCATATTCGCCAAATATAGCAAGACCATTTGCTAACTTAGCCGATAAAACAACGTTAGGTACAAACTGATTTTGTGATCCAAGTTTTGAATAGTTAAAACCAAAGCTAACATTCAAATCCTTAATCGGTTTAAGATCAGCTCTGGCATTTAACTTTAGATATGAATCATCATTTTTTACTGCTATATCCGATGAATAATCTTGTGTTATAATTTCACCAGTTGTCTTTACTGAAAATCTGTCGAAAAAGATTTTCAAATAACCTTCACCTTTAACAAGATTTTCCTTAAGATTATTATCCTCTTCAGCCGAAAATGAATTAATATCAAATCCGAATCCATAGTTTATATAATTAGAATATTCATTTGTTAATCCGATAGAGACTGAACCAGACTGTGTTTTTCTATTCTGATTAGGAAGAATAGCTCCGTACAAATTATATTCATCTCTAATAAAATCACCGGAAAGTCTTATTCTTGATCCGGGGATAAATGAAGATTTAGAAGAAATGAAAAAATCGGCACCTAAACTTGCGCCAGAAACGTTATAACCGGCATTATCAATGTATTCCCTTTCATCGGAGCCAAATACACTGGCCGAAAACAAAACATGCCTTGAACCAGTATTATAATTGAACTCGCCAATTGGCATTGTATTAATTCCTGCTCCTAAATAAAGCGAGCCATTGTAAGGTGATTTTTTCAATGTAATATTGGTATCCAAAATATCGGGCTTCGACATTTTGGATAAACTAAATTCCTCTGGCGATTTTACGGGAGTGAAAAATTCCTTAGAAAGTATACTTATTGGTTTTGCTTTCTTCTTTTTAGCAGTTGGTATCGATACTTTACGTTCTCCCGTAATTACGAAATCCGGCAATTCAATACCCTGATTCTCCTGACCAATCATTACAACAGGCAATAATAAAATTAGAAATATTTTCTTTATCATAATGTTTTTAATTTTTTGTTAGCTTCTTTTCCTATTTCATCGTTTTTATGTTTCTTAATTACCGCTTTAAACATCTCTTTTGCTTTTTTGTATTCTTTCAATTTTATGTAACAATCGCCCAGTAATATAAGCGATTTTGAATACCACTCATCATAAGTGTTAAATACAGAACGGACTCTTACAAGTGCGGATATTGCGTCATCAATTTTATCTTGTTCATATAAAGTCATACCATAATAATATTGACCCTGCGCACCAAGATCATCTGTTCTGGTTTCAGCAATTCCCATAAATAAAGTTTCCGCATTCTCATAATTTTTTCTAACCATCTCCAATAAACCAAGCTCCAGCTTCGATTTTGCAGCGTAAAGCGATTCATCATAATAACTGCTAACATACTCAAGGTTGGCGTACGCGCCTTCCAAATCGCCTGCGTTTATAAGAGCCAATGATTTTAAGTACATCAGCTCAGGAATCCTTATAGACTCTTTATTCGCCTTAATACTATTATCATAATTTAATATTGCCGAGGCGAAATCTTTATCGTCTAAGTATATCTGGCCAAGAGAGATTACGCCGGAAATTCCTTCGTCAGTTTTAGGGAAATTACTTATTAATGTTTTATAATTCTGAATTGCAAATTCCTTTTCTTTTAACTCCGAAGCACTTTCGGCCAGACCTAAATAAGCTTTTGCAAGCGAACTTCCCTTAGGAAATTTTTCAATATATTCTGCGTAACTCATTTTAGCTTTTTCAGATTCACCTAGACTAACATATATTTCACCCTTTTTCAGTAAAATCTGATCCGCATATTTTGAATCTTTATTATCATTTACAAACTGATTGATTAACAGTACAGCATTTTCCGGTTCATCTTTAGCTAAGTAACAATATTGAATTCCGTTAACTGCGTCAAACACATAATTAGTATTAGGGAATTCATAGATAAGAGTATTATAATAAGTTATAGCTGTATCATAAAGCCCCATGTTATAATAAGAATCGCCAATTAAGTAATAAGCACTTGGTTTTAAATCTGATTTTGGATACGTAATAAACAGCTTTTCAAAATTGCTGATTGCGTTTCTATAATCATTTTGTTTAAAGTGAATCCAGCCAATAAGCCGTTGTGCTTCATCGGCATATCGCGATTTACTGAATTTCTGCTGAAGCTTATTTAAATTACTAATTGCGTTTTTGTAATCACCCGATTGAAACAAAGCCTGCGAATATTGGAAATAAGCATATCCACTATTCAAAAGACTATTTTTACTTCTATAAACTTCTCTATAAATTTTACTTGCCTGATAAAAATTCTTGGTTGCATAATGACTGTCGGCAAGTCTAAGTTTTACATCATAAACTTCTTTATCGTTTTTATATTTTTGTGCAAATTCATTTAGATAATAAATTGCGTTATCAAAATCCTTACTATTAAAATAAGCATAAGCTTTACCGTACAAGACATCTCTTTCCAGCTCATTGTTTGCTAACCCGACTCTGGTGTAATGTTTAATAGCAGATTTATAATCGCCCTTCTCAAAATATGATTCTGCAAGGAAAAAATTCACTTTATCTCTTTCAAATCTTTTCTCGCGAACATTTATATCCATCAGGTTCATTACAGCATCATTATAACTGCCTAAATAATACTGACTTATTCCTAATCCGAGTATAGCTCTATTTTTATGTTCACTCGATATTTCTTTTACTTCTAGCGATCTTTTAAAATAATTAACCGCTCCTTCATAATCCTTTTTATTAAGGCTAATTTCACCCAGCAGAACATAAGCCCTTGCATGAGTGCTGTAATCATCAGAATCCAGCGCACCAATTAAATTACGTTCAGCTTTTGCAATATCATCTTCATTAAAATAAATTAAGGACATGTTTAACTTAACTTTGGGAGATAATTTATGCTCAGGATATAACTCTAAAAATTTTCTGTAAATTTCTAAAGCACCGTCCGTCTCGCCCGCATAACGTTTACATTCACCGCTCCAGAAAAGAGAATTTATTTTAATTGAATCAACCGATTCTTCTGCCAATTCTGAAAACTCATTGTAAGCGGAATCATAATTATACATTTGGAAACTGATCCAGGCTAATCCGTACTTAATCTGGTCAGCTTCAATTCCGGCCGGATATTTTGCTAATATACTTGTATAAGCTTCTGAAGCGTTTTCAAATTCTTTTAATCTAAAAAAAGCATTCGCCAAAATTAATTTAGCTTCGTTTTGCGATTCGTCGGGAAGTTCGCTTATCTGAGGATCAGAAAGTTCTAAAACCGCGTTATCATATTCTTTCAAATTAAAATAGCAGATCCCGATTCTAAGCTGAGAATATGGCGCTAATTCACTTGTACTGTAGTAATCTAAAATCTGGGTATAATATGAAACGGCATTTTGATAATCTTTTGTTTCTTCATATAAATTGGCCAGAGAATAAATACTGTAATCTATAAAATTGTTATTAGATTTTTTTGCAATCGCTTCTCTTAAAAATTCTTCAGCAGATGTGAAATTATCTTCCGCTAAATAAGCCTGACCAATCCAATACAGTGCTGAACCGGATATTTCATCGTTGGGGTATTCTTCTAATAACCTATTTAGTCGTGCACGGCTTCTCATATAGATTTTCAGATCGTAATAAATTATTCCAAGCTTGTATAAAGCATCTTTTCTAAGCAACGAATATTTATGATTATCCAAAAACTCTTCAAACTCCGTAGCTGCACCATCAAGGCTTTTAAGATTTGCTAAGCATTCCGCGGAATAAAACCTTGCCACCGACTGAACATAACTTTCAACATTATTGTCATCTTTGAAATTCTTAAAAATATTATATGCTTTAACAAATTCACCGTTATCAAAAGCCTGCATAGCATCCGTTAACTGATTTGGGATTTTCTGTGCGGTTAGAATATTTGTCAGTGTTAAAATTAAAAATGCTAAGAGTGTAAATCGTATTTTTTTCAAAATTTACTCATTAAAATTATCAAAAATAAAATATCAGAATTTTAGGATTTTATACGTTTTCATTTGTTTTAGGTTCCAAAATCTTAATACATGTAAAAATAAGAGACCCAAAATTCCTTGATATAAAAAGTTTTCAAAAATTATTAGAAAATATAAAGAAAACTCTATTTAACTTAAAGTAAATTAGAAGAGGATTTACCTAAAATATTGTATTATAATAAATAAACTATTAAATTGATGTCAACTTTACAATTATTTAAAAAATATTTTAAACAAATTCTGAGGTTTACAATGAAAAAAATATTTCAAAGTTTAATTATTTTACTTCTTTTGGTTTCAATCTCTAAAGCACAGTCGCTAAGAATTGGTCCGGCAGTCGGATTCACCGCTGTTCAGGAATCTGGTATTTTCGGTCCATCAATGCCTGATCTTGATAATAATTTACACTACGGAGTTAAAGCAAAACTTAGTTTACCAATGCTTCCGTTAAAAATTCAGGCTCATGTTATTTATACAAGCTTTGAGGGAAGCGGAAATGCAATACCTCCAATTTTTTCTAGCTTAACAAAGACAGATGTAAAAGTTGAAACAAGTTTGCTATCAATTGGAATTGGAGGCGAATGGGCTTTGATTCCTGGTCCGGTACAGCCTTACATTGCAGCAGATTTTTTAATTAGCTCTTTTGGCGATACTGATATTTCTTATAGCAATATTTACGATGTATCAACTTCCGGTGAATCAAGATACGGATTAGGAATTGGTGCCGGTGTTGATTTTAAACTTCTTCCGACTATTGACGTTGATTTAACCTTAAAATATAATTTCAATAATCTTATTGGAAAAGAAGACTGGGAAGATAATTTTAATACAATTAATTTAACCGCTAATATTCTGTTTGGTATTCTGTAATTAATTTATGTGACAGCAAAAATATTGGATACAAAAAAGCCCTTCAATTATTGAAGGGCTTTTTTTAATACTTCGATTTCTCTCAGTCAAATTGCTAATAAATTTTATAATGATTCTAATTCATACTTACAGTTTTGTCCGTATGTTTTATCATTTTTACCGGCAAGGAAACATTCTTTTGCTTTTACATTATCGCCTTTACCTTTAAATGCCATTCCTTTAAAATAATTTGGTCCGCCTTTAGAAATTTTCTTTCTATAATTAAGAGCTTTATCACCAGCTTCTAAAGCTTCATCCCATTTTTGCATATCAATATAAACTTCAGCTAAAGCTAAATAAGCTTTGTCAAATTTTGCATGATCAACAGCTTTTAACAAATATTCAACTGCTTTTGGATACTTGTTATCAGATTTTTCTTTTAAAGCCAATTTAGTATAAGCTTGTGCAATATACTGATCTGCTTTTTCCTTGTGTTTATCCTGATCAGAATATTGTTTGAATTTTTCAAATTGCTCAATAGCTTCGCTGTATTGTCCGTTAGCAAAATAAATTCCGCCTAATGCGTTATATGCAGATGAGAAATCTTTTTTGTTTTCAATACAACTTAAAAGAGCAGCTTCAGCTTCATCATACTTTCTTAATTTTTTTAATGTAACTGATTTATTATAATATACTCTGTAGTCGGATGTTAGTTTCAAAGCTTCATCGTATTTAGCAATTGCTCCAGCATAATCACCTGATTTTCTTAGTTTGTTTCCTTCATTATAGATCTTTTTCGAATCATTATCCATCTCGGCAGTTTGAGCTAAGAATGTAGAAGAAAGAACTATCAGTACTAAAAGTATACTTTTTACGATTTTTTTCATATTACTTACACCTATTTATTTATAAAAAACTTGTGCGGAAGACGGGACTTGAACCCGTATGCCCAGAAGAGCACTACCCCCTCAAGATAGCGTGTCTACCAATTTCACCACTTCCGCAAAAAAACAAAGTTCAAACATATAGTAGATTCAAAAAAAAATCAATATAATTCTTAATGTATTATATTGTACTTAACCTACAATTTGGTTTCTTCTACAGTAATATTTTTTGCAGGTTCCATTTTTTTGATGCTAAAGTTTGTAATTCCCAACTCAGTTATTGTTCTTTTGTCATCAAATGGTATCCAAAACAGCTTTTCCGAACTTCCGGTCTTCTTTTCTCCCGCTTTTAACTTACCATCCACTTTTTGATATTTATCTGTTTTCCCGGCTCTAAAGATAAGATCAAAACTATATTCAATGCCAAAATTATTTTTGTTATGCAGAAATAAAGTTATTCCGTTATCTTTTACTCCGTTTCCTTCACTATAAAAGACATAATTAATTAAGAGACCATCTTTTTCATAAAGCTTTTTAAATGGAGTATATTCTTCCTGAAATAAAAACGTGATCAAAATGAAGATTATTAAAACTTTCATTAATATCTTTTCTTTTGATGAATAAGATGCAGATACTTATGAAAAGTTGCGGTGCAATTTTATTTACATCTTTTTAATAACGGCTGACTATTTGTTATTAAAAGTTATTTTATTCATTTCTTAAATTTTTAACCGGATTTATTAATGCCGCTTTTACCGCGTGTAAACTTACCGTAAATAATGATAGCAGCAAAATTATTACCCCTACTATTACAAATACTCCTAAATCAATTTCAGTTTTATATTCAAAATTTTGAAGCCATTTGGTAATTGCCCAATATGTAATTGGCCAGGCAATTATATTTGCAATTACAATCCATATAATAAAACTGCTGATTAAATTACGAACCACAGAACTAACTGAAGAACCCAGAACTTTTCTAATACTTATTTCTTTTGTTTTCTGATCAACTATAAAAGCAACTAACCCATATAAACCAAGTATAGATATAAAAATAGCAAGGAAAGAAAAATATTTAAATAATTCGCCCATTCTTACTTCCTTTTTATACAGGGCTTCTATTTTATCATCAACAAAGGAGTAAATAAATGGATGTCCCGGGAAATGTTTTTCTACTAATGCTTTAATAGAATTAATAGATTCTGCGGTATTGTTGCTCTTAATCCTGATATTCAAAAAATAACATTCATCAAAATACATAAAAACCAAAGGTTCAATTTTCTCTTTTAAATTTTCGAAATGAAAATCTTTTACAACTCCTATAACTTTTCCTTTCCTATTATAGGCTTCAAAATAACTTCCAATCGGATTTTTTAAACCAAACTCCCTAACCGCAGTTTCATTTATTATAAATGATTCTTTTAAACTTGTTTTATTTTCGGGTTTGAAATTTTCACCGGCTATTAATTCTATTTTGTAGTTTGCTAAAAAATTTTCATCAATCATAAATGCCGGTGATGAAGCTGAAATTTTTTGATCATTGTGGAAATAATTAACTCCGAGAACAAAATCTGTATCTGTCGGAATCTGATCAGAACTGCCTGTTGATACTACTGACGAAAGCTCCAAAATCTCATGATTAAATCTTTCATAAACTTCGGGAGAATAGTTTCTTCCTGTTGTTATATAGAGCAGGTTTTCCGCATCGTATCCTAAATCCTTTTCAAAAATATATTGTAACTGATTAAATATTAACAGTGTTGATATTATCACAATTATTGAAATTGAGAATTGAAAAATCACTAATACTTTTCTAAAAGAAATTTGGCTCCAATTTTTCCTGTCATTTGAAAAACTTTCATTTTCCTGCAGTATTTTTGTAATTCCTAATGATGAAAGCATTATTGATGGATATAAACCGGAGAAGAACGCGGTAATAATTAGAATTGATATTAAGCTGATTATAAACCAAGATTCCAAATAATTTATTGAATAAATATTTCCCGCAATTTCATTAAATGAGGGTAGAAACAGTTCAATCATAATTAGAGAAATTGGAACTGAAAGGGATGTAAATATAAAAGATTCGCCTAAATGCTGTTTTATAATTTGTAACCGGGTTGCCCCAATAACCTTTCTAATACCAATCTCTTTTGATCTTAAAGATGATTTTGCGGTCGCTAAATTGGTGAAATTAATACACGCGATGGCTAAAATAATCATCGCTAAAAATGAAAATATTAGCACTGTATTTATATCACCGTGAGGTCCGTCCCAGCGATGTGTATTTGCGTTTAAATGAATTTCGCTTAATGGCTGTACAAAAAATTTTAATTTCGGATCAGGATTATGTCTTTTAATCAGCTCATCAATTTTTCTGTTAACTTCTGTAAAATCAGCCTTTTCATCTAACAATACCCAAGTATTATAATCAGAATTATTTGTCCAATTGTCAGGATCACGCCAGTAGTAATAAACTTTGAAAGGATATAAATATTCAAAGTTTAAAGGCGGACTTGAATTTTTTGGTACATCTTCAACTACAGATTTAACAGTTGCCGTCCATTTATTAGAAACTTTAACAACCTTACCAATGGGATCTTCATCACCAAATAGCTTTTCTGCCCCAGACTGAGTTAGAACAATAGAACTTGCGTCATCCAGTGCTAGTGCCGGATTCCCCTTTACTGATGGGAACGTAAACAGATCAAGAAACATTGGTTCGGCATTTATACCATTTATTTTGCAGCTTTTATCTCTGTACTGTAGGATTATGTTATCACCTTTAAATCTAGTGGCTTCAACAATTTCGGGTATTTCAGATTTAAGATAAGCAGCCATTGGTCCGGGAGTGGTTGGTGTTCTAAAACCATCATATTCGGTAACTACTCTATAAATTTGATTTAGCTTTGTATGGAAGTTATCATATCCTAACTCATATCTTACCCAGACAATTATAAGAATTGTACATGCAATCCCGACAGAAAGCCCAAGCAGATTTATAAAAGAATAAATTTTATTATTAAAAATATTACGAAGTGTAACAATTATATAGTTTTTTATCATGATCTTTTCCCAATTTAATTTTGATATCCAAACCTACTGGACTTCTAAAACCCGGAGGTTTCAACTATTCATTCCTTAAACTATCCACGGGATTTGAGAACGCAGCTCTAACCGCGTTATAACTAACCGCAATCATTGCTATAAAATATGTTATCAGTCCGGTTCCTATAAACACCCAAATATCAAGACTAATTCTGTATGCAAAATCCATAAGCCATTTATTCATAAAATAATATGCTATTGGAGCGGCAATTAAAAAGGATATAAATATCATAGCAAAAAACTCTTTAGATAACATGTACACAATTTTTAATACTGAAGAACCCAAAACTTTTCTAATTCCAATTTCTTTTGTTTTCCTTTCCGCGCTAAACGCTGAGAGACTGAATAATCCTAAACAGCCTAAGAATATTGCCAAACCGGAAAAGACAGCAAATACACGGCTTATTCTCTGTTCCGATCTATACATGGCATCAAAACGCAGATCGAGAAAGGAATAATTAAACGGCTGATTTGGAGCGAATTTTTTCCAATTCATTTTCATTAAATCAATTACTTCAGTCAGACTTTCACTTTTCACCTTAAAGGCAATAGAACCGTCATTATTCTCGAAGAACATTATCAGCGGTGCAATATTATTTCTTAGTGATTCGAAATGAAAATCTTTTACCACACCTATTACAGTATTTGCTTTTGAATCATTATTATGACTTGTATAGTGTACTATTCTTTCTCCAATTGGATTCTTAAACCCAAACTGTTTTACCATCGCCTCGTTAATAATTATGTTCTCATTTTCATTTCCAAATTCTTTCGAAAAATCACGACCCTCAACAATTTCCATTCCCATAGTTTTTATGTAATCATTATCAACTTGCCATTGCTGAACAGCAACTGTTTTTTCTTTTTTACCGTATGGAAAAACTGCCGAAGTATTACCATTAGAAGGAACAGGCAAGAAACCGCTTATTGAAGCACTTTCCACAGCCGAATATCCGAGCATACTGTTTTTCATTGATTTTACCTGATCACCAAGCAGATATGCTTCATTAAGTATAATTACGTGATCTTTATTGAAACCAAGTTTTTTATTCTGGATAAAGTTGAGCTGATTCAAAACTACAAGAGTTGCTATAATCATAATTATAGATGTGGCAAATTGAAGTATAACAAGTCCATTTCTTAATAAACCGGATTTAGCTCCTTTAATTATTTTTCTACTAAGAACACTTGCCGGATTAAATGACGATATAACAAAGGCCGGATATACTCCGGAGAAAATGCCTACAAAAGTAAAAATCCCAAAAAGTAAACCCGCGATAAAGTAATTGCTGAAATAGTTTAATGATAATACTTTGTTAGTTAAATCATTAAAATGCGACATAGATAATTCGGTTAAAAGCACCGATATAATTATGGAAATCAGTACTGTTAAAAATGATTCAGTTAAAAACTGCCTTATTAATTGATTTTTATTAGAACCTAAAACTTTCCTGACACCAACTTCTTTTGCTCTTGAAGCAGACTGTGCAGTAGAAATGTTCATATAATTTATGCCGGCTATAATTAAGATAAATAAAGCTATAGCAGAGAATATATATACATACTTAATATCGCTGTTTTGTCCGAGCTCTGACATAAGATCCGATGTAAGATGAATATCAGTAACTGGCTGCAAATAAAATCTAGCGTGTCCTTCATCATCTGTCATTTCAGAAAATGGTTTTCCCAATAACTGTTCAACTTCCGGACCTAAGTATTTTTCGAGCAATGCCGGAAATTTAGCTTCAACAGTTTTAGGATTTGCATGTTTATTAAGAACTATATAAGTATTAAAATTATTACTGAACCAATAAGGTTCCATGCTTTCATCTAATGAGGTTATCGATAAAATTAAATCAAATTGGAAATGAGTATTATTTGGAATTTCTTTAAATATTCCTGTTACTTTAAAATTATCTCCGTTATCTACAACTATAGCTTTGCCAATCGGATTTTCATCGCCAAAATATTTTCTTGCGGTTTTCTCATTTAGAATTATTGTATTAGGAGATTGTAAGGCAGTTTCAGTATTACCTTTTATTAAATCAATTTTGAATACATTAAAAATTGAGGCATCAGCATAAATTGATTCATCCTCTTTAAAACTCTGGTTCATATATCTAAAAACTTCTGCGCCTCTTTTTCTAAATCGGGCCACTTCTTCAACTTCAGAAAACTCTGTTAATAAAGCATTTGCAAGCGGAGCAGGTGTTACAGCTAATTCATAAGCTTGTCCCATTAATGCATAAGAAGCCGCTACACGATAGATTCTATCTGCCTTAGGATGATAGTGATCATAACTTAACTCATGCTGTACATAAAGCGATAAAAGCACTGTACAGGTTATGCCAACTGAAAGTCCTAGTATATTTACTAAACTAAATACTTTATGCTTTAGTAAATTTCTAAGTGCTATTTTTAGATAATTGCTAAACATGTTCTTTCCTCAAATTTATATTTTTTACATTAGTCACTTGCCGTAGCAAGTAACTGCAAAATATTTCCAAACCTCGGAGGTTTATTATTTACTCATTGCGCAAGGATTCTACAGGATTTGCAAGTGCTGCTTTAATAGTTTGGAAGCTAACTGTAAGTACGGATATTATTAATGTCAAAACTCCTGATATAACAAACGGAACTATATTTATCTCAATTCTGTAAGCAAAGGCTTGTAACCAATTATTGATAAAATACCAAGCTACAGGCCAAGCTATCAGGTTTGCAACAAATACCCACTTAATAAAATCTGTTGTTAGTAGCATTAATATACCCGAACCTGATGCACCAAGAACTTTTCTAATACCTATTTCTTTTCTTCTTCTTTCCGCTGTAAAGGAGGAGAGACCGAACAACCCCAAGCATGAAATAAAAATAGCTAGAAATGTGAAATATTTAAATATTTTTCCGATTCCTTCTTCGGCCATGTATTGTTTTTCTATAGACTCATCAAGAGAACTAATGTTAAACTCATATTCCGGATAAATCTCTTTATACTTTTCCCCAATAAACTCTATTGTTTCAGAAACATTATGTGAGTTTATTTTAAGACAAGCCGTTGTAAGCCAGTATGGTTTTATGCTCATAACCATTGGTAATACTGGCTTGTGAAGTGATTGGTAATTATAGTCTTCTAAAACACCTATTATTTTTCCTTTTCTGCCAGATATTATAAGTTCTTTCCCAATTGGAAATTCCATTTCCATTGCTTTTATTGCGGCCTGGTTTACCACATATGCATCTTCAATATCACTACTATGTTCTTTAGAAAAAAATCTACCCTCAGATAATTTCAAATTAAACGTTTCTAGAAAATCATATTCTACAGCTGTATCAACCATTCTCGTTTGCTGATTAGTTTGTCCTTCCCAAAAAACTGAACCCAAACCTGCATTTGAATCCCAATAATAAGGAGCACAATTTGTTAGTGTAATGTGACTAATATTTGGATTATCAAGTAATTGTTTTTTAATCAAATCATAATTTTTATAAAACCTGCTCCCAACTCTCATATGAATAATATTATCCTTTTCAATCCCTAAATCTTTGTTTTTCATAAAATTTATTTGATTTAGAATTAATAGAGATCCTATTATCAAGAATATTGAAATTGAAAATTGAGTAACTACAAGAATTTTTCTTAGTGAAGAGTTTTTTACTCCGGCTCTTATAGAACCCTTAAGAACTTTCACAGGTTGAAAGTGTGAAAGATAAAGTGCTGGATAACTGCCTGAAATGATTCCAGTTATAACTGTAATTACAATTATTCCCAAAACCATTTTTGTATTAATGAGAAAATCGATTGTAAATTGTTTGTTTGTAAGACTATTAAAAATTGGAAGAAATATTACGACTAAAATTAAACCAAGAAACATCGACAATAATGTTAGTACAATTGATTCGCTAAAAAACTGTTTTACCAAATCAGATTTTTTTGCACCGGCAGCTTTTCTAATTCCAACTTCGAGAGCCCTACTTGCTGATCTGGCAGTTGTCAAATTCATAAAATTAATACATGCAATTAATAAAATAAATGCAGCCATTGCTGAAAATATATACACGTAGGTTATTAATCCACCACCGTTAGGGAAGTCATATAGGTGCAATTCAGTAATTGGCTGAAGAGAAAGAACACGTTTATCTCTTGATATTTGTTTTTCGACAACATCAGAAATTTTTGCATTTATACTTTTAGAGGTAACATTATCATGAAGTTGAACAAATGTTTGTATTGTATTAGCTTGCCAAGTATCAAGATTTCTGTTCCATTTTTTAGCAAGTTCTAAGGGCACGAAATATTTAAAGTCAAAATGAGAATTTAATGGATAGTCTTTAATTACTCCTGTAACTTTCAAATCATAATCGACATTCCAAGTAATAATCTTGCCAAGAGGATTTTCATCTCCAAAATATTTTTTTGCTAATGTCTTAGATAATACAATTGAATATGGATCATTTAATGCACTTTTAGAGTTTCCCTTAACAAACTCAAACGTAAACATTGAAAAAAAATCTTTATCAACGAGATAGCCTCCATTCTGATTGGCTTTAATATCACCGTAATGAATCATATAATCCTTATCCCAACTACAACGAGATGCATATTTAATTTCTAGGTATTCTTTTTTTAAGAATTCGCACAATGCAGTTGGAGTTGTAGTACTTCCATTACTAAAAGTAGCAACATAAAGATCATCAGCATTTTCATGAAAACGATCATAACTTAGTTCATCCTGAACCCATTTATAAATTAGGATCGTACAGGCAATACCAAGAGCAAGTCCAAATATATTTATGAAACTATATGTTTTTTCTCTAAATAGATTTCTATATGCAATCTTAAAATAATTTAACAACATTTTTAATTCTCCACAATTGAGCAAAGACTTGTATAGTTTTTATTCCTCTATCCAGCCGTCCATCAGCCTAATAATTCTGTTTCCATACTTTGCGTTTTCTTCTGAGTGTGTAACCTGAATTATTGTTGTTCCATCTTTATTTAACTTCTTCAACAATTCCATTATTTCTTTACCCTGCTCAGAATGAAGGTTCCCGGTCGGTTCATCCGCTAATATTAGTTTTGGCTGAGTTATAATTGCTCTTGCAACTGCCACAAGCTGCTGCTGTCCGCCAGACAACTGACTTGGGAAAAGATTTTTTTTTGTTACAATATTAAATTGATCCAGAATTTCCGCAACTCTGGCTTTGCGTTCTTTTGTTTTAACTTTCTGGTATAACAAAGGAGTTTCAAGATTTTCGAATACTGTAAGTTCATCTATTAAGTGATACTGCTGAAATACAAATCCAATGTGCGATTTATGCAGTTCTGTAAGCTGTTTTTCTTTCATCTTGTGAACAGACTCATCATAAAAATTATATTCACCTTCGGACGGAGCATCTAACATCCCGATTATATTTAACAAAGTAGATTTACCAGAACCGGATGGTCCCATCACAGAAATGAACTCGCCTTCTTTAACTTCAAGATTAATATTTCTAAGGACAAAAGTTTTTATGAATTTGTTTTTATAATATTTGGTAATGTTTTTAAGTTGAATCATTGTTTTCTCCGAGGACAATTAAGCAATTAGCTATTTGCCTTTAGCTGT
Source organism: Melioribacteraceae bacterium (assembly GCA_016342755.1). Taxonomy (GTDB): domain Bacteria; phylum Bacteroidota; class Ignavibacteria; order Ignavibacteriales; family Melioribacteraceae; genus JAEINS01. Next base: position 65,759 of record JAEINS010000013.1, on the reverse strand, counting down.
TAGCTTATTGTGCAATCCAGCTAACATTTTCTTTACTTCGTTTACATGTTCATTTAATTTTTTAAATTGTTCTGTGTTAATATATTTTAAGGAGTGTGATAAAATAATTTGATACTCCAATTCGCAAGCACTTCCTGATGCTATTACAATGAACCTAGCAAAATCCGGGTCTGTATACCTTCCGCATCCCTCCGCAATATTAGTTGGGATTGAAGATGAAGATCTCCTCATCTGTGAAACTAACCCATAGAATTCATCTTTCGGAAAATTTTTAGTTATCCTATAAATTTCTAAAACTATTTCATGACTCTTTTCCCAAACTGAATATTTTTTAAAATCCCTCATTTTATTCTCCATTTTCTTTAGCTAAAAGCTATCAGCCAACCGCTAATAGCTCTACACATAAAACTTCTCATTAAAATTCTCAGTCACAATCTGACCGTCAAAGAGATGTATTACTCTGTTTCCGTATTCAGCATAAGTTGGGGAGTGTGTTACCATCACGATTGTAGTTCCAGCTTCATTAAGTTCAGTAAGCATGTTCATTACTTCATCACCATGTTTAGAATCAAGATTACCAGTCGGTTCATCGGCAAGAATTATTTTTGGATCACCCACAATTGCACGTGCTACAGCTACTCTTTGCTGCTGCCCGCCAGAAAGTTGTTGTGGGAAATGATTTACACGATGCATAATTCCCATGCGTTCTAAAACTTCGTTTACTTTCTTTTTTCTCTCACTTGATAACCTTCCTAAATACAGAAGCGGTAATTCAACATTTTCAAAAACTGTTAGTTCATCAATTAGATTAAAACTCTGGAATACAAAACCAATATTCTCTTTACGTAATTTTGCCCTTTTTCTTTCAGAGTATTTTGCAACCTCTTCATCCAGGAAAAAATATTCGCCAGAAGATGGATTATCAAGCAACCCGAGAATGTTCATCAAAGTTGATTTACCACAACCGGATGGTCCCATTATAGAAACAAATTCCTTTTCATTAATCTCTACATTAACTTCCGCAAGAGCTGTAGTTTCCACCTCTTCAGTCATGTAAACTTTTTTTAGCTGGTTAGTTCTAATCATTTTATTCTCCTAACTTGAAGCGTTTTTTATTTTGTTTCAGTCTTAATTCTATTTTATCGAAATCGTACTTCGACTCCGCTCTCTGCTACTTCAAAATCAGTTTCTCAGCGTCTCCAAAATTATCATAAGAAGAAATAATAACTTTCTCTCCTTTTATTAAGCCGTCACTAATTTCGTAAACTTCTGTATTCTCTCTGTTAATTTTAATTTTTCGTTTAACCGCAAACTCTCCCGATGGATCGACTACAAAAGTCCATTGCCCGCCGGTAGCCTGATAAAATCCGCCTCTATCAACAACCATCGATTCCGAAACATCACTCAACGCCAATCGTAGATGAACAGTCTGCCCTCTTCTAATTCCTTTTGGCAGTTCACCCTTAAATAACATATCTACATTAAATCTGCCATCCTGTATTTGCGGAAACACCGCTGAAATAACTAACTGATGAACTTTACCGTTAAACTCAAACTCACCTTCAAGACCGGTTCTAATTCTTGCCAGATAATATTCATCAACTGGTACTCTTACTTTGAAAGAATCAATATCATCAATTCTGCCCAGGTTTTGTCCGCGGTTAATTGCCTGCCCAATTTCACCGTTTAAGGAAGTCAGTTGACCTTTAATTGGAGCTTTAACAGTAAGGTTATCCAACTGTTTTCTAATTGAGCCTAAACTAAGTTCCATTTGTTTAACATTGCTCTCCTGATTTCTAATCTGCTCTACTCTAAAAAGTGAGTCCTGACGCTGTGTTTCGAGTGTTAAGGCCTTATACTCTTTTAAATAATCGTAATTATCCTTGCTCTCTTCGTATTCAATTTGTGAACCCAGTCCTTTTTCAAACAACTTTTTTCTCAGTTCATATTCACGCTTCTGCGATTTTATCTGAAAATCGATATCAAGCAATCTTCTTTTTATATCTAATTTATATTGCTCCATCTGCAGTCTGGTGCCGCGAAGATCGTTTAAGGACTGGAAAACTTGCGACTCGTTAAACATTAAACTTAACGACAGAGTCGGGTTATCCAATTTAATTATCGGATCACCAATATCAACAAAAGCTCCTTCTTCAATAAATTTTTCAACAATTCTTCCTCCTTCAGTTACATCAAGAAAGAACGTTTCTATCGGCATCACTTCACCAATAGGAGGTATGAATTCACGGAACGCTTCAACTCTGACTGTTGAAATTGTTATTCTGTCTTTATCAACATTTAGCTTTCTGCTGCTGTCGCCAAAAACAAAACTGTAAACTATAAATGCTAAAAATAAAATCCCGAACGATATTCCCAGAATTCTTTTTAATGACCAAAACTTCTTTTCAATTTGTCTATCCATAACCCGCACTTTTTTTTTATTAAATATTCAACAAATGTGCCTGAATATTATTCTCCAATTTCATTTTAATATTAACCTATTTTTTATGAATCAATAAAAGAAGTGTACGATATCGTATTTATTGTGTTCGGAATCGAACATCTTTGTTTTTTTTTCTTTAATTTCCAGATCAAATTGCAAGGTATAATTATTGTTATAAGATTCTTTTTATTAAAGCTAAATTCTAAATGCAAAAAGAAAAAACAAAAATATTAATAGTAGATGATAACCCCGATGTTTTACTTGCCGCAAAACTATTGTTAAAACCTCATATCGATTTTATAACAACTGAAGAAGATCCAAATAAAATCCCAAACCTTTTAGACAAAGAAAACTACGATGTTATTCTTCTTGATATGAATTTCACTCAGGATGTTACAAGCGGGCATGAAGGTTTTTACTGGCTGAATAAAATAATACAAATCGATCCGTCGGCTGTAGTACTTCTGATTACCGCCTTTGGCGATGTTGAAATGGCAGTAAAAGCCGTTAAGGAAGGTGCTACAGATTTTGTTCTAAAACCCTGGCAGAATGAAAAATTTCTAACAACAATTACATCGGCATTAAAACTGCGCGAATCGAAAGTAGCACTTGCTAATCTGCGTAATCAGCAGAAACAATTAAGTAATGATCTCGATCAAAAATTTCATAATCTAATTGGAATTTCTGATAAAATGAAAGAAGTTTTTGATATCATAAACAAAGTTGCTTTAACTGAGGCAAATGTTTTAATACTTGGTGAAAATGGAACCGGGAAAGAATTAGTTGCCCGGGCTCTGCATCGGCAGTCGCAGCGGGCTGAAGAAGCTTTCATAAATCTTGATATGGGTGCTATCTCATCAACACTTTTTGAGAGCGAACTATTTGGACATGTAAAGGGAGCTTTTACTGACGCACGCGAAGACAGAGCAGGCAGATTTGAAATTGCTTCGGGCGGCTCTTTATTTTTAGACGAGATTGGAAATTTGCCTTTGGAACTTCAGCCTAAACTCCTTTCGGTTTTGCAGAACAGAGAAGTCCGCAGAGTTGGCTCTAACAAGTTAATACCCATTGATATACGCCTAATCTGTGCTACCAATATGCCTTTAAGCAATATGGTTAACGAGAGTAAATTTAGACAAGATCTTTTATACAGGATAAATACTGTTGAAATAAATCTGCCGCCGCTTAGAGAAAGAGTTGAAGATATTCCGCTTCTTTCTGAACATTTTTTAATATCATTTAGAAAAAAATATAATAAGGATTCTCTGGATATATCGAAATCAGCACTTGATAAAATGAAAAATTACACATGGCCGGGAAATATTAGAGAACTTCAGCATACACTTGAAAGAAGCGTTATTATGAGTGAGAGTCCCATTTTAACTTCAGAAGATATATTTTTACCAAGAAGAAATAAGAATAATACGAGCTTAATTTTTGATACTTACAATCTGGAAGAGATCGAAAAAAACATCATTAAAAAAATTGTAAAAAAACATGATGGTAATATTTCTAAAGCAGCTAAAGAGTTAGGATTAACAAGAACATCTTTATACAGAAGACTTGAAAAATTTGGGTTATGAAAAACTTTAAGCTTAATCTTATACTAAGAATATTAATATTAATCGTAACAATATTTCTGTTATTTGCTTCAATATTCATCTATAACTTATTGATTGCAATTATATTGTTGAGCTTTTTAATTGTACTTGAAACCTATTCGCTAATAAAATATGTTGATACTACAAACACCGAATTATCCCGGTTCCTATTTTCAATTAAATATTCCGATTTCTCACAATCGTTTACCCAGAATAAATTGGGCGGTTCGTTCTCCAATCTTAACAACGCTTTTAATGAGGTTATTGCTCAGTTTAGAAAAACCCGGAATGAAAAAGAAGAACATTTAAGATATTTGCAGACTGTTGTTCAACACATTAATATTGGCTTAATAGCTTATACAAATAACGGAGAGGTTGAGCTAATTAACAAAGCTGCAAAACGACTTTTGGATATACGTTATCTTAAATCAATTTTAACATTAAAAAATCAACATCCCGATTTATTAAAAATACTTTCTGAAATTAAACCGAATGAAAAACGTATTGTGAAACTTGAATATGATATGGATAGTTTTCACATTCTTGTTTATACAACGGAGTTTAGGTTACGTGGTCAAATTTACTCGATGGTTGCCTTACAAAACATCCAGAGTGAATTGGAAGAACAGGAAATGGCAGCATGGCAAAAGCTAATTAGAGTTCTAACTCATGAAATAATGAATTCTGTAACACCAATATCTTCACTTGCCGGAACGGTAAAAACGATGCTGGATTCTAATAAGACGGATCTTACGGGTGAAACAAGACAGGATGTTAATGATGCCATAAATACTATTCAAAAACGGAGTGACGGGTTAATTAAATTTGTAAATCAATACCGGTCACTAACAAAAATACCAACTCCAAATTTTGAACAGCTTGAAGTAAAAAATATATTCAACGAAGTATTATTATTGTTAAAAGAGGATGTTGAAAAATACCGGATAAATATTGAATGCGAAATACTGCCATCTAATATTAAGATATACGCCGATCGTTCTTTAATTGAGCAGGTATTTATTAATCTAATAGTAAACGCAATCCATGCGCTTAAGAATTCAGCCAACCCGTTAATTATTTTAAAAGCGCATAATGATATTTACGGAAATACTGTTTTATCAGTTACCGATAATGGTGTTGGCATAACTGAGAATGTATTGGATAAAGTATTTATTCCATTCTTTAGTACAAAGACAGAAGGCTCTGGTATTGGCTTAAGTTTATCGAAACAAATTATACGTGCTCATAACGGTATTATGAAAGTTTCCTCAAAATTAGATGCCGGAACTACCTTTACAATACGATTATAACAATTCTATTTAAGTTTACTTTTCATTTATTACTAATAAAACTAAACATACTAACAACTCAGTTTTTCAAAAAAAAAATTTCAGCTAATTACATTTTTTACATAAACCACCAAAATTCAGTGATATAAAGAAAAAAAGTCAATAATTTCTTCAAATACCTATAAATAATGCAATTTTTTTCTTTTCTTTTTTTGAAATAATATTTATTTTCATGTTAGCCTTTAACTCAATCATAAATAGGAGAACAAAACATGGCAAAAGCAAGTCCAGCGACAAAAGCAAGTGCAATGACAAAAGCTGCATTAGTTGATCACTTTGCAAAAAAATTAAGCATCACAAAAAAATTAGCTAACGACTTTTTGGTTGAATATGCTGCTGTTTCTTACAAAGAAGCTAAAAAAGGTTTTACATTTCCTGGCGTTGGTAAATTAGTTGTTGTTGCTAGAAAGAAAAGAAAAGGTATCAATCCTTCAACTGGCGAAAGAATTATAATTCCTGCAAAAAAAGTTGTGAAATTTAAAGTTTCTAAAACTTGCCAGGATGCTGTTTATCCACCAAAAAAATAAATATTTTTTAAAAAAAAGCCCCAAATTATTGGGGCTTTTTTTGTTTTAAAACGTTTCTGTCTTTCTATATCTATTTATTATAAAACTTTTGCCGCCTTCACTAATTTTTCAATTGCGGGAACAATCATTAAATTAACCTGGCCGTATGGCTCATACGACCTCTTAATAATTTCATCAGCCTTTAATTTCCAGTCTTCATCAACAATTTTTATTTCACTAATAATTGAAACAATTTCTTTTCCTAATTCAGAAACTATTTTCAAATTATCCGCCATAGGTTTCATCTCCATTAAGATTGGTCTTTTACTAATAAGCTCCTGAAGTTCTTTATCATTCCCAATCCACATTTCAAATATTTCATTTAACTTTTCAAAATTGTATTTGTTTGGCTCATCAATATATTGCTCAACCAGTCTATCAAATCTAATTGCGCATGCCGGATCAGGTTTTGCTACATCCATTACTCTTGTATATGGATGATATGAAGTAAGTCTTTTATCATTATGAGTTTTAGAAAAATTACCGTGTCTGTCATAATCCTTCAAAGGTTCAACAAGATCTACAAATGTTTTTAGCGGATTTATATTTGCGGAACCGGATAAACGTCTTAACATCATATCATAATAAGATATATGTTTACTTCCCAGCTCTTCTAGTATTAGACTGTTAATTTCCATTCTTTTTAGAAAATCATCAAAATCATTTATATTTTGTTTGGACCACAATCTTTCTGCAATAGCAATTGTTCTTGGCCAAATCCTGGAATCAATATTTTCAGTTGTGGCATTCTCAGCCCACATTGTTGCTTCTCCTCCCAATACAAGTGAGTCTATATTTTCCACATTATTAAATTCCTCAGGAAGCGGATCATTCAGGTATTGATCCTTTGTAGACTGCATTAAATCGATGTACCAGCCGTTTGATAGCATTACATTATAACCATTTTCCGCAGCTTTTTTAATGCCTTGTTTACCGCGCCATGAATGAATAACAATATTACCCGGTAAATCGGGATGCTGTATTTCATCCCAGCCAACCATCTTTTTATTATACTTTGTTAATATTTTAGATATTCTTTGATTAAAATATGCCTGTAATTCATGCTTGTCATGAATATCATTTTTTTTCATGTAAGCCTGAATCTCTTCGTTTGCTTTCCACTGTTTCCCGTTATTTTCATCACCGCCAATGTGCATATATTCGTCATTAAATAATTCCGCCATCTCTTTAAAAAACCCGTTAAAAAATGTGTAGGTTTCTTCTTTTGTAGGATCAAATGTAGGATCGAAAACTCCCCATTTTCTTTCGATTGTATAAGGCCCAGGAGCACTTGCTAATTCATCGTTGGCAACAAACCAGCTTGTTGCGTGTCCGGGAATATCAAATTCTGGAATAACTCTAATTCCCCTTTCATTAGCATATTTTATTATTTTTTTAATGTCATCGTGTGTGTAATAATTTCCATCCGAACCGCTTTTGTGTAAGTATGGATACGTTTTACACTCGACTCTGAATCCCTGATCTTCAGTTAAATGCAGATGCAGAACATTCATTTTGAACATTGAAATTGCGTCAATATTTCGAAGAACAACATCCATCGGGATAAAATGTCGGCAAAGATCTAACATTAGTCCGCGCCACTTAAATCTTGGATTATCTAATAATTCAACACCCTGAAAATAATATCCGTTTTCATCTGCTCTTAATAATTGTAAAAGTGTTTCGAGCCCATGAATTGCGCCAAGATCGGTTGCAGCTTCAATTTTTACAGTTTCATTATTAATTGTCAGTTCATAACTTTCATCTTCACCTAAGATAACTTTTCCAGGACGTTCAACTTCAATAATTACATTTCCGTTTTTATCATTTGGTTTAACTTCTTCCTGATAAAAAAATTGAGCTGTTCTCTCATCTAATCTTCTTAATACTCTGGTTGCATAACTGTAAATTCGATTATCCGGTTTTCCCTTTACAATAATATGAAGTGAATCATTAATTGCAAACTTGTTTTGTGTGAATTTGAATTCTGACGGAACCGGAGTTAAAGTATGCTGCTGGGCGCTTGTCATTACTGTCCCCAATAATAAAATTAAAAGGATTAATTGCTTCATTAAATAAATCTCCCCAATAATAAAAAAATATTCTGTGAAGATAATTATTTTTAGCTCTATTTAGAACTCTATTAAAATAAAAATGCTTTTTTAATTCCGGCTTTAATATCAGAATTATTAATAATTGTTTTCACAACTATTGTTAATATTAAATTGCCGGTCGTTTGCAACCATTTGTTTAATCTTTGGAAGGTAAAAAAAAGCAGTACTTTAACTCGCACTGCTTTCACAATAATAATTAATCTGAATTTTTCTGTCGCTTCACTCAATTAAAATGGCAAACAGTTCAGCATAAAACTGCATGTGAGCTGGCAAAAGATTCTTGTTTTATTTGTTAAATCCATTTGGGTTTCTTGATTGCCATTTCCAGCTGGAATTACACATATCTTCGAGACCTAATTCAGCCTTCCATCCCAATTCAGATTCAGCCTTTGCCGGATTAGCAAAACACTCCGCAATATCGCCGGTTCTTCTGGGAACTACTTTATATTTAACTTCTTTAGCTGATGCTTTTTCAAACGCTTTAACCATTTCTAGAACACTAAATCCATTTCCGGTTCCCAAATTATAAATAAGAATACCAGAAGATTTTTCAAGTTTCATTAATGCTTTAACGTGCCCTTTTGCAAGATCAACCACATGTATATAATCTCTAACACCGGTTCCATCGGCAGTTTTATAATCATCACCAAATACTGATAATTCTTTTAACTTACCAACAGCAACTTGCGAAATAAAAGGCAGCAGATTATTTGGAATTCCATTTGGGTCTTCTCCAATCAATCCGCTCTCATGAGCACCAACCGGATTAAAATATCTGAGTATAATTACAGTAAAAGAATTATCTGCAACATGCATATCTTTTAATATTTCTTCAATCATCAACTTAGTTCTGCCGTAAGGATTAGTAGCGGAAAGCGGAAAATCTTCGGTGATTGGAACTGTTGCCGGATCGCCGTAAACTGTAGCGGAAGAGCTGAATACGATACTCTTAACATTAAATTTCTTCATGGCTTCAAGAAGACATAACGTACCGGTAATATTGTTATGATAATATTTTAATGGCATTGCAACTGATTCGCCAACTGCTTTTAACGCTGCAAAATGAATAACGGAATCAAAATTATTCTCCTCAAAAACCTTTTCCAGATTTTTTTTGTCAAGCAGATCACACTCATAAAATTTTATTTTTTTACCGGTAATTTGCTCAACTCTGTTTAGAGACTCTTTACTGCTGTTACAAAAATTATCAACAACTGTAACATCAAATCCCGCATTAATTAATTCTACACAAGTATGACTTCCAATATACCCTGCACCGCCGGTTACTAAAATTTTCATGTAATTACCCTAATTGTTAACCGTTAATTTATATTTATCAACACTTATAATACCGTCTAAATCTTTATATGAAATGAATAACGTTGTTTGCCCTAATGAATATGGAGCAATTTCGTAGCTGTTATAATAAAATGTTATTCCTTCAGCCGTAATGGCAAAATTTTCATTTACTTCAAATTTATCATTCTCAAACCAATAGCCCAAATCACTCAAAGTTTTTACTGAATCCAGATTATTTATTTCACGGAATTTTCTTTCAGCTATTTTATTAAGTTCTGAAATTTTATCATCAACAATAATATCCGACAATTTAATTTTACTTCCTCTGTCCAGATCCAGGTTCATAAAATACTTTGTATAATTAGGATGTGCTCCGCCAGTAAAGGAATCATTAATCATAGCTAATGAAATAATTTGATTGTTGCTGAAAATCACTTTTACATTTTTAATTAAATACCATCTCAGCTTGTAATCCGGAAAATCTTTTTTGAAATTTTCATATTCATTAATAAACTGTTTAAGCATATTTTCATGCTGATCCATTTTAGCAATGTCAAACATTTCACTTAAAATAAATTTATCTATACTATCCTGTATACACTTCTTAATAACCTCAGAATTAGTGGAAATAATTTTGGGATAGTTTAATTTAATTACTGTAGCATTAGCCGCGGAAGTATCCGCTTCTATACTTCTATTTTCCAGCGCAACCATTGTATAAGTTAATTCCTGCTTATCATTTTGCGAACAGGCATAAACCGACAGCAGGGTAAGAACAAATAAAATTTTTAAATTTTTCATAACTTAAAACTCTAATATATTCTTTTGGGTCTTTGAATAAAACAATCCGGTTTTTCCATCAATCTTAGAATCAAAGATAAAAAGCCATTCAGATGTTTTAACGTCGCCAGTTTCATTATCCTTAATAAAATACTCAGCCGGTTTAACAAAATTATTCGGTGACAGAAAAGAACTAAGACCTTTTAATAAGGCTTTAACACTATCTATCTTATCAAATTCATTTACCGGAATACAAGCAGCGGCTTTAATAAAACAGTCTGGTTTAATTTGTTTTTTGAATAATAATTTACCATCCACAGATTCTATTTTAAAATAGATTATATCATTTAGTATATCTTCAGAATTAAAACTAAGTTTTAAATTATCTTCAGTCCATTTATCCGAAAATGTATGTTTAATATTATATTCAAAAGGAGATTCAATTTTGGGAAGTGATCTTTCCTTCGCGCAGCCATTATACTTTTTGCCGTTAACCTTAACAACCGATTTATATTCATATTTATTATCCGACATAGTATCACTGCAATCAGCTTTTATAATAACAGCCGAAAGGTTTACATCTCCGGAAGCTGTATAAACAATACTGTCGCCCTTTAGATCTGCATTAAAAACCTTGCCGCAAATAATTGTATCGTATCCAGCTTCAGAAAACATCATACTGTTTTGTTTAATTTCCAGCGACCAGAACGGTTCATTACCCAGACAAATAAATTCAGGAACTTTAACATCTTTTGTTAAAGTTTTAATCTCTTTATTTTCAGAACAACCAATAGTTAAAAAGAGGATAAATAATACTTTAAATACATTTGTTTTCATAAAGCCCGTTATTAATTGAGTTATATTACTCCCCTAATTTAAATAAATCTAGAAACTAATTTCGGCACTTAAATTAAAAAATCTTTTCGAATAAATATGCGGAACACGAACCGGCGTTCTATCATTAGGAAGTATCTGATACCATGAATAAGAAGCAACATTATAATTATTAAAAATATTAAAAACTTCCGCCACCAAAATAATATTCCAGTCATTTCCCAAATTATACTTTGCCGATAATCCCATATCCGCTCTTAAATATCTAGAAAATGAAGTTGATGATTCGTAATCTATAGCTAATTCGTCTCTATTATTTGCTTCATTATATTCTATGCTTCTTGGGTGATAAAGAAATCCGCTGCCGACTAAAAACCTTACATGCGCCTGAATATGTTTACTCTTTTTCATTTTATCCTGAATGAATATTTGAAGCGTATGAGATTGATCTAATAATCTGCGCTGATAATCTTTGGTTCCCGCCTCGCGTTCCTTAGAACTTAAATAACTGTATCCAATCCAACTGTTCATTCCATCGGAGATTTCACCCTTTACTAACAGATCAAGTCCGTAGGCATATCCTTCATAATTGTTTTCATCAGAATACTCAAGTTTCAATTGATCAACATGATAAGGAATAATATTACTCAGTTTTTTATGATATAATTCCGCCTGGAAAGTTAAATCCGGCTTTGCTTTATATTCCCATCCCAAAATATAATGGATTGATTTCTGAGCTTTTAATTTTTCAGAATCATTCAGATTTTTATTTTTAATTTCATAAAAATATGGCGGCTGATAATAATGCCCATAACTGAATTTTAAAGTGTTTATTTTATTGATGTACCAGAAAAGACCAATTCTGGGACTAATAATAAACTCCTTATTATACTGATAGCTTAAAGCTCTGACACCTAAATTCATCTGAACAGACTCACCCAGACTAATTTTATCCTGTATATAAAAAGCATAAGAATTAAAAGATTCGTTCTGTTTATAGTTAGTCTGAATGGGTGTTTCATGAACTGAACTATCTCCAACCTCTTTAAGAAACTCGCTCGATCTATTTTTCAAATCGCTTAGTTTTAAGTTTATCCCCGAGCTTAAAGAATGGCTGCCTAAATTATAGTTCCAGTCAAACTTCAATTCATAAGTTGACATATCTAAATAATTATCGGATTGTTCAAATCTTGATTTTAAGTATAACCTATCATCCGGATTGTAAACATTTTCTAAATAATAAACTCTTCCTTCAAGATTTGCTTTTTCCCTTTCGTTATTAGAATACCGGGCAATTGAGAAATCGATTTTTTGCCTTTCACTTAAAATATTTGAATATCGTAATCCTATTAACCCTGTATTAAAACTATATTTACTGTCGCCATCATATTCTAATCTTATTTCCTTTACATCAAATATAGCTACTCCTTTATAATGTCCCGACCAACTTTCGGGAGTTACATTAAACTTATTTGTAGCATTTAGAATAAAAAGTTCAAGACCCGAATTTTTATTGATTTTATAATTTGCTAAAATTTGTATATCACTAAAACGGGGATTATAACTGCCTCTTGTCTGTATCTTATCTAAAAATAGATTTGGGAATGCATAACGAACGCCGCCAACTAAACTTAATTTTCCGAACTTCTTTTTTAAAGAGAATGCAGCATTGTACAAATTAACTTTTGTAATACCTGTTAATTTATCTGTAACATCAGAATTATAATTAACCTCGAGTGCGGATGACATTTTATCACCGAACCTGGCTGAGAATCCGCCGCCATAAAAATTTAAGGACTTAACTAAATCACCGTTTATAATTGACTGATTCTCTTCAACTCCGTTTTTTAACAAGAAAGGTCTGTACACTTCATAACCATTTAGGTAAATCAGATTTTCATCGTAATTTCCACCGCGCACATTATAAGAACTGCTTAATTCATTATTCGAGGTAACACCGGGAAGTATTTTTACACTTCGAAGAACATCAGAATAAATTGTGGGCATTTGTTTTATATCTTCGGCCTGCAGCTGCTGAACACTAACTTCCAGTTCTTCTCTGCTGTCTATAACAACAACTTCACCCTGCTCAATTAGTTCCTTCTTCAATTGAATATTCAAGTAAGTATTTTCTTTAATATTTTTAGATATAATCTTTGAAGAGTAGCCAATATAACTAAACTTTATTTTTTGATGACCCACGGGAAGTTTTAATTTATAATATCCGTTTTCATCAGTTATACAGCCAACTGCAGTTATAATTTCAATAATATTACAATTAGGCAATGGTTCATTAGAACCCGCAACTGTTACACGGCCACTAATTACAACCCCTGGTGATTGTGCAAAAATAGAATTTAGAGATAGTACTAGAATAAATGCTATTAGAATTGATTTGGGAAAACTATTCCACATTATAACCTCAACAACTTACAAATATATGTTACTTAATTAGAGTTAAAAATGTAGAAATATGTCTATAGCTTTCCTTTTCTGTTGGTAATAAAATTTGAATGGTAAATTTAACTATTTTTATTGCATCGGACAAGACAATTTTATTTGACCTTAATTACCACTAAAGTCATGTCATCCGGATGTTCTGTTCCATCAGAGAATTTTTTAACGTCATCAATAATATTGTTTCTAATCTCATGAGCTGAAAATTTATCAGTATCCATTTTCCATATTAGATCGGTAAGAATATTAAGCCCGTATAAATGCTGATCCTTATTCTGCGCTTCCGGAATTCCGTCAGACAAGAAAATTAGTACATCACCGCTTTCTAATTTAATATGATTATTTTCATACTCAACATTTTCCAATATTCCCAATGGATATTTTGGTCCTTCTGATTCTAGGTGAGTAACAACTTTATTCTTTTTTAAAATTGGTCTTATAAGTCCTGCATTTGTAAATTCACATTCTTTGCTCTCTTTATCAAACGAGGCCAATAACAGTGCGGTGAACATACTTTTGCTTGTTTTCTGAAACAGAGGTTTATTAAGTCTGGACATTGTTTTATCCGTTTTTGAACGGCCGTTAAATTCAGCTAAAATTAATCCGCTGGTCATAATGGCTGTAACTGCCGATTTCATGGCTTTACCTGAAACATCACCGACAGCAATACCCAATTTTGTTTTTTCCTCATTCAGCCAAATGTATTCAAAAAAATCGCCACCTACTTCAAACGCAGGCAGACAAATACCCGATATATCAAATCCTTCTATTACCGGATCGCTCTGCGGCATAATCGACATCTGAGCATCATGAGCACCTTTTAGCTCAGTTTTCATCCTAATAACATTAGTCTTCCTTTTTATAAAAGAATAGACCAGAATAACTATTAAGACAAATAATATTATTCTAAACCACAGAGTTGCCCAGATTGGAGGATAAATAATTATTTTAACTGAATCACCTTCGTCATTCCAGATTCCATCGTTGTTAGAACCCATTACTCTAAAGGTATATTCTCCGGGCTCCATATTTGTATAAGTAACAAATCTTTTATTTGAATTAGAAAAAATCCAATCTTTATTAAGACCTTCCATTTTGTATTTGTATAAGTTTTTTTCAGGAGAAGCAAAATTTAAAGAAGAAAACTCAAACGAAAACATATCGTCTTCATAAGTCAATTCAATTTCATCAGTATAAAATATACTTTTACTTAATACAGATTTATCACCAGGTACTACACTTTTATTTGAAATCAGAAAATCTGTTATAATAACTTTAGGAATTTGTTTGTTCTGTTTAATATCGGAAGGGAAAAATGAATTAAATCCATTAATACCTCCAAAAAACATTTCGCCGGATGCTGCTTTATAATAAGCACCGCCATTAAATTCGTTGCTTTGTAAACCATCGCTAGTATTAAAATTAGTAAATGTTAACGTTTTTTTATCAAATCGTGATAAACCTTTATTTGTACTTAACCACAGATCGCCCGACTTATCTTCAAGAATTCCATAAATTACATCGCTTGGCAATCCATCCTGAACCCTAAAGTGAGTAAAACTTTGATCTTTTTTATTGAACAGATTTAATCCGCCGCCGCTTGTACCAAACCACAAATTTCTATTTGAATCTTCAAGTATAGTCAGTACTAAATCATTGCTTAAACTTTTACTGTCGTCAGCATCATGTTTAAATCTTTTAAACGATTGTTTTACCGGATCAAACTTATTTAAGCCTCCTCCCCAGGTTCCGACCCAGATATACCCGTCTATATCTTCGCAAATTGAATAAACAAAATTATGACTTATACTGGTACTCATATCTGGAATATTCTGATAACTTATAATTTTATCAGTAAAAACATCCAGTTTGTTTAAACCGCCATCAGTTGTTCCAATCCATATATTTCCCATACTGTCTTCAAAAAGCGGTCGTATACGGTTACTGCTAAGACTATTATTATCCTGCTTTGCTTTATAATGCTTAAATTCTCCCGTTCCGGGATTTAATTTATCTAAGCCGCCGCCATCAGTTCCTATCCATATATTACCAATTCTATCTTCTATAATTGCTCTTACATAGTTATTAGTAATACTATTTTTGTTTTTAATATGCTGGTAGGTTTTATAACTTTTTTCTCTCTTATCGTAAGAATTCAAACCGCCGCCGTCAGTTCCAATCCACAGAATATTTGAGCTGTCGACACAAAAATTCCAGATCATATTATTAGAAAGTGATGTTTGTTTTGTTATATCTCTATAATAGAGATTAAATTTCTCACGCTCTCTGTCAAATTTATTTAATCCGCCGCCATAAGTTGAAACCCATACAATCCCGGAATTATCAAAAAAGATTTTCCTAATTTCATTTTTACTTAAACTTTTATTGTTATAAACTGAATGCGAATGTCTCTCGAAGGTAGTTGTTAATCGGTTAAATACCGATATACCGCCGCCATCGGTTCCTATCCACAACAATCCAAGATCATCTTCGCAGATTGTTCTAACTATACTGTTACTTAAGCTTGCCGGATTATATTTATTGTGTGTATAATTTTTAAATGTGCCTGTAAATTTATCGTAGCGGTTTAATCCTTGATCTGTTCCAATCCAGATGGCGCCAACTTTATCTTCGTAAAGATCGTAAATGTAATCCCCAACAAATTCATTTTTTTCATTTTGCAGATATCGTTCAAAATCATCAGATTCACTATTATATTTATTTAGCCCGTTATTAGTGCCAATCCAGAGTACACCATCGCTATCTTCCTTTATAACGCTTATATAATCAGACGAAATGGAGTTATTATGTTTTGAGGAGATATATCTTACTAATTTATTTTTTCTTTCATCAAATTTATTAAGCCCGTTATCAGTTCCAACCCAAATAATTCCGTTCTTGTCTTTATATATTCCGGTAACAATATTGCTGCTTAACGAGTTAATATCATTCAAATCATGTTTATAAACTGTAAATTTATTATGAACTTTATCAAACTTGTTTAATCCGCCGCCATTAGTTCCTATCCATAAACAATCATCAGTATCTTCAAACAGTGCTAAAATAAAATTATGGCTTAAAGAATTACTATTTTTTATTTCTGGATAATAAACCTTAAAGTTATAGCCGTCATATCTGTTTAGACCATCTTCAGTACCAAACCAAAGAAAACCTTTTTTATCCTGAACAATTGCGTTAACTGTACTTTGGGATAATCCGTGTTCAGAATTAAAATGTTCAAATTTTAAAATTTCATTACCAGGAAAAACTGCTCTGCATGTAAGAAAGAAGCAGAAATATATATATTGGAATATTTTCTTCATATTAATAATTTATTTTTTGATTATACAAAACTATCGAATAACTTTTATTTAATAAAGTGCTTAAAATAATGCTTAACATTACTTATAAATATAGGACGTTTGTTATATTCTATTGTTGCAAACTTTAACTGATTTAAGCTATTTGTGAGAATTTTAAATTTTCAGAATAAACTTCCTTTAACTTTCTTTTAATACAATTATACGCCGGATTTATAAGAGTAGGGTCATTTTCGATAATACTGAAAGCAGAATTTTTAGCATTTAACAGAATTTCTGTATCTTCCCTTAAATCTGAAAATTGCAGATTAGGCAATCCGCTTTGTTCAGTTCCAAATATATTGCCTGGTCCGCGAAGTTTTAAATCGATTTCAGAAAGATCAAATCCGCTGTTGCATTTAACCATCGAGCTTAATCTGATAGCAGCTTTAAATTTTTCTATCTGTGCGTTTGATAAATATTCAAAATTAAAGTTTAATTTATTTGAACTGACAACAAATTTATCCTCAGCCACAAGAATACAATATGCCTGTTTATCACTTCTTCCAACTCTTCCTCTTAATTGATGAAGCTGCGAAAGACCAAACCGGCTTGCGTCATTTATAACCATAATATTTGCATCTGGAATATCTATACCTACTTCTATAACAGTTGTCGAAATTAGTACATCAAACTTCTTATCCGAAAACCCTTTCATTACTTCTTCTTTTTCTTTCCAACTCATTTTACCATGAACAATACCAAGACTAATATCTGAGAAATAGGTTTCCTTTAGTTCAGCAAAATGTGTTTCCGCAGATTTTAGATCCAGCTTATCCGAATCTTCAACCAGCGGATAAACAATATAAGCCTGATATCCTTCTTTGTTTTTATCACAAATAAATTTATAGATATCCGGAAGTTTTTTTTCGCCGCGCAAATACGTTTTTATCGGCAGTCTGTTTCCCGGTCTCTCCTTAATAATAGAAAGGTCAAGGTCGCCATAAACAGTCATAGTAAGTGTTCTTGGTATTGGTGTAGCTGTCATAATTAAAATATCAGGAGAATGTGATTTATCAATAAGTCTTGATCTCTGGGCAACACCAAACCTGTGCTGTTCATCAATAACAACTAATCCAAGTTTCCTGAATATAACCTCATCCTCAAAAAGAGCGTGTGTGCCTATTATAATTGACTTTTCATCAGAATTTATTTTTTCTAGAATTTCTTTTCTTTCAGATTTTTTCTGTCCGCCTAATAATAAATAAACATTAATGTTAAGTCCGGCAAGTAAACTGCTAATAGTTTTGTAATGCTGATTTGCTAAAATCTCTGTTGGTGCCATTATCACTGACTGATATCCATTATCGGCCGTTATTAACATTGAGATTAAAGCAACAATTGTTTTTCCGCTTCCAACATCTCCCTGAAGCATCCGGTTCATTGGCGAATTACTTTCCATATCTAAACGGATATCATGAAGTACATTTAACTGAGCCTGTGTTAATTCGAATGGAAGTTTTTCTAAAAAGTTATGAACTAATCTGCTCTTCACTTTAAAACTATATCCGGGAATATTCCCTTTAATATTGAATTTTCTTAAAGCCAATAATGCTTCAAGATAAAAAAGTTCTTCAAATTTGAATCTTTTTTTTGCATCTCCTAACTGCTCAAGCGAGTTTGGAAAATGTATACTCTGGATGGTTTCATTTATTCCGCCTAAATCATTACTCTTTATAATTTCTTCGGGCAAAGTTTCTTTCAGTTGATTTCCAAAATTTTCGACAGCATTCGAAATTATTTTGCGCAAACTATAATCGCCCAAATTTTTCCCTTTTACTTCTTTAGGGAGCTTATAAAAAGGAATAATCTTGCCTGTATTATTGAAGTCGCTAAATTCCTCAGAATCAAGTTTATCAAAATCGGGATGTGAAAATTGAAGGTTGCCATATTTTGTTAAAACCGGTTTTGCGGCAATTGCATATTCTTCATTCTCCTGGAATCTTCCTTTAAAAAACTTAATGCCCTGGAACCAGACACACTCAAAAAAACCTGTTGAATCCCGCATCTGAACTTTGAATATCTGCTTCTTCCCGTACCTTATAATTTCAGAATCAACAACCCGCCCAATAATTGTAACCTCGCCTTCGTAGCCGTTTATAAGATGATCAATCACTTTGTCGGCAGTTAAAGTTGTTGATCTGTCCAGGTGCCGCGTTGGAAGAAAAAAGAGTAGATCCTTTATTGATCTGATACCAATCTTTTCAAATAATTCAGCACGCTTAGGTCCAACCGACTTTATATATTTTACGGAATCAGTAATTTTAATTTGAGACATTAAGATTTACCCGCTTAAGAAGATGATTATATACCTGAGGTAAAAATAAGAGAAAAAATGTTTAAACAAAACCCGTTTACTCTGGTTTCATTGCCCTTTCCATTAATTCGTAAGTTGACAGAATTGGATCTTTATCTTCATAAAGAATAGAATAAATAGCGTTTATAATCGGAGTATCAATACTCTTAATTTTGGCTAGTTCGTAGGCTGAGCGCGTGGTTTCTACACCTTCAGCAACCATATCCATTTTCTTTATAATATTCTTTAACTTGTGCCCCATTCCAATCTGTTCACCCACATAACGATTTCTACTGTGTTTACTGCTGCATGTTACAATAAGATCACCCATACCGGATAAACCGTAAAAAGTATCTTTCTTTGCACCAAGGGTAACTCCTAACCTGGCTAATTCAGAAACTCCTCTGGTCATAATAGCTGCTTTAGTATTATCGCCAAATTTAGCGCCGTCAATTATACCAGCCCCTATAGCAAATATATTTTTCAAAGCTCCGCCAAGTTCAACACCAATTATATCGTTGCTGGAATAAACTCTAAAATAGGAGCACATAAACGCTGACTGAATTCTTCTGGCTGTATCATCACTTCTTGATGCAGCAACAACCGTAGTAGGAATTCTTCTGCTTACTTCTTCTGCATGACTTGGACCGGACAACACTCCAAAATGTTCATCATTTATATTTGGAAACTCATCTTTAATAACTTCTTCAACCGTCATAAGCGTTCCTTTTTCTATTCCTTTAGAAACACTTACAAAAGTTACATCAGAGAAATCAATTTTTTTAACACTGGAAAGCACACTTCTTACAAATTGCGAAGGTACCGCAATAACAACCATATTCTGTTTTTGCACAGCTTCATCTAAAGAGTGTGTTATATTTAATTCATCCGGAAGATCTACACCGGGAAGGTAAAGTTTGTTTTTTCTTGATCTCTTTAGGGATTTTGCATATCGCTTATCAAATTCCCAAAGGGTAACTTTATGACCATTAAAATGGAGTAAAATAGCAAGAGCTGTTCCCCAGCCACCGGCACCTAAAACAGAAATTTTCATAATAATCTAAAATTATTTTTTAGATAATGATATTTGATTTTCGTTACCTGCTAATAATCTGGAAACATTAGCGCGATGTGTATAGAGCACTAATAATGCTATACAAATTACAAAAGGCAGAATTGTGTGATATCCCTGAATATCAACATTAAAAACATTTTCCCTAACTATCATTATAATAGGAATTGAAAATGCCGCTGATAAAGAACCTAGAGAAATGTATTTTGAAATTGAAACAACAATTGCAAATATCACTAAAGCCAGTAGCATATCAATAGTTACAATAGAGAGCATAAATCCTAGCGCGGTAGCAATACCTTTACCGCCTTTAAATCCGGCAAAGACAGTCCATATATGACCAATTACGGCAAAAAGTCCGGCTAAAATTTGAATAATTGTAAAATCATCAAAAGGAGTCTGGTTAGAAAAAGGAATTGTAGTTGAAAATAAGCGTGAAATAAATACAACTGCAATTACACCTTTTAGCGCGTCAAGAACAATTGTTAAAATGCCAAATTTCCAGCCAATAACACGAAATACATTTGAACCGCCGGCATTACCGCTTCCATGCTGTCTTATATCTATACCTTTTACCAATTTACTTACAATAATACTTGTAGGAATTGCGCCTACTAAATATGCCAATAATATTATTGCTAAAAATTCGTACATAATAATCCTTTTATTATTTTTTTACTCTAATACAACAACCCTTTATACTATAAAGGATAATAACAAGAAGTTAAATTTATAGAATTTATATAACTTTTACAAAGTAAATAAATCTTAACAATTTCTCATTATACCTTTGTTATTGCCTTAAATAATTCAATATCCGATTCTGTTGTAACCTTAAAATTAAGAGCTGAACCTTCAGCTATTTTCACTTCAAATCCGGCTCTTTTTACTAACATCGACTCATCAGTACCATAAAAATTTTCTTTTTTGGCCAATTCCATGGCTTTTTTCAAATTTTCGTACTTAAAAATTTGTGGAGTCTGAACATAAAATACAGATTTCCTCTCAATAAAAGAATCAACAAATTCATCGCCATTTATAAGAGTATCTTTTGCATTTATAGCGATAACAATATTATCGAACTTCTGAACAGATTTTAAAGCGGTATTTAAAATATTAATTGGTAAAAGCGGGCGAGCAGCATCATGTACAGCTACAAACGTTTTTTCATCTGTGGAAATATGGGAAAGAGCATTATACACAGAGTCCTGGCGCTCTTTCCCGCCTTCTACAATCTTTATCAATTTACTTATAGAATACTTTTCTTTAATTTGGTTCAATAG
This sequence comes from Melioribacteraceae bacterium, assembly GCA_016342755.1. GTDB lineage: Bacteria > Bacteroidota > Ignavibacteria > Ignavibacteriales > Melioribacteraceae > JAEINS01. The sequence goes on along the minus strand of JAEINS010000013.1, from coordinate 44,306 downwards.
CTTAAAGTATTCTTTTTTTGCCGGAATAATTATTTCATCAATTAGCTCACACGATTGGAAAACTTCCAATGTGTAAGCAATTAATTCTTTCCCGTTAAACTTTAAATATTGCTTAGGAATATTGGCACCGGCTCTTAATCCGCTGCCGCCTGAAGGTATTATAGCAATATTTTTCATAATTAGATAATCAGCATTGCATCGCCATAACTTAAGAAACGATACTTTTCCTTTATAGCATGTTTATAAGCTTTCATAACAAAATCGTATCCGCCAAATGCAGTTGAAAGCATTAAAAGGGTAGATTCAGGCTGATGGAAATTAGTTATAAGCTGTCTGCATACATTAAAAGAATATTGAGGGAATATAAACTTATCAGTCCATCCGTAATCAGGCTTTACATAACCTTCGGCTGTTACACTGCTTTCTACGGCACGGGTTGCGCTTGTACCAGTAACAAAAACTCTTTTTTTACCATCAATAGCTTTGTTAATAACATCTGCCGTTTCGTCAGGAATTTCAAAGTACTCAGAATCCATTCGGTGTTTCGTTAAATCTTCAACTTCAACAGGTCTGAATGTTCCTAAACCAATGTGAAGAATTACAGGAACAATCTTAATTCCTTTTTTCTTGATCTTCTTTATCAACTCAGGTGTAAAATGCAAACCAGCAGTTGGCGCGGCAACCGAACCATCTTCTTTAGCAAACATTGTCTGATAGTTTTCTTTATCTTCAGGAACAACATCACGCTTAATATATGGCGGTAACGGAGTTAAACCAATTTTCTCAATTTCCTTAAAAACATCGCCAGACTCACAATTAAATCTAACTGTACGTCCTCTTGAAGTTGTATTATCAATAACTTCACACCATAAATTATCATTGAAATAAATTCTATTACCAATTCTTACTTTGCGTGCCGGATCAACAATAACATCCCAAATGTTTTCTTCAGAATTTAATTCACGAAGCACAAAAACTTCAATTTTCGCATTTGTTCTTTCTTTGTTACCATATAATCTAGCTTGCATTACTTTCGTTTCATTAACAACAAGAACGTCACCTTTCGACATATACTCAACTATGTCGGTAAATTTCTTTGTTTCTATAGTCTGATTTTGTCTATCTAAAACCATCAACTTTGCACTATCTCTCGGTTCAACCGGGAATTTAGCAATTGAAGTTTTAGGAAGATTATATTTAAAATCAGATAGTTTCATATTCTCTCCTATTACTCACTTAATCTTAATTCACAAATACTTTTGTCTATAAACATCGAAAGCGGAGCCTTATAAAAGGTTCCGCTTTAATGCAAAATCTATTAAAAATAGACTTTTTTATTTTTTAGTATTTTTCTTAACTGCTTTTTTATCATTTTTTTTAGCTGCCGCCTTCTTGGCTACAGGTTTTTCAGCAACTGCTTTTTTAGCTGCAGGCTTCTTTGCAACAGCCTTTTTAACAGCCGCTTTTTTAGCAGGCTTTTTATCTGCAGATTTAACCGCTAATTTAGGATCCTTAAGAGCAGCTCTTGCAGCAGCAAGTCTTGCTATTGGAACTCTAAATGGAGAACAACTAACATAGTTCAATCCGGTTCTGTGACAGAATTCAACTGATTCAGGTTCGCCACCATGTTCGCCGCAGATACCAACTTTTAAGTTTTCTCTTACCGAACGACCTTTTTGTGTTCCTATTTCAACTAACTGTCCAACACCATTTTGATCTAAACTTTCAAACGGATCGCGTGGTAATATGTCTTTATCAACATACATTGGTAAGAAAGTACCTGCATCGTCTCTTGAAAGACCAAATGTTGTCTGAGTTAAATCGTTAGTACCAAAACTAAAGAATTCAGCAACTTCTGCAATTTCGTTAGCTGTTAATGCGGCACGTGGTAACTCTATCATTGTACCAACAAGGTAATTAACTTTTTTCTTTTTCTCAGCAAATACTTGTGCTGCAACTTCACGAACAATTGCTTCCTGACCTTTAAGTTCGGCAACTGTACTTACTAAAGGAATCATAATTTCTGGAAATACTTTAATACCCTGACTTGCAACGTTACAAGCGGCTTCTAATATTGCACGTGCCTGCATTGCAGTAATTTCAGGATAAGCGGTTCCTAAACGGCAGCCTCTAAATCCTAACATTGGGTTTATTTCATGCATTGAAGCAATTTTGTCTTTTACCTGCTTAACCGAAATACCCATTGTATCGGCCATTACTTTTATATCTTTTGCTTCCTGCGGTAAAAACTCATGTAAAGGAGGATCTAAGAATCTTACTGTTACTGGTTTACCTTTCATTACTTTGAAAATACCTTCAAAGTCACCTCTCTGATGAGGAAGTAATTTTGCTAAAGCAGTTTTTCTGCCTTCTTCACTATCAGCAAGAATCATTTCACGGATAGCAATAATTCTATCGCCTTCGAAAAACATATGTTCTGTACGTGTAAGACCAATACCTTCAGCACCAAATGCAAGAGCGTTTTCGCATTGTGCAGGTTCATCAGCGTTAGTTCTAACACCTAAAGTTCTTGCACTGTCTGCCCAGTTCATAACATCTTTATATGTTTTGTAAACTGCAGATTTTTTAGCATCTAATTCTTTTGTAACCAGTACCTGAACTACTTCTGATGGTTTTGTTTCAATATTTCCGGCAATAACTTCGCCAGTTGTACCATCAATAGAAACATAATCACCTTTCTTAATAACAAGTTTCTTTCCTTCAACTGTCATTGTTTGCTTTTTGTAATCAATATTTAATACACCGCAACCAGCAACACAAACTTTACCCATCTGACGGGCAACAAGAGCCGCATGAGAAGTCATTCCGCCTTTAGCAGTTAAAATACCTTCCGAAGCATTCATACCTTTAATATCTTCTGGTGATGTTTCAATTCTAATAAGAATTACTTTATCGCCTTTTGCAGCCATTATTTCGGCATCAACAGCATTAAAAGCAACTTTACCAGATGCAGCACCGGGACCGGCGTTTAATCCTTTAGCCAGTAATTTACCTTCTTTAATAGCTTTTTCTTTTTGTTCAGTATCAAAAATTGGTCTTAATAATTGATTTAATTGATCCGGTTCAATTCTAAGAAGAGCTTCTTCTTTTGTAATAAGTTTTTCACGAACCATATCAACAGCAATTTTGATAGCAGCAAAACCTGTTCTTTTACCAACACGGCATTGAAGCATCCACAATTTACCCTGCTGAATTGTAAATTCAATATCCAGCATTTCGTGATAATGTTTTTCAAGAATATTTTTAATGTCGTCTAATTCTTTATATAATTTTGGACTGTCTTTTTTAAGCTCAACAATTTGATGAGGAGTTCTTGTACCAGCAACAACATCTTCACCCTGTGCATTAAATAAATACTCACCGTAAAATACTCTTTCGCCTGAAGCAGGATCACGTGTAAACGCAACACCAGTACCAGAATCTTCACCCATATTTCCATAAACCATGGATTGTATATTTACTGCTGTTCCCCATGCTGCGGGAATATCATTTAATTTTCTATAAACAATAGCTCTTTCGTTCATCCAGGAATCGAATACAGCACCAACTGCTCCCCATAATTGTTCCATAGGATCTTCAGGGAAATCTTTACCAGTATTCTTTTTAATAGCTGCTTTAAATTCTGCTACTAATTCTTTTAAATCTTCAGCAGTTAAATCAGTATCTAACTCAATACCTTTTTTAGCTTTTTTAGCTTCCAGAATTTCTTCAAAAGGATCAACTGAATGTTTATCTTCTGGTTTCATTTCTAATACAACATCGCCGTACATAGAAACAAATCTTCTGTAAGAATCGTACGCAAATCTAGGATTGTTTGTTTTAGCAATTAAGCCTTCTACTGTTACTTCATTAAGACCTAAGTTTAATATAGTATCCATCATACCAGGCATCGAAGCTCTTGCTCCGGAACGGACTGATAGTAATAAAGGATTTTTAGCATCACCAAATTTGGCGCCCATATTTTTTTCTACTTTTTTAAGAGCTACGGAAACTTGATCTTTTAATACTTTAGGAAATTTTTTCCCGCCTGCATAATAGTCAGTACAAAAATCTGTTGTAATAGTAAATCCGTTTGGTACTGGCAGACCAATGTTAATCATCTCAGCAAGGTTTGCACCTTTTCCGCCAAGCAGGTTTTTCATGTCAGTTCTGCCTTCAGCTTTTTTTCCGCCGAAGAAATAGACATATTTGGGTGTTTTCGCCATTTAGGTTACCTCCAATGTGATTGGTTTGTTATCAAAATATATTTATTATTTCTTTTTCAAATTCTTCTTTATTTTCTACTTCTAATTCAATTTTAAGATAATATATATCTATATCATCCAGTTCTTTAGAAAACTTGGTTAGTTTTACAGCATCTTTCTGCGTTGTAAGTACAGAGTTAGCATTAGTACTATAGAATTTTTTTCTAATCAATTGAACTTCTTTATTAGTGTATTCTTTATGATCAGGGAATAAAATTTTATTTTTGATATTGATTTTATTCTGTTCTAATCTATTCAAAAACGAATAAGGTCTTGCAATGCCGCATATAACCAGGCTTCTTTGACCTTGAAATTCTTTTAAGCTATAACTATTATGATTTTTAACATCATATAATCCGGTTGCTTTATACTTTCCGTAAAACACTTTTTTATTATTAAAATATTTTCCTAATGGTTTTGGGAGTTCAGTTTTATCTGAAAATTTTCTATTGATAATAACTATATTTGCTCTGGCAATTGATCTGAACGGCTCTCTCATTACTCCTAACGGCAGCATATTCTGTACACGTTTACCAACTTTATTTAAGAAACGCTGATCGAATACAAGTATATCAATATCTCTGTAAATCCATCTATGCTGGAAAGCGTCATCTAAAACAATCGCGTCCAGGCTTTGTTCATCAAGAAATTTCTTTGCACCTTCAACGCGTTTTTCAGATACTGCCGCTGCAACTCCGCACTCATTTGCGGCTAAATAAATTTCGTCTCCGCTTTCGCTAACATCGGTGAAAAACTTTTCACCATCCGAAACATATTTATATCCTTTAGAATTTCTTCCATAGCCTCTGCTTAGTACACCGGCTTTTTTTCCGGCTTTTTTCAAAATGTTAAGAACATAAATAACAGTTGGTGTTTTACCAGCTCCGCCAACAACAATATTGCCAACTGAAATTATTTTTGTTGAAACTTTCTCTGACTTAAAAATTCCGGCATCAAATAATATATTGCGCACCTTAATTATTAAGTAATAAACAGCCACAAACGGTGATAACAATATTTGGAAAAATTTCAACATCTAATTTATTAAATTATTTAATTTAATTTCACATTCTTTTATGATTTTTGAAGTTTCTTCGCGATTTAAATTTTTATTAATATAAATCAAATCAGAATAAACTACTTTTACTTTACTAAACAACTTAGGAATTTCTAGTTTATCCCAGCTCTTAAGTTCAACTTTACTGCTATACGAAACACCGCATAAAATAAGAGGAATCTCAGTCCGCTGCGCTGTAATTACCGCTCCGGCTTTCATTTCGTGTCTTGGTCCTGTTGGTCCATCCGGTGTAATTGCAATCGGGTTATTTTCATTAGCCAGCGTAATTAAAGTATCCAAAGCCTCTTTTCCGCCAACATGGCTAGAACCCCTTACTACATTATATTTCCACTTGTTTAATAAATTCACTAATAACTGTCCGTCTTTACTTTTGCTTACAATTGCCGAAAAATTTTGTCGGCGGTGAATGTACCAGGGAATAAACATTGATCCATGCCAAAATGCTAAAACAAAATTTTTATCATTATTTATTAATTCCTCAATACCCGAAAAATTTTTCTTTTCAATTCTTACAGTTTTGCAAAGCAGACTTGCAGAATAAAACAAAAATCGGTTTCCTAAGAACCATAAAATATTTTTTTTAATTTCTTTTAACTGCATCTAACTCTGCTAAGATTATTTCTGCTGCCTTTGATGAAGCACCTACGCTTCCAAGCTTCGATCTTAATTCACTTAACGAAGATTTAATTTCTTTACACTTTTTAGAACTACTCATTATATCAGAACTTTTCTGAACAATATTGTCTGTGTTAACATCATCCTGAATCAATTCATGAACAATGTTTTTTTCAGCAACAATATTAACTAAAGCAATGTTTTTGATCTTCACTAAAGTTCTTCCAATTAAATAAGTTAATCTGGAAGTATAATAAACTACAATAAAAGGAAGTTCAAATAATCCGGCTTCTAATGTTGAAGTTCCAGATTTAATAATTCCAAATTCCGAGTACTTAAATAATTCGTAAGTAAATCCTTTAATAATTTTGAACTTATTATTTAAATAAGGATTAAAAATATTAGCATCAATATTTTCGGAACAGGCAACAACAGTCTGCATATTAAAACTGCCGCACAAATTTTCGGCCGCGTCTAAACATTTAGGAAATATTTTTTCAATCTCATGAATTCTGCTGCCAGGCAAAATCAACAAAATCTTTTTCCCTTCATCTAAATTAAACTTTTCAAAAAAATCTTTTCTCGATAGTAAATCAGCTTTCTCAATCTGCTCAATTAAAGGATGACCGACATATTCTACTTCTATACCATGCTTTTCATAAAACTTCTTCTCGAATGGGAATAACACCAGCATTTTTGAAACAAGTTTTTTAATTTTTTTTACTCTATGCTGGCCCCATGCCCAGATTTGCGGCGAAATATAATAAACTATTTCAATACCAAGCGCTTTAAATTTCTTAGCTATACTTAAGTTAAATCCGGGGTAGTCAATTAAAACAACCGTTTTAATATTTTCCTTTTTAACATGTTCAATTAATTCATTCTGGACTTTTTTTATAAACGGAATATGTTTTATAACTTCAACAAAACCAAGAAAAGCCATATCTTTAATATGAAACAACGCGTCCATGCCGCCGGCAATCATTTTATCACCGCCAACTCCCGATATTATAAGATCAGATTTGCGTTTCTTTAATTCGTTAATTAAAGATGCTCCATGTAAATCTCCGGAAGCTTCACCGGCAATTATTAATAATTTATTATTCAAATTTTATTTTATCCTTGTAGATAAACATCTCTTCGTTTTAAAAAAGCCTGATGTCTTTTCTTTAACCTTTTTTTGTTTCTTAGTTCTTCAAACTTTCTAATTACATTATGAAAATTTATATACGGGAAATATGTAATTCTGTTTACTTCACAAAATTTCAACAGAGTATTTTTTGCAAATATAAAATCTACAAACTGAGCAGGACATTTATCAGAACCGCCATCACCAATGTATATGCTAAACTCTTCATCACTGCTTTCACTAATAACATGATTTCTTTTGCAGTTTGCGCAAATATGACATTCAGAATCAGTATATGGAAATGATGGGAGTAATTTTTTTTCTTCATCAAAGGAAAGCTTATTTGAGTAAGTTTTAATAGAGGATAAACCTTCACGGGCTAATATTCTGTTTATATAATAGTCAAAACCGTCACTTACAATAAATAATTCATGACCATGCTCAGAACAATAACCAACAAACTTATGGAACGCTTCATCAATCTCAATTGTTTCAAGAAATTTTTCGAATTCTGTTCTGTCAAAATCATGAGTTGCTTTACACATTTTATTCCACAACTCGGAAGAACTCATTTTACCATCTTCCCATTCTGCAATGGCTTTAAGATTATATTCTCTATCGCTAAATTTCAGAAACATTTGTTCGCCAACATCTGTTGTGGTAATTGTTCCATCAAAATCAATGAACACTTTAAAATTTCTGTTGTCAGAATCAATCATAAATAGAATGGACTTCCTTAGGCAATTTGTTTAAGATCATCATTAAACTGTACTCCGACAAGTTTGGAGACTCCTTCTTCCTGCATTGTAACACCGTACATATTTTCGGCAGCTTCCATAGTACGCTTGTTGTGTGTTACCATTATAAACTGTGTGTTCTTGCTGAAATCAGAAATCAGCCTTGTATATCTAGACACATTCGCGTCATCAAGAGGAGCATCTACTTCATCCAAAATACAAAACGGACTAGGCTTAACCAGATATATAGCAAACAATAAAGCCGTTGCAGTAAGCGTTTTTTCACCGCCCGAAAGAAGCTCAATACCAGTAGGTCTTTTCCCTTTTGGCTTTGCGATAATTTCAATTTTAGCTTCAAGAGGATCTACACCTTCTTGTATAACCAGATCAGCTTCATCACCCGGATTAAAGAGGGTTCTAAATATTTTTATGAAATTTTCTCTAATCTGTTCGAACGTATCCTTGAACAATGCCTGAGCTGTTTCGTTTATTTCATGAATTGTTTTCACAAGATCTTTTTCAGAATCAATTAAATCATTACGCTGACTATGTAAAAACTCAAGTCGCTCTTTTTCCTCTTCATACTCTGAGTATGCAAGCAGATTTATAGGGCCAAGATTTTTCAATTGAATTTTTAAACTGGAAACTTCTTTAGATCTTTCTTCAAAATTAAAAGTATCATTGTCTTCAAACTCTTTAATTTCCAGTTCAACACTGTAGTCTTCACGAATGCTCTGCACAAGGTTTTCCAGTTTAAGACCTATCCTGTTATTATCCAGATCAACATGATGAAGTTTATCCGAAATTGTCTGCCGCTCATTTCTATGCTGATTAAGCTCCTTTTCAAATTTAGAAGCTTCTCTTTTTAACGACAACATTTTCTCATTAATCACAAACTCTTCACTTGTTAATTGCTGCTGAACTTCATATATATCATCATATTCAATCTGGTTATCATCAAGTATTGTAATAATGGCAACCATTTCTTCTTGAGTATTTGTAATATCTTTTTCTCTTTTTTCAATAGACTGCGCAATTGTCTTTTTAGATTCCTCTAAACGCGAAATAGCATTTACTGTATTCTGCTTTTTCCCGCGAAGCCTCTCTAGCTCAAGTTTCTTCTGGTTAATTTCATCTATGGCATTATTATAATTCTGTTCAGCCGTTTTAACCTCAGTTTCCAAAGCCCTTAATTTTTCTTCTTCAACTTCTCTTGCCTTTTTCTCATCTTCAATATTTACACTTAACTCTTCAATTTTACTATTAAGCGTGTTTGATTCACTAACAACCTCATGAAGTTCAGTTCTAGACTTCTCTACATCCTCGTTAGCTTTTTCACGTTCAAATTCAAACTGAGAAATCTGCTTTTCAACATTTGATAATTCATTCGAAAATATTTTTCCTTCATCGGCAATTGCTTTTAAATCAATACTCGAAAGTTTATCCTCAGTCTCTTCTATTAACTCTCTTAGTTTCCCTAAATTCACTTCATACTTTGGAAGTTCCTTCTGAAGATTTTCCAGAGCCTGTTTTCTGCCAAACAAAGTTTCATCTAATTTAGGAGCAGAACCCGCCTCTATTATTCCTTGCGATTGAACAAAATCACCGCTTAAAGTAGCATAATTAAATGCCGGATATTTTTTATTTAATGTTAAGGCAGATTCCAGGTTTTCAGTAATAATTGTCTGGGAAAGAACTTTTTCAAAATAAGGTTTCCATTTATTACTGGTCTTTACAAAAGTATGCGCCCATCCCAGAAATCCTTTTTCAATTTCTACTTTTTTAATTTTACGTTTAAGGCTAAAGTCTGTAATTTTTTCTAACAGACTTTTTTTCTCTGACTGCTTTTGCAATAAGAAAAATGATGCTTTACCAAGATCATTTTCATTAAGATAGGAAATTGCTTTTTTTAGTTCATCAATATTTTCGATAAGCAGATTATTGATTACAAATTTTAACGCAGCTTCCATTGCAATACGGTATTTTTCTTCGGCGTTGCCAACATCAGCAAATAAAGTTTTTTCTTTATCCGACCATTCATTACTTTCGATTAAAGTTTTTGAACCCTTAGAAAAGCCTTCCAGATTAGTTATAAGTGATTGAAGGAACTCAACTTTATTTTTGAGATTTATCATTATGCTTTTTTCTTCAAGCTCATTATCTTTCAATTCCGAGAGCTTTTGTTCAAGCTGTTCTTTTTCAATCTGCTTACTGTTTAATAGTTCTTCAGCCTTATTTAATTTATTTTGGGCATCATCTTTTTCACTATTTAGTTCCTCTAAATAACCCACAGTCTTAGCAATTTTACCAGTAACTGTCTGAATTTTTTCATTCAGTTTCTCAATTAAAGCAGTTATTTTATTAAGCGATCTTGTATTATTATCAAGCTCATTTTCTTTTGCGTTTATATCTTTAAATCGCTCAATAATCAAATCATTCTGGACTTTAAGATTACTCTTACTCGCTAAAACCAGTTGGTTTTTTCCCTCAAGAAACTCGTCGCTGCCTTCTATTTCATTACTTTTATTCTCAATATCAATTTCAAGTTCAGTAATAGAATCCTGATTTATCAATATCGATTCTTCAGCTTCTTCAAGCTGCATTTGTAATTCTTCAAGTTCTTGTTTAAATCTAACAAGATTAGATTCGTGCGATCTGTTTCTTTCTTCGGCAACAGAAATATTTTTTTGAACATTATGAAGTTTTTCAGTCTGCTTAGAAATCTCTTTTCGTTTTGCTATTAACTCAACCTCTATTTCAGAAATTTGATCGCGGTAAACTATAAGTTCGTTTTCAATTTCACTAATCTCGGCATCTATTTCATTTTTACGGTTCGAAAATCCCTTGGTTTTAATTTCATTTTCAGTCTGCGCATTAGAGAAAAAAGAAAATTCCCTTTCAGCGTAATCCAGTTCTTTTTCCTTTAGAACCATATTTATCTGATTATAACTATCCGCTTTTTTTGCCTGTCTTTCTAAGGCCCGTACTTTTTTCTCAACTTCAGAAACAATATCATTAACACGGGTTAAATCTAATTTAACTTCATCCAGTTTTCTAAGAGCCAGTCTTCGGCGAAGTTTGTATTTATTTACACCGGCAGCTTCTTCAAACATATTTCTGCGTTCTTCTGCCTTGTTGCTAAGAATAGTTTCAATCATTTTTAATTCGATTACAGAATAAGCATTTGAACTCATTCCCGTATCCATAAAAAGATTAGTAATATCTTTTAATCTGCAAATTTGGCGGTTAAGTAAGTACTCACTTTCACCCGATCTAAAAATACGTCTTGTAATAGTTACTTCAGAATACTCCGTGGGAAGTACACCATCATCATTAACCAATGTTAATGATACTTCTGCCATTCCCATTGGTTTTTTATTACGTGTACCGTTAAAAATAACTGCTTCCATTTTATCGGAACGGAGCGTACTGCTCTTTTGTTCGCCTAAAGACCACCTAATAGCATCAACAATATTTGTTTTGCCGCAGCCATTTGGCCCAACTATACCGGTAATTCCTTTTGTAAAATTAACTACGGTTCTATTTGCAAATGATTTAAAACCTTGTATTTCTAACTTTGATAGATACAACTAAACTCCAAAATTACATTAGCACAAATTGTTTGTATGCATTAATGATGTTAAAAATTGCCGCTTCTGACAATTGGAAGTAGAATAAAATTCCGCCAAAAACCACTACAACTAAAACGAAACAATAAAAATAAATTGTGAACGGTCTTACATCAAAGATTACATACACACCTTTGAATAGTCTTTGAATTAACCATAACGCATATAATATTACAAAATAATACGCGTAGACATTAACAATATTTTCTACTAAAATTCTATATAAAACAAGTTCTACCGGAATTAGCAGTGCTAATGGTAAAAACGACCAGGTTACCATGTAATAAACGCTTGAAAAAAGGACTCTGTTCTTTACAAAAAAGGAAGAAATATAAACCATTACACTTATTATAAATATGCCGACAATTGATATAGCAAATAAATACGGGAATGCAACTAAAGGATTCCATGCAACATAGCTTACAAATTCTTTAAGAGAGTAAATTCCGAACGCTTCTACAAATTGGTCTAACAAAAAATTTGTCCTTAAAAAATAGAACATGTTTGTGAGGAATAGAGCATTTGAACCGGCTAAAATTACCATCAGAAAGTTTGAATGAAAACCGGATAATATTCTTTGATCGCGAATGTCCGCATAAAAGTTATAAGGTCTAAGTAAGGCGCGGGATGCATCTTCTCTAAATTTTCTTTTTGAATTTATTAAAAGCCCCATTACCAAAGCAATTCCAAGTCCTATTAGAACAAAGAAAATTGGGGAATCATCAGTTTTATCGCCCATTGGTATGGTAACTTTATCGCCTTTTTTAAGTTTATTATTTATTACTTTGTAAGAAATCCTGTTTATAAGTCTATCTTCACCTACTATACCTATCTGATATATATTCTGTTCGTTAAAACCAGTTGAGAACGGGGCATATTCGCCTCTGAAATCGAACATTGTATTTACAAAATATGCCGGCAGTTTTTCATTCGCAGAAAAATTAATTATTTCTTCAAAATATTTCGCCTGAGCTTCAAACGAATTATCATTATCGTATCCGCTTGTGCTTCCGTTAAATGTAGAATAAGTTGCTTCTGTAATTATTATTTTTTCTTTCCCAAGTTTAGCGACTGAATTATCGTACTTATCTTTGTTTTCAAGAATGGGATTGTTAGAAACTTCTATTCCAAAAAGATCAACATTTTCAATATCTTTTTCCGGAAACCCGATGAAGGAAGTGAAAATCAGCTTATTAGTTCTGGCTCTAACCGCTTCGGCCAAAGAATGCAGAAATGAATTATGTTTTGCTGAATTTGATAAGTATGAGCTTCCTAAACCAATTGCGGAAAATGAAGTCATTTTTTCAAAAGATTCTATAAAATATTTAGAATAACCGATTGCCCTTTCTCTAAAACTTTGATCGGAACTTAAATCTTCGTTAACTGAATTGAGCGGAATTTCGACAAAGGTTAAAAGACCAATTTTTTCACAAATTCGAAGCGCGTAAGGATGAGGGACAGTTTTTGAAAACCGGACTGTGTTAAAACCCGTATCTTTTATAAGTTTAAGATCGTCTCTAAGTTTTTCAACCGTAACCAAACTGCCATATTCACCATAGGATTGAAAATATGTAACACCGTTTATCTTAATTTCATTCCCGTTTAATACTAATCCTTCACTGCTATTTTTAAATGAGTACAAAGATTTTGCCTGTACAGTTTCATCAATTTTTAACGAGTCATTGTAAAGAGAAATTTTTACTAAATATTCTTGCGGTACATCCGGCGACCACAGTTTTGGCTTCTTTATATCCAGCGAGACTTTATATGAAACTTCATCTTTCCCGTTTAAATCGACTTTTATTTTATTTTTTTTGGCCGCTAATTTACCATCCGGTCCATATACATTTACTTCAAGTTTATAATTCTTTAAAGTATCCCGTTTTGCTCCATTTAATATTTCTTTAGTAATATCAACAAAACAATCGAAATCAACACTTTTAAGATCTTCACTTAAAGTATATTTAATTTTTGAACCGGAGATTGCTACATCCGGCATTAAAATCATTAGAACGTCTCTAAAAATTCCGCCCCAATTTTCGGGCATATAAATTCCATGGCTCAAAGGGATTGTAGCTTCAGCATCAAGTTCGTGTAAAACTTTTAATGACAATGTATTAACTGAATCGGATTTTAGAATATCTCGTGGAAGCTCGATTATAAATGGAATTTCACCGCCAGGATTTTTGTGAATTACCAATCCGTTTAAAGAAATTTCCGCAGCGTAATTAATCCCAAGAAATTGAAGTTTAATTCTGTTATTAAGAATTTGAGATTGAGTAAGATTTATATCCCGCTCAAAAATTAAAACTTCGTCAGTTTTAAAAGTAGACGGAATAGATGTAACAGCCTTTTTTTCATCATCTTCAATAGAGACTTTCCAATCCTCGTGAAGACTTACAATTTTTCTGGTGTCCGTAAAATTATGAAATACCGAATCCACTATTTCGAACTTATAATCGGGCAATTTCTTAATCTTTATTTGGGCATTTGAATCTGTAAAAACAAAGGATAATAGCGCGGCAATAACAACAGCAAATTTCAATTTTGACATCTTTCCCATTACATAAATTTGATTAAACAAAGGTTATAAATATAATAAAATAAAGGAGGCAAATCAATTGATTTAAAGATGCTTGAAATGTATTAAAACTATTGAAATATAAGGAGTTATAATAGCTGCAATTATATGATTGCACGAATGAATGAATGAAAAAAGTCTTAATCACAAATTTCAAAATGCAACTAAGCCTGGTTAATTTTTTCTTGTTAATGACTAAAAATTGTCTACTATAACTATGGAGGGTATCAGCATGTCCTTAAGATAGATCTGTGTTATTGTAAGTCAAAATGGTTTGATACTATAAGACAAAATATTTTTATAACTTCAATAACATATAAATGTAATGTTTTAAGCACTGATTTCCATAAGCCAGTCAGAGGCACGTAAAACTGAGATTCCAGATTCATCCCGTTCTTGATGCAAATTATGGACCAATTGAATTCCCTTTACATTCGGAAATTTCTCAATAAAGTATTTTAGATTTCTAGAAATATTTTTATCACTCAATTTTACTTCTATAAAGTTAAGAGGCGCATCATTTTTTGTCAGACAAAAATCAATTTCCTTTCCTTCCTTTGTTCTGATATAATTTAATTCAATTTTCTCACCTTTAGAATCGTATAAAAACTGAGAATGCTTAAGTAAAGAAATAGCTACTGTATTTTCGAGTTTAATTCCTTCATCACCCTTTATATAGGAAGTATCATAAAAGTATATTTTAGGTTCTTTTAATATAGATCTTGCAACATTCTTATGATAAGGTCTGACTAAAAATACTATATAAAGACTTTGCAGAATTTCAATGTATTTTTTTACAGTATTTACTGATAACTCTAATAAATTTGCTAATGCAGAATAGGATAAAGGAGAACCAACTCTTGACCTTAGCAATTCCAGAAGCGTTTTCATGGAATTGATTTCCCGAAGTTTACTAAACTCAAAAATATCCTCTCTTATCAAATCAGTATAATACTGATTTTGCCATCTTTTTAATTCAATCTCTGCCTCTTCAATCGGAATCTCTAAACTTTGAATTAAAGGTTCCGGGAATCCACCATAATTGTTTATTTGTTCCAATCTTTCATAATTAGACAGTGTGGTTTTTAATTCCTTAATCGAAAAAGGATTCAAATGATAATGATAATATCTTCCAGCCAATGAATCTCCAACTTGTCTGAAAGTATCGAGACGGGCACTACCGGTAACCAATATTGATTGGTTAATATTCTTTGAATCAAATACTCCTTTAATAAAGTTTTTCCAATCCTTTTTTTTATGAATTTCATCAAAGACTAATAAATCAGAATCTTTACGCCAGATCATTTGTTGTATTATTAACTTATCCTCAACATTATCGAAGTTAAAGTATTGGGGATTTTTGAATTCCAACATAATTTGTTTTGAGAAAAAGGTTTTCCCAACTTGTCTTGGACCTGTAATAAATACCATCTTTTTTTTTAGATCTTTTATTACATGTTTATAAAGATATCTGTTCACTTTATACTCTGTTTTATAAATTAACATGTAAATATTGCACTATAATTAAAAATAGTCAAGACTATTTTAAATTATAGTGCAATATAGTCAGTGAAAGAAGAAATAAAAAAGTCAAGAAAATAATGCGAAGATAAGAGATATTATTGTATTTTTTGATCAAACCGAAATTATTGGTAGAATGCCCAAAGAATTGTTAGCGGATAAAATGACTCTTTTACAAAGAATAACAGTAGATTACCCGTCAAAATTTGTGAAGGTAGTATTTGTAAGTGGAGAATCAACACGCTAAGAAATCAAACAACCTATTTCCCATGGCATTTTTTATATTTTTTTACCGCTGCCACACGGGCATGTATCATTTCTTCCGACCTTCCTTTTTCGGCTATCTAGCAAAAACTTATCTTTCATTCTAGAATAAAATTTTGGCAACTCTTTTTCCGCTTTCTCTATTTCATTACCAGGAATCTCATTAGGCTGAATTTCAAAAAAATCAACATCTGTTATTTTGGTTTGATTAAAGTCTAATACTACGCCAAATATAACATTTCCCGATTTTAACACTTGTGATTTTTATTATTGACTCTAGATGCTCTTGGATATCTTGTTTTGTTAAAACTTCATTCTCAGGATCGCTGTAAAGTTTCCCAAAATACGTATCTATTCCTACTCTGTATCCATGCCGATATCAGAAAGTGTTTCTGCTTTCGCAGTAATAACTCTATAATCTTCATTCTTAATAATTGCTATCTCATCGTGATCTTTGTTGTACAATTTAACTTCATTACTACTGTTCAAATAGTTTATAAATCTTTCACTCTGTTTTGCTGGCTTGATCAGTAAATCTTTTATAGAGTTTATATGTGAATTAAAATCATTTGCCGGGTTTGTATAGGTAAATGCCCCACCTTTTATTTCAATAATAATAATGTGATCATCGGAAATTACCACTCCATCGGTTTCACACCATTCTGATCTGCCCTAGGTTATAGACTTCATCTGGACTTTGCCTCTTATACTTCCCTCGTCTCTTAGCCATTGTTTTAATACCCCCATTTTTTACTCTTTTCTGCCTTTATCCTTTCTAAATATTTTTCTAACAAGTTTGGAAGTACTGCTTTTGTCATACGTTAAAAAAGGACGCAATATTTGCGTCCTCTCCTAATTACTTTTATAAGTTTAATTTATTTTGCGGCTTTAATAATCCCAAAGAAAGATTCAGCATCAAGACATGCACCGCCAACTAACGCGCCATCAATATCTTTTTGAGATAATAATTTATCGGCATTACCTGGTTTTACACTACCGCCATACTGAATAATAACTTTTTCAGCAGCTTCTTCAGAATACATTTCTTTTAACAATCCTCTAATGAAAGCGTGAACTTCCTGAGCTTGTTCCGGACTAGCAGTTTTTCCAGTTCCAATTGCCCAAACTGGTTCGTAGGCAACAATTACTTTTCCTAACTCTTCAACTGTAACTTCCGCTAAACCTTTACGAACCTGTTCTTCAATAACTTTTTGCATTACTCCGGATTCACGTTCTTCTAAAGTTTCGCCAATACAGAAAATTGGATCAACTCCGTCTGCTAAAGCTTTTTTAACTTTTTTATTTATTACTTCGTTTGATTCGCCAAAAATAGTTCTTCTTTCAGAGTGACCTAAAATAACATATTTACAGCCAACACTTTTTAGCATTGAAGCTGATAATTCACCGGTATAAGCGCCACTATCCGCAAAGTGCATATTTTGCGCACCTAACTGAATTGCAGTTCCTTCAATCAATGTTTTTGAAGTTTCTAAAGCAATTGCCGGCGGACAGATTATAACATCAGCATTAATTGTTTGATTCTCTAAAGTTTTTTTAAGTTCAGAAATTAATGAAACAGCTTCATTAAGATCTTTATTCATTTTCCAGTTTCCAGCTACGCATATTTTACGCATTTTTTCTCCTCGTATAAAAAATATATCTACTATATTAATATATTAACTAACTGCTTCCACTCTTCTAATTCCGGGAACTTCCTTAATTAAGGCGCGCTCAACACCTGCTCTTAGTGTCATCTGAGACATTGGGCATCCAACACATGCTCCGGTTAAACGAACTTCCACAATTCCTTCTTCAGTAATATTAACAAGTTCAACATCTCCGCCATCTGCCTGCAAATATGGGCGAATTGATTGTAATGCATTTTCTACTTTTTCATGCATTTCATCTTTCATTTATAACCTCTGCTTAATTATTATTTCCTAAATTTATTTCAATCTTAGGAGTTACTTTATTCATGTTGCTTATACTAATCTGAGCCGCAAGGTTTCTGGCAATTTCTCTAATTTTAACAGTATGTTCAGAATCTTCCAATTCATTAACAATTGGTTTACCTCTATCGCCGCCTTCTCTAATTCTTGGATCAATTGGTATTCCGCCAAGAAATTCTACATTACTTTCCTCAGCTAATTTTTTGCCGCCGTCTGTTCCAAAAATATCATATTTATTTCCGGTGTCGGGCGCAATAAAGTAACTCATGTTCTCAATAATTCCCAGAACAGGCACATTTACTTTCGGAAACATTTGCAAACCTTTTTTTGCGTCAGCAATTGCAACATCCTGAGGGGTTGTAACAATAACAGCTCCGGTAAGAGGAATTGTTTGAACTAATGTAAGCTGAATATCACCAGTTCCGGGAGGAAGATCAAATATTAAATAATCAAGTTCACCCCATTCAACATCAGTCATAAATTGTTTTACCGCTCCGCTTGCCATTGGTCCGCGCCAAATTACCGGCTGACTCTCATCAACTAAGAAACCAATAGACATTAACTTAACGCCAAAGTTTTCCAGCGGAATCATTTTTTGTGTATTTGGATCCTGATAAATTTTTGGTCTGCTGTTTATACCAAACATCATGGGAATACTTGGTCCATAAATATCAGCATCTATTAAACCAACTTTAGCACCTTCTTTAGCTAAAGAAATTGCTAAATTTGCAGCAACTGTACTTTTACCAACCCCGCCTTTACCGCTTGCAACAGCAATCGTATTTTTTACATTCGGCAGTACATCAGTTTTTTTTGCATTATTATTTGATCTGACTTGTGCAGTCATATTTATACCGATATTTTCAGCTTCAGGAATATCTCTTTTTATAGCTTCCAGACAATCACTTTTTATTTTATCTTTTAAAGGACAGGCTGGAGTTGTAAGTTCAACATTAAACGAAATGTTGTTTCCATCAACTTTAACATCTTTAATCATATTAAGCGTAACCAGATCCTTTTTCAGATCCGGATCATCTACCGTTCCTAACGATTTAAGAACAGCATCCACAGAAATTGACAATTTAACCTCCATTTTTTTTAACATGCAAACTTAACAAATATTTTTATGGATGGCTAGTTATTAAGAATTCTAATCACACAAGAACAAAACTTAGGTAATTTATTGTTATCTTTATAATCGGATTAAAAATTTTTTGGGTGGAAATATGGAAAATATTGATAAAAAATATATGCGTCGATGTCTTGAATTAGCTGAACATGGTAGAGGTGCAGTAAGTCCAAATCCGCTAGTTGGCTGTGTAATTGTTAAAGATGATAAAATAATTTCTGAAAATTATCATAGAATATTTGGCGGTCCTCATGCCGAAGCGCTTGCTATAACAAACTCTTCCGAAAGTGTTAGCGGAGCAACTCTTTATGTTAATCTTGAACCTTGCTGCCATGAAAATAAAAAAACACCTCCTTGTGTTCCTTCAATTATTATGAATGACATAAAAAGAGTTGTTATCGCGAATGTTGATCCTAATCCGGAAGTGAAAGGAAAAGGTATTAAAATATTAAAAGAAGCCGGTATTGAGGTTGTTACCGGTGTTTCGGAAAAAAAAGGAAAACAGTTAAATAGATTCTTTTTCAAATATATTAAGTCTAGAATGCCTTATGTAACTCTGAAAATCGCAAAATCACTGGATGGGAAAATTAACGATGATATTGGATCCCAGACTCAAATTACAGGAGTTGAAGCTAATATTTTTGTTCATCAGCAAAGATCTTATTATGATGCGGTAATGGTAGGCGCAAACACCGTTGGCATTGATAATCCGCAGCTTACCGTCAGGCATATAGAAGGACGTGATCCTTACAGAATTGTTTTAGATGATGAATTGATAAGTCCGGTTGAATCTCAAATTTTCACAGACGGTAATCAGGCTAGTACATGGCTTTTCACCAGAAAAGATTCCAACCCGGAAAAAATAAACAGCCTTAAGAAAAATGGAGTAAGGGTAATTGAATTACAAACCCAATACGATGGTTTATTAGATCTAAAAGAAGTTTTAGCAATTCTAGGGGAAGAAAATATCAGTTCACTTTTTGTTGAAGGCGGACAGAGAATATTCTCGGAATTTATAGGACAAAAATTGTTTGATGAAATTATTTTCCTTTCTACACCTAAGTTATTTGGTAAAGGATTAGATGCTGTTAAGTTAACTTCAACAATTGAACTTGAACTTGTTAGTCTTGATAAATTAGGTGACGACATTAAAAGTGTATTTAGGAAAAAATAATGTTCACCGGATTAATTGAAGAAGTTGGGAAAGTAGTTTCAATAAGACCAATTGCGGGAGGAAAAAAGCTTAAGATATCTGCTAATACGGTTTTAGAAAATTCAAAAGTAGATGATTCCATTGCCGTAAACGGAGTCTGTTTAACTGTTACCGAAATTGATAAAAATGCTTTTTGGGCTGATACCGTTGGAGAAACTCTTAACAAAACAACTCTAAAAAATATAACTGTAAATGCTAATGTTAATCTTGAAAGAGCTTTGCGGCTTTCCGACAGATTAGGCGGTCACCTTGTTTTGGGTCATGTAAATGGAATTGGAACAATTACAAACATTACTAAACTTGGCGATAATTACGATCTCGAAATTGATGTACCCAGCCACTTAGATAAATACTTAATTGATGAAGGCTCAATTACAATTGACGGTATCAGTTTAACAATTGCAAAAGTAAATTATAATAAAATAAATATCTCTGTTATTCCGCACACTTGGCAAAAAACAGTATTAATGACCAAACAAACTGGTTCAACTGTAAATTTGGAAACAGATGTTCTTGCAAAATATATAGAAAAATTAATTAGTGCTAATAAACCTGAAGACCAAAAATTTTCAGCAGAATGGTTTAATAAACTAGGATATTAAAAATGACCGATAAAAAAATAAAATTCAATTCAATTGAAGACGCAATTGAAGATATTAAAAATGGTAAAATGGTGATTGTGGCCGACGATGAAGATCGTGAAAATGAAGGCGATATTATTATGGCCTCCGAAATGGTTACTCCCGATCATGTAAATTTTATTGTAAAAGAAGCCCGCGGAATGTTATGCGTTTCTATAACTGAGCAAAGAGCTGAAGAATTGAATCTTGCAAAAATGGTTGATAACAATACATCAATTCATGAAACACCTTTTACAATTACAATAGATTACAAACATGGTACTACAACTGGTATTTCTGCGTACGATAGATATAAAACCATTGTTACTATAGTTGATGAAAACACTACGGCTTCCGATTATGCCCGTCCCGGACACATCTTCCCGCTTGTTGCGCAGAATGGCGGAGTTTTAAAAAGAACCGGACACACAGAAGCAGCTCTTGATCTTCCAGTTTTAGCAGGATTAAAACCATCCGGAATTTTATGTGAAATTATGAATGAAGATGGAACAATGGCCAGAGTTCCTGAACTTAGAAAGTTTGCCGATAAACATAAAATGAAACTTATAACTATTGCTGATCTTATTGAATATAGAAGACATAAAGAAAAACTTATTGAAAGAGAAGCTATAGTTGATCTTCCTTCTAAATACGGAAAATTCAAATGTCATTTATATACAAATAAAATAGATAGAAACGATAATCCTTTAGCCATAGTAAAAGGAGATTTATCTTCACAAGAATCAGTTTTGGTAAGAGTTCATTCGGAGTGTTTAACAGGTGATGTTTTTGGTTCCAACAGATGCGACTGTGGAGATCAGTTAGCAAGCGCATTACAAATGGTTGAAAAAGAAGGCTGCGGAGTTGTACTTTATATGCGACAGGAAGGACGCGGCATCGGAATTGTAAATAAATTAAAAGCTTATGAACTTCAGGAACATGGCAGAGATACTGTTGAAGCAAATGTTGAGCTGGGCTTTAAACCTGATCTAAGAGATTACGGAATTGGTGCTCAGATATTGAAAGACCTGGGACTAAAAAAAATAAGATTGATGACAAATAATCCGCAAAAAATTGTCGGGTTAAAGGGTTATGAATTGGAAGTAACCGAAAGAGTTCCTATAATTTGCGAAGTTAATGAGAGCAACGAATTTTACATGAACACTAAACAAGAAAAAATGGGTCACATGTTATTTTATGATAAAGATAACAAATAAACGGAGACAGAGATGGCAAAAGTTATACAAGGACATTTAAATTCAAAAGGTAAAAAATTAGGAATAATAGTTGGCCGATTTAACGAATTTATTTCTAATAAATTATTATCAGGCGCAATAGATTGTATTGTACGGCACGGTGGAAAAGAAGATGATATTACAGTAACCTGGGTTCCGGGAGCTTTTGAAATTCCGCTTATTTCTAAAAAGATGGCTTCATCGGGCAAATACGATGCAGTTATTTGTTTAGGAGCTGTTATTAGAGGCGCAACTCCGCACTTCGACTTTGTAGCTTCAGAAGTTTCAAAAGGTATTGCAAGTGTTGGTCTTGAAACCGGTGTACCAGTAATATTTGGTGTTGTAACAACCGATACAATTGAGCAGGCTATTGAACGTGCCGGAACAAAAGCCGGTAATAAAGGCTGGGACGCTGCTATAACTGCAATTGAAATGATTGATTTGGTTGGAAAACTTTAATAAGCAATAAAACAGTTATAATTTTATAAACTCTTTTAAAAAGATCTCCTGTCTGCCAACATGCAGTTTCACTAAATAATGTTCGGGATGAGAAATCTTTTTTATTTTTAAACCATTCTCTTGTGAATAAAAACTAGTTATGCTAAAAAAATATATTTCTGAAATAAAAAAAACCTTTACACTCGCGGTACCGGTTATTATTGGCCAGCTTGGGCATGTACTCCTCGGAATAACCGATAGTGCAATGGTAGGGCGTGTTGGTTCCGATCAGCTTGCCGCATCTTCACTTGTAAATGGAATTTTCTTTCTATTACTGGTACTTGGAATAGGCATTAGCATCGCTGTTACTCCGCTTGTCGCAATGGCAAAAGGCGGTAATAATCATGAAGAATGCGGAATTTTACTAAGACAGTCATTATTGGTTAATATATTTTTTTCAATAATTTTTACCGGATTAGTTTTTATAGCTTCTTATTTTCTTGAATATTTAAATCAGCCGGAAGAAGTTGTTCTGCTGGCCGGATCATACATGAGAATTATAGGTTTTTCAATAATTCCATTTATGCTGTTTCAAACATATCGCCAGTTTATTGAAGGACTTTCTTTCACTAAACCGGCTATGTATATAGCTATAATTTCAAATGTTGTAAATGTTTTTGGAAACTGGATTCTAATTTACGGGAAACTGGGAATGCCGGCTCTGGGACTTGACGGAGCAGGATATGCAAGCCTTATAACAAGATTATTTATGGCTATTGCGCTTTTTTCTTTTGTTGTAACTAACAAACACTTTAAGGAATACGATCCTACATTAAGATTCAAAAATATAAACTGGCCAATAATTAGGAAGTTAATTAATCTTGGAGTACCAAGCGGCTTTACCGCGTTTTTTGAGGTCTTTGCATTTTCGTTCTCTTCAATAATGATGGGATGGATAAGCAGTAATGCACTAGCGGCTCATCAAATAGGAATTAGTTTTGCATCAATTTCGTTTATGATAATACTTGGAATCTCAGCAGCTTCAACAATAAGAGTAGGAACTGCAATGGGAAAGAAAGACTTCGATTCCCTAAAGCCAATCGGGTTTAGTTCCATTATGTTTTCTTCAATTTTGATGAGTTCGTTTGGTATAATATTCATCGCATTCAGAAACTACCTGCCTTGGCTTTTTGTTGTTGATACAGAGGTTATAGAGATTGCCGCGTCACTTCTGGTTATAGCAGCGTTTTTCCAAATATCAGACGGAGTTCAGGCAGTTGGACTCGGACTTTTACGCGGTATAACTGATGTTAAAATCCCAATGATAGCAACATTTATAGCATACTGGGTAATATCACTGCCTGTTGGTTATATAATCGCATTCAAATATGAAATGGGTGCAATAGGCATTTGGATTGGATTATTGCTTGGCTTAACACTTGTCGCAATATTTTTTACATTAAGATTTAATTACAAAATAGAAGTAATAAAAAATGAACACTCCTAAATATATATTAAAAAAATATTTTGGTTTCGATTCCTTTAGAGGGAAACAAGAAACAATTATAAATAGAATCTTAGCTGATAAAAAACACACATTGGTTTTAATGCCTACCGGTGGCGGTAAATCGTTATGTTATCAAGTCCCGGCTTTATGTTTAGAAGGCGGAACAATAGTTATGAGTCCGTTAATTGCTTTAATGCAAGATCAGGTTGAAGCTTTAAAAGCTAAGGGAATTCCGGCTGCTTATATAAACTCAACTGTCTCAAAAATTGAAAAAGAGAAAAGACTATCTGATTTTGTAAATGGGAAGATAAAGCTTTTATATGTAACGCCGGAAAGGTTCAGAAAAACTGAATTTGTAAATGAGATTAAGAAAGTAAAAATTGGCTTATTAGCAATTGATGAGGCGCATTGTGTTTCTGAATGGGGACATGATTTTAGACCTGACTATTCAAGAATTGGCGAGTTTAGAAAATTGTTGGGTAATCCTCTAACAATAGCTCTTACAGCCACTGCGACACCGGACGTACAGATTGACATAGTTAGAAAGCTTCATTTAGAACCTGACGAGATTAAAACATTTCACCAGGGAATTCAAAGACCAAATCTGCGCTTAGAGGCACAGGAAGCTTACGACATCGATGAAAAGATGGATCAGGTTATTAATGCGCTTCATAAATTTGAAGGCTTCGGGATCATTTATTTTTCGCTTATTTCAACCTTAGAAAAATTTTCAGAAAAAATTGGCGACAAAAGTTTTAAACATGGAGTTTATCACGGAAAGCTCCCAAACAAAATTAGAAAACAGATACAGAGAAAATTCATAAGCGGGAAAGAAAAATTAATGCTGGCAACTAATGCTTTTGGAATGGGCATTGATAAAGCTGATATTCGTTTCATCATTCATGCTGAAGTTCCATCATCAATCGAATCATATTATCAGGAAATTGGAAGAGCTGGTCGTGACGGAAAAGATTCTCTTTGTCTATTAATTTATAATCAGGATGACCTTTACACGCAGATGGAGTTTATTAAATGGTCTAATCCTGACAGCGAGTTTTATTATCGTTTATATGAACTTCTAAAAAACAGAACAACCGAAGCTAATTCCATGAAAAATGAATATCTCCGTGAACAACTTTCTTACAAAAACAGGAATGATTTTAGATTAGAAACTGCTTTAGGAATGCTTGATAGATACGGAGTTACAGAAGGATCGATAGAATACGGTGATCTAAAAATCATAAAAAAATTACCCGAACAGTTGGAAGATGAAGAACTACTTCAGGAAAAATTAACTTCAGATAATAAAAAGCTTTTGTCAGTAGTTCAGTATTTTAGAACCGAAAAGTGCAGAAGAGTAAATATATCTGAGTATTTCGGATTTCATGATGAAGAAGCCTGTGGTAATTGTGATATTTGTAATCTTGATTAGGTGAATTATGAATTCTGATATAACAACAATGGCAGAACTAGAAAATAAAATAGAGAAATCTGAAGCCGTTTGTGTTTACTTCGGATCGGATGAATGCGGCGTTTGCAAAGTTGTCCGTCCTAAGGTTAAAGAATTGCTAAAAGAAAATTTCTCTAAAATTGATTTTGTTTATATTGATATTCAAGAAATGCCCGGTGTATCTTCGCAGTTTAGTATTCATACTGTTCCTGTATTAATTATATTTTTTGAAAGCAAAGAATTTATTAGAAAAATTCGGAATATCAGTCTTGTTGAATTAGAAAAAGAAATTAACAGACCTTACGGTATGATGTTTTAATTTCTGCAACTTTTTAATTATTATGTTGTAGAAAAGTTCATATTTAATTTGGAGATATAAATTGGACTCATCAAAATTTACCAGAACTCTTTTAATTGTAAGCGGAATTTTAATACTGCTAAGTTGTTCAAAAAATAAAACAGATTCACTTCCGCATAATCAGATGTATTCTTTTAATTCAAAAGTAGAAAAATCTCTTCTATCAAAATATGATGCTCTATTGCTTCCAGGCTCAGATCCTAAAATTTTTAATGACTACTTAAATAAACTTTTTGCCAATAGCATAGTTATAGATACGACTATAATTGATTTTCAAAAAACATACGCTGGCTATAAACTTATTGCTGAATCAAAAAAAGATTTTGGTGAAAAAATTATTCTTACGCTGGAATGTACAAAAGATCAATTTGAAAAATATCAAAAATTCAAATGCCAATCGGCATATATTGCTGCTTCAATAAATATGATCAATAAACAAGAGGTGTTTGCGGATATTGATACTTTATCAAATGAAAAATCTTTATTAATACTTGGCAAAGAAATTCTGCTTGCCGGAACCTGCTTAGAAATTATAGAGACTCCAACAATTTATTTTTACGGTGGAAACAAAGCTTAGTAATTGCAACTTAACTAGGCGTTTAGTTTTTCTTCAACCCGCCTCAAAATTTCGGTTATTTCTTTATGCCTCTTTTGCTGCATTATTTGCAAATAAAAAACTTGAAACATTAGCGGAACTAAAAGTATAATTATTAAAGTGATGCATGGCATATTGCCTTCTCTAATTTTTTAATCGAATCAGATTTTGTTTAACATCTGTTTTTTTTATTTTCGGTTCAACAAAATTCTAAAAAAATGAATAAAGCTCTAAAACAAATAATTGCCGGTCTATCAACTCTTATTGCTTTGCCATTAATTATTATTCTTTTTATGCAGTTCAATAGTTTAAATGAGAATGAAAGATTTATTGAAGAAGCTTATAACGAGCAGTTAGAGACTATCATTTTCTCTATCAACCAATATTCTCAAGATATATTAAAAGATTGGCAGCGTGATATAAATAGTATTATTCTATACTCTGATTTAGAAAAATCTGATAAAGAGATTAGAATCAAAAACTTGTTCCAAAATAATAAACCCATCAAGGCAATATTTATTATCGGCAAAGAGAATATTTCACTTCATGTAAACGATGAAAAGGAACGCGATTCTATTTCGGCAATTATAGACGGTCTAAAACCAACAATCGACTCTAAAAAAAATTATTTATCAAAATACTTGGATCTTGGTTACAACAGGATTGAACCTCTTTTTTCTAATGATAACAGCTCATTTCTATCACTTATCTTTTTAGTGCCGAATAATAATGGCGAAACTAATATCCATGGAATGATAATCGATTCAAGAAATTTTATTACAGAAACTCTGGCTCCTAAAATTCAGGAAGTTATAAAAGGGAAATTCATTTCTCAAATTGAAGATATAAGAGATTCATCCCTTGTTTATACAAATGAACCGGAATTAGAAAAAATTAAGATGACAAACAAAAAAACGTTATGGTTAATTCCATTTTACAATTTGGGAATTAGTCTGAAAGGTGAAACCATTTCAAACTTAGTTGCAGACAGACTCAGTTATAACTACATAATTTTAGTTTTTACTTTGATAATAATTTTTATAGCTGCCGGATTTGTTTTCTATAATATAAAAAAGGAAATGAAACTTGCTCAGTTAAAATCTGATTTTGTATCTAACGTTTCGCATGAATTAAAAACTCCGCTTGCTTTGATAAGCATGTTTTCTGAAACTTTAGAAATGGATAGAATTAAATCGGAAGAAAAAAAGAAGGAATACTATTCAATAATTCACAAAGAGACAAACAGATTAAGCCGGATAGTTTCTTCGATATTAAATTTTTCAAAAATGGAAGCTGGCAAAAGAATTTATAAGGTTAGTGAAAATAATCTGAACGAAATAATTCAGCTTGTTATTGATACTTATGAGTTCCATTTAACTAACAAAGGATTTAAATGTAAATTTGATAAACATGATTTAGATTCAACTATGTTTGATGGTGAAGCAATTTCTGAGGCTGTTATAAATCTGATTGATAATGCAATTAAATATTCATTAGATAAAAAAGAAATAGTTATTTCTACCGGTCAGGATAAGGATTATATATATTTCCAAGTGGAAGATTTTGGAATTGGAATCTCCAATGATGAGCGGACTAAAATATTCGATAAGTTTTTCAGAGCTACATCCGGCAATGTCCATAATACAAAAGGAACCGGACTTGGTTTATCAATTGTAAAAAACATTGTGGATTCACATTCCGGTAAAATTGAATTAAAAAGTGAAGTTGGAAAAGGTTCTGTATTTAAAATTTCACTCCCTAAAATAAAGCTATGGATAAAGGATGAAAAAGATATTAGTTGTTGATGATGAAGCATCTATGCGCTTAGGCTTAAAAGATAATTTGGAATTTGAAAATTATGAGGTTGATCTTGCGGAAGATGGCGAAAAGGGATTGATAAAAATCAGAGAGAATAGTTATGATCTAATTATACTTGATGTTATGATGCCCAGACTTTCTGGTTTTGATCTGTGCAAAACTATTAGAGCTGAAAGTATTGAGACACCTGTTATTTTTCTAACTGCTAAAGGGGAAGAACTTGATAAGGTTCTGGGACTTGAGTTTGGTGCCGATGATTACGTTACAAAACCATTTAGCCTGCGCGAATTACTTGCCAGAGTTAAAGCTATTCTTAGGAGAAATACTACAATAGGTCAGTCTTCCGATACTGTTAAAATTGGTAAATTGAATTTTGATTTTGCAAGTTTTTCAGTTTTTGAAAATGAGGAACCGGTAAATATGTCCTATAAAGAATTTGAAATAATTCATCATCTCTGGAATAATAAAAATAAAACTGTAAGCCGCGATGAATTACTTAAAAATGTCTGGGGCGAAAATATTTATACAACTTCAAGAACCGTTGATAATTTCATTTTAAGACTAAGACAAAAAATTGAATCAGATCCTAATAAACCTCAGCTTATAATTAGTATCCACGGGGTAGGTTATAAATTAATAACAAACTAGTATAAAATTATGATAATGAAATTAGTAAAAAATCTTGGATTCCAAATTTTAGCGGCAATGGTTTTAGGTACTATTGTCGGGTTAATCTGGACTGAAGAATCTCAGATGTTTGCTCCTCTTGGAGATATTTTTATGCAGCTAATAAAAATGCTTGTTATACCTTTGGTTGCAGCATCTGTAATCTCCGGCTCCGCTTCGTTAGGGCGTTCTGGCTCTGCCGGTAAAATTGGTATTGCAACTTTTATCTATTATTTATCAACAACTGCAATTGCAGTTTTAATCGGGTTATTTTTTGGCGAGCTTTTTAAACCGGGTATCGGACTTGATATAAACACGGTTCAGCATATGTTTTCAATTGAACAAGCAGGAGAAGGTTCAACACCAGGCTTTTGGGAAATCATAAAAGGAATAATTCCAACTAACCCAATAAAATCCTTTGTTGATGGTAACATTTTACAAGTTCTTTTCTTTTGCCTTATGCTTGGTATTGGAATCTCGACTCTTGAAAAATCTAAAAGGGAGTTTCTGCTAAACACATTCAATTACATAACAGAAGCATTAATCTGGATGATCAAAATTGTTATGTATACGGCGCCTTTTGGTGTATTTGGTCTAATGGCCAGTTCTATTGGTTCATTTGGTGTTGATATACTTGGATTGGTTCTTAAACTCTTGATAATTTATGTTGCGGCAATTTTATTACACGGATTCGGAACCTTCTCTCTTATTTTGAAATTGCTTTCGAAAACACCATTAACTAAATTTTATTCTAAAATGTATAAACCGCAAATTGTGGCTTTATCTACAGCTTCTTCAATGGCAACATTGCCAATTAATTTTGAAGTCTGCGAAGAGGAACTTGGCGTTTCAAACGAAACATCTTCATTTGTTTTACCACTCGGAGCAACAATAAACATGGATGGCAACGCAATTTATTATGCACTTGCCGCTACATTTTTTGCTCAGATGTTTGGAGTTGATCTGGGACTTCCACAATACATTGCAATCTTATTAACTGCTACAATTGGTTCTATTGGGCAGGCCGGTGTTCCCGGACCAAGTTTATTAGTTGTTGCTGTGCTGGTAGCAGCCGATATTCCTATCGAAGGACTTCCGCTGCTTTACGCTGTTGACAGACTTTTCGATATGATCAGAACTTCATTGAACATAACCGGAGATGCTGTTTGCGCTGTTGTAGTTGATCAATTGAAAGAATAAACCATGATCGATGACATTTCATGACAATTTAAAACTTTTCAATGACAAGATTTTCTTAATCTTTATTTATTTTTGATGCATAATGTTAGAGGTAAATAAAATGAAAAGTTTTCTATCAAATAAATTGTCCCGGAAATCATTATTATTGTTTTTGATTTTCCTTCTCTGTTTTTCCGTAAAGGCTGAAAGCCCCGACAATAGTGACTGGGATAGAGTTGTTAATCTAAAAGGCAGATGGAAATTTGCAATTGGCGATTACAAAGAGTGGGCTTCAAAAGATTTTTATGATGAAGAATGGGAGACAATCCGTGTACCTTCAACATGGGAAGATGAAGGTTTTTATGATTATGACGGTTATGCATGGTATAGAACTGAGTTTCAAATAGATGCTATATACGAAGGTGAAAATCTTTACCTGGATTTGGGTTATATAGATGATGTTGATGAAGTTTATATAAATGGTGAATTGATAGGCTTCTCCGGAGTTTTTCCTCCTAACTATACAACAGCTTATAATGCCAGACGGGTTTATACTATTCCTGATAGAGTTTTAAATTTCAGCTCCGCAAATACTATTGCAGTTAGAGTTTATGATTCGCAATTGGCCGGCGGTATTGTTTATGGCGATATTGGCATATTCAGAGAAATCAATAAAGTTCATCCTGAAATTCAGTTAGCCGGAAGCTGGAAATTTAATATCGGGGATGAAATGATTTGGAAGGAACCCGATTATGATCACTCGGAATGGGGGAATATTATGGTGCCCGGTTTCTGGATGCATTATGGATTTCAAGATTATGACGGTTATGCATGGTATAGAAAAGAATTTTATTTTGATCAGAACCAGTCAGGCAAATTTGTTCTGGTCATGGGCAAAATTGATGACATCGATGAAGTTTATCTGAACGGGAAACTTGTTGGTTCAACTGGTGATATGGAAAATGAGCAATTCGAATGGGATGATTATAATAAGCTTAGAGTTTATTATTTAGATGAATCCGATTTAACGCCTAACAGTAAAAATTTAATTGCTGTTAGAGTTTTAGATGTAACACAACATGGTGGGATTTATGAAGGTCCGGTTGGCATTATGAAATTAAAAACTTTCCAGGAGTTTTGGAAAGAGAGAGAAAAATCCCAAAAAAGAAAAAAAGGTTTCTGGGAAATGTTTTTCAAGTAAACTCTTTATTGTTCAATTTATATTTGAATTTTGTTCTTTACATTTTGAAAAGTTCCATATATAAGTCATCTAAAACATATCATGTTTTTAACGTGACATTTGATGACAATATGAAACCTGCACATGACAACTATTTCTGCAACCTCTCCGTCTTAAGAAGTGAATTAAAAACAATAAATTCCGGGAGGATGAAATGAAAAAGTTAACAACAATGTTTTTTGCAATAGCTGTATTATTAACAGTAATATTTTCTTCAACACAAACTTTTGCACAGCTAAAAAATCATATTGAAAAAAACCAATACGAAAAATTTATTGGAAATTTACAATCAGGAATTAAGTCAGATAATTTGGGACTAAAAAACAGTTCAATTTATTTTACAGGATTATATCAAATTGAGGAGAATATTCCTCTATTAATAAAAGAGTATCAAAAAACTGACAACCAAAAAACAAAAGATCTAATTGTTTTTACTCTATATATAATAAATGATGAAAATGCATTTGAAAAAATAAATTTTTCTAAAACTGATTTTGAGAAAAATAATTTTCTTGTTGATATTGCCGATGGATTCAAACTTACATCTGAATTTATTCTAAAAAAATACGACCCCACAAGTAAATAATTTGCATAAAGGGGAGTCAGTTTTTCATTAGACTGACTCCCTCCCCCCAAACAGATAAAATTCCAACTAACAAATCTTTTATATATTACTTAACTTTGAGGAAAATAGTTTAAGGATAAGTGACATGGAAATATTAGGATTATACAAACCTATAATTGGAATGATACATATACAAGCACTTCCGGGAACACCTAAATATAATGGAAGTGTAAAGGATATAGTTTCATCCGCGGTAAAAGAGGCTTTAGCTTACCAGGAATGCGGAATAGATGCTTTGGCAATTGAAAATATGCATGATGTTCCGTATCTAAAAAAATCTGCCGGGCATGAGATTTCAACTTTGATGTCTATAATTGGTTATGAAATTAAGAATAAAACAAATCTGCCAACAGGAATGCAAATTTTAGCCGGTGCTAATATACAATCGCTTGCCGCTTCACATTCTGCCGGATTAGATTTTATACGTACAGAGGGATTTGTTTTTTCCCACATAGCTGATGAAGGAACTTTTGATTCGGATGCCGGTGAACTTCTTCGATACCAAAAACAAATTGGAGCCGGAAATATAAAGATCTTCACAGATATAAAAAAGAAACATAGCTCGCATTCAATTACAAATGATACCGATATAATTGAAACAGCGCACGCCGCCGAATTTTTCTTAAGTGACGGTGTTATTATTACGGGTTCTTCTACAGGCAAAGAAGCCGATCTTTCTGAGATTAAAAATGTAAAGGTAACCTCCAAAATTCCGGTGTTAGTTGGTTCCGGAGTGAACTTAGATAATTTGAAAAATTATTTTACAGCAGCAGATGCACTAATAATAGGTTCATACTTTAAAAAAGAGAATTGTTGGGGGAATGAATTAGACACTGATAAAATTGAATTGTTTATGAAAAAAGTAAATCAATTACGCTGATTTACTTTTTTGTGTCAGAGTATAAATAAAAACGCCGACTTTTACTGTACAGTCTATAAGACAAACAAACTATTAATTCAGATAAAAAGCTTCAAGCAAATTAAAATCACCGGCAACATTATAATTTTCAAACGTCTTTTTGTAAAGAAGTTTTCCGGTTCCGTCAAAGAACCCGAGCTCTATATTATGAATTCCTTTGTTAATCGGGAACTCACCCACAAAACTATAGCCGGGCATTGTCCGCCAGCATCTAAGATCGGCATTTTCAGAAAGATCCGAAGCAACGTTTATTGCAGCAGCCATCAGTTCACCAAGAAATCCATTAGATCCTTTTTTCGCTTTATTACCTAAGGCATTTGCACTAATACCTTTTAACACTGCTCTGGCAGCTGTCTTAAAATATGTAATACTTTTTTGTTGTTCAAAAGTTTTTTTTGCAACACGGCACATATTTTCTAGCAGTTCCAGCTCACCAACATATTGAGAATCAACTTTTACCCGAATAGAATAAACTAATGTTCCTTCCTCTTCTATTTCGGGGAATTCAAATTTAAAATTATAGCCGCCTTTAACACCTGGAAAAGGAATCGCATCTCCATGGAAATTAGTAGGATCAGTTATTGTAATTAAATCATTAAAAGTTGTAATCCGTGCACCAATTGGTACTTTAACAGGCGCGTTGCCGGCAAAGGCAATTATATTAAGAAAAAACTCTCTTGCGGTTGTTGTGCTGTCAACCGCAAAAGGTTTTGCATAATTGTAAACATCGGAATGTGCTTCCCATGCTTCATTAAGTTTTTCTAAAGATATTCTGCTTCCGTCTTCATTACCATCGGCTCGCAGAATAATATGACTCATGTAATTGGCCAATACATTATTAAAGTAATCAAGTTCAACAGGATCAATATCAAATTTTTTGTCATCAGAGCTATTTAATGATTCAACATAATCCTCATACTTAACTTCTAATTCTTTAAGCTTATTATTCACTCTTCTTACTTCAACATAAGCATCATCAAATTTCTTCAATTGAATATAATTTAAAGCCTTAAAAATATTGATGTAAAGATTCTCGTAAACTTCACCGGCATAATCAAGAGCATTATCATTTAACAATATTGAAGCTGCACCTTTAGAAATACTTTTAGTAAAAAGTTCTTCCATTGCATATTCGGCGGCTTCCAATTCTTTATTACTTTTTTCGAAATCGCCAGCGTAATGATAAATAATACCTTTATCCAAATATTTTAGGACTCTGTCCTTATTTCCATATTCATCACTTTTCTCAGCATTTTCAATTTTTACAACCGCACTTTTATACTCACCATGTTTTATATCTTTAATAATCGGAGTATAAAATTCAGTATTGGTTTTAACTGAAGCACACCCAATAAGAGTTAGTGATAAACAAATAAAAGATAGAAATTTTTGAAACTTCATGAGGATCACTTATTAATTTTTAGTTTAGTTATGAAAAACTCCGGATTTCATTATTCAAAAAAAACCCGGAGTGTTTTTATTAATAACCGTATTTATCCTGACCAATATATTTTTTGATTTCTTTGTCGCCAATCCAAACCTTTGTATTTGATTCAACATCAATAAGTTCAAGATTAACTTTATATTTAATAACTTTTTCGCCTTCAAGCTTATCTTCTACACTATTAATAACACCCAGCAATAAATAATCGGCACCTTTTTCTTTGTAGAACTGTTTCATAGATTCTTCCGAAGAAAATTTTTGCTGGTCGGCTCTTTCATCTCTTACCTGCTCTCTTTCATCTTTTGTAGCAACAAATGAAACTCTACCAGAATTTAACAATTCTTTTTCCATTTCTTTTGTGAACATATCAACTTCAATATGCTCGCTGCTTTTATTTCTTACGCTTCCAACTATTACAACAGGTTTTTTTCCGCGCTCTTTTAAAAACTCATCTATCCATGGTCTTTTAAGAACATCGCTAATCATTTCTTCGGCAACAAGTCTTGCGTCAGTATCATTCCACTTTCCGCTTAAATCAATAGTCTCATTTTTATCAATTCTTGTAACTTGTCTTCCACCACCACAGCTTACTAAAAAGATAAGACCAACAACAAATAAAGTTGATAATAAGTTAAATTGCTTTTTCATTTTAATTCTCCGTTTACTAATAAATTTATTAAAATTGTATCCGAGGTTTAATCATTTTCCATACCAATTATTATGGACTAAATATATTACTAAAATTAAAGATTTTAAATACCATTGTAGTAAAAATTATTCTCTGTGTTTCTTTTTTAGTACAAATAAATAAAAAAATCATACTCTGAAAAAATCTTAAAACTTTGTTTCTAACGTTTTATTTGGAAATCCTCAAAGCAAAATAATATTTTTTTTAATGGCATCATAGTTGGGTTGTGTGATGTATTTCACAATAAGAGGATGTTATGAAAAAGATATTTTTATTATTGATTTTGTTAGTACCCTTAACAACAATGTTTGGACAAAGAAACTCAGCGGCCATTAAACTTGGTTACTTTAATCCGGAATCTACCGAAGGCGGTTTTATAATTGGTTATGAAGGCGGTAAAATGATTGACCGGAATTTTGAACTTGGCTGGAGTATTGACTGGTTCAATAAAAACTATGTAGATAAACAGTTAGTTCACGAACTAAACACTTATTACGGAACTAATTTTTACATTAACGAAATAAGAGCAAAAACTGATATCCATAGTATTCCTATGATGGTTACAATGACCGCCTTTTTACAAATGAACAAGCGAAGCGGATTTTATATTACTGGAGGAATTGGCGGTGAACTTCTTTTAATTAACTATCGTGATTTTGAAAACCCAAATAAAGATAATCTTGAAACAGCCTTCGATTTTACCTGGCGGGCCGGAGCAGGAATGAATTTTAGACTTGGAAAACGTTCTGAGATATTTACTGAAGTAGCTTATCATCATTCTGAACCTACATGGGAATATGAAGTTGACGATTCAAGAGGACATACCCGGATTTTTGAAAGAGAATATGACATGTCTGGTATTTTGGTTCGTGGTGGTGTAAGATTTTATTTCTGATGAGTAAAGGCTAAATAGATGACATCTTTTTCTAAGATGTCATCTGTGAATATTTTAGTCCGAAGATTCATGTATTTCAAAGTCAAATTAGTATTTAATAATATTCTAATAACCGCTCCATATTATAAATCCCCTCCCCAAAAAAAAGATAAACTGCATGCTTCAAACAACTTCCAGTAAGTAATTGTAAGAACTATTTTTAACGTTAAAGAACATGAATTTAACCCGTGGAGATTAATTAGAAAATATTAGTTATTTTTAGGAATTCGTATCTAACAGAATATTTGGAGAAATTTGTGGCAAATAGAACTTTACCCCGACTTTTTGAAGATAGTGCAAAAAAATATCCCAACAACATCTTAATGCATGAGCATAATGGAAAAACTTATGTCGGCTCAACTTATACTGATATTAAAAAAGAAGTTTACAATTTTGCATGCGGATTAAAAGAACATGGTATTAAAAAAGGTGACAGAGTTGCTTTAATATCAGAGGGTCGTAATCAGTGGGTAATTTCAGAGTTATCTATTCTATACATTGGCGGCATAAACGTTCCAATTTCTGTTAAAGTTGATGAACTGCAAGATTTAAAATTCCGTTTGGATCATTCGGGCTGTAAATTTGTAATTGTATCAGCGTCTCAGCAAAACAAAATTTCGCAGATAAAAAATGATCTGCCCCAATTAAAAAAAATAATATTGCTTGATGAAGTTAAAGAAAAAGATTCTGACGAACTACTTTACTCTGAAGTTGCTGCAATTGGAGCTAAGTATTTAGCAAATAACACAGATTCATTTCAGCAGCTGTGGCAGTCACTATCAGAAGATGATTACGCTAATATATGTTATACAAGCGGAACAACAGCCGACCCGAAAGGAATTATTTTAACACACAGAAATTACACTGCTAACGTTGAACAGTCAACATCACTTCTTCCAATTCCTGAAGAATATCTTTCACTGCTTATATTACCATGGGATCACAGCTTTGCACATACTGCCGGCATATATACCTTAATGAAAAATGGCGCAAGTATGGCTTCAATCCAGATTGGTAATACTCCTATGGAAACTTTAAAAAATATTCCTAAAAATATTAAAGAGATAAAACCGACATTTCTTTTAAGTGTACCGGCTTTAGCAAAAAACTTTAGAAAAAATATTGAAGCAGGAATAAGAGCAAAAGGACCAAAGGTAGAAAAACTGTTTAATAAAGCACTTGAAACAGCATATACATATAATAAGGACGGATATAACAAGAGTACCGGATTAAATATATTTAAGAAACCTCTTTTAAAATTTTACGATAAAATACTTTTCAGTAAAATTAGAGAAAGTTTTGGCGGCCGGTTAGAATTTTTTATCGGTGGCGGTGCTCTTTTAGATATTGAGTTACAAAGATTCTTCTATGCTATCGGAATCCCAATGTTTCAGGGTTATGGATTATCTGAATCGGCTCCGGTAATTTCCGGTAATGTTCCGGCTAAACATAAACTTGGTTCTTCGGGTGCAATTGTGCATGGTTTAGAAGTTAAAATATGTGATGAAAAAGGAAACGAACTTCCTATTGGCAAAAAAGGTGAAATTGTTGCAAAAGGCGAAAACATAATGGCCGGATACTGGAAAAATGAAAAGGCAACTACTGAAGCCTTAAAAGACGGTTGGCTTTATACAGGCGATTTAGGATACCTTGATAAAGATAATTTTCTCTATGTATTAGGAAGAAACAAAAGTCTTTTAATTGCAGGCGATGGTGAAAAATATAGCCCGGAAGGAATTGAAGAATCGCTATCAGATCATTCAGTTTATATTGATCAGGTTATGCTTTATAATAATCAATCGCCATTTACTGTCGGATTAATTGTGCCTAATAAAGAAGCACTAAAAAAATATGTGGCAAACAAAGGATTGAACATCAAATCTGAAGCCGGACAAAAAGAAGCTCTTCTAAAAATTAAATCTGAAATTGATGAATACAATACTAACGGTAAATTTGAAGGTGAATTCCCGGAAAGATGGCTTCCTACTAACGTTGCTATTTTAGGAGAAGGTTTTACCGAGCAGAATAAAATGCTAAATTCAACTTTGAAAATGGTACGAAGAACCATAACTGACTTTTATAAACAACGGTTGGATTTTCTATTTACTGCAGAGGCAAGAGATATTTGTAACGAACAAAACATGAACATAATTAGCAAGATATAATTATGTCATCTTGAGCTTGTCGGAAGATCTAAATTTAGTTCATCTTCCAGACTTCGACAAGCTCAGTCTGACAACCGTCTACATTTTGGGACGGTTTATAATAATTTTTTTAATACTATTTAAGCTTTCCATCAACTAACTCATTATAAAGTCTGTCTGCTTTATAAATACTTTTAAATGCTTCTAACATTCCAAGTGCCGAAACAGCCACACATCTGTTATTATAAGGCATATAAATAAAATGGCCTACTATACTTTTAATGTTGCCGTCAAAAGCTAAACCAACAACTTCCGCGTCCTTGTTAATAATAGCACTTCCAGAGTTTCCGCCTACAATATCATTTGTAGATATAAAGTTAAACGGAACAGACTTATCAAGTTCATTTTCATTTGTTAACCAGCGCTCATGTAATTCAAACGGATATACTTTATCATTTCCATAATAACGGTTATATAATCCGTAGAATGTAGTTTTTAATTGAGCGCGGGTACCGTTATAATCGAACGATTTTAAAGTACCATCACTTAATCTTAATGTAAAGTTGGCATCAGGCGGAATTGTTGTGCCATGAACTTCATATAACGCGCGCCCCAAAAGATCTTCATAAATATCTTCTGTATCATTTACTTCTTCAGAAAGTTCTGTCAGTTTTTTTAATTCATCTTTTGTATTAACAATAAAATATATAAATGGATCTGTTGAATTAAAAACTTCTTCTTTCCCTTTTTTTACTAACACAGCTAAGGCGTTTTTATCAGTTATAATAGAACTTGAAAGCATATAATCAACAGCTTCTTTTCCACTTTTACCGGCAAATAATTTTTCAACTAATTCATTTTCGCTACCAAGATTCATAATAACATTATCAATAGTTAACTCAAGTTTAAGACCGTCTAACGGAACATCAATTTCTTTCGCAAACAGACCATCAACAAAAACATTTACACTGTCCTGGTTATAATTATCCGATTCAACATATTCTATTATATCCTTAGCAATATTAAAATACGCTGGTGAATAAAACCGGCTTAATGAATAAGCAGAAATTTTTTGATCATAATCTTTTAATTCCGTTCTGGTTTTTTCTATTGCGTCCCAGACATGGCCATATTTTTCATTCAATTCCGGATTAGCTTTAACTTCTGCTTTAAGTTTATTTTCAAAATCTCTTTTACGGGCTATTAAATATGGATCGATTAAACCTTTGTAGATATTGTCATAAACTTTCTGACCATTTCCAATTCTTATTTTAATTTTTTCGAATTCATCCGCTTTTTCTGGATAAACAGATTTAAGCGATTCTAATTTGTTGAAATACGAATTTAATCTTGTGGCGGAATTTCTATAAGAAACATCTCTGTTATATTCTAGCTGCGCAACAGTTTTAAGTCTGCTTGTTCTTCCAGGATTTCCAACTGTAAAAATTACATCATCTTCAGAAATATCTTTTGTACTGAATTTAAAAAAGTTTTCGGTTTTTAACGGTTTTCCATCTTCGTCATATGCTCTTACAAAAGCACAATCAAGGTTGTACCTAGGAAAAGTAAAGTTATCAAAATCACCACCAAAATAACCAATTGATTCTTCAGGAATAAATACAAGTCGTATATCTTCATATCTCTTAACACCGTAAAGTGAATATTTACCACCGTTAAATAGAGTTACTACATTGCACTTTAATCCAGTTTCCTCAGTATATTCAGTTATTAAATCATCAATAACTTTCTTTTTATTTTCAATTTTTTCAGTGTCAGTTTCACCTTCATTAATTGCGTTATGAATTTTTTCAGTTACATCTTCAA
The DNA here is from genome assembly GCA_016342755.1 of Melioribacteraceae bacterium. Lineage (GTDB taxonomy): Bacteria > Bacteroidota > Ignavibacteria > Ignavibacteriales > Melioribacteraceae > JAEINS01. The sequence continues at coordinate 4,512 of JAEINS010000013.1, read as the reverse complement.
TTAAAACCAGCTGATCTACAAAAAGTCCGGGTATTTTTCTTTCTTCTTCAAGAGTTGCCGCATAAAATCCGTTGCCCATTAAATCTTCACCTTCTTCGGCAAGTGTGGTTTTAACTCTTCTGGCACAATGATTATTAGTCATTATAAGTCCATCTGCCGAAACAAAAGAAGCTGTACAGCCTCCGCCATATCTTAATGCTGAAAGTCTGACATCTTCCAGCCACTCTTCAGTAGGTTTAAATCCATAAGTTTCATCCAAATAATCAACTGGCGGAAAATCAAATGTCCACATTTTGCCGGTATCAAATTTTTTGGCTTTTACTGTGTCTAAATCAACTTGCGCATTTAAATTGCCGAGTATGATGAAAGATAGTAATAACAAGAGGTTTGTCATTTTGAATAAGTTTTTCATTAAGCGCCTTCTATATTTATTGTTGGTAATATCAAACTTTTCTGATTAAAACATTTAAACATAAATTCATTTATGTGAGAATTCAATAACTGGCAGAATGAATAGCTTTATACCGATAAAAAGTTCAGAAGTATAAACCATTCATTATTCAATTGTAGTAACTATATCTTCAATCTTTTTTCTGCGTTTTTCTCTTACAGAATTATCTGCTGGAAAACCCAGAGTTAAGATCACATCAATTTTAGTTCTTGAAGAAAGATTCAAAACTTTTTTCACTTCCGATTCATCAAACCATCCAAGCCAGCATGTTCCTAATCCCAATTCAGCCGCTTGTAATGTAATGTGATCGCAAACAATGCCAATATCAATTAAATTATACTTTACATCACGAAGTAATCCCGCTAACCTTGCTACATATTTAGATTTCTCGGTTACCGCAACAATTATTACAGGAGCTTCTTTAGCAAACTTGTTCATGTTGTATTTGCCAGTCATACTTCTATCAACTAATCTGTTGATGATCTCTTTTTCTTTAATTATAATAAATGACCAGGGCTGAGAATTACATGCAGACGGGGCAAGTCTCCCGGCTTCTAGAATTTTTTCAAGATACTCTTCAGGTATTTCTTTTGATAAATATGATCTGACACTTCTTCGTTTTTTTACTAATTCCAGAAATTCCATTTTTTCTCTTTTAATTTTGTTTGCTTAACAAATTTAATTATTAAATATTTATTGTAAAAATGTTTGAATAAAATAAGATTTTGTGTGTATCATATTTATAGAAATTAAAACTGAATTAAATTGAAAAACCGAAAAGAAGAATTTACATTATTGATGAAACAGAACATGAAACCTGCTTACTTTTCAGCGTTAAGTATTTTAGGACAGCATGATGAAGCAATGGATGTTTCTCAAGAAGCTTTTATAAGAGCGTACAATTATTTTGACAAATATGACCGTAATAAAAAGTTTTTTACCTGGTACTACAAAATATTAAAAAACTTATGCCTTAATAGAATTAGAGATACAAAAAATAAAAGGGAATCTGATCTTGAAAGTTTTTCAAATCTTTTATCAATTGAATCCGCAGAAGAAACTTACATTAATGAAGAACTTAAAAATAAGGTTTCCGAAGCATTGCTCGACCTGAAACCGGAGGAGCGCGAGATATTGATATTAAGGGAGTTTGAAAACTTTAGTTATAAAGATATTGCTGAGCTATTAAACATCCCGGAAGGTTCGGTTATGTCAAAACTATTTTACACAAGAAAAAAATTATCGAAAAAACTAACGAGTAAAATGTAATGAATGAACGATTCATATATCTTCTTGAAAAATATTTTGAAAATGAATTATTGCCTGAAGAAAAAATAGAGTTTAATTCATTATTAGAAAACGATGAAGAATTAAAAAAAGAATTTAGTGAACAAAAGAAAGTGAAGGAGGTGTTATCTAAAATGTCATTAAAAAATCCTACAAATGAATTTTGGGATAAATACTGGATGAGCACTTATAACAGGCTTGAAAGAGGAATTGCCTGGATAGTTATTTCTGTTGGAGCCATAATTCTGTTTACTTATGCCGCGCTCGAAGCAATTGAACAGTTTTTTGCGGATAACTCTGCACCTATAATAATTAAAATTGGAATTGCGACTTTAATCGTCGGGTTTGTAATGCTTTTGTTTTCATTATTTAGAGAAAAAATATTTAATTCAGCTAAAGATAAATATAAGGAGATTCAAAGGTGATTGTAATTACTTCGTCCGCAGTTTCCGGGAAAGAGATAAAAAAAACATTTGGAATAGTTAGAGGAAATACAATTAGAGCCAGACATATTGGTAAAGATATTATTGCTGTTTTTAAAAATATATTTGGCGGAGAAATTGCAGAGTACACAAAACTTATGGGTGAATCCAGAGAACAGGCACTTGATAGAATGACACGACAGGCACGGGAGCTGGGAGCAAACGCTGTAGTTGATGTAAGATTTTCTACAAGCTACATAATGCAGAATGCTGCCGAAATATTAGTTTATGGAACAGCAGTTTATATTGAATAGTTAATCTGATTTTTTTGGCAGTGTAAAGGCAAACTTACTTCCTTCGCCAAATTTACTCTCTACCCAGATTTGTCCCTTATTTTTTTCAACCAGTTCTTTACAAAGAATTAGTCCTAAACCGGTTCCTCTTTCCCCCGAGGTTCCGGGTTCTATAACCTGCTCATCAATCTTAAATAACTTTTCTATTCTAGATTCGTCCATACCAATGCCGTTATCAATAACAGCAACTTCTATCTCCGATTCACGCAGATTTACATCAATAATAACTTTCCCGTTTTCATTTGTAAATTTAAGCGCGTTAGAGAGTAGATTTCTGATAACAGTATCTATCATTAGTTTATCGCAGTAAACCGATACATTTTCCGCACAATTATTACTTACAGTTATACTTTTAGAATCCGCATTAGATTTTAATAACAGAATTGAGTTTGTAATTAAATCGCCCAAATTAGTTATTTCCGGATTTTGAACCATTTTTCCGGTTTGAACTCTTGCCCACTGCAACAAATTTTCTAATAAGCCGAATAATCTTTTTATAGTTCTATTTATTGATGTTGTATATTCCTTTGCTTCCTCAGTTAAGCTTTCCTGAGCTTCAGCTAAAAGCAGATCACTGTAACCCTGAAGTGCCAAAAAAGGACTTCTTAGATCGTGTGCAAGTATAGAAAAGAATTTATCTTTTGTAGCGTTAAGTTCTCTTAATTCATGTTCCGATTCCTTCATTCGTATTTCAAATATTTCGCGTTCAGTTATATCCTCAACTAAAGAAAACATTGTAACTAAATTTTTATTTTCGTCTAATAATACAGTGTTATACCATGAACAATGAATAATCTCGCCATCTTTTGTGTAATTTTTGTTTACATAATCATTCTTAGTTGAAATGCCCGTTGATACATTTTCAATTAGTCTGCTAACCTTTTCCAGATCATCTTCATGAACAAATTTCCATTCAGAAAAAGTTTTTCCAATAAGCTCTTCGGCTTTCCAGCCAAATACTTTTTCAGCAGATTTACTCCATTTTTTTATCCTAAAATCATTATCCCATTCTATATATCCTAAAGAAGAATTATCACGATGGAATTTTAACAACTCATGCGAATGTTTTATTTCTTCCTCAGCCTTATGCATATCATCTATATCAACTACACTAACTAAAACCGCATCGGTATATTCATTATATTCTATTGGAGCGTAAGAAACTAATCCCCAGCATGTTTCGCCAGTTCCCAGTCTGCGTAAATGCAGTTTTAAATTATCAATTCTGCCAAATTCTTTAAGTTTTGCCCTTACTATATCGGCATCATTAGGATTAACATATACATCCATAGTTTTAAAATTACTAAAATCGGTGGTTGTAGTTTTATGAAAATCTAAACAGCTTTTATTAACCTTAATAACTTTATTACTATTAAAGTCTACAATAGCTAAATGAATCGGCGACACCTGAAACAGAGTATTTAGAGATTTTTCATTTTCAGAAATTTTTATTTCAGCTTTTTTTCTTTCTTCAATTTCTATTTTAAGTTTATTATTAGTTTCCTCTAATTCATTTATTTTAACTTCCAGTTTTCGTAAAAGTTTATCGCGGTGAGTATCATTAAACTCTTCATCCGAAACCGGCTTTTTAAAAACGCCTCCGGTAATTAAGGTTCCGCTTTTCATTTCTTTTAAAGTGATTACTAAGTCATCAAAACCATCAAGTTTGGAAATATATTTATCAGCCCCTAATTGTAATATAAATTCTTTATCAGATTCCTCGAGAAATGTAGCTGAAACCGCTATAAAATAAATATCCTTAAAATCTATATTTGCTCTTAAAGCTCTGCATAATTGAAATCCATCCATAACAGGCATAAGCATATCTGAAACAATAATATCTATTTTTTCGGTTTGTATAATATTCCAGGCTTCTTTACCGTTAGCCGCTAAAACAGCTTCGAAACCCTCTCTTTTTACAATAGAGTATCTGCAAAATAAGTACTATTTAAAATAAAAATAAATTATTAATTTTAGATATCACTTTAATTATGAAAAG
>JAEINS010000041.1 GCA_016342755.1 Melioribacteraceae bacterium | reverse complement strand
GGTATTCTTGGAATAACAGAAATGCTGGTTTCTGATTATGATGAGCTAACTGATGATGAAATTAAAGAAATGATTCACCTTTTACGTAACTCATCTGTAAAAGTTTTTGATCTTTTAGAAGGACTTCTCGAATGGGCAAGAACACAAACTGGAAGAATGGAGTATATATTTGAAAATATAGATCTTTATGAACAAAGCATTAAAACAATTGAGCTTCTTAAAACAAATGCTCAAAACAAAAATATTTTCTTAAAAAATGGAGTTAAAGAAAACACACTTGTCTTTGCTGATAAAAGAGCAACTGAAACTGTTTTGCGTAACTTAATTACAAATGCAATCAAATTCACAAAACCAGATGGAATAATTAAGGTAGAAACAGAAAAAAGAGATTCCGAAATAGCAATTTCAGTTTCCGATAGTGGAATAGGGATGAGTGACAAAGATAAAAACAAACTATTCAAAATAGAAGTTCACCACACAACAGTTGGTACAAACAACGAAGCCGGTACCGGTGTAGGTTTAATCCTCTGCAAAGAGCTTGTAGAAAAGCATGGTGGTAAAATCTGGGTAGAAAGTGAATTAGGAGTAGGAAGTAAATTTATTTTTACCTTGCCAACAGAATCGCCAAATAAAAAATAGAACAAATAATTTATAATTTGATTGAGCATTATTATGAAAACAAAAATCAAAAATACGAGCAAGAGTAGAACACGTATTTGGATTTATGGAACAAAGTATGAATGGATTAAAACTCAAATCAATAGGAATAGTTAGAGCGACAAGAATAATTGGTTTAATAAACCTCACATACAATTTATTTAGATTTGAGCAGATAGTAAGATTGAATTTATTAGTAGTTAAATAGCAGACGGATAGATAGCTAGATTTTTGAAAAAATATGAATTTTTAGATACAAGTTATCAAAAAATATAGTATTCTTATACCGATTAGATAAAAACGTTAATGGGTTCTACGGTTTTTTTAATCAAAAAATAGAAAAAATGAATTTTTAGAACCCACCATTAGCATTAGAACCAACAAACTATCAGGAAATTTAAAATGGCAAAAAAAGCTACTACAAAAAAAGAGAAGCCTGTTTCTAAACCAAAAGAACAGCAAATTTCAAATAAAATAAGTTTTCCAATTGTTGGTATTGGTGCATCGGCAGGTGGATTGGAAGCATTGGAACAGTTTTTTCAGAATATGCCTAAAAAGTGCGGACTTGCTTTCGTGGTTATTCAACATCTCGACCCAAACCATGTGGGCATAATGCCCGAACTTTTGCAGCGGACAACCGATATGAAAGTGGTTCAGGTAATTGACCATTTGCAGGTGAAAGCAAATCATGTGTATGTTATTCCGCCAAACAAAAGTATGTCGGTTTTAAATGGCTATTTGCATTTGTTTGAGCCGGTTGAATCGCGTGGCTTACGGCTGCCGATTGATTATTTTTTCCGCTCATTAGCCGAAGACCAACTGGATAAAAGCGTGGGTGTTATTCTATCAGGTATGGGATCCGACGGCAGCTTGGGACTAAAAGCCATAAAAGAAAAAAATGGAATTGTGCTGGTGCAAGACCCTTTAACTGCAAAATTTGACGGCATGCCGCAAAGCGCGATTAATGCTGTAGTTGTTGATATTCTGGCAGAAGCAAATGAACTTCCTGCAAAATTGGTTGAATTGCTTAAATACACTCCGGCGATTGTGCAGAAAACCGATATTGATGATGAAAGCAAAAGTAATCTCGAAAAAATCATTATTTTACTCAGAACACAAAGCGGGCACGATTTTTCGCTGTATAAAAGAAACACCTTGTATCGGCGTATCGAACGGCGAATGAGCGTGCATCTAATTGAAAAAATTGCCAATTATGTAAGGTTTTTACAGAAAAATCCAATAGAGTTGGATATTCTTTTTAAAGAATTACTGATTGGTGTAACCAGTTTTTTCCGTGATGCCCTTGTTTGGGAAAAACTAAAAGAGAAAGTATTACCCGATTTGTTTAACGAACTGCCCAACGGACATGTTTTACGTGCCTGGGTTACAGCCTGTTCAACCGGCGAAGAAGCATATTCATTAGCAATTATTTTTAAAGAAGCCGTAGATAAAATAAAGCATGAGAAAAGCTTTACACTTCAAATATTTGCTACCGATATTGATAGCGATGCTATTGAGAAAGCCCGCAAAGGATTTTTTAGTCAAAATATTGTTGCCGATGTTGAGTCCGAAAGGATTAGCCAGTTTTTCACAAAAGAAGAAGGCGGTTTTCGTGTAAATACTGCCATACGCGAAATGGTGGTTTTTGCACCACAAAATGTGATTAAAGACCCGCCATTCACAAAACTCGACCTTATGCTGTGCCGCAATTTATTGATATACATGGAAGCCGACTTGCAAAAGAAACTGATGAATTTGTTTCATTACAGCTTGAATGCAGAGGGTATAATGATACTTGGCAGCGCCGAAAACGAAAATTCTCAAAGCAATCAATTTACACCAATTGATGCAAAATTGAAAATTTATAAACGTTCTTTAAGCCCGGTAAATACTGAATTGTTAGATTTCCCAAGTTCATTTGCGCATACAAAAAGACAAGTTGCAAAAGAAATAAACCCTGTTAAAATTACCGAAAACATACAAACCCTTGCCGACCAGATTTTACTTCAACAATTTTCTCCGGCAAGTGTGCTGATAAATTCCGAAGGCGACATTTTATACATCACCGGCAAAACCGGTAAATATTTAGAACCTGCCGCCGGTAAAGCAAACTGGAATATCTATGCCATGGCGCGCGAAGGATTAAACCACGAACTACTGGGCGCAATACGTAAAGCAAAGCAAGGTGCTGAGCAGGTAAAATTGCACAATATTAAAGTGGGGATAAACGGCGGCACTCAAGTGGTGGATGTTACACTACAATTAATTGATAAGCCCGAAGCCATTAAAGGAACAATTATGATTGTTTTTTATGATTTAGCAAAAACTTCAGGAACAAGCAATAGAAAAACGAAGAAAGGAACTCAAAATTCAGGCGTTCGTGAGCAAGAAATAGAACTTGATTTGCAACGTGCCAATGAAGAACTGCAAAGCACACGCGAAGAAATGCAAACCACGCAGGAAGAGTTAAAATCGACCAATGAAGAAATGCTGTCCACCAACGAAGAACTTCAATCGACCAACGAAGAGTTAACCACATCGAAGGAGGAAATGCAAAGCCTGAACGAAGAACTTCAAACGGTAAATATTGAGTTGCAAAGCAAAATCACTGATTTACAGTTTGCAAATAACGACATGAAAAATTTGCTTAACAGCACCGATATTGCAACCCTGTTTCTCGACAAAGAATTAAACATACGCCGCTTTACCGACCAATTAACAAAGCTGATTAAACTGCGACAAAGTGATATTGGCAGACCATTTACCGATATGGTTACCAATTTGCAATATTCCGAAATGGCAGACCACGCAAATGAAGTTTTACGAACGCTTGTGTTTAAAGAAATAACTGTTGCAACAGATGATCAAAAATGGATTACCGTTCGCATAATGCCATACCGCACTTTCGATGATCACATCGACGGGCTGGTGATAACATTTATTGACAGCACAGAACTTACACTTGCAGTGAATAAAAGCGAAGAGAATTACAAAGTTCCATTGGAGAATCTTCAGGTTGGCGTGGTGGTTCATAATAATGATGGCAGTGTAATTTTTAGTAATCCTGAAGCGACCCGCATACTTGGATTGGCTGTTAATCAGATGCTTGGGAAAGAGCTTACAGATCCGTTCTGGAATTTTGTAAATGAAGATCTATCAATTATTAAAGTTGAAGATTATCCTGTAAGCAGAGTAATTACAACAAAACAAAAACTCAACTCCTATCAACTGGGGGTAAAAACAAAAGACAGAGATTATATCACTTGGGTAATTGCTAGTGCCATTCCCGTTTTTTCTGATAATAAACTTGATAAAATTATTGTAAATTTTGTTGATATTACCGAGCGCAAGGCAGCAGATAAACTTCAAAAAAGCGAGTTGATGCTCCGAACGCTCTTCAACAGTACCAAAGATACGATACTTGTTATGGGAATAGAAGAAGATGGAAACACGACAAACTTTAAGCTTGTTAATGATGCTGCCTGTAAAAATCTGGGTTATACGCGGGAGGAACTCATGCAATTGTCGCCCAATGAAATTGATGTTGTTGGCCGCGCTGGACAAGTGCCTTCTTTTGGTGAGAAATTGTTACGTGATAAGCATTTGCTGTTTGAATCGGAACATATCGCCAAAGACGGCCGAACCTTTCCGGTGGAGATATCCCTCAACTTATTTCAACTGGATGGAGAATCAGTTAATTTAGCCATTGTCAGGGACATCACCGAGCGCCTGTCTGCCAAACAGGCAGGCAAGCAGTCCGGGGAAAGCAATTATGAGGAGGAAAAATCATGAGCAACAAGCAAAAAAAATCAGCACAGACACCCGCCGATGCTGCCATACTTCGCCAAAAGGCAGAAGAGCAATTAAAATTGCGTTCAGACAAGGCGCGCCTTGTTTCTACAACAGAAGCCGACAAGCTGAAGCTGGTTCACGAATTAGAAGTGCATCAGATAGAACTCGAAATGCAAAACGAAGAACTTCTAATTGCAAAAGAAAGGTCTGAACTTGCAGAAGAAAAATATACCGAACTATACGATTTTGCACCTTCGGGATATCTTTCACTTACAAAAGAAGGAAAAATTTCGGAGCTTAATTTTGTTGCTGCCAAAATGCTTGGCAAGGAACGTTCTAAATTGATAAAAAATCGGTTTTTAATTTTTGTATCTGTAAATACACGTCCTGTTTTTAATCAGTTTTTACAAAGAATTTTTACCGACAAAGAAAAGCAAAGCTGCGAAGTAATCATTGCAACCGAAGTCAATCCCGCACTGGCGGGACAGGTCTTACCGATTTATGTTACAATTGATGGCATTGTTAGCCAGAATGGTGAATTGTGTTTTTTGACTTTTGTTGACATCACCGACCGCAAACAAGCCGAACGAGCACTAAAAGAAAGCGAAGAAAGATTTCGCTCAGTATTCTCAAATCTTTCTAATATAGCTGTGCAGGGTTATGATAAAGATAGGAAAGTAACATTTTGGAATAAAGCGAGTGAAACTTTATATGGCTATTCTCAAGAAGAGGTCGTCAATAAAAAATTAGAAGATCTTATCATTCCAAATGAGATGAAAGAAACTGTAATATCTCTAATAAAAAATTGGCATGAAAAAAACATAAAAATACCAAATGATGAATTAATTCTCATAAAAAAAGATAAATCTCCAATTCAAGTGTTTTCCAGCCATGTAATGATAGAAAATACTGGTGGTGAAAAAGAGATGTTCTGCATTGATATAGACATCACCGAGCGCAAACAGGCGGATGAGGCTTTGCGGGAGAGTGAAGAGAATTATCGTTCATTGTACGAGAATGTCTCAATCGGTATTTATAGAACCGTTCCCAATGGAACAATACTATTGGCAAATCCGGCATTGGTAAAAATGCTGGGCTATTCGTCTTTTGAAAAACTTGTCGAAAGAAACCTTGAAAAAGATGGTTTCGAATCATCCTATCAACGCAAAGAATTTCTTGAGAAGATCGAAAGGGATGGCGAGGTAATTGGTCATAATGCAAAATGGATTCTTCAGAATGGCACTACCGTCTATGTGCTGGAAAGTGCTCGAGCGATCCGTGATTCTCAAGGTAAAGTTTTGTACTACGATGGAATAGTGGAAGACATCACCGAGCGCAAGCAGGCAGAGGAAGCGTTAAAAAAGAGTGAAGAATTATACCGAAACGTTTTTGATCACTCACCCCTTGGAATTTTCCACTTCGATATAGATGGAATAATTACAGACTGTAATAATGAATTCGCCAAGATTATTGGTTCACCACGCAAAGTGCTTATTGGTTTGAAAATGTTGCAACAGCTCAAAGATAATAAATTTATTGAGGAGATTAAAAAAACACTAAATGAAGGTTCCGGTTTTTACGAGGATTATTATTCTTCTGTAACTGCCAAGAAAACAACCCCTATAATAATTCGTTTTAATGCTATCTATAATTTGGAAAATGAAATAATTGGTGGTGTTGGATTAGTTGAAGATGTTACTGAACGGAAAAACAAGGAAAAACTTCAAAAAGCATTATTTAGAATCTCTGAAGAAGCTAATAAAACTACAACAGTTGAAGAATTATATCAATCTTTGCATAAAACAATTGCAACACTAATGCCTGCAAAAAGCTTTTTCATAGCCATTCATAATAGAGAAAATAATATAGTTAAATTCCCTTATTATTTTGATGAATATGATTCTTCTCCTGTGGAACGTAACTATAGTAATGGCTTAACCGAATATGTGCTTGAACAAAAAAACTCTAAGCTTCTAAAAGGGGAAAATAACATCCGTAAAAATGGAATTTTTAAACAGAACTCAATTTATCCTAAAGCATGGGTTGGAATCTATTTAGAATTAGAAGGTAAATACCGTGGTGTTTTAGCACTTCAGGATTATGAAAATGAAAATGCATATAATGAAGAAGATGTAAAAGTATTACAATTTGTTTCAGAACAAATAGTAAGGGCTATAGATAGGAGATATGTAGATGCAAATCTTCGAAAAATGGTTAAAAAGCTATCAGAAGCCAAAGAGGAATTAGAGCTAATTAATAAAAACAAGGATAAATTCTTCTCAATAATTTCGCACGATCTTAAAAGTCCATTTGGAAGTATTCTTGGAATAACCAAAATGTTGGTTACTGACTATGATGATTTAACATCTGAAGAAATAAAAGAAATGGTCCATATATTGCAAAACTCTTCTACAAAAGTTTTTGATTTATTAGAAGGCTTGTTAGATTGGGCAAGAACACAGACTGGAGGAATGGAATATGAATTTAAAAATATTGATCTATTTGAATCAAGTATTAAAGCCATTAACCTTCTAAAAAATAACGCTCAGAATAAAAATATATTTATCAAAAATGGTATTAAAGAAAACACACTTGTTTATGCTGATGCAAAAGCCACAGAAACCGTTTTAAGAAACTTAATAACTAACGCCATCAAATTTACTAAACCAGATGGAATAATTAAGGTTGAAGCAGAAAGCAAAAAGAATGAAATAGCTATTTCTGTTACCGATACTGGAATAGGAATGTCCGAAGAAGACAAAAACAAATTATTCAAAATAGAAGTTCACCACACAACAGTTGGTACAAACAACGAAGCCGGTACCGGTGTAGGTTTAATACTCTGCAAAGAGCTTGTAGAAAAACACGGTGGCAAAATCTGGGTTGAAAGTGAGTTAGGTGTTGGCAGTAAATTTATTTTTACATTGCCAAGTGAAAAATAATTAAATTGCACAATAGCTAAAACCATAATTGGAAAAAGAAGATGAAAACATCAAACAATGAAGAAAAGTTATTAAACCGAGTTACGGAACTTGAAAAGGAATTAGCACCAATTATAATAATAAAAGTGAAAATATGAATAACATAAAACAGATTGTAAACCAATTCGAAAAAGCGCTGCTTAATTTTGACAAAATTGAAGCAAATAGATTGCTGTTGGCACATGTAGATGAATATGGCCCAGCTGAATTAATTAATAAAATTGTTGTTCAAGCTTTGAAGCGCATAGGGGATTCATGGCAGAATGGTTCGCTGGCTCTATCGCAGATTTATATGAGTGGGAGAATTTGCGAGCAATTAGTGGATGAATTGCTTCCTCCAGCTTCAAATCAAAGAAGAAATCAACCTAAAATGGCAATCGCTGTGCTTAATGATTATCATTTTTTAGGTAAGCGCATCATTTATTCTCAAATCCGTTCGGCGGGTTTTGAAGTAATTGATTATGGCAGAAAAACAGTTAATGAGTTAGTTGAAGCTATTTGCAATGATGGGATAGAAGTAATTTTTATTTCAACTCTTATGTATCCATCAGCACTGGATATAAAGCTAGTAGTGGAGAAATTAGAAAAAGAGCGTGCCAAAGTAAAAGTTCTGGTTGGTGGAGCTCCTTTTAATATGGATAAAAAGTTGTGGCAACAAGTAGGCGCCGATGCCATGGGCACTGATGGTAATGAAGCTTTAAATTGGGTTAACAAAATGATGGAGGAAAAAGATGAAAGAAATGACATCGCTTGAACGTGTTCTGATAACGCTTGGACACAAAGAACCCGATAGAGTTCCATTGTTTCTTCTGCTCACCATGCATGGAGCAAAAGAATTGGGGATGACCATAAAGGAATATTTCTCAAATGGAAAAAATGTGGCAGAAGGACAACTTCGGATGAGAGCAAAATACGGACATGATTGTATTTATCCATTTTTCTATGCGCCGATAGAAGTAGAAGCCTGGGGTGGCGAAGTAATTTATAATGAAAATGGTCCTCCAAATTCAGGCACTCCCATCATTCATAATCCGACACAAATATTAAAAATGCAAGCCCCTAAGGTTATAGGCAATGACTGTCTTGAAAAAGTATTAGATTGCATAAGAATATTAAAGGAAGAAGTTAAAGAAGAAGTTCCAATCGTTGGTGTAATAATGTCGCCATTCTCCTTGCCGGTTATGCAGATGGGATTTGAAGGTTATTTGAAACTTATTTACGAGGAACCGGAAATTTTCGAGCATCTAATGAAGATAAATGAAGAATTTTCGGTTTCATGGGCAAATGAACAATTAAGTGCAGGAGCAACTGCAATAACTTATTTCGACCCGATATCATCAACAAGCATGATTCCACGTGAACTTTTCCTGAAAACAGGATTCCAGGTTGCAAAAAGAACAATTGCAAGAATAAAAGGGCCAACAGCAGTTCATTTTGCCTCGGGTCGATGTTTGCCAATTATTGATGATATTGCCCAAGTTGGTACGGCAATTATTGGAACGAGTGTACTGGAAGACCTTTCTGAAGTAAAATCGACGTGCAACAGTCGGCTTACTGTTCTAGGAAACTTAAACGGTGTAGAAATGTGCCGTTGGACAAAAAAGGAAGCTGAAACAGCTGTGAAAAATGCTATTGATAAAGCTGCATCTGGCGGTGGGTTCATCCTTGCCGATAATCATGGTGAAATTCCATTTCAGGTATCGGAAGAAATAATTATGACAATTGCAGAAACTGTTAGAAAATATGGAAAGTACACTTTAAAAAAACAATAGAATGTTAGAGAATCTTCAATTATATATTTGTGAACATTTTAAGGCAGATACTGAAGCGATACTCTCTTCAGACAACTATACTGATGTAATAGTATCATATTTCCCTGCAAGATGCATCCGTCCTATACCTGCAGAGAAACAGTTAGAGTCCTTATCGTTATTTGACAAAACCGATGATGATAAACTGTTTTGTGCTTGCTCCTGTTTGACAATACCTGATAAAGCTTTTCTTCATAATAAAAACATCAAGAAACTGCATTTACCCAATTGCTCTCAAATGTTTGCGCCCCAAGGTGTTATTAATCAGTTAATAAAAGATGGAGCCTATATAATAACACCCGGCTGGCTGGAAAAATGGAAGGTTTGGGTAAATTTCTGGGGAGATAAGGAACAAGCACGACAGATGTTATCTGAATCAGTTACAAAACTCGTATTGTTAGATACGGGTGTGGACAAAAATTGCATTATTAACCTGAAAGATTTCTCGACTTATATCAATTTGCCTTTCGAGACTATCCCAATAGGTCTCGAATATTACCAATTATACCTTGAAAACGAAATCCTTAAATGGAGGTTAAAAAAGAAAAATGATGTTGAGTACAATCATGATTTAAGTAGAAGGATAGTTCAATCCGACTATGCAATGGCACTCGATTTAATGGGCAATTTAACCCGTGCAGGAAAAGAAAATGAATTGGCAAAGAGGATTATAGATGTTTTTGTTATGTTGTTTGCTGCTCAGAAGGTTCACTATTTGGCAGTTGCAAATTCAAATGATGTTCGATTATGGTCTTTTCCTGTCGAAACAGAAGATAATGAAACAAAAGAGCGATTATTGAAATTTACTCAGTCATTAGCGTTAACTGAATCGGGCAAGGGTTTTTGTATGACTATTGGAAAGCAATTGAATCCAGAAAGTTCATTCGAGTTGTTTGAATCAGACTGGAATAAAATGAGTAATTTATACGGAAGTGAAATGGTTTTGGAACAGAAGAAACCTTGGTGGAAATTCTGGTAATGAGGCTGAACTAACCTGCGCGTTGGGCGTGACCTCGCTCCGCTCGATCAACCCACGCAGGTGTTAGTGTCGATGAGATTTCTAAGGATTGATGTTTGAAATTTACTTTTTTAGGTGTTATATAGGGAATAGTTTTTACTGAATTTGTGTTAAAATAATATCGATTATTTTGAAAGTTACCAATTTAATATTTGAAAAAATATCAATATCAGGAGAAAATAAAAGTTGAAATCATGCATTATTGAATCGATTATGGTGTTGGCGCTTACAATTCTGTGTTCGGGACTTCATGCGGAAGATGCGGTCAATCCTTTTACCCAATTCTCCGCCCCCGAAGACGGTGTCAACATCATCACCGGTGATGCATCATTTTCCATCCCCATGACAACAATGCCCTCTGCTGCAGGGCTCAATATCCCTGTTGGGTTATCCTATTCCAGCAATGTCATGATGGCCGTAAAGACAAAAAATGATGCAGCACCAACAGGATGGGTTGGTTTGGGATGGGCTTTGGGTTATGGACATATAATGGTTAATTACAAAGGGCGGCTTGATCCTATTGTTAACGTGCTATGAGTTTTTCTGGATTTTTGTTTGAAAACACACAGTCCTGTTTTTAGTGTGGACGGGGCACCCGTGCGATATACTCTAACTATTAAATTTACAATAAGAAAGGTCTTGAAATCAAAAAGATAAAATGACATAATAAATGATAACATTGAACAAACATCAAACCGAAAAAGGAGAAACGGTAATGAAAAATCTAATTGTGGAACAAAAACGCTTTTGGTCTCACGCAGTCACACTTGCGTGTGTTGTGCTTTGCATGGTTGCTTTGGCACAGCCCGTCCAAGCGGAAGAAACAGCCAGTAATCGACAAACCATCAAGGCCATCTACATCCCGCTGGCCGACCACTATGCGGGAATCGTGGCCTTCGAGAAGTATCGCGACAAGATGCAGCATGCGGACTACCAAATCGAACGGATGGCAAGTTGGCCCTTGTTGCGGGCATATTTCATGGAGGGGGATGTGGATATGGCGTACATCATCTGCCCGCAGGCGATGGATATGTTTCGTGAGAAACCCGATTTCCGCTGGGTCAGTTTGATGCACCGCGATGGCAATGCACTGGCGATCAACGATCTGCTGAATGCGAATGTTAAACTACCAAAGGAACGCAGCGACCGCAAGCCGGACAGCAAAGTCGCCGATGCCTTTGTTAAAGCGAAAAAGGAACTCGGGCATCCAACGGAATGCGGAGTGCCGCATCTGCATGCGACGCACACGGTGGTGCTCTACAAATACCTCAAGGATCACGGCAAGACGCTGGCCCTGGGTATGGGCGCGGATAAGGATGTGGTGGCGATCGGGGTGGCGCCGCCCAAGTCGCCGGCTTTTATCAAGAAGAAGAACAGCCGGGGCGAGCCTGCCTCGTTTGAGCAGTCTT
This sequence comes from Melioribacteraceae bacterium, assembly GCA_016342755.1. Classification (GTDB taxonomy): domain Bacteria; phylum Bacteroidota; class Ignavibacteria; order Ignavibacteriales; family Melioribacteraceae; genus JAEINS01. The sequence continues at coordinate 13,336 of JAEINS010000041.1, read as the reverse complement.
TACCCTGGGCCGATGTGGTCGAAACCGGAGGCTTCGGACATGTGGCCTGGTATTCGAAGGACGTAATCCATTGGCCCAATGGGCATGTTGAGTGCATCGCCATCGCGACCGACAAATGTATCGCGGAGAAAAAGGCTGCCCTCAAAGAGGTGATTTACTACATCCATCAGGCGGGCATGGATATAGAGAACGCTCGCCGGGCCGGCGGCGCGAGTTTGCGTGCCATCTCGGACATGATTCGCAAGCATATCCCCGAGCACAGCGAGGAGGCCATAATACAAAGCCTCGATCCAGCTCTCAATGTGATCAACTATCGCCACCTCAATCTCGACAAGGCTGGTCTGAAACAGATCATGGATCTGGCGGTCGAGGGTGGTATTCTGAAAAAAGGCATCGACATCGAGGCCTTTGCCGATGAGAGTTTTTCGACGAAGATCACTGAACAGAAGATCACTGAACAATAAGGAGTAGTATCATGGACGAGAAATACAAAAATGTAGCGCGGGAGAAAAAAGAAGGCGTTTTGGGAATGATTTTTAGGCGGGGGCTGAGCAGAACGCTTGTTGCGTGGTTCTTGCTTCTGGCCCTTGTGCCGCTCGTCCTGATCAGCTCGATCAGCTATTACCAGTCGAAAACCAACCTTCAGGATTCTGCAGCTCAGTCGTTGGAGGCAACCGCGAAGTTGAAGACGCATTTCATTGAGAACAGGTTTGCCGAGTACTTCCGGGACCTCTACGCGCAGGCACGCAATCAGAAAAACACTCGGTTTTTGGCGGAGCTTCAGCAGGCCTTTCAGGCCAGTGGCAAGGAACTAAAGGAGTTTACCGCAAGCTATGCCTACGCCAAGATCGTAGCTGAGCACAGCGCCGACCTCAAATCATTTCGAAAGATCTACGGCTATCAGGATGTGCTACTAATCGATTCGGACGGCAACCTCCTCTTTTCCGTCGCGGGTGAAAGCGATCTGGGGACGAACCTGTTTAGGGGTGAATTTTCTGGGACGCGTTTCGCGAACGCCTGTCGTAAAACCATGGAAACAGGGCGCCACGCGTTCTCGGACCTCGAGTTCTACGCCCCCAGCGACAACGCGGTTGCGGGATTCGTGGTGGATGTCATTATAGACGATGCGGGCGACAAGATCGGCCTGGTCGCGCTGCAGATTAGCCTCGATGAAATCAACACAATCACGCATGATAGAACCGGCCTTGGCGAAACCGGCGAAACCCACCTCATCGGTCCCGACCTGATGTTGCGGACCGATTGTTCCTTCAATCCCGAATCGAAAGCGCTCACGACGCGGATTGCCACCGAACAAGCGCGCCTGTGGCACGAAGAGCATGGCAAGGAGGGCGACGCGCAGGAAGCGGGCGACATGGAGGAATCGACGTTCATATATCCCGGTCCTCACGACGGGCGCTCCGTGCTCGGGATTCACCACAATATCGATATTGCCGGCACACATTGGGCCGTGATCGCCGAGATTGAGGTGAACGAAATTTTCGCCCCCGCCCAGGACCTGGGTATGTTGACGCTTGTCTTGCTGGGGGGGACGGCTCTTATCGTTCTTCTGCTTGCCGTCTCCGTAACGCGTCGGATCGTGAGCCCACTGCTTATACTTTCGGATACGACGCGCAGCATTGCCGATGGGAACTTCGATCAGGAGATTTCCGTGAATGCGCGCAACGAGATAGGCGACCTGGCGGCGAATTTCCGGAACATGCTTGCAGGGCTGCAAGAAGCAAAGAGCACCACCGAAGCCGAGGACTGGCTCAAGACGGGGCAGGCGGGACTGAGCGATGTGACGCGGGGCGAACAGGATCTGCCCACGGTGGGAAGAAATATCATCACATTTCTGGCCAAGTTTCTGGATGCTCGAATTGGGGCGTTCTATGTAGCCACCGATGGCGTACTGAAACTGGTGGGCAGTTACGCCTACACCGTGCGCAAGGACCTCTCGAACGAATACCGCTTCGGTGAAGGGCTGGTTGGGCAGGCGGCCCTCGAGAAGGAGACCATCGTATTGACCGATGTGCCCGAAGACTACATCAAGGTGCGCTCCGGGGTTGGATCGGCGGGGCCCACATCGATTGTGGTGATGCCGGTGCTGGACAATGAAGTGGTGAAAGGAGTTGTCGAACTGGGGGCGTTTCGCGAACTGGGTGAAAGAGAATTGCGCCTTCTGAAGCAGGCGGTCGAAATTATCGGCGTGACGATCAGCACGGCCCAGTCACGGGTTCGGGTGCAAGAACTGCTTGAGGAGAGCCAGCGTCAATCCGAAGAACTTCAAGCCCAACAAGAAGAATTACAATCATCCAATGAAGAGTTGGAAGAACAAACTCAGCAATTAAAAGCAAGTGAAGAAGAGTTAAAACAACAGAGTGAAGAACTTCGAGTTTCCAATGAAGAGTTGTTGGAGAAGTCTAATGCCTTACAGCTTCAAAAGAGAGAAATAGAAAAATCAAAGCAGGATATAGAAAACAAATCCAAAGACTTAGAGATTGCCAGCAAGTATAAATCTGAATTTTTGGCGAATATGTCTCATGAACTGAGAACGCCTTTAAATAGCTTTTTACTCCTTTCAAGAGGTTTGTCTGAAAACCGAACTGGAAACCTGGACTCAGAGCAACTGGAAGATTTAAAGATTATCTACGAGGGAGGGTCAGACCTGCTAAACCTTATCAACGATATCATGGATCTATCTAAGGTCGAAGCTGGAAAATTGTCGGTACAAATAGAAGCCGTTGATGTGGAAAGTGTCATGGGAAACTTGAGTAACTTATTCAAAGTTTCCGCTAAGAATAAAGGGCTGGAATTCATTCTTGAAAAAGAGTCTACTATTCCGAAATATATACAAACAGACTCACAACGACTGGAACAGATTTTAAAAAACTTCTTATCTAATGCCTTTAAATTTACCGAAAATGGATCTATCACTCTTCATATACACCCTTGTGCCGACACAGTCCATTTTATTCATAGTGATCTGACTCCTGAAAAAGCATTGGCTTTTTCTGTTATTGATACGGGTATTGGTATTCCAGAAAATAAACAGAGAGAAATATTTGAAGCCTTTCAGCAAGAAGATGGGACTACTAGTAGAAAATACGGAGGAACAGGGCTGGGATTAACCATTTCCAGAGCACTGGCAAAAATGCTCGGTGGGGAAATACAACTAACAAGTACGCCTGGTTCGGGAAGCCAGTTTACCCTGTATATCCCCTATGAGATAAATCATGATCAAATACCGCAATCGTACAAAGAAGTTGATGAAAATAAAGGAGCTGATGAAAACGCTAACTCAACTCAACCACCTTTGGCTTCCAATTCAAATGAAATTTATATCGCAGATGATAGAAATAATCTTCAAAAGGATGAAGAAGCAATATTAATTATTGAAGACGATAAGAATTTCGCCAAAGTACTGATGGGTATTGTTAGAAAAAATGGACACAGGGCACTCGTTGCCGGAGATGGCAAACAGGGTATATACCTTGCTCTGCAATACTCCATAAAAGGGATATTCCTGGACCTGGGACTCCCGGATATGGACGGAAGTAAAGTATTGGAACAATTAAAATTTCATCTAAAAACAAAGCACATCCCCGTTCATGTCATTAGTGGTTCAGAAAACAGTAAAGAGATATTACAAAAAGGTGCCATCGGCTTTTTACAGAAGCCAGCCAAAGAAGAGGATATCGATAACGTTTTGGTCAAAATGGAAAAAATATCATCGAGCACGATTAAAAAAATATTAATCGTAGACAACAGTGAGGCATCACAAAAGGCCATCAGCGGATTGATTAAAAATAGAGGGATTGAGACATTTTGTGTCAGCACGGGGCAATCAGCCATAGACAAAATAAAAAATGCTTCCTGGGATTGTGTTATTTTAGATTTGGGTCTCGACGATATGACTGGTTTTGATGTGTTAGATACATTGGAAAAGACAAAGGGTGTCGTCATACCTCCCGTTATCATCTATTCGGGTAAGGAACTCAGCCAGGATGAACGGAAGAAATTAGATCACTATAGTGCAGCTCTTGTTTTAAAAGATGCAAAATCTCTGGAAAAGCTACTCGATGAAGCTCTCCTTTTTTTGCACAGTATGACTAAGGATTTATCAAAATCTCAGCAACAAACAATTTACAGCCTGCACGATGAGTCTAACTTATTAAAAGATAGACGGGTACTATTGGTTGATGACGACATGAGGAACACCTTTGCTCTCTCTAAAAGTTTACAGCAAATTGGAATGGTAGTCCAGGAAGCCGATAATGGAAAGCTGGCAGTACAAAAAGTCGAAGAAAATGATAATATCGATATCATAATTATGGATATTATGATGCCTATTATGGATGGTTATGAAGCAATTAAACGAATTCGAAAAATAGCTAAATACGCCAAAACTCCCATCATTGCCCTAACTGCAAAGGCAATGCCAGAAGATCGAAAGAAATGTATCGACGCTGGAGCCACGGATTATTTAACAAAACCCGTCGATTTCGACAAACTCTTATCAATGCTTAAAGTATGGCTATTTAAAAAATAAGGATTGGGAAATATGAATAACCATGAAATTGAAGAACTAGAATTTAAAAGCCTTTTAGACCTGATTAAAGAGTGTTATGGCTATGATTTCGGTGGTTATGCCAAATCTAGTATTAAGAGACGCATTACACAACTCACTCTAAGCGAAGGACATCAGTACATTTCTGAATTAATCCCCAAAATTCTTTACGAAAAAGAGTTCTTAGACACCTTTTTAAAAGGAATGTCGGTAACGGTTACAGAGATGTTCCGCGACCCCTGGATATGGAAAACCCTTAGAGAAGAAGTGATACCACGCTTAAGAATATTTCCACGACTCAAGATTTGGCATGCTGGGTGTGCGACTGGGCAAGAGGTCTATTCTATGGCAATTCTCTTAAAGGAAGAGGGCTTATTAGATCATAGTCAAATATATGCCACTGATTTTAATAATAGCTCTCTGGAGATTGCTCAGAAGGGAATCTATCCATTGAGAGAAATGCGAAAACACACATCCAATTACATCGAATCTGGAGGTAAAGAATCTTTCTCCGACTATTATACGGTCAAGTACGATGCTGTAAAGTTCAATGATAAACTAAAAGAAAACATAGTCTTTAGCAATCACAACTTAGTTGAGGACAATAGTTTTGGAGAAATGAACCTTATTATATGTCGGAATGTGCTGATCTACTTTAAACAAAATCTTCAAGATCGAGCTTTAAACCTTTTTAAAGAAAGCCTTAGCCCAAGAGGATTTTTATTACTGGGGGATAAGGAGAGTATAGATTTTTCAATAATTTCAAATGACTTTGTTAGTGTCAGTTCTAAAAAACATAAAATATTTCAAATAAAGGGGGGGGATTAGATGAAACAATTATCAACACCGACTCCAACAACAACGCCATTTTTCAAAGCCATCGTTATCGGTGTATCTGCTGGTGGAATGGAGGCGTTAATGAGTATTATTCCTAAACTCCCTGAAGATTTTAATTGTCCCATAATTATTGTACAGCACAGAAGTGCAAGTGAAGATGATTTCTTGGTTGAGTATTTCAATCGTAATTCAAAAATAGAAGTTTTAGAGGCAAAATCGAATAATAGAATAGAACCCAATAAAATATATTTTGCACCTGGTGGCTATCACTTGATGGTCGAAGAAGACTTTAGTTTTTCACTCTCCTTAGATATACCTGTCAATTACGCCATACCCTCAATAGATTTATTTTTTGAAAGCGCGGCACTGGCTTATAAAAATCGCTTAATTGGAGTTGTATTAACAGGTGCTAATTCCGATGGCGCAAAAGGGCTAAAGATAATAACCGATTTTAAAGGGATTGCAATAGTAGAGGATCCACAAACCGCCAACACGCCCACAATGCCCCAGTCTGCCTTAAACGAGACTCCTGCTAATTATGTATTAAAAAAAGAAGAGATTGCCGACAAACTAATGGAATTGTGTGGCTCAACTGAGCAAATAAGAGAGAGAGGATAAACTATGTTAGACAAAGATAAACCTTGGGTTTTAGTAGTGGATGATAATGATATGAATCTTCATAGTATGAAGAGAGCTCTTAGTCACCTAAATATAAATATAGAAACGGTAAAGTCGGGTGAATCAGCCCTGAAATCTATTATAAATCAACATTTCTTTCTCATTTTAATGGATGTGCAAATGCCGGGTATGAACGGTTTTGAAACAGTCTCCTATATCAGAGGTAATGAGAATTACAAGAATATTCCTATCATCTACGTCACCGCTATTAGTAAGGAAGATAAATATGTTGAAGAGGGGTATAACCAAGGGGCGATTGACTATTTATTTAAACCCGTCAATCCACATATTCTGTCTTGCAAAGTGAAGATTTTTTTAGAGCTTCACAATAAGAAAGAAGAGCTAGTGCAATTAAACTCAAAGCTTGCAGAATCAGAAAAAGATTTAATGGAATCCAACGCCAATAAAGATAAATTCTTTTCAATAATTTCACACGACTTAAAATGTCCGTTTAATGGTATTCTTGGGGCAACTGAAATGTTAGTTTCTTATTATGATGAGCTATCTTCTGAAGAAGCTAAAGAAATGATTCAAGTAGTGCGAGAATCCTCAACAAAAGCATACGAATTATTAGAAGGCTTACTTGAATGGGCACAAACACAAACTGGAAGAATGGAGTATATATTTGAGAATATAGATCTCTATGAACAAAGCACTAAAACAATAGAGCTTCTAAAAACAAATGCTCAAAACAAAAATATATTCTTAAAAAATGAAGTTAAAGAAAACACACTTGTCTTTGCTGATAAAAGAGCAACTGAAACTGTTTTGCGTAACTTAATTACAAATGCAATCAAATTCACAAAACCAGATGGAATAATTAAGGTAGAAACAGAAAAAAGAGATTCCGAAATAGCAATTTCAGTTTCCGATAGTGGAATAGGGATGAGTGACAAAGATAAAAACAAACTATTCAAAATAGAAGTTCACCACACAACAGTTGGTACAAACAACGAAGCCGGTACTGGAGTAGGTTTAATACTCTGCAAAGAGCTTGTAGAAAAACACGGTGGCAAAATCTGGGTTGAAAGTGAATTAGGAGTTGGCAGTAAATTTATTTTTACTTTGCCAATTAATAAGAATACACAATTTTAGGAGCATCAAATGAAAGCTAAAACCAAGTGTAATATTTTGGGAAATGATATTTCATACGTAAGAGAGGGCTCTGGAGAAAATGATATCTTTGAAATCCTTAATAAATATAATCCCTCCTGCGTTCTACTATATAATGGCTTAGGGACAAAAAGCGGACTTGATCTTTTAAAGAGAATAAAGGAGGACAAAAATTATTCACATGTACCAGTTATTATGTTGACTAAAAAAAACGTGATAAACGTTAAATGAATGTAAAAAAAAGGAGAACCGAATGTCCATATTAGTATCCAAAGCCCAAAGGCGTCATATTCTGCCCTTGTCGATAGTCCTTTTAGCTGGTCTTATACTTACCTGGTGGACGGTTGAGAACACCGATCACACGATGCGTGAAAGCCACCTGCACACTGCCAATCTCGTGTCCAAGAGTGTGAACCTTGAGCGCTTGCAGTCGCTGTCGGGTACGGAAGCCGATCTCGGTACGCCCGACTATCTGCGACTAAAGGAACAGCTCGCCCGCATCGCCGGTGCCGACGAGAACTGCCGGTTCATTTACCTCATGGGCCGCCTGCCCGACGGACGTGTGTTCTTCTACGTGGACAATGAACCGGTTGGCTCTGAAGATGAAGCACCCGCCGGACAAATCTATGAGGAAGTTTCGGCCGAATATCTGAGTGTTTTCGATACGAAAAACGCCCTGACCGTGGGGCCGGTGACCGACCGTTGGGGGAATTGGATCACGTCGTTGATACCTATAGAAGATCCGCAAAACGGTAAATTGCTGGCTGTCTTGGGCATGGATGTGGATGCGGGAATGTGGCAGGGGATGCTCGTGCAATCGGCCATTCTTCCGTTGTTACTAACCCTCGCATTTGTGATGATTCTACTGGGCTTTTCCCGTCTCCGGGCCGACATCGCCAAGCGCAAACTGGCTGAGGATGCGTTGAGGGAGAGTAAAACTCACCTGCATACATTGATTGAAACATTGCCAGAAATTATTTGGGCAAAAGACCCTAATGGGGTTTACCTTTCTTGTAATCCCCGGTTTGAGCTTTTTTTCGGCGATAAGGAAACTAATATTATTGGAAAGACAGATTATAATTATGTTGATAAGGAATTAGCAGATTTTTTCCGGCAAAAAGACAAGGCTGCATTGGCAGCGGGCAAACCTACCGTTAACGAAGAAGAAGTAACTTTTGCTAATGATGGTCATACAGAGCTGCTTGAAACAACAAAAACTCCAATGTTTGACTCGCAAGGTAAATTAATTGGAATTTTAGGAATTGGGCGAGACATCACCGAGCGCAAGAGGGCGGAAGAGGCACTCCAGCATACGCTTGCCGAAGCAAAACAGATGAACCGGCTGATGTCGGGACGTGAAGATCGTGTGCTGGAACTTAAAAAGGAAGTCAATGAACTTCTCAAAAATCAGGGGCAAGAACAAAAGTATGGGAGCGCACTATGAAGAGTATGAGAAAATTATCTTTTGCAGACTTGCAGTTTGACAAAAAATGGGAACACCATTCCGCCTTCGCTAAGGCTTCTTATATAAGCGGCATTATTCCCAAGCATCTCATTTACTCGAAACTATCGGGGCATATTTCTGAAGTTATGGTGAATGAGGCTGTTTCATCTATCGACGCCGCATACCGCGACGGTGGTTTTGAGGGGACTGAATTTATCAGGTTTGCCGATTATTCTTATTTGACCGATGCTTCCTTGAACGCGCGACGCACATATGCACATGCGATGATTCAGATGAATGAAAAATATCACTGCAATCCGCGTGTAACATATATCATTGGTGCGAATTTTAAAATGCGTATGACCCTTAAGTTCTTCAGCAAATTTATTAAGCAAAAGTTTATTTTTGTAGACAATATCGAGGACGCTTTTGAACACCTGTATTCCTCTGAAAACCGGAAAGTCTCTAACTTGCCTCCCGATGAAGAGAATGGTGAAAACGGAAATTTCACTGTTACCCAGGAGCATCTTTCTGAACTCATATCAGCCATGGGCTATCTTACCTGGGAGAAGAATGGGAAAATATCTGATAATTTCAAAGATGTTTTCTCAGAGGACAACCCCTTACGCATAGTTGAAGATGCCCTCTCTTTGACGGCAAGCGATATTGTCGAACTGCGACAAAATGAGGAACAGAAGACAAATGAATTAAGTGAAAGTGTTAAAAAACAAAAAGAAGTAGTTAAAGAACTGGAGCAAAGTAGAAAACAACTCCTCTCGATGATGGAGGACGCCGACGCTGCGCAGAAGAACACCACTGCTTCATTGTCGCTGATCGAGGCCACGCTCGAATCAACGGCCGACGGCATCCTCGTGGTGGATACCGAAGGCAAGATACTGCGATACAACAACCGGTTCGCAAAGATGTGGCGCCTTAATGAGGATGTCCTCGCATCCGGCAGGGACGAGGTTCTGCTCAATGCTGTGCTTGGTAACTTCGACGACCCGGAGGCATTTCTGGCCGAGGTCAAGGCGCTCTACGCCAAATCAGAGCAGGATAAGACCAGTACCGACGAGTTGCGTCTTAACGACGGCCGAGTATTTGAACGCTACTCCTGCCCTCAGTGGCAAAACGGCACAGTGATCGGCCGTGTCTGGTCGTTCCGCGACATCACCGAGCGTAAGCAGGCCGAGGAATTGCTGAGAGCACGCGAAGCAAGGTGGTCTGCGCTCACAGCCAATTTCGAAGGGATCGTCCAGATTCTGGGGACGGACGGCACGATTAAATTCATGAGCAGAGTCTATCCGCCGCATACCATGGAGGACGTGGTCGGCAAGTCCGCTTTCGACTTCATGGACGAAGGCTCCGCGGACAAGGCGCGCCAGGCGCTGAAAGATGTCATTGCGGGGGCAGGGGCACAGGCTTTCGAGATCGCCATCCACCTTCCTGATGGCGCAGCCGTGCCGTTCGAGGTCAAGTATGTGCCCCAGTTCAAGCAGGACGGAAGTATTGACAGCATAATCGCCCTTGTTACCGACATCACCGAGCGCAAGGAAGCCGAGCAAGAATTAGCTGAGTACATGGAAGAACTATATGAAGCTAAAGATCTATTGGAACAAAATACCGGTGAAATGGTCCTAGCTAATGTAAAACTTGAACAATCCGAAAAAGATTTAATGGAATCCAACGCCAATAAAGATAAATTCTTTTCAATTATTTCACACGACTTAAAAAGTCCGTTTAATGGTATTCTTGGAATAACAGAAATGCTAGTTTCTGATTTTGATGAGCTAACTTCTGAAGAAGCTAAAGAAATGATTCACCTTTTACGTAACTCGTCAGTAAATGTTTATAATTTATTAGAAGGCTTGCTTGAATGGGCACAAACACAAACTGGTAGAATGGAGTATGAGTATGAGAATATTGATATCCATAAATCAAGCACTAAAATAATAGAGCTTCTTAAAACAAATGCTCAAAACAAAAATATTTTCTTAAAAAATGGAGTTAAAGAAAACACACTTGTCTTTGCTGATAAAAGAGCAACTGAAACTGTTTTGCGTAACTTAATTACAAATGCAATCAAATTCACAAAACCAGATGGAATAATTAAGGTAGAAACAGAAAAAAGAGATTCCGAAATAGCAATTTCAGTTTCCGATAGTGGAATAGGGATGAGTGACAAAGATAAAAACAAACTATTCAAAATAGAAGTTCACCACACAACAGTTGGTACAAACAACGAAGCCGGTACTGGAGTAGGTTTAATACTCTGCAAAGAGCTTGTAGAAAAACACGGTGGCAAAATCTGGGTTGAAAGTGAATTAGGAGTTGGCAGTAAATTTATTTTTACTTTGTCAAGTGAAAAATAATTAAATTGCATAATAGCTAAAACCATAATTGGAACAGAAGATGAAAACATCAAATAACGAAGAAAAGTTATTAAACCGAATTACGGAACTTGAAAAGGAATTAGCAAAGGCTAATAGTAAGATTGAAGCATTAGACATCACCGAGCGCAAGCAGATCGAGGAAGCACATAAAGAAAGCCAGCAAAAATATCGTCTGCTTTATGATAATTCACCTGATTTAATTCTTATTCATGATATGAAAGAGATTTTGCATATCAATAAAAGCGGATTAAAACTTCTCGGTGCAACAAACCAAGATGAAGTAGTGGGTAAACCAGCCGGTGATTTTGTACATCCCGACGACAAGGCAATAGCCATGGGAGATATGAAAAAACTATTCAGTGGAGAAGTATCTAAAATTGTTATAGAACAAAGGTTAATCCAGCTGGATGGTAAGGTCATCAATGTTGAACTTATCGGTGTTCCTATAAATTATGGTAAAGAATCGATGATTCAGATTATTGGCCGCAACATCACCGAGCGCAAGCAGGCGGAGGAAGAACTACAGGAAAGTGAATCGAAGCTTCTTAATATTTTCGAAAACAGTACTAATCTCTTTTATTCTCATAATCTCGACCATGTTGTGACTTATTTAAGTCCACAAGTTGAGAATATTCTTGGTTACTCTCCGGAAGAAGCAATGATTAAGTGGACTGAATTGGCTTCTGAAAATCCTATAAATGAAATCGGGTTTAATATTACGGTAAAAGCAATAGAAACAGGTAAACCACAACCATCTTATGAACTCGAATTAGTACATAAAAACGGCAAAAAAGTTTTCGTAGAAGTTCGTGAAGCACCCCTTGTTAAGGACGGCGAAACAGTTTCAATCGTAGGTTCATTGACAGACATCACCGAGCGCAGGCAGGCGGAAGAGGTACTGCGAGAGAAGGAAGCGATGTGGTCTGCTCTCACAGGCAATTTCGACGGAATCATCCAGATTCTTGACACGCACGGCACGATTAACTACATGAGCAAAGTGTACCCGCCGCACACGATTGAGGACGTGGTCGGCAAGTGCGCCTTCAACTTTATGGACGAAGCATCGGCGAACAAGGCTCGTCAGGCACTAAAAATCACCATCGCGGAATCAAAGACACAGAGCTTCGAGATCGACATCCAGCTTCCGGATGGGGCAGTCGTGCAGTTCGATGTCAAGTATGTGCCCAAGTTCGAATCCTACGGAAGTGTCGAGAATGTAATCTCCATCATCACCGATATCACCGAGCACAAGAAGACTGAGGAGGTGCTACGCCTGAATGATATCCGCCTTGAAGCGCTTGTAACTCTGGGGCAGATGACGACTGCCTCAATAAAAAGCTTAAGCGATTTCGCCCTTGAGGAGTCCATTAGACTCACCGGTAGTACAGTCGGTTATCTGGCATATATGAACGAAGATGAGTCTGTGCTGAGCATGTATAGCTGGTCGAAAACAGCGATGGCTAATTGCCGGATAATCGACAAGCCCATAGAGTATCCGATAGAGTCAACCGGTCTCTGGGGCGAAGCAGTGCGGCAACGAAAACCTATCATTATCAATGATTACGAAGCACCGAATCCCCTAAAGAAAGGATATCCGGAAGGGCATATACTCATAACCCGGCATATGAATATCCCTCTGTTCGACGGAGACAGGATCGTGTTGGTCGCAGGCGTAGGAAACAAAGAGGGCGAATACGACCAGGCTGACGTTCGCCAGATAACCCTGCTCATGGAAGGGATGTGGCTACTCACCCAGCGCAAGCAGGCAGAAGAGGCGCTGCAGGAAAGTGAAGAACGCCTGAATCTGGCATTGGAGGTGGCTAACGACGGTGTGTGGGATTGGAATATTACGACTAATGAAATATTCTTCGATCGCCGGTATTACACCATGGCAGGCTACGAAAACAATGCTTTCCCTCAATCTTTCGAAGAATGGGCCAAGCGTGTACACCCCGATGACATTGAGCAAAGTCAGGAGCAAATTGGCCTGCATATTACCGGAAAACAGGCAGTCTTTGATATCGAATTTCGCTTTAAACGTGCTGATGAAAACTGGATGTGGATTCGGGGAAGAGGTGGTATCGTAGAACGTGATGCTGACGGAAAACCCATGCGGATGATCGGCTCACACAGTGACATCACCAAGCGCAAGCAGGCGGAAGAAGCGTTAAAAGAGAGTGAGCAGAAATTCAGAAGTTATATTGAAAACGCCCCCAATGGTATTTTCATTACTGACGAAAAAGGAAACTATCTTGAAGTTAATGAGGCAGCCGCAAAAATTACCGGCTACTCAAAAGATGAATT
>JAEINS010000012.1 GCA_016342755.1 Melioribacteraceae bacterium | reverse complement strand
ATTGCAAGCAATCTACGATACAAGCAAACGTATAACAGATTGATTAGCGTAAGCGGTCAATCTGTGGGGAAAGGAAAAACAGATAAAAAATTAAAGAAGAATCTATTTACACAAATTGCAAGCAATCTACGATACAAAGCAAACGTATAACAGATTGATTAGCGTGAGCGGTCAATCTGTGGGGAAAGGAAAAACAGATAAAAATTTAAGGAAGAATCTATTTACACAAATTGCAAGCAATCTACGATACAAGCAAACGTATAGCAGATTGATTAGCGTAAGCGGTCAATCTGTGGAGAAAGGAAAAACAGATAAAAATTTAAGGAAGAATCTATTTACACAAATTGCAAGCAATCTACGATACAAGCAAACGTATAACAGATTGATTAGCGTAAGCGGTCAATCTGCGAAAAAACAAAGAATAAAATTGGGGCAGAAATGGGTAGCGAAGTTCACTTTCACAGAAGAAATCTTCCACATATTTATAAACCAAATTCAACATACTTTGTAACTTTTAGGATTAAAGGGAGTATTCCATTACATAAACTTAAAGAGCTTTGGGATTGGAAAGAAAATATTATTCAAGCGAAAAATAAAGAGGAGAAGTATAAGAATGATTTAAGGTTCTTCGGAAAGTATGATGAACTTCTTCATAATAGCAAATCTCATAATTATCTAAATCAAAGAGAAGCAGCTGATATTGTAGCAAATCAAATAAAGAATCTTGATGACCAAATTTATAATCTGGTAAGTTATTGTATTATGCCAAATCATGTACATTTAGTCTTTTCGCTAAAAGAAGGTAAAAATGATGTAGGTAAAATTATGCAAAGAATAAAGCGTGTTACTGCTTTCCAAATAAATAAAGTGTTAAAAAAAGGAGGGAGTTTTTGGCAATCTGAATGTTTTGATCATGTGGTTCGAAGTGAGTCAGAATTGAATAGAATTATTGAATATGTTATTTATAATCCGGTTAAAGCTAATTTAGTTGTTAATTGGAGGGATTGGGAGTTTAGCTTTTGTAAGTTTATGTAAGGTGTTAAGTTTTAACTTTTACGCAGATTGCAAGCAATCTACGATACAAGTAAATGTATAACAGATTGATTAGCGTGAGCGGTCAATCTGTGGGAAAAGAAATAGATGAAAGTTTAAAGAAAGTCTATTTACACAGATTGCAAGCAATCTGTGATACAAAGTAAACGTACTACGATACGATTGGGAAGTGTTATTTATAATGAAGATGGTTATCTGCTTGCCGACGGAATAATACAAAAAGTTAGTCATGGGGTTACTAAAACAATTCACCTCCAAAAAAAAACCTAAAAGAATTATATAAGAATTTCTTATATTTCATGTCGTTTAAATCTTAAACTAACACGGAAATTATTGAATTTATGAGCAAAAAAAGAATACTAAGCGGAATGCGCCCAACCGGCAAATTACATATTGGTCATTATGTCGGGGCACTTGAAAACTGGATAAACTTACAGGACGAATATAATAACTTCCATTTAATTGCCGATTACCATGTTTTAACAACTGGTTTGGATACAAACGCAATTTATGATAACTCGATAGAAATGGTAATTGACTGGCTTTCATGCGGATTAGATCCGGTTAAAAGTCCGTTTTTCAGGCAATCGCAAATTAAAGAACATACTGAGTTATTTCTAATTTTTACAATGCTTATTACAAAAGCCAGATTAGAAAGAAACCCGACTGTTAAAGAACAGGTAAGATCTTTACATATCGAAAATATTATATACGGTCATTTAGGTTATCCTGTATTACAGGCGGCTGATATTCTTTTATACAAAGGAGATTTGGTTCCAGTTGGAGAAGATCAGATTTCACACATTGAAATTACAAGAGAAGTTGCCCGTAAATTTAACGCGCAGTATGGCGGTGTATTCCCGGAACCTGATTATAAATTGACAAATTTTGCCCGTTTAATTGGTTTAGACGGCGGTGCAAAAATGAGTAAATCGCTTAACAATACAATATTGCTTTCTGATGATAGTGAAGAAGTCTGGAAAAAACTGCGTAAGGCTAAAACTGATCCGCAGAGAATTAGAAAAGATGATCCGGGTAATCCTGATGTATGTTTAGTTTATTCGTATCAGAAAAAATTCAATCCGGAAGAAGTTCCACAAATTGAAAAGGACTGTAGAGCCGGCACAATTGGCTGTGTTGACTGCAAGAAAAAATGTGCGGCTAAAATTTCTGAATTACTTGATCCGATAATTGATAAAAGAAAATATTATGAATCGAATCTTGATGAAGTAAAAGATGTACTTCTTGATGGCGAAAAAAGAGCAAAAGCTATTGCCGAAGCCACCATGGGAGAAGTTAGACAAAGTATGAAGTTAGGATAATTATTTGTTTACG
The DNA here is from genome assembly GCA_016342755.1 of Melioribacteraceae bacterium. Taxonomy (GTDB): domain Bacteria; phylum Bacteroidota; class Ignavibacteria; order Ignavibacteriales; family Melioribacteraceae; genus JAEINS01. Next base: position 131,699 of record JAEINS010000012.1, on the reverse strand, counting down.
ATAAACCTAAGCGATTTTGAAGGTCCGCTGGATCTTCTGTTGTTCTTCATTAAACGTGATGAATTAGATATCTATGATATTCCAATTTCTAAGATTACGCGGGAATTCACAGATTATTTTCATATTATGCAGAAACTTGATCTGGAAGTTGCCGGAGATTTTATTTTAATGGCTTCTACTCTTATGCAGATAAAAGTAAGAATGCTTCTTCCAAGAGAAGTTGACGCAAAAGGTGAAGAAATTGATCCGCGCGAAGATCTGGTTAGAGCTTTATTGGAATACAAAAGATATAAGGAAGCTTCGGAAGAATTAGTAATTCTTGAAGCCAACCAGAGAAAAATAAACTACCGCGGTTATTATGATGAAGATGAAGCTGAAACTCCGCCGGAATTTGATACTTTATTAAAGAATATTACTATTTATGATTTGATTAAAGCATTTAAAGCCGCTTTAATGGAAAAGCCGAAAGAGATTGTTCATCAAATTATAAAAGTTAGTGTCTCAATTGATGATCAGGTGCAGGTTATAAATGGACTTCTTGAAAATAAAAATGAGTTCTATTTTCTTGAGCTTATTAAAGATATGCACGATAAAATAGTTATTATAGTTACTTTTGTAGCTTTGCTGGAAATGATAAAAATGGGACGATTAGGTTTAAAGGAATCTCCAAATTTTAATGATTTTATAATTTACGGAATAGAAGTTAGTGGATCAGATATATAATTCAATTATAGAAGCTTTAATTTTTGCTTCGGATGAACCAATTACCGCATCTGAAATTGTTAAAGCAATTAAAAGTACCGACGGTAAAGATACTCAGATTACAACCGGGAATATTGATAAAGTTGTAGACGAATTAAACGAATTGTATCAGGCAGAAGACAAAGCTTTTTCTATTAAAAGCATAGCAGAAGGTTTTACTTTTTGCACTAAACCCGAGTACGCAAAATATATTGGTTATATAACAGTTGAACGAAGTAAAAGACGATTAAGTCAGGCCGCGGTTGAAACACTTTCAATAATTGCCTATAAACAGCCGTTAACAAAACCTGAGCTTGAATCAATTAGAGGTGTAAATTCCGATTATATTATTAGTACACTTTTGGAAAAGAATTTAATAACTATTAAAGGTCGTGCAGAAACTATTGGCCGACCAATATTATACGGTACAACAGATGAATTTTTAATGTATTTTGGGTTGAATAAGATTACAGATTTGCCAAAGCCGCGCGAAATTGATGAAATAATGAAAGATGAAGATTTTCTTGAGCAGAAAAGACAAATAATGATGAATGAAGTTGAACAAGTAATTGAAGATGAAGTGAATAATAGTGAGGATAGAAGTGAAAGTACGATTGAATAGATTTTTAGCGGAGTGCGGTATTGCTTCAAGAAGAAAATCGGAAGAGTTGATTGAGCAGGGAAGAATAAGTGTTAATGGAAATGTTATAATTGATTTAGCTTTCAAAGTAGATACTTCGGTTGATGAAGTTGCCTATGACGGAGAAAAAATTAAAACTGAGAGAAAAGTTTATTTTCTTTTAAATAAACCAAAAGGCGTTATTACTACAACTGATGATGATAAACGCAGACAGACGGTTGTTGATCTGATAAAAACAAATTTCAAAATATTTCCGGTTGGCAGATTGGATTTTAATACAACGGGAGTTTTGTTATTAACAAACGATGGCGAACTTTCAAATAAATTAACACATCCTAAAAATAAAGTTCCTAGAGAATATATAGCAACTTTAGACAAACCGTTAAAGTTGGAAGATCAGACCCAGCTTGGGAAAAATATAATTTTGGATAAACGTAAAAGTCATTTTATAGATATAGGTCTGGTTAAAAAAACAAATTTAAGAGTAGTTAGAGTTGTAACTGAAGAAGGCAGAAATCATTTTGTTAAGCGTATGTTTAACTCGGTTGGTTATAACGTTAAACAGCTTCATCGTTCTAAATACGGCAATATAACAGTAGATGGTCTGGCTGAAGGTTCTTATAGAAAAATGAGCATTGAAGAGATAGAAAAACTGATATAGTAAGTTTAGTCTTATCATTTCTACGAAACAAAAAACTGAGAGATCTAATATATCCCGACAGTAAGTTTCGCCTAAAAACTGTTAGGAATTACAATCAAGAAAAATTTGAGATATAAAGAATATAAAATATATACCGGAGGAATTTTGGAAAACACACAGCAAGAAATTAATGACTTGATTAAAAGAAGGTATGAAGAGTTAGATGAATTAAAAGCAATGAATATAGAAACATTTGCTTATAAGTTTGATGTTGATTCTTATTCTACTGAAATAAAATCTGATTTTGAAAAATACGAGCAGAAAGATGTTGCTGTAGCCGGCAGATTAATGGCAATTAGAAAAATGGGAAAAGCTTCGTTTGTACAGATGCAGGATACAAAGGGAAGAATTCAGGCATATATAAGAAAAGATGATGTTGGCGAAGATGTTTATAAAGCATTTAAACTTATGGATATTGGTGATATAGTTGGTGTTAAAGGTTATGTTTTTAAAACTAAAATGGGCGAAATATCTGTTCATGCAAAAGAATTAGTTTTACTTTCTAAATCTCTTCGTCCCATTCCTATTGCCAAAGAAGTTGTTGATGCTAATGGCAATAAAAAAGTATTTGATCAGTTTTCGGATATTGAGTTAAGATACAGACAGAGATATGTAGATTTAATTGTGAACCCTGAAATAAAAGATGTATTTGCTAAAAGAAGCCTTATTGTCCGTGAATTAAGAAATTTTCTTGATGGACGCGGTTACATGGAAGTTGAAACTCCCGTATTACAGCAAATGTATGGCGGAGCTAACGCAAAACCGTTTGTAACACATCATAATGCTTTAGATATTCCGTTCTTCCTAAGAATTGCTGATGAGCTTTATTTGAAACGTCTTATTGTTGGCGGATTTGACGGAGTTTATGAAATTGCAAAAGATTTCCGTAACGAAGGAATGGATAAAACTCATAGTCCGGAATTTACAATGATGGAGCTTTATGTAGCTTACAAAGATTATGAATGGATGATGAATACTGTTGAAGAAATGGTTGAACATGTTTGTATGAAAGTTTTTGGTACAACTAAGTTTAATATTGAAGGAACTGAAATCGATTTTAAAGGACCATGGCAAAGAGTTTCTATGGTTGACAGCATTAAAGAAAAATCCGGTGTTGATATTGTTACAGCTTCAATTGATGAACTTAAAACTGAACTAAAAAAACATCATGTTAAGCTGGAAGGTAATGAAAATCGTGGTCAACTGATTGATGAGCTTTTTGAAGCAGTGGTAGAAGCTGATTTAGTACAACCAACTTTCTTATACGATTATCCAATAGAAATTTCGCCTTTGGCAAAAAAACATAAAGATAAAGAAGGTCTTGTAGAAAGATTTGAAGGTTTTGTAATGGGCCGGGAGATTTGTAACGCGTTTAGTGAATTAAATGACCCAATAGATCAGAGAGAAAGATTAGAAGCGCAATCCAGAAATAAAGAAGCCGGTGATGAAGAAGCACAGCAAGTAGACGAAGATTATTTAAGAGCTATGGAATATGGTCTTCCGCCAACTGCCGGTTTAGGTATTGGAATTGACAGATTAGTAATGCTTTTAACAAATCAGTCTTCAATAAGGGACGTTGTTCTTTTCCCGCATATGAAACCCGAAACTAAATAAATTATTTAATTAAAAGATGACATCTATTTTAAAGATGTCATCTTTATTACTCATGAAAAAAATAATCCTAATACTTCTGACGTTTTTGCTAAATTCTTTTGTCTTCGGGCAAAAAGATTCCCTAATGCTGCACACCAAATTAAATCTGAACCAATTAAATACTGAAGATTTTAAACTTTCTCTTCATAAACCCAAATTAAATTATTACATGATTGGAACTATTGGAGCTGTTACAACAGTTTCTATTATTACAATAAATAATTATTATCAGAATTCATGGTGGCAGGAAACCAGCACAAAGTTCAAATTTACAAATGACTGGGATTACGCTCTTTGGATTGATAAATTCGGCCATTTTTATGGAACTTATTTGATTGCTCACGGATTTTCCGCAGGACTGGAAGCTTGTAATTTTACAATAGAACAATCTTATTTGTATGGCGGACTTGCGGCATTAGCATTACAGCTTTATGTTGAATATCAGGATGGATACGGTCCTAAATGGGGTTTTAGTCCTGGCGATGCTATTTCAGATGTTCTAGGAGCCGGTTTTGCAATCGGACAATATTATTATCCGTATCTAAAAAACTTTCATCCCAGAGTAAGTTATTATCCATCGGAAGAATATTTGAATGGTGAGAAAGAAGACGCTAATATAAGTGATGATTATGAAGGACAGAAGCTTTGGTTAAGTCTGCGAATGAAAAATATTCTCCCTAAAAAAATCGCGGAAAAATGGCCTGCCTGGTTAATGCTTTCAGTCGGTTATGGAGTACATAATCTTGATGGAAGCGGTGGCGGCGATAAAGAATTTCATTTAGCGTTTGATTTGGACGCTGAAGAATTAATACCATATAAAGGGCCGGTCTGGCAATTTATTACTAACACTTTAAATTATATACACTTTCCAATGCCGGGCATAAAATTCTATAAAGGAAAAGCTTCATTAAGTTTTGGATATTCGGGAGTTTTAGATTGAAATATAGTTTTATAATTCCTACTCTAAACGAAGAAAAACTTTTATCCAATATTCTTGATCAGATAAAAAGTATTTCAAATGAAATTGAATGTGAAATAATTATATCGGATGGCGGCAGCAGTGACAAAACTTTAGAGATTGCAAATAGTTTTACTCATAAAATTATTTTACATGGAAAATCCGGGAAACAGACAATTGCCGAAGGCAGACATGACGGGGCAAAAGAAGCAACCGGCGAAATACTTGTTTTTATTAATGCTGATGTAAAAATAAAAGATACGTTTAAGTTTATTATGGAAATTAAAAAATTCGAAAAATCTAATGCCTTAGCAATGACTTGTAATGTCCGTGTTTTTGAAGATGAGGAGATTTTATCAGATAAATTGTTTCTTACGTTTTATAACAATTATTTTCATTTTCTAAATATAATTGGACTCGGAATGGGACGAGGCGAATGTCAGATTGTGAAAAAAGATATATATGAAAAACTTGGCGGATATAATATAAAACTTGCTGCCGGTGAAGATTTTGAACTTTATAAGCGGATTAGAAAACTTGGCGGAATAATGTTTTCCAGAAAGTTAACAATATTAGAATCACCAAGAAGATACAGAAAAGAAGGACATTGGAGAATTTTATTTAAGTGGTTTTTTAATAGTATTTTGGTAATATTTACGAATAAATCTTTTTCTGATGATTGGGAGCAAGTGAGGTAATTTGAAACGTATTTTAATTCTGTTATTTGTTATAGCTAGTTATTCAGCCGCCCAGAACATTGGTTATGTTGAAACTAATCATCCTGTCTATGATTTTCTTGATCGTCTAAATAATCTTAATATTATAAGTGATTATAATTCCTTTGATCTGCCTAAAACACGAGTTGAAATTTCAAACTATATTAAAATTATTCAGATTAACAAAAACAAATTGAATAATATTGATCTTGAAAAGCTTAAAATTTATAATAAAGAATTTGAAGTAAACCTAACCGGGGATTCTGAAAATCAACAATCTTTTTATGATGATATTAAACTGAATAATTTATTCAATCAGAAAGAAAAATATTTATACTATTCGAATAAGGATAATAAAATCTTATCTCTAAATTTTATATCTGAGTTTGATAATATTAGTAAATATGATGTTAATACCGAAGAAAGTTATAATACTTCAATTATTAAGTTTGGAGCAAAAGTTTCGGGAAGTATAAACGGTGTTATCGGTTTTAATATTGAAGCTACCAACGGAACTTATAGTGGAAACAAAGAGTTAACTTTCGAACGAAAAGAGCTTAGTTATAATTATAAGTATACCCAGGATAGAGAAACTATTACCGCAACTGATTTTTTTGATCAGACAACCGGTTATTTAACTGCTGATTTTGATTACCTTAAATTGAAAATTGGACGGGATAAAAAGACAATTGGTTATGGTCATATAAAAACCATATTGAGCGAAGAAGCTCCTTTATTCGATTTTGTTCAAGCCGATATCAATTATTCAATATTTTCCTTCTCATATTTTCACGGTAAACTGTTAGGCGATCAGAGTTTTAGGGATTATGGAGAATCCGGGAGTTTGAATTATGTTGATGAGAAATTTTTTGGGTATCACAGATTAGGGCTTAATTTTTCAAGACATTTGCAATTTGGGATTGGGGAAATGGTAGTTTATGGTCAGCGTTCTATTGATTTGTCTTATATAAATCCATTTGCGTTTTATAAAAGTATGGAACATCAAAATCAGGATAGAGACAACGCAATGTTATTTCTAGATGTTCAAAATCAGACAATCAAAGGTTTAAAGATTTTTGGTAATCTTGTTATTGATGATATTGATTTTGGCAAATTTGGAAGCGGATGGTACGGCAATAAACTTCTTTACAATTTTGGTTTTACATCATCAAATCTTTACAATATTTTCCCAGCCGATATTACGTTTCAATATATTAGAAGTGAGCCTTACATGTACACACATAGATTGTCAAATAATAGCTTAACTTCACAGGGTGTAAGTCTTGTAACGCCGCTAATGCCAAACAGCAGTTTGTTTTCAGTTAAGATTTGTTATTATCCGCATGAAAGATTTAATATTTCTAGTCAGTTTAATTATACACTTCATGGAGCTAATGAATACGATTCAGAAGGCAGACTGGTAAATAATTTTGGCGGAAATATAAATGATGGTCATAGAAAATATGATAGTGATAAAGCTGATTTTCTTGACGGCAAAAAAGAATATTATAGAGAAGGTTTTTTACATTTAATGTATGAACCTGTTAATAGTTATTTTCTTAATTTATATTTAATCTATAGGAACAATAGCAGTGGAATTGAGTCTAAAAATGAGTTTGTAACAAGATTCAATTTAACACTAAAAATATAATTGCATAGGAATTTTATGAAACATCTTAAATTATCTACAATTTTTGTAATGTTAACTGCCGGAGTTTTACTAGGGATTCAGATTCAAAAAGTGATGTCTAGTGATAACCTTCGTGAGAATATTAAAAAATTCAACGATGTATTAAACTTCACTAATAAATATTATGTTGATAAAGTTGATACAGACCAACTTGTTGAAGCCGCTATAAACGGAATGTTAGATGAACTTGATCCTCATACAGTTTACATTCCGCCTAAAAGACAAAAGTCGTCTGAGGAAGAATTTAGAGGCGATTTTGATGGAATTGGGATTGAGTTCCAGATTGTAAATGATACTATTACAGTTGTTTCGCCAATTAGCGGCGGACCCAGCGAAAAATTAGGAATAATGGGCGGAGACAGAATTGTAAAAATTGAGAAAAAATCTGCAATTGGATTTTCTAATGATGAAGTAAGAAAACATCTTCGTGGTGAAAAAGGAACAATTGTAAATATTACAGTTTATCGTCCATCAGTACAAAAAGAATATCCTTTTGCTATTGAACGGGATATAATCCCAATTTTTTCAGTTGATTCGTATTTAATGTTTAATGATGAAGTTGGTTATATAAGTGTTTCAAGATTTGCTGAAAAAACCAGCCACGAATTAATTACAGCATTAAACAGCCTTAGAAATAAAGGATTAAAAAAACTTGTACTTGATCTGAGAAATAATCCCGGCGGATTATTATCGCAGGCATATAGCATTGCCGATATGTTTATTGATGGTGATAAACTAATTGTTTATACGGAAGGCAGAAGAAGTGAATTCAACGAGAAATTACTTGCTTCGAAAACATATCCGTATGAAAAAATCCCTTTAATTGTTTTAGTTAACCGGGGAAGTGCTTCCGCAAGTGAAATTGTTGCCGGAGCAGTTCAGGACTGGGATAGAGGACTAATTGTCGGGGAAACAACATTTGGTAAAGGTTTAGTACAAAGACCTTTTATATTGAGTGATAATTCTGCGGTAAGGATTACTATTGCCAAGTATTTTACTCCTTCCGGACGTATTATTCAAAGAGATTATGAAAATAAAAAAGACTATTACGTTTCTGTACATAATCGTGACGAAGAGAAAAAGGATTCTACAAAAAATAATGCGGTTAATGATTCAAGCAAGGTCGTTTATAAAACAAATGCTGGCAGAGAGGTATTTGGCGGTGGCGGTATAAATCCGGATTATGATGTAAAACAGGCAAAAATATCAGAATATTCGGGTAATTTAAGACGTAACAATGTTTATTATCCTTTTATAAGAAGTTATTTAGATGAAAATTCAATCGATATAAGAGCAAAATATAATGATGATATTAAAAAATTCGATAGGGAGTTTTTAATCACCGAAGAACTTATAGCTAAGTTTGTTAAATTTGCTGAATCGAAAGATGTTGATTTTGTTAAAGAAGATTTTGATAAAGATAAAGATTATATAAAAGCAATGTTAAAAGCATATATTGCCCGCGACTATTGGAAAAATGAAGGCTGGTACACAATTTTATTAAATGAAGATAATGTATTTAAGAAATCGATAGAGTTATTTAATGAAGCTGAAAAAATTGCCGGTTTTGAAAAGGTTAAAGTTGGAGAATAGGTTTTAATGAGTGAAAAAAAATTGTATCCGTTTGAAAGTAAATTCCCGCAGATTGATAAAGCTGTGTTTACTGCTGATGGAGTAAGAATTATTGGCGATGTTGAAATTAAAGAAGGTTCTAATATCTGGTATAATGTAGTAATTCGCGGTGATGTTAATTTTGTCAAAATTGGCAGAAATACCAATATTCAGGATAACAGTATGCTTCATGTAACCGGCGGTATTGCGCCTCTTATTATTGGAGATAATGTAACAGTCGGGCATAATGTAACACTTCATGGCTGTACCTTAAAAAACAATTGTTTAGTAGGAATGGGAGCAATAGTTTTAGACAGAGCTGTTGTTGAAGAAAATTCTTTAGTGGCGGCCGGTTCTGTTGTTAAAGAAGGTTTTACAGTCCCAAGCGGAAAACTTGTTGCCGGAGTTCCTGCAAAAATTATAAGAGATCTTACAAAAGAAGAAATAGATCATTTTATTGTATCGGCAAATAATTATGTGGCACTTGCTGTTAAATCGGAAAAATCTTTAAAAGAATTTGATACTAAAAATAATTAAGAGGAAAGTTTGATTAAGGATTTAATTGTTTCAAGTGATAATAAATTTAGAATTGATAAAAAAAATATCCACTCAATTGTAGCATTCCTAAAAAATGAATTAAATTTTACTATATTTGCCCTGGAAATTAATTTTATTAGTAATGATGAGATTTTACGAATAAATAAAGAATTCTTAGATCATCATTATTATACTGATATAATTACCTTTAATTATTCTGGAGAAAATGAGAATTTGGAAGGTGAGTTGTTTATTTCCTATGATGAAGCATTAGAAAATTCAAAAAAATATAAATGTTCTTTTAATGATGAAATAGTAAGATTAGTGATTCATGGCATATTACATTTATTAGGGTTTGATGATGTTAAAGAGGAAGATAAAAAAAATATGAAAAAACAGGAAAATAAATTCCTCAAACTAACTTTAGATAATGTTAACAGTAAAATTGTAAAAGATGACAAATAAAATTGTAGAAGTACTGACAGAGATATTAGATAGTCTTAATAAAGATTATCAAGTAGAAGAAGTAAGTGAATTATTATCAAATAAAAATTTTGATGAACAAACAGTAAGTGTGGCATTTAGTTTGGTATACGATAAAGTGTTGAGCGGAAAAATATCACAAGATAATAGAAAAGAAAAAAATAGAAATATTAGAGTATTATCTGAAGAAGAAAAAGAGGTTTTGGGCTTCGAGAATTATAATTATTTATTAAAATTAGTTAATGTAGGATTATTAGATTCGCTTGATTTTGAATTGGTTTTAGAGCAATTATTACTTGCTCCGGAGGAATCGATTACAAAAGAGGATATTAATCTTATAATACTAATTTCATTAGTAGATTTTAATTCTGAAATTTTACCTGGCAGCAGAGTTCTGTTATACTCATCTGATATTATTAATTAAGGGATGTAAAATGAGCAAAAATTTGGTACTTGTTGAGTCACCATCAAAAGCAAAGACTATTAATAAATACTTGGGAAGAAGTTATAAAGTTGAAGCAACTGTGGGTCATATTAGAAATCTTCCTAAAACTAAGCTTGGTATTGATATTGAAAACGGGTTTGAACCTAAGTTATTAAATATCAGGGGAAAAGGCGATCTGATTAAGCAGATTAAAAATGATGCAAAAAAATCGGATAAAATATATATCGCGACCGATCCCGACCGTGAAGGTGAAGCTATTGCTCAGGATATTGTAGATGTAATTGAAGGTAAAACAAAGGCAACTATTTATAGAGTTTTGTTTAATGAAATTACAAAAACCTCGGTTAAAGCCGCAATGAAAAATCCGATTGAGATTGACAACCATGTTGTAACATCTCAGCGTGCCCGAAGGGTAATGGACCGGATTATTGGTTATAAAATTAGTCCTATACTTTGGACTGCTATTATAGATGAAGCCGGAAACAGTCTTTCGGCGGGAAGAGTGCAATCAGTTTCCTTAAGGCTTATTTGCGAACGTGAAGAAGAGATTGAAAAATTTATAGCAACCGAATATTGGTCAATTTGGATTGAAGCCAAAACTGATAGTGGTGATATTCTAAAGGCTAAACTTGTTGAGGTTGACGGTAAGTCGCTTAAAATTCAGCCAAAACCAGAAATGGAAGAATCGGATTGGAAAGAATTTCTGAACAAAAATTTTGCTATTAATAGTGAAGAAGGCGCAAAGGAAATTGCCGAAAAAATTAAAGGGAAAAATAACTTCCATATTTCTGATATTAAGAAAAAAGAAATTAAACGAAATCCTTCACCTCCTTTTATTACAAGTACTTTGCAGGCCGAAGCTTCAAGAAGATTACGTTTGCGCCCTAGAAATACCATGAGAGTAGCACAGAGTTTATATGAAGGTGTTGACCTTGGTGAAGAAGGCGTTACCGGTTTAATTACATATATGAGAACTGATTCTACACGTTTAAATATTGATATTGTTAATGATGCTAAAGAATTTATTACTAAGCGGTTTGGAGAAGAGTATTCGGTAGAAAAGCCCAGAACATTTGAGAAATCAAAATCTAAAAACATTCAGGATGCGCATGAGGCTATTCGTCCAACATCAATTAATTATACTCCGGAGTTTGTAAAACAATACTTAAATGATGAGCAATTTAAACTTTATGAAATTGTCTGGAACAGATTTATTGCCTCGCAGATGGAAGTTGCAATTCATGAAACAACAACAGTTTTAATAAAGGCTGATGAATTCTTGTTCAGACTAGCCGGTACTGTTATAAAGTTTGATGGTTTCCAGAAAATTTATGAAGAAAGCAAAGAAGAAAATAGCAATAAAGAAGAAAGTGAAAATACAATATTACCTAAAGGTCTTGAAAAAGAAGCTAAGTTAACTTTAGAAAATCTTGAAAAGAACCAGCACTTTACAAAACCGCCTCCAAGGTATACAGAAAGTTCTCTAATTAAAGAATTAGAAAGCAATGGTATTGGTAGACCAAGTACTTATGCTTCAATAATTGGTACTCTTCAGGATCGTGATTATGTAAATCAGACTGAACGTAAATTATTTCCTACTAAGCTTGGCAAAAGAGTTAATGAGATTTTGATAAAGAATTTCCATTCAATTTTTAATGTTAATTTTACAGCCCAGATGGAAAGTGAACTTGATCAGATTGCGAATGGCGAAATAGAATATATAAAAGTATTAAATGATTTTTATAATCCATTTTTAGAAGCAATTACAGAAGCTGAATCTAAAATTGAAAAGATTAAGTGTGATAAATGTAATTCTGATATGGAAATTAAAATTGGGAGATTTGGAAAGTTTTTAGCCTGTACAAATTATCCCGACTGTAAAAACATTAAATCATTACGTGAAGCCAAAGATGATGCTGAACCTGAATATACCGGAGAAGATTGTCCTAAATGCGGTTCTAAAACAATATTTAGAAATAGCCGGTTTGGTAAATTTATAGGTTGTGAGAAGTATCCCGATTGCGACTATACAAAACAAATTACACTTGGTATAAAATGTCCTAAATGTAAAGAAGGAGACGTTATTACAAGAAGATCGAAACGCGGTAAATTTTTCTACGGCTGTAATAAATATCCCGATTGCGATTATATTAGCTGGACTAAACCAAAAGAGGAAGGCTCTGAGGAAGAAGAATCCGAATAAATCTTAATTAACATTTGAGCTGAAAGTATGAATGAAAATTCTCTTAAATCTGCAGTAGATTCATATTTTGCCGAATTAAGTAGTGTGATAAGAGCTTCAGATAATACTGAAAAGGCATATCAAAAAGACTTAAACGAGTTTCTTGAGTTTTGCGATGATAAAGAAATTTATTTAATAAATAAGGTTACAGAGAGATCTGTACGTAATTTTCTTATTACAATAAACGAGAAAGAGTTTACAACTTCTACAATCTCCCGTAAACTTTCAGCCGTACGGGGTTTGTTTAATTTTGCTGTTAGAATTGGTTTAATTGAAAAAAATCCCTTCAAAAACATTCATAATCCTAAAATAAAAAGAAAACTTCCAGAGATAATAAGTCTTGATTCTTTAAAGGAAATTTATAAATTACCAGGAGAATTTGAGAGCACATCGGAAAAGAAGTATATTGTTAATACTATATTTGAATTATTATATGGATGTGCATTAAGGGTTTCAGAGCTATGCAGTTTAAAAGTTGCTGATATTGATTTTGAAAGTAAAACCATTAGAGTTTTAGGAAAAGGTTCGAAAATAAGAATTGTTCCATTAGCCGAGAAATCAATTATTTTGATAAAAGCTTACTTAAAAGATAGAAACATATATAATTTCAATGATCCTTTGATTACTACGTTTTCCGGTAAGCAATTATATCCGGAATTTGTATATAGAACCGTCAAGAAATACCTTTCAAAAGTAACCGATATTAAAAAGAAAAGTCCTCATGTTTTAAGACACAGCGCTGCAACACATATGCTTGATAATAATGCGGATTTAATTGCAGTAAAAGAAATATTAGGACACGAAAATCTTTCGACTACGCAGATATATACACATGTTAGTATCGAAAGATTAAAAGAATCATATAAAAAAGCTCATCCAAAATCATAAGAGGAGTCATTATGAACGTGCAAATCACATCAAGAAAATTTAAATGCCGGGATTCCCTCAAAGAATTTATCACAAACGAATTAAAAACGTTAGAGAAGTATAATGATGAAATTCTAGAGTCAGAAGTTATACTTCATTTTACACATGTTAAGGACAGTATAAAAACTGCTGAAATTAATTTGACAATTCCGGGTAAAGTCTTTTCTGCATCAGAAGAAAGTCCAGAGTTTGAAAAATCAGTTACATTAGCTGTTGAAAAAATAAAATCACAGCTAAAAAAAATAAAATCGAAGAGGTTAACAAGAGTTAAATGATAAACATCAGCGAAAAGAATATATCTACGAAAAAAAATATTACAGTCGATTTCTTTTACAGTAACTTAAAAGAAAAAATAAATATTAAACTTTTGAATAATGAATCTGGTTTTAATAATTTAATTACAGAACAAAATTTACACAGACCCGGTCTTGCTTTGGCCGGGTTTGTTGATTTATTTACATTTAACAGAGTTCAGGTTTTTGGTAATACAGAAAACAGGTATCTTCAACATTTATCAGAAGAAAAAAGGATAGAGGTTTTTAAAAAGATATTTGAATTTGATATTCCATGTATTATGCTTTCAGACGGGAACAATCCATTCCCGGAAATGATTGAATTTGCGAATAAAAAGAATGTATGTATTTTTGGTTCCGATTATTCTACTACAAAACTATCTTATATAATAAGTGATTTTCTTGATGATCAATTTGCGCCAAGTTTATCTTTACATGGATCATTTATAGACGTATATGGTATAGGAATGCTGTTTGTTGGTAAATCAGGAGTTGGCAAGAGTGAAGTGGCTTTGGATCTGGTTGAAAGGGGACACAGACTTGTAGCTGATGATGTTGTTATTCTGACAAAAAAAGGTGAAGGAATATTAATGGGTTCTGGTACGGATCTTGTTAAACATTTCATGGAAGTTAGAGGAATAGGAATTATTGATGTTAAGAGCATGTTTGGTGTAAGAGCCATAAGATTCCAGAAACGGCTCGAGGTTATCATTGAATTAGAAATATGGGATAAGGATACAACTTACACCAGAACTGGTTTAGATGACACTGTATTAACTTTACAGGATGTAGAAATTCCTTATGTTAAACTTCCAATTGTGTCTGGTAAAAATTTGACGGTGATAGCAGAAGTAATTGCAATGAATTATTTATTAAAACATTATGGTTATGATGCGGCTAAAGTTTTCCAGAATAATTTGCTTAAAAGAATTCAAAATAAAACCGATAATGTTAATAGAACAATCAATTATTTTGAACATGATTTCGAGTAAAAAATAAAACTTGAATTAAATGAGGATATTTAGTACTTTCGCAACCGAATTATTATGAAAAACTTTTACTACTTTTCAAAAAATAAGCTGAAGTTCGTAGAGATTAAAAACTTTTATAAAAAGTTTATTTTTCTGATCGTATTTGTTTCAGCATTTCTCTCGTTTCTTGTGTTAGGAAGTTACATGTTGTCAAAACATTATCTTAATCCTGATGACGAAATAGCCTATCTGCATGCGGAGAACAGACTCTTGCAGAAGAAGCTTAGCGGAGCAATCCGTGAGTTTAATTTGTTGGATTTACAAATTGACAGTTTATCGGACTTTAATAATAATTTGAGACTTGCCGTTAATCTGGAACCTATTTCGGCAGATCAAAAAGAGTTAGGAACAGGTGGAAGTTCCTTCAAAGATGTAAATTTTACAAGTAATTTTGAACTTAAATCGCTTGTTGATTCCCTTGATATGGTTATTGAAAACCTGAGAGGAAAAGTTCTTTATGAAAAAGACAACTACACTGATATAGAATTAAAGTTAGAAAAAAACAATAAATTATTTGATTGTCTCCCGGCACTAAGACCTGCTGAAGGTTATTTTGGTGACAGATTTGGAATGAGATATCATCCAATTTTAAAACGCAAAAGAATGCACTGGGGACTTGATATTGTTTGTAATACCGGTAGTGAGGTTTTTGCTCCTGGAGATGGAACTGTTTCATCTGTAAAGCAAAGCAGTTCTTTGGGCAGAATGATTGAAATTGATCATGGATTTGGTTATAAGTCAACATATGGTCATCTATCTAAGTTTAGTGTTAAAAAAGGTCAGAAAGTAAAACGTGGCGATTTAATTGCAAAAAGTGGAAACTCTGGTTTATCAACAGGTCCACATTTACATTACGAGATACATCATAATGGTGTTGCATTAAACCCAAGAAATTTTATTTATGACAAAGTAAAAATATTTGAATTCGCAAAAAATAATTAATTTTTTTCATAGGAGATTTTATGATCTGGACAGTTGAATTAGCTTCTTTTCTCACCGATGCCCCTTGGCCTGCAAGCAAAGAAGAGCTAATTGACTATGCTGATAGAATTGGCGCACCTCTTGAAGTTATTGAAAATCTTACTGAATTAGAAGATACAGAAGAACTATTTGAAGGAATTGAAGACATTTGGCCAGACGTTCCAGATGATGAAGATTACTTCTACAATGATGAAGAATACGATTATTGATTTCTAGTATTATAGAAATGGATGATTTTTATAGTACTGTTTATGGGCAAAAAAACGCCATAACTACCTTACAAAAAATTCAAGAATCAAAAAAAATCCCCCACGCATTTTTGTTTGATGGCCAAAATGGAGTTGGAAAGCATTTTGTTGCAATTCAATTTGCAAAGGCTCTCAATTCTAATTTAAAGGGGAAACAACTATCGACTACTTTTAAGAGGATAGAAAAACTAGAGATTCCGAATATAAAGTACATTGTACCTTTACCGCGCGGCAGAGGAGAAACAAGTGAAGATAGTGCTACCGCTAAATTAAGTGAAGACCAATTAGATTGTATTAAGAAGGAATTTGAAAATAAATCAAAGAATCCCTACTATCAAATTTATATTGAAAAAGCTAATAATATAAAGATTAGCAGTATTAGAGATATTAAGAAATTTGTTGTTTTGAACTATGATGATACTTCATATAGATTTATACTTATATCCGATGCGCACTTAATGAATGATGAAGCCCAGAACGCTTTGTTAAAAAGCCTTGAGGAACCTCCGGACGGGATAATATTTATTTTAATGACTCCATTTAAAGAACGACTTTTAACAACAATTCAATCCAGGTGCTGGCAAATAAAGTTTGAGCCACTTTCCGATAATTCAGTTGAAAATATTTTAACAAATAAGTTTAACATTGAATCGGATTTAGCAAAAAAAGTTTCTGTTTTTTCTGATGGATCTGTTACAAATGCTTTGGATTTACTTGAAAATGATTTTGAGTATTTCATGGAAAAGACAATTGAAATTTTAAGATATTCTTTGGCCAGACATTATAGCACGGCTTTCCAAATTATAAATGAATTGTCAAAATCAAATCCTAAAAAATCTGTAACCATTTTAATACAATTTATAAATAAATGGTTAGTTGATGTTGTTAAAAACAGAATTAATTACGAGAAAAATTATTATTTCAAAGATGCTTTAGATATTGTTGAAAAGTTTAACAGTAAATATGCCAATATAAATATTGAAGAAATATATAAATTAAACGACCGGTTAGTTCAGACTATTGATAGAAACGTTAGCTTGAATATTATAACTATGAATATTATATTTGAAATTGCTTCAATTGGATTAAAATAAAGGATAATAAATTGCATAATATAAATGAATCTGACTTAAAATTATCGGAAACGGAAGATCAGCCTGATGAGTCTGAATCTGGGACTAGTCTTGAAGAACTAATAATTAACAATTACAATAATGATCTTGCCCTTAAAAACGGATGTGGATGTTGCAATATATCGCCAGACAAAGTTAGTAGTGAGCACTTAAAGGGCAAATTCTTAGAAGCCAATTCTAAAGGGTTAATAGGCTCTCACTTCGGTTTGATAAATGAAAATGATTCAACCGAATATCTTAAGGGTGATAAAATTATTGTTATTGGTGAAGATAACTCGCAGGAAGTCTCTACTATTACTGAAGTTGGTAAACTAGTTACTTTTAAGAAGGATAAATGCGGGAATGGAAACCCAACACCCCAGGTATTAAGAAAAGCTACAGAAAAGGATATTGAGCAGTATAATAAGAATCTGCACGATGAACAAAAGGCAAAGCCTATATTTGAAAATGCTGTAGTCAAATATAATTTAAGTATGAAGTTAGTTGATTTACATTATCAGTTTGACAGGAAAAAATTATATTTCTTTTATACTTCGGACGGTAGAGTAGATTTTAGAGAATTAGCAAAAGAACTTGCCTCAAATTTTAGAACAAGAATTGAACTTCGCCAAATTGGTGTTAGAGACGAGGCAAAAAGAATTGGCGGTGTTGGTGCTTGTGGACGGGAATTTTGCTGTTCAACATTTTTAACTAATTTCCAGAGAATTACCACACAAATTGCATCCGATCAAAACCTTTCAACAAACCTGTCTAAATTAAGCGGACCTTGCGGAAAATTGAAGTGTTGCCTTTCTTTTGAACATAATAAGAATAGCATTGTCATCGAAGATGAAAAGATAGAAGTAGTAAACAAAACTGAAAAATAATTTTATAAAGACCAATAATATTGGTCTTTTGCATTTTAATATGAGTAATGAAAAAATTGAAATCTTCTAATAATAATCAATCAAAAAAAAAATCTTTTCAAAACTTCCTCGAAAAAATAAAGCTGTCTCAAGATAATTCTCTTATTATTCTAGGTGGAATTGTTGGTATTCTAGGTGGAATTGGAGCTATAATATTTCATGAAGCAATTCACTTTATTGAAGAATTATTCTTTAATAAAGGGACATCATTTTTTGACATGGAAACGTTTATTGGATCTGATGACTGGCAGGTACGAATAATTCTTATATGTATTCCTGCAATAGGCGGACTATTAGTAGGACTTATTTCCCACTATTTTGAGAAAGGGGAAGAAGGGGAAGGAATTCCGAACGTTATTGACGCTATAGCCTCGAAAGACGGAATTATTAAAGGTTCTATAGCAGTTAAGAAAATAATTGGCTCAGCGCTAAGTATAGGAACCGGAGGAGCCGGCGGTAAGGAAGGACCTATTGTTCAAATAGGCGCATCAATCGCCTCTTCCTTTGGCAGATTATTTCATCTTACACCCGATAGATTACGTATACTTGTAGGTTGTGGCGGTGCTGCTGGTTTAGCAGCGGCTTTTAACGCGCCGCTGGGCGGAGCGTTATTTGCAATGGAAATTTTACTTAGAACATTTCGGGCAAAAACTTTTAGTCCAATTATCATTTCAACGGTTTTTGCGACTGCTTTATCAAGAAGTTATTTAGGTAATGAAACTTCATTTAGTTTACCTTCTTATGAATTGATATCAAATTACGAACTGATTTTTTATGTTATTTTAGGATTGCTGAGTGGTTTAGTGGCAATTTATTTTGTAAAAGTATTTTATTATATAGAAGAATTTTGGACAAAAATAAAAGTTTCTAAAATTTTCAAACCGGCAATTGGCGGTTTAGTTGTTGGAGTTATTGGAATATTTTTACCGGGAGTTTATGGGTTTTCTTATGATTCAGTTAATCTGGCATTAAGCAATAGCGAAACTTTTATTATGCTCTTAGCATTATTATTTTTAAAACCTGTTGCAACTGCAATGACAATTGGATCAGGCGGAAATGGAGGAACTTTTGCGCCAAGTATTTTTACCGGTGCTATGTTAGGCGGGTTGTTTGGGCAGATTATTAATTACATGTTCCCCGAATTAGGAATTATGCCGGGATCGTATGCTTTAGTTGGAATGGCGGCAGTGGTTGCCGGTACTACACACGCATCGCTCACCGCACTTATAATGATCTTTGAAATGACGAATGATTATGAAGTAATATTACCATTAATGTTAACAATAATTATTGCGACAACCGTTTCTAAAGTTGTTTTAAAAGGGGATCTTTATTCGCTTAATTTCCTAAGACGCGGTAAAGAAATTGATATTTACGGAAGAAAAACTTCAGTCTTAAAGAAAATAGAAATCTCTACTATAGTAGAAGACGATTATGATTTTATACTCGATAACTTTACATTCAAAAAAACTTTAGATGTAATTAGAAAATCGCATTATAACTTGTTATTGGTTAAGGATATTAAAGATAATATAGTTGGGGAAATTAGTTTTGAGAATATTAGAGATACTCTTTTAGACGATGAAACAAAACATATTCAGCAATTTTTAATTGCCAGAGATTTCATGACAAAGAAGATTCAATTTGTTAATATAGATGATACAGCGGAAAAAGCATTTAATCTCTTTGAGGGAGGGGAATTCGATTTTCTACCAGTCTTAAACAAAGAGGGTAAATTAGAAGGAATTGTCTCTAGAACAAATCTGTTGCGTAAATATCAGAAAGAAGTTTTTATTCAGCAAAGCACTGTAGAACTGGGAATGGACTAATTGTAGTAATCTGCATTTAGTTCAGCCATTTCTGTTAAGTATTTATTCCGGGTTTTAATATCATCTTTAATAAAATATCTGAATAGAGAAGCCGAAATTACAAACAATATTGACCAGCCAATAAGAATACCCAATAGCAAAGATAACATCAAAACCTCCAATAAGATTAAAAACTTAGTCTATATTCGGGATTTTTATTAGAAAGTTTAATCAATTCTACAATTTTAATTCTTTTTGTTTTTTATAATCTTTAAACCATTTATATAACGGTGTTAAAACCGGAACAGCCGAAATTCTTCCGCCAAAACCAATTTGCCTGTGTACAAAAACATTTAACTTAGAAACATTAACTTTTTCCAGTCCGCTATAATTTATTTTAATATCATATCCTTCAGCGAACTTTAGAGTTTTAGAATTATAAAGCTTATCAAGATTTCTCATAAATACCTTTTGCTTAAAATCCTTAAGTCTGCTGTCATCTGCAACTAATTCCGCTTCACTTGTATTTTCTTTACACTTAATTACAGAATATCCGCCATTATTAGGGATAGGACCGTAAATTTCACCCGGCTTCAAATTATCTATTATTCGTAAATACTCATTATTATCTGATGTGAAAATATTTTTATCAAATTTAGAATCTCTTTCATTAAACTTATTTGCCAATGCTTCAAACTGAATTCCTTTATCAAGTTCATCCAGAACCAATGAAATTGAGTTCAATTGTTTATTGTAAATTTCCACAAATTCAGTAGTAAAATTATTTTCCGGATTATTGTTAGCTAATAATCTTCTTGCAGTTTCATCCGATACTTTTGCTGAATCGACAAATTTATGCATATAATACTTTGAGCTATAACTGTCATGCCACATTTTCAGTGATTTCCCAACAGAAGAAGTTTGCTGCAAATTCCTTTTATATCCAATTTGCGCAATTATTTCTGACTGAATAAACTCTCTTGTAAAAGAGCTGAGACATTTTAGACAAGACTCTTCATCGTAAGGGAACGGAACTTCTAATCCCCAAAAAGATAATTCCCTTAAAAATGATTTAAGTTTAATGGGATTAGTATTAAATTTTATAAATATTTCATCTAATTCACTAGGAGAAAATGAGTTTTCTATTTTCAATATTTGGTTAAAATCTAAAATTATATTTGATGAATCCGATAAATTCTCTAATGATTTTTTTTCAGCAGCAATTTTGATAATTTCGTTTAATAACGGTTTATAAAGCTTTATTTCAGCTTTAACTTCATTTCCCTTTATGTACTTGTCATAAAAATCTGATTGCAATTTGGCAATTTGCCTGTCTTCAATTATTGTTTTAACATTCTTATGAATTTCCTCAAACTCGGATGGTTTTGGAAGTATTCTTTCAATTTTATTTGCAATATAAAAAATGATCCAGCCTTGTTTAGTAAGCTGTGGTTTTGAAAATTCTTTTGGATTCATTGAAAATAATAAGTCCTCGTATTGTTTTTCCATCTGACCAAAAACAACCGGAATGCTTTCTATTTGTGAAAGATATTTCTTTTCAATAAAAGTTATAGAATCTTTAGAACTGAATTTTAATATTTCGTCATAAATGTTTTTTATTTCAATCTCATCATTCGCGTAAATATATTTCACCCTTAATTCTAACGCGCTTCTATTTATACCTTCATTAAGCAGTTCACTTGTTATCCTGACTTTAGCATTAATTTCCAAATTATATAAAGCATCTTTAACAAACAGTTTTTCCATACTTTCTAATGAATATTTCACATAATCACTATTTAATAATCCTTTGTCAGCAGATTCCTTTGACCAAAGTTTTTCGGCAATTAAAGTATATAAGAATTCCTTCTTTAGGCTGTCTAAATTTTTATTTCCCTTTATAATCGGATTCATTTCAAATCGTTCTATAAATTCATCCGAATATATTTTATCAAATCCCAAATCAACTAAAAGATTATTTTGCGCAAGCAATGATACTGATACTAATAATGAGAACAATATTACTAATAAAGATTTCTTCATTTGTGTTCCTAAAGTTAAAATTAAGTTAAAAACAAAATCCAGACCAATATATTCTGTTATAAACAATAATAAAAGTTAAGGTTTTGGCTCATATTTTGCTAATCATATTTGATAATAATAAAAAATGAGTATATTGGTTATCAAAATGATAATAATTATACCAAATTAAAATACGTTACTGAAGAGGTAAGATGAATAGATTATTTGCCAAAAAGAAGAATTTTATTTCAATTTCTGTTATTGCTGTAATCTTAATGATTTTATCTTTCTATATAATTTCTGACTATTCCTATAAGTTTAAATCCGATAAAATCGCGGAAGTATATTATGCCAATTATTTTGGCGAAAATGAATTTAAAGTTATTGATAAATTTAACAAGCAATACGAAGGTCAGATAAAGGTTATTCCAATCAACTTCGATTTTGATATTTTCACAACTAACGAACGTAAAGAATTATTTACCCGGGCTTTAAGAAGTAAAAGTGACAGAATTGATATTTTTGCCATTGATTATATCTGGACTGGACGATTTGCGCGATGGGCAGAACCGTTAAGTAATAGTTTTTCGACTGTAGAAAGAGAAAAAATAATTAATTATGCTATGGACGCATGTTATTATGACAATAAACTTGTGGCGATTCCATTACAGATTGATATTGGTGTTCTTTGTTATAGAAAAGATATGATTGAACGTTTAGAGAATTCAGATGAAATAATGTACAAACTTAAAAACTCTATAACATGGGAAGATTTTATAAAACTTGGCAGCGAATTAAATGATGAAGATAAATTTTACTTTTTCCCGGCAGATAGTTACGAGGGTTTGATTTGCGGTTATTTTGAATTAATTCTTAACCAGAACAGAGATTTTTTTAATGAAGATAAATTGGACTTTGAAAGAGATGAAGCAAAAAAAGCTCTCGAGTTATTAGTTGATCTTGTGAACTCATATAAATATACTCCAAGTGCTGTAACATCAGTTGAAGAAAACGCGTGCTTAAAAATGTATAGCGAAAACGATGGCTTTTTTCTAAGAACATGGCCGTCATTCCGTAAGAATCTTCTTCATCATGAAAAATCCAGAAAAAACATCGATAACTATTTTGCCGCTCCGCTGCCGCATTTTGAAGGAACAAGACCGGCTTACGTTTTTGGAGGATGGAATCTTATGGTTTCAAAATATTCTAAAAACAAATCAGCTTCACTAAAATTTATTAAATTTTTGCTGGAAGAGGAAAATCAGCTTTTTTTATTAAATAACGCAAGTTCACTTCCAGTAATAAAAGAATTATATAATTCAGAAAATGAAAAATTAAAATTTTACAAATCCGTATTTAAAGACGGTGTATTAAGACCGTTTTGGGAAGATTACACAAGAATTTCGGATATAGTTTCGCATTTTGCAAAGCTGGCTATTGATAAAGAAATTACGGTCAATCACGCATTAAAAAAAATGAACCAATATATAAGAAATAATAAAATGATTATTCATTAAAGGTTTTATATGTTAAACAAATTAGCCGAAGGTATTAAAAGATACAGATTTGAGTTTAAACATCTGACTGTGATTTTTGTTGTAATGATAATTTTCCAATTAACATTATCATTTATTCAAAAAAATTATTTGCATAATTACCTTGTAAATACACAGCAATTGTATCAAAGAGAATCTGTTGAGAATATGGCAAATCTGGTAACTACTTCTTTGGAAATGCTGCTTGAAAATATTAATGTAAAAGAGATAGAAAGCGAATCTAAAAAGACAAATATTATCAAATCGTTCAATATTATTTTTAGTCAGCAGCTCTTGCAGAAAAACACAAATGATGTTTGTCTGCTGGTTCATTCGCACGGTAAAAATATTGTCTTAGATGATGGGAAATCGCTTTATAACTTTTTGAAGGAAAACAATAAATTAGTTTCGGATAATACTTCTAAACATTTAGAAGCTGTAAAGTATTTTAAACAGCTTGAAAAGGGAATACATGAATTTGATGAAATACACAGTATATTAATTGATGAAACTACATTCCACATTTTTGTGCCATTTGTTCCCAACGGCGAATATCTGGGATTAATTTATTTAAAGAAGACTCCGGATTTCAGTAATATATCCGACGAAATAATTTCGAGCTATGATGAAGCTGCTGTTATTTACTCGTCATTAATTTTACTTGGATTATTGGCAATGTATTATATTTCTTCGTTTACGGTTAAAGAAAGGGATGATGTTCAAAGAAAACTTTATGAAGAAAATGAAAAACATTTAATGGAACAGATTCATTTTGATAAAGAGTCGCAGTTTGCGCAGCGTATATATCATACTCATCATAAAGCCGAAAAGGTTATGGGATTTATAAAAGATGATTTACGCAATGTTACTTATGAAAACTTTTTAGAATTAAAAGACAGAGTTGTAAAATACTCTAATTTTATTTCAAGAGTAATTTATGATATGAAATCATTTGATCCGCCTGTAAGTACAATCAGAAATCAGATGTTCAGAACAAACTTAAATGATGTAATTGATTTTATTTTAAATCATATATTTTTAAGAATTTCGCAGCATACGGATGTTTTTAAATTTAAGGTTGAACATGATGAAAATATTCCGCTTATACATATAAATGAATTTGTAGTTTGGGAAATTATTGAACCTCTTATACAAAATTGTATAGATCATTCCGGAGTTGAACCTGTTGAAGTTACAATTAAAACGCGGTATAACCCGGAGACAGGAATAACAAATCTGTTTATTAGTGATAATGGCAATGGATTTAGTGATGAAATGTTAACTTTAAACGATGACGGTATTAAGAAAATTTTCGAACAAAATATTAGTTCCAAAACTACTTCCGAAAATAGCGGATATGGTTGTTATATTGCTTACGAAATGGCTACAAAACGATGCGGATGGAAATTAGATTCTTATAATAAAACGGCAGGCAAAGGCGCTTGTTTCGAAATTAGTATTAAAAATTAAATTGGACATAAAATGGTAACAGATAATAAAATAAATATTCTGCTAATTGAAGATGAAGATTTTGATGTAAACCGAGTCAGGAATACAATAAAAATATTTCCGGATAAGCTTAATATAAAAAATGTTGTTTCCAGCGGTGTAGATGCCTTGGATATATTAACTAGCGACACCACAGGTTATGATGTAATTATTATGGATTTCCAAATTGCCGGAGCGCTTAGAGGCGAGGATTTAATACGAAGTATAAAAAATGTTGATCCGAGTTATCAAATTATTGTTATAACAAAACTAACTATAAATGTATCTGATTTTAATTTTGCCAACCGACTTATAGAAGCCGGCGCATTTTGGTACTGCACAAAGTATCCCGGTGATATTGAAGAATCCATTTATCAGCCTACTGATTTTATAATGAGTATCTTTAATGCCTATGAAAAAAGACTTTTAGAACTTCACAGCAGCAAGTCAAATCAGAAACTAAAAAAGAATATTGAAGAAATTCTTAAAAGAAAAACTCTTGTCTCAGTTTCAGAAACGATGAGAAGATTACAGCAGGATATTAAAAAACTAGCGGAGAGTGATATTTCCACCTTAGTATTTGGTCCTTCCGGTACCGGAAAAGAATTAGTAGCGTATAATATTCATTACAGAAGTAAAAGGAAATTTGAAAACTTTGTGCCAATAAATTGCGGCAGTCTTCCAAACGATTTAATTGAAAGTGAACTTTTTGGTTATGAAAAAGGAGCTTTTACCGGAGCCGGTAATAAAAAAGAAGGTCTTTTTGAATTAGCAAACAACGGGACTATCTTTTTAGACGAAGTTTCTGAACTTCCTTTAAATGCCCAGGTAAAACTTTTAAGAGTTTTGCAGGAAGGCGAAATTGAAAAAATTGGTAGAACCAAAAGTATTAAGGTTGATGTAAGAGTAATTGCCGCGACAAATAAAAATCTTGAAGAAGAAATTAAAGCTAAACGATTTAGAGAAGATTTATATTATAGATTAAATGTAGTTCAGATATCAATTAAACCGTTAACTGAACGTAAAGATGATATTGCACAATTAACAAACCACTTTTTTAGACTTTTTACCAGCGAAATGGGAAAACCAATGCCGGATGTTGATGAGAACATTTATGCCGCTCTTGAAAAATATAACTGGCCTGGTAATGTCCGCGAACTTAAAAATGTTGTTCAAAGGCTTCTATTTTATTCAGACGGAAAAATTACTGCTGATTCTGTTAAAAACGCCATATTCGGAAGATCTGAGAAAAGCATACTCGATTCAACTGTTGATGATCTGACCATGAAAGATGAAATTGAACCTTTAAAAAATGTGGAAAGAGAATTTAGACGCCGATATATTAAGTTTGCCCGCGATAAGTCTTCTTCTGATGCCGATGCATCTAATAAATTAGGAATTGCACCTCCAAATTATCATAGACTTTGTAAAGAATTAGGTCTAAAATAACGGAGAGTAAAATGATAATGACATTATCATTTTTATAATTTAAACAATTTATGTATCTAAAAGAGTATTCCATTTAAGTTCTATTTCAATCCTTTTTGTCCCTTGGTGCAAAATTTGAAATATATGAAATTTTTTATAGAGGTGATTTTTTGAAATTTTCGATGCGCTTTATATTTGTAGTTCTAATCTCATTTATTCTTGTTAAAAATTCTTATTCTCAAGGATTTTTAAAAACTGAAGGAATAAACATTGTTGATGAAGCAGGCAATAACGTTTTATTAAGAGGAATTGGCTTAGGCGGCTGGCTGGTTCAGGAAGGATATATGCTTCAGACAAGTTCATTTGCGAATGCTGAACATGAAATAAAATCAAAAATTCTGGATCTGCTTACACAAGAGCAATTTGATGAATATTATGCAGCCTATTATAAAAATTATGTTGATGAAGCTGATATTGATAAAATATCAGAATGGGGTTTTAATTCCATAAGATTACCTATGCATTACGATAAACTTACTCCCAGAGATAAACCCGGCGAATATATTGAAGAAGGTTTTAAGCAGATTGATAACTTGCTTGAATGGTGTGAAAAGAACGAATTATATTTAATCCTGGATCTGCATGCCGCGCCGGGCGGACAAAGTGATGAACCCATTAGCGATTATGACAGCAGATATTCATCTTTATGGGAAAGCGAAGGCAACAAACAAAGAACTATTGATTTATGGAAAACTATTGCCGAAAGATATTCTGATAAAAAATGGATTGGCGGTTACGATCTTATTAATGAGCCTAAATGGGAACTTGGCAGTAATAACGAACAGTTGCGCGATTTATTTGTAAAAATAACAAACGCAATTCGCGAAGTAGATACAAATCATATAGTATTTATAGAAGGGAACTGGTTTGCGACATCTTTTAACGGATTAGAAAATCCGTGGGATGATAATATGGTTTACAGTTTTCATAAATATTGGAATGCAAATGATAACGGAGCAATAAGTTATTTATTAACGCTTAGAACTCAGCAAAACGTTCCGCTTTGGTTAGGTGAATCCGGTGAAAATTCAAACTCATGGTTTCGTGACTGTATTAAATTAATGGAAGATAATAATATTGGCTGGGCCTGGTGGCCTCATAAAAAGATTGAATCCATAGCAGGACCATTATCAGCAATTAAGTCTGACAAATATGAGTATTTATTGAAGTATTGGAAGGGAGAAGTTTCTAAGCCAATGAATGCATACGCTTATGCGGCTTTAATGGAACAGGCTGAAAACTTAAAAATTAAAAATTGCATAGAACAAAAAGGTGTTATAGACGCAATGTTCAGACAGATAAATGATGTTTCATTAATCCCTTTTAACGATCATCAAATTCCCGGAAGAATTTTTTGCACCGAATATGATTATGGTCCAAAAGGATATGCTTATGCCGATGCCGATTATGAAAATATAAGCGGTTCAGTTTCTAATAGCGGCTGGTCATTTAGAAATGACGGCGTTGATATTGAAGCATGTTCAGATCAGATTACAAACGGCTTTAATATTGGCTGGATCAATTCAAGCGAATGGC
This sequence comes from Melioribacteraceae bacterium, assembly GCA_016342755.1. Taxonomy (GTDB): domain Bacteria; phylum Bacteroidota; class Ignavibacteria; order Ignavibacteriales; family Melioribacteraceae; genus JAEINS01. The sequence continues at coordinate 103,888 of JAEINS010000012.1, read as the reverse complement.
TTAAGTATACAGTAAATATCTCAGTTACCGGAACTTATTCTGTAAGTTTAAGAGTTTCGGGTTATGCAAATAATGGGAAAGCCAGAATTAAACTTGATGATATAAGCATTACAACTTACAAAGATATACCAAGTGCTAATGGATGGCAAAACTGGGTGGATGTAAGTCTTGGTGAAGTTGAGCTTCCTAAAGGGGAACATACAATTAGCATACAGTTTTTTGGAAAAGACTTTAATGTAAATTATTTAAACTTTGATCTAATTACTTCTGTTGATGAAATTAAATCAGAATTAATGGAGGATTATTTACATCAATCTTATCCAAATCCGTTTAATAGCCAGTCTACTATTAAATATTCCATTTCAAAAGATTCACAAGTAAAAATTAGTGTATACAATACCATTGGCGAACTTGTTGAAAAGCTGGTTGATGGATTTCACGTAAAAGGGAATTATGAAACAAAGTGGGACGCAACTGGTTTTAATTCCGGTATGTATTTTATAAGACTTGAAACTGACGCCGGATATCAGGCTACTAAAAAAACAATTTTATTAAAATAGTTAGCGGGAATATTGAATACTAAAAATAAAATAAAAGAGGAAATGAAGAAGAAATATCCGTGGTATTTTTATATTTCGCTTCCTCTTTTCCCAATACTATTTTTTATCCTGGCTGAGTTTACATTACAATTGTCTGATTATGGCGATGATTATTCAACCTTTGTTCAGTTTAATAATGAATCTGATGAGTATTTAGTTTTTAATCCGATTCTACCTAAAAAATATTTTAATAATTCAGACGTAATTCCTTCAGTAATTCCAGACGCATTTAAATCAGTAAAGGATAAAAATACTTTTAGAATTTTTACTCTTGGCGGCAGTACAACGGCAGGCTGGCCTTATCCATCCACGGTCTCATTTCCAAAATTTCTAAAAAGAAAGTTGGATCACAATTATCCGGCTAGAAAATTTGAGGTGATAAATCTGGGTGTTTCCGCAATAAATTCTTTTACTGTTTTAGATATTATAGATGATGTAATTTCACATGAACCCGATTTGATTTTGATATATATGGGTCACAATGAATTCTATGGTGCTTATGGCGCGGGATCTTCTGTGGGAACTGACTCTCCAAATTGGCTGAAATCTATAATTTTAAAAACCAAAAAATACAGATTAGTCCAGTTTTTAGAAAACATAATTTCTGGTTTTATCAGTAATACAAATGCTAACACCGGTAATAGTTCTCAGACTCTTATGAGTAAGATGGTTGGTGAGAGTAAAATTCTGTTTGAATCGGATAAATACAAAAAGGGAATAACACAGTTTGAAGAAAATCTTTCCGCTATCTTAAAAACATGCAGTTCCCAAAATATAAACACTGTTATTGGAGATCTGGTTTTTAATTATAAACAAATTCCGTTTTCAGTAATACAGGAAGGCGATTCTTCTGACGCTAATAAATATTATTATGATGGATTAAGAGATTTAGAGAATGGGGATATTGATAAAGCAGAACAAAATCTTTCCAAAGCCAGTGATCTGGATTTTATACGATTTAGAAGTCCCTTAAAATTTAATGAGATTATTTTATGGGTTTCAAAAAGATATGGTGTTACAACTTCCGCAATAAATCAAAATTTTGTTAAAAACAGTAAGGAAGGTATTGTCGGGTATAATTTAATGGTCGATCATTTACATCCTAATATTGCCGGATACAAACTTATGGGCGATATATTTTATGAAACCATTATAAAAGAGAATTATATATCGGATAATATAACAAATGTTAATAATTCAGATGAGGAAATTCCTTTTACCGGATTAGATTCAGCTTATGTTAAATTTAAAGTTAACCGGCTTTTAACAACATATCCATTTGTAAAAATTGCAAATCAGATTAAGCATAAAATATCTCCGGCAAATGAAATTGAATCTTTAGCACTGGATATAATTAATAAAAATACCAGCTGGGAGAAAGCTCATAAAACTATTGCGGATAATTTCTATAATAAAAAAGATTATTTCTCCTTTTATAAAGAAATGTCTACTCAGATTGCCGATAAACCTTACGATGAATCGGCCTATAAATATTTAATTCATAAATTACTTAAAGTTAATAAACATAAATTAGCTTTACCAAAAATAGAAGAAATGGTAAAATACTTCCCGGGTTTTTCTAATTATAAGTTACTGGGCAATACAAATCTAAAACTTGGTATGTTAAACATGGCAGTTAATAACTTTAATAATTGTTTGCTGTACGATAAAAACAACGCAGAAGTATATTTCAAACTTTCCAGTGCTTATTTTTTCTTAAGAAAACCGGAACCGGCATTTAACTGCATTAAAAAGTGTATTGCCATAAATCCCAAATATCCTAATGCCGATAAAATTTACAGTAAACTTAAAGCTATGAAAAAATAATGCGCAATTTGGATTAAAAAAAAGATAATCCCATTATTCTTACCATTATAATTTTGATAACAAACCGTCTAAAACCCCCTTAAATAGTAGATAAATCAACATTTCTTATTTGGTACGAATTATGTTTTTACAAAGAAAAAGCAGGAATGTAATTTGGTAAGCGGCTTAGATTTATTTGATAATATTGTGTTGGTAATCTACTTTTGCGCAATTCTGGTAATTGGTTTGTATACTGTAAAATCAAAGCAGCATACAACCGAAGATTATTTTTTAGCCGGAAGAAATCTTGGGTGGGTTGCTATTGGATTATCAATTTTTGCTACTAATATTTCTACTGCACATTTTGTTGGTTTAATTGCTGCCGGTTCTGAAAGGGGATTGTGTGTAGGGCAATTTGAATGGCTGGCAGTATTTATTCTTATTTTCCTTGGATGGTTTATTGCTCCTGTTTTAATAAAAACAAAAACTTTAACAATGCCTCAATTTTTTGGTGAGCGTTTTAATAATAAAATTCGTACAATTATAGCTGTTATTTCCATTGTATTTTACTTCATTACAAAAATCTCTGTTACAATTTTAGCCGGCGGCTTTATTCTTAGTGAAGTTCTGGAATTAAATGTCTTAAATGCTACAATACTTATAATTTTAATTACCGGTGTTTATACGGTTATTGGCGGAATGAGATCAGTTGTAAATACACAAATTGTTCAATCAGTTTTATTATTATTAGCCGCATTTCTTTTAACTTTCTTCGGAATATCGGAAATTGGCGGAATTGAACAATTCTTCGCAAAAATACCAGGCTCATATTTAGATATTACAAAACCATTAAGTGATCCTCAATATCCCTGGTTAGGGATTATATTAGGAGCGCCAATAATAGGAATTTGGTATTGGTGCACAGATCAATATATAATGCAGAGAATATTAAGCGCTAAAAATATTAAACAAGCGCGAAAGGGCACTTTATTAACAGCATTCTTAAAATCACTTCCAATATTTTTTATAATTATACCAGGTTTAATTGCCAGCATTTTATATCCTGAATCAAACGGAAACTTTGCATTATCAAATTTAATAAATGGTTCTTTTATTCCTTCCGGGATAAAGGGTTTAATTTTAGTAGGAATTATTTCCGCGCTTATGTCATCATTGGCAAGTTCTTTTAACAGCGCGGCGGCACTTTTTACAAACGATATTTACAAACTAATAAAACAAAAAGCTTCGGAACATGAACTTGTATTAGTTGGCAGATTATCTACAACAATAATAATTCTAATTACTATTAGTATTATTCCTATTGTTAAAGTAATGGATATACAAATCTATTTTTCACTTCAGGAAATCCAGGCTTACTTAAGTCCTCCAATTACAAGTATATTTTTATTTGGTATTTTTTGGAAAGGCGCTAACAGTAAAGGTGTTATGTGGACCCTTTTTATTGGTGGTTTAATTGGTTTAATAAAACTAATTGCCCCTTACATAATTCCCGCTGATTCGTTTATTTCACCCATTTTTATAGAATTCAATAATATTAACTATCTATATTTTTCATTTGTATTATTTGTAATTTCATCTGTCATTTTAGTAACCGTTAGTAAATTAACAAACAATATAAAAGTCAGTAATCTAATTAAGGATTATACGTTTAGTCTGCAAAGTGTAGGATTGGAGTATTCGCACTACAAGACACCTATAATCGGTTCATTAACATTTGTTTTAATTTTGATTCTTTTAGAAATACTAATTTAATAATGACAATTGTCATTCTATTCTAACAACAAACTAGGAGTTATTATGAAACGTTTTCTTATTGTTTTTTTAATGCTTTTTACAGTGAGCGGTTTTTTTGCTCAGGAAAAAGTTCTTTGGGATTTTGATGAAGAACCTCTTGATACATCTTTTTGGGCTAAAGTATTTGGAGATAATTCAGATTCAACTTTACATAATTGTACACCATCATTTACAAGTGATGCGGTAAGCGGCGCTGGATCAATGCAAATTGATTATACAGTTCAAAATAGTGAAAGCTGGGGTGGATTTGGTAAAATTGAACATTACCATCCTGATTCAAATTCCGTATATGATTGGTCAGCATTTGATACTTTATCATTTTGGTATAAAAATGTTGCACCACAAAGTGATCCAGGTCAAGTACATTTAAGAGTAAACCTTTATGATGTAAGTGATGCTCCTGATGGTAATAAAACTTATGATAGTGGTGAAGGTGAATTCTATTATAGTTTTGAATACATATTAGATGATAGTACAAATGAGTGGACAGAATTTAAAATTGCTTTAGACTGGAATCCCGATAATGCAGCATGGAATGGCGAAGCATTTAACAGAACTGGCTGGTCTGGTGTTGCAGGTAACAATATATTAGACAAAGACAAAATTAAAGGTTTCTGTTTTGAATTCTCTATTGGCGGTGGCGGAGACGGGAATACTTGTACTGGTACTATCTTAATTGATAAAATTGCCCTTAAAGGCGCTGCTGAAAATCCTTTAGTATTTTTTAACGGTGCGGCTATTCCTAGTACTATGGAATTATTCCAATGGGGCGGAACTGCTGAATTAGTTGAAGGCGCGGGTAATAATCCTGAATCTCCAAATGCGTTAAAATGGGTTCAAAATGATGCGTGGACAGGCTATGGTTTTAATTTACTATCACCTGCAAATTTATCTTTAAGATGGAATCTTGATACTTTGAAATTCAAAATGAAAGCCGAAGATGGTGTTGGAACTTTACGTCTTCAGTTTGAAGATGGTGCCGCAAAAATTGGTGCTAACTTCGATCCAACTACTGATGGCGAATGGCATTCTTATGAATTCCCGTTAACTGAAATGATGACTTATTTTGATGGAACTGCTGATTTTAATTTTGATTCAGTAAAAGTACTGCAAATATTAACTGAAGGTAATGGATCAGGAAAAACAGTTTATATGGATGACTGGTGGACAGGAACTCCATTCTTCGATTTAATTAATCCTGAAGCTCCGCAAAATGTAACTGCAATACAGGGTACATATATTAATACAGTAACCTGGGATAAAGTACCGGGCGAAGTAAATGAAGCATATTCAATTTATTATAGTTTAGATCCTATTACCGATGTAACAGCTGCGGGTGTTGAAGTTTTAACTCAAAAGTTTATCGGTGAATTATTAGCAGTTGATCATGTTCTTCGTGCTCCGGGAGAAGATCAGGTTCTAGAATATTATTATGCGGTAATCTGTTTTGATGCAGCCGGTAATGAAAGTCCTGTTGCGGTTAATGATGTAGCTATCTCTAACACTGCTGAAGGTGTACCTTATATTAATATGGGTGCTCCGTCAAATTTTGTTGCTGATGGTGATTTAGCTGATTGGGCTGGTGTTACACCAATAGTAGTAAGTACTACTACAAATACAGCGTTTTATCCCGCTAATCAGGCAGTAGACGGTGATGATGATTGTTCAGTAGTTACTTATATAGCTTTTGATGATGATTATTTATATGTAGCTTTTGATGTTACAGATGATGAAGTATCACCAGATGTTGCTTCCGATTCTTGGATGAATGACGCTCCTGATTTATTTATTGGTTTCTACGACTGGCATGGTGCGGCACATGGATCATATAAAACAGGTGATGAATCAGATTATCACTTTAGATTTAACAAAGCACAGGCTATATTAGATAACGTTGGCAGTAAAGTTGTTGCAAAAGAAGGAACAGCAAATTATTATTGGGAAGAAGGATTTTTAGGCGGTTATGTAGTTGAAGCGAAATTCTCTTTAGATTCTTTAGCAGATGCTTCAAGAAATAGATTCCATCCTGTAGAGGGAATGAGAATTCCTCTTGATATTTCTGTAAATGATGCTGATGGCGAACCTAGAACCGGAATTATTACTTATTCTCCTAATAACGAAGATCAATCTCATGTTTCTCCGGCTCGTTGGTCTTATACATGGATTGGCGATAAAATGACTGACGTTAACGAAAATACTTCTACAGTTATCTCTACTTATGAATTAGAGCAGAATTATCCAAATCCTTTTAATCCAAGCACAAACATAAACTTTAGTATTCCTGTTAAAGGTTTAGTTACATTAAGTATTTTTAATGTTCTTGGCGAAAAAGTAACTGATTTAGTAAACGAAGAATTAAGTGCTGGTACTCACACTTATAAATTTAATGCTTCAGTTCTTTCAACTGGAATTTATTTCTATTCTATTAAAGCAAATGATTTTGTTCAAACAAGAAAAATGATGTTAATAAAATAGTTTTCAACAGGCAGGGTGCAAATGTGCCCTGCTATTTTTCTTTTGATTTTAAAAGATACAATTGGAGGTATTCAAATTGAAATCCAATTTATTTAACCAGCAAAAATTATTGCTGGTATTTGGTATTTTTACACTCTTAAGCTCATTTATTTTTGCCGGTACAACTGGTAAAATTGCCGGTACAATTACTGATAAAGAAACCGGTGAGCCTATAATTGGAGCTAACATAATAATAGAAGGCACTTATGCAGGTGCGGCCGCTGATATAGACGGATATTATTTTATAAATAATATTGCTCCGGGTACATACAATTGTATTGTTAGTGCTATGGGATATCATAAGGTTACTATTACTAAGGTTGTTGTAAAAATTGATTTATCAACTAAACTAGATGTTGAACTTACTTCAGCAGCTATTGATTTAGGTGAAGATGTTGTGGTTGTTGCAGAAAGACCGCAGGTTGTAATGGATTTAACATCAAGTTCGGCTACAGTATCTGCTGATGAAATAAATATGATGCCGGTCGAAAGTGTAGGACAGATTGTAAATCTTCAGGCAGGTGTTATGGATGGTCACTTTAGAGGTGGTCGTTCGGGAGAAGTAAGTTATTTAGTTGATGGTGTTGCAGTAACTGATGCTTATAACGGCGGCATGTCAGTTGAAGTAGAAAATTCAGCGATTAGAGAAATTGAAGTAATCAGTGGTACTTTTAATGCTGAGTATGGACAGGCAATGTCCGGTATTGTTAATATAGTAACTCAGGAAGGTTCACAGAATTTTGATGCATCCGCAACAGCGTATGTTGGAACATATTTAACAAGTGAATCAGATGTTTTTAGAAATTTAGATGGTATTCAAACCGACGGAGTGAAAGATTTTCAATTTTCACTTAGTGGTCCTATATTAAAGAATTTAACATTCTTTGCAACCGGCCGTTACGTTGATAATGGCGGACATCTGTATGGAGAAAGAGTTTATAACACTACAGATACCGAAAGATGGTTACCTACTGGTATAGCTTCTTATGAAGAATATTTTGAACATTTAAATCCAAATAATCCGGAAGAACTTATTGATTGGACTTCTAAGCAGATTGAAGATGGAAAGGCTGAATATGTTTCTATGAATCAGAGCGAAAGAAAATCTTTTAACGCTAAAATAGCATATTCATTACCGGATTGGAAATTTACATATAGTTTACTCTGGGGTGATAACTGGAATCAATATTACGATCATTACTGGTCGTGGACACCAGACGGAATCTTAAATAACTACGATACTGACATTGTGCATAGCTTTCATATAAATTATTTCCCTTCAAACAGTACTTATACATCTTTAAAGTTTTCATTGAATGAACACAGCTATGAAAACTATTTATATGAAAATCCCTATGATTCCAGATATATGGATCCAAAAATTGGACAAACAATCAGTTCTAATACTTTTAGACAAGGCGGTACTCAGGGCGATCGTTTTAACAGAAAAACTAAAACATTTATAGCCCAGTGGTCTTTAAATTCACAAATTTCAAAAGAACATAAAATTGGAATTGGTGTTGAAACCAGAATTCACGAAATGTCAACTCATTGGAGAACTATTATAGATTTAGAACCTTCTGATGAAGAAATTTTTGAACTTGGTTATAGCGATCCTCATACAGGCAATAACAATTCATATTCAAGAAAACCTTATGAAATATCGGCATATATTCAGGATAAAATGGAATATGATATTATGATAATTAATGCTGGTATCAGGGTTGATTATTTTAATTCAAATACATTTATTCCAGATGATTTACGTAATCCATCGCAGTTAAATCCTAATCCAAACTTTCCCGGAGCTGGTTTAACTAAAGATGTTGACGCTGAATTGCAGGTTAGTCCTAGATTAGGAATATCTTTTCCGGTATCTGCTGATGGAGCTTTACACTTTTCTTACGGACATTTTTTCCAGATTCCGGCATTCGAAAGATTATATCAGAATAGTGAATATATAATTCAGCCAGGTCAGTCTCTAAGTTCACAGATTGGAAATCCGCAACTTAAGGCAGAAAAAACCGTTAAGTACGAATTAGGTCTTCAGAAAGTAATATTCCCTAATGTAGCACTGGATTTAACAGTTTATTATAATGATATAAGAAATTTACTTGGTATGGAAATCCTTAATACTTATGAAGGATTTAAGTATGCCCGTTTTATAAATAAAGATTATGGAAATGTTAAAGGTTTAATTTTAACATTCGACAAAAGATTCTCCGATTTCTGGGGCTTAAAAATTGATTATACATTCCAGGTTGCAGAAGGTAACTCTTCCGATCCAATGTCTGTGTATAATGATAATCAATCCGATCCGCCAGTTGAATCTGAAAAGAAAGTTGTTGCTCTAAACTGGGATCAGGCATCAACTGTTAACATCGCGTTAAATCTTGGTAATCCTGGTGATTGGAACTTAGGCATTATAGCTAATTATGGTTCGGGAACTCCTTATACTGTATCCGAAAGAATTTCGAAAGGATTACGTGTTGAAAATGGCGGTCGTAAGCCGGAATGGTATAATGTTGATCTTAAATTAGACAAATCGTTTGAAGTTGGTCCTGTTAGATTAAATGCATTTTTATTAGTGTATAACATACTCGATATTCAAAACGAAACTGGTGTTGACGCAACAACCGGCCGTGCAAATCAGAATTTATTTCTCGATGAATCCGGTGAAGTTATTGGCTACAATACAAAAGAACAATATCAAAATAATCCAACTAGCTTTTCTAGTCCAAGACAAATTAGACTTGGCGTAAGAGTGGGATTCTAGTAATTATAGTTTAGGAGTTTTAAATGTATCGCAAATTATTGCTTATAACAATTTTACTAATAATGAGTGGGACTATCATTGCCCAGGAATCCCCAGAGCAGATTCAAAAATTCTTGGATGATCCTTATGGGGATATTTCTTTCCGAAAAGAAGGAATAATGGCTGGTAATCAGGTAAGAACACTCTTTTATAATAACGGGGAAGTAGGTCAGTGGCCGTTCTCTCCTTCTGGTGAGTGGCCAAAAGGTACTGGCCATGGATATTTAGACGGTGTAACTGTTTTAATTTCCGCAGAAGTAGAAGCTCCGGGCAATGGACAACTTGTTCATCCTTTAGAAGCATCATATCGCGAGTGGATGGATACTGATCCTAGAACGGGAGATATTTGGGGTCTTGAACCTGTACCGTTTTATACTTCTTTAACAACAGAATCGCCTGCTATGAGTAGTGATTCAACAACATGGCCGGATTTGTGGCCAAGAGCTTTGCCAAAAATAGACAACACATGGGATGGATACTGGTACGGATATTTTGGTAGAGGCGTAATTAACTCAGATTTCGAAACATTCTTTGTTATGGATGATTCAAAAGATAAAGAGTACCAAAGATTTCCATACTACTATAATCCGGTTGCTGCCGATTCAAATAGAGGCGGTTTAGGATTACGTGTTGAAGTAAGGGGATTTCAGTGGTCTCAGATTTTAGCGGAAGATATTATTTTCTGGCATTATGATATCGTAAATCTGGCGGATATAGATTACAATAAAGCAGTTTTTGGATTTTATACTGATACTGGTGTCGGTGGTACTAATGATAGCGGTGATGACTTTGCTTCATTTGATCTGGATCTTGATATAGCGTTTGGATATGATGAAGACGGAAAGGCTCCGCCGGATAATTGGAAAACCGGTTATTATGGGTACGCATATTTAGAAAGTCCCGGAATTGGTAATAACGGAATTAACGATGATAATGACGTTGATGTTAACGGCGTTCCTATGGTTGATGAAAGAAGAGACGATGGAATTGATAATGACGGTGACTGGAATACTTATACTGATTTAAACGAAAACGGTAAATGGGATGCTGACGAAAACGAACCATTAAACAGTGATGTTGGTACTGATGGTGTTGGTCCTTTTGATCCGCAATATGTTGGTCCCGATTTAGACGGAACAGAAGGGAACGGAATTCCAAACGCTGGTGAACCAAACTTTGATGAAAATGATATTGATGAATCAGATCAGATAGGTTTAACAAGTTTATCTATTTATAGACTTGGTGATGGCGGTACAGGCGGCGGATGGCCAAAAGATGACGAATCAATGTGGGCAAAAATGAACTATCAGTCATTTGATACTACATTACAAAATGCGAATATTAGTATGGTATTTGCGTCTGGTCCATTTCCTTTAATTCATGGACAAAGAGAACGATTTTCTATGGCATTACTTTTTGGTTCTAACTTAGAAGATTTATTTTTCAATAAAAGAACAGTACAGGATATTTACGACGCAAACTATAACTTTGCAAAACCACCATTGAAGCCTCATTTAACAGCAGTTCCTTCCGATGGCAAGGTTTATTTATTCTGGGATGATGTAGCTGAAGATTCCAGAGACCCGTTTATGGGTTATGAAAACAATGATGTTACACAAGGTGCAAAGAAAGATTTTGAAGGTTACACAATTCTTAGAAGCCGCGAACCGGAATTTAATGATATTAAAATAATAACTGACGCAAAGGGTGAACCTAAATTCTATAAACCTTTAGCACAGTTTGATAAAATTGATGGTATTGTTGGCCCGGATATAACTGGTATTAATGGTGCCCATTTCTGGAGAGGTGATGATACCGGACTTCGTCACTCATATGTTGATACAACTGTACAGAATGGAGTTAAATACTATTACGCGTTAGTTTCTTATGATATGGGTGATTCGGCAAAAGCAATTGTTCCGGCTACATGTACAAAAATTATTAATGAAGATTTTTCTGGTAATGTACAGTTTATTGATTATAACTGTGCTATTGTTGTTCCAGATGCGCCTGCCGCTGGTTATTTACCTCCAGGCATACTTGGCGATCTTAGCCAGGTTTCAGAGGGAAAAGGAACCGGAGCTTTAAGAGTTAATATTGTAAATCCGGCAGAAGTTAAAGACGGAGCTCAATATGAAGCTGTATTTGAATCTTCTGGTGAACCATATAATTACCTGACAAATTCTTTATCTCTGGTTCGTAGTTATGAAGGTTCTGTTGATACAATAAGTGCATTAGCTTCAACTGATTTTGGTCCGAATAAATTTAGTGCTCCGTTTGACGGTCTTGTATTGACTGTAATTAATGATTCATTAGCTATTGATATGCCCAACACCGATTGGTCAATTGGCAGAAGCAATATGACAATGATTGTCAGACCGGATGATAAAGGCGGTTCTAGAAATACAAAATGGGCGGCGGATTATGAAATTAGATTTTTTGATGAAATAGTTTCATACGATTTATTAAAAAAGCTGCCGTTAAATTGTCTTGTTATAAATACAACAACTGGTGATACAGTTGGAACAGCGTTATCAGATCAGGATAATTCCGGTAATTTATCTTATAACGATATTTTAAGATTTGTTCAGTACACTGATGAAGGAAATCCTAAATTTACATGGAGTGTTGAGTTTAGATATGTTCCAGAAATGAATAAGCCTGTTCTAATGCCGGTTGCTGGCGATGTATTTGTAATGAAAACAAATAAACCTTTTGATAACGGTGATTATTTCAGCTTTAATACAGAAGCTGCAAGTGTTGATAAAGACAGAGCTGAAAATGATCTTGATGATATAGGTGTTGTTCCAAATCCATATGTAACTTCCGCGTCTTGGGAAAAGAGAAATCTTAACCAGTATGGCCGCGGTGAACGAAGAATTGATTTTATTCATCTTCCTGCTAAATGTACAATTAGAATTTTCACAATGTCTGGTGCGTTAGTAAAAATTATAGACAGAAGTTCTAGTGCCGAGGATGGTTCTGAATCTTGGAATCTTGTTTCTGATGACGGTATGGATGTAGCTTATGGAATATATGTTTATCATGTTGATGCTCCTGGTATTGGTGAACATATTGGCAAATTTGCGTTAATTAAATAAGGAATGGCAGAAAAATGAAAGATAGATTTATAAATTTATTCGTACTAATGTTACTGACTTCTATTTTGGTTCAAGCCCAGAACCAAAACTATGTAGAAAATGTATCAAAACGTGGTACGCAAGCTGCTCAGTTCCTTAAAATTCCGCAAGGAGCCAGAGCAACATCAATGGGAAGTGCTTTTACAGCAGTAGCGGATGATCCAAGTTCAATATTCTGGAACGTTGCCGGTATTGCACGTCAACCGCAGAATACTGCAATGTTCGAACACACTCAGTGGTTTGCGGATGTTGATTACAATGCGGCGTCTACTTCATTTAATATTGGTGGAATGGGTGCGGTTGGTGTAAGTTTTATTTCTTCAAACTATGGAGATATGAAAGTAACAACAATTGAAGATCCTGAAGGTACAGGCGAAATGTTCACAGCTTCGGATATTGCTGTTAGTATTGGCTGGGCAATGAATATAAGCGATAATTTTTCTGTAGGATTAAATCCTAAACTAATTTCGCAGAGTATTTGGAAAACTAACTCAACTGCTTTGGCAATTGATTTTGGTGTACTTTATAATACTCCGTTTAAAGGAATTACTTTAGGTATGTCAATCACTAACTTTGGTCAGAAAATGCAGCTAACCGGCAACAGTACTGTGATTTTAGTTGATCAGGATATTGAGACAGTTGGTAATAACGATAATATTCCTGCCCACTTACAAACAGAAAAATGGGATTTGCCAATGGGATTTAAACTTGGAATTGCATGGGACGCTATAAATAGTGAAGATCATAGATTATTATTTGCGGCTGATGCTTCTCATCCAAGTGATGATTACGAAAGTGTAAATGCCGGATGTGAATATGTATTTCAAGATGTGTTTTCATTAAGAGGCGGCTACAAAAACATGTTTCTTGATTATGCTGAAGAAACATTTTCTGTTGGTGCGGGACTTAAACAAAAATTCTTGAGAAATGTTAATGTTAGTCTCGATTATTCATACACGTATTTTAATCGTTTAGGTTCTATACAAAAATTCGCAGTAAGTTTTAATTTCTAAATATTATTAAATCACAATCCATTATGGGTTGTGATTTATATATAAACCAAATAAGGCTGACTTGATGAAAAAATTAATAATACTATTTTTTATCTTCATATATATAAGCGCGGTTTCTTGTTCCGAAGATAAGGATAATCCGGTTACACCCGATGATAAAGATACTTCAAAATGGAAACTAGTCTGGGCAGATGAATTTGATTATGAAGGAAATCCAGATCCAAAAAAATGGGGTTATGATATTGGCGGACATGGATGGGGAAATAATGAACTTCAATATTATACTGATAGGGAAAAAAATTCAGTTGTAAAGGATGGAAAACTTGTAATTACTGCCGAAGTTGAAAATTATGAGAATAATTTTTATACATCAGCAAGGCTGGTTACTAAAGGTAAAGGAGACTGGACTTACGGCCGGTTTGAAATTAGAGCAAAATTACCCAGCGGCAAAGGAACCTGGCCTGCTATTTGGATGCTTCCTACAGTTTGGTCTTATGGAAACGGAGGCTGGCCGGATAACGGAGAAATTGATATAATGGAACATGTGGGATATGATCAAGGAAAAATTCATGCTTCAATTCATTGCAATAACTATGTACACTCAAACGGTACTCAAAAAACTGGAACTACAATAGTTACTGATTGTTCAGAGGAATTTCATAACTATATAATTGAATGGAATGAAAATGAAATTAGGGGTTTAATTGATGATAAGCCATATTTTAGGTTTATTAATGAAGGAACAGGCTGGGAAGTCTGGCCATTCGATAAAGATTTTCACATTATATTAAACGTTGCAGTCGGCGGTAATTGGGGCGGTTTGCAAGGTGTTGACGGATATATTTTCCCTCAGACTATGGAAGTTGATTATGTTCGTGTTTATAAGGCGAATGATTAAACAAGAATTAAAGGATGATTATTATAGGGGAAGTATGTACAACATTTTACTGAGATTAAAATTTTTTATAATATTTATATTAATTGCTAATATTGTTTTTGCCGACACTTTAGGCAAAGAAGAGATTGAAAATAAAGTTGACACATTATTATCCAAAATGACCTTGCAGGAAAAAATTGGTCAGATGCAGCAAATATCATTTTGGGGTTCTGTTGAAGACTTACGAGAAACTATTAAAAATGGCAAAGTAGGATCATTCCTAAATGCCTCTGATGCTAAAAGCACATACGAATTACAAAAAATTGCTGTAGAAGAAACCCGCCTGGGTATACCTTTAATTTTTGCGCGGGATGTTATTCACGGGCAGGAAACAATTTTTCCAATACCATTAGGACAGGCTGCAAGCTGGAATGCAGAGTTAATTGAAAAAGCTGCAAGAGTTGCCGCCGTAGAAGCAACCGCAACCGGAATTAAATGGACATTCGCGCCAATGATAGATATATCGAGAGATCCACGGTGGGGAAGAGTTGCGGAATCATGCGGTGAAGATCCATATCTAACAAGCAAGCTTGGTGCCGCAATGATTAAAGGATTTCAGGGTAAAGATCTTACTGATCCTACAAGTATGGCAGCTTGCGCAAAACATTTTGTAGGTTATGGCGCTTCAGAAGCCGGTAAAGACTATAACACAACATTTATTCCCGAAAGACAATTAAGAGAAATACATCTAAAACCGTTTAAGGAAGCTGTTGATGTTGATGTGGCTTCTATGATGAGTGCTTTTAATGATATAAATGGAATTCCGGCAAGCGGAAATAAATTTACTCTTAAAACTATTTTAAGAGATGAATGGGGATTTAACGGCTTAGTTGTTAGCGATTGGGCTTCGATGACCCAAATGATTATGCACGGTTTTTGCGAAGATGAAAAAGAAGTTGCCTTCAAATCGATAGAAGCAAACATCGATATGGAAATGGCTTCAACAAGTTATATTGACCATTTAGAAACATTAATTAATGAAAAAAAGATTGATGCCGCGCTTATTGATAACGCTGTTAAAAATATATTAAGACTTAAATATAAACTTGGTCTGTTTGAAAATCCTTATACAGCTATTCCTGATTCAAAAGTTGCCCGGCAGGAAGAACATCTTAAAGTTGCAGAAAAGTTAGCCGGACAGAGTATTGTGTTATTAAAAAACAAAAATGAAATCTTGCCGCTTTCTGATGATTTTAAAAAAATTGCTGTAATTGGTCCTTTAGCTGATAATGCTCTTGAACAAAATGGATGCTGGGTTTTTGAAGGATTTGGCAAAGACGGTATAACTCCGTTAACTGCTTTAAAAGAAAAGTTTGGAAATGATAAAGAAGTGATTTTTGCAAAAGGTTTAAAATCGACTGTTGATTCTGACGAAGACGGATTTGCGGATGCAATTTCGGCCGCTAATAAATCTGATGTTGTACTTTTGTTTATTGGCGAAGACGCGTTTCTTTCCGGTGAATCTCATTGCAGAGCGTTTCTTAATCTGCCAGGTGCCCAGGAAGAACTAGTTAGCAAATTAGCGGCTACGGGAAAACCAATAATAACAATTATTATGGCAGGCCGACCATTAACATTTGAAAAAATCGAATCGGAAGTTGACGCTATTTTATATGCATGGCATCCTGGAACAATGGGTGGTCCCGCTATAGCTGATATTTTAACCGGAGTTGAAACACCTTCGGGCAAACTGCCAATAACATTTCCAAGATCAGTTGGACAAATTCCTATTTATTACGCTCATCATAATACCGGCAGACCTGCAGAATCGGTTGATAGAAGTGTTCCGCTAGGCACACCGTTAAATCCTAAAGGTTTTGCCTCATTTTATTTAGATGTTGATATAAGTCCGGCATATCCCTTTGGATACGGATTATCGTACACCAAGTTTGATTATTCAGCAATTAAAATATTTAAAGAGAAATATAAACTTGGTGAAATAATTGAGGTTGAATGTTTATTGAAAAACCTTGGTAATTACAATGCGGATGAAATTGTTCAGTTATATATAAGGGATTTATCCGCAAGTGCAGTTCAGCCTGTAAAATTACTAAAAGGATTTCAAAGAATTCATTTGAAAACAGATGAAACAAAGACAGTAAAATTTAGTATTCACACAGATGAATTATCTATACATGATGCTGAAATGGAAAGTGTTACCGAACCGGGGAAATTTAAAATCTGGATTGGTTCTAATTCAGCAGATTTATTAGAATCTGAGTTTGAAATTATAAAATAACTTATAAATGGTCTTTTGATAATAGTGATTATCAATATAAAGTTAAAAGCTCGATACTTAGAATTATATCGGGCTTTTTTATAAAATATTTTTTCGGAGACAATTATGAAATACAAAGCTTTACTTGTCACTTTGCTTTTGGTATTGGTTGGATGTAATGCCAAAGAGCAAACCAAAGTGGTTAAAAATCAATTTACAACTGAAGGGAAATCTGTAACTGTTTATTCTACTGCTAAAGATACTGACTTAAAATTGAGCGAGTCTGATAGTAAAATATCATTCCAGAATTCAAAACAGCCAGTTGAAACCGAGACTTGTGTATTTGTAAATCCCAACAAAACATTCCAGACATTTTTTGGAATTGGCGGCGCAATTACAGATGCATCGGCAGAGGTTTTTGCCAAACTTACAAAAGAAAAACAAGAAGAATTATTAAAAGCTTATTATGATAAAGAAGACGGAATTGGATATACTCTTGCCAGAACTTCTATTCATAGCTGTGATTTTAGTTCCGGCAGTTATACATATGTATCGGATGAAGATAAAGAATTGAAAACTTTTGATATTAGTCACGATAAAGAATTTCGTATTCCTCTTATCAAAAAAGCTATTACAGCTGCGGGAGGTAAATTACCTCTTTATGCAAGTCCATGGAGTCCGCCAGCATTTATGAAAAGCAATAATCATATGTTAAAAGGCGGCAAATTATTACCGGATTATTATGAGTCTTGGGCACTTTATTATACTAAATTCATAAAAGAATATGAAAAAGAAGGAATGCCTATTTGGGGAATAACAATTCAGAATGAACCTATGGCTACTCAAACCTGGGAATCATGTATTTACTCTGCCGAAGAAGAGCGCGATTTCTTAAAAAATCATTTAGGTCCGGTTATGGCTAAAGCAGGATACAGTAATAAGAATATTGTTGTATGGGATCATAACAGAGATCTTATATCACGCAGAGCCAGTGTTATTTTTGATGATCCGGAAGCTGCAAAATATGCGTGGGGAACCGGATTCCATTGGTACGAATCATGGTCAGGCGGTACTGAAATGTATAAGAATATCGGGAATGTAAATGAATCATATCCGGATAAAAAACTGCTTTTTACTGAAGGATGTGCCGAAAGTTTTAGAGAAAACGGATATCAGACATGGAAAAACGGAGAACGTTACGGCAGATCGATGATAAATGATTTTAATTATGGTACGGTCGGTTGGACCGATTGGAATATTCTACTAGATGAAAATGGTGGGCCAAACCATGTAGGTAACTTCTGCTTTGCACCTGTTCATGCTGATACTAAAACTGGTGATATAATATATACTCCGTCTTATTACTACATTGGTCATTTTTCAAAATTTATAAGACCAAATGCAAAAAGAGTTAGCACTGCAAGCAGTAGAAGTGCACTATTAAGCACATCATTTCTAAATGAAGATGGTAAAATGGTTACAGTTGTCATGAATGAAACTGGGGAAAAAATTAGTTATAAATTATATATAAATCTTGATGCAGTAGAATTAGAAATTGAACCACGTGCAATACAATCAATAGTTTACTAAAAATTGATAAAAAGAAATAGAATAAATTTATAATTAATTATTGAAATAATATCGGAGATTTTATGAACCAAATTAACGAAAAATTATCGGTTAAAGAAAAACTAGGATATGGCATGGGTGATTTTGCTGCCAATATTGTTTTCCAGACGGTAATGATATTCCTGATGTTTTACTATACCGATATTTTTGGTATTCCTGTTGCTGCTGTTGGAACTCTTTTCTTTTTGTCAAGAATCTGGGATGGAATAAATGATCCATTGATGGGAGCGTTGGCTGATAGAACAAAATCTAAACATGGTAGATTTAGACCCTGGATTAAATGGACAGCAATTCCCTTTGGTATTATGGCAGTTTTAATGTTTACTACGCCAGATTTTACTGAAAGCGGAAAAATAATTTATGCATATGTAACTTACATTTTGATGATGATGATTTATACTGCCAATAACATACCATACGGCGCTTTATCAGGTGTTATGACATCAGACTCAATTGAAAGAACAAGTTTAAATTCATACCGTTTTGTTCTTGGACAAAGTGCTGCTCTTATGGTTCAAGCGGCAACGCTTCCATTGATTGCTTTTTTTGGTGCTGGAGACAAAGCATTAGGTTATCAATTAACTATGGCTCTATTTGCCTCAATTGCAATTGGAATGTTTTACATAACATTTTATACTACTAAAGAAAGAATTGTACCCTCAAAAACCCAGAATACCCCTTTAAAAGAAGATCTTAAAGATTTATTGCATAATAAACCTTGGATAATTCTTTTCTTAATGGGTCTAATAACATTTATTTTTCTTTCATTACGAATTGCAGTGGGACTATATTATTTCAAATATTACGTAGGAGACGAAGATCTCTTTTCTATGTTTGCAGTGCTTGGGACAATTGGCCTCATTATTGGAATCCCTTTATCTAAACCCCTGACTAAAAAATTCGGAAAAAGAAATACATACATAGCAAGTAATGCTTTATCAGGATTGGCGGTTTTAGCATTATTTTTCCCTGGCTCTGATGATTATTTAATTGCATATGCAATTTCAGCATTAGTTGGATTTTTTAATGGTCCTGGTGTTCCAATTTTATGGGCAATGTATGCCGATACTGCAGATTACGCCGAATGGAAATTTGGTAGAAGAGCAACAGGAATTGTATTTTCAGCTGCCACTTTCGGACAAAAATTCGGATGGGGTATTGGTGGTGCACTTACCGGTTGGCTTTTAGCTCTATTTAACTATGTTCCAAATGTTGAGCAGTCAGAAGATTCTATTTTAGGAATTAAACTGATGTTGAGTATAATACCTGGTGTATTAATGATTTTATCTGTTGGCTTATTGTTTTTCTATAATTTAACCGAACCGTTTATGGCAAAAGTTCAAAAAGAACTTTCAGAAAAAAGAGATGAAGAACAAGACTAAGTTAAATTTACTTTTTACTAGGACTGATTGAGTAATAGATATGATAAAATTATTAAGTGTCAAAATGATCAAGAAAACAACATTTATAAATATTTTATTTCTGATTGGAGTATTTAATTTAAGTAACAATTTGTTTGCCCAGAATTACAAACTTGTTTGGTCTGATGAGTTTAATGATGAAGTATTGGATTTATCAAAATGGGAAATTCAGATTGGTAATGGACATAATGGCTGGGGAAATAATGAATGGCAATATTACATAGCTGATAATGCCGTAATTACTGATGGGCACTTAAAAATAATAGCAAAAGAAGAAGTTTTGGATACTTTTAAATATACCTCCTCTAGAATAAGGACTTTGAATAAAGGGGATTGGAAATACGGCAAATTTGAAATGAGAGCAAAAATGCCTTCAGGAAAAGGAATTTGGCCGGCATTTTGGATGATGCCGACTGATAATGTTTATGGAACATGGGCTGCCAGCGGTGAAATTGATATTATGGAATATTTAGGTCACGAAACCAATAAAGTTTACGGAACTCTTCATTTTGAAAAATGGCCAAATAATAAAAATAGTGGGAATAATTTTACAATTGCAAACGGCGGTTTTAATGATGATTTTCATGTATTTACTTTAATTTGGGAAGAAGGCAAAATTGAATGGCTTATAGATGGAAAGCTTTTTTCTACAAAAACGGAATGGAGTACAGAAGGACATGAATTCCCGGCACCTTTTGATCAAAGATTTCACATGATCTTAAATCTTGCTGTTGGCGGTAATTGGCCTGGTTATCCTGACAAAAACACAACATTTCCGCAAGAATTTATTATTGATTATGTACGAGTTTATCAAAAATAAAATATTTAACTCTAATACTTATTATAGGCTTATAGTTAGCATCTAACTATAAGCCTATAAATTTGAAAAACATAACCAGAGTTTTATCAGGTAATTAAGGATATAATATTTATGAAAAATACAATTTATGTTGGTGATTCTATTCTTAAAAAAAATAATAAAAGAGTAGATGGTGAAATTGTTGAAATAGAGAAAGAAAAGTATTATAAGATTTCTAATTATGATTCTATTGATCCATTTTTAATGAATATTGTCAGTGATTCAGATTTATGGATGTTCCTTTCTAGTAATGGAGCCTTAACTTGCGGCAGGCAAAATTCGGATAGTTCCCTGTTTCCTTATTACACTGATGATAGAATTCATGATTCGCAGGATATTACTGGAAGTAAAACTATACTTTTTTTAACCATCAATGAAAAAACTTATTTATGGGAACCTTTTTCATCAAACAAAAAAGGTTTATATAATATTGAAAGAAATATTTATAAAAATATTGTTGGTAACAAAGTAATATTCCAAGAAATTAACCACGATTTAAGAACAACATTTTCTTATTCATGGATGAATTGTGATAAGTTTGGATTTATAAAAAAAAGTTCACTAGATAATGATAATGATAATAATATTAAAATTAATGTTTTAGATGGTATACAAAACATTCTTCCTTATGGTATAGATAAAGCATTCCAACTTGAATATAGTACTCTTTTAGATGGTTATAAAAAGAATGAACTTCTAAGAGATAGCAACCTTGGATTATACACGCTAAGTTCTATTCCAACAGACAGGGCTGAACCTAATGAATCTTTAAAAGCTACTAGTGTATGGTTTACTGGTCTTGATGATACAGCAATTTTACTTACTTCAAAACAATTAGAATCTTTTATTGAAAACCAATTTGTGAATACAGAAATTGAAAGTAAAGCTGAAAGAGGCAGTTATTTTGTCAATTCATTATTTACTCTCGATTCAAAACAAAGTAAAGTATGGAATATAATTTCTGATTTAAATAAAGACCAATCATCAGTGGCGGAATTAGATCTGTTCATTAAAGATAATGATAATCTTCTATCATTAGTTGAAAATGAAATTTCTATTGGAACTGAGAAATTAAATTCAATGATAGCAAATTCAGATGGTTTTCAAATTACAAGTGATGAATTAAATTCGTTTCGCCATTACTCAAATACATTATTTAACATAATGCGCGGCGGAATTTTTGATGACAATTATAAATTCAACAAAAAAGATTTTCAGTTGTTTATTAACAGAGCCAACAAAATAATTTCCTCTAAATATTCAGACTATATTTTTAATCTGCCGGAAGACCTGAACCTAATAGATTTAAAAAGTGAAATAGAGAAATTAAATGATCTTAGATTTGAGAAACTATTTAATGAATATTTACCATTAACATTTAGCCGTAGACATGGTGATCCGAGTAGACCCTGGAACAGATTTTCGATTGATATAAAAGATTATAATGGAGATAAGGTTCTAAACTACGAAGGAAATTGGCGCGATATATTCCAAAATTGGGAAGCTCTTGCACATTCATTCCCAAGCTATATTAAAAATATGATTACAAGATTTTTGAATGGATCAACAGCAGATGGTTATAATCCGTATCGTGTATTACGTGACGGCTTTGATTGGGAAGTTCTGGATCCTGATGATGCCTGGGCTTATATAGGATATTGGGGCGATCACCAAATTATCTATCTTCTTAAACTTCTAGAATTTTCAAAAAAATATCATCCGTGTGAACTTGAAGAACTAGTATCAAAAAATATATTTGCATACACAAATGTACCTTATAGAATAAAAAAATATAATGAGATTGTAGAAAATCCAAGAGATACCGTAACATTTGATTATGAGTTGGAAAAAAAGATTTATAATAAAGTTGATGAACTTGGAACTGATGGAAAGTTTATTTTTGGTAATAATGATGAAATCTATCAGGTTAATTTAACAGAAAAACTACTTGTTACATCACTTACAAAAATTTCGAACTTTATTCCTGAAGCCGGAATTTGGATGAACACACAGCGTCCTGAATGGAACGATGCAAATAATGCGCTGGTTGGTTTTGGAACCTCTATGGTTACACTATATTATCTAAGACAATTTTGTGAGTTTGGAATTAATATTTATCAAAATATTGAGACGCAATCTATTGAGATTTCAAAAGAGGTTTCTGAATTTTTTAAAAATATTGAATCTACATTGACCGGGTTTCAGAACCTTTTAGTTGGCAAATTCTCAGATTCTGATAGAAAAAATATTTTGGATGGTCTTGGAAATGCTGGAAGTGATTATAGATGGAAAATTTATAATGATGGTTTTTCTGGTGAAAAAATTAAAATTGGCAATAATGAAATTGTGAATTTTTACAAACTTGTTATTAGTTATTTAGACCATTCTATACAAGCAAATAAGCGCAATGACAATTTATATCATTCGTATAATTTAATAAAAATTAAAGATGATAAAGTGAGTATTCGTTATCTATATGAAATGCTCGAAGGTCAGGTTGCTATTTTAAGCTCAGGTTATTTAAATGCCAATAATTCTCTTGCTTTATTGAAATCATTAAGAAAAAGCTCTTTATATAGAGAAAATCAAAATAGTTACATTTTATACCCGGATCGTCATTTACCAGAATTTATTAACAAAAATATTATTCCAAACAAATTGGTAGAAAAATCTGTTGTTATTAAAAATTTAATGAAAAAAGGTGATACATCAATTGTAATTAGTGATATAGCTGGTAATGTTCATTTTCATAGTAATTTTAGAAATGCTTCTATTTTAACTGAAACTTTAAGCGTATTAAAAAACATAAATAGTGATGAAAAACAAGAAATCCTTGATCTTTATGAAACTGTTTTCGATCACCAGTCATTTACAGGTCGGTCGGGTACATTTTATAAATACGAAGGTTTAGGAAGTATTTACTGGCACATGGTTTCAAAATTATTGCTTGCTGTAAAAGATACTATTTATAGAGTATCCAAAGAAGATGAAAAAGAAATTTCAAAGTTAAAAAAGTTTTATTATGATATAAGAGAGGGAATTGGTGTTCACAAAAAGCCTGATGAATATGGCGCTTTCCCAACAGACGCTTACTCGCATACGCCAAGAAATAGTGGAGTACAACAGCCTGGAATGACAGGTCAGGTTAAAGAAGATTTGATTTCTAGATTTGGAGAATTAGGCGTTGTTGTTAAAGATGGAATAATTGAATTTAACCCGGTTTTGTTAGAGGAAACCGAATTTCTTGATGAAGCGAAAGATTATATTTATTTCAATGTTAAAGGAGAAAAAAAAGTATTAAGATTAGAGAAAGGAATGCTTGCTTTTTCTATGTGCCAGACTCCAATCATATATATTAAATCTAATGAGAATAAAATAATTGTTGAAAATTATAATAATTGTGAAGAAAAAATCTCAGATCTTAAACTTACAAGCATATTAAGTAAATCGGTATTTGAACGTAAAGATGAAATAGAAATTATTAGAGTATATATCTCGCAAGAAAATTAAATTGGAAAAACTATATGATTGATATAAAAACATTTTGTATTAAACCTTATAGATTAAAATTGATTAGACAATTAATTCTAATCAGTACTATATTTTTTATAGGCACACAGAGTAATGCGCAAGATAGCCATAAGGAGTTAATTGATTTGAAGATTGAAAAAATAATTAGTGAATTAACTTTAGAAGAAAAAGCTTCTCTTTGTTCAGGAAGAGATGATTGGAGTACACAATCAATTGAAAGATTAAATATTCCTTGGATTTGGGTTTCTGATGGACCACACGGGTTACGCCGTGCTCCTGCTACAAATAAAGCTGGTTATGGAGATCAACATCCAGCTACTTGTTTTCCAACAGCATCAGCACTTGCTGCTACCTGGGATCTAGATTTAATTAAAAAAGTAGGTGAGGCTTTAGGAAATGAATGCCAGGCTTTAGATGTTAATGTTCTTTTAGGACCAGGAGTAAATATTAAAAGATCGGTTTTAGGGGGAAGAAATTTTGAGTACTTTTCTGAAGATCCAATTTTATCGGGAGAAATAGGAGCTGCTTTTATAAATGGAGTTCAAAGTCAGGGAATAGGAACCTCTCTTAAACATTTTGCAACAAATAATGTTGAGACTAAAAGAATGTGGATGAACTCTGATGTGGATGAAAGAACATTAAATGAAATTTACTTAACACCTTTTGAAATAGCAGTAAAAAAAGCACAACCTTGGACTGTTATGGCTTGTTATAACAGAGTACAAGGGGAGTATGGAACACAGTCAAAATATTTATTAAGCGAAAAACTTAAAAAAGAATGGGGCTTCGAAGGAATTCTTCTATCTGATTGGTTTGCAGTTGTAGACAGAGTAGAAGGAATTAAAGCAGGAATGCATATTGAGATGCCCGGAGTAAGTAAAGTTAATGATAAACTTATTGTTGAAGCGGTTAAAAATGGTTCGCTAGATGAATTGAAACTTGATGAATTAGTAAAGGAAATATTAAAAGTTGTATTTAAAGCGAAATCTTTAGAGAAAGAAAATGTTGAATTAAACATAAACGAACATCACAAATTTGCTCGAAAAGTTGCTTCTGAGTCTGCAACACTATTAAAAAATAATGATTCTGTTCTTCCAATTACAAATAAAAAGTATAAGAAAATTGCTGTAATAGGTGAATTTGCTATTTCTCCGCGATACCAGGGTAATGGCAGCTCAGAAGTTAAACCTACAATTATTGATAAAACTTTAGACATTATTAAAGATGAATATGGAGAGGATTTTGAAATAAGTTTTTATCAGGGATATAAATTATCAGACGATAATGATTTTTCAATGATTGAAGAAGCAAAAGAAGCAGCATCTAAATCTGATATGGCAATTGTTTTTGCCGGATTACCTTTACATTACGAATCTGAGGGAATTGATAGAACCCACATTAATATGCCGGCATCGCATAACAAACTAATTAGTGAAGTAGGGAAAAGCCAGAAGAATACTGTAGTAGTTTTAACAAATGGTAGTGCTGTAGCAATGCCTTGGATAAATGATGTGAAAGGTGTTCTCGAAACCTGGCTTGGAGGTCAGGCAGGCGCGGGTGGTGCCGTAGATGTATTATTTGGCAAAGTAAATCCGTCAGGGAAATTAGCGGAAACGTTTCCTGTTAGACTGGAAGATACTCCTGCCTATTTAAATTTTCCGGGTGAAGAAGGTGAAGTACTTTATGGTGAACGTATCTTTGTTGGATATAGATATTATGATGAAAAGAAAATTGAACCTCTTTTTCCGTTTGGCTACGGTTTATCTTATACAATGTTTGATTATTCAGATATCAAGGTTTCATCTGAAGAAATTACTGATTCTGATGACCTTAAAGTTTCATTTAACATTAAAAATATAGGAGATGTTAAAGGTAAGGAAATTGCACAGTTATATGTTTCTGATTTAGAATGTAGATTACAACGACCTTTAAGAGAATTGAAAAAGTTTATTAAAGTTAATCTTAAACCTGGCGAAGAAAAAGAAATATCTTTTACACTTAATAAACGTGATTTTTCTTTTTATGATGCAAAAAGACACATGTGGATTGCAGAAAGTGGTAAATTTGTAATATCTATCGGATCATCTTCGCGTGATATACAACTTACTAAAGAAATTACTCTCAATTCAAATCTGAAAATTCCATTAGTATTTGATGAATATACATTTTTTAGAGAATACTGGGAAAATGCGAAAACACGCGAATTCTTAAAAGAATTGTTGCCGAAATGGATTAAAGGTTTTGTGCCTGAAGGAAAAACTTTAGATGATGCACAATTTCATGATTTTTTTATTGATCACCCGATAATTAAATTCCCTTACATTTCAAACGGTGAAATAACTGCTGATCAGGTAAATAAATTGGTAGAAAAGTGTAAATTATTAACATTTTAATTCATATAATTTTATGATACAATCATTAAGAAAAATATTTTTTTTGAGGAAAAAATGAAAAAACTTATCCAGAATTTAAGTCTGTTATTATTTATTTCACTTGTTGTTGGCTGTGCAACAGAAAAGAAAGAAATTTCTGATGAAACTAAAAATACTGTTGCTGATAGTTTACAACAAACTAAAGATGACCTTATGGCAGGTATAACAAGAGCTGTAGCATATTCCGGTTTCAGAGAAGGCCAGCACCCAGATAGAGGAAATGGGGCATCAAATCCAACTTATGAAGAAACTTTAGAAGACTTAAAAATATTGTCAAGAGATGATTATTTTCAATTAATACGATTATATGATTGTGATGAAAATTCTCAAATGGTATTAAAAGTTATTAAAGAGAATAACTTAAATATAAAGGTTATGCAAGGATTATGGTTGGATGCTGAAATAAGTAATCATGAAGGATGTGGATGGTTAA
Organism: Melioribacteraceae bacterium; assembly: GCA_016342755.1. Lineage (GTDB taxonomy): Bacteria > Bacteroidota > Ignavibacteria > Ignavibacteriales > Melioribacteraceae > JAEINS01. The sequence goes on along the minus strand of JAEINS010000012.1, from coordinate 76,726 downwards.
CTGAACCAATTAAAGCTGAAAAGCTAGCTGCTAATAAGAAGTCGAACCTAGAAGAAATTGAGATGGGAATTAAATTAGCTAACAAGTATCCTGATATTATTGTTGCTGTAAATGTTGGAAACGAAATGTTAGTTGAATGGAATGATCACATGTGTGAATTAGATACAGCAATTACATACGTTAAGAGAGTTCAAAATTCGATTAAACAACCAGTCTCTGTTGCTGAAAATTCTCACTGGTGGGCAAATAAAGGAGCAAAATTAGCTGAAGTAGTGGATTTTTTAGCTGTGCATGTTTACCCATTGTGGGAAGGACAAGATATAACAAACGCATTAGAATATTCAATTGAAAATACAATGATGGTTAAAAGAAATATTCCTAATAAGAAAATTGTTATAACTGAATTAGGATGGGCAACTGTTGCTGCAGAGTTTGGTGAAAGAGCAAGTGAAGAAAAACAAGAAATATATTACAATAAAATATATAATTGGGCTGAAAGAATGAATATTACTACTTTTTTCTTTGAAGCATTTGATGAGCCATGGAAAGGTGAAACAGCTAATCCTGATGGAGCAGAAAAACATTGGGGTATTTTTAACGTAGATAGAACTCCAAAAAAAGTAATGCAGAAACTTTATCCTGATCTAATAAAAAAGTAATTATAAAAAAGAAGCTAAATCGGATCATGTGTTGGTCTGATTTAGCCTAAAAATTGGAAAATAAAATCATGAAATCATTTCGAATTATATTAATTTTTATCATTATCCTTTTGCTGCAAGTTTCTGCTTTTTCTCAGCTTACTCCTTGGGAAGCAGTTGAACAGATGCAGCGTGGGATTAATTTAGGAAACACATTAGAACCACCGTTAGAAGGAGATTGGAATAATCCAAATGCTGAAGAACATTACTTTGATGATTATAAAACTGCTGGATTTAGAACTGTTCGGGTTCCTGTAAGATGGGATGAACACACTTCAAAAAGTGCACCTTATAAAGTTGAAGAATCGTGGATGAATAGAGTTGAACAGGTTGTTGAATGGGGTTTATCGCGCGATTTATTTATTATAATAAATGCTCATCATGAAGAATGGATTAAAACAAATTATTCCGCTGAAAACCAGACCAGGTTTGATTCTATCTGGAGTCAGATATCCGTAAGATTTAAAGATAAATCTGATAAACTAATCTTTGAAATAATTAATGAGCCGCATGGATTAACTCTGGCAGAAGTTGATGATCTAAATGCAAGAGTACTTCCAATTATAAGAAAAACTAATCCTACAAGAATAGTTTGTTTCTCCGGACATGAATGGGCCGGACTTGCTCAGTTAAAAAGTGCCGCCATATTAGAAGATGATTATTTAATGGGATATTATCATTCTTATGATCCTTGGGATTTTGGAGGATTGGGAGAAGGAACCTGGGGTTCAACAATGCAGCGGGCACAGGTTGCAAATAGTTTTTCAAGCGCGGCCCGCTGGTCAACAGAAAACGATATTCCGGTTATTATAGGTGAATTTGGCGCGGTTCATAAAGCTGATTATAATTCCCGTATGCTTCATTATTTTACTTATGTAGAAGAAGCTCTTAAAAATAATGTGGTTTTCCAGGCTTGGGATGATGGTGGTCAATTTGGAATTTATGAACGTGCTACAAGAACATGGCACGAAGTAAAAGACATTTTAATGCATACTTATACTGATAGCCCTTCATACTTAAATATTAGCGCAAACGGTGATTCTGTAGTTTCTTTATCATGGAAAAACAGAACAGCAGAAAACAATAAGATTATTATTGAACGAAAAATTGGAGAAAGCAGTTTCCAAAAATTGGCTGAGCTTGATGCGGCTTCCGAAAGTTTTAGTGATTCAAGTGTAACTCCCGGGCATTTTTATTACAGAGTTATTTCTGTTATGGATAATGGTGAAGATAAATATTCATATCCTGTTAAAATTTTTCTGGAATCTACATTCCGCAGTCCGTATTTGTTATTGCCGTTTGAAGTTCCCGGAATTATTGAAGCAGAAGAATTTGATATTGGCGGCGAAGGTTTAACATTTCATGATACAGGTGCTCAAAATATTCCCGGTAAATATAGACCGGCAGAAAGTGTTGATATAGAAGACAGGGATGACGGCGGATATCAAATTTCTTATGTAGAAAAAGGGGAATGGCTTGAATATTCTATAGATGTGGCTAAAGCAGGACTATATGATATTAAAGTTGAAACTGCTTCATTAAATGGCGGCGGGAAATTGCGATTTAGAGTCGGATTTACCTATTCTACCGTTCTCGATGTTGTTTCTACAAACGATTGGCAAAATACTGTGTCAATTTACGGACAAATTGAACTTGCTGAAGGTGAGCAGATTCTTCGTATGGAAATAGGTGATGTAAGTCCTTTTAACATAGATAAGTTTGAACTTATTTTTAATTCAATTGTTGGTATTGAAAATAATACAGAATTGCCAGTTTCATTTGAGCTGCAACAAAACTATCCAAATCCTTTTAACCCTACAACTACAATAAATTATGCAATTGCTGAAAGCGGGGAAGTGTCGCTAAAAGTTTTCGATGTTCTAGGCAACGAAGTTTCTACATTAGTTGATGGATACAAACCAAAAGGAATTTATTCTGTCAGTTTTAATGCCGCAAATTTATCGAGCGGAATTTATTACTATACAATTAGCACTCGTGAATTTAGAAATACAAAGACAATGATTTTATTAAAATAATGCCATAGAAAAGTGGATTACTGTAGAATGGATATTATGAAAATAGTTTTAAGAAACAGTTGCAAATTATTTGTAATCTATCTCTTATTTATAAATAACATATATGCGCAAACTCCAATTTACTTGGATTCAACTAGTTCGATTGAAAATAGAGTTGCGGATTTATTAGGCAGAATGACTCTTGAAGAAAAAGTCGGGCAGATGACACAGGCTGATCATGCGGCGGTAAATAATTTGGATGATATGCTAAGTTATAATATTGGCTCAATCTTAAGCGGCGGCGGTTCCGATCCAGAGAACAATTCCCCGGAAGCATGGGCTAATCTATATGATACTTTCCAGCTTAAGTCGTTGCAATCGAGATTAAAGATCCCAATTATCTACGGAATTGATGCTGTTCACGGACACAGCAATGTAGTTGGATCAACAATATTTCCTCATAATATTGGACTTGGCGCAACCCGGAATCCTGATCTTATAAAAGAAGCCTCAAGAATTACCGCCGTTGAAATTGCGGCTACCGGAATAGACTGGACTTTTGCTCCTTGTATTGCCGTTGCAAGAGACGAAAGATGGGGAAGAACTTATGAAAGTTTTGGTGAAACGGCGGAATTATCAGAAATGTTTGCAGGTCCGGCTGTACTTGGGTTGCAAAACGACAGTTTAAATACCCCGACAAGTATAGTTGCGTGCGCAAAACATTTTATTGGTGACGGAGGTACACTTGGCGGCAATGATCAGGGTAATACTCAGATAAGTGAAGAAGAATTAAGAGCAATACATTTACCCGGGTATATAGAGGCTATTAAATATGATGTTAAAACTATTATGGCATCTTACAATAGCTGGAACGGTCAAAAACTTCACGGCATTAAATATCTGCTTACAGATTTATTAAAAGATGAATTAGGATTTGATGGATTTATAGTTTCTGACTGGGCAGCAATTGATCAAATTCCCGGAGATTATATTTCAGATATTGAAATATCTATAAATGCCGGAATAGATATGGTTATGGTTCCTAATAACTATGCCGGATTTTATAACGGGCTTATATCACTTGTAAATCAAGGGAAAGTTTCACAAGAAAGAATTAATGACGCGGTAAAAAGAATTTTAAAAGTGAAATTTGAATTAGGTCTGTTTGAAAACCCATATTCTGATAGAAGTTATTTAGATAAAATAGGATCTGCGGAACATAGAGCAGTTGCAAAACAATGTGTAAGGGAATCGGTAGTTCTTCTTCAAAAGAAAGATGACATTTTACCGTTAAATAAATCGGCTAAAAAAATATTAGTTGCCGGGAATCATGCAAATGATATTGGTCTGCAGTGCGGCGGCTGGACAATTCAGTGGGGCGGTTCTCCTGGAAATATAACACCCGGCACAACAATTCTTGACGGGATAAAACAAGCTGCTCCAAATTCTGAAGTGATATATAATGCTGAAGGAAACTTTGATGCAGCCGATGCTGATTATGTAATTGTAGTTGTTGGTGAACAACCATACGCGGAAGGTGGCGGTGATAAGAATGATTTATCATTACCTAAAACCCAGGTTCGTATGGTGAGAAAAATGCAACAATTAGGGATTCCGGTTATTACTATATTAATTTCTGGCCGACCTATGATAATCAATCCGGTACTTCACAATTCTGATGTTTTATTATCCGCCTGGCTGCCTGGCACTGAGGGTGACGGAATTGCCGAAGTATTATTTGGAGATTATGCCCCAACCGGAAAATTGCCACATACCTGGCCAAAAAACATGCAGCAAATCCCCATTAACTATGGAGATAATAATTATGATCCATTATTTTCTTATGGATTTGGAATTGATTCTTTTGAAAATTCGCTGGCAGGTTCACAATTGGTTTATCTTTCTGCAATGTTAACTGAAAGCTCAGATAAAATAGAGATCTCTTTTAACAAAGCTATAAATTCAGGCTCATTAAATGAAGCAAAGTTTAATATAAAGAAAAATTCATCCGATATAATTGAGGTCTCAGAAATAAAAGTTTCAGAAATTAACGAAACTGTTTTGCTTATAACATTAAATGAGAAAATATCTTCCAGCGATATAATAGAATTTAGTTATCTGCAAGGAAATATTGAATCGAATGATGGCGGTGTATTAGAAGCAATTTCTTCAGAAGACGTTATAAATTATGATGGATGGGGATCTGAATTAGTTTTTCCGGGTCTTATTGAAGCAGAAGATTATACAAATATGGAAGGTGTTCAGACAGAAAATACTAGTGATATAGGTGGTGGAATTAATGTTGGCTGGATTGATGATAATGACTGGCTTGAATATGAAGTTCTTATTGAAACTGCCGGAGAGTATCAATTTGATTTTCGTGTCGCTTCGCCAAATTCTGATGCCAGAATTAGAATAATTATTAATAACGAAATTGTTGAAACTGTAGCGGTTCCATTTACAGGCGATTGGCAAAATTGGCAAACCACATCTACTCTTTTGGAATTGGGAAGCGGAAATTCAACAATACGGTTATATTCCGAAAAAGGCGGATTCAATTTAAATTGGATTGAATCTATTTTAATGTTTACAGATGTTAAAGAAACGGAAATTATTCCGGCTAATTTTAGATTAGAACAAAACTATCCAAATCCTTTTAACCCTACAACTACAATAAATTATGCAATTGCTGAAAGCGGGGAAGTGTCGCTAAAAGTTTTCGATGTTCTAGGCAACGAAGTTTCTACATTAGTTGATGGATACAAACCAAAAGGAATTTATTCTGTCAGTTTTAATGCCGCAAATTTATCGAGCGGAGTTTATTTTTATAAACTCTCAGCAAATAATAATATTGAAATTAAAAAACTAACATTTATCAAGTAACAGAAACAGTTATGAAAAAACTAACATTAACTTTTAATAGCAGCATTATTGTAAGTGTAATTTGTATTTTTTGTATATCATGCAATTCTTCCGGAGTTTCTGATAAAGTATTACAAGATACTAGTTTTGTCTATAAAGATTATTCGCCTGATAAGTTAGATCTTGTTATTTCACGTATTGATTATGTAAACAAACTGCAGGGTTTCTGGCTTGGACAATGTATTGCAAACTGGACTGGCTTAGTTACAGAAATGGATAAAATTGGCAATATTGGTGAAATAAAAACTGGCGAGTTTTACACAAGAAATGATTGGGGTAAACCTGATAAGCCAAGTATTTGGGGCAAAGGAATCCCCAGTGATTTATCGGCAACAATTGACTTTGTATTTGAAGATACAAATGGTGTCTGGGGTGCGGATGATGATACAGATATTGAGTACATTTATCAGCATCTGCTATACACAAATAAAACAAGTATCTTAACACCTTTACAAATTAAAGCCGGGTGGCTGAAACACATCAAAAAAGAGGAAGAAAATTTTCTGTGGGTTTCTAATCAAACAGCTTTTGATCTTATGAATAAAGGGATTTTGCCGCCGGAGACCAGCAGTCCTGAAAACAACCCAAATTTTGAAATGATTGATGCACAGCTTACCACAGAGATATTTGGCTTATATGCTCCGGCAAGACCAGATGTAGCCCTGGAAATGTCTTATCTTCCTATTAGAACAACAGCCAGAGATAATGCCGCATGGATCTCAGAGTTTTATGTTACAATGTATTCTTTAGCATCGGCAATTGATGAAACAAAACCGGATAAAGATAACATACTTTGGATTGCTGATGAGGCTAGAAAAGTTTTGCCGGATAATTCTTATTCAGCAAAAATGTACGACTTTGTGAAATCTAAATATGAAGATGGTTTTGTCTGGGAGCAAACGCGTGATGAGATTTATGAAAGATACCAGGTAAATCAAGAAGATGGTTATTATATGACTTCAAAAGAACTCTATTGCAACGGCTGTTTTGCTGCCGGTATAAATTTTGCTTCAAGCCTAGTTAGTCTGTTTTACGGCGAAGGAGATCTAAAAGAAACAATTAAAATTGGTGTGCTTTCTGGCTGGGATTCAGATAATCCTACAGCAACATGGGGCGGATTATTAGGTTTTATTATTGGCAAAGACGGTGTTGAAAAAACTTTTGGGCAAAAGTTTTCAAATAAATTTAATATTCATAGAACCAGACAAAATTTTGATAATGGCATCGATAATTTTAGCAATATGGCAGAAATTGGTGTTTTTATAATTGACAGAGTTATACAAGAAGAAATTGGCGGCGGTGTTGATTTAGAAAAGAATGTCTGGTACATTCCTAAGAAGAATAAATACATCAAATAATCTAAAATGCAGATTCTGGAAAACACACTATATTTGTCATATAATGTATATTATGTAAACTAACATATTCTATAAACCTCTCTTCTATCCATTATTGCCAACTTTTATATTATCCGCCCAGTTGAAAGAAAAAGTACAGAATCAGTAAAAGTATTACCAGCAGCATATAAGTGTTCAGTTTTTTCTTTTTTGTCTTTCTGCTATCAGTGAAGGTTAATCTTTTTTTCTTCTTTAATTCTGGATCTTTGGCAGGATCATAATAACGGGGTTCATAATCAAAAACTTTATGTTTCGGTTTCTTCATTAACATAATTAATCCTAGTTTGAGATTATTTTTAGTGCATGTTTAAGACAGTCAATTTTAATACTTTTAACGTTAGCAGCAATAACTTCACCGTCAACGTGAACAAAATACGGGAATTCTAATTCAATTTCAGTAGATAAAAAAGTATCAAATTCTACAACATCCAGCTTCTTAATTTTATTAATAATAGCCAAAGGTAAAGATCTAAGAAGTTTTGGTTTTGATATCGCATCAACATAAGTAATATCAAGTAAACCATCATTTAATTCAGCGTCCGGAGTTAAATAAAGTCCGCCTCCGGCTGTTTTACCATTTCCAACGGATGCAAATAAGACATTATATTCTTTTTTAATTATATTATTATCAACTGTTAATTTAATAGGTCTTGAATTTTTTAACGCCTTAATAATTGCGGTAATGTACGAAGCTAAGCCTTTTAAGGTTTTATTATTCTGATTATAATGCGCAACTAACGCATCAAAACCAATTCCCAGACTATTTATAAATTTCTTTGAATGAACTCTTGAATCGGATGAAGTTGTATAACCAACAGAACCAATATCAATCTTTGTTATCTTATGATTTGAATCAAGTATTAGATCAAAATTGGTTAAAAAATTGTCTGAGAGCTTAAAATTATGAGCAAAATCATTCCCGGAACCTGACGGGAGCACACCAAAATTAACATTGGAAATTAAGTCAATTCCGTTTAATACTTCATTTAAAGTTCCGTCACCGCCAACAGCAACAATTGATACAAAATCGTGAGAATTAGCTCTGGCAATTTCAACTGCATGAAGCGGATACTCAGTAACTATAATTTCAATTTCCTTTTTATGCTCATTAATTTTCTCTTTAAGAATCGGGAGCATTTTGGCGGTTTTACCTTTACCGGAAACTGGGTTTACAATAAATAAAATATCTTTCAAAAAACACCAATTTAATTAAGTTCTATTAAATAGTTGAAATATAACAATTTACAGTTGTTATATAAATGGGAATCTACTATCTACTCAAAAAGTGCTTTAACATAATTTTTAGGATCAAATGTTTGAAGATCATCAATTCCCTCTCCAACACCAATGTATCTTATAGGAATATTCTTCTCAGCACAAATCTGAAATAAAATACCGCCTTTAGCGGTTCCGTCTAATTTTGTAACAATAAGACCGGTAATATCTGTAAACTTGCCAAATTCTTTTGCCTGTGTAAGAGCATTCTGACCGGTATTTCCGTCAACAACAAGAAAAGTTTCATTGGGAGCATAATCAACAACTTTAGCAATAACACGTTTTATTTTAGACAGTTCGTTCATTAAATTGTTTTTTGTATGAAGTCTGCCCGCTGTATCAATTATAACAATATCGGCACCTTTTTCTTTAGCAAGAGTAATTGTATCGAACGCTACCGAAGAAGGATCATTTCCTGTTACACTCTGAACTATTTCTACTCCAGCTCTATTTGCCCAGATTTCCAATTGCTCATTTGCGGCGGCTCTAAAGGTATCGGCTGAGCCAATAATTACTTTAAGTCCGGCATTTTTATAATTTCTGGCAAGTTTACCAATTGTAGTTGTTTTGCCTGCTCCGTTTACACCCACTATCAAAATTACAAACGGATTATATTTTTCTACCAATTCAAATTCTGTCTGTTCAACTGCGTAGGATTCAAGAATTAATTCTAATTCTTTTTTGATTGTCGCTAAAACATTCAAATCCGATCTGTCTTTATCACTTTTAAGTGTAACTCTGGTTTTTTCAATAATATCAATAGCAGTATCGTAGCCAAGATCACTTGTAATTAAAATTTCTTCAATTTCCTCAAGTGTGGCATCATCAATCTGAGCTTTACCGCTAAGAGTTTCGGTAATTCTATTTACAAGTTTGTCACGGGTTTTATTAAGACCCGATTTTAATTTATCAAAATTTACATTTTTAAACAGTTTCATTTTGTTTCCATTTAATAGATTCGTAACCTCTAATTCCGTAACCAACTACTGAAGCAAAGCTAAAAAAGAGGCTAATATATAAAAGCATACTGTAGAGCCATGTAATTGATTGCGCATTTAACAGGGTTCCCATTATAAAAAATCCGATTGAGACGATTGTCATTTTTCCTAAAAGATTAGAAGGAAGTACTTTTCCAATTTTCTTTGATACGTAAATTCCTCCAAGAAAGATTACTAAATCGCGTAAAATTATTACTGCAAGGTAATATTCCGGGATTGCTTCAATTTTATAAAGTCCTATAACTACAGCAATAACACAAATTTTATCTGCTAACGGATCAATTATTTTGCCCATTTCAGTTATTTCGTTAAATCTGCGCGCAAGAAAACCATCCAGAACATCGGTGATGTACGCAAAAAAGATAAGTCCCAAAGTGTAATATCTAAAGTTATCGTCATCAGGAATTTCTAAGACCATCAGGAAAAATGGTGCAAATAGAAAAAATCTAACTAAACTTAGAATATTCGATTTTGTTCTGAGTTCTTTCAGGTCAATTTTCATTTATCAGTCTTCGTATTCTTCTTTTGTAATTGCGGTATTTACTTTAGTAGGATATTTACCCGAAAAACATGCAGTACAAAAATGCTCAGGATCCTGATTAACCATTGCTTCTAACATTTCATCAACCGACATATATTCTAAACTGTCAACCTCAAGATATTCACGTATTTTTTCTATATCCTGATTAAACTTATTTGCGATTAGTTCATCTTTAGAGGGAAAATCCATTCCGTAATAACATGGATGTAAAATAGGACCGGAAGATATTCTTAAATGAATTTCTTTAGGATTTGCTTCTTTAATCAATTTAACCAACTGCTTCATAGTTGTTCCTCTAACAATAGAATCATCAACCAAAACAATTGTTCTTCCTTCTATAACACCTTTTACCGGATTAAATTTTACTCGTACACCCACTTCCCTTTTTTCTTGTCCGGGAAGAATAAATGTTCTGCCTACATAGTGACTTCTAATTAATCCAATTTCTAATTTTGAGTTTATACCTTGTTTTACCAAATGATCCTGATAACCAATTGCGCATGTGTTTGAACTATCTGGAACACTAAATACAATAACTTTTTCACCGTCTTTATCAACAACGGGATGTTTTTGAGCTAGTACTTTACCAAGTTTTCTACGCATCTTGTCCACATTCTGACCAAAAATCTGACTGTCAGGACGGCTAAAATATATATATTCAAAAATACAATGTTTATGAGTTCTTCTTTCTTCATGAATTCTATGTGATATAAAATTTTCAGGACTCTTAGTTTCTCTATCGATAACTAAAATTTCGCCCGGCTCAACATCTCTAATATAGGTTGAAAAGTTAATATCCAAAGCACATGTTTCTGATGAAATGATAAACCCGTTATCTTTGGTTTCTCCAACACAAAGCGGCTTAAAACCGTAAGGGTCTCTTGCGCCAATCAATTTATCGTCGGTAAGAATTGTAATACTGTAAGCACCTTTAATCTGACTTAAAGCATCTTTAACCTGATCAACCTGATCTTCGAACTTACTTCTGGCAATCAGATGAAGAATTACTTCAGTATCACTTGTTGTTTGAAAAATTGCTCCTTCGTTAACAAGTTCTTTTCTTAATTCTTTAGCATTTGTAAGATTTCCGTTATGAGCAAGAGCTAAATGCCCCGATTTATAGTTTACTATATAAGGCTGAATATTTTTTATAGATGAACCGCCGGTTGTAGAATATCTGTTGTGTCCAATTGCGGCAAAACCTTTTAGACTCTTAAAAACATCTTTATCTTTAAAAACTTCGTTTACAAGTCCATTGTCTTTGTGTATACTAAAAGATTTTTTACCATTTTCAGATTCGTGTAAAGTTGCAATTCCCGCTGCTTCCTGTCCACGATGCTGAAGCGAATGTAATCCGTAATATGCCTTTACAGCCGGACCTTCAGAGCCAATTATTCCAAAAACACCACAATAACATTTAGGTTTATCAATATTCACTTATTCGTTCCTAATTTTAATAACTTTATCTAAAAAAATGCAAGTATAAATATATGTTGAATTCTAACGCATATCAATTAGAATTCCTTAATAATTGAGAATTGTTTTTGGGGTTTTATTCTTTACTAATGGAATAATCCATTGATAAAGAAATAGTGTGTTTATTTTGTCGGAAAGGCGGGATTTGAACCCGCGACCTCTCGCCCCCCAGACGAGCGCGCTAACCGGACTGCGCCACTCTCCGATTATTTATAATTTTGATTTCAAGTCGATAAGAAACTCTTTTAACTGAGTCAGATCTTTTTTTACATCTCTCCCATTTTCTTCAAAAAGAGAATTGTCTACGACAATTTCGTCAACAACTTCTTTAGTATTTTCTTTAATAACAGGAGCAGGTTTCTGAGTAGTTGCTCTCATTAATTCTGGTTCCAGAAGAATTTTTTTGGCACCTTCAATTGTGTATTTTTCATCTCTAAGAAGTTTTTTAATCTGAAGGATAAGCTTAATATCTTTGTTAGTATAAATTCTGTTTCCAGCTCTGTTTTTTGAAGGTTTTAGCTGGTCAAATTCCGTCTCCCAATATCTGAGGATATACTGTTCGAGGTCTGTAAGTTTACTTACCTCGCTTATAGAATAATATAATTTCTTTAAACCAAAATCTTTCATCTGCCAATCATTTTTATTTTGCTAAAAAAAATAAATAATAGAATTAAAAATAGCAAGATTAAAGCGAATAATTCATAATTTAGTTTAATAAATATTCATAACTTGTTTAATTACTATGGATAAAACCATCAGTTTAAAAGAAAAGGATTATCTGTTGTAGTGTAGTTTCTTTAATAAATAAGTGCCTGAAGTATAACTTAGTTCTTTAAAGCCGGAGACATAACCATTACACCTGGCAGCAGTTATAGTTCTATGCCTAAAATCTTCACGGGTGGAAATATTAGATAAATGTACTTCAACCTTTGGAATCTTACATAATTCAAGTGCGTCTCTAATTGCAACCGATGTGTGAGAATAACCGCCGGGATTAATAAGAACTCCGTCAAAATAATCCGCGGCACTATGAAGTTTATCAATTAGTTCACCTTCATGGTTACTCTGGAAAAACTCAAAATATTCCTCTTTGAACTCATCTTTCAGTATTTTTTCTATATCGTCTAAAGTTAAAACTCCATACTGGGTTTTATCCCGTTTTCCTAATAAATTAAGATTTGGTCCGTTCAAAACTAAAATTTTCATCAATTACCCCATCTCATCAATTATTTCTCTTATTTTCGGCGGCATATAAATTTCATCAACACCCAGTTCTTTTAGAGCTGTTGATAATGTTATAACTTTTCGCTGCAAATTAGATCTTTTATTTAAAACTACAACTCTGCTCGATTTCAGGAGACAATAGCCGCCTTTGAAATCACCAAGTTCGTATCTAACCTTAATTCCCATTTCTTCAGCAAGAGCCTTTAGGTCAGCTAAAATATTCTCAAATTCTTTTTCTTTAATTTTCATGTGTCTTAATATTTGTAAAACTTAATTTGTAAAAATAACAAAAATGACGTAAAATATACTTGTTATTAGAATTATGTTGGCAAAATTATTTAAGGAAATCATGAAAATAGCTTCAATTGATATAGGATCAAACACAGTTTTAATGCTAATTGCGGTAATTGATAAGAAAAAAGCTGTATCCTCAATAAATAATTATTATAGAATGCCGCGTTTAGCAAAGGGACTTGATAAAAGCGGTGAGATAAGTGAAGAAAAATTAGAAGAATTTTTTGAAGTACTGAATGAATACAAACAAATAATTTTGAAAGAAAAGTGTGATAAAATTCTTGTTAACGCAACAGCCGCAATGAGAAACGCTAAAAATTCAGATTCAATAATAAAAGTTGTTAAAGAAAAGTTTGAAATTAATATAAATGTAATTGACGGTAATACAGAAGCTGAGTATTCTTTTTTAGGAGCCACTTCTTCTTATCTCGATTTGCCAAATGATAAAATTGTAATTGATATAGGCGGTGCCAGTACTGAAATTGTTGTAGGTGATAACAATGGTATTAAATACTCTAAAAGTTTTAACATTGGAGCTGTTAAGCTCACTGACAAGGTTGTTCAGAATGATCCGCCAATTAAGAGTGAAATTTCTGAATTACATAAGGAAGTTCAGGGAACTTTTAATGAGATTAATAATAAATTTGATAAAAACTTATTCACAATAGCGGTTGCCGGAACTCCCACTACACTATCATGCATAAAACAAAACCTTAAAGATTATGTTGAAGAAAAAGTTGAGGACTCGGTTTTATCGAAACATGATTTAGAATTTATAATTTCTGAAATGAGTAACAAATCGGGCAGACAAATATTAGAAGATTATGGTGAAGTTGTTAAAGGCAGAAATGATGTGATTTTAGCAGGAAGTATTATTCTTTACAATCTATTTGATATTCTTAATATAGATGAAATACATGTTTCATCTAAAGGGATTAGATACGGAGCAATTATAGCTTATCTTAATGATGTTAACCAATAATTAAGACAGGAAGAAAGGTTACTATCCCAACTAATAATAAGACAAAAACAATTCCAGTAATTGTGGAATAAATTGTATTGGTTGTCTGCGCAAAAGTTGCCTGAATTGATTTTATTACCGCAAGAATAAAAAACAAACCTTCGAGAGCAGTTATAACCCAGGCTGCCATAGTTTTAAGCTCAAACGGCGAAGGCTCAAATGTAAAAGCATAAATCCCAAATAACGCATATTTAAGGGTTGTTAATAAAATTAGTCCGAAAACAAATATTGAGTTTGCATATGTATATAAAGCCAGATTATCCTTAAATCTATTAGCATATCCTAAAAGATTATTTAATCCTGTAATACCATAAACTAGCAAAATAAACAGAACTATAAAAAGAACCATTCCGGCAGCAATGTTTATTGGAATAGAATCTAAAATGATGTTATTAAATAATGCATTTCTAACTATAACAGCATTTATAGCAACTTTTAAACTGATGAAAAATAATAAAAGTGATACAAAATTTTTGTGTTCAGAAAAAATTATCTTTTTAAATGCAGAAACCGGGGATTCCATCAGCATCCAGAAGGTATTCCATAAATCTATATTGTAAACACGGTCTCTTAAATAATGTTTGCAATTATTGCATGTGCTGGAATAAATAGGGTTTTCAGATTTACAGTTGGAACACTCAATTATATTTTTCATATATTAAAATTTCACTCTTAAATTTAGCATTGGCGCTGAAGTATATGGATCAGGCGTAACATCAAAATCAAACATGTGAGCATCAACATAAGCATCTACAAGATTTAGAATGTATGTAAGAGCAATCCAGACCGCAAACTGATCTCTTTGCTCATGGTAAAAATCTCTATATTTTTGCGCGGTTGCTAAATCATCAGCAGAAAAATCATCATTATATTTATTATCTGAGATTTTATTTCTCCACTTATGATAATCGTCATTGTTTCTTATCCACACAGAAATATTATAACCTAAAAATCCCCAGAAAACAGGAGCCTTCCAATACGATTCATTATAAATTTGTCCCCAGCCCGGAATAACAGCACTACGCCATAAGGCTCCGGATGGAGATTTTTGCATCACAAAAAGTGAATCGACAGGTTGGACGTTAGAAGTAGTATCTTGTTCCGTTTGCGCATTAAGAGGTAAGACTATTAAAAAAAATAATAGAATTATCTTAACTGTAGTTTGAGTCGAGTAACTCAAATAATTCATATAACCTTTCAAATTCATCATTAGAATAAAATTCAATTACAACTTCACCTGAGCCGTCTTTTTTCTGTTTACAGTTAACTTTAGTTCCAAAAATTCTTCTTAATCTATTTTCCACTTCCGCTTGCGAAATACTTTCGGGAGTAACTGCTTTAGTTTTTTTAGGTGTTTCTAATATTTTTGTTCCGGTAATTGCTTCTTTAACTAATGCTTCAACTTTACGAACTGAAAGATCTTGTTTTTTTATTAGCGCTAAAATTTCGAGCTGAAGTTTTTCTGTAGGTAAATTAATCAACGCCCGTGCATGACCGGCAGATAGTTCTTCTTTTGCTAAACTTACCTGGACTTGTTTAGGAAGTTTTAATAATCTGATTGAGTTAGTAACAGTAGATCTTTCCTTACCAACACGTTTTGCAATTTCTTCCTGAGATAATTCACATTCCTCCATTAATCTCTTATACGCAACGGCAATTTCAATCGGATTTAATTTTTCTCGCTGAATATTTTCAATTAGAGATAACGCCAGCATTGCTTCATTTGTATCTACTTTAATTATATAAGCCGGAATCTCTTTATATCCAATTGCTTTACAGGCACGCAGTCTTCTTTCACCAGAAATTAATTCATAATTGCCATGTCCTTTGCGGCGGACTGTTATCGGCTGAATTAATCCGTTTTCTAGTATAGATTTTTTTAATTCATCTAAAGCTGTTGGTTCAAACTCAGTTCTAGGCTGATATGGATTAGGAACTATATTATTAACGGAAACTTTCACTAGTATATCATATGAATTACCATCATCACTAGTTAACCTTTTTGTTGATACAGCAATAGGAGTTTCATCGCTTCTATTCATATTAGGATTTATTAAAGCGTCTAATCCTCTTCCGAGACCTGGCTTAATTTTACTCATACTCAATATTTTTTTTAATTAACTCGTTTAATTAGTTCGTTAGCTAACGACATATAGTTCTTTGCGCCTATGGATACTGCATCGTACAGGAGAACAGGTTTAGCATGACTTGGTGCTTCTGAAAGCCGGACATTCCGGTGAATAAGTGTATCAAAAACTTTATCGCCAAAATATTTTTTTACTTCTTCCACAACCTGGTTAGAAAGTTTCAATCTCTGATCGAACATAGTTAATAGTACACCTTCAACCTGTAAATCAGCGTTAAAATGTTTTTTTACTATGTTTATAGTATTTAGCAATTGACCTAAACCTTCTAACGCAAAATACTCGCATTGTACAGGTATTAATACGGAATCTGATGCTGTAAAAGCATTTAAAGTTAAAACGCCTAATGACGGAGGACAATCAATGAAAATGAAATCATATTGATCATTAATCTCAGCCAGTGCTTTTTTTAATAAAGCTTCTCTTTCCGGTACATCAACAAGTTCAACTTCGGCACCAACAAGATGAATATCAGAGGGAAGAATATCCAGAAAAGGCATGTAAGTATTTACAATACATTTTTCTATGGGCTGTTGACCCGTAAAAACTCTATAAACTGAATTTCCGCCTTTCTCAATTCCTAAACCGGATGATGAGTTTGCCTGAGGATCAATATCAATTAGTAATGTTTTTCTTTCAGCTGCTGCAATAGAGGCTGATAAATTGATTGAAGTAGTAGTTTTACCTACTCCTCCCTTTTGATTTGCTACTGCTATTACTTTTGCCATAAATATAAAATCTAGTTAGATACTATTTCAGAAAATGAATTCAGAATATAAGGAATTCTATAATAATTTGTTAATAAAAGATTATGAGTTTGTAATTTTTAATCTGACTTACAAGCAATAAAACCCAAAAAATGTAAAAGTCTTATTTATAACTTCCCGGCGGCACGGTTGTACCGTTACATTATATTGTTAAAATTTCTAGTCAGGGTTCAACTATCATTAAAATGGGAAACAAAATTTATAATTCAATGGTTTCTCCATACTTCATAACTTTACAATTAAAGCCATTCGCTTCAACTTTTGATTTAAATTCCATCGGATCAGCTTCAATTACCGGAAAAGTATTGTAATGAATAGGAATCGCCGTTTCAGGATTAGCTAATTCAACAGCTTTTACGGCATCATCAATTCCCATTGTAAAATTATCGCCAATTGGTAATAACATGTAATCAATCGGGTTCATTTCGCCAATAAGTTTCATATCGTAAAAAAGTCCGGTATCACCGGTATGATAAACGCTTTTCCCGTCTATGGTTAAAATAACGCCCGCAGGTTCTCCTGCATATTCACCATCCGGAGTTTTGGAACCATGATGCGCAATTGTAAATTTCACTCTGCCAAAATCGAAATTGTATCCGCCGCCAATATGCATATTGTGTGCTTCAAAGCCTTTATCCGCGCAATAATTAGCAAGTTCGTTAACACAAATAAATTTACTTTTATATTTTTTCGCAATTGTAAAAGCATCGCCAATATGATCGCCGTGCGCGTGAGTCAATACAATGTAATCTGCTTTAACTTCTTCAACAGAAATAGGGCAAGTTGGATTACCGGTGAAAAAAGGATCAATTAAAATTATTATTCCGTCATTAGTTTTAATCTGAAATGCTGAATGAGAAAAATATGTTAATTCCATTTTTTACTCCTTATTAAATAATAAAAAGTCAAACTTTTTCATGAAATTTAATTTATGATTGAATCATGCAAAATTCAATAAATATTTATTTTTTCAAAATTTATAAAGAACTTTTAAGAACCCTTTAATAGCCTGTATATTTCTCATCTTACTCTTTTCTTCGCCATAAATAGTCGGGATTTCTACATGCCCTGTTTTGTATTTAAATTTACCAGCCAAAACTAAAATTTCGCTCTCTGCTTCAAAACCAAAAGATGTTGGAATAAGATTATTAAGTGTTTTATTTCTAAAGGCTCTAAAACCATTTTGGCTATCAAGAATTTTTAAACCAGTTTTAATTGATAATAATTTAGAAGTTATTTTGTTACTCAAAATTCTAGGGAACGGCATGTTTGATATATCATTTAACCTGTTGCCAATAACAAGATCATAATTATTTATTTCATTTATAAACTTTGGAATATAAGATGGATCGTGCTGCAGATCGGCATCAATTGTAATTGTAATATCAAATCCAAGTTCTAAAGATTTTTGGAAACCGCTTTTTAACGCGGCACCTTTTCCCATATTTAGCGGATGGATAATTTTTGTAATTCTATTAGAATCGGGAATAATATTCATCGAGTTATCTGTGGAGCCGTCATCAATGGCAATTATATGATCAACATACTTTAATACTTCTGTTGTAATTTCCGAAATGAATTTGCTCTCATTATAAAATGGAATTATTGCGCAGATTTTCATTTACGTTTTTTAAGCAGGTCAAATATATTTTTAGAATATTTTGATTTTGGAACTTCCAGACTAAATGCTAATAAATTACGAAGAGTATCGCGCGATAAACCTCTAACCAGCTTCCCTTTCTCCGCAAGTGAAATACTTCCGGTTTCTTCAGAAACAATAACACTAATAACATCAGCCTGTTCCGTAATTCCTAAACCGGCTTTATGACGCATTCCTAAAGAGATACCGCCAACTTCATTTAGATTAGAAAGCGGTAATGTGCATTTTGCAGCTTCAATAATATTATTCTTAATTATAACCGCGCCATCATGCATAGGTGATCTTGGGAAAAATATTGAGCGTAATAAATCTTTATTAACTTTTGCGTTTATTATTTCACCAGACTCAACTATAGCCTGGATTCCCGATGATTTAACTAACACGATTAATGCTCCATGCTGATACTGAGCTAGTTCAAATGCGGTATCAACAATAATATCGGCAATAGTTTTTTGCTCATCAGGTCGGGAAACAAAAGCGCGTAAAAGTGGATTTCTTCCCAGCATAACTAAGAATCTGCGTATCTCCGGCTGAAACAGAATTATGAACGCAATAATCCAGTTATCAGAAACTATTTGTAAAAGCCAGCTAAGTGCTTTTAAATTTGCAACCTGCGAAAGAAATGAGAAACCAAGTATTATAATTAAGCCAAAAAAGATCTGCGCGGCAATAGTGCCCTTTACAACAACGTAAATTCTATATATAAGAACTGAAACTAACAGAATATCTATCAGATCAGTAAAATTAAAACTTAAAAAACCTATCTTAAATATTTCGAACATTGTTTAATATTTCCGGATTATTATAATACTTCAAAATTTTTTTTGCCATCACAGCATTTTTCACATTGTGAGTTCTAATTATGTTTGTCCCGTTTTGCAAAGATATAGCTTCTGATATAGCCGTCGGGACTTCTCTTTCATCGACTTCCAAATTAAGCGATTTGCCAATATACGATTTTTTTGATAAACCTATAAGTATTGGATATCCTAAAGATTTAAAATCTGAAACTCTGCTTATAATCTCAAAATTATCGGATACTCTTTTACCAAAGCCAATTCCCGGATCTAAAATTATTTTACTAATTCCGGATTGTTCCGCAATTATAACCCGTTCATTTAACCATGAATAAATCTCATCTACAACATTATAATAAGCCGGATTTTTCTGCATGTCTTTGGGATTACCTTTTATATGCATTATTATAATAGCGGCATCGTGTTGTTTAACAATATCAAACATTTTTTTATCAAAAGTTCCTCCGCTAATATCATTAACAATACCAGCTCCAGCTTTAAGCGCTTTATCTGCCACTCCCGATTTATTTGTATCAATTGAAATTATTGTATCAGGGAACTCAGAATTTATCTTTTCTATAATAGGAATAACCCGCTTCAATTCTTCACTTTCCGAAATTAAATCGGCTCCTGGTCTGGTTGATTCGCCGCCGACATCTATTATACCAGCACCATCCTCAATCATTTTTTTTGCATGATAAAATGCGCTGTCTATATCTACAAATTTTCCGCCATCTGAAAATGAATCCGGAGTTACATTTAATATCCCCATTATCTTAGGTTCAATGAACTCTAATTCTTTATTATTCAATTGGAATAATTTGGTATTATAATTTTGAAATTTATCGATAGACGAAATCAAAGAATCTCCCAGACTCCGATCAATTTCATTTTTGATCAGAGTTGAGAAATCATTTAATTCTTTTATAGAACCGATAGAAAGGCATAAATTGTTTTTAACAAACAAATTTCGGGAATCAAGTTTTATGTTAAAATCAGATTTGAATTCTAATCCAAATTCAGACTTAATAATTGAATCATCATTAAAATCATATTTTAACATCAACTCTTTTTGAGTAATCTTATTTTTAAGATCGTAAACTCTTACTGCCAAAAATTACCTGAATAAATTTATTTTATAATTCATCTTCATTTTTTTGATATCTGATTTTACCGTTCATAATAGTCATCTCAACACCAAAATCTTTATCGAGTATAACTAAATCAGCTACTTTACCCGCAGCAATTATGCCTTTGCTTTCGCCAATTACCTTTGCTCCGTTAACAGTAGCCATTCTAACTGCATCTTCTAAACGAAGGTTTGTTTTATCTATTACATTTTTTATGGCAATATTTAAAGTTAAAGTACTTCCGGCAATTGTTCCGTCATCCATTACAGCTTTGTTGCCCTGTACAACTATCTTCTGATCGGAGAATTGAGAAGTTTCACCTTCGTGCATACCGCCAATTCTAATTGAATCTGTAATTAAAATTATTCCTTTTGGTGATTTAGCCTTAATCAATAATTCCATTACAGAAGGATGAACATGATACGTATCAGCAATTAATTGCACTTTTAATTCATCACGCAAAAGTGCCGCAACTGATACAGAAGGTCTTCTATGATTTATTGGACTCATTGCATTAAACATGTGTGTAACGTGCGCCGCACCATGATCAATGGCTAATTCTATTTCTTCATAACTTGCGGTAGAATGTCCAATAGAAATTACAACACCTCTAAAAGACGCTTCGCGTATAACATCTAAAGCACCGGGCAGTTCTGGAGCAATAGTCATCATTTTAACATGACCGTTTGAAGCTTCCCACATTTCTAAAAACGACTCAACCGATGGTTTCCATAAATATTCTTCATTCATAGCACCTTTAAGCGCGGGGTTTAAATATGGTCCTTCAAGATGAATCCCTTTAATATTAGAATCAGGATTTAGCATTATATACTTTGCTAATCTTCTTATATCGGCTAATAATTTTTCTTTAGGCTTTGCGTGTAAACTTGCAAGAAGTGTTGTTGAACCGTTTCTAATAAAATAGTCACTAATAAGTTCAATGCTTTCATCGTTTTCATCCGAAAATCCGTATCCGCCAGCACCGCCGTGTACAAGTAAATCAACAAATCCCGGTGTTATTGTACAACCGCTTACATCTATTACCTTAGCATTCGAAGGAACTTTTACATCTTTCGATTTTCCAACTTCGTAAATTCTATTTCCCGTAATGGTAAGTGTACCATTTTCAATTTTCCTAAAAGGAGTAACAATTTCACCCCCAACTAGAGCTAGACTCATAATATCCTCATAATAAATAATAACTAAATAAGATTTTTTAATTCCATTGCCGAAGCGGTAATATTTCCACTTGAAAATATTGTTGAACCGGCAACAAAAATATCGCAGCCTTTTTGTGAAACTTTTTCGATGTTTTTAGCAGTAACACCGCCATCAATTTGTATTAAATATTTGTATCCATTTTCTTCTCTTAATCTATCAAGATATTCAATTTTATCTAAGGTCGATTCAATTAACTTTTGTCCTCCAAATCCCGGATTAACAGACATAATCAATATCATATCAACATACTGCAAAATTTCTTCCAGAGTACTAACGGGAGTTCCCGGATTTATAGAAACACCGGCTTTTACACCTAAAGCTTTTATCTGTTCAATAATTCTGTGCAAATGAATAACGGCTTCCTGATGAATTGTAATATAATCGGCTCCCGCTTTTGCAAAAGCTTCGATATACTTTTCCGGTTCCTCAATCATTAGATGAGCGTCAATTGTAGCATTTGTAATCTTGCTAACAGCATTAACAATCAATGGTCCAAAAGTTATATTAGGAACAAATCTTCCGTCCATTATATCACAATGTATCCAGTCAATACCAGCCATTTCAACCGATCTTATTTGTTGAGCCAGATTTGAGAAATCAGCAGACAATATTGAAGGAGCAATTTTTTTCATATTTCCTCTATTTCAAAACGGTTATAACAACATCAACACTATCACCAATTGATAATAATTGACCCTGACTTGGTTCTTGGTGTATTACTGTATTTGGCAGCTGAGGTGAAATTCTTCTTTTCACATTTCCTAAACGTAACGAAGCTCTTTGTAATATTTGTTTTGAGTCTTCAAGTGTTTTTCCCATAATAAGGGGAGTTCTTACCTGCCCTCTTCTTGGACCATCGCTTATTACAACGTAAACCGAATCGCCTTTAATTACATGATCACCAACTTCGGGGAATTGTTCAATAACAGTTCCTCTTTCTCTTTCAGAACCTTCTTTTTTTATTTCAGCAAGATATAAATCAAATTTACTTAATGTTACTTCAACGTCTCTTAGCGTTTTATTTAATAATCTCGGCATCGTAATTTTCGGATCACCGCCGCTTACTACTAAATAAATCCTTCTTCCTTCCTTTACAGTAGATCCGGCAAGTGGTTTTTGAAAAAGGATTTCATCAACTTCAAAATTTTCGTCAAATTTAATTTCGCCTTCTATCGGATTTAATCCACTTTCAGTCAATATTTTTATCGCCTCACTCTTATCTAAGCCAATAACTCTGGGAACAACAACTTCCCGGGCTTCAACATACGCCGGAAGTATAAAAAAATCGGCAACTACCAGGAAAACAATAATTAAGAATGCGGCTATACCAGAATAAATAAATAGTTTTTTCATTATCCAAATAGAATTTATTTCAAATATGAAATATAAAAAATTAGTTTGAAATAATAAGAGTTCATATCACAATTAAAAGTATTTTAATCAAATTAAATAACTGTAAACTATTACGATTTTCTTGTCTTTTTCATAAATATATAAACCTAATATTCTGTATCACTAAAAACATCAGTTTTTATGATAAAAACTGAGTCCAAGTTAACATTCTATAATAAAGGATAAAGATTATGTTTTACATATTTGAATTTTAATTTACGACTTCTTCGTCTTTATTTCCGATAGGTTTTATTTTTCCAATATACTTCTTACGAAATTGATTTAATACACTTCTCCTTAAATGTACTGTGCGAAAATAAAAAGTTCATAACATACAAATAATTTAATTGGGTATAGGGTAATGGGTATAATGAAATGTAAAGTTTGTAACGAAGAGTTAAATCCTACTTGGACCGAGTGTCCTTATTGCGAAACTACTGTTGAAAAAGATCTGGTTTGTAAAGAGTGCGGAGATAATATTTTGCCCCATTGGAGAAAATGTCCCTCTTGTAAAGCCCGGACTGAATTTTGGGAAAACAATCCTTCCATAAACTTTAAAAACGCGCATCAAATATCTAATATTAGAGCGTTTGATAATCAATCTAAAAACAACGGTATTATAACCACATATATCACTAAACCTCCTATAAGTAATAATAAATTAACAGATCAGCTAATTGATAATAAAAGTAACACGAATTTATATTTAACCGGACAGATAGCAAATAGTGATGAATTTACATTTAAAGCTATTCCTGCAATCGGCGATAAAGGTTCATTGGTTTCTTTACTTGTAAATGAGTGTTTTAAAACCCCGATAGAAAACAGACTAAGCTCAATTAATAATTATCGTAAAGAGATTATCGACAACGCAAATATTACCGAAATTGAGTCAGTAAATTCAGATGAAGCCGAAGCGCATATTTATTCAAACGATACTTCAAAATTATCAAAGCTTGAATTAAAGGACGGACAGGAATTAGTACAGCAATTTAGAATAAAAAATAAAATTGGCGGCGGCGGTTTTGCAAATGTCTACAAAGCCAGACATATAGCATTAGAGGAAGATATTGCTATTAAAGCAATGAATTCATTCGGGAGTATTGATTCGGTATTATCATTTTTAGTAAAAGAATACAAAACTCAGCTTAAAATTGCGGATCGTAAACATATTCTTAGAAGTGAGGCTCCAATAAAATTTCAGCAAAATGGCATTGACTGGGTTATACTTCCGATGGAATTAGCCGAAAAGAATTTTAGACAATGGCTTAATGAAAACAATTTAGAAAAAGAAACACGCTTAAAAGTCGGTATTGATATTATTAGACAAGTCTGTGAAGGAATTGATGCAATTCATAATGCCGAACTAATTCATATGGATATAAAGCCCGAAAATATTTTATTACAGCAAGATGAAAATAGTGAAAGCTGGAATGTTAAAATTTCTGATTTCGGTTTAACAAGAAGTCTGGATAAACTATCCGGAACAAATCTGGAAATATTCCAGGACGGTGTTGGAACTCCAGCTTATATGTCACCCGAACAAATATCCGCTGCCCG
This sequence comes from Melioribacteraceae bacterium, assembly GCA_016342755.1. Lineage (GTDB taxonomy): Bacteria > Bacteroidota > Ignavibacteria > Ignavibacteriales > Melioribacteraceae > JAEINS01. The sequence continues at coordinate 52,194 of JAEINS010000012.1, read as the reverse complement.
CTGGAAAGATGTTACAAAAAGTGCGGATATTTATGCAATTGGTACAATGATATACGAATTATTGGACGGTGATTTACCTTACAGCGGAACATCAAGACAAATTAAAGAAAAAAAGTATGATAAGGATATTTCGATCAGCAAACCTTCTGGATCTTCCAATTATGCTGAAGTTGCTATGAAGTGTTTAAGCCGCAATGTTAAAGACAGACCAAAAAGCGGTAAAGAAATAATTGACTGGTTATTTCAGGATAAAGTTAAAAATTATAATAATGATTCTAGCCAAAAAAAAATATTTAATCACTCTTTTGGATTAAAAAAATCCAGTGAGGAAATAAAGGATATATTAGGGAATAGAATTGATGAACATATTTATATCCCCGAGATGATTGACGTTGGCAATTTTAATATTGGCAAATTTCCTATTACTTTTGAACAATATGATTTTTACTGTACACAGACAGGAGCGCAAAAACCAAATGATGACGGCTGGGGAAGAAAAGACAGACCTGTTATAAATATTAACTGGTATGAAGCTGCTAAATATTGCTCATGGATAAACTCAATTACCGGAAGAAGTTTTAGATTACCGGGTGATCATGAATGGGAATTAGCGGCAAATGCCGGACAAAAATTATCCAAATTAAAATATAGCGGAAGCGATAATTTAAATGAAGTAGGCTGGTTTAAAGAGAATAGCAGAAATATGACTCAGCCGGTTGGGCGGAAAAAACCAAATAACCTTAAGATACACGATATGACAGGTAATGTTTGGGAATGGTGTGATGAATGGTATGATAATGATAAAACATTAAAAACAATTCGCGGAGGCTCCTGGAGCAGTTTTACTAACTTCTGTTCAATAAAACTTAGATATTGGAATAGACCGGAAAACAGATTAAATATGGTTTCGTTTAGAGTTATTGAAGATACACAATGGTGTTTTTAGCTCCATTTTCACGCAAGCCTGTTCCTCTATAAAAAGGAATAGGCTTAAATTTTATCCAATTAAAAATAGAATACTTAATTAAAATCCTACCGAAATTCGTGTCCCGACAACTAATGAATTTTCTATATTCGCTTCAGCACTAGGATTTATTATATATTGTATATCCGGCTGAATTGATAACCATTCAAAAATATTTGTACTGTAGGTTAGTTCAATATTTGTTTCATAAGGATCTAATGCGGTAGCACATCTGCATTCGTCGCTATTATGAGCAGAAGCAACAGCCAGCCCTAATTGATCATTTTCATTAAATAAGCCGTAATAAATTAGTCCGCCGCCAATATAATAATCTACCTGGTTCACTTTACTATCCGCCATACCAACTCTTAGAAAACCGGCTAAACTGCCTGATGAACCAGTTTTTAACAAATACTTTTCACCATACGCATAAATTCCAAATGTACCTTTATGTTTTAACGGATTTCCTAATTCATTCTGCCCCGCAATATCTTCAAATTCTGAAGTATAATACCAGCCGCCTATTGCGTATCTTGCAAATGTATTATCTAATTCCGCAAAATCACCAAATTCTAAATTTATTTCGGATGAAATTAAAACACCTTCATTTCTATCAAGTTGAAGCTGTGTACCGTAAGGATTATTAGGATTTGTTGGAGTTCCTTCAAATATTCCTGTGCGGATTAAAAAGTTATCGGTAAAATTATAAGAAAGACTTAAAGCTAAACCGGCATTTGGAAAAATTGACGGTCCGTTAAATCCGCTTTGAGCATAATCTGTTCCAATTCCGTGAGCCGGATTAATAAAAAGAGAGGATGTTTCTCTAACATCATATTCCGAATTTAGATCATACAGACCAACTACAAAGGAAAATTGATCGTTAAAAAGAGTTTGTGTAAAATATGCCTGATATAATTTCCATGTAGGAGTAGTTGCAATATTTGTTATTCCCTGCATTGCGCCAACATAATCAGATGGAATATCGCCATTATTACCGAGAACGTAAAAAACAGCATGGGCGTTTTTTATTCCTAACGATTTATACATATCCATATTTAAAAGAAAATCAAAATTATCAATATAAAAAGCCCTTTGTTCAAGTCCCCCGCTTACATTCGAAAAGAATTCACTTGTATAGGCAACTTCGAACAAAATACCGGCATTGTCTAAAGTATTTTTAAAATTAAGATCAGTACTTATTTTGTCGTTTTGAGCAAAAATATTAGTTATAAATATTGATACAAATAATAAAACCGTTAATCTGGATTTCATTTCCCACCTCAAATTATTTCACATAATCTGGACAAGGTAAGTGCCAGAACTAAATTACAACCTAACCTATTGTTTTAGCTGATGTTAACTTTCTTCTAAGAAATTCATCCTATTGTTAAATAATTTAACAAGTTTTGAGGATATTGGATATATTCCGGGAAAGTCGCGTTTTTAGCCCTTTTTTGCTTGTTAATAAAATCAACTAACAAAATAATTAACAGTTGTTCTAATACCAAAAGATCTCTTTATAAGGACGATTCTTAAAATACGTTTATTATTGAAAATTCTAACAATTAGCCTTAAACAATTTTTACAAAATTACGATAATTAACTGTTCAATTAAATCTTGTTTTTTCAATTATTAATGAAATGTTTTTAAATTAAAAAAAATAAATTTTGAATCTAAATATTAGGGACTATTATGAAATGGACTATTAAAGCAAAATTGATTTTTGTAAGTGTTATATCTATAGCTGCACTTGCAATTCTTTTTGCAATCAACAATTCGGCAACAAATTCTATGGAAGAAGGAACGGCAGTTTCAATTATGCGTGCTGAACAGATTTCAACAGTTAGAGATCTTGAACATCATTCTGTATTATTAACCCTTGCAGCCATGGATGCAATTATAGATTCAGAAGCAGATGAAGAAAGAATTAACGAATTAGATATAGAAATTGATGAACTAGTTAAACTTATTGAACCTGAGTTAGATGGTATTCAAAAAATTGCCGATTCAGAAAAGGAAAAAGAACTTGCAAATAATATTAAAGCAGATCTTGGAGAATTACTTGTAAACGTTAAAGTAAATTTAATGGGTGCTATTCATAGAAAAGCATTCGATGAAATGGACGTATATGATGATATGATTGATGCTGCTGCAACTCAATTAGCCATTGATCTGGCAGAAATGGTTATTTCTATAAAAGAAGAAGTAAATAGTGCAAACAATGAACTAACCTCAAAAGTTGAAACCGCAAAATTTAACGGATTAATTACTTTTATTATAGCGGCCATAGCGCTAATTATTTTGATGAGTATAATAATAAAAAGTATAGTTTCGCCATTAAACAGACTTGTTAAAGAAACAGAAGTAATATCTTCAGGAGATCTTAATGCCAGGTTAACAGTTTCAAAAAATTCAGACGAAATTGGTGATCTGCAAAGATCTTTATTAAAAACTATTGGTGGAATTGTTGATAAAATTTTCTGGTATGAACAGTTATTAGATTCAATTCCGTTCCCAATTTCTGTTACAGATATGGATATGAACTGGACATTTGTAAATAAACCGGTTACTGAAATTATTGGAAAATCGCGCCAGGATGTTGTTGGTAAAAAAATGCAATGCAATAATTGGGATGTTGATATTTGCAATACTGATAAGTGCGGTGTACAAATGTTAAGAAATGGCAAACCTCAATCATTCTTTACGGATCCGGGTCATGATAAAGATTTCAGTGTTGAGACAACATACATTAATGATAAAGACGGAAATAAAATTGGGCATATAGAAATTGTTCAGGATATAACTGAAGCAAATAGATTAAAGAACAGACTTGAAGAAGGGGCAAAAACTCTTCTAACCGAAATGGATAAATTTGCAAAGGGAGATCTTACGGTTCAGCTAAAGGATAATGGTGATGATGATATAGCAAAACTATTAAACGGGTTTTCAAATTCAGTACAAAATATTCGCAAATTAATTGAGCAGGTTACAAATGCCGTTGATGCAACTGCAAGCGCGAGTGCGGAGATTTCCGCAAGTTCTGAAGAAATGGCTGCAGGAGCCCAGGAACAAAGTGCAAATTCGTCTGAAGTTGCTGAATCTATTGAACAAATGACTGCTACAATTATAGAAACTACACAGAACACAAATGAAGCTGCTGAATTAGCAAAACGTGCAGGCACAATTGCTGTTGAAGGCGGTGAAATTGTTGATCAGACAGTTGAAGGAATGAATAAAATAGCAGAGGTTGTTATGGATGCCGCTGCAACAGTCAGGGAGCTTGGTGAAAGCTCAGATAAAATTGGTGAAATAGTTCAGGTTATTGATGATATAGCCGATCAGACAAACTTATTAGCACTTAACGCCGCAATTGAAGCTGCCAGAGCCGGTGAACAAGGACGTGGATTTGCTGTTGTAGCAGATGAAGTTAGAAAGCTGGCAGAGAGAACAACAAAAGCAACAAAAGAAATTGCTGAAATGATAAAGAAAATTCAGAATGATACAGCCGGTGCTGTTACTTCTATAGAAAAAGGAACGGTTGAAGTTCAGGATGGGAAAACTAAAGCCTCTAAAGCCGGTGAAACTTTAACAAATATAATCAATGCATCAGAATCAGTTGTTGATGTAGTTACACAGGTTGCAACGGCAAGTGAGGAACAATCAATTACGGTAGAAAATATCAGTAAAAATATTGAAGGAATAACAGCCGTTACTAATCAGTCTGCTCAAAGTTTACAGCAAGTTGCCGCTACTGCCGAAGACTTAAATAATTTGACACAAAACCTTTCAGATTTAATCAGCCAATTCAAGATTTCATCAAATAACTCTTTACCAGAGCCCGATGAAACTCATCTATTAAACTAAGAATTATTCAGTCAGATGAACGGCTTTGCCGTTTATCTGACTAATTTAATTATCCTGTCAATTAACAGATTTTATACTTATTTCAGCTCCACGCAAACCTTCCGATGAAGCCGATACTTTTATAATACCTTTCTCATTAGTCGATTTAATAACTACTAAACATAATCCCTTAAAAGCGCTTCTAAACGGAGCTTTAAAAGATTCATGACTTGTCTGCAAACCATTATCCACACCGGCTATAATGCCCGGACCTTCAACCTTAAAGTTAACTAAGTTACCGGCTAATGGATTTACAATATCCGTACTATCCGCAATTTTTATAGTTATAAACGCAAGATCAGAACCATCTGCATTTATAGTTGATCTGGCTGCTTCCATTATTATTTTAAATGGTGCTCCTGCGGTTTTAACTTCTTTTATAACCGCGTCTTTACCGTTAATTCTGCCGACTGCTTTTAATGTGCCTTTCTCGAAATTAACAGGCCATTCAACATGAAGTTTTTCCTCAGTTTTACTTTTCACACCAAAACTTCTATCATTTAGAAAAAGTTCTACTTCATCACAATTTGTGTAACCCCAAATATCTATAAGCTGTCCGGGTTCCCAATTCCAGTGCGGGAAAATATGAAGCATCGGTTTTTCAGTCCATTCACTCTGATAAAAATAATATGCATCCTTTGGAAAGCCCGCCAAATCTATTAATCCGAAATATGAACTCCTGGAAGGCCATGTATAGGGAGTTGGTTCACCCAGATAGTCAAAACCGGTCCAGGTAAACATTCCAGAAATATGATCATACTTCTTAACCAGTTTCCATGTTGCCTCGTGAGTTGATCCCCATGGAGCACAGCAATTATCATATGCCGAGCATGTGTTGTTTTTATTACCGTCTAAAAATGCCTTATCCCAGCTATAAGGCCAATTCCTTACACTGTCAGAAGGCATATCGTATGAACCTCTTGTATGAAGAGAGGATTCTGTTTCAGTAGCAATAAATGGTTTTCCCGGGAATACATTTATAACATCTGCCCATTTGTCGTGATTGTAATTATAGCCGACTATATCTAATCCATCCGATCTTAACAATGGATTATCCGGACTTGCATCGTTACAAGCGGCTGTAACAGGTCTTGTGTTATCAAGTTCTTTAACAATTCTGCTTAATTTATCGGCTAATACTTTTCCGGTACTATCTTTATGATCATACTGTTCAGTAATTTCATTTCCAATGCTCCACATAAAAACACTTGGATGATTTCTGTCACGAAGAATAAAATCTCTCAAATCCTTTTCATGCCACTTTTCCCAGTCAAGCGAATAATCAAACTTGCTTTTTTTCTTTGCCCACATATCAAATACTTCATCCATAACTATGAAGCCCATTTTATCGCATAAGTTTAATAACTCTGGCGTAGGAGGATTATGAGAAGTTCTAATCCCGTTACATCCCATTTTTTTTAATATTTCTAACTGGCGTTCAATTGCTCTGGTATTAACCGCTGAACCTAAACATCCCAGATCATGATGATTACAAACCCCTTTTATCTTTACCTTCTTTCCATTTAAAACAAAGCCATCTTTTGCATCGAAGGTGAAACTTCTGATTCCAAATGCAGTTTTATAATTGTCAATCACTTTACCGTTTAAATAAACTTTAGTTAATACTGAATAAAGATTTGGAGTATCTACTGACCAGAGTTTAGGATTCTTAACAATAAAACTTTGCGTGTATTCTGAACTGCTATTATTCGCGACTTCCTTTTCAACCGTATTTTCATCAACAGTATTACCTTCACCATCTATAATAATATTCTTAACACGTAACGTGCATGCAATTTCTAAATCGTTTTTAACAGTTGTATTTATAGATACCTTTGCTGATTTTTCAGAAACTTCTTCTGCGGTTGCATAAGTTCCCCACTGTTCAACATATACCTTTTCAGTTTTTATTATTCTAACATTTCTATATATACCAGATCCGGAATACCAGCGTGAATTTGGCTGTTTGGAATTATCAACTTTAACAGCAATAATATTTAACGAATCACCAAATGTTAAATAAGGAGTTATATCATATCTGAAAGAGATATAGCCATTCGGACGTTTTCCAAGATAATGTTCGTTTATCCAGACTTCGCTGTTTTTATACACGCCGTCAAAATCGATAAATATTTTTTTATTCTGATCTGTTTTTTCTAATTTGAATTCTTTTCTGTACCACCCGATTCCTCCGGGCAGAGCTCCACCGCCGGGTGTTGCCCTATTATCTTTATCAAATTCCCCTTCAATACTCCAATCATGCGGAAGATCTAATTCTCTCCAGTCCGAATCTTCAAGACCTTTTTTCTGTCCGTCAACAACATTGCCAAGATTGAATTTCCAGTTTTTAGTAAATAATAGTTCAGACCTTTTACTTTCTACAGAAATAGAACAGCCGACAAAAAACAGAAAACACAAACTTATAACAGGTATCCAAATATTTTTAATATCAACTTTTTCCAATTTAAACTCCAAAATTATAGAACTTTATATTTCTATTTTTTTAATAAAACGCTTTTAAATATTAAAAACTATTACCTCACATGCTGTGATTTTTAATCCTATTTTGATAAATGATCATTTTATTTCCCCCATGGATCATAACAGTTCATTATCATGCTGGTATTTGGAAGTTTTTTTTAAAATTTTGGAATGTATTTTTTCATCCGGTAGAATTGGTTCTTAGAGAATTAGACAGATATTAAAAATCCCCGAAATAATCAGGATGCAAAAATTAAAATGCGATATTTAAAAGTTGAGATTAATTTTTTGAGAAAGTGTTAAATCTGTAATTTTACAATATTCCCCGCATTATCAACACATGGAAAAAGAATTGTAACAGTGGTACCTTTTCCTGGTTCACTTTCAAGTTGAAGTTTACCGGTGTTAAATTCAATAAATTTCTCGGCAACGGTTAAACCAAGTCCTATACCCTGATAATCTCATGTAAAGCCTTCACTTGCCTGTCTAAACTCCTCAAAAATAAGTTCTAGTTTATCTTTCTCAATTCCGGGGCCGGTATCTTTCACAATTATTTCCACCCATTTTTCAGAATCAATTTCTGTAGAATCTATTAAAATTTCTATACCGCCCTTAATTGTATATTTAACCGCGTTGCCAATTAAATTATTTAAAATTTCCCAATACATTCTTGCGTCAACTTTAATAAAAAGATCTTCTTTTATTTTTCCAACAAAGGTTGATAATCCCTTATTATCAATTGATTCTTTATTTTGATGCAGCACATCTTTTACAGCAGCATCCGGAGCAATTATATCTTCATGGAAATTTATTTTTTTAGTGCCCAGCATCGAAAGATCAATTAAAAGATTTAAAGTTCTCAGTAAACGTTTTCCTCCGGCATAAATACCGCTAACCATTTTTTTATGATCGGCATTTTCCAGTTCATCTTCCATTAGCTGGGAATAACCTAAAATACTTATCAACGGAGTTCTGAGTTCATGACCTAAATTTGCTAAAAAGTTTGATTTCAAATTTGAAAATTCTTCCGATTGCCGTCTGGCTTCAATTAGATTATTTTCTATTTCTATCTGACTTGTTATATCCCTTATGAACGACTGTTTACACAAAATATTATTATAAAAAATAATTCTAGAATTAGTTGAAACCTCAACAAAAGTCCCTTCCTTTTTAATCACTTTATTTCTGAATGACAATATTTCTTCTGAATCCGTTTTAATTACATCATGTACTTTATCAGTTTCATCATTTACAAAAATCTCTTTCTCATCTTTTCCAATTAATTCTTCTTCCAGATAGCCAAATAATTTTAAGGACGCGTTATTAGCTTTTATAATTCTATTTGTGGAGACATCAGTTAGCAGAATACTATCCGGGGCCGATGAAAACAAGGCGTGATAGCTCTCTTCACTTTCCCTAAGCGCTGTATTAATATCAGTAATATCAACTATTTTTTCTTCAAGCTGATATGTCTTTTCTTTTACTTTCTCTTTAAGAACATCATTAAAACTCTCTATCTTTTTCCTATAATCGGCTAGTTCTAAATGTGTTTTTATTCTTGCTAAAACTTCCTCTTTCTGATAAGGTTTTGTTATGTAATCCACCGCTCCGCAATTAAATCCTTTAATTTTATCAATTGTTTCCGAAAGCGCGCTCATAAAAATAACCGGAATATCTTTAGTCTTCCCCGATTTTTTAAGGCTATCGCAGACATCAAAACCGTTTATACCAGGCATAAGTATATCCAGTACAATTAAATCCGGAATACTTTCGTTTGCAATTTTGATGGCCAAATCGCCATTTTCAACAGCAAACACCTGATATTTATTATTCAATATTTTATATAATACTGATAAATTTTTAGGATTATCATCAACTATTAAAACTTTGAACTTTGTATTGTTATTCATCATTTCTGTTCCAAAACACTATTAATTGTATCTTCAAGTAAACCTAATTTAAAGCTATTTTGAAGTTCTTTCAATTTATCTATAAATAATTTACATTCCGGGTTTTCTGCTTCAAGTATATTTAGTTTTACATTAAACTCTGTAATATTTCTTGTTTTTACCGAACTTAGCAAAGCTAATAAATCTATTTTTGGGGGATAAACAAAATCAACAGTATTTTTAACATCTAAAGTAGAAGAATTTTTATTCGGATTCAGATTTAACAGTTTGGATATTGAAGAATAGACTTTTTTACTGTTAACGGGCTTTAACATATAATCATCAAATTTAATATCTAATTTATCTTCAATATCGTTACCCGTAAAAAGTATAATGGGCAATTCCGGGAATATCTTTTTTATCATTTTTGTCGATTCAATTCCGTCACATTCCGGCATTAAATGATCCATAATTATCAGATCAACTTTATTAGTCTTTGTTTTTTCAAAAGCTTCAATTCCGTCTTTTGCACTAATAACATCAAATCCCAGCCGTTTTAATATTTCCTTAAGCAAAAACCTGTTTTCTTTTTGATCATCGGCAATCAGAATTGTTTTTCTTTCCGCGGAATTTTTATCCTGATAAGGATTCTCATTCTCCGCAATATTTTTCCTACAGCTAATATCAAGTTTAACATTAAAACTAAACTTAGAACCTTTGCCGGGTGAACTTTCCAACAATATTTCTCCGCCCATTTGTTCTGCTATTGCTTTAGAAATTGAGAGACCCAGACCAATTCCTTCGTCTTGTTTTTTAAAATTAGTTGATTGGAAAAACGGATTAAAAATTTTATTAATTCGCTCACTATTTATTCCAATTCCGGTATCTATAACCGCAAAATGAAACTCCCCGTTTGCATATTCCAATTCAAATGTAATACTTCCCTCTTTTGTATATTTAACAGCATTTTTAAGAAGATTCATTAAAATTTGTTTCAATCGTTTTTCATCGCCAATAATAAATTCCGGCACTTCATTTTTGATATTTAATTTAAACTCAATGTTTTTTTCTAAAACACTATTTTTAATTGTCTCAGATATCTCATCAATTACTTCAGTTATATTAAATTCTTTTTTAATTATTTTCAGCTTTCCGCTGCTAATTTGCGTAACATCAATTAAATTATTTATAAGGTTCAAAAGAATTAAACCGCTGTCTTCAATAGTTACAAAAATATTTCTCAATGAAGCATTTATAGAAGTTTCATCCTTATATATCTGCGAAAATCCGATTATTGCATTAAGCGGAGTTTTTAATTCATGACTAATATTCGCAATAAATTCACTCTTTGCGTTATTAGCAATTTCAGCTTCCTCTTTAGCTTTTCTCAATTCAAGTTCTGTTTTTTTCCTTTCAGCAATATTCCTTAATGTGCCTTCAATACCGACAATGTTTTTGTTTTTATCAAAAATTAAATGAGCGGTTACAGAAACCGGTGTTACTTCTCTATTTTTTTTATATAGGTTTAATTCATAATCATTTACAAATTTTTTGTTTTTTAGTTCATTAAGAAAATGGGTTCGCGCATTTTCGTTTTCATATATCTGATTTACATTTTGCCCAATCAATTCTTCGCTATTCCAGCCCGTAAGTTCATCGGCCGAAGGAGAAACAATCTGTATAACTCCTTCTAAATCAGTTCTAAAATATACATCTACAAATGATTCAAATATTGATCTGAATTTATCTTCACTTTTAGATAATTTATCAGTCATTTTTCTAATACTTTTAATATGCCTTCCAAATAGAACAACAATTATTATTAGAGCCATTGCAAATAAAATTGAAATTGTAAAGGAATGTGAATTCAGCGATGAAAAGAGTGATTCGGCACTGATAGTAAAAACAACGCCATAGTTATTATTTGTAATGGCCAAAGGAGAATACGCCGAGTATATAACAATATTATCACCATCGCTATTTACAAGATTATGCTCAATAAATCCGCTTAACCCGTCAGTTACATCTTTTGAAATAAGGTTACTGTTTTGGAATTCATTTTTCTGATAATTAAAACTACCCTTTGTATAATAAACATCCGTAACATTATTGTTTTTATCAACCAGCCAAAACCAGGCATCGGGACCAATATAAAAACTATTAAAGTCATTTAGAATAAACTTTTCCAGATTTAATTCTACTTCAACAATGCCACTTTTATCACCAAATTTATTTGTAATTATTTTTTTATAGCTAAACTCCGAATCATTTCCAATTATACCAAATGTTGTATAATCAATATCATTTGCCATTTCAGTTTTATTAAACGAAAAATAATTATTCACATCCTTTTCAATAATTATGGTTTTACTGCTGTTACAAATTTTAATTCTGGAAATAAGTATCTGATGTTTAAAATAAAAACGCCGTATAAATATTGCCGATTCATCTTCGAGGAAATTATTGTAATTAATAAAAAGGTTATTTACTTTTTCATTTGAGAATGAATAATCCAGCAGCTCAGTAAATTCTTCTAACTTGTTTTCAATTTCGTTACTAAATAATTGGACCTGCCTGGTTAACGATTCTTTCTTCTCCCACTTTATATCGTTATATAAAGAAACATACTCCTCAATTAGAAAAGCAATAAAAACAAAAAACACAACGAATAAAATTTTTACTAGATTACTCATTTATTTAACCGCTAACACTTTAACTATTTTCCAGTTAACTTCCTCTACATCAGAAATAAAGAAATAATAATTTTTGTCATTCAGATTTATATTAAAATATTTTTCTGAACCGCTAAATATTCTTTCTCCAATATTTCTTATTTCCTTCGATTTACTTTTCAAAATATTATATAAATCTTTTCTAAAGGTTTCCAATTTTATTGTTTCAATATATTTGTGATCTTTTAACTGCGGGAAACTTAATAGTTTTATCAGATTCTCATGAGCGGCAACAACCACACCTTTGTTATCCAGGATTAAAATATTATCGTCCATTAAATATTTCTCAATTAGCGTATTTATAGTAATATCAATTCCCGGAACTCCCACTAACTGGTTCTTAAAATATACAGGAGCAATGCTTGAAACCATCCAGCCTCTTCCCGCCGGATCTACATAAGGATCAGCTACCCACAAAGATTTCCTCGATGGATTATGGGTTTCATCGGCCAGATAATAAAAATTAAAAGAACTAATATCCAGATTTGGTTCATAAACTGAAAGAACATCAAAAAAGGGATATATCCTATTATAATCGTGGTTATCGTTATAATATATCTGAGCAATTTCACTTTTTGTTTCCATTATTTTTTTCATTTCATTTTCGATTGGTTCAGTAAAATAAACAATATCTTTAATCGATTTAGTTAATGGTCTGATTGTAGAAACATAAACAGCACTACCGCCGTCATCCTTTGTTTTATAAAAAACCCCGTTAGAGGCAGTCTTGTACTTGCTTTTATCAATATTGGGTAATATCTGATTCTGATTTTCATATAATATTTGTATAGAATCAGCCAGGTCTTCAATAAGTGTTCTTATTTCGAAAAATTTAGAATTAGTTTCTTCACTTATTTTTTCCAGTTTATTAATCTCAGCCTCAATTTTTTGTTGGTCTAATCCGGAGTTACAGCTGACCAACAGTAAAACCGTTAATAAAAAAAAATATTTTTTAAACATTTCATTAACCTCAAACTATTTATATCGTGCTTCTTTTAACCAATACAAAAATAAACATAATTATATTTTCGAAATTTTCCTCTAAATATTTATGCTAAAATTAAAATTTCTCAGTAAATATCAATGTTTTCATGTATAAAGGATTATAAAAGCATTCCTATTCTACTTTATAAAGTGTTAACTTTGTAAAATCATTTTTAAAACTGATAATAACTTAATGCACTCATATAAGAATATATTAAACTTAGGTATTTTTGGTCACGTTGATGCCGGTAAAACAACACTTACTGAGCATATTTTATTTAACACAGAAAATATAAGATCAGTCGGTCACGTTGATAAAGGAACATCACATTCCGATTTAATGGATATAGAAAAAGAACGCGGTATATCTATAAAAGCTTCTACAATTTCCTTTATCTGGAAAGACACTTTAATTAATTTAGTTGATACTCCGGGGCATATTGATTTTTCAGCAGAAGTTGAACGGACTATAAGTGTAATTGACACTGCTATTCTTATCGTTTCAGCAGTTGAGGGAATTCAGTCTCATACAGAAAACATCTGGAAAGTGTTGCGGGAAAAAGAAATTCCTTCTATTATTTTTATAAACAAAGCAGACCGGGTTGGTTCGTCTATCGAAAATGTTTTTGCCTCATTAAATAAAGAGTTCAAAAAAAGTTTTATAATGATTAACAAGCCAATTAATGAAGGTGAAGCTAAAGCAAACATCGAAAATGTTTTTAAAATTGATAACAAAAAACTCATTGAATCTATTGCTGAAAATGACAACGAATTATTCGAAAAATATATAAATGAAGATAAGATTGATATACCGACTCTTCAAAAAGCTTTAAAGAGATCACTCAATAATAATAGTATTTCCCCGGTTCTAGTCGGCATTTCAAAAAATAATATCGGGGTCAATGAATTATTAGATTTCACAATTAAAAATAGAGCGTTTCCAAAATGCGAAGATCACAATCCGCTTGCGGCTTTAATTTATAAAATTGAGCATGATCCCAAATTAGGCCGACTAGCCGGTATTAGATTGTTTTCGGGTAAAATTAAAACCCGTGATACAATTTTTAATTCTACATCGCAGAAAGAAGTTAAAGTTTCACAGATAAAAAAAATTAGCCCGGTTAGATTTGAAGATTACCAGGAACTTAATTCCGGAGAAATTGGATATTTATGCGGAATGCAAGATGTTAAAATTGGCGATATAATTGGGGAAAGCTCACTTGTTCCGTATAATCCTCCCATGAACAAACCATTATTGACAGTTAAAGTTTCACCTAAGTTAGAGCAAAAATATTCAGACTTAGCAAACGCGCTTCAAATTTTAGGCAGCGAAGATCCTCATCTAAATTTTGTCTGGTATAAAGAGGAACATGAACTTCAAATAAATATAATGGGAGCAATTCAAGTTGAAATTTTGGAAAGTCTGTTATTAAACAGATTTAATATTGAAGTTGAAATTTCTCAGCCGACTGTTATTTATAAAGAAACGCCCTCGGGGAAAGGGATTGGAACCGAACGTTACACAATGCCTAAACCCTGTTGGGCTGTTGTTAAATTCGCAATTGAACCCGGAGAACGGGGAAGCGGCATTATATATTCCTCTGAAGTTGGTGTAAACGATATTCATCAGAAATATCAGAATGAAATTGAAATGGTTATTCCTAAAACTCTGGAACAAGGTATAAAAGGCTGGAATGTAACTGATATAAAGATCAGGCTTATTGAAGGTGAAGATCATGTTATGCACAGCAGACCCGGCGATTTTAAACTTGCGGCATTTATGGGAATAATGCGTGGTTTGGAAAATTGCGGGACTGATATTCTAGAACCAATTATCAGATTCAAAATTTCAGCCAGTGATGAATTCCTTGGCAAGGTTTCAAATGATATAATAAATATGAGAGGTGCTTTTGATACGCCGGAACTTGACAATGGGAGTTTTGTATTAACCGGGCGTTATCCATTAGCTTCTTCAATGGATTATTTTGTGAGGTTAAGTTCAATGACCGGCGGAAAGGCAAAACTAACTAATGTATTTGACGGATATGAAATTTGCCCGACTGAATTAGGCGAAATCCGCGAGTATAAAGGGATAAATCCCTTAGACCGTTCTAAGTTTATTTTAAAATGGCGCGGTGCAATTCTCTAGATTTATTTCAGAGGTTTATTTTTTTCGCAAGTAATGTTAAATTTTCTCCCGGATTTTTTAATGATTCTTCAATCGTGATCTTATTGTTGACTATAGAATAAATTTCATAAAAGAAATCATTTTTAATTTCTTCAATTCCATTCCCTAAAATACCGGAAACACAGATACACTTCCTGTTGTGTTTCTTTGCAAGTTTAGCAATTTTCATGGGGAGTTTATCAAATTTGGTTTGATAATCTAACTTACCTTCTCCGGTAATAATTATATCCGCGTGTTTAATTTTATCTTCAACTTTGCTATTTACTAAAATAAAATCAGCCCCGCTAATAATTTTAGCATTTGCGAAAGCTAATAAACCAAATCCAAGTCCTCCTGCTGCGCCAGAACCATTTACATCACGGTAATCAATTCCAATTTCTGTTTCAGTTAAATCCGCTAAATATTCAAGCCGTTCATCTAATTGTTTAATCATAATTTCATCGGCACCTTTTTGAGTTCCATAAACCCGGGAAGCTCCGTATTCACCGCACAATGGATTGTTAACGTCTGAAAGAATTGTTATACTGGCATTAAAAAGCCTTTTATCCTTATTCTTAATATCAATTCTCTTAATATCAAATATATACTTTGGAATAGGTTTTACAAATTCACCATACTTATCAATAAACCTTACCCCTAACGCTGAGGCCATCCCAATACCACCGTCATTAGTCGCGCTTCCGCCTAATCCTACAAAAACTTCGTTACAGCCTTTATTAATGGCATCCAGAATTAATTGACCTGTACCAAACGTGTTTAGCAACATAGGATTTCTTTCATGCATACTTAACAAAGGTAATCCGGAAATAGCGGCCATTTCTATAATAGCTGATTTTCTATTATTAAAAAGTCCATACCTTGCCGGTATATTTCTAAGCAGCAGATCTTTCGCCGTTACTTCAGTAAATTCACCTTTACTGTTTTTAATAACCGCTTCTACAGTTCCCTCACCTCCGTCAGCCACAGGAATAACTTCAACTTCTAAATCTTCATGAAGCTCGATTATACCTTTTTCAATAGCTTTCCCGGCTTCCAGCGAAGTAAGGCTCCCTTTAAACGAATCAGTTACAATTAGTATTTTTTTAATTTCAGATTCTCCTTTTATTACTGCTTAAAATAAGATTTCCTTTTGAATATTTCATTCTAATAAAGTTTTATTTTTGTTTAATATTTTTGCAACCAATCCTTTTTTCTTTAAATTTAAGTATTACTATTTATCAAAGGAAAGGTTATGCGTAAATTATTTTTCTCAATTCTGGTTTTATCTATTTCAATTTCAACTTTAGCACAGAAAAAAGAATTAACAATGGAAGATGTTGTGTTTAATTCTTATTCCAAATTTTACAAAGCAACTACTCCGCAATTAAGCTGGGTTCCGCAAAGCGAAAAAATTAGTTTTGTTAAAAAAAATGGACTGATAATTGAATCAGCTGATGGTAAAAATTCCAGTGTAGTTTTAACACTTGATAAAATAAACAATGTAATGGGAAAGACAGGAGTAGACTCATTAAAACGTTTTCCCTCCTTTTCATGGGATAGTGAATCTACTATTAGATTTTGGAATAACAACAAACTGCTGAAGTTTAACATAGAAGAAAAATCGGTTGAAGTTTTAGTTACTGTTCCTAAGGATGGTGAAAATAAAACTTTATCGGGCGATAAATTAAAAGCCGCTTATACTATTGAAGATAATCTTTATTTAACAAAAAACGGGAAAGAGATAAAAATAACTTCGGATGGCGGTAATGGTATTGTAAACGGTAAAAGTGTTCATAGAAACGAATTTGGAATTGAAGGTGGTATATTTTGGTCGCCAAACAGCAATGCGATAGCATTTTACAGAATGGATGAATCGATGGTAACTGAATATCCTTTAATTGATATTACTAAAACTCCTGCCGAAGTTGTACCAACCAGGTATCCTATGGCGGGACAAAAAAGTCACCATGTACAAGTTGGTGTTTACAATATAGAATCTGGTAATACAGTCTGGCTTAAAACCGGCGAACCAGTTGAACAGTATCTAACCAATGTAACATGGGGACCGGAAGAGAAATTCATTTATATTGCTATATTAAATCGTGATCAAAATAATATGCAGCTTACAAAATTTGATGCTGCAACCGGCGAAAAAGTAAAAGTTCTTTTTGAAGAAAATGATGAGCAATATGTTGAACCGGAACATCAATTGGAATTTTTGCCAAATAACAATGATAAATTTTTATGGTTCTCCGAAAGAGACGGATTTAATCACTTATATCTTTATAACACAGACGGCAGCTTGATTAAACAAGTTACTAAAGGTGATTGGGTAACTTTATCATTTGAAGGATTTGATGAGGATACTGATAATATTTTTATCTCCGCGACAAAAGATTCTCCATTAGAAAACAATTTTTATAAAGTTAATATAGGTGACGGAAAGATCACAAGGCTTACGGAATCCGGAAGCAGACATAGATTATATATCAATAAAGGTGAAAATCTATATATAGATAGTTATACAAACGCGTCGGCTCCCAGAATTACAAATATAGTTGATGAAAGCGGGAAAGTATTTAGGGAAATACAAAATGAAGAAAATCCATTAAAAGAGTTTAATATTGGGAAAGTTGAATATATTAATTTCAAAGGTGAAGATGATATTGACCTTTACGGACAAATATTTTTACCGCCAGATTTTGACGCTTCAAAGAAATATCCTGTTATAGTTTATGTTTATGGCGGTCCTCACGCACAGGTAGTTACAAATAGGTTCCCAATGGGAAGATATGATATATGGGCTTTAATGATGGCTCAGAAGGGTTATGTGATTTTCCAAATGGATAACAGAGGTTCTGCCAACAGAGGTTTAGAATTTGAGCAGGCAATTCATAGACAATTAGGAACCAACGAAATTAAAGATCAGCTTTCGGGAATAGAATATCTGAAATCGTTAGGTTACATAGATGAAAATAGAATTGGTGTTTGGGGATGGAGCTATGGAGGTTTTATGACTACATCTCTAATGTTAAGAACAAATGATGTATATAAAGTCGGAGTTGCGGGCGGCACTGTTGTCGACTGGAAATATTACGAAGTTATGTACGGCGAAAGATACATGGATACACCAGAACAAAATCCGGAAGGTTACAAAAACTCATGTCTTTTGAATCATGTAGATAAATTAAATGGCAAATTATTATTAGTACACGGAACTGAAGATCCAACTGTTGTTATTCAGCATGTTCTGGCATTTGCTAAAAAAGCGGCAAATATAAATAAACCATTAGATTTTTTCCCATATGTTGGTCATGGTCACGGAGTACGCGGTAAAGATGCTCTTCACTTATATAACAAGATTACAAATTATTTTCTAAATAATCTGTAAAA
The DNA here is from genome assembly GCA_016342755.1 of Melioribacteraceae bacterium. GTDB lineage: Bacteria > Bacteroidota > Ignavibacteria > Ignavibacteriales > Melioribacteraceae > JAEINS01. The sequence goes on along the minus strand of JAEINS010000012.1, from coordinate 33,680 downwards.
GATTCTTTAGAATTTAAGAATGCAAAATTAGATTAGCTTATTTATATTGTATAATTACTATTTTAAAATTATTGAAGAAAAATTATGCTTACTGGTGTAAAGTTAGAAACTCTTGAAAAATATACTCAACTAATGAAATTAGCCAATTCTGGAAATGACAACTTCCCAGATATGGTCTCAAATTTTATTGTTAATGAATTTAATTTGCAAGCTATTGTATTATTCAGTGTAGTAAAGAATGATACAATTTCCGTTTTAGGTAAATCAGCTTCATCCAGACAAAACTATTTAAGAGGTTCAGATTTCACAATTGATTTATCTAGATTATTTGGCAACACAAGTGAATTTAATATTAATACCGAAGCATTAAATGATCTGCAAATTTCAGAATATCTGGTTTATGAATGCAGTGTATTATTTGAGATTAGCGAGCAAAAAAGATTATTTGTTAAAGTAGCTAAGAACTCCCCTTTTTCACAGTCTGATATTGATGCTCTAAAAAAAATATCGGAGTTCTTAAAGGGCTTATTTACTGAGTGGAGTGTTGGCAAAAGTGTTGATCTATTAGTTAGTAAAAAACCGTTATCCGAAACTATTCTGGAAACCGCGCAAGAATTAAGAACACCGTTAAATTCAATTGTAGGTTTTATTTCAATTTTATCTTCCGATAATTTAACATCATCTCAATCTGGCTATGCTAATACTATAAAAGAAAACGCTCAGGAATTATTATTTAACATGAACGATTTGATAGAATTATCCAAAATTGAATCGGGGAAAGTGATTGTTGAAAACAGTTCTGTCAACATAAAAAAACTTATGCATGATGTTGTTGATGTTTTCAAATCAAAAACTCCTGATGGACAAATACAGTTTTTAGTAGATATTAATAATTCTGTATTTGAAAACATTATAATTGATGATAAAAAAATCAGATTTATATTGAATAATATTTTAGAATTTTCAAAATTCTCAACAGTCCAGGGAACCATTATACTGCATGTTTCATTGGAGCCAAATAATAAACTTCAGTTTGTTATTCAGGATACAGGCAAAGGTATTTCAAATGAAATACTTGTTAAACTATTTGATCCGTTTACAATTTCTAAAATCCCTGAGTTTAATAAAGCTCATATTTCCGGATTATCATTTAACCTGGTTAGAAAATATTGTAAAATGTTAGGCGGTAATATTACTGTGGAAAGTAATTTGGGAGCCGGATCAAGATTTCAATTTACTGTTAATTATGAATCTCAATCTAAAGATCATTTATCTAAAGCCCCAATTGATACATCATTATTGAATTTACCGCGGCCAACTTCCCAGGATAACAGTATACTTGTAATTGAAGATGATTACACGACATCAAAATTATTAAGTAATTATTTGAATAAGTGGAAATACAACCCAACAATTGTAAACTCTGCGGAACAAACATTAGAAATAATTACTAAAGAAAAATTCTTAGCTATCATTATCGATATAAACATTTCTGGTACAAATGGTCTCGAACTGCTGAAAAAAATACATGAACACCCAAATGCTAAATCAACCCCGACAATAGTTTGTTCTGTAGAACCTGAGGAACAAAAAGCTTTTATGATGGGTGCGGTAGAGTATTTTCAAAAACCAATAAATTATAATTATCTGGTTGAAGTTTTAACAAGTTATAAATTAAGAAAAAACTCGAATGTACTTTGTGTTGATGATGACCTTCCGACTTTAAATCTTGTTAAACAAGCGATAGAAACGGCGGGATTTAATGCGGTTGCGGAAAACATATCGGCAAATGTAATGAATTTAATTAGTGATAAAGATATTGATCTGGCAATTGTTGATCTTGATATGCCCTATCCAAACGGGTTCGAACTTATTCAGCAAATTAAATCGGATGACAAGTTTAAGAATCTGCCGATTATAATTTATACCGGGAAAGAAAATTTTGATGACGACCTTAAAAAAATCGACGGACTTTTTACACACTTACTAAGTAAAAAAAGTACTAATCTTGAAGATCTTGCTGATACAATAAACGCTATGGTTAACAATAAATATGAACAGCCGACACCTATTGAAAAAATCAAAGATAAACAGGATGAAATAAAAATCCTTTTTGCCGAAGATTACAAACATTCTCAGATTATAGTAACAAGACTATTGAAAAAAAGTTCGTTCGAAAATGTTGTTGTTGTTGAAAATGGGCAGGAAGCATTAAACAGTGCAAGAGAAAATCAGTTCGATTTAATTTTAATGGATATTCAAATGCCTATTATGAACGGATTTGAAGCTATGGAAAGAATTAGACAGATGAATAATTATAAGGACACACCTATTATAGCTCTTACAGCTTTTGCAATGAAAGGTGATCGTGAAAAATGTCTGGAAGCCGGAGCAACTGATTATATACCTAAACCAATTGACAGTAAAGAATTTATTGAGAAAGTAAAATATTATACAAAATCAGTAAAATAAATTTAATAGTGACGGCTCAACAAACGAAGTAATGAGTTAAAATATAGATGTTGATATAAAATGAGACCGACAAGAATGTTTTTTAGCCGATTTTATATCAATTACTTAAAGACTTTAAATTTTGAACTTTTAATGTAATCTCATCCTTTCACTAACTTATCTAATTCATAGTTTATTCATTATTTCTTATATTTGGACTTTTAATTTTATTCTAATGAGGAATAATGATAAACGAAACACCAAGAGTTAGGTTTGCACCCAGTCCAACTGGCTATTTACATGTTGGCGGTTTAAGAACCGCACTTTATAACTATTTATTTGCCAAAAGAAATGGCGGTAAATTTATATTAAGAATTGAAGATACAGACAGAAATAGATACGTAGAAGGCGCGGTTGAAAATCTTATAAAAACTATGAACTGGGTTGGACTAAATTATGACGAAGGTCCGGATATAGATGGCAATTACGGTCCCTACTTTCAATCGGAAAGATTAGAAATATACAAAAAATATGCTGACCGTCTTATTGAAGAAGGCAAAGCATACTACTGTTTTTGCACTGCTGATAGATTAACCCGGTTAAGAGAAGAACAGCAGAAGGCAAAACTTCCGCAAGCTAAATACGATAAACACTGCCTAAGTTTGTCTAAAGAAGAAATTCAACAAAAACTTAATGCCGGTGAACGGTATGTAATAAGACTTAATGTTAAACCTGGTCCAAAAGTTTCGTTTAACGATGAAGTAAGAGACCGTGTTGAATTTGACCGCGATAGTATTGATGATCAGATTTTAATAAAGAGTGACAGCTTTCCAACATACCATATGGCAAATGTTGTTGATGATCATTTAATGAAAATAACACATGTTATTCGCGGTGAAGAGTGGTTATCATCTACTCCAAAACATGTTTTACTATATGATTACTTAGGCTGGGAACTTCCAATTTTTGCTCACCTCCCTCTTTTACTTAACTCTGATAAATCAAAATTAAGTAAAAGACAAGGTGATGTTGCAGTTGAAGACTATCGTGATAAAGGTTATTTCAAAGAATCATTAATTAACTTTGTTGCGCTTCTTGGATGGAGTGCTGGTGATAATGTTGAGTTTTATAATCTTCAAGAACTGATTGAAAAATTTTCATTAGACAGGGTTCATAAAGCCGGTGCGGTGTTTAATGTAGAAAAATTAAACTGGCTTAACGAAGAACACCTTAGAAGTAAGCCGAATGAAGAATTATTGGAAGGATTGAAAAAAGCATTAACAGTTTCAAAATATAAAAATCTAAATTTAACCGATGAATACTTGCTTTTAATAGTTGAAGCTATGAAAGAAAGAGTATCATTTGTTAAAGACTATATTGATAGTTGTACTTATTTCTATGAAGATCCAACAGAATATGATGAGACTGTTATAAAAAAACGCTGGAAGGAAAAATCGCCTGAATATTTAGAAAAATATAAAGAACGAATTTCGACAATTGAAAATCCGACAAAAGAAGATTTTGAAAAAACTCTTAAAGATTTAGCTGAAGAATTAGAAGTCGGACTTGGGCAATTTATGCATCCATTACGTCTGGCTGTTTCGGGAGTTGGCGGCGGACCTGGAATGTTCGATTTATTATACATTGTTGGTAAAGACCGAATTATTTCCAGAATTAGCACGGCTTTCGAAAAGATAAAAAAATAGAATTTATTTATCAGAAATATTCTGATATAATAACTTAAAGGTAAATTATGAATAATGAAGAATCTAAAAACGAAGTAATTTCAAGAGATTTTATTAGAACTATAATAGATGAAGACTTGAAGGAAGGTAAAAATTCCGGGAAGGTTCATACCCGCTTCCCGCCGGAACCAAACGGTTATTTGCATATTGGTCATGCAAAATCTATACTTCTTAACTACGGAATTTCTCAGGAATACGGCGGCAAGTTTAATCTTCGTTTTGATGATACAAATCCCGAAAAAGAAGAAACAGAATATGTTGATTCTATAATGGAAGATGTTAAATGGTTAGGAGTTGATTGGGAAGACCGGTTATTCTTTGCGTCCGATTATTTTGATCAACTATATGCGTGGGCAATTAACCTTATAGAAAAAGGCTTAGCTTATGTCTGTGATTTAAATCCTGCGGAAATGCGGGAGTACAGAGGGATTCCTACAGAGCCCGGAAAACTAAGTCCGTTCCGTAGCAGATCAGTTAAAGAAAACCTTGAACTTTTTGAGAAAATGAAAAATGGTGAATTCCCTGACGGTGCAAAAACTCTTAGAGCAATGATTGATATGACTTCGCCAAACATGAATCTTCGTGATCCGGCATTATACCGCATTAAAAGAGCGCATCATCATAGAACTGGCGATAAATGGTGTATTTATCCTATGTATGATTTTGCGCACGGTCAATCGGATTCAATTGAGTGTATTACTCATTCAATTTGCACCCTGGAATTTGAGAACCACAGACCTTTGTATAACTGGTTTATAGAACACATCGATAACATGCCTTCTAAGCCAAGGCAGATAGAATTTGCGCGTTTAAATCTAGATTATACTGTAATGAGTAAAAGAAAACTTCTGCAGCTTGTTCAGGAAAATCATGTTAATGGTTGGGATGATCCCAGAATGCCAACTATATCGGGCTTAAGGCGCAGAGGATATACAAGTCTTTCTCTCAAAAATTTTGTGGAAAAAACCGGAGTTGCTAAACGTAATGGTATTACCGAGGTTACTCTGCTCGAAGATAGTATCAGAAAGGATCTAAACAGTCATGCACAGCGTGTTATGGGTGTTGTTAATCCGGTAAAAGTTATTATAACAAATTATCCGGAAGATCTTGTTGAAGAACTTGAAGCTGTTAATAATCCGGAAGATGAAACTATGGGAAAACGCAAAGTTCCATTTTCAAAAGAGCTTTATATTGAGAAAGAAGATTTCCAGGAAGTGCCACACAAAAAATTCCACAGGCTTTCACCAGGTAAAGAAGTTCGTTTACGTTACGCTTACATAGTTATGTGTACTGGTCTTGTAAAAGATGATAATGGTGAAATAGCAGAAATACATTGTGAATACGATCCGGAAACAAAAAGCGGATTAAGTAACAGTGGTAAAAAAGTTAAAGGAACAATTCACTGGGTATCGGCAAAACATGCTATTGATGCTGAAGTTAGATTGTATGATAGACTTTTTATTGATTCAGATCCGTCTGGCAATAAAGAGAAAGAACTTAGTGAATTGTTAAATCCCAAGTCTTTAGAAGTACTTGAAAATTGCAAGCTTGAACCATTTCTAAAGAATGCTAAGTCCGGTGATAAATTTCAATTTGAAAGACGAGGATATTTTAATGTTGATTTAGATTCAACTGAAGATAATCTTATATTCAATAGAACTGTTTCTCTAAAAGATTCATGGGCTAAGTTTAATAAAAAATAAATATTCGAAAGCATATTTATCAATGATAGATGTGCTTTTCTTAGTTTTGTTATTTATCAGCTTGATATTATTTAGTAAATGATATAACTTTGTATTCTCATTTACGCCGGAGTGGCGGAATTGGTAGACGCGCTAGACTCAAAATCTAGTATTCGCAAGGATGTGCCGGTTCGAGTCCGGCCTTCGGTACTTTTAAGGGATTCAATATTTTGAATCCCTTTTTTTTTATTTAAAATTTCGATATTAATTATTTACTCTATTTGCTTTACATATATAAATGATTTAAGCAATTTATATAAATTCCATTCCTATCTAATTTCAACTTCTATTTTTAACTTAATTCCTCAGTTTTCGCACAATTTATATAAGTAAATTTTTCCTTATATAATTTTGTTACTTCAATAAGTTTTTCTATGTTATCAATATCAAATTAAATTTTTGTTTGAGAACGTTCTTTCGCTACGCTGTATAATCTGTCTGACAAAGAATCTAACCTAATTGTCTAAGCTAAATTCGCAAGCCACTTTATTCCAATGGAATTATTTGATTATGTATTTAGAAACTTAGATGTAGTCTTAATATCAACTAAAAGATCTTTGTCATTCAGTTTTACAATATCAATTTTCAACAAAAATGTATAATTAACCTATTTTTTTGAAATGAATATATAGGCACTTACATGCAATTATCTGGATTAAGATATGGTTCCAAATTGCTCGACTTAGTAGAATTTCCATATCCCGAAGTAATTACGGGTGGAGCAAATAAGGAAGAAATTCAACAAATGTTGGACAAACATGGAAAACTAGTTGTAAAACCTTTTTTCTATGGCGGAGTCGGGAAAAAAGGGAAAGCGGGATTAATTAAAATAGTAGATAATCTTGTTGATGCTTTGGATGCCAAGCAAGATTTATATTTTGCAAAACATAAACATGGCATAAAAACCATTCAGGCAAATGGCGTAACAATGGAAGAATTTGTTGAAGCTGAACTGGAAGTATATTTTTCGATTACCGCTTCAACCATACATAGAAAGCCTATATTTACAATTACACCTCACGGAGGAGTTGATATAGAAAGTCTTCCGGCTGATAAGAAAAAAATTGTAGAGATCGATCCGTTTATCGGTCTGAAATCATTCGATATTACTAACGCGTTAACCGATACCGGCTGTCCGCAAAGATATATCTCGTGTTTAGTAAGGTTCATTCCAAAACTTTGGGATCTTTATGAAAATTACGGATTAACAACAATTGAGATTAATCCTATCCGTGTAACAAAACAGGGTAATCAGTATATTCCGGTTGCGTGCGATATTAAAGCTGCATTCGATCAGGATAATCCCGCATGGAAACGTATTGGATTACCTTCCACAATATTCCAGTCGGATATCTCCCCTTTTGAGTCTGAGATCAATAAATTACGTACATATCAAGGTCAGAGTGATGTTGTTGAACTAAATCCCAAAGGAAGTATTATTCCGTTTATGTTCGGCGGCGGTGCTAATTCGGCCGCAACAGAAACCCTGGGATCTTCAGCTATATTTGCTTCAGATTTTGGAGGAAATCCTCCTTATGAAAAAATGTATGATATAAGCCGTATAGTATTTAAGCATTGGTTAGAAAAAGCCAATGTCTTGTTGCTAATTGGCGGGAAAGCAAATAACACCGATATATACGTTACTTTCAAAGGTATATTTGACGCACTTCGTGATCATATAGCTGAGAACGGATCAAAACCAATTTATACGGTTATAGGGCGCGGCGGTCCCAATCTGGTTAAAGGAATGTTTTATGCAAAAGATATTCTAGACACTCTTAAACTACCTTATAAAGTTTTTGGATTTGATACATCAATGATACTTTCAATAGAATACGCGAAGAAAATTGATGAGTGGTGGAGTAAAGAAGGGAAAAAAGAATATTTAAGATTAACTAGTAAAAACAGCTAACAAAGTGTTAATTAAAAATTGAGAAGAATATGAGACAATTAAAAACGAAACCTTTTCCATACTTTGTTGGTGTACATTCTTTAGAAGAATTAGTAACAGAAAATAGCAGGGTATGTGTTATAAATATATTAGGAAGTGAAAGTAGAAAGGTAACACCCGTTTCGCACGAGTATAGTGGCGGAAATATAGTTGCCGGCGTACAATACGGAAGAAGCGGTAAATTAGAAACTAAAATTGGCGATATCCCATATTACCAGTCAGTTCGGGACGTAATGGACAACGGGCATACATTTGATACTGGTGTTATTTATTTACCGCCCACGGCTGTTAGTCAGGCTGTATCCGAATTAACGCAATACAATGAAGACCTTAAACGCATAGTAATTGTTACTGAAAAAATTTCTTCGCGTGATTCCAGAAACATCAGATTTTTGTGCCAGGAAGCCGGTGTTGACGTGATTGGCGCAAATTCATTAGGTATAGCTAATGTTTGGGATAACGTAAGAGTTGGAGGAGCTTTGGGTGGTGATGATCCTGCCGAAACACTTAAAAAAGGTTCTATAGCAATTCATTCTAATTCCGGAAATTTTACAACAACAATGGCCGAATATTTAAGAATTGCCGGATTTGGTATTTCAACAGCTGTTAGTTCAGGTAAGGATGTTTATGTACATTTTGCATTGCCTGAATTTTTATACGCTGCGCAGAACGATCCCCGTACAAAGGCAATAGCTCTTTATGTAGAACCCGGCGGTTATTATGAAAAGATGGCTTTGGATTGGATTAAAGAACGAAGATTTGGTTTTAATAAACCAATTGTAGTTTGTGTAACAGGAAGATGGAAAAAGAATATTTCAAGATCCTGCGGTCATGCCGGGGCACTTGCCGGCGGCGGCGATGATGCTGAAACAAAAGAGAAATGGTTTGATGATTATTTTGGAGTTAAATGTTTTAATCCTGATAAGCCTAAAGTAAGCAAGCGCGGTGTACGTGTAGCTAATATACAACAGGTGCCGGATGCTATGAAAACTGTTTTTGAAAAACTTGATGAAGAACCTGATTTCCCTTCGGATGGTGACCTTTCATTAAAACCATGGCTCTCAGACACAATTATGAAATTACCTGATGAATTAAATATTCCCGTGTTTAGAGCAATTTCTCCTTATGATAAACAAATTGAGGAAATAAATAAGCAAGTAGGAGCGCAGTATTTAAGACAAAATATGCGAAATACATCTGGTGCTTCCAAAATGAATCCCGGGACTCAAGTTGCTGAACTTCATGGGAAAACTATTCTTGATCTGTCTAAAAATTCTATTGAAGAAAATATTTATTTCTCAATTGCAAAAGTACTTCCGGAAAAAGAAGATATCCCTTCAATTAATTTATTGCTAAATATTTTCTTAAAAATGAATCCTAAAGCTATGCTTAATATTGATACTGCAATGGCTAACGGAGCAACTCCAAACGCTTATATAAGCTCGCAAATTGCCATGATTGGAAATAAGCCGTTATTGGCGAACTCTAGAAAGCAAGCTGAGTTTATAATAGATTTAATACGTGAATTTGGTATTCACGAAAACAAAAAAATACCTGTCGAGGTTCACAAATACATTAGGGAAAAACTTCTAACTAAAAAGGCTCCTAAGAAAAGTGACGTTGCTGATATGCTTTACAAAGAAGTTAAAAAAAGTAATAAAAATTGTATTGCTCTAAAAGTATGTCAATATATTCTAAATATTGCTGAAAAAGAAAAAATGTATATCAAAGATCAGCATGAGTTTTTACTTGCCACTATCGCTGTTTGTATTTTCTGGAAACCGATGCTGGAAAAACGCATTAGTAAAAAGGTTGCAGAAGATTCACTTTCATATTTATATGTTATATCAAGGATTTTTGCCTATTCGGTAATTGATAGAAAAAACAATAAATTCTGGCAAAAACTGACTGATAAGAAAATATCCAATATAAATAATAGTTTTACGGACAATGCTTTCAAAATCCTTTTTAACAGGGTTCCAACCGGGGATGAACTTTTTGAGTTCCAGACTCTTATAGGTTTAACTCTTACAAACGGACCGGGAACAATTTCGGCAAAAGGCTCTAAGGAATCAGTTAGTGCGGGAAACAATATTTCTCTGGCGTTTGTTGGATTTATGGTTAACACCGGGTTAGCGCATGGCGGAAACGGTTTTGAAGCAATTGATTTCTTGTTAAACACCTTTGAGAAAATAAATATTACTGATCCAAGTTCCAGGAAAAATGATGTTGATTTAGATAAATTAGCTAGCGAAGCGGCTAAAGAATATACAAGATTCAAAAAACACTCGAAAGAATTTGGCGAATTAAATTACAAACGAATTCCATGTGTAAATCATCCTGTGTTCAAAGGCAACGATGTTAATTTTGATCCGCGTGAACAATTTGTTAGCAGTGAACTTGAAAAACGTGATGTGTATAATGTTTTCTTAGACTTCTATCATAAACTGGTAAAAGAATTATTTAATGAAGGCGCGACTAGAAATGTATTCTGCGTTAATGTTGATGCGGTCTTGGCTGTTTTAACATTAAAACTTGTTTGGAAAGATTTTGCTTCAGGTAAAATCTCTAAACAGCAAATACAAAATTTGGTATTCACATTATTCTTATATGGCAGATCAATTGGTGTTGCGGCAGAAATTGCTGATCATAGAGACCGTGGTCAGGATATGGATTGCAGAACTCCACAACGTGAGCTTAAATTTGTATTATAAATAGATTAAAAGCTCTTCTGGTTCACGGTACTTTTTAGGGATTCAAAATATTGAATCCCTTTTTTTTACTCTGAAATAAATCTCTTCCCTGTATATAATTTTCAATTCATAAAAAATATTATTTGTTTTTAACTAATTTTACTTTATAATAACGGCAAAATAAATTCTGAATATACTTAGACCTATTTAGTTGGTTCCATTAATTAAATATTAGATTCAATCCGTGTTTTTGCTTACTCAATTAAAGGTGAATTATGGCACGTCTGAGAAAAAGTATAAATTTTTGGGGAGTTTTTGCTATTGCAACCGGAACCACAATTAGCGGTGGTTTTTTTTACTGCCTGGTCTGGCTGCCTTAGAAGCAGGTTCTGCCATAGTCTTATCGTATCTAATAGCGGTTATTCCTTTAATACCTGCTCTATTAAGTCAAATTGAATTAGCAACCGCTATTCCCCGGGCCGGAGGAATTTATTTTTTTATAGACCGTACTCTGGGTCCATATTTCGGAACTATTGGCGGAGTTGGAACATGGCTTTCGCTAATATTAAAAGTTGCTTTTGCATTAATAGGTATGGGAGCTTATCTTCAAATATTTTTCCCTGATGTAGAAATTATCCCGATTTCGATTGGAATTGCTTTTATACTTGGTTTAGTAAATCTGCTTGGTTCAAAGAAGAGCGGAACTTTCCAAATAGTATTATTAGTATTTTTAATATCAATCTTAGTCGTTTTTATTATCGGAGGAATTTCTGAAGTTAAAACTGAAAACTTTTCCGGTATTTTTGATACAGAGTTTACATCTCTGTTTTCAACCGCCGGCTTTGTATTTATGAGCTATATCGGAATTACAAAAGTAATAAGTCTTGCTGAAGAAATTTCCCGTCCGGAAATAAATTTAGTAAGAGGAATATTTTGGGCATTAGGAACTTCACTTATTATATATGTACTAGGTCTTATTATAATGGTGGGAGTAATTCCCATGGATACATTAGCTGGTAGTTTAATCCCTGCCGCGGTTGCAGCAGAAGCGTTTTCAGGACGTACTGGTGTTATCCTAATTTCTTTTGCCGCTATTTTTTCATTTCTTTCTGTCGCAAATGCGGGAATTTTAAGTGCTTCCAGATATCCTCTTGCCATGAGCCGTGATCATCTTATTCCAACTATATTTAGAAAAATAGATTCTAAAGGAACACCTTTTGTATCGATAATAATTTCAGTACTAATAATAGCAGCCATAATATATTTTTTAAATCCTACAACTATAGCAAAACTTACCAGCACTTTTCTGTTATTACTTTTTTCCATTACCTGCTTTTCTGTTATTATTATGCGAGAAAGTAAGATTGAATCATACGATCCTTCATTTAAGTCTCCCTTTTATCCCTGGATGCAAATTTTCGGAATTGTTAGTTCATTTATTTTTATTATGGAAATGGGCTGGATGCCTTTTCTTTTTTCCGTAACATTAATAATAGCAGGATCATTATGGTATTTTTACTATGCAAAAGGGCATGTTTTACGAACCGGAGCAATATATAATATTTTTGAAAGACTTGGTCAATATAAATATGCGGGAATTGATTATGAACTAAGAGATTTAATGAAAAAAAGAACTCCTAAAAAGGAAGATCCTTTTGATGAAATAGTTGCAAAAAGTTTTATAATAGATATTGACGAAATTTCAAATTTTGAAGAAATTGCTAAACAGGTTGCCGAATGGATTTCGGAGGATATTAATTATCCCGCAAAAAAGATTTTAAAGGAATTTTTAGACGGAACAAGAATTGGAGCCACTCCGGTAATTAGGCAAATTGCGCTCCCCCACTTAATTATTGATGGATTAGAAAATCCAAAACTGGCATTAGTACGCCCTAAAAAAGGTGTGAAAATATTGTATAAAAATCCATTGTCCCAAAGTGACGAGATTACCGAAGTCATAGTAAAAGCAGTTTTTTTCTTAGTCAGCCCTAAAAAAAATCCGACCCAGCACCTAAGAATACTGGCAAGAATTGCAAGCAGAGTTGAGGAAAATTCATTTTTCAAAGATTGGGACAGAGCAAAAAACCCGCATGAGTTAAAAATTGCTATGCTGCATTATGAAAGGTTTTTATATCTTAAAATATCGAATAGAGATGAAACCATAAATATGAGCGAAAACTCTTTGCAGCAAATTAATCTTCCAAAAGGAAGCTTAGTTGCCTGGATTAGGCGAAATAACGACAATATAATACCTGATGGCAGTACTATTTTAAAAGAAAACGATATACTTACAATTATTGGCGAACCGGATTCGTTAGATGAAATTGTAAAAAAATATCACCTGATCAGGACAAATTATTTTGAATAATTGCGGATGGTTTTTTAAATCTTTTTTCGCTTTAATGTTGTGTTCTTAAACCTGATATTATTATTATAATATTTTAATATCAGGTTTATAAGTCCTATTTCTTAATTCACTTTTATCAGTGCTATAAAATTTTCAAATTTACTGGCTAAATTTTCTAATGATTTATCATCACCCGAAATTTCACCGCTAATATTATTTTCGAAACCTATTCTTTTTATGAACGATCCTAATCGGGATGACTTAACCGCGTAACTTGCATTTTCGGCTTCGGAATGTCTTGCGCTTATAACACCAATCAAATTCCCTTTTTTATCAAATAAAGGTCCGCCGCTATTACCCGGATTTATAGCAACATTAACCTGATAAGAATTTGTACTCCCTTTATAACCATTTTTAGAACTAATTATTCCATTAGTCAGTTTTAAGTCTTCGCCCATTGTCTGTATCAATGGAAAGCCTAATGTAAAAACCTCAGTGCCAAGATTACTTAAAACAGTTTTCATGTTGTATGGAATTTCGCTAAATCCTTTAAATTTCTTATCAGAGATTTTTATAGCGGCCAAATCATTTTTTATATCAGTCGCAATAATATCAGCTTCAAAAATACTATTTAATATTTGAACCTTAATTTCTTTAGAACCTTCAACAACATGATTATTTGTAATAAATATACCTTCTTTTGAAATCGCAAATCCAGTTCCCGTTCCAAATTGAATAGATTCGTCTCTGTTGTTAACAGTCTGCACATTAGGATAAATTTTCAAATAACTTGATGAAAAATTATTTTTTCCCAAAAACTCAAAGCTTAAAAAGTTTTCATCAGAAGTGTTTAAATAAACATCTTTATTTAATTTTTTATCATTCATTATCCATTCTACCTGATAAAAATCCTTCATTGCGGTAGCACTAAATTTTCCTTTTAATTCCCCATTTACCCAATCTTGTCTATTAATTGCTCCGTCCAGATAAATTATCTTATAACCGTTTCCATCTTTAACAATTCCAATTTTGTAATTAGCTCTGTTATCTTGCGAAAATTTAGTATAAATTCCTTCTAAACCGTCTTTTGTTTCAGAATCCAAATATTTTATAATTGATTTTTCTGTCCAACCGGTTTTATTAGATACAAATTTTAATCTGTTACAATAATTCTTTTCAACATTATTATTGAACATTTCCTTTAATTCATTTTCCAAAAAACTATTCCAGTTTTCGTCTAAGTAATATTCAGTATTGCTCTCAAATTCAAATACATCCTGATTACATGATGTAAAACTCATTTTCAAATTAAACATAAAACCGTTTTCTACATCAGTTTCAATTTTAAATATTACCGTTTCTGCTACTGATTTCTCTTTCTCAATTTTATCATGTTCTTTTAAGGTTATTGCTATTGTTTCAAATCCAATGGATTTTAAGTAACTTCTAACAAGTTTATTGTATTTGCGTAAAAATAAATTATCGTACTTAAATGTATTGCTTAGTTCTTCCGAAGTAATAACAACTGCTGTATTAACTCCGCTGATAAAATTATAAAAGTCTAATTTTTTATTTGATTGAAAACTAACTTCATACTTTACAATTTCATTCGGATTATTGATTGATTTATTTATAATATCAGTATTTCCGCCAAAAATATTGCCGGAAATTATTACAAATAGAATTATTATATAGAAGTTTACAATTTTCAATTATTTGCCTTTATCTTATTTTGTCTAACATATTTAAGCCAATAACTATACCAAAGATTAAGCAATAATTATCATTCTAATTTTCATTGCTTCTTCAAATTAAAATACTTACCTTAAACTAAAATGTTCACTATTTGCACTGTTTTCTCAATATTCTTTTCATTAATACGCTATACTTTTTCTAAGTAAAATGATTGTTTTTCACACGTTTTTGAAATATTGGAAAGAAATGTTGCACTTTGTAAATTTTCCAAACATGGTTTTATCATAATTTAACAAAGGAGTAATCATGAAAACAAAACATCTCAGACTCGTTTATTCAAGCTTCCTCATTATTTTATTTTCTTATACATTGCCAACTTCAGCCCAGATTGATGAAATGAGTATCACAAGTAATTCCGAATCAGCTAAAGACTCTTTTCTAAAAGGAAGATATTTCTATGAAGCCGGTAATCATTCATCAGCTAAAATGTATTTTGAGAAAGCTTTAACAAATGATGCGGATTTAGCAATTGCTGATATTTATTTGTCAGTTATTGAAAACCAGGATTATAACACAGTTGTATCGCATATTGAAAAAGCGGTTTCCCTTTCTAACAAAGTCTCTTTAGGTGAGCGGATATTTATTAATTTTATTGAATCGCGGTTTAATAAAAACGAACCTCTGCAAAAAGTTCATCTTAGTAAACTCCTTACACTTTTTCCAAAAGATAAAAGAATTCAATATTTGTCCGGTGAATTTTATTATGATCATCAGGAATATGATTTGGCAATTACGTATCTAAATAACACAATTGCGTTAGATTCTGCTTTTGCTATTTCGTATAAATTACTCGGTTTGTGCAATATGGCATCAGACAATCAGCTCTCAGCTAAAAAATCATTTCAAAAATATATTGCATTGTTGCCATATGAACCGGATCCTTATAATTCGCTGGGTGAGTTTTTACTGGAACAAGGTAATTATGAAGAATCTATAGCCGGTTTTAATGAAGCTATAACACGGGATCAAACTTTTACAAAAGCAGTTTTAGGCATTGGTCATAATTATATTTATCAAAAAAAGTTTGAGGAAGCACGTGATTTTTATCAAAGGTCTTTTGTTATTTCTGAGACAATACCGGAAAAACTTAAAGCATTATACTGGATTTCTACATCATATATACATGAAGGAAATATTGATGAAGCATTAAATGCAAATCTTCTTTATAGAGAATTAGCTAAAACTAATTTAATGTGGACTGATGTAATTGAAAGTTATAATAGAGAAGGTTTAATTTTAACTGAAACCGGAATGGCAGAAGAAGCAATTAGTAAATTTAATAACGCCGGTAATATTGCAAAATCGGCAAACTTACAAAATTCAACAAAAGAATATTATTCGTTTATTGCCAATGTAAATAAATGTTATGCATTAACTTATAATAACATGTTGGAAAAGGCAGATATTGAAGCTCAAAAATGCATTTTAATGACAAATAAAAGAAATAACAAAAATGAGTTGAAATTATTAAACGGTACGCTTGGAATTCTGGCTTACAAAAATGGTGATTTTGTTAAAGCGATAAATCTTCTGAAAAATTCGGATATGGAAAATGTTTACAATATTTACCAGATGGGTGTTGTTTACGAGAAAATGGGTAATAAACAAAGAGCCGACGAAATATATAGTATTGTGAAGTCTAATAAACGAAATAGCCTGCAAAATGCCCTTGTCCGAGAAAGAGTACGTGATTAAAATTTAATTGACTGAAAGAAAAAAGGCCATCAAAAAGATGGCCTTAAAATTAAATTTGAGGTTTATAGCTGTTGAGCATCTTCATATAATTTGCTCTTTCAAACGCGGCAGGCTCAGAACATGATTTCTGACTCATACTGCCCTTCATTTGTGAAATTGAAGAATATTCTTTTTCTTCCATCCACTCAGCAACACCTTTAATCAGGCTATTAACTTTACCTGAACCTTCTAACAATAATGCTGAAGCAACCTGAGTAATATCAGCACCAGCCATAACAGTTTTCACTACATCCAAAGAGTTGTGAACACCGCTTGTAGCAGCCAAATTTGCCTTAACATTACCATAAAGAATAGATATCCATCTTAGCGGCAATCTTAATTCCCAATTACTGCTTAACATTAAATTAGATTCAACTGAAAGATCATCAAGATTAAAATCCGGCTGATAAAATCTATTAAATAAAACAAGCGCATCAGCACCGGCTTCATCCATTTTTTTTGCCATATTTGAAATTGAAGTAAAATATGGCCCGATTTTAACAGCTACAGGAATTTTAACTTTTTCTTTAATTGCTTTAATTGTATCAATATACATAGCTTCAACTTCAGAACCGCTAAGATCCGGATTTGTAGCTACATAATATATGTTTAATTCTATTGCATCCGCACCAGCTTGTTCCATATTTTGCGCATATTCTACCCAGCCGCCTTTACTAACACCATTTAAGCTGCCAATTACAGGAATTCCTACGGCTTTTTTTAAATTAGCTATATGCTCAAGATATTCAACAGGTCCGGTTTTAAATTCTTCTACCGAAGGGAAATAATTTACGGCTTCTGCAAAACTTTCAGCACCAAAAGAAAGATAATGATCAAGTTCTCCCTGGTCATGTGAAAGCTGTTCTTCAAAAAGTGAGTATAAAACTATTGCTGATGCACCTTCATCTTCCAATCTTTTAACAGAATCAACTGTTTGTGACAATGGAGAAGCTCCAGGTACTATTGGATTCTTAAGTTCTAATCCCATGTATTTTGTTGTTAAATCCATGATATCTCCTGTTATCTTAAAATAATTTTAATGCACTTCCTCCGCAAAGAGGAAGTGTAAATTAATTATTTATTTTTCATTTTCTGAATATTCAAGTTTCGCTAATTGTTCGTAATATGCCCATTTTTTTGTTACTTCTTTTTGAGCAATAGTTAACAATTGTTTTGCTTCTTCTGGATGTGATTTTGTTAACATTTTGAATCTGTTTTCTTTATAAGCGAAATCAGCAAAACTTATTGTAGGAGCTTTAGAATCTAATTTCAATGGATTTTTACCCATATCCAATAAATCAGGATTAAATCTGAATAAAGGCCAGTGTCCAGATTCTACGGCAGCTTTTTGGTTTTGTAATCCTTTTGACATATCGATACCATGAGCAATACAATGACTATAAGCAATAATTAAAGAAGGTCCGTCATAAGCTTCAGCTTCCATTATGGCACGGATTGTCTGAACATCATTTGCACCCATTGCTATTTTAGCTACATAAACATTTCCGTAACTCATTGCCATCATCGATAAATCTTTTTTGCCTGTTGGTTTACCACCGGCAGCAAATTTAGCAACAGCACCGGTCGGAGTAGCTTTTGACATCTGACCACCGGTATTTGAGTAAACTTCTGTATCCATTACCAAAATATTAATGTTTTTGCCTGAAGCAATTACGTGATCCAGACCGCCGTAACCAATATCATACGCCCAGCCGTCACCACCCATAATCCAAACTGATTTTTTAACTAAATAATCAGCAAGTGATAATAAGTGTTTTGCATCCGCAGAATTATTTCCGCTTAATTTATCTTTTAACGCGGCAATTCTTTCTCTTTGTTCTAAAATTCCAACTTCATCAGACTGATCAGCATTTAAGATACCATCTACCAGATCTTCGCCAACTGTACCAGCTAAAGAGACTAATAATTCTTTTGCATATTCATTATGTTTATCAATTGATAAACGGAAACCAAAACCAAATTCAGCGTTATCTTCGAATAATGAATTTGACCATGCCGGCCCGCGTCCATCACCATTAACAGCCCACGGAGTTGTAGGTAAGTTACCGCCGTAAATTGAAGAACAGCCGGTTGCATTAGCAATTATAGTTCTATCGCCAAATAGCTGAGAAACTAATTTAACGTAAGGTGTTTCACCACAACCAGCACAAGCACCGGAATATTCGAATAATGGTTCTAATAACTGACTTCCTTTAACTGTATTTAATTTTAATTTTGTTCTGTCAAATTCAGGAATGTTCAAGAAGAAATCATAATTCACTCTTTCTTGTTCTCTAATTGGAAGCTGTTCAACCATGTTTATAGCTTTAAGCTTAACTTCCGATTTATTTTTAGCAGGACAAACATCAATACAAATGCCACAGCCTGTACAATCTTCAACAGCAGTCTGAATTGTATATTTCATTCCGGCAAATTCTTTACCTTTTGCTTCTGTATGTTTGAATGTTTCAGGAGCGCTGGCTAATAATTCTTCGCCGTATACTTTAATTCTAATAGCGGCATGAGGACAAACTAAAGCACATTTACCGCACTGAATACAAGTTTCTTCATCCCATGCAGGAACTTCTAAAGCAACATTTCTTTTTTCCCACTGTGTTGTAGCCGATGGGAATGTACCATCAACAGGCATCTGACTAACAGATACATCATCACCTTTACCTTTAATCATTAACGCTAATGTTTCTTTAACAAAATCTGGAGCGTTTGCTGGAACTACAGGCGGTTTTTCAATTGTACTTGTTATTTCAGAAGGATAATTAACTTCAAACAGATTAGCGATTGTTTCATCAACAGCAGCATAATTCTTTTGAACTATTTCATCACCTTTAACGCTATATGTTTTTTTAATAGCACCTTTAATTTTTTCTATTGCTTCGTCTTGCGGAAGAATGTTTGAAATATAGAAGAAACAAGTTTGCATTATTGTGTTAATTCTAGTACCCATACCAGTTTTTTTACCAACCGCGTAACCATCAATTACATAAAATTTAAGTTTTTTAGTAATTATAGATTCTTGAACAGTTTTTGGTAAATGATTCCATGTTTCATCTTTGCTGTAAGGACTGTTTAATAAGAATGTTCCGCCTTCTTGCATTGTTTCAAGAACATCAAATGTTTCCAATAATCCAAACTGATGGCATCCAACAAATTTTGATGATTGAATTAAATAGGTAGATTTAATTTCTTTTTCACCAAATCTTAAGTGAGAAACCGTTGTTGAACCAGATTTCTTTGAATCATATACAAAGTAACCTTGTGCATAGTTATCAGTTTCTTCACCAATAATTTTAATTGAGTTTTTATTTGCGCCAACTGTACCGTCAGAACCCAGACCGTAGAATAAACCCTGGAATACATCGTTACCAATCGTAGTAAATGAATTATCAAATTCAAGACTAGTATGTGTAACGTCATCGTTAATACCGACTGTAAATCCGTTTTTAGGAGCATCTTTTTTCAATTCGTCATAAACTGCTTTAACCATTGCCGGAGTAAATTCTTTTGAAGAAAGACCATAACGTCCGCCAATAATTTTTGGCATTTTAGCAAATTTAGCATTATCCGAAGACATATTATCAACTAACGCACTTACTACATCAAGATATAAAGGTTCGCCAGTTGCGCCTGGTTCTTTTGTTCTGTCTAGAACAGCAATTTTTTCAGTTGTTGCCGGAAAAGCTTCCATTAGGTGTTTAATTGAGAATGGTCTGTA
Source organism: Melioribacteraceae bacterium (assembly GCA_016342755.1). Taxonomy (GTDB): domain Bacteria; phylum Bacteroidota; class Ignavibacteria; order Ignavibacteriales; family Melioribacteraceae; genus JAEINS01. Next base: position 13,529 of record JAEINS010000012.1, on the reverse strand, counting down.
TAATCTAACTTTTACTAAACCAATTTTTTCACCAGTTTGTTTTGTTAAATATTCAACAGTTTCTTCAGCAGTTTCCGCACCAGAACCCATCATTACAACAATGTGTTTTGCATCTTCAGCACCGTAATAGTCAAATAAATTATACTGACGGCCTGTTAGCTTTGCAAATTGATCCATCGATTTCTGAACAATTTCAGGACATGCATCATAAAATCTGTTAACTGTTTCTCTGCCTTGGAAATAAACATCAGGATTTTGAGCTGTACCTCTGATAAAAGGATTATCCGGGCTTAAAGCTCTTTTTCTGTGCTCTTGAACTTTGTCATCGTCTATTAACGATTTAATATCTTCCTGTGTTAATTGTTCAATTTTACCTACTTCATGAGATGAACGGAATCCATCAAAGAAATGTAAAAAAGGAATTCTTGCTTCTAAAGTTGCTTTGTGAGATATTGCCGCGAAATCCATTACTTCCTGGATTGCACCGGAACATAACATTGCAAATCCAGTTTGACGTGTTGCCATAACATCACTATGATCGCCAAAAATGGATAAAGCCTGTGCCGCAATTGAACGAGCCGAAACATGGAAAACAGCGGATGTTAATTCACCTGCAATTTTGTACATGTTTGGAATCATTAATAATAAACCTTGAGATGCCGTAAAAGTAGTTGTTAACGAACCACTTTGCAACGCACCATGAACAGCACCAGAGGCACCGCCTTCACTTTGTAATTCAGAAACACTAGGAATTGTTCCCCAAATGTTTTTCTTCCCCGCTGCCGCCCAGGCGTCAGACATTTCACCCATACCGGATGAAGGTGTAATAGGGTAAATAGCTATTACTTCACTAGCATTAAAAGCAACATAAGCAGCTGCTTCATTACCATCAATGGTTATTTTTTTTCTTTCCATTAATTAAACCCTGATTTTATTATAATTCATGTGATTTTGTTTTACAAGTTCTATTTCTAACAAATTTTAAGCCATCATAAAATCAGCTAAATTCGCAGTATTTTCGAGGTTATTTTATTAGGATCTCAATATCAAATATATCATAATTTAGAAAAAATATCCAGGAAATCTTAATAATAAGAAAGGATTTAATCATTTAACTTCATGTTAGATTATATAAACAGGGATCTGTATTAATTTTTAAGCTGAAAGCTTATATTTTACTAAGCACACCTACAGCCTAAATATTTTTTTATTTAATGGTTTTACTCATACCAAATTCTACTTTGTATACAATATCAACTTCGCCATAATAATCGCTCAATACGCAAAAAAGCCGTTACATGGAACGGCTCTGCAAATCATTTATTTCATTAAAACTATAACATAACTATTCATATCTCAAGGCATCAATCGGATCTAAATTACTTGCCTTTATTGCGGGATAAACCCCAAAAATAACTCCGACAGCAGTTGTTAAGACTAAACCGATTATTATCCAGGAAAAAGGTAATACAACATTAACATTCATTGTTAATGCAACAATATTTCCGCCAATAACCCCCAGAACAATGCCAAGCAAACCTCCCACCTGACTTAACACAACTGCCTCAGCAACAAATTGTGATCTGATAACAGATTTTCTTGCGCCAATTGATTTTCTAATACCAATTTCTTTTGTTCTTTCTGTAACGTTAACAAGCATTATATTCATAATTCCAACACCGGCAGCTATAAGCGCAATAAAAGCTATAACGCCGGCTCCAACTTTAAAGTATTTTGTTATATCGTTAAACTGCTCAATTAATTGATCGTTTGTTACAGATTCAAAATCGTTATCACTGCCCAGCGGTACTTTTCTTATTATTCTTAATGCACCAATTACCTGATCCATTGTCTTTTCAAAATCTTCTTTCGAATTTGTCATAATACCGTAAGTTGCAGAACTGTTATCGCCATAATATTTTTCGTAGACAGAGATAGGTATTGTTAAGAAATTATCTTGTCCCTGACCTAATACACTTCCCTGCTTTTCAAAAATCCCAATTACAGTTAAGTTCATATTATCAACACGAACCTGCTCACCAATTGGATATAAAGAAGGAAATAGTTTATTGGCTACATCAACTCCCAAAATACATACATTGCGTCCATAGAGCATATCCTGATAAGTAAACCCCCTTCCATGCTCTACATTATAATCACTTACAATAAGTCCGTCTAAATTCATTCCGCTAAGTGTAACATCAGGATTAGTATTTTTATCTTTATACTTTATAGTGCGACTGCTATTATTTAAGAAAACACCAATAGCCTTTGGTAATGTGGTCATATCTTTAAGTCTTTCAGCCTGATCAATTGAAAGATCTTTTCTATTTCTGTATTTTCTCCATGAACCGTGTCCAATTCTCACTGCCGGATATTTTTGTATATAAAAATTATTTGCTCCAATGGAACTAAAAACGTCTTCGAAACTTGATTGAATTGCCGTTATAGATGTCATTACAATAATGATAGAAAAAAGTCCGATTGTGATACCAAGCAACGTTAATGCTGATCTTAGTTTATTATTAACAATTGACTGTAATGCCATTAATATACTTTCATAAATTTGCATCATAACTCCATAATAAACTATTCATATCGCAATGCTTCTACAGGATCCATCTTTGAGGCTTTATAAGCCGGTAAAAATCCCGACAAAAGACCAACTAATACAGAAATAAATAATGATAAAACAACTATTGATACCGGCATAGACGTAGGTAAAAGTTTACTTATAACAAGACTTAAAAAGTATGATGCTATCACACCCAGAACTCCTCCTATTAAGCAGATAAAAGCGGCTTCACTTAAGAATTGTGTTAATATAGACCAGGTTTTTGCTCCGATAGCTTTTCTTATACCAATTTCTCTGGTTCTTTCAGTTACGCTTACAAACATAATATTCATAATACCAATTGCGCCAACAAACAGAGATAAAATAGTAATAACAATGCCGGCAGTGGCAACAACTCCAATAGTAGCATTATAAGCATCCATAATTGCATCTTGCTGATTTATTGAGAAATCCGCCTCTTTGCCCGGAGGTACTTTTCTAATAATTCTCATTACTTCAGTAATCTCTTCACGCGCTTCTTCCATTTTATTTACATCCGCAACTTTTACGGCTATCTGCACTCTTCGTCTGGTTCCAAAAATTCTGTTAAAAACTTTCAACGGCATTACTATCTGGCCGTCTTCACTAGGCATTCCTAAAAATCCGCTTCCTTTCTTTTCAAAGACTCCAATAACTCTAAGAGGAACACCATCTATCTTAACTTCTTTGCCAATAGCCTCTTCATTTTCAAAGAGCAGTTCTGCTATATCACTTCCAATAATACAGACCCGTCTCGAAGCTTTAACTTCAATATCAGTCATATAACGGCCGGTCTGCGGAATTGAGCCATTAGTTTTTTCAAATTGTTCATTTGTACCATAAATCATAGTCGATTGTGCGGACTTCTCTTTATATTTTACTGTTCTTCCAAAAGTCCTTTCAACAGGAGCAATAGCCGCTGCCTTATGATACTTTTCAACTAAAGCTTCATATTGATCATAGGTTATGTTTTTTCTATTTCTGTAATAACGCCAGTCTTTTTGTCCGAACCATTCAAATTTATCTATAAATAAAACATCTGAACCAACAGCAGATAATGATTCTTTAAAAGCCTCTTCTAAACCAACTATTGCGGTGGACATGGTAGTAACAGCAACAATGCCGATAAAAATTCCGATAGTTGTTAAAAAAGATCTCAGTTTATTAGCTTTGATAGCTTTTAATGAAATTATTATTCCCTCTTTAAAATCAAAAAGAATTTTTAGCATATTACTTACGCACCTTTGATGTTAGAAGTCTTAAATTTAGTTAATTTAAATTTAAACAAAAAGCGGACATCTCTATGAAATGTCCGCTTTTTTATAAAACTCAGTAAAAATATTATTATTCGTATCGTAATGCTTCAATAGGATCTAAGTTTGAAGCTTTGTAAGCCGGATATGTTCCAAAAGTCAATCCAATAAAAACGCAGAGTAAAACGCCAATAATAATCCAGTCGATTGGCACAACGGCTGTTGCTTCTAATAAGGAGCCGGCAAAATTACCGGCAGCAACCCCTAAAAATATCCCCACAAATCCGCCGGAGAGACAGAGTGTAATAGACTCAACTAAAAATTGAACTAATATATTAGATCTTCTGGCTCCAATTGATTTTCTTATACCAATTTCTCTTGTTCTTTCTGTAACAGAAACCAGCATAATATTCATAATTCCTATACCGGCAGCCAGCAATGCAATTGCCGCAATTACAATTGAACCTACTCTAAATCCAGAAGTTATATCAGATATTTGTCTTAAAACGGCTTCGTTTGTTCGTATTGTAAAATCATTTGGTTCTGTTGCCGGCACACCTCTGGCAATCCTAAATTTACCTTCAGATAATTGTATAACTTCTTCATAATCTTCTTTTGAGTAAGACATTACTGTAATATTTACACTTCTATTTCTTTTTCCATAGAAGCCCTGGAAAGTAGTAATTGGCATTAAACAAAAGTTATCCTGACTTTGTCCAAAAAACTCGCCTTGTTTTTCCAGCACGCCAATAACTCTAAGTTTGTTCCCATCAACCCGAACCTCTTTATCTATAGGATCTTCATATGGAAATAACTTATCGGCTATATCTACTCCAAGAACAATAACACGTTCGTATCTGTGAACATCACGATAATTAAATTCCCTGCCGTTTTCTACAGCCCAGCTATTATTTGGAAAGGCTTCTGGTGTCATACCGCAAACCTGAACATTTGGATTTGTTTCTTCGCTTTTGTATTTAATGACTTTTCCAAAGTTCCACATTTCGGCACCAATACTTTTAACATTATCGCCTAAACTTTCTTTAAGCGCGTAAAATTCTTCAAGTTCAATATCGCGCCTGTTTCTTAGCAGCCTTTGTCGTTCGGCACTAGACATTTGTACAATAGGCCATTTCTGTATCTGAAAAGTGTTTTTACCAAGCGCGGAAACACCGTCTTCAATACTTGTTTCCATCATAGAAATAATTGTACTGATTGAAATAATGGAAAATATTCCCACAATTATACCAAGCATGGTTAATGTTGAACGTAATTTATTTGCGAAAAGCGATGAAAAAGCAATTCGAACTATTTCAGTTAAATTATTCATTATTCATACCTCAAGGCTTCAACAGGATCCATTTTTGCCGCGGTATACGCAGGCGCAAATCCCGATATAATTCCAGTAAAGATTGAAATCAGTACTGCCAGTAAAACCGCATCAACCTGAACCGTACTTGGAAAATCAAATTTTGCCATAACCATACTGCTTATTACTGCCAGTAAGAGACCAATCATACCTCCTAATAAACAAATAATTGCAGCTTCAGAAATAAACTGAGCCAGTATTGTTCTGCTTTTTGCGCCAATAGCTTTTCTAATTCCAATTTCTCTGGTTCTTTCTTTCACAGAAACAAACATAATATTCATTATTCCTATTGCACCGACAAAGAGTGCAAGTCCGGTAATAAAAATACCGGCAACCTGAATTACACCAACACTTTTATCAATTTCGCCAAGTAAACCACTTTGTTCATTTATAGAAAAATCATTTTTATCACTATACGCAAGACTTCTAACTTTTCTCATAATTCCAATAGCTTCTTCTTTAACTTCGGCAACCATTAAAGAATTTGGCGCACGGACATTTATAGTTATGGATCTGTAATTCTCATTTCCAAAATATTTGAATAAAGCGCCAATTGGCAGATAGGCCTGATTGTCAGGGTTCCAGTTTCCCATAACCCAGCTTCCTTTTTCTTCTAATACACCAACTACTTTAAACTTAGTACCTTTAATTTTCACATTTTTACTAATTCCGTTTCCCAGCGGGAAAAGTTTTTTTGCAACTTCACTTCCCAGAACAACTACATTTCTGTTCCCTCTACTTTCAAGTTCGTTAAAAAACCGCCCATCAGCAAGATCAAGATTTGTAGTTCTTATATAGTCGTTTGTTGTTGCGGTTATATTCATAAACTCAACAACTTTATCTTCATATTTTAAGGTTCTTCTAGTGTTAGTGGAAGGTGCTACAGCCAGTGGAAGTTTTGCCTGGTTTTTATATTTTTCAAAATCATCCATGGTAATGTTCTTTCTGTTTCTTAATTCCCACCATGGAACATCGTTACTAAACCAGGACCATTTATCAATATAAAGATTATCAGAACCTAAGGATGAAACTCCGGTTTGGAACGCGATATCAATCCCTTTTATGGCTGTTGACATTGTAACAACAGCCCAAACACCAATAATAATACCAAGTGTTGTTAAAACGGATCTAATTTTGTTTGCTCTTATCGCTAATAGTGAAATGAGCAATCCTTCTTTCAATTCAAATAAATAATTTTTCATTTTAATTACTTTCCATTTGAGCAGAAGTTTTTCTAATTCTCTTTCTAACTTTTTCGTCTTGATTAATTAAACCATCTTTAAGACGTACAATTCTCTCAGCATGTTCCGCAATATATTCTTCATGTGTTACAAGAATTATTGTATTTCCCTGGCTGTGTATATTATCAAACAAAGTCATAATATCTTCACCAGTTTTGGAATCAAGATTTCCGGTCGGTTCATCAGCAAGAATAATTGATGGTTTTGTTACTAATGCTCTTGCGATAGCAACTCTTTGACGCTGACCACCGGAAAGTTCGTTTGGCTTATGATGAATTCTATCTTGCAGACCTACATTTTCTAATGCTTCTTCCGCTCTTTCTCTTCTTAAAGCTTTAGAAAGACCTGCATATATCAATGGTAATTCAACATTATGAAGAGCATCTGATCTTGGAAGCAGATTAAATGTCTGAAACACAAATCCGATTTGTTTATTTCTAATACGCGCTAACTCATTGTCATTCATCTGACTAACATTTTCACCGGCAAAATCGTATAACCCTTGTGTCGGAGTATCTAAACATCCAACAATATTCATAAGAGTAGATTTCCCGGAACCGGAAGGTCCCATGATTGCAACATATTCGTTTTTATCAATTTTTACTGACACATCTCTAAGCGCATGTACCTTCTCTGTTCCTACTTCATAAATTTTAGCGATGTTTTCAATATTAATAATATTCATGTCATCCCATTAATTTTTAGTTTCTTTTTTAGCGTCTTTACCTTTTTTGCTTCTATCAATTACTTTTGCTTCATTTTTAAGCTCTTTTGAAATAGCTCTATAAGGACCACTAATAATTCTTTCTCCGCCTTCTAAACCTTCTGTAATTTCAATATAGCTGTCGTTGCTTATTCCGGTCTTAACCGGCAGCATTTTAGCACTTCCATCATTTGCTATAAAAACTACTTCTTTAGGTTTTTGTTTCTTTGTTGAACTATTTTCTTCCTGATCTTCAGTCTTAACGGGTTCTTCGTTAACATCAGTTGAATCTTTTTTATCTTTATCAAAACCCTCTGTACGCGCTGTTACACTCTGTATTGGAACTGAAAGAACACTTTTTCTTGTTTCAGTTTCAACGTCAGAATCGCAGGACATTCCGGGACGAATCATTTGACCTTCTAAATCAATAGCTATTTTAACTTCAAAGTTTACTACTTCATCCTGAGTACCAAAACCTGTTGTCTGCGCACTATTGCCAATTTGGGAAACAATTCCTAAAAACTTTTTTTCACCAAAAGCGTCAATTTCAATTCTTGCTGTATCACCAACAGAAACTAGCACAACATCGTTTTCATCAACTTCAACTCTTGCTTCCATTTTAGTTAGATCCGCAACAGTCATAAGATTTGTACCTTGTGAAAAACCGCTGCCAAGAATTCTTTCGCCACGTTCAACATTTAGCTGACTAATAGTACCGGTTAACGGAGAGTTAATTGCTGTTTTTGCTAATTGTTCTTCAGATTCACTTAAGCTTTCTTTTGACTGGGCAACGGATGCTTTTTGTGCTTCAAGTTCACCTTTTCTCTGATAGAAAGCAGATTCAGCTCTTTCCAATTCCGATGTACTTGCAAGTCCTTTTTCAAATAAACCCTGTATACGTTTAAAGTCAGCATCATATTGTTTATATAATGCTTCTCTAACACTTAAGTTTGCTTGAGATGATTCCAGATTAGCCTGTGCTTTATTACGCTGGGCAATATAAATATCTGGTTTAATTCTAATTAATAAGTCGCCTTTTTCAACATGATCACCTTCTTCAAAAGGTAATTCAACAATTTCACCAGTTACTTCGGGTGTAATTATAATTTGGAATTCGGGGTAAATCTTTCCAGTTGCAGCAACAACTTGTGTTATATCTCTTTTTGTTACTTCTTCTGTATCAACAGAAATTATGTGTTCATCGTTACCACCAAATGCAACTAGTAATATTACAACAACAGCAAGTAAAAATATTCCGCCAAAAATCACTACTTTCTTTTTACTTTTTTTGCCTTTTGTTTTTGCCATTAGAGTGTACTCCTATTAAGAATTTTATTCATAAATTTTATAATCTAAATCGCCTAAATAATTTTGTAGTCTGTCTTTGAAAAGATAGAATTGGAAGATAGAATTTAAGTTATCTGTAACAGCTTGCTGATAATCTTTATCAGACTGCAATACATCTAATATAGTTCCAGAACCTAAGCTATATCTTTCCTGATTAACTCTTCTATTTTCGAACGCTGATTTAACATTTTTAGAACTTACATCAACTTGTTTCTTTGCTGCCTGTAAATCTAAATAACCTTGTTTTACTTCTATTTTAATTTGTCTCTCTAAAGCATTTAAATCTTCTTGTACATTTTTATGATATGCTTTTGAAGCCTGGATTTGATATTCTGTATTCCAGTTTGAGAATATTGGAATATTAAGACTTAAACCCGCGCTATAAACATTTCTATTAAAAAGATCATCCATTGTGTTTGAATTTGTACTAAATGAATAACTTCCTGTTAAACTTGGGAATAAACCGCTATTAGCAATAGTAATACTTTCTTCCGCACTTTCAAGATTTAATTTCTCACTTTGAAAATCTAATCTTTTATGCATGGCAGAATTAACTAATCTTGAAAGGTCATCAAATTCCGACATATATTCATCTGTGTTTAACTTGTTTTTTAATGGATCAATAAATTCATATTCTTCCATTACATCTAATGCTAAATAATTCAATAAACTATTTTTAGCGTTTTCATAACTGTTTTGCGCCTGAATTCTTAAAAGTTCTGCATTGCCGGTTCTAACCTGCTGTGCATAAACATCGGCTACCGCAACTGATCCTAGTTTATTGCGCTCTTGAACAGTCTCTAAAAATTTCTGATTATACTTTACATCGTCATCGCGTACTGTAAGTAAGTTCATTTTATAAATTATATCATAATAATAAGAAACAGTCAGGTAAACTATATCTTGTTTAAGCTTGCTAATATCAAGCTTTGCCGCTTCTAAATTATTTTTTGATTTCGACAAGTTTGCATAATTTGCCAATCCGTCAAAAAGTGTTATTCCGCCTCCGGCTCTAACAGAAAAACTTCTGGAATCAACTTCAGAAGAAGGTGTAATTACTTTATTTCCCAGAAAATCAGTCTGTGTTGTACCATCATCTGCAATCCTTGTCCATCCCCAGCCGCCAGAAACACCAAAGTCCGGTAAAAAATTGCCATAAGCCGATTTAACACCCGCTTCACTAGTTACTAAATTATTTTTAGTTTTAATTAAAGCTGAGTTTCTTTGAAGCGCTATTGATATAGATTCTTTTAATGTGAGCTTTTCTTGCCCATATATACTGCTTGCCGCAACAACTAATATTAAAACTAAGAGTGTTTTTCTCATTATTATTCTCCTTTAAGAGCATCTTGTGTAAAAACTATGATTAACATTAAATTAACTGGTTCTTGAGACGTACCATATCTTAAAAAAGTTACAAAATATTTGCACTTTTTTTCTTAGGGGATAAATAGGTAAAAGAATTGGAAATTTATTCATTTCTTTCTTTAATCCTTTCAATACACTGCTGTCCAAACTAAAATAGAAAATTGATCTGTACCAAAAGTTAGAGTCTAAACTACTAATATGTATTTTCTTACTCTAATCGAGTTTTCTTTAATTGTTTGATTTTATTTTTTTCAGCATTTGTTAAGTCTTATTTTAAAATAATCGAACTAAAATATAGAAGATAATTTTACTAAGAAAAATAGTTAATGACAATGATAAGTTAAATGCGAGACACCCGGGCGAGGTTTAATCTATTATTATAATATATAGAAAAATGTAAGAAATTGGTTTTTAGAAGACATTAGCGTAAGAATACCAAAAGGGAAAGCTGATTATAATCTAGAAAGACACAAAAATGCCCTATTCTAGCCTTAAAAGACACAAAAAAAGCATACTCAGTTAAGAGTAAGCTTTTTTGCGGAGAGGGCGGGAACCGAACCTTCTATATCATGAAATATCTTATTTGCCACAAAGTTAGAATATGGCTTTTTTTCGCACATATATAACTTTAAGAGATACCACAAAAGGTTCAGTTCATACCATATGCTATCATAATACCGTAAGAATATCGCAAGAGCTATTGTAATAGTATTTTATTATTCTTAAATTGTATATAACTTTTTTATACAATAGTGATAATAAATGAAAGTTAAATTCTACCTTGATAGCAAAAAGACTCAAAGACCAGAAAAAGCTATCTGGTGTTATATTCGTGAATATAATGAGACTCTAGCGATAAATACGGGTGAAATAGTTACTCCTGAGCATTGGGATAAACAATCCCAAAGAGCCAACCTTAGAAAGACTAGAGATCAAATTAAAAAGGGATCACTCAAAAATTTAAATCAATACCTAAACGCTTTTGAAAATAAAATTTTTGACATCACTAGGACAGTACGAAGTAAAGACTTCTCTGCAGGCTTTAGCTTAGTGGCTGATGAAATCAAAAAACAATTCAATAAAAAAGAAACTGGATTTTGGTCTATCTTTGATGAATTCAAGAAATCAAAAAAACTACATGTTTCAAAACAGTCATTACAAAAATATTCAAGATTGGAAGGATTACTTCAAGAGTTTGAAAACTATTCAAGAAATAAAATTCGCTTTGAATTAATTAATCCAAAGTTCTTTGAAGACTTTTATTCCTTTTTAATTGACCGTAAAAGCTATTTAAATAACACTGCTAATAAAACCATTCAGTTCTTCAAAACCTTTCTTATATGGGCTAATACGAACGGATTTACCGACAATAGCAACCATAAAGCATTCAAAGGCAAGTTTGAACAGAACGAAGTCGTTTTCTTGTCGGAAGAAGAATTAATGAAACTGTATAACCTTGAAATTGGAAACGAAAGACTTTCAAGAGTCCGGGATATATTTGTGTTTCAATGCTTTACTGGTGTTAGATATAGTGATATCCTAAATATTTCTAGAGAAGACCTTAGAAATGCAACTTGGTACTTGAGAACTCAAAAGACAAAGGATATTCTTCAAATCCCTTTAAATAGTTTCTCATTATCAATACTAGCTAAATATCAAGATCATCCAACTCCACTTCCAGTAATATCTAATCAAAAGATGAACAAGTACTTGAAAGAGTTATGTGAATTAGCAGAAATAAATGAAGTTGTAAAAACCGTTCAATACAAAGGGAATGAAAGAATAGAAAAAACAAACAAGAAGTTTGAGGTCATTGGAACACATACAGCTAGAAGAACATTTATTAGTCTGTCTTTACAGAAAGGGATGAAACCTGATGTTATAATGGCAATAACTGGACATACCACATATAAAATGATGCAGAAGTACTTAAAGATTGCCGATCATCATAAACGTGATGAAATGGACAAAGTTTGGGGAATACCACTAAGACAAATTAAATAAAGGTTTAGTTTTGAATGAAACTCAATTAATGGTTTACAACAATAAGCCATTTGATGTATTGGAATTATGTTGTAATCTGAGCTGTGATAACCCCAGACAATATGTGAGGAGCATATTACTATTAAATCAAACAATCAGTAAATATTGCCCTGATTCAATATCCCAATGGGAAAAAGTTAGAAAGGAAATTAATAAGTGGGCGATAGAATACAAAATTGATCCCCCAATTTTCACCGTAAGAATTCTAGATTTGATACATGAATTTTTGAAAAAAGAGTATGCCGATAAGAAAAAACTAAAAAAGATTAGAAAAGATGGTTTATTAAAAGTAGAGAACTTTCTAGAAGAATACGATAAATTACTTGAAGCAATTGATATATTATCTAGTTTAACAATAATATGTTTTGACAAAGATAGATTTATTAAAAATCTAAATATTCCACATGAAAACATTTTACTTTTTAAAAAAATAATCAATTCTGTTGCAGTTGAGAAACTTGTAACTATTCAAGGGACTCATTTGAGCTTCATGTTTTTTTTAAAAAAAATTATAAGAATCTACTCTCTAAAAGGTATAAATCAAACAGCTATTTTAGAATTAATTTCAGACTCAATCTCTAGTTTGAAAATACTGGATAAAAAACGAAGTGACAATTTATTTGATACTTTACAGAGAAAGATAAGTTTGATGACTCCTGAATTGGAAAATGAAATAGAAGAAAGACTGGACGGACCTTCAAACTTTTTCTAAATGTGTATCCTAACAATCCATAAACCCTTCTAATATTTTTGCCTTTGTATTTAATAACAAATTACAAAGGTGAAAAATGAAAACACACAAAAACAAAATGTTCAATTTCAGAATAACTGATATTGAACTATCCAAAATCAACATTCTCAAAACAAAGCTAGGCTTTACATCCATTGCAGAATTAGTTCGTACAGCAATAAGAGAAAAGATCTCCAAGGAGGATAATAATGCAAAATAACATTGTCCTCATGTCAATCGACAAAAATGAACTCTCTTCAATAGTTTCTGATGCAATTAAAACTCAGCTTGCCAATAAGCGAGAAAAAGATTTAATGAATTTTCAAGAGACATGTGAATTTCTTGGAATTCATCCATCAACTCTAAATCGCTGGAAGTCTAGAAATAAGATCCCATTCAAAAAACTTGGTAGAAGAATTTTCTTCAATCGACAAGATGTAATAAAAGCATTAAAAGATTCTAACTATTCAAAAATGAAGGAGTTTACAAATGGATAATATAGATACTGCAAACTTAGTGGCATTCCAAGAGGAGCCAAGGATTACAAATTGGTGGAGATTCCAAACAACTTGTTCAAAACTGAAAAGACAAATGGAAGGAAGAAATTCATTTGAATTAACTGCTTATTCAACAAATGAAAAATTTTGGATTTTCAGAGTTCAACTTCCAAGCAGACAAGCTGTTCAAAGCCGATTCAAGAGTTTGTCAAATAAAGAACCAGTATTGGACGAAAATGAAGAGTTGTACTATTAACAAAGTTGCTACTATAAGTATACATTCGCCTCTATAATCGTTTTAGAGGCATCTTTTGATTAACGACATTTATAATTCCTTTTAAACGACAATTAAAATTCCCGAAAAAAGTGGAATTTTAGCCATCCT
>JAEINS010000011.1 GCA_016342755.1 Melioribacteraceae bacterium | reverse complement strand
TCGGTAGACATAATTTCCTCCTTGGTTAGAGTAATATACTATTTTTTTTATGTCCACTTTTTAGGGCTCACATCAAATATAAAAACTTAGAATTATTAGACCTATACTAGCAAGAATCTTAAAATAGTTTATCATAACTTCCTCGTAATATTTCATGTTCAATCAGAACTATGGAATAACAAACTGTCTTTTATCTATTTATAAAAATTGTCATTAAAAACATTTCGCACTAAATATTTCATTTCACGGTTAACAAAGTTGCCCTTAACCGGCTTTATGTTGTTGCCTTGCAACTGGTTACAAATGTATAAAAAAAAATTAAAGATATCAAAATCTTTTTTTTGTTTAAGGATTTGGTAAAGTAGAAGAGATTGAGGAAATTTAAATTGAGGTTAAGATTAAGAGTTAAGGAAAAAATAAAAAAAAAAGTTCCATGAGGTACTAGCCTACTTAATTTTAATTATGATAGTGGTGAAATGTATTTATTAATAGGGAATTGTATTAATTATCAAACAGATTCCCGCAATTTCTAAAATTGCGGGAATCTGTTAATATTATTCTGATTCTATCTCAACTAATACTGTTGATTTTTCTACAGCATCTCCTTCTTTAACATATATCTTTTTAATAATACCGGCCTTTGCGCACTTAACTTCATTTTCCATTTTCATAGCTTCCATAATAAGAATTCCCTGCCCGGCTTCAACCAAATCACCCTCAGAAACTTCGAGCTTAACTATTTTTCCAGGCATCGACGATTTAATTTTCTCCGGTCCTGAATTCGAAAATTCTGCTTTTCGAAGATTAAATCTTCGTTCATCATACAACTCAATTTCAAAATTCTTATCCATGTAATTAAGTTCATACATATCTTCACTTTTTAAATATGAATAGTCTAAAGATTTATTATCGTATAGAATATTTATTTTATCATGATTTATATGAGGGACATCAATAATCATTTCTTCACCGTCAATTATAACTTTGTACTTACCGCTATCAAGTTTTGTTACATCAACAATGTTTTCTTCACCGCCCAAACGACTTACTAATTTCATAAATTAACTCCCTCTCTTCTGGCATTCATTTTCCAGGCGCTTCCCTTTCCATTTTTGCTGCACGGCAAATTACCCATCATATCTTCATATTTCAAAATAGCTGCAGCTGCAATAGCATTTTTACCATAACCAATTGGTCTTCTACTCAGTTCTTCTTCGTGTTCCTCAATAAACTGAGTGTTAACTTTCCCTTCTTTGAAGTTATCTGTTAAAATAATTTTTCTTAAATAACTGATGTTAGTTTTAATTCCTAATACATGAATTTCCCCTAATGCCCGCTGCATCTTTTCTATGGCACGCGCTCTATCCTCAGCATACACTATAAGTTTAGAGATCATCGGATCATATTCCATAGGAATTGTGTAGCCGGAATAAACACCTGTATCATTACGAACACCAAATCCGGCCGGAATTGTATAAACTTCTAATTTACCTGGTGAAGGCATAAAATTATTTTCCGGATCTTCTGCGTAAATTCTGCATTCTATAGCTGCGCCTCTTCTGTTAATAACCAAATCTTCAATCGATTCGCCCTGTGCAATTTTAATTTGTTTTGCAACAAGATCAAGTCCGGTTATCATTTCTGTAATTGGGTGTTCAACCTGTAGTCTTGTATTCATCTCAAGAAAATAAAAATTACCTGTATCATCCAGAATAAACTCAATAGTTCCTGCATTTTTATAATTACAGGCCTTTGTAGCTAATATTGCTATTTCCCCCATTTCCTCGCGCAGTTCATCTGTTAAAATAGTAGAAGGACATTCTTCAATAATTTTTTGGTGCCTTCTTTGTATTGAACAATCACGCTCATATAAATGTTTTACATTACCATAATGATCAGCAATAACCTGGAACTCTATATGATGAATATTCGTAATATATTTTTCCATATAGACTTCAGGATTTCCAAATGAATTCTGCGCTTCCCTTCTGCATGAATCAAATGCCGGCTCTAACTCTTCAAAAACATTTACCAATCTCATTCCTTTACCACCGCCACCGGCAGAAGCTTTAATAATGATAGGAAATCCTATTCTTTTAGCTTCTGTTTTTACATCTTCAATTGAACTTAGTGGGATAGAACCAGGAACAACCGGGACTCCTGCTTTTTCCATTAGTTTTCTCGATTCCGTTTTGAGTCCCATTAAATCAATAGTATCGGGATCCGGACCAATATAAATAATATCATTCTCAACACATTTTCTGGCAAACTCAGAATTTTCACTCAGGAATCCGTATCCGGGATGAATCGCGTCTGCACCAGATTTTTTAGTAATCTCAATTATTTTATCCTGATTCAAATATGTATCGGCTAACGCAGTTCCTCCTAAAGCAAAAGATTCTTCAGCATACTGTACATGGAAAGCAGATTTATCCTGTTCAGAAAATATGGCAACTGTTTTAATTCCTAACTCGCGACAAGTTCTTTGGATTCTTACAGATATTTCGCCTCTATTGGCAATTAATATTTTTTCAATTTTTTTCATATTTCTACAATGGTATGTTACTATGTTTTTTCTTAGGATTTAATTGTTTCTTATTTTTCAGCATATCGAGAGATTGAATTATATGTTTACGTGTATTCTCCGGCTGAATGATTGCATCAATATAACCAAGTTCAGCTGCTTTAAGCGGACTTGCAAATTTCGCACGGTAATCTTTAACAAGTTCTTCTTTCTTTTTAACAGGATCATCACTTTCAGCAATCTCTTTTTTGAAGATTATATTTACCGCACCGTCCGGACCCATAACCGCAATCTCAGCTGTAGGATAAGCAAGATTTACATCTCCTCTTATATGCTTTGATGCCATTACATCATAAGCACCACCGTAAGCTTTTCTAGTAATAATCGTAACTTTGGGAACTGTAGATTCGGCATAAGCGAAAAGTAATTTTGCGCCATGAGTTATAATGCCGCCATATTCCTGCTCAACTCCGGGCAAGAATCCGGGAACATCAACAAAAGTTACAATTGGAATATTGAATGCATCGCAGAATCTTACAAAACGAGCCGCCTTAACAGATGCATTTATATCTAAACAACCAGCTAAATGCTCAGGCTGGTTTGCAACAATACCCACTGACTGCCCATTAAATCGGGCGAAACCAACAACTATATTCTCGGCATAGTTTTCATGAATTTCAAAAAAGTGACCTTCATCAATTACAGTTGTAATAATGTCCTTTATATTATAAGGTTTATTGGGATTTTCGGGAACCATTCCGTTTAATTTTTTGTCAACTCTGTTTGGCTGGTCACCTGTACTTATAACCGGTGTGTCATCTAAATTATTTGAAGGGAGGAAACTATACAGTTCACGAATCATTACAATAGCTTCTTCTTCGTTGCTAGCTGTTAAATGAGAAACACCGCTTTTAGTTGCGTGTGTTTCTGCCCCGCCTAAATCCTCTTTAGAAACTTCTTCGTGTGTAACTGTTTTAATAACTTCCGGACCGGTTATAAACATATGAGATGTTTCATTTACCATAATTATAAAGTCAGTAATAGAAGGAGAATAAACTGCTCCACCGGCGCAAGGTCCCATTATAACAGACAATTGAGGAATTACTCCGGAAGCTAAAGTATTTCTAAGAAATATATCAGCGTAGCCGCCCAAGCTTTCTACACCTTCCTGAATTCTTGCGCCACCAGAATCATTAAGTCCAATTACCGGAGCACCATTCTCAATGGCTAAATCCATTACCTTGCAAATTTTTTCCGCATAGGTAGTTGATAATGAACCGCCAAATACTGTGAAATCCTGGGCAAATACATAAACTAAACGACCATCAATTTTTCCATAACCGGTAACAACTCCATCACCATATATCTTTTTTTCACCCATACCAAAATCGTTACAGCGATGAGTCTTTAGTTTATCCATCTCAAAAAATGTTTCCGGATCTAATAATAAATCAATTCTTTCTCTTGCGGTTTTTTTCCCGGCAGCGTGCTGCTTTTTTATTCTGTCTTCACCGCCGCCAAGTTCAGCTTTCTTTTCTAATTCCTTGTAGAAGGAAGCAATATTTTTATTTTCTTCCATTCGCCTTCCAATTTAGATTTAACAATTTCTTAAAAATCATGTCCAACTTTCAAATAGGACATCTTATCTATAATACTATTATTAATTTAATATTCCAAGTTTTATAGTAAATTTTAGTTTACTTTGTTAAACTGTTCAATTTAATTTATTACTAGTTGATTTATTTAAACATGTAACCAATTGACAATTATCAATCAAAATAATAATTAGCAATATTTTTCTTAAATTATTCCCAGTAATTTTATCTCTTAACAATTTCGAATTTTCTAATGAAGATTTATAGAACTTTATTAATAGCGGTTATATTTATAACAATCCTTATCACCAACCTTAATTCAACAATTAATAAATCGTTTGAAAATTTTGTGCAAAGATCATTTGGTGAAACTGAAATTGATTCGAATATTGTTGTAATTGAAATTACACAGAATGATATTGATAAACTTGGCGGATTTCCAATTAAACGAAATTACTATGCGCTTCTTTTAAAAAAGCTGAATGATCAGAATCCTAAAGTTGCCGGATTTGAAATTTTCCTTTCGCCCAAAAACCATCAACAGTCAATTTACAACGATGTTTTACTGAACCAGATAAAGAACTTTCCATGTATAGTTTTCTCAAACTTTATTGACAGCATTGATACTTCCTCTGAAATTATTTCCGCCGATAAGGTTAACTATTCGCAACCAAAACAGGAACTAGGTATAATTAAAGACGGACATATAAACTACTACGAAAAAAATGGATTAGTAATTCCACAATCAATTATAATTGGTACAAACGTTGTAAAATCATTTTCATCCGAAATTACGGAAAACTTTACCGGGCAAAAACTTGGCATAAAAGAAACAGAATTAAATATTCATTGTTCATATTCAAAAATTAAGCGAATTTCATTTTTAAAGTTTTTATCGCTCGAAGACAACAGCACACAAAACACTTCCTTAAAAAATAAAATTGTTCTAATAGGAGTTTCGGAACCAACACTTGCACATTCAGAAAAATCCGCGTTTGATGATGAACTTCCCGGAATCGGGATTCACGCTTTTGCAATAAGTAATCTGTTAAATCATAATTATATAAACAGTAATTTCTATACAGCATCTTCATTCCTATTTATAATACTGGTTTTATTACTATCGCTTCTAAAATTTTCACATAAATTATATTCGGTTATTTTTGTTTTCTCAATTTTAATTTTTGTAATACTATTTAATTGGGAATATATAAAACTTGATTATGCTTCATTATTACTGCCTTTAATTGGTTTAGTTATCTGGGAAACTGTTGAAACCATTATGTATAAAGGGAAAGAATTAAATAAAGCATTAATTGAAAAAGACAAATTGCTGGGCATATTAAAATTAAAAGAGGATGAATTAAAGAAACTCTCTTTAAGGCTTACTAATACTGACGGAAAAGAAAGTGCGGTACTTAAAGGCAGAATAAGACTGCTTGAAAACGAGATTACAAATTTAAGGAAATTTGAAGCTGATGAAGATGTTTCAGAAACTTTAGAAGCAGGTTCAAAAAACTTCCACGGAATTATTTATAAATCAGAAGTAATTGAGAAGATTGTAAAACTTATTAAAAAAGCAGCACCAACCGATGCGACTGTTTTAATACTTGGTGAAAGCGGAAGTGGAAAGGAATTAGTTGCGAGAGCTATTCATGAATTGAGCGGAAGAAAAGATCAAAATTTTATTGCGGTAAATTGCGCTGCCTTAACAGAATCATTATTGGAGACTGAATTATTCGGGCATGTAAAAGGAGCTTTTACAAATGCGGTCGCGGATAAAAAAGGCAGATTTGAACTAGCCAATAACGGAACTATTTTCCTGGATGAAATTGGCGAAACAGATGATAATTTTCAGGCTAAACTTTTAAGAGTTTTACAGTCGGGTGAATATGAACGTGTTGGAGAAGGCAAAACTTTAAATACAAATGCCAGAATTATTGCGGCAACAAATAAAGAACTGGACAAATTAGTTAAAGAGAAAATTTTTAGAGATGATCTTTATTACAGATTGAACGTGATAAAAATTGAGCTTCCGCCGTTGCGCGAACGCAAAGAAGATATTGAACTTATCTCAGAATTTTTCTTGAAGCGTGAGAACCCGGAATTGAAATTTTCAAAAGCAGCGATTAAGCAGATCTGTGAAAATAGCTGGGAAGGAAATGTTCGTGAATTAGAATCTGTTGTAAAAAGAGCAGTGATTTTTGCGAATTCAGAAAATAGAGATATTATAAAATTAAACGACCTGCCAGATGAACTATCTAGAATTAGTTCTGATAGTAAAGATACACTTATTCTTGAATCGCTTAGAGAAAAAGGTTTTTCTCATTCATCCATCGTTGAAACAGTAAAAGAAATGAATGGGTTAAGCAGAACAATTGTTTCAGAAACGTTTAGGGGAATTTCATTTCAATATTATTGCGAAAATGGATTTGACATTACAAATGCGGTTATTTCTTTGGCAGCAACTAATGATGAAAATATCATCAAAAATGTAAATAAAAAATTATCCACCTATCTAAAAAATATCCGGCAGGATATTAAAAAATCATCATCCTCAGATTTTGAATCACTCAGAAATGAGTTTGTATCAAAGTATAAAAACCTTCCTTCACGTTATCATGAATATTTAGATTTGATTATTAAGGATTTTTTGAATTGAGCTGAAATGAATTTAGTTCCGATTAACTAAATTCTCCTACACCTGATTAATACTACACCAGGCAATTTATTGAGATTACCAGGCATTTTCAGTTTGCCAGCCAATCTGTTAACTCCTTTCACTAAATCAACTTAACTTTTCAAATAGACCCTGGCACGTATTTGGTTTTAACTCTGGCATATTTTCAACACTTTATAGGAGAAAAAATGTTACATCAAAAATCATTGCTAAAATCATTCTTTGTACTAATCCTTTCCGTAATACTTTTAAGTGCTTGTCAGGAAAACGAATCTGTCACTTCCCAAAATTCAGGCTCAACGGATATTGATGTTTTCCAAAAAATAATAGCCGAAGATGAATTGCTGGAATCGTTTGAAGCAAATTATGAAGATGACGCCATGTTAAACTCTTTGGCAAAATTTGATGAGGAAATAACCCCGATTAACATTAGACGAAAAATTGTAAGCAGAGAAAGAGAACTTGAACTTACAGTAAGTGAAGATGAACAAACTGCAACCGGAGTTGCAATAAAAACTATTACAGGAATACTTTACATAAAAGCTGAAACAGAGGATGGAAATTCATCATTTATTGAAAAATCTTTTACATCAATTGTTACAAGAAATTTGGAATTCGAAAAATACGCAAACTCTGATAATCCTGAGAAGAATTGGAGAATTATAAAAATGTCTTTAGCTGAAGGAAGTACCGGATCGGAAAATATTGAAATCACAAAACTAACTCTGTTTATGCCGGATAATTCAATAATAGAAATCGATTCGCCAAACGATTATTATCTTGAAAGAATTATTGGTAAAAGAAATCAGGTTCCCAAACTTAAACAAAGAGAAAATATTACTGTAAAGGTTGAAGTGAAAAGTGTTTATGAAGGCGATGATTACCTTTGTTTAAACTATGGCGCAACCAAAAACGGTTTACGAAGAGCAAAACAAAAATTTGAACTTTTAGAAACTACCCGGTTTGGCGAATACTTTAACAAAGTTTATGAAGCAACTTACACAACAAATAAAACTAAAGGTAAAAAACACGCTGTAGTAAATCTGATTTCTAATCTTACACTTCATGATTCAGAATCTGTTATAGAATCAAATTCATGGGGAATCCCTTATATAGTTAACTAAACAATATGTAATTAATATTTAAAGCAGTAAAACAGTTAAAGGAGAAACAAAAATGACAAACAAAATCAGTAGAATTATTTTTCTGTCTTTTGTATGCGCTCTTACTTTAATGCTTACCTCTTATAATGCTCAGACAGAATCCATTAATTCCGGGCTATTAGAAATTGATATTGAAATTGCACCAGGTACACTTAACATTCAGAGTAACGGTCATGTTGTAACTGTGCATACAGATATCAAATATTTTGAAGTTGTACATCAGGATGTTTACTTAAACGGTATACGCATCACCAGTTGGAAAGCCGATAACCGCGGTTATTTTGTAGCAAAATTTTCTATGGATGAAGTAAAAAAACTTGCGGAGAATTTAACTGTTCCGGGTGAAAATGAGCTTACTCTAACCGGTTATACCGTTGATGGAACTGATTTTATTGGTACCGAAACAATTACCGTGATCAATAATCTGCCGTCAAAAAAATAATTAACTATTGGGGATTCCCCTTTTTAGTTGATAAAAAATAATAACAAGTTAAAATCGGCAGTTACTTACTGCCGGTTTATTTTCTTAATTGATATTATGTTTACATATTAGAATTTATTTAATATTTTGTGAATGATGAAAACTCTATTAAAATATAGCTTTATAATATCTATACTGGTTTTAATTATTATATCTTGCGACGAACTAATTCCTGTTCAATTAGTTGAAGATACTGAATTAAATAATGACGCAACCTCTGTAGTTATTGTTCCTGAAGATGAAGCAGGCTACGACAGCACAGGCACAATAACAGATGCCGGGGATTTATATACAAATCTAATAACAGCAACAGGAACCCGGACAACTTATCAAAAAACTGACGTTTACAAAAATTATTACGACGCACTCTTTTTTGATAAAAATTCACCTCTGGTTATTGAAAATAAAATAATAGGGTATTTTGGAAGAATTTTAGGTGATGTATATTTTAATAAAGTTAAAGCAAATAAAACCGGCAATAAATTATCTTTTGAAAATGATTTTATGATTAAAACAGATTCTATTTTCGGGATCAGACATAATCTGGTTTCCAGAATTTATTTTAATCAAAATGAAGCGGACTTGCCTTACGGTTCCACAATCGAATTTACACTTGATGCATATATAGGCAGCACTATTACTTATAACTTTCCTACTCCGGAAAAAATAAATGGAAATGTGACTATTCGTAAAGCAGGCAAAAACCAAAACAGTGAAATTAGAATACGCTGGGACGGAACCAATAACGGACAAATTGAAATTGCAATCGGCAGCATGAAAGATTTAGATTCACCATTGCGTCCTATTTACAGGTTTAGTTCGCCGGATGACGGAGTTTATAATATACCGGCATCTCTTACAAACGCAATCAATTTCGATGGATTCGATATTTTGGTTGTAACACTTATTAGAACTGTTACAACTGAATTAAAAAGTTTAGATAATTTATCGGACAACTATTTTATGGCACAAAGTATTCATAATATCAGAATTAATGTCAGGTAATAAAAAACTAATTATATCGCTGCTAATTATGATGTTGCTTACTAAACTTACATATAGTCAGCATTCATACGAGTTGTTTGGTTTTTCATCAAACCAAATAAATTCTGAATTTAGATTAAACAGCTTTGAATCGAATGCAGGAAACTATTCTTTAAATAAAGACTGGGAATTTTCAGCTATATACGGAGCTGAAGTAAATGATGGAAATGTTTCATCAAACATTTTTCTAATTTCTTTAGGCAAAAAACTTAATAATGATTACTTCTACGCCAGATATACTCCCGGTATTTTGGCAAAATTTATTATTAATACTGGAATTGAACTTATACTGGATGATACAACTAAAGCAAAATCTTTGAGCAATTTATTTGAATACAAAGAAATTTTTGGTGCAGGTTATTCTCATAGCTTCGGAGAAAATTTTTCTATAGGATTTTCTGTCAGACTTTTTCAGCAAAAAACTGAAGAAGATGTTTTAGATATTTATTACGATACGGAAGAGACCGCGTATTTTGTTCCGGTAACAGAAATAAAAAAAACTGATTACTGGATTGGTGACATTGGAGCAACCTATAATTATAACGAATTAATGAAAGTCAGTATTCAATCAGTTAACCTTTTTACAGTTAAAGAAGCGGATATATCAGAAAAAAAATATTCCGATTTGAATACTAATAAAGAAGTAATCTTCGGATTAACTATTAACCCTTATAAAAATATTTCTCTTCAATCATTTTATGAAACTAATAACTCGTATATGGTTGGTTTAAATGGAGGATTTAGTACGGGAATTGGGAACATCTCTTTTGGAATTTCAGCTTCGCACAATAATAATATTGATGACCTGATCTCTTCAGTAACACCGTCAATAAATTACTCAAACAATTTTTTGAGCATTTCGGCAATTGGTTCAATTTTTATGAACAACAATAAAACTTCATTATCTAAAGATAATTTTAAAAATCTTGGAATCGGGAATATTATAAATAACCGATATAGCAATGATAGAATTCTGCTTGCAATGAATTTAGCCCTTTCCTTTAAACCGGAAAAGAAAGTTAAAATTATTAGTTTAAAAGCCGATGAACAGATTTTCCCGACACTTGCTGAAAATTATTTAACTAAACCGTTTGCAACCGCTACCGTAATAAATCTGACCAATGAAACCATAACAGTAAAACCATCCAGCTATATAAGAAACTTAAATAAGGAAGCTGTATATTCACCAATAATAAAGGCTTCTCCGCGCGATACTTTCGAAATACCTTTTTATACAATTATTGGCGAAGAGTTCAGTTTAATAAATTCCAGAACAATTTCGGATGTACACTTTTACCTGACAACTGAAAATAATGAGCCTGATGACGAAATTCAGAAACCTATTTTAATAAATGATAAAAATAGCTGGGATGGAAAAATTATTAATCTGAAACATTTTGTTAACAGCGATCTCAATTTCATTTCAAAATATTCAAAACAAATTCTAAATAATAATAGAACTGAAATTGAAAATTCTGTTTCTGATTTAGAAAACTTTGTAAAAATCAAAATATTATTCGAAAATTTTGCGAAACAAATGTTATATGTATCTGACCCGCGATCGGCGGTTGAATATGTTCAGTTCCCTTCCGAAACATTGAATATTAAAGGCGGAGATTGTGATGACTTAACTGTCTGTTTTGCCGCTATGCTTGAAGGAATAGGAATTGAAACAGCGTTTATAGATTATAAAAACGAAGACAAAATATCGCATGTTAGTTTATTGGTTAACACAAAATTAAAACCGGATCAAAGTTCACTTATTACCAACAACGATAAAAAAATATTTATCAGAAAAAACAATCAGAATATAGATGAAATATGGATACCAATTGAGACAACTTCTTTTGTGAACTTCAATTCCTCGTGGGAAATTGGGGCACTACAATTTTATAAAGAAGCTATTACTGATTTAGGCTTAGTAAAGAATAAAGTAGAAATAATAGACATCTACTAATTTGGAGATGAAAATGAAAAGGTTAATTCTTTTAATAATTATATGCTCAATAAATATTTCAGCTCAGGATTTTAAAGTTGATAAAGTTTCAGGAACTGTGAAAATGCTTCGGGGAACTTCAGAAAACTGGGAAAATGTTACTTCCGGTAAAAAACTAAATTCAACTGATTTAATTGTTACTGAAGAAAAATCATTTATTAAAATAAGTAACAATACTACCAATTTTGTTTTGGAAAGCAACTCGGCAATCGATATTTCAAAAGTTAAAAATATGAGCATGGATGATCTTCTGCTTGCGTTGGCAATGGAGGATATACGGGCAATTCCCCAAAAAGACAGCAAGAGCAATGTAAAAAACACAGCCGTGTATGGTGAAAATAAGGGTGTGGAAAAATCAGTTGAGGCTACAGAGGCTACAAGTGTTTATCTTGGCGTAAAGTTATTAAACGGAGCTAAACAGCTTGCTAAAAGCGGATATAAAGAATCGGCTTTAGTTACTGCAAGAGAGACTTACAGAAAACATCCATCAACATTAACAAATTTTAATGACCGTATTTATTTTACCGATATACTTATTGATCTAAGGCTTTTTAGTGAAGCTAATGAAGAATTACAAAGTCTGGGTAAATTAGAATTGTCTGAGAAAAATAAAAACCAATTGCATTCAAAATTAGAAAAAATTAAGATTGCTTTGCTGGAGAAGTAGAAACTTTTTCCCCATTTTATTGATTTAATGTACTCATTGTAAATTATATAATTGCCAAATCTTTATATTCGCCGTTATAATTGAGTTTTATTTGCCCCGGTAGCTCAGCAGGATAGAGCGACAGTTTCCTAAACTTATTCCCCACTAATAAAAATAACTACTTACCTAAGATTGATTAGTCTTTTGATTATTTGATGTGAAATTGCATAGGAGGAACCTATGTTTATTTCAAAAAGAAGTAACGGAACTTATTATATTTTTTATCAAAAAAAAATAATTTTACTTTTTAAGAACTGAATGGTTTACTAAGAATACACTAAGAAGTGTATAACTTTACACTGTATAATTAAGAAAATTAGTAACAAATTATAAATATTAAATTTAATTATTCTAAAATTGTACTAAAATAGAATTGTTTAATTGCTAACTAAAGAATAAGAATTGAATTAATTCTCAAATTATTGTAACTTAAATTCAAAACTCGATATTATAAGGGCTATATATCTTCAATATATCGGGCAAATAAATAGCAAACTATTACTCTTAATAAATAAATGAGGGATTTATCATGAAAAAAGTATTGTTTGTATTTATTCTGTTAGTTGGCTGTATGCCGGAAGCAATAGAAATGAACAGAACTACTTTTTATAATGGTTTTGATTTGAGACCATATCTTGAAAAACAGTTTTATATTACTCCCTTAATTTTAGATACTGATTATGAAATATTAGCAATAATGGAGTGTGCTGTTTATCCCGAAACTAAAGTAAAAAAAGGGTACAACACGACTAAATTGAATTATGAGAATCTTTCACCAATGGAAGCACTTGATTCAATGTATGTAAAAGCAAAAGAAATGGGTGCTAATGGGATAATGAACTTTAAAATCGAAAAAAAAGAATACAATAATGGTGGAGATTTAGTCCCTTATTATGAATTATTTGGCTATGCAATTAGGAGAAAATAATGAAGCAGTTAGACTTAATAACCACAACTTCTAATATCGAAGGATGGAAAATTGAAAGATACTGCGGTATAGTAACACACCAATTAGTTATTGGAGCAAATTTGTTCAAAGACATGTTTTCAGGGATAAGAGATGTTGTCGGTGGATTTGCACAAGGTTATCAAAAAGAATTAAAAAAGATGGAAGAGGTTGGACTTAAATCTCTTTCTGAAAAGGCTTTCATAAAAGGAGCCAATATAATTATCGGATTAAGAATTGATTTTGATGAAATTTCGGGAGGTGGAAAATCAATGTTTATGGTTTCACTTTATGGTACAGCAATTAAAGGAATACCAATTGATGAAACTAAAAATGTTATTAGTAATAAAATTTATTCTGATACTTTGGAGTTTTTAGTCAAGCAAGAAGAATTTAAAGAATATTATTTAAATTCAAGAATCAAATCTATTAAAACTGTTAATTCACTATTAAAATATGAAGTTGACTTAACATCACAAGTATTTTTATATGCATGCTCACTAGAGAATGTAGATTTTTCTAATATCTTTGAACAAATTGTGAACTACTTTTCCTTTGTACCCTCAAAATCTATTAGTGATTTTATAACTTCAGATACATTTTTAAACTTTAATACATCAAACTTCAAAAGGATTATTAGGATACTTAATGAAATATATTGGCTAGATTTATCGGTTATAGTTCTTTTATTTGAATCTTCAAGTTTTAACAGTCAAGTTAGAACATTAACTTTATTAGATTGTAATAAGGAATATTATGATTCTGATGATATCCCCTTATTAAAAAGTATTGCTTCAAAAATTGAGAATGAATTTGAACAGTATCCACTTTATGTTGATAAAAAAGGTGTATTCGGAAAAGAAAAAAAAGAATGGATTTGTCCCAATTGTTTGCATCAACAAAGCTTAGAAAATGCAACATGTGGTTCGTGTAGATACGATATAGATGAAATTAAACTAAAAGCAAAAAAAAAATCTGTACAACTAAGGAGAATGGCTAAAAAATTAGAAGAGTTAACAACTAAAATCTAGTAATTTATAAATTAAAGCTCTTTCATGTTTTTTGATTAAATGAGATAATCTATCTTTAAGTGATTAGTGTTTTGATTAGTACGAGCTCTTATATTCAGAAAAGGCTACTTAAAAAGAATTTGAGAAAAACAGATATTATATTAAGTTTTGACATAATAAACATCTATTTATAGTCATTTTAACAATATAATTGATAAACCCCTTCCAAATCTTTATATTCGCCGTTATAATTGAGTTTTATTTGCCCCGGTAGCTCAGCAGGATAGAGCGACAGTTTCCTAAACTGTAGGTCGAAGGTTCGAATCCTTTCCGGGGTACAAAGTTTAGAATAATAAAAGTTGTTTAATGCCCCCGTAGCTCAGTGGATAGAGCAATGGTTTCCGGTACCAGAGGTCGGAGGTTCGACTCCTCTCGGGGGTACTTAGTCCAGCCGAAGTATACCAGATTTAACTACTTCAGACTTCACTGATATTGCTGCCGAAGAATTAAGAGACTTAAAACTTTTACTTTGAACCTTAAAAAGGTCAATTAATATACCGTTACAATTGCATCGGGGGTTATTATTTATTATGTTTTAATAATCTATGTATAGACATCTATACTTTTTTTTAGTTGTTTATTCGTAAAAACTAAACAATTCGGGTCAAATTCCGATAATAATTTTGAAAATAAATTTTGATGATATGAAAAGACAAACTCCAAAAGATCCATTAATAAATGAAATAGTTAAATTTGACCCTGAAGATGTTTATTATGCGGAAGCAATAGATATACAGGAGCTGAATCAGAAATATGGTATTACCAAAAAGGATAGAACTCCGTCATTAAAGCCATTACCCGCAAGATGGGTAAGATTACACATGTACAGCATTGATGAAAAAGATCTTATTAAACTATTAAAATATCTGAAAGATTTATCGCCTTTCTAATTTTTATCCCGAAGTAATTTCGACAAACTGCTTAAGTTTCTTTTTAAATACAGCATCAAACTTTTTTATAAAGTTATTATGTTTTCCAATAACATTTATGGAACATTTGTCAGATTTAATAATTTTATTAAAAGTACCGACAGGAAGTTCTATATAGATTTGTTCAGAAAACCCCAGCATTCCGTGTTCTTCTAATTTAACAGGAATCTGAGAAATATACTCATAATTCTTATCATCAATTTTTAGCTCAATTCTTGTAATATCTTCCCTTTTAGAACCAAAATAGTATAGATTAAAAAGGTATTTTTTCACATCTCCTTTATCAATAAAAATAA
Organism: Melioribacteraceae bacterium; assembly: GCA_016342755.1. Taxonomy (GTDB): domain Bacteria; phylum Bacteroidota; class Ignavibacteria; order Ignavibacteriales; family Melioribacteraceae; genus JAEINS01. The sequence continues at coordinate 119,243 of JAEINS010000011.1, read as the reverse complement.
ACTTCAAACTAATTTCGCTTAAATCAAAAGGAATTGGTTCTTTAATTAAAAATCTTTCAGAAGATATTGTGTAGTTATCCGGGTTGGAAGTACTAAATTCTTTTGTAACCTTTATTGAAGCCAGACAACTGCTTAATAAAAGTGGTATAAATAAATACACTAAAAAGCGTAAGAAATTTGCGGACTTCAAAAAAACCTCATTTTCAGCATTATTTCTAAACATCGTCTGCAAAGATAAGTAATTAGATAATTAGTTTCTTAAAAATTATTGAAAATCCGTAATCATCCGGTGGAACTTTTAATAAGAACCCTCGTCTAGAGTATTGAACTTAAAAATTTATTTTTTCCGGGGGGATAAAATGAAAAAGCAATTATTAACCATCTTAACTCTACTAATGTTTGTAACAATTTCTACAGTAAATTTTGCTGGCGAAGATGATATTAAAAAAGGCAGTTCTAAGTATCAGCAAATTGAATCTAATCTGTTAGTTGGATTAGAATCTTCTAATTTTGGACTTAGGACAAGTTCAGCATATATGCTTGGAGAAATGAAGTCTGATAAAGCTGTTAATCCTTTAACAAAAATGCTTAGAGGTGAAAGTGACGAAAGAGCAAGAATAGCAGCGGCTTTAGCTTTAATTAAAATTGGAACAGATAGAAGTGTTTATATGGTGCAAATGGGAGCAAAGTTTAATGAATCGCAAAGAGTAAGATATTTATGCGAAAAGTTTTATTACGCGTATTTACTTAATAATTACAACAAACAAAATGTTGACAAGCAAATAATTTATGCTGAATTAGTCGACTAATTTGCTTATCATAAACTCCCAAGGGACGGATTAAGAATTTATTTTTTAATCCGTTCTTTTGTTTATACCAATAAAATTACCGGATTAATGCTTTTCTGAAGTGTTTTGTTCTGTGATCTCCGACGGGGAAAATACTTTTTCAGAATTGGGCATCTGAATATATCTTTGTAACTTCATTACCTTACAATCACAATCAGCTTCACTGTTTTCCAAATATTCTAACAATGTATCAACAACACGTCTGTCAAAATTATCTTTTAAGTACCGGAATGTGATTCTTAAATCATCCTCACATTTTTTCCCTTTAATGAATTGATCTTTAATATGATTCTGCAAAAAAGATATATCAATAAAGTTAATTCCGCCTCTGACAAAATCTTCCATTAACAATCCTTAAAACTAAATTATTTAGGTTTTTAAAACGAATCAACTAAAATAGAGAAAATATTTTTTAAGAGAAACTGTTATTTATACATTAACAGTAATTTAACGTTACATCTTGCCCGGATCAAAACCATGTTTCTTAAATAACTCTACGTATTTTACTGAAATACTTTGACGAATTCCCTCCAGATCTCTTACAAAATCATTTAAAGGTAAATCGCCGCCATATGTAAAATAATAATCAATTAAATTGTTTAAATATTTTTTTGTAAAAACCAGAATATGCCGGAGCGAAACTGAGGCGCTATTTGCAAGGTTATCTAATGTGGAAAGTTCTTCTGAGCGTAAAACTTCTTCTTCTTCAAGTACAAAATATTGATCAACTATACTCTCAAGTTCCTGATGTGATGACCAGGTTCTTGCAAGCTGCAGCAGCAGATCAACAATTTCTTTAAGAGCTTTATCTCTTTCACTTCTATAAAGTTCAAATTCATTATCAATATTTAGTTCTCTAATATCAATATCAAAATCATATAACATATCAGCAAGGTTCTGCTGATTATTTGAATTCTTTATAATTTGAGAAAATTTTTGATGCATCTGCGGATTAAACGCAATATCACAGTCACTGTTTATATCATTCTCAACTAAAAGTTCAATTATGCTTTCTTTTAATTCGGGGAACCTTCTGTTAAGATATTCTTCCGTATATTCAAAATCTGCCGAACATTGCGAAGGATCATCTACCAAACTTATCAGGTAAGATTTCAGTTTTAATAGTATAAAAAATAGATCGTGTTTTTGTGATTCCATATAACGCTCAAAAATAAAAAATTAAGAGAAAGGAGAAAATCCTTTCCCTTAATCATAACAATAAATTGTTAATTTATCCAGTTTGGAACTCTACCGGGAGTCCATGGTGCTTTTATTTTTTCCATCTCAGTTTCAATTTCTTTTAAATCTTTATTATAAAGATTCTTCAAGTCCTCTAATACCGGAGGAAATTCTTCTAGTAAAATTTCATAATGCATTTTTTCAGTTCCGGTAATTCCTGAAGTTGATCTCCAGTGAGTCCACATCATTTCACCTAAACGTGAATTAAAAGTTACTGCTGATGGCGGAACTTCTTCGGCACTGGCCACAGCTTTTTTACCTATAAATTTGAAAAGTATATCATCAAGTCTATTTCCAAGTGCGTCAGCTTTTTTAATTAACTCAGCCGAAACAGACGGTGTATTATGAAGAGAAAGTTTTATATGCTCAACACGGTTAACAAGCTCCTCCGCAAATTCCTGAGTTCCTCTGACAGTTCTACTTAGCTCTGCAACTTTATTCTGGAATTCTACTAATTTACTTATATCCGCAGCAGGCAGTGTCGAATTATTTAAAAGCTTAGCGGAAAATTCTGCCGGCCCGGTTAATTGTTTAAACTCATCATTATAAAACATAGATATAGCTACTTTATATTTTCCAGGCATAGCTAACATTCCATTCTGCGGTTTTGATAACGGATTGTACTTACCGTTTTTAACCTTTACAGGCGAAGTTCCCTGATATCGTAAATCCCATACCGCTCTGTTAATTCCTTTACCCGCGCTCTTAGTTATTCGTTTTACAAATTCATTTTTACTATCTGTAATTGTGAAAACCAAATATGGCTTTGTTTCCTTATTCTCCGCAACTAAATCTTCATAAGCTGGCTGGGGAATTTTTTTACCATCCTTAAATAAATCCTTTTCAGATTTTTTTCTGATTTGTTTTTTTGTTTTTGGAACTTCTTTTAAATAATATGTGAACGTAGCTCCAAACTCAGGATTTTTAGCCGCATAGAAAGTTGAACCTTGTCCATATCTGCTTCTTTGTTCAACATACATCAATGCTTCTTTAACTGGAAAAATATGAGTATCTTTTTTTAATAGATTATCTGATACTTCTCTTAAAGGCGTATAATCATCAAGAATATAAAAGCCTCTTCCAAAAGTAGCTAATACTAAGTCATTTTCTCTTTCTTGAATTGTAATATCTCTAATAGCAGTTGTTGGTATTCCACTTTTTAACTGGATCCATTTTTCTCCGGCATTTGGTGTGAAAAATATACCAAACTCAGTTCCTACAAATAATAACTCCGGATTTACATGATCTTGCGCAATTGTATGAACAGTTCCGTTTACCGGTAAGTCGGATGAAATTGTTTCCCAGTTTTTTCCTTTATCCTTGCTAACTAAAATATAAGGTTTAAAGTCATCACGTTTTCTGTTATCAAACGAAACATAAACAATATTTTCATCATACTTAGAAGTCATAATATCACTTATATAAGTATGTTTAGGAACTTCCGGAAATTCATCAATCTTTGTCCATGTCTTAGCATCTTCGGAAACCTGAATAACACCATCATCAGTTCCAACATAAAGCAGATTTTCTTTTACCGGTGATTCATCAAAAGAAACAGAAGTTCCAAACTGTGAAGTTGATACGTCTTTTTTAACCGCGTCAACACTCCAGTATTTATCCATTACAGGCCAGGTATTTCTATTAATTTGTGCGGTTATATCTTCACTGATAACTTGCCATGTGTTACCACGATCATCACTTCTAAAAACCTTGTTTGCTGCACAATATAACCTTGTATTCGAATGTGGGCTAATAATCAGAGGAGTATTCCAATTCCATTTATATGTAAGTTCTCCTTTCCTTGGTTCAGGACGTATTGAAATTGCTTCCCCACTTTTTCTGTCGTAACGAACCATGTTGCCATACTGAGATTCTGCATAAACAATATTTGGATCACTTGGATCAGCAGCTCCCCAAAATCCATCACCACCATTAGTAGTAAACCAATCTGAGTTTAATATTCCACTAGATCTTAATGTTCTAGAAGGTCCGCCCATACTGTTATTATCCTGAGTTCCGCCATAAACATTATAGAATGGATATTCATTATCAACACTTACTCTGTAAAATTGTGTAACAGGCAAATTACATTTAAATAAATAGTTTTCACCGGCATCATAAGATTCGTAAATGCCGCCGTCACCACCAATCATAAAATGTTTAGTATTACACGGATCAATCCACAAAGCGTGATCATCAACGTGACGTCCTTTGTTGCTGAGTCTTTTCCATGTTTTTCCGCCGTCCTCTGTAAAGTGAGAATAAGTTTCTACAGAATAAACTTTATCAGCATCTTTAGGATCGCAATAAATTTCGTTATAATATTGACCGCTGGCAGCATGATCACTCATTTTTTCCCATGAAGCACCGCGATTTACTGATCTAAAAAATCCGCTTTTATCTTCAGCAGCTTCAACAATTAAATAAAGTATATCCGGGTTAACCGGAGAAATATCTATTCCCATTCCGCCAATATTTACTTTTGGCAGACCACTCATTATTTTAAACCAGGTTTCACCGCCATCATCCGATTTATAAACCGCCGATTCCGGACCACCGCCAATTTTAGTATGAACATGTCTCCTTCTCTGCTCGGAAGTCGCATACATTACATCGGGATCCCTTGGATCGAAAACCAAATTATTAACCCCGGTATGCTTACTTATTTCTAAAACCTTCTTCCATGTTTTTCCGTCATCAATAGTTTTATATAATCCCCTGTCACCACCTTCTCCCCATGCAGAGCCTTCGGCAGCAACAAAAACTATTTTCGAATTTCTTGGATCAACAACAATCTTTCCTATTTGCCTCGATTCTTTTAATCCCATATTCTTCCACGACTTTCCGCCGTCGGTTGTTTTATAAACACCGTCGCCATATCCTAAAGCACGCTGATGATTATTTTCACCAGTTCCCACCCAGACAACATTACTATTGTTAGGATCCATTGCTAAACATCCAATTGAGTAGGATCCATACTTATCAAATACAGGTTCCCATGTTGTTCCGTTATTAACAGTCTTCCAGATATTTCCGCTTGCTACACCTACATAATATTCACTATTATTTTTAGGATTAACCGCAAAATCGGCAATACGCCCGGATGTAAATGCCGGACCAATATTTCTAAATTTTAATCCGCTAAAAGTTGCAGATGACATTGGATCATCTTTTTTCTTTTCCTCATTTTCTTCTGCCCGGACATTAAAACTGAAAATAACAATTATAAGTAGACAAAATAGGAGTTTAAATTTCATTGCTTCTCCAAATTGATGATTAAAAAATTTATTTTGGTAATGAATTTATAACCCAAACTTTTACAGCACTTTCAAAAAATAAGAATTTCTTATCAGTTTTTCCTGAATAATATTCAATACCGGATGAATAAGGCAATTATTTTTTATTTCGAGACCAAAATCCTTTTAAGTCTTAATTTCTCTTGTTAAATTAGTCCGCACTAATTACTACTAATTTACAAAGGGAGTTAAAATGTTAAGAAGTATTTTAAGTTTATTAATTGCGGCTTTTTTATTTACCGCATGCGCAAAAAAAGAAGAAACTAAGCCGGTAGAAAAAGCAGATACTGAAATAACAAAAGTATCTGTCGAAGAATTTGATTCAGTTGCTGTTAATCTTGTTGGTAAAACAGTTGAGGTTAAAGGAACAGTTGTACATGTTTGTGAACATGGCGGAAAAAGATGTCACATAGTTGGTGAAGATCAAAAAACAAAGGTAAAGATTGAAGCTGGTAAAGTTGAAAAATTTGAAAAAGAATTAGAAGGCAGTGATATAACCGCAATTGGTGTTGTTGCTGAATTAAGAATTGACAATGCATACCTTGATAATTGGGAAAAAGAAACTAACGCTGTTGAAAAAGAAGTTGAAGGAAAAGGTATTCATGACGGTCAGGACGAAGATGCTGAAGATCATCATGCTAAAGAATCAACTTTAAAACAAATTGAAACTTTAAGAGTTAAATTAAAAGAAAGCGGAAAAGAATTTTTAGGTTACTATTCAATTGAATGTTCAGAATACAAACCTCTTGAAAGCAAAGTTGAAGAAGCAAAATAGTTAATATTATATTTTAATAATATAAGCGCGGAATCATTTCCGCGTTTTAATTTACCGGAAGCAAGTTTTATGAAGTGGAGAAAGTGGAACAGAATTATTCATCGGGATTTTGGTTATCTATTTTTTGGAATGACAATTATTTACTCAATTTCGGGTATAGCTGTAAATCATATAAGTGATTGGAATCCAAGCTACAATATTGAACAGAAACAATACTCAATTGAATTATCAGACAATCAAAAAACTTTTACAAAAACAGAAGCTCTTGAAATTCTAAATTCTATTGGGGAAAAAGCCGATTATAAAAAACACTATATGCCAAATAATAACTCAATAAAAATTTTCATAAAAAATGGATCTTTAACTATTGACACTAAAACCGGTACAGCCGTTTTAGAAAAAATAACACGTAAACCAATTTTACATCAGGTTAATTATTTACACTACAATCCTGGTAAATGGTGGACGTACTTTTCAGATCTATTTGCCTTATCTCTAATTATAATAGCCGTTTCCGGGCTTCTAATAATTAAAGGTAAAAAAGGGATAACCGGAAGAGGCGCGTGGTTAACCGGTATTGGTATTTTAGTTCCTATTTTATTCTTAATACTATTCTACTAGGTACAAATGGATTGGATAATACTTTCATTAATTTCGGCATTCTTTTCTGCCGCGGCGGCAATAACACAAAAGAAAGTTCTTTTTAAGCTTAACGCTCTTGAGTTTGCTTTATTACTATCAATTTTCAACGTAGTATTTTCTCTTCCAATTTTGTTCATAATTAATACCGAAAGTATTTCTCTCTTAAGTTTATTTGTTTTATATGGAAAAACTATTTTAGGAGCATTTGCGTTCTTAAACGTTATGCTGGCACTTAAGAACCTTGAATTAAGCGATGCTTTGCCCATGATGGTTTTAACACCGGGAATTGTAGCCGTTTTTGCTTATATATTTCTTGGCGAAACTCTTACCGTTTATGAAATAAGCGGTATGATTGCTCTTTTAATTGGCACTTATGTTTTAGAACTTCACCATAAAAAGGATTTACTTTCACCTTTTAAAATATTTTTCACATCAAGAAATCATCGGTATATAACAACAGCACTATTGTTATTTACAGCTACTTCTGTTCTGGATAAAGCTATACTTAAAGATTTTAAACTTGAGCCGAATTCTTTTATACTTTTTCAGCATGTTTTTATTGCTTTCAATTTTTCTATTCTGGCTTTTTTCAGTAAAAATGTTTCCAAAAACAAAATCGCTATATCGTTTAAATATAGCTGGAAGCTTATTGCCCTTATTTCAGTTTTTACAATTGTCTATAGATACACCCAGATTGCCGCTGTTAAAATTGCTCCGGTAGCTCTGGTACTATCGTTAAAAAGGATATCTGTTTTTTTTGCTTCTATAATTGGGGGAAAAATGTTTAACGAACATTATCTTTTAAGAAAATCTATTGCGATAATTATTCTTCTGGCTGGAACCTTACTGATACTAAACTCTTAATATTAATCCGATTTTGAATAAGGAACAAAGGCAAAAATTGTTCCCGGATAATAATCTGTAACTATTAAAAATCCTTTATCCTTATACCTGACTATACCTTCCCAATTCCTGGAGACTTTCGGATCTTTATCCAGTTCCAGCTGAATTGACGGATTTTGTGTAATGGTTATTTTTTCTTTTGAATAATTAAGTTCAACTAATCTTTCCAGCCTTTCTGAATTGCTGTGTGTTTTGCCAATTCCATATTTTTTACCAATCTTGTCTTCAGCCAGCTCCATTATATCAGTGTCGCCATAATAATGATAATTTATCACCCAAAAATTGTTGTTCTCATCAATCATTGTAGCATCATTAATTTTAAACTCAATATTTGGAAATAAAATCTTATTTAGTGAACCATCTGTAAAATTATATTCATTTACAACGGGATTTTTATTTAAGTTTGCGCCGTTAGCTTCGTGAATAGTTAAAACATTTTCATTTACAGCCAGTATTGTTTCCTCGGCAAAATTACATATTCCGGTTTGAGAATTTATTGAGACTACTGAATTTTGATCCATTATAACTATATTTTCTTCCTTTTTATATTCGCCCTTCAATAAAAACCCCATGGTTAAAGAGGATTCTACACCTTCTATTGTCATATAAACTTTATTTCCCGCAAATGTTATACCTTCGTAGCCTGAACCTTTTGATTTACCAAATTCATCTAAACCTTTTGCAGAAAACTTAATTTCTCCCGCTGTTATAGCGGTTGTATCAGTTCCATTTAAATATGCTTCAATACGGTTTATATTAATCTTCCAAAGAATACCATCATTTTCATTTGAGAATTTATGCGGAAATTGCGGCATTAAAATTAAGTCATCGCCATGCCACGCCATACTGGAAATTTCAGAATAACATTCTGCTATTTCACCTTTAAGTTTAATCTCCTGTATTGGAACTTCTTTCGCCAATTCAAAGTTCTTTTCATTTTGCCGGGGCTTTTCAGTTTTCTGAGTACAGGCTATTAAAAAACTAAAAAATAAAAGGGAAATTATTTTTAAAGCATAATTCATATAATCGGCCGCTTTATCCTAAATCAGATATTTTCATAATCATAAATGAAATATGATAAATTACAAAAATATTTTTAATTTGTTTACATGTTATTAAATTTTATTAAGTCAGAAAATTGAGGTAAGTAAATGAAATTTATTAGAACTCTTTTGGTTTTCACATTTTTTTATTCATGCACTATTTTTTCTCAAATCGATTTTTCTGAAGAAATAAAAGTATCCGAACTTGAAGAACATGTTAAATACCTGGCTTCTAAAGAATGTGCCGGCAGAAAACCCGGTACAGAAGGCGATAAACTTGCCGCGGCATATATTAAACAGCAGTTAGAAAATTCAGTTCTTTTACCACAGGCAGAAAACGGTTTTCAATATTTTGATGTAACTACTTCTATAAGTACCGGTACAAATAATAGTTTTAACTATAATAACTTTACTGGTACTATTGATAATGATTTTACACCTCTTTCAATTTCAGGTAATGGTTCACTAAAATCTAATGTTGTTTTTGTTGGTTATGGATTTGATTTTGAAAATGACAGCTTAAAATGGCACGATTATGCTGATTTAGATGTTACAGGCAAATGGGTAATGATTTTAAGAGGTTCGCCTGACTCTGATAAACATAATGACAGATTCGAAAACTATAGCGGTCTTCGTAAAAAAGCTATGATTGCAAAAGACAACAAAGCTGCCGGTGTTTTATTTGTTTCCGGTGAAAAATTTGACAAGGACGATAATCTTGTTGTTACAGCAAACAGTAAAAGGGAATCCAGTATCGAATTACCCGCCATACAGATTAAAAGATCTCATGCCGATAAAATTTTAGAGAATGCTGAAGTTACAATATCTGAGCTTGAAACTCATTATTCTGAGGAAATGATTCCATTTAGCTTCGAACTTGAAACTGTTGTGGATGCATCAGCAGAAATTATTGAAAATAAAGTTAAAACTCAGAATGTTTCATTTTACCTTGAAGGTTCTGATCCAATATTAAAAAATGAAATTGTGATATTAGGCGGGCACTTCGATCATCTTGGAATGGGCGGACCCGGTTCAGGTTCAAGAGAACCTGATAACAATGTTATTCATTACGGAGCTGATGATAATGCCTCCGGTGTTGCTACTATTATAGAACTGATGGAAAGGTTATCGTTAAATAAAAATTATATAAAACGCAGTATATTGATGATTGCTTTTAGCGGCGAAGAAATGGGATTGCTTGGATCAAAATATTTCACAAATAATCCTTTTATTGATCTTAAAAATGTAAAATGTATGCTTAATTTTGATATGGTTGGCCGTTTAGATGAAGATAGCCAGTCAATATCACTTGGCGGAACCGGAACCGCAAAAGAATACGATTTAATTATAGATGATCTTCTAACCAAAAGTGAACTTAAGGTTTCTAAATCACCTCAGGGATACGGACCATCTGATCACGCATCCTTTTATGCGCTCGATATTCCCGTATTATTCTTCTTTACAGGTATACACGATGATTATCACACCAGCAGAGATACACCTGATAAATGTAATTTTGAAGGTCAAAAACTTGTCTCCGATTTTGCGTACGATCTTATAACACAGGTTGCTAACTATGGAAGTTCACTTACATTCCAGGAAGCCGGACCAAAAACACGCGATACCGGAAAAAGAAAATTCAAAGTTACTTTAGGAATTATGCCCGATGTATCGGGAACTGAAACAACCGGTTTAAGAGTTGACGCTGTTATGGACGGAAGACCCGCAAAAAATGCCGGAATGCAAAAAGGCGATGTAATTATTGGAATGGAAGGTAAAGAAGTTAAAGATATTTATGATTACATGAACCGTCTTTCCGATTTTAAAGTTGGACAAAGAATTACAGTAGAAGTTTTACGCGACGGCAAGAAAATTTTATTAATTACAGAATTATAAATTTTTACCCGGGGGAGCAATTCCCTGGGTTTCCCTCCGGAAAATTCCCTTTATTTAATCAATAATTTTATTTGATCAAAAAAATCACTATGTTTGTTTATTAAAACTAAATATAAATAAGGATATTTTTTGTTAACCCGACTTTGTTATTGTAAAGCTGGTCTAGAAGTTAAAATAGCAAAATTTTGTGGCGGAAGAGGTGCGCTTAATAATATTAAATCATTAAATCTTTCAATTGATGACAGCATAATTATACAGAAAAATGAGAATTATAGATCGCCTGTTACAATTCAGTCGAAAGGTGAAAATATACTTGTTGGAAAAGAACTAGCGGCAAAAATTATTGTGGAATCTGAAACCATAAATGACATTTTATTAAGTTCCTTAAGAACCGGCGATTTAGCTGAAGTAAAAAATGTTCTCGCAAAAGGCGAGATAAGAAGGCGTTTGCTGGATATGGGATTAATAAAAGGAGCTATTTTAGAAGTAATTAGAAAAGCACCTTTGGGAGATCCAATTGTTGTAAAACTTAACGGGTTTGATCTCTCGCTTAGACTAAATGAAGCTGAAAATATATATGTCTCATTAAAAAGCCTATCTAACAGCAGCAGCAAATCAATTTTTAATAAGCTAAAAATGCTAAGGAAATAAACCTCAATTATGAAACTTCCTATGGAAATAAATGTTGCGCTTGCCGGAAATCCTAATTGTGGTAAAACCTCTCTGTTCAATAGCATTGTTGGTGCTAATCAGAAAGTTGGAAATTTTTCGGGAGTTACAGTTGAAAAGGTTGAAGGTGTAACTTACCGAAAAGGATACAAAATTACTATTGTTGATCTGCCCGGAACTTACAGTCTTACAAGTTATTCGCCGGAAGAACTTGTTGCCAGAGATTATTTGATAAATAAAAAACCAGATGTGGTTGTGGATGTTGTTGATACAACAAATCTTGAACGAAATCTTTTGTTAACAACCCAGCTTATGAATTTAGGCAGCAACATGATTGTTGCCTTAAATATGTTTGATGAAGCTGACAAAAAGATTATTAGCATTGATATTGACCAACTGGAAAAATTATTAGGCGCGCATTTAGTACCAACATCGGCAGTAAAAAATGAAGGAATTGAATCCTTATTAGATCATATAGTTGATCTTTACACCGGTGAAATTGAAGCAAAAAAAAATAAACTTAACTACTCCGAAATTCTTGAAGAAAGAATTGAGAAACTGACAAAAATTTTAAATAAAGATAAAGAACTATCAGCAAAATATAATACCAGATGGCTGGCTATTAAACTTTTAGTCAGCGATAAAAGCATCTATAACTTAATTCAAAAATATCCGGTATGGATAAAAGTACAAAACTATCTTTCCTCTGTTTTTAGAGATTTTGAAAAGAAATATAATTCTGATCCTGAAATGATTTTGATGGAAGAAAGCTTCGCCTTTATAAATGGTGCTTTAAAAGAAACTGTTACTATTGGACAAAAAAAAGCTCTAACACTCTCCGAAAAAATTGACAGGATACTGATAAATAGAATTACCGGACTTCCTATATTCGCGTTTTTTATGTGGCTGATTTTCCAGGCTACTTTTGCGCTGGGAGAAGTTCCAATGCAATTGATTGAAATCGGTTTTGAAAAACTGGGAATGGCATTTGCTACGTTATTACCCGATGGCATATTAAAATCAATTATTGTTGACGGCATTATATCGGGTGTTGGCGGCGTTCTTATATTTCTGCCTAATATTATGATTTTATTTTTTGCTTTGGCAATTTTAGAAGGAACCGGTTACATGGCCAGAGCGGCTTTTGTAATTGATAAAGTAATGCACAAATTTGGATTACACGGAAAATCATTTATCCCTATGATAACCGGATTTGGCTGTTCTGTACCGGCATTTATGGGAACAAGAACTTTGAAAAGTGAAAGTGACAGAATTACCACTCTGCTTATTATTCCTTTCATGAGCTGCAGTGCAAAGTTTCCCGTTTATATTCTTTTTATAGGCGCGTTTTTCCCTGTTGATCAGGCAGGAAATATCCTTTCTTTAATTTATTTGCTTGGTGTTATTTTAGCGTTACTTTCAGCAAAACTTTTAAAGACAACAGTATTTAAAGGAGTCTCCGAACCTTTTGTAATGGAGCTTCCTCCTTATAGAATGCCTACTTTCAGATCGCTATTTATGCAGATGTGGATGAAAGCTTATTCATATTTAAGAAAAGCCGGTACTATTATTTTGCTGGCATCAGTTTTAATATGGATTGCAAGCAACTATCCTAAGAATGAGCTTATTAATCTTCATCTGACTAAACAAGTTGAGAATGTACAGAATTCTGAAACACTAACTGAAATTGAAAAAACAAGTAAAATAACACATCTGCAAAATCAAGCGGCATCCGATAACCTGGCATTTTCACTTGCCGGAAAAATTGGAAAATCGATTGAGCCCATTATATCTCCTCTCGGCTTCGACTGGAGACTTGGAATAGCATTAGTTACCGGCGTTGCAGCCAAAGAAATAGTTGTTTCTACAATGGGAACAATATACGCTCTTGGTGATACGGATGAAGAATCAGCCAATCTTAGAACCCGCCTGCAATCCGATCCAAACTACAATGAAGCTGTTGCAATTGCGTTTATGGTTTTTGTATTACTGTATGTACCCTGTATTTCTGCAACTATTGTGTTTTTTAGAGAAGCGGGAAATATTAAATGGACTCTTTTATATCTGGGTTATACAACTAGCATGAGCTGGATAATGGCATTTATAGCATATAATATTACAAAACTGTTTATTTAGATTTTATATTTGGGAACAGGTTTACCCGTTCCCGCCATTTTATTTTACAATCGAAATTATCTCAATATCAAAAAGAAGCATCTTACAAGGCTCCATTCCTCTTCCGCCCTGCTCGCCATACGCTAAATGATAAGGAATAAATAGTTGCCACTTATCGCCTTCTTTCATTAATTTTAATGCTTCTTTCCATCCGGTAATTACACCGGTAACATCAAAATCGTATGGCTCGCCTCTTTTGTAAGAATTATCAAATTCCCCACCATCAAGAAAATAACCTCTGTAATGTATCTTAACATTTTCAGAATCACCAATTGGTTTTCCGGTTCCTTCTTTAATAACTCTGTATTGTAAGCCGCTTTCGGTTTCAATAATTCCTTCTTTAGTTCTATTTTTAGCTAAAAAAGTTTCGCCTTCTTTTTTGTTTCTGTCAGCAACAACTCTTTTCTCGGCTTCCCTTTTTTGGATCATTTCACTCTGGACTTTTATGATAAGCTCTGTCATTTCGTCCGGATTCATTAGTTCCGGATTTGCTTCCAAACCGTTTGTTAATCCTTTAACCAGAGCTTCAACATTCAAATCCATTTCCTGGGCATGCATATTATTTCCCAATTCATATCCAAGCGAATAACTGAATTTATCTTTCTCGGTTTTCAGTTGAACTTTATCCTGTGCTGCTGTATTAATCAAAAAACCGAATACAAATATGATTGTAAGTAATCTCATTCTATAACCTTTAATAAACATTGGAAAATTAACGTGTGAAAATAATTGTAAAATAGAAAAGAAGCAAACGGAAGTGATATGAATGTTAACCAATGGAAAAATCCATTGGTTAACTTATAAAATGTATTCTTAGTTAACTTTAATAAGTTCAACTTTGAAGATTAAAGTTGCATCCGGACCAATGTTACCACCAGCACCTCTTTCGCCATAAGCTAAGTTAGATGGAATAAAAAATTCGAATGTTGATCCTTCTTTCATTAACTGTAATCCTTCAGTCCAGCCGGGAATTACCTGATTTACTCCAAATGAAGTTGGCTCGCCTCTTTCATAAGAACTGTCAAAAACTTTACCGCTAATAAGTTTACCCTCATAGTTTACAGTAACTTTATCAGTACTTTTTGGACTGGCGCCTGTACCTTCTGTAATAACTTTATATTGAAGTCCGCTCTCAGTAACCTGAACATCTTCTTTAGTTTTATTTTCAGCTAAAAAAGTTTCGCCTTCTTTTTTATTTAATTCACTGGCAGCGTTCTTTCTTTCTTCAGCCTTAGCAGTCATTTCTTTCTGGAATGCCATTAATGCCTGCTGTAAATCTGCTTGTTCTACAACTGATGTATCCTTTAACGCATCGGCAACACCTTGATTAAATGCGTTTAATTCTATATCGTCTGTTGTTAATTGCTGTTGTTTAAAACTGCTTCCTACGTTCTGGCCAATCGCATAGCTAGCTTTAGCCTTATCTGTTGTTAAATCCGCTTCTTTCACTTCTTTTACTCCACATGATATTAATCCAAAAATAAATACTACTAATATTAAACTCTTCAACTTCATTTTTTTTCTCCGTTTCATAGAAATTAAATAAGATGCAAACTTATGTTTAATTAATGTGATTTCCAAATCTGATTACTTATTAAAAAACTCTTCATATTCAGGATAATTTAATTTTTCCTTAGCTTTTGTTTTATCAAATGTGAAATAAAATATATTCCCTTCAGCGCATAGTTTTCCCTTATAATCATATAATCCTACATATATATCGGCAATATTCCTTTTCATTTCATTTAGTTTTGCTCTTAAAGTTATGTTCCCTTTATTTAATAAAACCGGGCATTTATATTTCACTTCAAGTTTAGATGTAACTCCGGCAGTTTTCAACTTCACAAAAACATACCATGAAGCTATTTCATCCATCATTGTTGATTGAATTCCACCGTGTAATACATTATGAAATCCGTGGACATGATCCTTTGGAGTCCATTCACAAACAACTTCTTCGCCATCCTCCCAGAATTCCATTTTAAGTCCGCCGTTATTTTCGGGCGAACAGCCAAAACAATTGTAGTTTTCTCTCCCGACAAAAGGGTTATTAACTTTTTTCAAATCGACCTCTATTTAATAAAAACTTTTCTAATTACTATCACTAAAATTCCATAAACCGTATATGGGAAAATAAAAACCGGAATTATCAATTCTGAATATCCTGCTATTAAAAACAGAGCCATTACAAGAAGCTGAAATCCCAGTCCTAAAACTGAGACGAGCGACATAAACCATTTCGGCAGATTTTCAGCCTGGTCAGCTTTTTTATCCAGGAACCAAATAATTTTATCCTGCCATCTGTAAATAACCTTATATAGAAAGTGAAGAGTGGTAAGCGCGTTTTTATTATCCCATGGAAATGGTTCCGGTTTTGAACTTTCATTAATTCTGCTGGTTTTATCGCCATCACATTTATATCTTTTTACCAGGTAATAATAATTAAAAACTGAACCCTGTAATTCCATTAAAACTAATGCTGCAAATGCAAGAACATAACTCTGATTGCACTTGTGCATAAGTGTGAATATTAAGATAGCATTAATTAAAAAATCATTTACAGAATCGAGATAGCGGCCTACATATGACGGTTTTTTTCTCAATCTCGCCATTTCACCATCCGCCGCGTCCAGCATACTTTTAACAGGCAAAAGCAAAGCAGCAATAACCGGTTGGTCCAGATAAATTAGTAATGCCGCAACTATTCCTACAAATGTGAACATCCACGTAATGCTAATTGCGCCCAGACCGGTAGGAAGCAGAAGTTCTGCAAACTTAACAGCCAATGACCGGCCATAATCGGAGAAATCCAGAAATCTTTCTTTTTTAGGTAGTTTAGCCATTTAACCAATTTTTAATTGATTGTAAATTTAACATAATTTAAATAAAAATTTTGAAAACAAAGAAACCAATCCCGTCATTTTTTGTATAAGCCGGAAACTGCTATAATTTTAATTAATACTGAAAGAATAGAGAAAATTTTCATATATTTGAAACTGTTTAAAAATAAGCTATAGATATAAAAAATGACTTATAGAGATCAAAAACGACTGTTTGAAATCTTAAAACGTTATGAGAATAAATTTGACGGAAAAGAACGTCAGGATTATACAATGTTAAAAAAGCGTCATAAAGATGAAGAAGATCTTGACAGACTATCAATGGGCAGATTAGAGGCTCTCCATGAAAAATATCATGCTAACAGAGTAAAACCAAACTATGATAATTTTTTCAAAAAGCCTGATGAAGATAAAGAGTAAGAGAAAATGTTCGGGATAACAGATTGTTATTTCGAATCCCCGGTTTACCGGGGGTAATAAATCTTATTAAATTTTGAAATAAGTAAACAAGTATAAAAGTTTTGTAAATAAATTCTGAAAATTGAGGAAATAATGGATTTAAAACGCTTAAACCAAATTATAGGTGCATTCGTATTTATAATTTCTACATTCGTATTTTTTATAACAGTACAACCGTCGGTTTCATTTTGGGATTGTGGCGAGTTTATTGCTTCTGCAGTTCAGATGCAGGTACCGCATCCTCCCGGAACACCTTTTTTCCTTCTGATAGGAAAACTATTTTCAATGATTCCGTTTGCCGAAAATTTAGCATTCCGTGTTAATACGGTTTCGGTTCTATCAAGTTCTTTTACAGTATTGTTCTTATATCTTATTGTTGTAAAACTTATAGAAAACTATCGTGGTAAAAAATATGAATCAATGTACGATGCATTACTAGTTTACATTCCTGCGGCAATTGGAGCTTTATCATTATCATTTAGTGATACATTTTGGTTTAACGCTGTAGAAGCAGAAGTTTATGCAATGGCAACTTTCTTTATTGCTTTTATTGTATGGATTTTAATCCTTTGGAACGAAAAAGCTGATGAGCCTGACAGTGAGAAATATCTGATATTTATTGCTTATTTAATTGGTCTTTCAACCGGTGTGCATTTAATGTCAGTTCTGGCAATGGTTCCAATAGTTCTAACAATTATGTTCAGAAAATATTTAGTTGATAACGATCAGTTAAGACAAAGCGGATATATCATGCTTGGTCAGGCTGCGTTAGTAACAGTGGTTGCCGTTGCGTTATGGGCTTCGCAAAGCGGTGGCCAGCCTTCGCCTACTGAATACCAGGCATTTGATAAAAGAATGGTAATGATTATTGGCGCTATTAGCCTTGTTTATATGGGAATTTTCTACAAAAAAATATTCAATAAAAATTCATTATATCTTCCAATGATATTTGGCGGTATTGCTTTAGTATTAACTTATCCCGGTATTGTAAAATATATTCCAAATTTAATTTCAAAAATTGGCGGTAATAACATAGTTCTCGATTTAATTATTATTATTGCTCTTTTTGCCGGTACAGGTTATATGGTTTATTGGACCCGTAAAACTGATAAACATACTTTGAACTTATTATTTAAGTGTTTCCTATTTGCGTTTATAGGTTTCACCTCATATACAATGATTATTATTAGATCAAATCAGGATACACCTATTAATCTTAATAGTCCTAAAACTTTCCCGGAAGTGGTTTCATATCTTAATCGTGAACAGTACGGAGATTTTCCAGTATTAAAAAGAAGATATTCAAGCGAACCTCATCAGCAAAGAATATACAGCAATTATACTAGCGATCTTGATTTCTTGATCAGATACCAGATGAACCACATGTTTACAAGATATTTACTTTGGAACTATGCCGGCCGTACTTCTACTGAACAGGATGTTGGTGTTGATTGGAGTAAATTTTATGGTATACCTTTCTTGTTAGGTTTAATGGGTCTTTTTTATCATTACAAAAAAGACTGGAGGATGGCAACTGTCTTCCTCGCCATGTTTATTTTCCTCGGCTATCTGACGGCATTTTATCAGAATCAGCAGCAGCCGCAGCCGCGTGAACGTGATTATTTCTACGTCGGGGCATTCTTTGTTTATTCAATCTGGATTGCGCTTGGAGTAAGAGGCATAATTGAATTGTTAATGGAGTCGGCTAAAACTAAATCATTTGCAAAACCAGCAGCGGCAGTTGTTTTAATTGTGGCAACTTTATTAGTTCCGGTAAGTATGCTTGCAAAAAATTTCCATGAACATGACAGATCATTAAACTACACACCTTGGGATTATGCTTATAACATGCTTCAAAGTGTTGCACCAAACGCTATTGTATATACAAATGGAGATAATGATACTTTCCCGCTTTGGTATATGCAGGATGTTGAAGGTGTTAGACGCGATGTTAGAATAGCTAATCTTAGTTTATTAAATACGCCATGGTATATTTTACAGCTTAAAAACACTGCGCCTTATGGTTCGCAAAAAGTTAAACTAACTTTATCTGATAAACAGATTGATAGAATTATGCCTTCCAGATGGGAGCCGCAAGAGGTTTCTATCCCTTTAACAAATGACGCGATTACAGAATTTGGCATTACTGATACAGCGCTTATTAATAAAGGCAAAATTGAATGGACAATGCCAAACGCCGTTGAATACGGCGGTACAAAGGCTCTAAGAATTCAGGATATTGTTGTTAAATCGATGATTGATGCTAACAAATGGGAAAGACCTATTTATTTTGCGGTTACTTGTTCTCCTGATAGCAGAATAGGATTGGATGATTATTTGAAAATGGAAGGTCTTTCATTTAGACTTGTACCGTTTAAGAAAGAGAAAAACAGTTATGAATATCTTGATGAAGAAATAATGAGAGCTCATTTATTTAATGAGCCGGAAGGTTACAGCACAGATCATGAATTTGGATTTAAATTTAGAGGCTTGGATAATCCGGATATATTCTTCGATTCTAATCATAGCCGGTTAATTCAGAATTATAGAAACTCTTTTTTACGATTAACTTTATATTATCTTAACGACAAACGAGATAATGTAAAAGCGATTGAAACTTTAAATAAAATGGAAGAAAAACTTCCGCATAATATTATTCCATTACCTTATGAATTACTTTTCCAGGTAAGCAACATGTATAAAAATGCCGGAGAAATGGATAAGTTTAGAGAACTTGCACTTGAGTTTGAACCGGTCGCACTTAAGGAAATTGAAGAAAATCCTAGAAACGTAACCAGTTACTGGAATCCTTATCGTTTACTTTTTGAAACTTATGAAGGTCTGCAAGAATATCAAAAGGCAGCTGATATAGCAAGAAGATTAAAGCAGATGATGCCGAATGAAAAACAAATTGACCAGTTAATTTCGCGTTATCAGAGAATGGCTGATCAGAAAAAACCTGAAGTTGAAAAAGAAACTTTAGAGATTGAGAACAAATAATTTAATTAAATCGCACACTCAGATTCCGTTAAGTGTGACAAATAAATTTTCATAATAAGAGCACTTTAAAAGTGCTCTTTGTTTTTTAAGGATTTATTGATTCATGAAATTTCTTATAATTGCTTTATCCGGGATTGGTGACGCGCTAATGTACACACCCGTTATTACTCAATTAAAAAAAGAGAATCCCAATATTGAGATTGACGCTCTTGTAATGTTCAAAGGAGTAAAAGATATGTACTCCAGAATGAACGAAATAGATAACGTACACTATTTTGATTTCATGAATTCATCCGCGTCAAAAGTGCTAAAAACAGTTTTAAGTTTTAGAAAAAAGTACGATCATTCTGTAAGTATTTATCCCTCTAACAGAAAAGAATATAACCTAATACAGTTTTTAATAGGAGCAAAAAAACGAGCCGGTGTAAAGTATTTAAGAAAAGGGAAAGAAAATCTTTATTGGCTTAATAACATAGTTATAACTGAAGATGATTCACTTCATAATGTTGAAACAAATATAAAACTGACTGAAAAACTATTTGATATAAAATTTACTGATTCGCCAGAACTCAATTTCCCTTTAGTAAATGAGGATCTGGAATTTGCGGATAATTATTTTTTGAAAAACAGTATTTCTGAAACTGATCTTGTAATTGGATTTCATGCCGGCTGCGCAACGTTAAAGAATCATATAAAAAGAAGATGGGCACCGGAAAAATTTGCACAATTAGGGAAAAAATTAATCTTTGAGAAGAATGCAAAAATCTTGATTTTTGGCGGACCTGAAGAAGAGGAGTTGAAAACTAACATTATTAATCAAATAGATTCTAAACATTCCTTTAGTGTAAATTCAGATAACCTGACTCAATCCGCAGCAGTAATGAAAAGATGTAATATTTTTGTATCAAATGATTCAGGTTTAATGCACATAGCTTCGGCATTGCAATTAAAAGTTGCGGCATTGATTGGCCCGACAAATCCAAATTATATTCATCCATGGAAAACCGAACACCGGATAGTGAGTAATAATCTGGAATGCGCTCCTTGTTTTTATTATTCTCCAAAACATTTATCATGCAGCAGAAATGATACTCAGTTTAAGTGTATAAAAGAATTAGAAGTTCAAAAAGCATTTAAGGCTGTTATTGAATTGATGAACAGTTGATTTTTAGAAATGTATTAAGATTTGTTATTTCAAATTGAGAAAACTCAAATATTGTTTCTTATAAACCCGACACATTCATTAAGATCTGTTAAGTATTTTACCAAACCGGTTTCACGTTTTTCTTCATTAATTCTTTCTTCCATAGACGCGACAATTTTATCCCACATTTTACCGTAGCAGACAATTGGTTTTTTATTCATTAAGCCTTTGTTTACGTATTCCCAGATAACCGATAATTCAAGAAGTGTTCCTGTTCCACCGTTAAGAATAATATATGCGTCTCCCAATTCTACTAATTTCAATATCCTCTCGAACAATGATGAACACTCAACTTCCCTGGTTAAATGTTTACTCGGGCTGGCATTAAATAAGTCGACAGTAACTCCAATTGCTTTACCGCCATATTCAACAGCTCCTTTAGAAACAGCGTCCATTGTTCCCTGATAACCGCCTGTACAAACATCATAGCCGTTTAGAGCCAGTGTTTTTCCCAACTCATAAGCTATTAAGTATTCCTTATCGCAATCAGATGGAATTGAACTTCCGAATACAGTTACCGTTTTTCTCATTTACCGGTTACCTGTACAATAACTTTTCTATTTCTTCCACGATTATCAAAGTCTATAAAAACAATCTGCTGCCAGGTACCTAAAATCATTTTTCCATCAATAAAAGGAATTGTTAAAGAATTGCCTTGCAAAGAAGCTCTAATGTGAGAAAATCCGTTCCGGTCATTCCATGTTTCATCATGTTTGTATGTCTGGGATGATGGTACTAATTTCTCCCAAAACTCGGGATAATCTTGCAGCAAACCTGGTTCATATTCAATAGTAGTAATTCCGTTTGTTGCTCCCGGAGCAAAGATTAAAGCACTTCCCTCTTGTAAAAAGCTTTCACCAATGCATTTATTTATTTCGTTGGTTATATCAATTATATCTGAAAAACCTTTTGTTTTAATATTAAAATTTAAAGTTTTTATATCCATTTTTGTTTTCCAGTTTAACTTACTAATTAGCATTCAGCCATCTGTCTATAGTCATTTTTAGAAAATTAATATTAATAGGTTTTGCAATATAATCATTCATTTCTGCCGCTAAACATCTTTCTCTATCTTTCATACTCGAGTTTGCAGTAACTGCAATAATAGGAATATTACTTGGACCTTCTTCAAGATTTCTAATTTCTCTGGTCGCGGTAATTCCATCCATACCAGCCATTTCAATATCCATAAGTACAAGATCGAACGCACCGGTTTTAACTGCCATAATTGCTTCTTCGCCATTTGAAACCGCATCAACCAGATACCCGACTTCACGCAGTAATTTAAGCTCCACACTCTGACTTATCGGATTATCCTCTACCAAGAGCAATCTTTTTTTACTTCTTCTGCTTAAAGGAATTCTAGGAAAAGCCGCTTCCGCATTTTCTGCCTTTAATTCTTCTTTAAGATTATTCATCGATTCTTTTAATTCCGGTTCACTTAACTCAATTGTTTTTTTGCTAATATCAGGATCTTCTTTTTTAAATATATTAATTTCCTGACCGGCTGACTGCTTAAAATAAATTGAGAAATTGAAAGTTGAACCAACACCAACTTCACTTTCTACATTTATATCACCGCCCATCATGTTTACAAATTCTTTGCAAATCATTAATCCAAGTCCGGCACCCTGATTTTTTATCGGGCTGTCACCTTTAACCTGCGAATACGGGTTGAATAGCTTTTCAAGCTTATCCGGTGCAATGCCGGGACCAGAATCCTTTACTGTTCCCTCAATTTTCATTTTTTCTATATCAGATTCAACAAGCTGCAAAATTAACTCAACCGAACCTTTTTCTGTAAATTTAACCGCGTTGCCCATTAGATTCACAATTATTTGTCTGAATCTTGTATTGTCGCCAAGCACCAAAGATGGGATTTTCGGATCGATACTGAATATTAAATCTATTCCTTTTTCTTTGGCACCGCTCATTACTATTGATTCTGCTTTGGCTAATTCATCAGAAACATTGAAGTCCTGTTCATCAAGTTCCATTTTACCGGCTTCAATTTTTGATATATCGAGAATGTTATTAATTATATCGAGCAGTGATTCAGAAGATGTTCTTGCATTTCCGGCAAACTGCTGAAGTTCTTCCTTACTTTCAAAAAGTTCATTTTCTATTAAGGTTAAAAAGCCAAGTACAGAATTCATAGGAGTTCTTATTTCATGACTCATACTTGCAAGGAACTGGGTTTTAATTTCACTTCTTTCAAGAGCCAGTTTCATATCGGCAATAGCATTGTACTTTTCTTTCTTTAATGTTTCTAAAGCATTTTTGCTGTCTTTCTCTTTTTTAACCTGTTGGGAAATATCTAAAAGACTTCCTTCAAACATGTAAGGATTATTATCTTTATCCAGAATTAACCGTGCAGAAATCTTGGCCTTAAGTGTATCTCCGTTTTTCTTTTTAAGTTTTATTCTATAGTTTTTAACTTTTTTCTGACGTTCTAACAATTTTAGGAATTTCTCTTTCTCATCTTCATTAGCATAAATTTCTTTGCCAAAATTAAAATTTTCCAAATCCTCTGATTCTGTATAACCTAAAACTTTTAATAATGCCTGATTGTGAAAAACAAGTTTGCCATTTATATACGATCTAAACACACCAAAATCAGCATGAGTTACAATTTCATGATACATGTTTTCAGAATCATCTAACGGAACTTCTCTTTTTGCGCTACTTAAGGATGAACTTGCTTCCGTTAATTGTGTTCCTAAAGCCAAGTTAATTACCGCGCTTAAAATACCCAGAACTAAAACAGAAATAAGACATAAAAGAAAATCGGGACTGTTTTTCAGCAGATCCATTTTTAAGAATAAAACTCCGCCAAAAACTAAATAATAATATGCTGCCGAAGTAAACTGATTTATAAGACTCATCTTTAAGATCATTGAAACCGCAAAAAAGACTGAAGCGCCAATTACTAAATTCAGAATTAAATTAGCAGGGACAAAGAAAGTAATTACTCCAAATGATATTACAATAGAGAACAATAGTATATGAATAGGAACTTCAATTTGTTTTTTTGTAGGTTTTAGAAAAGTTAATACAAAGCATATAAGAGCACCTAGTATCGGAATTATTCTGCCAATTACAACTATCTGTGTAAAATCAGAATAAAAAGATAATTCAATAAACAGAGTAATTACTCCTATAACAAATGCTACTAATGAGAGGATTCTTGCGGTAATTATTAGTTTTGTATTTCCCAATTCTAGTATTCCAAAAAATTTAAATAACCAGTTATAACTTCTTAAAATTGCTCTAACAATATTTTACTTAATAATATTAAATAATAATACTATATTTAACAACAAACTTTTAAGTAAATAATTTAAACAAAAACAGACAAAAAATGTTAGAATTACTTAATACTATCGACATTTATCTCTTTTACTTTATAAATCATACTCTTTCAAATCCGCTTTTCGATAAATTTTTCCCCTTTATAACCGATATTAAACACTGGTATCTGGTTTATGTTATTATGCTTGGAATTCTTTGGACAAAAGGAGGACGAATAGGAAAGATATCTATTTTAGGTGTTATACTGTTAATAACTTTTTCTGATCAGCTTAGCAGTAACTTTCTTAAACATTATTTCGAACGGATAAGACCCTGTGTAGCTCTTGACGATGTAAATTTATTAGTCGGATTAAAAAAATCCTTTTCATTTCCTTCATCGCATGCGGTAAATAATTTTGCGGTAGCAATATATTTTGTAATGTTATTTCCTAAAATGAAATGGATTCTGCCTGCAATAGCCTTTTTAATTGCGTTTTCCAGACCATATATAGGCGTTCATTATCCATTTGATATTTTAGCCGGCGGAATTCTTGGTGTCGCATGTGGATATTTATTTGCAAAAATAACTTTGAAAGTAGATGAATATTTTGAAAATAGATCGAAAAAATCTGAAAATGAATCGCAGGTAACTTCATGAGTGAAACTCTACTAAAATCAAAACTCGATATAGCAAAAAACTGGCTCCCAAGATATACCGGAACTCAGATTGATGAATTTGGAGATTATTTATTACTGACAAATTTTCATAATTATGTTACAAAGTTTGCCGAAAAGTTTAATTGTGATATAAAAGGTGATGATAAAACTATGCAGACTACAACTAATTCTGCCGGTTTAACAATAGTTAATTTTGGTATGGGATCCGCAAATGCCGCAACTATAATGGATTTGCTAGTTGCAAGAAATCCTAAAGGAGTTTTATTTTTGGGAAAATGCGGCGGATTAAAACACTCAACTGAATTAGGTCATTTTATTCTGCCAATTGCCGCAATAAAAGGCGAAGGAACCAGTAATGATTATCAGCCTGCCGAAGTTCCCGCACTTCCTTCATTTAAGCTGCATAAGTTTATTTCTAACAGAATTATTCAACGTGAATTAGAATACAGAACCGGAGTAATATATACTACTAATAGACGGCTTTGGGAGTGGGACGAAGATTTTAAGAAATATCTTCAAAAAATAGGCGCCATTGGAATTGATATGGAAACAGCAACTATTTTTACTGTTGGACATACAAATCACATTGCGCGCGGAGCTTTATTACTTGTTTCCGATCTGCCAATGATTCCGGAAGGAATTAAAACTGAAGAGTCTGATAAAGCAGTAACCCAGCAATATGTTGATCTTCATCTTGAAATTGGAATTGACGCAATGACAGAAATTGATAAAAAAGGGGAACAAATTAAGCACTTTATTTATTAAAGTGATTACATAAAAAAAGGATTAACTAATGAACAGATTGATTAAATATACATTTTTAGCAGTTTTTATTTTTAGTATTTCAGTTTCGGCACAAACAGAGAATGAAAAAAAAGAATTAAACACAGCAACTAATTCATTATTCGATATTTGCAATAAAGAAGATATTTCTGAAGCCGCAAAACTTATTGCTTATAACGGACTTGATAAAGACCGTAAATACAAATCTTTTTACAATATAAATAACCGCAAAGAAAAAAGTGCTGTTAACAGGACTGTACAAAAGATAAAAGCAATGTTAAAAATTTCTGATAAATATGAGATTGTTAAATACTCAACGGATAAACTAACTCCGGCAATAATTGATGTTAAGATAACTTTCAAAAGCGGGAACCAGGAAATTTCATCGGTATTTAAGTTTTTAAAATTAGACGGACGATTTGTATTAGCCGAAATTGAATAAATAAATTGAGGACAAAATGAACACTAGAATTATGCCGGATCGGAAACTTTTAGTTAAGCAGTTCATGGTAATAGGAAGTGTATCAGGTTTAATATTATTTATTGGTCTGTTATTGCAAATTTTAATTCCTCTTGATCCCAAAGTCAGCTATAACCAAGCTGGTTCTATAATTTGGCCAATAGTACTTGGCGTTATACTTTTATTATGGATTATTTCTGTTCCTTTAAACATTTTATGGATCAAAAATTTAAGCTATTCAATAGAAACTGATAGAATAATTATTTGTAAAGGAATTCTTTCTAAGATTCAGCAAAATATTCCTTTCAGAGCTATTACAGATTTCCAGCTGCACAGATCGTTATACGATAGATTTTTGGATATCGGTTCTATAAGAATTCAGACTGCCGGGCAGTCTCAGACTCCAACAGGTTATGAGGCCAATTTAGCGGGATTGCTTAGTTATGATGATATATTCGAAAAGTTAAAATCGAAACTCGATAAACTGCATAGCACTACTGAACCTGGTAATGAAATATCAAATTTGCCGGAAAGTACTATAATTAAAGAACTATTAGAAGAAGTTAAAGAAATACGAAAATTTTTGGAAGTGAATAAAAAATGAAATTTTTACTTTTTCTCTTTTTGTTTGTCGGCTGTTGTGAACAGGATAATCTTAATTCTAAAATTGAACATTCTAAGTCGGATACTTTTTTCCAGTATGCAAGTAAAGAAGATTTGCTGGTCGGGAATTTTGAAGGCAATCTATTAATAGGCGGACTAAAAGAAAAGGGTGATTTTGGTATAGGCACTATCAATAATATAGATGGTGAAATGCTGATTCTCGATAATAATTTTTATTCAATTAAAAGCAGCGGCGATGTAATAAGTTTAGAAGACAGCGTCAAAATTCCTTATGCTAACGTAAAATTTTTTGACGCGGATACAGTTTTTTCACTCAAGAATAATATGCGGTTAACTAAACTTCATTCCTATCTCAGTAATGTAATTCCTGCAAATAAGATTGCGGCAGTAAAAGTTGAAGGATCGTTTAAGTATATTAAATCGAGAAGTATTGATTCACAGACAAAACCTTATCCTCCATTAAGCAAAGTAATTGAAGAACAGACAGTTTTTGAATTTGAAACGACAGAAGGTACAATAGTCGGGTTTTACATACCAGAATACTTAGAAGGACTTAACTTTCCGGGATATCATTTCCATTTTCTTAAAAAAGATTTATCGGGCGGCGGGCACTTGCTAGACTGCGTAGTTGATAGTGTTAATATTTCACTAGATTATACTTCAAAATTGGAATTTGATTTGGAATTAACAAATTAATTTTTCACTTTATTTACAATACTTCCCATTTTCACTAAGTAAACTCCAAGAAGTATAACTACTGCTGCAAATAGTATTTCTATAGAAAGTGGTTCATCTAAAACAAACCATCCCAAAATTAAAGCTATAATAGGGTTTATATAGCTGTATGTTGATACAAATGAAACCGGCAATTGTGATATTGCGTAAATGTATGACCCATATCCAAATATTGAAGCAACAAATACTAAATATAAAAAAGCATATAAACTTTCGGTTGTAAACGAAAACTCTGCGAACTCTCCTAACGAAAGACCAAGAACTGTCTGAGCAACTCCGGCAATAATCATTTGTATTGATGCACTCATCAACGGATTTATTTTAACTGCTTTATATTTTGAATAAACTGAACCAAATGCCCAGAATAACATTGCACCAAGTGCTGCTATAAAACCCCAGTAATAAGAAACTTCAAATTGATTTAAATTTAGATCTTTCCAAATAACTATTATAACACCAGAAAGACCAAGTACTAATCCTGATACTATTTTTAAATTTATTTTAATTCCTTCTGGAACTAATGATTCACCCAGCACCACCCAAAAAGGTAGTGTTGAAAACATCAACGAAGTTAAACCACTAGGCAACCATTGTTCGGCTGTAACAACTAGTCCATTTCCAAAACCAAGCAAACAGATGCCCACAATCGCTATTTGCTTTAAATCCTTTAATCTTGGAAGTTCAACTTTTCTAAAATATAAAATAATCAAAAAAATGGGACCAGCAATAAGCCATCTAAACCCGGCAAATAAAAGAGGTGGCAAATCAGAAACACCAACTTTAATTGCTAAATAAGTTGTTCCCCAGATAATACATAATAATAACCATGCTATATATGCTTTATAATTTTTTTTCACAAAGTCCCTTTAGTTGAAAAGTTCAGATACAAAAGTAAGCTCTTTTATTATTTTAACTAATTAAAAAGATTAGAATCTTTTTATATTTATATATCAAAATATTCCTTTATTAAAAGAACTAATTCAACTTGAGGCAACTATGTATAACGAAGTGTTGATTTATCTTGATTCAAACCCATTATTATTTACAATTATAAAATTTATTCTGCTGCTAATAGTAAGTATAATATCGTATTCAATTACAAAACATATTGTAGTAAAAGCTATTAAAAAAGTTGTTTCAAAAACTAAAACCGATTTTGATGATATACTGCTAAGCTCTAAGCTTCTTAACAGAATTTCACTTATAGTTCCATTACTAATTATAAGCTCTTCCGCACAATACTTTAAAGGTTTAGAAGAATTATTTACAAAATTTTCAGAAGCAATAATTGCTCTGTTAATTCTATTAGCAATAAATACCGTTTTAAGTTCGTTAAATGAAATTTATGATAAGTTTGAAAAATTCAAAGATCGTCCGATAAAAGGATACGTGCAGATTATAAAAATAATTATTAACATCTTTGGTGGAATAATTATAATAGGGCTTTTGGCTGATCAGTCTCCCTGGACCTTATTATCAGCTGTTTCAGCATTAACTGCAGTTCTTTTATTAATTTTTAAAGACACTATTCTATCGTTTGTTGCCAGCATTCAAATTTCATCTTATGATCTAATTAAAGTTGGTGACTGGATTGAAGTTCCACAGTTTGGAGCTGACGGCGATATAGTTGATATTGCATTACACACTGTAAAAGTTCAGAATTTCGATAAAACGATAACCGTTATTCCAACTTATAAATTAATTGAAAGTGCTTTCAAAAACTGGCGCGGAATGCAGCTTTCCGGCGGCAGACGCATTAAAAGGTCTATATATCTAGATCAGGCGAGCATTAAGTTTTGTGATGCTGAAATGTTGGAGAAATTTAGAAAGATTGGTTTGCTAAAAAACTATATTGAAAATAAACTTATTGATATCGATCAGTTTAATAAAAAGGAAATTCCGGAAGATTCTCTTAACATCGATAAACGAAGATTAACTAACATCGGTACTTTTAGAGCTTACCTTAAAGAATATCTAAAAAAACGGAAAGATATTAATGATGGAATGACTTTTTTAATACGCCAATTAGCGCCTGGACCAAATGGTTTAGCAATTGAGCTGTATATCTTCACTACTACAACCAACTGGGTTGAATATGAAGACATACAGGCAGATATATTCGATCATATTTTAGCCATTGTAAATGAATTTGATTTAAGACTATTCCAAAATCCAACCGGAAATGATTTTAGATCTATTGTTCAAAAAAAATAATTAAGACTACTTTTAGTTTGCTTATCTTAAAAAATAAAACAAACTTTGCGATAATTATTTTTAGAAAAGGAGTTTATAGTTAATGAATATTAAAAACATTTTTGATGATATACCTCTAAAAATTGAAGATGAAATTTTTGAAGATATTTTAGAAACAGATGATTTTATTGTTGAACGAATAATTTCTGAAGGACATGCTTCACCCCCAGATTTCTGGTATGATCAAAAAATAAATGAGTTTGTTGTATTATTAACTGGTTCTGCAAAAGTTGATTTTGAAAATGAAGAAAGTGTAATTCTTAAACCGGGCGATTATCTTATAATTCCAGCTCACAAAAAACACCGTGTAGACTGGACCGATCCGAACATAAAAACTCTTTGGCTAACTATACATTATTAGTTAAAAATATTTTTACCGGTTGAAGCATAACTTTAGGAAATTGTACATTAATCATATTATCAAAAAATTAAGTTATCCAATATTGCACAAAGTCTCGATTTGAATTAAATAATGCATATTAATGTTTTAATGACCAACTTTTGGGTACTGATCTATAATTACGAGCTGAATTTACTAGGATTATCCATAAATAATTAACCTAAAAATTGAGGGTGCATATCTTGTATTATTGGACTCTTTCTTTTACTTTAGAAAAGTAAAAGAAAGAGCAGAGTGTTTCAAATGCAATTATTAATCAAACTTATTAAATTTCTATAGACTTCCGGTAGATAAGTATATTTTTTTGGTAAAGCGTTTTTTGAAAAATATATAATAATTAGGCAATGAAAACCTGTCATCTTTAAAATTTTCCTAAAACTTAAAATATAAAAATAAGGTCTAATAATGAAAAAAGTATTATTCATTTTATCCTTTATTGCAATCAATTTTTTGAAAGCTCAGGAAAACAAACCTTTTTCTAATTATGATATTGGCTTTTATGGTGGTGTAAATTTTTATAGTACAGACAATGTTAGGGGGGATTTTCTTATAGAACTTAAAATGAATCTTACATCCTCTCTTAAACTGAAAGCATCAACTGGCTATATTAGGACAATTCAATCAAAATCTTATACTGTAAGGAAATACTCTAAAAGGACTATTGATTCAAACCCAATGTATTTTGCTTCGAAATATAATTTAGTAAGTAAAAATTATGATACTTTCCCACTTACTTTAGGCATTCAATATAACATCAGTCAAAGTATTTTCTCGCCTTATCTTTCAGTAGATGTTTGTTATAACTTTATAGATACTTTTATTCAGATTTCACCATCTGAAAATTGGTCTTATAATTCAATAGATGAAATACCTTCAGAATTTATGGAAGACCAAAAATCGGAAAAACTCTTCAATCATTCGTATGGAATAATATTAGCAGTCGGCACATCATACAAGTTATCATCAGTTTTTAATCTTGACATTAGATACTTGATCAAATACGATAGTGAAATTGTTAATACGCATCATTTCATTGTTGGGATTTATTTTTAAAGGAGCCGGAGGTGAGTTTAGTAAGTAAAGTTTTTTGTTTTTTGTTTTACTGTCTGATAGTGACGGAAGTTTTCCCACAGGAAAAACCTAATACCTTAACAAATGAAAACATTGGCAATTCATTTCGAACAAGTAGTGTTTATAATATATCCCGTTTAACTCCATTAAAAAAATATAATACTGCTGGAGTTTTAGATAGTCTTATTTATATAAGTAAAGACGGCGATAGAAATAGGATTGCATATAATTATAATGATGATTTATCATTAAATTATTTCACAAATGCAGTTTGCCCAAATGGTAGATGGATTATTCTCGATAAACATACAAACACATACAATTCTAAGGGATATCTTGAATCCGTTCTTTGGGAAGTATTCAATACATCATCTGAAGAATGGTGCAAAGATAAGAAGGATATTTATAATTTTGACTCATCTGAGAATAGAATCTTTCATTTGAATCAGTATTTCAATGGGAATGAATTTGTTAATAGTTTTAAATATGAAAATTATTATGATAGAGCTAACAACTTAGTAGCATCCGTAAAACAAGATTGGATAGATAATAAATGGTTAAATAGTTCTAAATTAATTTATTCCTATATCTCAGGGCAAGTAAGGGATACAGCTTTATTTCAGATTTGGACAGATGATCATTGGGTAAATTCTTCTTCAGCAAATTATGAGTATGATGAAAAATTCAATATAAATACTTTTCAAACTAAAATTTGGCAAGAACAACAATGGGTTGATTTTTCCTTGGGAAAATATGATTATGATGATAATAACAATTTAGTTCTTGAAAGCTTTCAAATGAAAGTATATAATAATTGGGAAAATTGGTTTAGAATATTTTATGAATATGATGATAATAATTTAATTCATCTATTTGGTGAAGAATGGAAAAATGGTCATTGGATCCCGGAAAATGAACCTTTAAAAGTAACAAATCCTGATGGCATTTTATATGGGTATTTAGCTAAAGAAATATTTCTATATTATAGCCCACCTACAAGTGTAGGAAATGAAAAGATTATTGCTGATGATTTTCATCTTTTTCAAAACTATCCTAATCCGTTTAATCCAACTACAGTAATCTCCTACAGTATTTCAGAGCCTTGTTTAGTTGCAATATATATATACAACCTTCTTGGAGAGAAGATAAAAACTTTATTACAACAAGAACAAACTCCTGGGAAATATCAAATCACATTTGATGGGGATAATCTACAGAGTGGGATTTATTTTTATAAATTAAGAATTGGCAAATTCCAACGAACGAAGAAAATGTTACTTTTACGATGATTGTCCAACATGCTAATTACTAGGGTAACACGAGGTAAGTACAATAATTATTATAAAAAAAATTGGACGGTGCTGTTGACACCGCCCGTAATATGGCAAATAAACTCATTTCATCCTGGTTAGGTGAAATAACTATATGCAAAGTATAAACTGTTTATTTGCCATTCGAAAAGTAATAATTATGAAGTAATATTAAAAGTCCAAAGGAGGTGAAAAGCCTAATTTGTAAATAACAATTATTCATGTTCTTTTTAATTAACTACTAAATAAAATATTATGGAGTAGAAAATGAAAATATTATTTTTCCTAATTTTATTTCTTGGTATTAATATTCTATCGTTTGGTGCTAACGTTTATTTTTTGAATGCTGGTTCAGGATATATTTATACTAACGGGCAGAATTTTAACAGTACGCAAGATGGTCGGGCCTTTATTAGTTATAAAATTTGGGCTGATCCTACTAGGTATACTATTGATGAATGGGGTGCAAAATTTCAAGATCCTGATGGAAGTTGGTCTGATTGGAGCCAACTTTCAACTTCTATAGGACATCACAAATGCTTAAAAGCAGGAACTTGGAATGTTAAGGGACGTGTGCATGTAGTAGTTGATCGAACTACTTATCAAACTGATTTTTTCATGGAAACTAGTTTTACGTTATACGCTTATGTTTTAGATAATTATGCACCAGCTGTACCAGCAAGCTTTTCTGGAAGTGTAACCTCGGGACATCCATCCATTTCATGGAGTGCTAATGCTGAGGACGATTTGGAAGGATATGTTATAGATAGATGGGAAGGAAGCTGGGAAAACGGAGTTTCTACCATCACATCGACTTCATTTACAGATTATGATGTAGACATTGACCCAATGTTTTAAGATATAATAAAGTATAGGATTAGAGCGAAAGATCAGAATGAAAATCATTCAAATTATACAAGCGAGGTTCAGTTTGATGATGCCGTTCTCCACAAAAAGAACAAATTTCTAGAATTCTTATCAGAAAATGCAGTTAACTATAAATTAAACGCAGCATATCCAAATCCATTCAATCCGACAACTAAGATTAGATATCAATTACCTGAAGCCGGGTATATCAGCTTAAAGGTTTACAACACACTTGGTAAGGAAGTAGTTAATTTAGTAGATGGATATCAATCAGAAGGTAGATATACCGTAACATTTGATGCTTCTAACTTTTCCAGCGGTAGCTATTTCTATACCATTCAAGCTAATAACTTTAAACAAACAAATAAAATGCTACTAATTAAATAGCGACAAATGACGGCAAAGAAAAAAGCCGCATACTCTAAAAAAGAGATGCGGCTTATTTTATATTTCATATAAATCTTGCATTAATGTTTTGAACTGCGGATAGCGTAACGCTTGAGGACCATCACTCAAAGCTTTTTCCGGCTCAGGATGAAATTCAACCATTATACCATGTGCCCCAACTGCCTTAGCAGCTTTTGCCAACGGAGCAACTAAATCTCTTCTACCAACCGCATGAGAAGGATCAACAATAATTGGTAAATGAGTCAATTCTTTTAGAACTGGAATTGCACTTAAATCCAAAGTATTTCTTGTTGCAGTTTCAAATGTTCTAATACCTCTTTCGCATAAGATTACTTGTCTATTTCCACCGGCTAAAATATATTCTGTCGCATTCAACAACTCTTCAATCGAAGACATCATGCCACGCTTCAGTAATACCGGTCTATGGCAGCGCCCTACTTCCTTAAGCAGTTCAAAATTCTGCATATTTCTGGCACCAATCTGCAGCATATCTGAATGTTTGGCAACCTCTTCAATCTGCTCTATTGTTAAAACTTCAGTTATAATTGGTAAATCGTAAGCCTTGCCGGCTTTTTCCAAAAATTCAACACCTTCGAATCCCAATCCCTGAAATGCATACGGAGAAGTTCTGGGTTTAAAACATCCGCCTCTTAAAATGTGCGCTCCGTTTTCTTTTACTTCGCGCGCGCAAGAAACAATCTGTTCGTACGATTCAACTGAACAGGGACCAGCCATTACAACAAAGTTATCGCCTCCAATTGTAACATCTTTTACTTTTATAATAGTATCTTCATTTTTAAATTCACGTGAAGTATACTTATAACTTTTAGGTTTTAATATTTTTCCCGGCGAATCTTTTTTAACATCTTTTTCAGTTTCCGGTTTTATATCTTCGCGGGCACTTATAGACGGAGTAAATTTAGTTCTTGAAACTTCCTCAGCCGGATAACTTCCTAAGACCTTAAAAAATCTTGTATGTCTGCTAAGTTCATCTATAACTTTCTGAATTCTCTCATCAACTATATTGCCTTCAAAATCGAGATAAAACATTTCTTCCCAGGGATTTCCAATTATAGGACGCGATTCCAGCTTAGTAAGATTTATACCAAAATCTCTGAATAATGAAAGCACTTCAACAAGAGATCCGGCCTGATGTGCAGTAGCCATAATCAAAGAAGTTTTGCAAGGAACTCTTCTATCAACATTAATTTTATTTCTAGAACAAATTAAAAACCGTGTATAGTTTTCGGGCTGATTAGCAATTCCCTTTCTAATAATTTTTGCATCAAAAAGATTTGCCGCCTCTTCGCTGGCAATTGCAGCATGAGTGTTATCACCATCTTCTTTAACTTTTCTTGCTGACATTGCAGTATCGGTAAAATACTCAACCTTACAGTCGGGAAGTGTTGATAAAAACTTGCTACATTGTGCGGCAGCCTGATGATGGGCATATATCTTAGTTATTTTATTTATTGGAACATCTTCAACAGAAATTAAACAATGTTTAACATGAAATTTTTCTTCACCGTTTATTGACAGAGTTGTATGAAGAAGTGCGTCATAAACTTCATTAATACCACCGGAAGTTGTGTTCTCAACAGGAAGCATAGCATAATCAGCTTCACCTTTTTCTACAGATCTAACAACTTCTTCGAAAGTATTTTTACTTACAAAAACAATATTTTCATTCTGACCGGCAAAAAACTTTTTAGCAGCCAAAGAACTGTAAGAACCAATAATTCCCTGAATCGCGATTTTAATGGATTCAACCGAACCATCATCATTATTAACTAACTGCTGCAAGTAACCTTGCTGAAGTCTTACTGAGTCATCAATAATTTCATAAAACACTTTAGTTACAAAGTGGGAATCAAGACCCTGCTCTCTTCCATATTCAACAATTCTTTTTAATAATTCCCGTTCCCGTTCTTCATCTCTAATTTCTGAATCGTGATGATCTTTGTATCTCACAACATCTTTGCTAAGTTCCCTTCTGTTCGAAAGTAACTTAACCAAGTCAGAATCAAGCTGGTTTATTTTTTCGCGGAGGGTTTTAATATCCGGCACTTCTTTTTTTGTCATAATTTACTCTATTTGAAATAAATGAGTTACAAAATTAAATAAAATGATTTTAAACTAAAAATTTAATTTCTAAGAATATTTTAAATGTTTGACTTAATAATAAACTCATCCGGTCAATTTCGTTTAATAAATGCAAATTTTGAAAAAGAATTCCGTTAAAAACTAGAACCAGATGTTTTAGTATCATAATGGATGCTTTGTCTTTTCTACTAAAATCAATTATATTTCATAAAACTGTTTTTAGCAAAAGAGTTGTAATAATGAGTAAAGTTAAAGTTTTGTGCAAATGGGATGATTCTGGTTATGAAAAGAAACTGGACAAATTAATTTCAATTGTAAAAGATTCCAAATTTGTCTGCACAAAATGCGGAAGAACAGCTAATGATAAAAAGTATCTATGTAAAGCTGTAAAAATAAACTAGTCTTTTATTTAATTCATTCCAAAACTAAAAAGTTGTTTTATAGTTTGTTGTACGTATAGATCAACAAACTATAATGTACTAAGATTTTACTGTTTTAATTACAGCTTAAATTTGATATTTTATTTTTTGCAGTTTAATTAATTGAGGAATTATGATAAATACAATTGATTTTCTAAACTATCTATTGCCTGTTTTATACTTAGGGGCTTTTAGTGTTTATCTATATAATTTTATTAGTGAAAAAAAGAACTTTGAACATTCAAAAAGATTAGCTCTTTTTATAACTCTTCTAGTTCATTGTATTTATCTTGCTATGAGAACATTTGAATTTAATCATCCTCCAATTACAAATAGATATGAAATATTTACGGTGCTGGCATTCTCTATTACATGCTCATATTTTTTATTGGAACTGCTTACCGATATAAGAGGAACCGGATTATTTATACTTCCTTTTGCCCTTGTTTTCCAGGCAATATCATCACTATATATTACTGAATCGTATGTTGTAAAAGATGTTTTAAGAAATAATTTATTGGGTCTGCATGTAATGAGTGCTTTACTTGGTTACGCCGGATTTACAATTTCAGCAGTTCACGGAGTTTTATTTTTGATGCTCTATAAAAAGCTGAAGGGAAGCAATTTTGGATTAATATTTAAGAAAATGCCAAGTTTGGAAACTCTCGAAAAATTAAGTTTTTCTTCAGTTGTAATAGGATTTACACTACTAACAATTGCAATTTTAATTGGAGGTTTCTGGCTACCGTCAGCATTTCCAAATTTTAAATACTCAGATCCTAAATTAATTTCCTCTGCATTAATATGGACAATTTATGCAATTGGAATACTTATTAAATACCTTGGCGGCTGGTATGGCAGAAAGGTTATAAATACTACTCTTTTAGGATTTGCATTAACATTATTATCATTATTACTAATCAATGTGCTAGGATCAAGTTTTCATACTTTTTCCTAAGAAATAAAATTTATGGACATAATTGGAATATCAATAAATCACCGCACTTCAACCATTGAATTAAGAGAGAAACTTCATCTTTTGAAAAATGATATAGTTGAAATAATTCCCCAGATGAAGCAGTCTTTGTTCAGCGAGGGTTTCATTTTATCTACATGTAACAGAACCGAAGTTTTTGGACTACCAACAAATAATAATATTGATTATGCACAGATTATAAATTTTATATCTGAGATTAAAGGTATTCCAGCATTAGAATCTAAAAATTTTGAGAAATACTTTTCGTGCAGTGCTGTTAAACATATCTTCCGTGTTTGTACCGGATTAGATTCACTTATACTTGGCGATTCGCAGATATTGGGGCAAAGCAAAGAAGCTTTTCAAATTTCTGAAGAAAATGGTTTTGCTAATACTTCCTTCAAAAGATTGTTTGATGCATCTCTTAAAGCTGGTAAAAGAGCTATAAATGAGAGCCATATTGGCGAAGGTGCCGTTACTGTTAGCTTTGCTGCTGTGCAAGTAATTGAAAAAATATTTGCTGATTTAAGTTCAAAATCTGCTCTGGTTATTGGTGCTGGAGAAACCGGAGAGTTAGCCGCTGTACACCTTAATGATAAGGGAGTTACTGACCTAACAATCGCTAACAG
The DNA here is from genome assembly GCA_016342755.1 of Melioribacteraceae bacterium. Taxonomy (GTDB): domain Bacteria; phylum Bacteroidota; class Ignavibacteria; order Ignavibacteriales; family Melioribacteraceae; genus JAEINS01. Next base: position 81,247 of record JAEINS010000011.1, on the reverse strand, counting down.
AACATTTAGCAAAGCCGAAAAACTTGCTACAAAATTGAATGCACGTACAATGAGCTTTCAATCTATTAAAGATAATATGAATAAGTTTGATATTATTGTTAGTGCTACAAGTTCGCCAGATTATATTTTAGATAAAAAAGATATTAAGGCTGCGATAAAAAAAAGAAAAGGAGCGCCGGTTTGCCTTATGGATATTGCTCTTCCTAGAGATATTGATCCGGAATCGGCAAAAATAGATAATGTTTTTTATCATGACATCGATTCATTAAATATAATTGTTGAAGAAAATCTTCAGAAGAGAAAATCGGAAATACCAATTGTTGATAGAATAATTATGGATGAGATGGTTCATTTCTTTAGCTGGCATAATACGCTGGATATTGTTCCAACAATTAAATCTTTTAGAGAATTTTTTGAAGAACTACGCATAGATGAATTGAAAAAAATTAAACATAAACTTGACGATGAAGAATTTAAAAAAGTAGAAGATATGACTCGGCGTTTAATTGGGCGAATACTTCACAATCCGACTCTAAAACTGCGTAACCTGGCTGAGTCTGGTGAAAACATAGAAGATTTAACAAACTATACTTTACTGTTAAACGATCTATTTATTTTAAATGGAAAAAATAAAAACGAGAATGAATCAAATAAAAAGCAGGTAATAAGTGGCTAAAAAAGAGAAACTAATCATTGGGTCGCGTGGAAGTGATCTTGCAATGTGGCAGGCAAAGTTTGTTAAACGCGAACTGGAAAAAAACAACGAAAATCTTACTGTTGAGATTAAACTAATAAATACTAAAGGCGATAAAATTCTGGATGTTGCTTTATCGAAAATTGGAGACAAAGGACTTTTTACTAAAGAACTTGAAGTTGAATTGCTGAACGGATCAATAGATATAGCTGTTCATAGCTTAAAGGATCTTCAGACGCAGATTCCAAAGGGCTTAAAACTTGCCGCCGTTACAAAGCGCCATGATGCCGAAGATGTACTTATTGCCCGGAAGAAGAAAACTACAATTGAATCTCTGCCCGAAGGAGCTACAGTTGCCACAGGTTCATTGAGAAGAAGAAGCCAGTTAAAACACTTGCGCCCGGATATAAATGTTGTTGAGTTAAGAGGCAATGTTCCTACCCGTATAAATAAATTTGAAGAATCTGATTGGGATGCAATTATTTTAGCAAGAGCAGGTGTTGAAAGATTAAAATTAAAAAAACATATCTCATCAATAATTCCGATAGATAAAATGCTTCCGGCTGTTGGACAAGGAGCTTTAGGAATTGAAATTTCAAGTAAAAATAAATTTGCCGCAGAAGTTGTAAAATCGATTCATGATGAAAATACATACGCTGCTGTTTTAGCTGAAAGAGCCTTGCTAAAGACTCTTGAAGGCGGATGCCAAGTGCCAATAGGGGCATTTGCAGAGGTAGGTTCTAACGGACTTTATCTGGAAGCGATAGTTGGTTCAATTGACGGAACAATTACATTTAGAAAAAAAATGCGCGGCAGTAAAAAAGAAGCTGAAAAGCTTGGTCGTAAATTAGCTTCGGATCTTAAAAAAGCCGGCGCAAAAGCTGTTCTTGATGAAATTTATAAAGAAACCAGATAATTGTTTTGAATAATAAAAGTACCGATAAAACAATACTGATTACAAGGAGTAAAGAGGAGTCTCAGAAAGATTTTGTTGAAATTGAAAAACGCGGAGCAAAAGTAATCTATTATCCAACTATAGAAGCTTCTCCAATTTTTTCTAAAGAATTTGATAATCATCTTTCAAACATTAAAAGCTTCGATTATATAATTTTCACTTCTAAAAACAGTGTTAAGTTCTTTTTAGAAAGAGTAACTGATTTAGGCTTGCATCCCGATTATTCGAAAATTAGAATTGTTGCAACCGGAAATAAAACGGCTGATCTTCTCAGTTATAATGGGATTACGGTTGACTTAACACCGCAAAAGTATTCTGCCGAAGGTGTTTTAGAGTTATTACAAAATTGTTCTTTAAATAATAAAAATGTTTTAATCCCATGTTCAGCAATAGCGCGTAACGAATTAAGCATTGGTCTTAAAACCATGAATGCGAATGTTTACAATATTCCTATATATGAAATTAGTCTTCCCGAAAAATATGAATTAACGCCGGAGACTAAATATATTAAAGAACATCAAATAGATATATTCGCGTTTACAAGTCCGTCAAGTTTTAATAATTATGAACTCATTTTTGAAATAGAGAATACTGCTTCTTATTTCAAAAATAAAACAATAGTCGCAATTGGTGAAACAACTGCCCAGGCAATAATGGATAAAGGGATTAAAGTAGATATTATCCCAACTAAGTTTAATGTTGAAGCTTTGGCTTCTGCAATATTAAAAATTTTATAAAAAAATAATTGACCGGAGAATAAATGAACAAATTGAAAAATGATCTTTTTCTAAGAGCATGCAGGAAAGAGAAAACTGAGCGGACGCCAATTTGGATTATGCGTCAGGCTGGAAGATATTTACCAGAATATAGAGCTGTAAGAGCTAAAGCAGATTTTTTAACAATGTGTAAAACTCCTGAGCTGGCTGCCGAAGTTACTTTACAGCCCATAGATATTATTAAAACTGATGCGGCAATTATTTTTTCAGATATACTCGTAATTCCGGAAGCAATGGGAATGCACTTAGAAATGCATGAAGGACGCGGTCCGGTTTTTCCTTCCCCTATTAGAACTAAGCAAGATGCCGACAATTTAAAAATTCTTGATCCTACTGTTGATTTAAAATATGTTTTAGATGCGGTATCGTTAACTAAAAAAGAATTAGATAATCGTGTTCCTTTAATTGGATTTTCTGGTTCGCCCTGGACATTATTAACTTACATGGTTGAAGGCAGCGGATCAAAAAACTTTGCAAATGTAAAAAAGATGATTTATAACAATCCGGAACTGGCTCATTCAATTTTGGATAAGATAGCTGACGCGGCGGCGGATTATCTATCAGCAAAAATTGAAGCTGGCGCAAATGCCGTTCAGATATTCGATACATGGGGCGGAATACTTTCACAAAGTGATTTCCTTGAATTTTCACTATCTTATATTGAAAAAATTATTTCTAAGATTAAAAGGACAGATGAACCGGTAATTGTATTTGCAAAAGGTGTACATCACAATCTTGATAAACTTAAATCTTGCGGTGCTGATGTATTAGGCCTCGACTGGACTATGGATATTGGCGAAATGAGAAAGCAAGTTGGAGATAAAGTTGCTCTTCAGGGTAATATGGATCCAACAGTTTTATACAGTTCTCCCGATTCCATAAGAAATAAAGTTAAAGATGTGCTGGCATCGTATGGCGAAGGTACCGGACATATATTTAATTTGGGACACGGAATTTTACCAGACGTTCCGCCAGAAAATGCAAAAGCATTAGTAGAAGCAGTTAAAGAAGAAAGTATTAAATATCACAAATAAGAAACGGCGATAAGATGTTTAACATTGATTTAGATTTGATTAAAAAATATGACAAGCCCGGACCAAGGTATACAAGCTATCCAACGGCTCCTCAGTTTACAGAAAACTTTTCTCAGGGTACTTATCTTGATGAAATTATTAAAACTAATCATGGCGAAAACTTACCGGATTTGTCACTCTATTTTCATCTGCCTTATTGCGATACTCTTTGTTATTTCTGCGGCTGTAACATGCTTATTTCTACAGATAGAGATAGAATACAAAAATATATCAGCTATCTGAAAGAAGAGATAAAAATTCTTAAAAAGTTTTTATTATCGAAACGTGAAGTTGCGCAAATACACTGGGGTGGCGGAACACCTACCCATTTATTGCCGGATGAAATAGCCGATCTGAAATCGTTTATAAATGAATCCTTTACTATAAAAGAAAATTCTGAACAGAGTTGTGAAATTGATCCGAGAGAATTGACTTTTGAACATCTTGAATCACTTAAGAAAAACGGATTTAATAGAATCAGTATGGGTGTTCAGGACTTTAACGAAAAAGTGCAAAAAGCTGTTAATAGAATTCAGTCAGAAGAAATTACAAGACAAGTGGTTGAATGGGTTCGCAAACTTGAGTTTGAAAGTATTAACCTCGATCTAATGTATGGTTTGCCTCATCAAACAATTTCAGAGTTCGAAAAAACTGTTGATTCAATTATAGATATGAATCCCGACCGTATTGCATTATTTAATTATGCTCATGTTCCGTGGATGAAAAAACATATGAATTTAATTAAGGAAGAGGATCTTCCGTTGCCTGAAGAAAAACTTGATATCTTAAAAATGTCTGCGGAAAAACTTATTTCAGCGGGATATGTATTTATTGGCATGGATCATTTTGCTAAACCTGATGATGAACTGAGTATAGCTCTTCGTGAAAAAAAATTATATCGTAACTTTCAGGGTTATAGTACTAATGCCGGAACTGATCTTTATGCATTGGGAATAACAAGTATAAGTCAGCATGGAAGAATATATGCGCAAAATTATAAAACTGAAAAAGAATATTATTCATCTTTAGATAAGGGAGAACTTCCAGTATTTAAGGGTTATTTGTTAACAGAAGATGATCTTTTACGTCGACATGTTATCACAAAAATAATGTGTGATTTTGAATTGGATTATAATTCAGTTAGTGAAAAGTTCAAAATCAATTTTGAAGATTATTTTTCAAACGGATTAAAAAAACTTGAGCAGTTCGAAAAAGATGGATTGTTAGTTTTTGGGAATAAAAAATTCACAGTTACCGACATGGGAAGATTATTGATCAGAAATATTGCAATGAACTTTGACGGCTTTATAGAACGGAAAGAGGATAAAGCTAAATATTCAAGGACTGTTTAAGGGTTAACATGAAAACAGCAGTTATATTGCTTAACTTAGGCGGCCCTGATTCTCTAGACGCAATTGAACCATTCCTCTACAATTTATTTTGCGATAAAGATATCTTTAAACTTCCATTTGGGCAGAAAAACTTTGCGAAATTTATTTCAAAACGCAGAGCACCAAAAGTTATGAATCAATATGAGCTGCTTGGCGGAAAATCTCCTATCAACAAATGGACTGAAACACAAAGGACAATGTTAGAATCTTCATTAAGAGATTCTGATGAAAACATCGATGTTTTTGTCGGCATGAGATATTGGAAGCCTTTTATAAGTGATGTTGTTAGTAGTGTTAAAGGGAAATATGACAAAATAATTCTACTTCCTTTGTATCCGCATTATTCAATTACTACAACAGGATCATCTTTTAACGAGTGGAAAAGAAATTACACGGGAAATAATGTTGTTTATATAAATGACTACTGCACAAATAAAAATTATATTAATGCTATAAATAAACGTATCGATGAAACTATACTTAGATTTCCAGAGGATGTTAAAAATGATATTGTAATATTGTTTAGTGCTCATGGTACTCCGGTAAGTTTAGTGAAAAAAGGAGATCCTTATAGCAAACAAATTACAGCAACAGTTGATGCAGTAATGAAAGCAAGAAATTACAGTCATAATCACTATCTGTGCTTTCAAAGCAAGGTTGGACCAGTAAAATGGCTGGAACCGTCAACCGACCAGCAAATAATTGAAATGGCTAATCAAAATAAAAACAATTTATTAATCGTTCCAATTAGCTTTGTATCCGATCATGTTGAAACCTTATATGAACTGGATATAGAATACAGACATGTTGCTGAAAAAAACAAAATTGGAAATTATATTATGATGCAAGGATTAAACGATTCCGAATTGTTTATTGATGCATTAAAAAATATTGTAATTGAAAATCTTAACTAGATAGATAAAACATGAATAAAAACGAAATATCAATTACCATAATAGGAGCCGGAATTTCCGGATTAGCTACAGCTTTCTGGCTGAAGAAAGAAGGATATTCAATAACAGTTTTAGAGGCTGGTTCAAAACCAGGCGGCTCAATGATCTCTGAAAAAATTGGTGAGTATTTAGTTGATTATGGACCTAACAGCGGTTTGGAAACTTCTCCCAAAATAAGAGAACTTGTTGAAGAAGTTGGTTTAACTAAAGAAATGATCTACGCAAATAAAGTTGGCGATAAGCGTTACATTTTGCGTGATAATAAACTTCATGCTTTGCCTACTTCCCCTCAGGCTATGATCAAATCGAAACTATTTTCTACCAAGGGAAAACTAAGATTAATGCTGGAGCCGTTTATTGGCAAATCTGAAGATGGTTATTACCAAAGTATATCGGAGTTTGTAAGTAGAAGGCTTGGGCAAGAATTTCTGGACTACGCAATTAACCCTTTTGTATCTGGTGTTTTTGCGGGTGATCCTGACAAACTTAGTGTTAAATCGGCTTTCCCAAAATTATACAGATTAGAAGAGCTTTATGGCGGTCTAATTAAAGGTATGGTTAAAGGCGCAAGGGAAAGAAAAAAACGAGCGGAACAATCGAAACAAAACGCAAAGATGTTTTCATTTTTAAATGGGATGCAAAGTTTCCCTGTTGCCATCTCTAATAGTTTAGGAGACAGTGTATTTTATAATTCGACTGTTAATTCAATAACTAAAGATGATAATAAATACAATATCACTTATACAAACAAAGAAAAAGAAATTTCACTTCAATCTGATATTGTACTATCGACAGTGCCTTCTTTTAAGTTTTCGAAAATATTTTCAGAATTAGATTCTCTGTTAAACAAAAAACTAAACGATATTTTTTATCCTAAGGTTATGCTTTTATATCTAGGATACAATAAAAAATCAATTGGTCAACCACTTGATGGGTTTGGATTTCTTATTCCCCGATTAGAGAAGAAAAAATTTCTTGGTGCAATCTGGAGTTCAAACTTATTTCCTAATAGATGTCCAGAAGATCATGCTTCATTTTCACTTTTTGTTGGTGGTGCAAATGCGCAACATATATTTGATGAAAATTTTGAACAGTATAAAAAAGAAATCATTAATGAATTTAACGATCTCATGAAGATCAAGGAACAGCCGATATTTATTAAAGAGAAACTTTGGGACAAAGCAATTCCACAATATAATTTGGGTTATATCGAGCATGAAAGGTTTTGTGATCAGTTTGAGAAAAAAAACCCGGGTATATTTGTAAGTGGAAATTTTAGAGGAGGAATTTCGGTTGGGGATTGTATTAAAAATTCCGACATTGTAGCAAATAAAATTTCAGAATATATAAAAACTAATTTGGAGAATTAAATGCCAAGATATCCAGAAAAGAGATTAAGAAGATTACGTTACAATCCTCTTGTACGTGACATGGTTAGAGAAACTTATCTAAATAAAAACGATTTGATTTATCCATTATTTGTTGCCCCAGGTGAAGGCATTAAAAAAGAAGTAGTATCAATGCCAGGCGTTTTTAATATGTCGATTGACATATTGGTTGAAGAATGCAAAGAAGTTAGGGAACTGGGAATTCCGGCAGTAATTCTTTTTGGAATACCGGAACATAAGGATGCTGTTGGTTCTGAAGCATACGCTGATAATGGGATTATTCAGCGAGCCGTAAGAGCAATTAAAGCTGAGGTAAAAGACCTCGTTGTTATTACAGATGTCTGTCTTTGTGAATACACTGATCATGGACATTGTGGATTGCTAGATGGCGAAAACATATTAAATGATGAGACTGTAAGTCTTTTAGCGAAGGAAGCTATAAGCCATGCAGAAGCTGGTGCAGATATTATTGCGCCGTCAGATATGATGGATGGAAGAGTTTTAGCAATTAGAAAAGCATTAGATTACAAAGGCTTTACAAATATTCCTATTATGAGTTACGCTGTAAAATATTCATCAGGTTATTACGGACCATTCAGAGATGCTGCTGACTCTGCTCCTGCATTCGGCGATAGAAAATCACACCAGATGGATATAGCTAATTCTGAAGAAGCAATGAGAGAAGCTGAATCTGACATAGAAGAAGGAGCTGATATAATTATGGTTAAGCCAGCCGGAGCTTATTTAGATATTATTCATAGAGTTAAAGCTGAGTTTAAACTACCAACTGCCGCATACCAAGTAAGTGGTGAATATGCAATGATTAAAGCCGGCGGTAAAATGAACTGGATTGATGAAGAGCGTGTAATGATGGAATCATTGATAGCAATTAAACGTGCTGGTGCTGATATGATTTTAACTTACTATGCAAAAGATGTGGCAAAGTATTTAGATAAACAGAAGTGATATTGGAGATAAAATGAATATTATAAATAGTGAGAGATTATTTTTAGAAGCACAAAAATTTATTCCTGGCGGAGTTAATTCTCCAGTACGTGCATTTAAGTCAGTTGGTGGAACTCCTTTATTTATAAAAAAGGGAGAAGGTTCCAAGTTTTATGATGTTGATCAAAACGAATTTATTGATTATATCGGAAGTTGGGGACCTCATCTATTTGGGCATAACCCTGAGTTTATAAAAACTGCCTTGCTCGAAAGTATTGAGAAAGGGGTAAGTTTTGGCGCTCCGACTGAAATAGAAATAAAAATGGCTGAACTTATAACTGAATTAGTTCCATCTGTAGAAATGGTTAGAATGGTAAACAGTGGTACGGAAGCTACTATGAGTGCTGTTAGAGTAGCTCGTGGTTATACTGGCAGAGAAAAGTTTATAAAGTTTGAAGGTTGTTATCATGGTCATGCAGATCATTTCTTGATCAAAGCTGGTTCTGGTGCCTTAACACTTGGTGTACCTACAAGTCCCGGAGTAACTAAAGGAAATGCGGCAGATACACTTCTTGCAAAATTTAATGATATTGAATCTGTTAAGGAATTAATTGACGCTAACAAAGATGAAATAGCAGCAATTATAATTGAACCGATTGCCGGTAATATGGGAGTTATTAAATCTGAGGATAAATTCTTAAAAGAACTAAGAACATTATGTGATAAAGAAGGTATTGTACTTATTTTTGATGAAGTTATGACTGGATTTAGAGTTGCACGAGGCGGTGCTCAGGAAGTTTTAGGAGTTAAACCTGACTTATCAACTTTCGGAAAAATTATTGGTGGCGGACTGCCTGTTGGTGCTTTCGGCGGCAAAAAAGAAATCATGAATCAAATTGCACCAGCCGGACCAGTTTATCAGGCAGGTACCCTTAGCGGTAATCCTTTAGCTATGTCTGCTGGTTATGCGGCTTTAACAAAAATAAAAGAGGATTCTGATCTTTACCCTTCGCTTGAAGTAAAAGCTGTATATCTTGAAAAAGGGATGAAAGAAAATCTTGCCAAACTTGGAAAGAACTATGCTATGAATAGAATTGGCTCTATGAGTTGTATGTTCTTTACGGAAAATGCTGTTGATAATTTTGACAAAGCAACTCAATCTGACACAGAGCTGTACGGTAAATATTTTCATGAAATGCTTAAACGTGGAGTATACCTTGCTCCGGCGCAGTATGAGGCTATGTTTATATCAACCGCGCACACTATTGAGGACTTAGACAAAACTATATCTGCTCATTATGAATCACTGAAGGTGATTTTGTAAATATTGATAAAGGAAAATTTTATGCACGAAAAAAGTATTGAACTATTAAACCGATCTATTGCTGATGAACTTTATGCAGTACATCAGTATATGTTTTTTCATTTTCATTGTGACGACCAGGGTTATGACCTTTTAGCCGGTGTATTTAAGAGAACAGCCATTGCTGAAATGATACACATTGAAAAATTAGCTGAACGAATTTTATTTCTTAAAGGTGAAGTTGAGTTAGAGGCTGCTGAAAAAGTTAAAAAGATTACAGATATTAAATTGATGCTGCAAGCTGCTGCTAAGATGGAAGAGGAAAGCGCAAGAGACTATAATTTTAATGCAAATGAATGTGCAAAGAATGCCGACTCTGTGACAAAAAAATTATTTGAAGAACTTGTGATGGATGAAGAAACCCATTTTGATCAGTATGATACTGAATTAGCTAATTTAGAAAAGTTTGGCGAAAAGTATTTGGCGTTACAATCAATTGAAAGAAGTAAATCCAGAGCAATGACTGGTCTATAAAAAATTTGGGACGCAGAATTTGCGTCCCGCATATTTATAATCTTTTAATAACTACAACCGTAACATCATCTTCCCAACTGCAATTATTTCCAAAAGAAAAAACTTCTTCAAATATTTTATCTCTAATTTCACTAGCCGGTAATTTCTGATTTTCAATAATAACGTTTGTTAATCTTTTCACACTAAAATCTTCACCGTTATTATTGCTTCTTTCAATTATTCCGTCGCTAAACAAAGTCAGGACAGATCCTTTTTCCATTCTTGTAAATGATCTTCTTAAATCAATTTCCGGTAAAGCACCAAAGATTAATCCCGTTGAATCCAGTTCTTCTACGGTGTTGTCCTTAACAAGTATAGGAGATGGATGACCAGCGTTTACATAAAATAAGTTCCCATCCTGTTCAAGCTCAGCATAAAAAAGCGAAATAAATCTTGATGAGTAAACACTCTTATAGATTACGGTATTTAGTTTCTTCAGTGTGTGAACCATCTTCATATGCTTTTCTAAGCCCATTCTAAGCCCGGTTACCGCATCACGCGCAACTAAAGCCGCTGGCAGACCATGTCCGCTTGCATCGCCAACACAAAAGCCAAGACAATCATTTCCAAAATCAAAGTAATCATATAAGTCGCCTCCAACCAATTCTGCGGGAATCGAATTACCGGCAATGTCTAAGCCCTTTATTTCCGGTGCTTCTTGCGGCAGTAAACTCTTTTGAATCTGTACAGCCTGTTCCATATCATTTTTTACAGAATCTGAAACTAATCTATAATTCAGGGCAGTTCTAACAGCGTTAAGACAAAACTCAACGTCTTCCCTTTCCCAGCCGTCTTTAAGCTCAAATAATATTATCCATCTATTTTCCGGACTACTTACGGTTAAGGCCGCCGGGATAGTATATTCATTATTTAAATCCTGCCAGCCTTCAAAAGTCATTTCCTTACTGTCATAAATGTATATCTTGTTTTGAAGTAGTGTCTGAATTGATTTCGATTCGATAGCAATGTTTTCTTTAATCCTGGTCGATCTATTATCATGATTCGAAATTAAAATAAATTCGTCTTCATTTTTTTCGTAAATAACTCCATTTGTGAGGTGGAGATCTTTCCCAAGCAAGTTTTCTAATTCTTTGGCAATATGAAAAAGAAAATCCTTGCCAGTTGTTTGTTTGCCAATCTGATTCTGAATAGAATCAAGTTTCCTGTAAAATATTTTTGGTTCAATCATAATTACTATTTATTTCCAGAATAATATTAGAATTAATTTGATGGTTTTCTGCTATCTATTCCCCAGAAAAGTTTTTTCCTTAAAATCTCAAAGTAGCTGGTAGATTTTGAATGAATAAGCTTAACTGGATTTTCACTTTTATATACTTCCAATGTAACCGGCTGATCAAATAAATTTACCCTTTGACCGTCACAATTAATTTGAGCCTTTGAGTCTGGAGAGTTTATACTGATTTCAATTTTCTGATCGCTCGGAATAATTAGAGGCCGCATTGTTAATGTATGCGGTGATATAGGGTTTATAGTTATAACATCTGAATTAGGCGTTACAATAGGGCCGTTTGCTGAAAGCGAATATCCGGTTGAGCCGGTTGGAGTTGCAATTATTACTCCGTCAGCCGAAAACTTAGAGACATAATCATTATCAATTTTAATTGTAAGTTCAATCATCTTCGGCCATCTGCCTTTATCAATCACAATATCATTAATTGCATAAAGCAGATCATCACCGTTGCCTTTTAATTTGGCTTCCAGAACCATTCTATCTTCAATAATATAGTTCTTGGTTTTTATATCATTTATAAGCCCGTCAATATTGCTTATTTCAAATTCCGCAAGAAATCCTAATTTACCAAAATTAACTCCGGCTAAAGGCGTTGCATAATCTCTAGCTTCGTAAGCCGTAGTAAGCATAGTACCATCACCGCCTATCGAAACAATAATATCGCTATCAGCATATAATTTTTTGTTATCAGCAAAAACGGATTTATCAATTTTTGTTATCGAAGAATCATCAAGGTTCAATAACTGATTACTTATCAAGTAACTGATATTGTTTTCTGTTAATTTTTTAATTAGTTCCAGAACAACAATTACAATATTCGATTTTGATATGTTTGGTACAATTCCTAACTTCAATTAGTCACCTATATATTCGATCTAAACTGTAATTCATATAATTTTTTGTATATACCTTGTTCGTCTTGCAGCAGTTGTTCATGTTTCCCTAGTTGAACTATCTTTCCTTTATCTAGCACAATAATTTTATCCGCATTACGAATTGTACTTAATCTATGGGCAATAACCAAGGTTGTTCTCTCTTTCATCAAATTCTCAATGGCTTCCTGAACAAGCACTTCCGATTCATTATCAAGTGCCGATGTTGCTTCATCAAAAATCATTATTGGCGGATTTTTTAGCAGTGCTCTGGCAATAGATATACGCTGTCTTTGTCCGCCGGATAATTTGGTACCGTGTTCTCCAACTACTGTATCATAGCCATTTGGCATTTCTTCAATAAATGTATGGGCATTGGCAACCTTAGCAACCTTAATTACCTTTTCGAGCGGAATATCAGAAAGACCGTAAGCTATATTATTAAAAACGCTTTCATTAAATAAGATAGTTTCCTGAGTTACAATACCCATTAGTTCTCTTAAATCGTTTAGATCATAATCTTTTGTATCAATACCATTGATAGTAATTCTGCCGGATGTTGGATCATAGAAACGAGGAATTAAATCGACCAATGTAGTTTTTCCGGCTCCGCTGCTGCCGACAAATGCAATAATTTCTCCATAATTTACTTCTAACGAAACATCATCTAAAACTAATTCAGGCGAATCATCATAATGGAATGATACGTTTTCAAAACGCAGTTTGTTTTCAAAACTCTTTATACTTTTAGGATTTTCTATATTCTTAATTGATGGTTCGGTATCTAATAATTCAAAAACTCTATCACCCGCCGCAATTGATTCCTGAATCCTGTTATTAACAGTTGCCATTACTTTCATCGGAGGTATCATCTGGAAAATTGATAATAAAAACACCATGAATTCACTGGCTTTTAAAGTTTGATCAATAATAACAAGAATTCCACCGTAATAGATAATAATTACGCCGACAATAACAGAGAGTATTTCCGTCATTGGGGAAGAAATATTCTGGACTCTGACTTTTTTAAGTGCTGTTTTAGAATAACGTCTGGTGAAATTCATGAATTTTGCATTTTCATAATTTTCCATTCCAAAGGCTTTAACAATCTTAACACCAGCAATTGTTTCCTGAAGAACCGCTGTTATATTTCCAATTTGATGTTGAAGTTTTCTCGTTTGGTTTCTTAATCTTATCCCGACAAAACCAATAATACCAACTGATAATGGTAAAATAACCGATGATATTAAAAACAGTTTCCAGCTAATTGAAAGTGCAATTGCTGTAAACACAATAATTGTAATAGGCTCTCTAAAAATGCTTTTGAATACTGCGCTAAAACTATTTTGTATAACATTTACATCGTTGGTAATTCTTGAAATTAAGTCCCCGGTTCGTTCATTTTTAAAATAACTCATGGGTAACTTATGTAAATGTTTATAAGTATCGTCTCTAAATTTTTTGATTACACCTTGCTGAACATATGCCAAATAATATGATTCTAAATACCCAAAAATACTCTTGCCAAGAAATGCCAGTACTATAAGTATGCAAATCCTAAATAGAATTTCAGAAGTGTCGCCAACAAAAATAAAATTGTGAAATGATTCTTTTATACCGTCAACAACATTGCTAATCCAATCAGGTATAATGCTTGAAGTTTTTTCCTGAGTTACTATACTGGTTCCTTTTTCACTAGCACCAGTTTTAATAAACAAAGTATCGAGCAAGGGAATCGCAAAATAAACCGAAGCTCCATGCAGTATTGAATAAAGAAAAGAACAGACTACTGCTATTGATATATGTTTCCAAAAAGCTGAAAAAAACCTTACTATTCTTTTATATGTGCTCAAAATAACTCTTCAAATATTTTTAAAACATTAAAAATACACAATAGACTTATAAATAACCACTCGTTAAAAGATGATATTCTCATTGAAGTTTGTTTGATTAATACAATCTTACTATTTTTGTTGATAAAAATTTTTCAGTTAATAATACTCTGCTTTTCATGAAAATAGATATAGTTTACACCTGGGTTAACGGCTCAGATGCTGATTGGAATAAAAAAAGAATTGAGACAGCCGGCCGGCTGGGTAATGTACTGCCCGAGGCAAATAATAATGCCAGATTTATGGATAACGATGAATTAAAATTTTCTTTGCGATCGATTTATAAATATGCTCCTTGGGTAAATAATATTTTTATAATAACTGATAATCAAAAACCGGATTGGTTAAATATTAGCCATCCCAAAATAAATATTATTGATCATAAGGAAATTTTTTCTAATCCCGACTGGCTGCCTAGTTTTAGCGCAAGAGGGATTGAATCCCAAATTCATCATATAAAAAAACTGTCAGAACATTTCATCTATTTTAATGATGATATGTTTCTTGGATCGGAATCTAAACCAGAACACTTTTTTACTTCTAAGGGCAAGCCCTATATATTTGTCTCAGAATCAATTCCAATACCTAAAAAAAAGGCTTTTGATATTAGCAAAAGATCAAAAGATAAATTAAATGAACACCAGTATGCAATTGTTAATTCACGAAGTTTAATAAAAGAAAAATTTAACAAACCTGTTTATTACAATATCAGACATGGTTCTAAGCCGATTCTTAAATCAGCCTTGGCTGAATTAGAAAACGTGTTTAATAATGAGCTTGTAAAAACCGCAAAGAATAATTTTAGGACTAAGGATGATATTCTCATGATTCATCTTTTTTCTTTCTATGCAATCGCAAAAAAATTAGGTAAAGCAAAATATTTAAGATCGGTAAGTAAGAAAAAAAAACTCGGCAGCTATTTTTCTTCTGCTAATAAATTTACATTCGGTTATATAAATCTTCATGAAAAAAACATAGAAACGAATTTGAAGTATATTAAAAAGAACAAACCTTTGCTAATGTGCTTAAACCAGACACCGCTTACGCCTGTAGAAAATCTTAAGAAAATAGATTTATTTCTTAACGAATATTACCCTGAGAAAAGTTCATTTGAGTTATAGAAGTTTTAATATTTTTAATTTTAAGACTTATTGAAATATTTTTTTATCTGCTCAGCCGCACGTTCCCCGGCTTTGCCATCAAGTTTATAAAATAGTATCCGATTCGCCTTTTTACGCTCCTCAGATTTATTGCCCGGGTTTTCCAGACTAATATCAATCGCATTTTTAAGTTCGTCAAAATTATCTACTTGTACACTAATCGATTTTATTAATTCATCAATTTCATTAATTGTTCTATCCGATTTAGGAACTCTAAAAGTAATAATCGGTTTATTTAGAGAACAAAAATCTCCAATTATAGAACTGTAATCTCCGACAAAAACGTCAGCTAACATTAAATAAGGAGTAGGATCAAATTCCTCAATAAAAACAATTTTATTTGATGAACGTAATTTTTCTTTGTGAACTTCCTTTGTCCATGTATGAACAGTAACTAAAATATTGTACTTGTTATTTAGTTCTTCAATCCTGTCAATCCACTTATCAATTGCCGAAAGTCCCGCCACATCCCATGTAGCAGTAAAGATTATCGTTTTTTTATTTGAATCAAGATTCTTTTTATCTTTAATATTATTTAAAAACTTCTCGTCATAAAATCCGTTAAACGCATTATCTAATTTTGGGTATCCTACAGCATAAGTAGAATTTATGCCCATTGATTTTGCCGTTTCAACCTGATTATTGCTCGAAACAAAATATATATCAAAACCATTATAATTTTTTGGAGAAGTCCATCTTTTAAATTGATAAAGACCATGATCAAAACCAATTTTAATAATTTCTTCAACAGGAAATTTATATGGAGTCTGTCTGCCCATAATAACAAGCTTAGGAAACGACGGCATTCTTAAAAAATCAATTCCCTTATTATCAAAATACTTTCTTGTTTTAGAATTCTTTGCAATAATTTTTACATCAGGAAGATATTTACCAATGTGCAAATACATTTCATAATCCAAAGGATCCGCGCAATAAAAAGCTTTTAAGTCATTTTTTGTAAAGGCTTTTTTCAAATACCAAAGTATCTTATAAGGATATTTATATATGTAGTAGGAAAAAACCATATTAATTATTCAAGTTTTTTTATAATCTGATTATATACAAATTCAGGTTCTATTGATCTCATACAATTAAAATGTTTAAGCGGGCATTTTTTTGAACCGTGACTTCCACATGGTCTGCATTCGAGTTCAGTTTCAAAAACCACATCATTTTTCCCGATTGGTGAATAACCGATCCGCTGAACTGTTGGACCAAAAAAAACAAAGACATCAGTTTTTACAGCATTGGCAAGATGCATAGCACCGCTATCGTTACAAACCATAAGATCGCATTTATTGATTACAGCTGCTGATTCTAATAAATTTAATTTACCCGAAAGATTAATAAATTTTTTGCCGGGAGCAACTTCTTCACAAATTTGATGTTCAGCTTTGCTGCCGATAAAAACAATTCCATAATTGTTTTTAGATAATTTGGAAACCAGTTCTTTATAAAATTCCAACGGCCATCTTTTTGTAAACCACATAGATCCGGGAGCAACGGCTATTATCTTTTTAACATCCGAATCAAATTCAGAAAGTAACAAATCCGCTTTCAGTTTCATTCCCTCTCTAAAAAACAATTCCGTCTGAATGGAAAATTCTTCATCAGAAAATGGAGAAAGAAGATGTAAATTTTTTTTAATCTTAAATGTATTTTTAATATGAGTTAATTTATGAGTTAAAAAATATTGGGCAGACCACCGGGCAAAACCAATTCTAGCCGGGATGTCTGAAACAAACATCAATAATGCTGTTGTTAACGAACTGTGCGGAGAAATTGCAATATCATACTTATTTTTTCTTAGCACTTTGGCAATCTTAATAAAAGCTTTTATTTTATTTGATCTTTTATCGAATAATATAACCTGATTAATATTGGGATTATTATCCAGAATTTCTGAAGTTTGCGGAATTACCATTACATCTATTTTTGCCGAGGGGAAAACTTTTTTTAATCCTCTTATTAAAGGAGTTATTAATATAACATCGCCAATAAAAGCAGTCTGTATTACCAGAACTCTCTTTACCTCTTCATTTTTGTTATTTGTGAGACTATACTTTTGCATTATTACCTTAAAGTTTTATCCCACAATTTTATATATTTAAGAAAAATTCCGTACGCAGAGTTTACACTTAATATAAATCCATGAACTCCGTCGAGAAAACCAAGTTTAATAAAGTACATTTTAATAAACTTAAACAGTCCGTTCAGTAAAGCTGAAATAAGAGTAGTTTTTCTTCCTTCATTAAAATATTCTTCAGCACCAAGCTCACTGTACAGATTCATTTTTTCCATATGCAATTTTATAGTGGGATAAGAAAAATGATTAAGCGGTGCTTCAATAGTTCCCCGTTCGCCATTGATTATAATTGTCTCATGTACAATTGCATAATTAAAATTACCGAACTTTCTATTAAACAAACGCTTTGGATAATCATTATCCCACCCGCAATGTTTTATTTTTTTTCCAAGAAAGAATGAATTTCTCTTAATTTTATAAATATTATATTTAGGATTTCCCATAACAACTTCAATTTCCCTCGCTAACTCAGGTGTTACTTCTTCATCAGCATCAATCGAGAATACCCAGTCGCTACTTGCGGAATCTACTGCAAATTTCTTAGCAAGTCCAAATCCCTTCCATTCAATTTGGGAAATATTACATCCGTAACTTTTACAAATTTCAATTGTTTTATCAGTCGAATTAGAATCAACAATAACAATCTCTGAGACTAAATCTTTAATACTTTCTAAACATCTACCAATATTGGTTTCTTCGTTTTTGGTGATTATAACAGCCGATAAATTCTTAACCATTTTTATCACCTATAATTTCTAATATTTTTTTGAACGCATCATCAACAGAAATTCCAAATGAACTGTTTTTATCCTTGTTAGAAATATTAGCATTATATAAATGATGATGTGTTTTAAATACGCTGGCCGGTGACCAATCGATTGGTTCTGTCTTTCCAAAGATTGCCAGAGTTTTTGCCTTTGCAGCAACGGCCAGATGATTTAACCCGCCATCATTGCAAATTAACAGTCGTGCTCTGCCAATTAAAGAAACTACTTCCTCAAGAGAAGTTTTAGAAGCTAATATTGCTTTCCCTTTCATAGAATTCGAAACTTTTTCAGCATCGTCAATTTCGTTTGGAGCCCAAACAACAACTAAAGGCAGATTATATTTTTCGTATAATTTATTTCCAAGCTCAATATAATTTTCTAATTTCCATTTCTTCTTTTCAACTGGACTTCCGGGTGATATACAAATAAATTGATTATCAATTAAATTATTTTCTTTCAGCCAATCACTAATATTTTTTTTAGATTCTTCCGATACATTGAAAAACAATTCATATTTTTCTTCTTCAATTCCCAAAGGCGCAAGAATATCATATTTCTTCGAGGCGGAATATCTTCTTTCACCGCGCTCAGCTTTTAGATTATATGCAAAACTAAAATTACCGTCAGCATAACCAAGCTTATATTTTGCTCCGCTTAACAGCGTCATAAACTGGGTAACCTGCATGTTCTGCTGATCAATTATCAAATCATAATTCTGATCACGAATTTCCATGATTTTTCTAAGCCTTTCCAGATGGTACTGAATGCCATTTTTTGTTTCGACACAAATAGTTTTATCTATCAATGGATGTTTATTTATAGCTTTCTGGAATCGCTTAAAGATTAAATAATGCAGTTCGGCATTGGGAAATTTGCTTTTCAAAGTCTGAAAATATGAGGTCGTCAAAAAAGCATCACCAATGGGACCCATTTGTATTACAAGAATTTTTTTTACTTTTGTCAGATCAATATTTTTTTTTACTATTCCCAAACCAATTATTTCACCTTATAATCTACGTACTCTTTCTCTTCATGCAGATCAGAACCGGTTAAAATATTAATTCTCTTTTTTATTTCCGCACGAACATCGTTTTCAAAATAAACTGATCTTGCAAGTTTAATAAACTCTTCATCAAATTCCTGCTTCTGTTCTTTAATCCTGATCTCATCCTCAATTTCCCAAAGAGTTTCATTTATCTTTTTAAGCTCTTTGTACTCTCCCGATTCTTCAGTTATAACTGTTTCAGAAAGTGATTTACTCAAAACATCAAATTCTTTCTGAACATTTTTCAACTTATCTTCATTCTTAATTCTTTCAAGTTTGATCTTTAGAATAGTTACTTTGTCAACTAATTCACCAACCGATATTTCAATTTTCATTTAGTAATCCTTCTTTTACTAAGGTGTTATAAACATACTCCGGCGTAATTCCATCAAAACATTCCATTGTTTCACAAATAGAATGAGGTTTATTCGAATTAAAACAAGGTGAACAATGGACATTATTATAAAGATTTATAAACCCGTCATATCCTGAAATTTCTGGTTTAATAAATCCTCCGTACAAGATTACAGCCTTTGCTCCAACTGCTTTTGCTAAATGCATTAACCCGCCTTCTAAACCAATAAAAAACATGCTATTTTTGATAACAGCAGCAGATTCTCTAATGTTCAAGCCTCTTGCATCAATTGCGTTTTCTAATAGCCTGTCTTTCTTTGCTCCAATCTGTACAACTTTTACATCTCCTAAAAGTTTGCTCAGAGTCTGGAAATTCTCAAATCCCCATTCTTTTCTGTTAGCGGTAAAACTTTGTTTCCCTTCAGGACAAGTTACAATATAATTAAACGGATATTTATTTTTTACATTAATTATTTCTTCATCTGTTAAGTATAATTCTGGAGCACCTTTCCCATCAATTCCTAAATATTTCATCATCTGATTATACAATGGAATTTCAGTAGCACTATCAATTTTATACTTTGGTCTGATATGTCTTTTAGTTGTAGTAAAATGTTTTGCCGTAACCCATGTTGGATACGGATTATTCAAATACAAATCAGGCCATTCTGTTTCAACTACTATTGGTTTATTCGGAAATTTTTTTCTGAGCTTCGGCAAAAGCATTGATAATAGCAGATTATCGCCCATACCCTTGGAAAACCTTCTTATAAATATGGTTTTAGGATTTAGCAAATAATAGAATAATTTCAAGTACTCAAGCATTATTAATTAACCTCTTGAATAAAACTTCCAGATCATCAATCATTTTTTCTTTACTAAAATTTTCCTTTACCGTTTTTTTAGCGTTAAGACCAAGCTGTTTTCGCAATTCTGGATTTTCAATCAGATGTACAATTTTCTGTTCCAACTGTTTAGAATTATCAGCATCAATTAATAAACCATTTTCTCCGTCAACAAGAATCTCAGAAACACCGCCAACATTGGTTGATATAGATGCGGCTCCTACAGACATATATTCTACCAATGAATTTGGGAATCCCTCGTCATGCGAATTTAGAACAGCAATATCATAACAACTTGCGGTTAGCTGAGGTTCATGTGTAAAATCATTAAATACCACGCTAGAATTTAGCGACAGTTTATCAGCAAGAGTTTGAAGTTTTTCCTTTTCGCCACCAGAACCAGTTATAACTAGTCTTACGTTGCCATATTTTGCACAAACACTATTAAATGCATTTATAAGTCCTTCAACATTTTTCATAGGACTCAGTTTAACAGTAATTCCAATTACTATCTCATTCTCTTTTACACCCCATGATTCACGAATTTTATTTCTTTGTTCGTGTGTAAACTCTTTTGTATCTCGTCCATTATATACAACTGAGAAATCATTTCTTTCTAACCAGCTCTCTGTCGCAGCGGCTTTTGTAAAAAGATATTCTGCCGGAATAATAGAATGATCAATAAATTTCTCGTGCAATTTTTTTGTTCTATCATTTAAGTCAACATGAAGCCCGACTCTTCTCACACATTTAATACCAGCAATCCTAGCAGCATATCCGGCAACTATAACTTCTTTTCTTATGTTGGAGACAACTAAATCAACTGAGTTTTGTTTTATAAACTTCACTAGTTTGTAAATAGTCCATGGATTATAATTTGCACCAAGTGGGTTTTCAATGATATTTAAACTTGGATAATTCGTTTTATTCAATTTTGATTTTGGATTAGAAACGATCCAGACATTATGATCTCTGCTTCCTAATCCCTCTGCTGTCTGTACCATCCAGCTCATTATTCCGCCCCAACCAGTTTTGGCAGATACATACAAAATATTCATCGTGCTAATTGCTCTTTAATATCTTGTGCAACCTTTTTCATAAACTCCAAATAGACAGCTCTATACTTCGATTTTAATTTTAAGAAGTTATCAAATTCACTTAAATCATCTGATAATATCATGTCATAGCGGGTTTTTAATTTTGAATCAAACGTATCGTCATCAATATTTATATTCCAATTTTCTAGTCCGAATGTGTTAGAAAAAGCCTGACCTCTAAAATCGATATTTATATTTATAAAAGGTTTACCAAGTCCTGCTGTAAATATTGAAGCATGCAAGCGCGAACCAATTACTATTGAAGCACTTCTATAGAAGTCTATAAATTCATCAACATAATTTGAGAAAAAAATCTTTTCTTCCGGGAAATTCTCTTGAGCAACAAAAACATCTCTATCATCATGGCAGGCAATCACGGGTTTAAGATTATCGTCTTTCAAATTTTTAATTAATACTTTTATCTTTTTTATAAGCCCAGAGTAGAGGTCTCTGTTTCTATTACTGATTACCGGGAACGGAAATGTTAAAGCAACATAACCAGATTTGTTTAAGTGTAATTCTTCGTTAAAAAGGTGAAGTGCCGGACAACCAGTTACAATCGATTTATTATAACCAGCCTTTTCCAAAAATTTTTGTGTGAATAAATCTCGCACAGAAGAAAATCTTGCGGTCTGATGTGAGACTTTTATATCCTCCCAGTAAGAATCATGCTTTATAAAAGGAGGTTCATTTATATTCTTAGACGATGCACCTAAACCAATTAAATACAACGGTGGAACTAACTTTGTGATCTCATCTTTATTAATTCTTAAATCCCAGTTGTTATACTGGTCAGAACCGCCAACTATAACAGCATCGGCATATTTATTACTCTTATTTATGTTTGCGCTTTGAAGTCTCGTAGGTTTTCCCCAGCCTCTATTTCCGGCAGACGCAAAAGGGACAAAAACAGATTCAGGTAATTCTTGCTTTAAGTATTTGCGAATTGAACGAATTACAAAGTGATCGCCAACATTAAAAGTGTGAGGGCAATAATGATGAATAATAATCGACTCTCTATCAATTTTCTTCTGAGAACGCCCGTTAGTAATTAAGCCGATCTTTTTTCCATTTTTAAATAGATCTTTTATTTTCATATTAATGATTTATTTATCCAGCAAAATATAATTTCTAAATCCGCCAATATTTTTTCCGCCATTTAGATATTTTTCAACAAAAGAAATAAATCTATACTTCATAGTTTCATGTTTATGCGGTTCTCTATATTTATTCGGCTTCCCAGATAATTGAAGTTTTTCATCCCAATTAAATTTTGAGATCATTTCAGCCATAACTTCAGGATGAGTGTCATTAAACTCGCCAAGCAGATCTAAAGAGCCATAATCAAATTCGGTTGGAGCTTTTTCGTAATGATCCTTTGCTCTGTTTAATCCCCAATGTACCGAATCCAGAGCGCGCTTTTTATTCTGCATTAAATGCGGCGGACGAACCCAGCCATAGTGATAAACTTCTGCATCAACTGTAGCAACCTTTAGTTTCGAATGACCGGCTTCCTGTCGGGGATTATCGTAATACTCAAACTTTCTAAAAGATTGTGCACTCTGCCATGAATGAATTTCCGGTTTGTTTTTTACAATCCTGATTTCATTTGGATACCACCCGTGACCGGTGTGATAATGTTTGTAATCGCCCCAAAAATGTTTATATCTAAAAAGTAAACCTTCAACATCATCATCGTCTTTTAATTCTTCACATCTTTTAACAATGTTATTTAAATATTTTTCATGTACAACTTCATCAGCCTGAAGATAAAACAGCCAATCACCGGTGCATTCTTTCATAGCTATATCAGTCTGAATAGAATTTATTATGCCGCGCTTAAAATATTTTTCTTCCCAGACTGTATCTATAATCTTTATTTTCGGATCATTTATCGCGGCAATTTGTTCTCTTGTATTATCGCCTTCGCTACTCTTTCCAATTGCAATTACAAACTCATCTACAATTGGCAGAATAGACTTTACAGCTTCTACAATTGGGTAATACAATGATATTCCGTTACGGACAAACGAAAATCCACTAATTTTCATATATTTCTACTCCTAAAGCAAAACTTTCATAACCTGATCAATAAAATCAATCGTGATTTTTATTTCAAAATTTTCTACATTCATCAAAAATAACGACTTTAAAGATACAAAAATTGTATTGGATAAAGAAGTTTGTAAGTGGCAACTATTAATTCTCCGGATCACAAAAAAAGCCCGGCACTATTAAAATGACGGGCTTTGAAAAGTTTTTTATTCCACCGGAATATTTTTAACTCCGCAGCCGCCTGGAACTTTAATTCTCCAATATTCTTTGTTGCTAACAAAATCATAAAATACTAGTTCAGAATTTTTTCCAAATCCTTCATCATAAATTAGGAGGTTAGAGAATATCTGGATATTTCGTAATCCGGGAAGTTTAAACATTTTTGAAATAGAAAAATTATTTAAATCACAAACTACTATCTCCGATTTAACAGTCTCCAACTCAGATAAACTGTTTTTATTATTCAATATAGCAATCAAATATAATTCATCTTTCCATTCAACTTTATCTAGTTCAAACTCTCCTTTATGAATAGTAAGAACTTTGTTGTCACTTTTTCTAAGTACTTTTGTAAACCTTATAGAATCTTTCTTTTCAGTTAACAACATATATTTATTGTCTGAACTATTTTTAAATTCCTTCTTCCGTTCAATTAGAGGAAAGCCGTCTTTTTCGAGATCAAAATTAAATATTGAATCTGAAATTACTTCACCGGTTTTATTAAAAACAGTATTAAGCTGTTTTATATTCGATGTAATGGTTGTATCAATTGAAGTGTATATTGTTTTATACTCATTCTCATTTTGCCAGTAGGAATAGTAGCTTACCCCTTTACCAAAATCTTTTACCATGGAAACTTCATTTGAGTAAATATCATACTTAAATAATTTTGCGTCAACTATATGCGGAAATGAACTGTTCTTTCCATATCTATAAGCGGTTAAAAAATACGCGTAATCGTTTGCTGGTGAAAAATCGAGGCTTAAAATTTTCTTTCCCCATTTACTCCAGAGTAATTTTACTTTTTTATTTTTTAGATTAGCCGAATAGAGAGCAGGTCTGTCGTTTAGATACTTACCTATAAAAATAAAATTCTCGTAAAGATCAGAGCTAACTGAATCTTTTTTCAATAATGAATAATTAGTAATTACTGAATCCAGGTAAAGTGAAAGACCTTTCTCCGAAGCAGTTAACAGATTTTCATAGTAGCCAATTTTAATTTTGCCCGAATCGTTTTGGTCAGTATAAATGGTATCAACTCCGTACCAATTCATAGAATCTTGTAATATACCTGACTCAAAATCTTTTTTAGGAATTGCAGATAAAATGAAGTAGTCGTATTTCTTAATCTTTTTCTTCTCTACAACTTGTTTTGTTTCATTTGGTTTTTCCGAACATGAAACCATAAACATTGTCAGAGTCAATATAGCAAGAATGAACTTTTTCATAATTAACCTTTAATTAGTAAGAATATATCTAATATAAAAAGGACAGCATTCATAAAGATGTTCCACAATGGGCTGTAAATAAAGAACAGTAAAATTAAAGTACCATAAGCACCAAAACTTATTAGCTTTGCGGTATACCGGTTTGGAAATAGATCAAATAAAATGTGTGATCCATCCAAAGGCGGAATTGGAAGCAAATTAAATAAGAACAAAAATATATTGAAATAAACACCAAGCCAAAGAACTTTCTGGATCATTAAATATTGATCAGTAAATATTTTTGAGAATAATATAAATACAATAAAGAATAGAATTGCCAAAACAAAATTTGAAACTGGACCGGCTGCTGAAACAATTGCATCATCTTTATAAGGGTTTCTAAAATTATTCGGATTAACAGGTACAGGTTTTGCCCAGCCTATTAAAGCAAATCCGCTAAAAAAAGCCATTAGCGGCATTAAAACGCTGCCAACCAGATCAATATGTTTAAGTGGATTTAGAGAAAGCCTTCCCATTGACGCGGCTGTGTTATCCCCAAATTTATTAGCAAAATAGGCATGAGCAAATTCATGAACCGATAACGACAATAAAAAGAGCGGTAAAAAAATTACAAATTGAATCAGTTTTTCATTTATTTCTATTTCTGGCATAAAAATTCCTAATGTTCAAAATTATTAATTGGATGACAATCGCGATGAACTTGTTTAATAAACTCACGATCAATATGTGTATATATCTGCGTTGTGGAAATATCCGCATGACCAAGCATTTCCTGCACCGCACGAAGATCAGCTCCGCCTTCTAAAAGATGTGTTGCAAATGAATGTCTAAATGTATGCGGATGAACTTCTCTTTCTACACCAGAGAGCTTTGTATACTTTGCAACAATTTTCCAAATCCCCATCCTCGAAAACTTTTTTCCGTTTCTATTTAGAAATACAAAATTTTCACTGACAAGTTTTTTTACAATTAGCGGGCGGGTTTTTTTACTATACTCGCTTACCCATTTTATTGCACTAGTACCAATCGGCACAATTCTTTGTTTGTTACCTTTTCCTAAAACTCTAATTACTTCGTCACTAAAAAACAGATCACTTATTTTTAAATTAATCAATTCAGAAACACGTAAACCGGACGAATAAAATAATTCCAGGATAGCTTTATCACGCAATTCATATTTATCAGTCTCATCCGGTGCGGATAATATTTTTTCTATTTCGCTAAAATTCAATACTGCCGGTACTTTACGGCTTATCTTAACTGAACTCATAGTTTCAGTCGGGTCTTTTTCAATCAGATCAAATTTATAGAGATATCCAAAAAATCCTTTTATGGATGATTGATATCTTGCAGCGGTAATTGATGTAATTCCAAGTTCTTTCTGGAACTCGAAAAATTCTGTTATAATTTTGGCTGTAATATTATTAGTATCAGAAACACCTTTATACCCGGCATATTCTAATAATTTAGAAATGTCATTTTTGTATGAGTCTAATGTGTTTAATGAAAGATTCTTTTCGAGTTTAAGAACAGATAAATATTCTTTTAAAAAAGCTTTCATTACTCTGAATCACTATCAGGCTTTTCTTCACTCTTCTCTTTAATAAGTGTTTCGTTTTCCAGTTCATCCTGTTTAGGATAACGGATTCTTTTATGATGTTGTCCTATAAGAATATTATAGAATGAAGATTTTATTTTTGATATATCTTCAAATGTAAGTGGTGTGTTTTCCAACTGTCCATCATCAATTCTGTACTTAACAAGATTGCCAATAATATTTTCTATCTTCTGAGGAGTTGGTTCTGTCATTGCTCTAACAGCCGATTCACAAGCGTCAGCCATCATTACAATTGCAGTTTCTTTAGTATTGGGTTTTGGCCCGGGATATCTAAAATCATTTTTATCAATATTCTCTTCGCCTTCTATTTCTTTAGCCTTTTCGTAAAAATATTGAATAGATAAAGTTCCATGGTGCATCGGAATAAAATCTATAATCTCTTGAGGAAGATTATATTCTTCGGCAAGTTTTATTCCTCTTGTAACATGTTTTATAATTTCTTTTGCACTTTCTATGGGAGTAAGTTTTTCGTGAGCATTAATACCATTAACCTGATTTTCGACAAACAATGATGGTACCGAGAACTTACCTATATCATGATAATATGCACCAACTCTTGCTAAAGTAGAGTTTGCGCCAATCAACTCTGAAGCACTTTCGGCTAGCGAACCAATTGTCATTGAATGAGAAAATGTTCCGGGAGCATTTTTAGATAACTCTTTTAATAACGGATGATTAAAATCTGAAAGTTCTAGATATGTTAAATCAGTTGTTATTTTAAAAGCTCTTTCAAAAAATATTATAAGACCAAAAGTAAGAACAGGACTTATAAGTGCGTTGGTTACAGCGTACATTGATTGTTCAAGAATCATCATCCAGTCATAAAAACGTTCAAACCCAAAGGCCAGAATACTCGATAAATACCCTAATAAAATGTATAAAAATGATCTGAAAATTTGTGTTCTATTCTTGATATCGCGTACAGTATAAGCGGCTAAAGCACCGGCAACAATATTAGTAACGGCAAATACATAATCGTTTCCACGGAGAGCACCGCAAATAAGGGCTAAAACAATTGTTCCATAAAACCCGATTCTGGAATCGAACATAATTGTTAAAAGCATTGAAGCAACCGGGATAAGTATTAGAAACTCAATTGGAGCGTTAACTTCTATTTGCTGAACTATAAATGCTATAAACGTGATTATTAAAAATATTATTGTAATTAATAATATTTTAAAATTATCGTGAAAAACTTTTTTTCTGAACAAGAAGACATAAATTGAAAAGATTGAAAGTATAATTACAATATGAATAAACTTACCCAGATATTGTTTTACTTTACTCCAGACATTTTCATCTTCGACACGAATTTTTCTATACGAATCAATTTTAGCTTTTGTTTCAAAAGTAACACTTTCATGTTTTGCAATTATTCTCTCATTTAATTTAACAATACCATCATTTGGTGATACAAGATTCATTGCATTACGTTTTGCAAGATCAGTCATGGTTAAACTAAATTTCAGATTTGGACTAATAAAATGCTGTATATATTCGCTTAACGCTATAATAACCTGAGTATTTTTTGTGAACCTGCTTGTAAACTCAGTTATCTCTTCTGAAACAGCTTTTAGATCATAAAAACTATGCTTCAAAAATAATTGTTCATACTTACCCTTTCTTACTGAAATTGTATCCTTAGCCAACTCTTCGTAAGTCAGATCAATAATTCCCTTTCTGTAAATCCGCCTAATTATTTCAGAGGTTTTTTCAAAACATTTTTTTAGTGTTAAAGAATTTCTATGTGATAAATTATTTTCCTGACGTCTTAAAAGTTTAAATATATCATAAGAATCCTGCGATAAGATTGTATTATTTATTGTTACCTCAGGAGTTTGTAAATCACTGTCAATTTCCTGAAGCAGATACGCGTTGTAATTATTTATTGAATCTAAAATCGAGGAAACAATATTATCATCATCAACAAAAATTGAATAAACTTTGTTAGCCGATTCCTGCTTTTCTCTTTCGTATAAAATTTTGTCTTTGTAAATAGGAAAAGTTTCATCCGCAATTAAATCATCTTTAAGCCAAATTGATCCAATTGTAACATCCGATTCTAATGACTCTCCTTCCGGGAACATAAGAACAATAAGTGTAACAAGAATTAGAACTAAAGTAATTTTAATTCTTATACTTTTTTTTAATTTAGAAGTGGTTGATGAAAATTCCATTTTATGACCTTTTAGATTCTAATACCATCTGAAGAAATTCTGCTACTCCATTTTCATTATTATCTTTTTTAGTAATGAAGTTAGCTTTTTTCTTAATTTCCGGAACTGCATTTTGCAT
Organism: Melioribacteraceae bacterium; assembly: GCA_016342755.1. Lineage (GTDB taxonomy): Bacteria > Bacteroidota > Ignavibacteria > Ignavibacteriales > Melioribacteraceae > JAEINS01. The sequence goes on along the minus strand of JAEINS010000011.1, from coordinate 52,410 downwards.
AGCAATTTTCAAAGCATCTGTTTCAAAAAGCGAAACATCGTTGTACCAGTCACCCAGAACAGCAGTATTCTTAATATTTACTTTTAACTTCTTTGAAAGAATTTTTAATCCATTCCCCTTAGAAGAACCTTTTTTTCTTATTTCAAGATAATAAATATCTTTATGAGAATGAGATTTATAATAGTTGGTAGTTAATCCAAAAGTGTATGGAAAAGACATTCTATCTCTGATGTATTTAATAGCATCGCGATAATCACCAGTTATAACTATCTCTAAACTTTGTTTGGTAAAATTATCATAAGAATTTACCTGCGTATATTTAGCACCAAACTTTTCCATTATATCGGGAATTAGAGAATTGTGCTCTGTATAATAAATTGATTCGGCATGGCAAAGGGCAATTTTCAACAAATACTGATCCGCATATTTTATCGCCTTTCTCACGTGTTTATCGGGGACAAATGAATTAAAAAGTACTTTGTTATCGGGGAATGTACTTATTAAAGCACCATCAAGTGAAATAACAGGGGAATTTATTTTTAGCAGTTCAGCATAATTTGTAATTGCACTGAAAGGTCTTCCGCTGGCAAATGAAAATTTAACATTCACTTTTTTTAGATCTTCTACCAGGTTAAATGTTTCTTCTCCAATTTTCCCCTTTTCATTTAGAAGGGTTCCGTCAAGATCAAAAACTATAAGCTCTAACTTTTTCAGTATCGTTTTATCAATCATCTTAAAATTATAATATTAGTTTTTAAAGTAATTTACTAATTATTATTTCTTGATAATTTACTAAGTAGTGTACCAACCAGCATAGTAGCCGCTACACCAATTAAAGTAAACCAAGTCCAGGCAGCCAATTTCATAAAGATAACAGTTATCATTATAAAAATACCTGCTGTAAAACCTGCTAAAGCATCTTCCTGTGTGGCCTCTTTAACAAATAAACCAAGCATAAATGTTCCCAATAATCCGCCATAAGTAAACGATGCTATACTTAAGGCTAATTCAACTACTGTTTGAGAAGAATTCATAAAAAAGAGTGCGGAACAAACTAGCAAAAAAGCCCACATTACAGTAAATAATCTTGAAATCTTTAACTCTTTTTTAGGATCGGAACTTTTAGAAAACGGTTTGTAAAGATCCAGCATTGTTGATGATGATAATGAACTTATTGATCCGGCAAGGGTTGATAAAGCAGCGGCAAACAAACCAGCTACAATAATACCCGAAATACCAACCGGTAAATTTTCTATAATAAACTTTGGAAATATTTCATCAGATTTCATAGCTGCTCCGCCATAAAACGCATAGAGACAAATTCCGACAAAAAGAAAAATAGCAAATTGAATAATAACTATTATTCCGCTTCCTACAATTGCCTTTCTACTATCTTTTAAATTGTCTATTGTAAGCAGTCTCTGAACAATTAATTGATCTGTTCCGTGTGAAGCCATGGAGAGAAATGCTCCTCCTAATATGCCTCCCAAAACAGTATATGGCTGATCGAAAAACCCTGAAATTCCTCCCGAGAATCCCCAGTTAAAAATATCCAATTTGTTTTCTAATGCCGCATTAGACAAAATTGTATCTAATCCGCCGGGAACAAAGTTATATATTAGGAAAATAGCTGCTATAATTGCACCGCCCAGATATATAAACATCTGAATTACATCAACCCATATTACTCCTCTTACACCGCCAATTGTTGTGTAAGCCAGCGCAATTACTGCAATTATTACTACCGCAGTAAAATAATCAATATCAATAAGAAGTTTTAATGGAATTGCAGTTGCAAAAAGCCTTACTCCGTCGGCAGCCGTTCTGGTAAACAAAAAGACTATAGAAGCAAAAGATCTGGTTTTATGCCCAAATCTATTTTCTAAAAAAGCATACGCGGTTGAAAGCTCGCCGCTATAATACGCTGGAAGAAAAAATATGGCAATAACTATTCTTCCAAGCAAATAGCCAATAGTAACCTGTAAAAAATTAAGATTTGCAAGATAGGCTAGACCAGGAATTGAAATAAAAGTAAGAGTACTTGTTTCAGCAGCAACAATTGAAAAACATACTGCCCACCATGGAACTGATTTAGTACCTAAAAAATAATCTTTAACTGTTTTTTGTTTACCGCCGGTAATAATACCAAAAATTGCAATACCTATCAGGTACGCAACAATAATTGCATAATCTAAAGTTCTGTCCAATGTTCGTAGTTCCTAAATCAGTTCTAATTCTTTCTGAGCTTCTTCAACTGTATCTGAAATTGGAAGAACTCTATCCAATTGAGATATTTCAATTAGAGATTTAACATTCTTAGATGGGGAAGCAATTCTTATATGCCCCTCGTTGGATTTTATAACTCTGAATGCCAATAAAATTGCACTTAATCCCGAGCTGTCGCAGTATTCAATCTGAGATAGATCTAATACTAACTTTGTAATTTCTTCTGCATGTAATAGAATTGTAAACTCACCTTTTAAAAGACCAGCTATATTTGCATCTAACCGGGGTTCGTTTAATTTAAAAATAGCAACTTCGCCATTTCTTTTTAATTCAAAATTTAAAGTATCGTTCATTTTTTCACATTAATTTTATTTTGAATTCACCATAATCAACTTAATAAGTTACTAAATTTTTGACAAAATGAGAATTTAATAATTACTATTAAAACATTTTAAGAGCTTCTAATAGATTATTATATGAAGTCTTAGGATCTTTATTAATATTTTTTATCTGAATATTGTATAGTCCGTCACTTTTCTCTGATTCAAAACCAATTCTGTAATTTGCTTTCACTGCATTTGTAATTGCTCCGGAAAACTCATCACCTATCAAATTTAGATCAATTACAATATCATAAAATCTGGTTCTCAGTTCAGTCAAAAGTTTTTGAGCAGGCAAATTCAGTTTTGTTTTCTCATTAATACCGTATGTGAATGATCTATATTTGTAATTTTCATGAATTAAAGAAAGCTGCGGTTCAAAAACCACTAATTCAACATTCTTTTGTACTGATCTTAAATATTCTGGAATTATTAAGCTTAAATTAAAATCATCTTCCTTCTCTGGAAGTATTATTAAAAAATTACCAGCATTCTTGAAAAAACCATTAAAAGAAGTAGAAATATTTTTTTCTTTCAAAAATTTTCTTTGTACAATAAATCTGGCTATTTTTTGTTTTAATACATCAAACATTAATGCTTTCCAGTAACTCTATAAACTCAGTTTCGCTCAAAATTTCGACTTCAAGTTTTTGAGCTTTTTCTAATTTTGAACCGGCTTTTTCACCGGCAACAACATAATCAGTTTTTGCGCTTACACTAGAAACAACTTTTCCGCCGCAATTTTCTATCTTGGATTTTGCTTCATTTCTGCCCATTAAAGAAAGTGTTCCGGTTAACACAAACGATTTACCGCTAAGTTTAGTTGTAACTGCTTCAACTATTTCACTTTCAAAATTAAGTCCCGCTTTTTCTAATCTCTCAACTAAAGCTTTATTCTTATCATCTTTAAAAAATCTAATTATACTATTGCTAATACTTGGGCCAATTTCCTTTATTTCTTCAATTCGTTCGGCAGAAGCAGTTCTAAGTTTTTCAATAGTATTTAAACTCTGAGTAATCTTTTGAGCAGCTCCGGCTCCTACATATCTAATACCTAATCCAAATAACACCTTATGGAAAGGCTTTTCCTTGCTCTGCTCAATTGCCTTTATTAGATTATCAACACTCTTTTCTCCCATTCGCTCAATTGTAATCAGATCATCTCTTTTTTTGTGCAGAGTGTAAATATCCGAAACGTCTGAAAGAACCTTCAAATCGACTAAGATCTCAACTAATGCTGTCCCTAAGCCTTCTATATCTAAAGCATTTCTGCCGGCAAAATGTTCCAGTCTTCCTTTTACCTGTGCGTCGCAATAAAAATTTTCACAATATATATTTACTTCACTTTCAGGCTGAAAAAGTTTTGAATTACAAATTGGACAATTCTCCGGGATTTTCGTTTCAACTGAATCTTTATCTCTTTCTTCCAAAACAACTAATGAAACCTTTGGTATTACATCTCCGCCTTTTTCAATTAAGACAGTATCACCTTCACGAATATCTTTTCGCTGAATCTCCTCTATATTATGCAGTGTAGCTCTGCTTATTGTTGAACCAGCTAAAAACACTGGTTCTAATTCAGCAACAGGAGTTAAAGCTCCGGTTCTGCCTACCTGCCAGGTAATTTCTCTTAACTTTGTTTTAGTCTGTTTTGCTTTAAATTTATAAGCCACTGCCCATCTTGGCGATTTCGCAATATTGCCAAGTCCATTCTGCTGATCAATAGAATTGACTTTTACAACCACTCCGTCAATTTCATAAGGAAGTTCATCCCGCTTACTTTCCCAATATTTACAGAACTCTAAAACTTCACCAATATTTTTACACAGCTTTGTAAAAGGATTTATTTTGAATCCTAAATCTTTAAGCAATTGCAGATTTTTCCATTGCGAGGTATTTCCGCTTTCACTGCTTATAAGCGAGTATATAAAAACATCTAATGGGCGTTTTGCAACTTCTCTTGAATCAAGAAGTTTTATAGAACCGGCAGTAGAATTTCGGGGATTTGCAAACAGTTTTTCATCATTGAGTTTTCGCAATTCGTTCATACGATTAAAACCGGCAATGGGCATAAATATCTCACCGCGGACGTAAAAATCCTTAATCTCAGAATTTTGAGAAATGTTAATTGATAGCGGAATTGATTTTATAGTTCTAATATTATTTGTAACATCTTCACCGGAAACTCCGTCGCCACGGGTTGCAGCTTCAACTAACAATCCGTTTTTATAATTAATGCTTATTGAAACACCATCAATTTTTAACTCAGCTGTATACTCAACTTTTGAATTGGCTGATAACCCTTCTCTGCATCGTCTATCAAAATCAAGCAATTCTTGGCTATTATAAGTATTTGCTAAACTAAGCATTGGTATTGAGTGCTCTACGGAGTTAAATATATTTGAAATATCTGAACCGACTCTTTTTGTAGGCGAATCTGAAGTTATAAATTCCGGATGCTGTTTTTCTAGCTCCTCAATTTCTTTTAGAAGCTTATCAAACTCTTCATCAGATATAATTGGGTCTGATAACACATAGTAGGCATGGTTATATTTTTTAACTTTTTCTCTAAGTGTTTCAATTTTTTTCTTAAATAAATCACTCATAGTTTATTTCTTTATACCGCTTGTATCAATAATAATTCGGTCACGTCTGCCGGGCATCCCTTCATAATTTAGATCATTATTGTTCAAGAAAAATTTTACACCACCGGCATTTCCAACAACTATTTCAAAATCACTAACAGCTTTTAGTATTTTACTTCTTTTCGGATACATAATAAAATCGGTTGCTAAATTTTTATCAACTGTAACACCGACCCAGCAAGTATCAATTGCATTAATTCTAAGAGTAAGACTGTCAATTATTATACTTTCAGATTCTACTATTTCATCAGAGTTAGTATCATCGGCAACTTGATAACGCTGTTCACTTTCCTGTAAAACTTCTTCGTACGGTGTTTCTGAAATTATTTCAGTTGAAGAGCCGTTAAAGAAAATAAAATAAACTGCTAATAAAACTACAACAACGGCAGAGGCAATAATAACAATCAGATTTGTATTTTCCTTTTCCGTTTTATCGGTTTCGGCATTTGTCAATTCCGATGCGTCAAACTTTCTTTTTATTTCTTGCTGGGAGGCAGATCCATCCTCTAAAATTGTTTTTTCAACTTCTGAGGTTTTGCCTTCCTTAGCTAAATTATACTTGTTGATAATCAATTCACTATCAAGCCCGACAGCTTTAGCATATTCTTTAATGAATGCGCGGATATAAACTTCCGGCATAATATTGTAATTACCTTCTTCAATAGCCTGCAAAAATCTTAGATCAATTTTTGTTCTGTTCTGAATCTGTTGAAGAGTTACATTTGTTTGCTCACGGTTTGCTTTAAGTTCTTTAGCAAAATTAAGTAGAGTTTCTGGAATCATAATAATATTTCACTCAAATTTATTTTTCTCTAATTATCTTAGCAGCAAATGCTCCATCAATACCATGAATGTGGGGGAATGTCTGCACACATCCATTTGCATCAATTAGGATATCATCAAAAATGCTATCTGCCTTTACTAGTTTGAAATCAGGATGTTCTTTCAAGAATTTTTCAACAATGTCAAAATTCTCAACTTTATCTATTGTACAAGTACTATAAACTATTTCACCGCCTACCTTTACTAAGGAAGCGCATTTCTCTAATAATGAATATTGGAGCTTCGTAAGCTTATTAAGTCCGCTTAAACTTCTTTTCCATTTTATATCCGGTTTTTTTGTTAATGTACCAAGTCCGGAACATGGAACATCAGCTAATATCTTATCAAATCCGGTTTCTTCAAATTCTAACGCGTCTACAGCTACTGTTCTAACGTTTTTAACACCAAGTCTTTCTATATTTTTTTCTAAAATATTCAAACGACTTTCAAATAGATCCAGAGCTACAATTTCACCCTTGTTCTGCATTAGGTCAGCTAAGAAGGCAGTTTTACCGCCAGGGGCAGAACAAATATCCAGAACTTTCATTCCGGGTTTTGGATCAAGCAGTTTGCATGGAAATCCTGTGCTTTCATCCTGAATAGTTACATATCCATTTTTAAAATATTCCCAGTCGGATATATTCGATAAACTTTTTAATCTTATAAACTCACTATTATATTTGGTATCCTGATAATGCTGTTTAACAGATTGAAGAAGTTTTTTTACTTCATCTTTATTTGAAACAAGATTGTTAACACGTAATGTTAATGATGGTTTCTCGTTGTTTGCGATTAATAGTTCCTCTGTAAAAGCTTCACCAAACTGTTTAAGCCATCTTTTTATAAGCCAGATTGGATGACTATAGTAAGCACTGAAATAGCCGATTAAATCTTCTTCTCTGTTTGGGAATCTTATATTTTCCTTATTACGAATAATGTTTCGTAATACTGCATTTGTCAGATCAGCAGACTTTTTACCCTGAAGTTTTTTTACAAACTCAACGGCTTCATTTACAGCCGCGTAAGGAGGAACTTTATCTAAAAACAAAATTTGATAAAGCGCAACTCTCATTGCGTTTTTAACATTAGGAATACACTTTATAAACTGACCTTTATAAAACCCGGTTAAGATCCAGTCAAGTTTATTTAACCAACGGATACAACCATGAGCAATTTCATAGAGCAGTGCTTTATCAGCACCCTTCAGATCAGTGTTTCTCATTTCCGATTCAATTACTTTATCAAGGTAGGCATCTGTCCTATCAATTCTATTTAGAATCTTTACAGCTATTCCTCTTGGACCATCAAATAAATTCATCGTACTGTATGAAGCTGCACCTTCTGTGATTGATTCGTTCTTCACTATTATTCCTAACTTTATTCAATTTTTAATTATTTAAAGATAACAAATATTTAGAAATATATTTTTTTAATGAAGATAAATTTTGGGTTAAATTTTGTAGAAAACGAAAAGATATATAAAAGTCAGGAGTGGTCATTCCCCTCAATTTTAAAATAAAAAAGGGCGCCCCAACATGGCGCCCTTACCAACAATAGAAGGAGAACTGCGTTTTACACTATTTCAGCAGCAGCATCTTCTTAAATACTTCAAATTTATTAGACTGTAGTTTATAAATGTACATTCCAGATGCCATGTTTCTTGCATCGAATGTTACTTTATAATTACCAGCAGTTTTATATCCGTTAACTAATACAGCAACTTCCTGTCCTAAAGTATTGTAAACAGCAACCTGTACGTTAGAAGCTTCAGGAATTGAGAAGTTTATCGTAGTAGTAGGATTAAACGGATTTGGATAGTTCTGGCTTAATTCATAAGCTGTAGGAACTGTTCCAGAAATTTCTTCAACACTTACAGGAGTTCTGTCTGTATAGTTTAAGCTGTAAAGAGCTGTCCAACCGTCTGTCCAAAGAGCAGCGTTAGGATCAAAAGCACCTGAGTAAGTTACACCAGTTAAAGCTGTTGCACCTGAAGCAGCAGGCGAACCTTCAGTCGGTCTGGGATCTAATATGTTATCCATTTCACGGCTAATACCACGCAGCATAGGATCAACAGCCTGGTTCCCATTTGCAGATAAATGATTTACAACATAATCTTCATTGTCACCCATTGCTTCAATTGTATTTCCGTTGCCAAAATCGAACCAGTAGTTATTTTTTAATATTAAACTACCAGCTTCCATTTGTCCGCGGCTGTCGTTTACATCATTTTCTAAATCTTCAATTTTAACACCATATCCGGAAAAACTTGTAAATATACTGTTTGAATAAAAACCGCCTGCATTGTCACGGAAATATAAACATCTGTCGTTTCCGTCACCGCCAGGAGTCGCATCAACACCAGAACCGATGTAAGTTGCATTCGCTAAGTTTGGTAATGCATAAGGTGTTCCGGTTTCGTTATCGTCACCGCCATCATGCTCTCCGGCTCTGCCGGCCTCGTCTGTTCCCTGAAGCGAAAACCAGAACTGGTGATTTCCTCTGAATCCCTGATCGTAATCAAAACAGTCATCACCGCAGAACGCAGCTACTAAATTACTTGTATTTACAGCTCCGCCAAACCATTCGTAACCATCATCAAAGTTTGCGAATACTTCTATAAATTCAATTGTAGTTCCGCTGCCGATTGCACCCATCGTAAGACCATTAATTTCGTCGCCTTCAACACCGCTAATTGAGAACCCGCCATGACGAATTGAAATATATCGTAAAACACCAGAGTTGTCAGTATCGTCTGTACCGCCGTATAGTGCATCTTCTTCAGGTGGAATACCTTCAATCTGGTTGTCTGTAGTAGGCTGATTTGTAGTTGCTTTTCCTAATAAAATTAATCCGCCCCAGAGACCTTTGTCCGCTGAACCTAAGTCAGTTGGATCGTTTACATCATCAAATTCTGTTGTAAAAATAATCGGCATTGATGCAGTACCTTCTGCCATGATCTTGGCTCCACGACGTACTATTAAAGCACTTGCTCCGTCACCGCTTGTAATGTTTGCTTGTGAAAGACCTTTAATTACTGTTCCGGGCTGAATAGTTAAAGTAGCACCTTCGTGAACAAAAATAAGTCCGTTTAAGTGATACTCGTTACTTGAGCTCCAACTAGTATTGCTTGTTATATCATCTGTTACAACTACTACACCCATTTCCCCAGCAGGAAGATCGCCGGTATAACCTAATGAATATAACGCTGTCCAACCGTCTGTCCATAATGAAGCGTTAGGATCAAAAGCACCACAGTAAGAAACTGCATCAAAGAAAGAACCTTCCAGAGCAACTGCCGCACTATAAGCAGGACTGCTCATTTGTAATCTTGGATCAAGATTTCCATCCATTTCACGGCTAATACCACGCAGCATAGGATCAACAGCCTGGTTCCCATTTGCAGATAAATGATTTACAACATAATCTTCATTGTCACCCATTGCTTCAATTGTATTTCCGTTGCCAAAATCGAACCAGTAGTTATTTTTTAATATTAAACTACCAGCTTCCATTTGTCCGCGGCTGTCGTTTACATCATTTTCTAAATCTTCAATTTTAACACCATATCCGGAAAAACTTGTAAATATACTGTTTGAATAAAAACCGCCTGCATTGTCACGGAAATATAAACATCTGTCGTTTCCGTCACCGCCAGGAGTCGCATCAACACCAGAACCGATGTAAGTTGCATTCGCTAAGTTTGGTAATGCATAAGGTGTTCCGGTTTCGTTATCGTCACCGCCATCATGCTCTCCGGCTCTGCCGGCCTCGTCTGTTCCCTGAAGCGAAAACCAGAACTGGTGATTTCCTCTGAATCCCTGATCGTAATCAAAACAGTCATCACCGCAGAACGCAGCTACTAAATTACTTGTATTTACAGCTCCGCCAAACCATTCGTAACCATCATCAAAGTTTGCGAATACTTCTATAAATTCAATTGTAGTTCCGCTGCCGATTGCACCCATCGTAAGACCATTAATTTCGTCGCCTTCAACACCGCTAATTGAGAACCCGCCATGACGAATTGAAATATATCGTAAAACACCAGAGTTGTCAGTATCGTCTGTACCGCCGTATAGTGCATCTTCTTCAGGTGGAATACCTTCAATCTGGTTGTCTGTAGTAGGCTGATTTGTAGTTGCTTTTCCTAATAAAATTAATCCGCCCCAGAGACCTTTGTCCGCTGAACCTAAGTCAGTTGGATCGTTTACATCATCAAATTCTGTTGTAAAAATAATCGGCATTGATGCAGTACCTTCTGCCATGATCTTGGCTCCACGACGTACTATTAAAGCACTTGCTCCGTCACCGCTTGTAATGTTTGTACTTGATAAACCTTTAATTACTGTACCAGCTTCAATTGTCAATGTAGCACCTTCATGAACAAAAATAAGTCCATTTAAGTGATACTCGTTACTTGCGCTCCAACTAGTATTGCTTGTAATATCATCCGTTACAACTACTTGTCCAAAGGAACTAGCTGTGAGGATAAATAAAAAAAGTAGAGTAAAAAGTTTTTTCATTACGTGTTTCTCCTTTATGATTAGATTGATTATAAATTCCAGGTTGCGCCAATTGAAAAAGACATACCTTTGTTATACTTAGCATAAGTGTAGTCTTTATCGTTATGTCTGTAAACTTCTTTGAAAGGTGAATCAAGAATATTTTTAACCGCACTTTTAATAGTTATAAAATCATTTATTTCTTGTGAAAGAATAAAATCCAAATTGTCGCTAGGCTGCTCGTATACATCAGGGATTAAGTTTGCAGAAACTTTTGACAATCTTTCGCCAAAAGTATTGTAGCTTAAACTTGCTGTTGTTCCCCAATCTTGGTTTATATAACTAAGATCAACATTTACTAAGTATGGAGACTGACCTTGAAGATCGCGGGTTGAAGATATATCCAGATCAACTGCCCTTCTGGCTTCAAGCTCAACTTCCGGTATATCGATTTTAGAACTTACTAAAGAAACGTTACCGCCTAATTGGAAGTTGCTTAATAGATCAGTGAAGTTGTCTAATCTTAATCTTAATTCAAATTCTACACCATCTATCTCTGCTTTATCCACGTTTGTAAACTGTACAATCTGGTTTGCCGCGGTTGAACCTTTTGCATAACCAATTTCAATAGGATTTTTCATTGTTTTATGAAAAAGACTTACCGCAAAGATCTCACCCGGGCGCATAAACCATTCCCAGCGTAAATCATAGTTATCTATTAAAGTTCTTTCAAGCTCAGGATTACCCTGAAGTGTGATATCATTTATAAATTCCTTTGATGAATAAGGAGCCAACTCCCGAAAAGTCGGTCTGGCTAACGTTTTAGTAGCAGCAGCTCTCAGATTCATATTAGAAGTTAAGTTATAAATTAAATTTGCTGAATGTAGCCAGTCGTTTTCGTGGATACTTCCATTCTCTAAAGTTTCATCTTTGCTAATTACATCAAGTTCAGTAGTTTCAAAACGTATACCGCCAACGGCTTTAAGTTTTTTAGTAATTGGGAATTCAGCCATTAAATAAGTTGCCCCAACTGTCTGATTGCCTGAATAATTGTTACGGTCTTTAGATCTATCGTTAATTGTATTACCAAATGTAAATCTGGTACCGGCATCGTTTTGCGAAATTATACCTGCGTTATCATGACTGAAGTATTCATCTATGTTACCATTTAACTCGTTAAATACCGAGTTTACAGTTTTGTATGTAAAAATTCTTTCTTTGAAATCCCGATCCTTAGTCTGATAGTAACCGCCAAATTTTAATTTAGATGAAATTGATTCTAGCGGTAAACTGAAATCAACTTTATATGTATTATTATTATCAGTTAACGATCTGAAATAGCGCGACGGATCACTAAAGTTTGACCCTTGAATTGTGTAAGTTGTATCGCCCCTGCTTGGTCTGATTCTTTCGTATGAGAAAATGAATCTTCTGTCCGGCTCATCCTGATTTGTTTGTCCAAGTGCAACAGTCCAGTCAGCTTTCAATTTTGCTAATGCTTCAAAATAGTGCTCACCTCGTACCTGACCTGTAATAATATTTCTTTCTAGCCAGCTTATAGCTCTATTATAAACAGTAACGTTTTCGTCATCACCAAACTGATGCGGCCATGCCGCAACCTGATATCTTGATTCTGAAATACCGGAATTAGAATAGAAAATGTTACCGCCTATTTGATGATTACTTGAAAAGTTATAGGCAAGATTTATCAATCCGCCCAAATTAGCTTCTGATGAACCTTTAGCATCTTTTGAAATATACTCGGGATTTAGAAATTGAGATTGTGCATTTGGTAAAGAGTATCTTCCAACTTCACCATCCGCGTAATAGTTGTAACTTCTTTTATAAGTAAGGCTTGCAAAGTATCCAAACTTATTTCCCGCAAGCTTAAATTCATCGCCAATGGCTATTGAAAAATTATTATTAAAAGGAACTGATTCGCGTTTGTTGTTCATAGTTTCGCTAAATGCTTTTGAGACTTTATCCAGCAGTTGTGCTTTTTCAGGATTAAAGCGTGCTTCAACCTCAGTTGGAATTTCTAAATTGGGATCTTTGAAAATTTCGGGAATTTCTCTTGTTCCGTCATCAAAGCCCAGCCAGTCTTTATTACCGCCGCTATAACCTAGGAAATCATCGTTATAATTGGCATCGGAGCTAAACGATGGTTTCAATGAAATTTTGAATGTGAATTTTTCTGGAAAAGTTTTTGTGCCTATATCAACAATACCGCCGCTAAAGTTACCGGGTTTGTTTGGAGTAAATGTTTTAATTGTAGTAATATTGTCTAACAAACTTGTAGGCAGTAAATCTAATTGAAAAGCCTTTTTGTTTGGATCAGAACTTGGAAGTTCAGTACCGTTTAACTGTGTTGAACTGTATCTTTCACCAAGTCCTCTTACATAAACGTACTTTCCATCAACTATTGAAGCACCTACAACTTTTTTAACCGCGTCCGCGGCATCACTTGATCCTGTTCTGGAGATCATTTCCGAACTGATAGCATCACTTACAGAATTCGATTTCTGACGTTTAATTAAAAGTCCCGCTTCAGTATCTAGTAATAAAGTTGCCTCTACAACAACTTCTTCTGTCTGAATTGTTTCAGTTTCTAAAACAACATCTATCTTAGTAACCGTTCCTACATTAACTTTAACACCTTTAACTATTTTTTTAGCAAAACCAATCACAGAAAAAGCTAAGTCATAAGTTCCGGGTTTTAAATTTTGGATTAAATAATCGCCATTTATATCTGCTGCCGCTCCGGTTGTAGTTCCAACAACTAAAACGTTCGCTCCAATAAGAACTTCACCAAAATCGGCATCTACTACTTTACCAGTTATAGAACCGGTGCTTTGAGCATAAAAACTATTAAACGTAAATAAAAAAAGAATAATTAAAATTGTTGGGTTTAATTTTGTTGGTATTTTAATGCTGCTGAATGAATTGCATAGTGTCACTTTCTTTAATTTCTCCTTTTTGTTTGGAAGTAATTGTTTCTAAAATTTTTATACCCAAAGCTATAAAGGAGTTATTAGGAGAATATTAAGCAAATGTTAACGAATTATTAACAAGATGTTACAGAGTTGTAATATTGCTTAATTATAAGTGCTGATTGGGGATTTTCTGTGGTTTAACGCTTTTTCAAAATCAACATATTTTTTGATTCTGAACTTAAATTCTGTACCTTCGTTTTCCTTACTTATTACTTGTATTTTTGACCCATGAGCCTCTACAATATGCTTTACAACTGCTAATCCCATCCCGGTTCCTTTAACATTATTTTCCCGGTCTCTTTCTGATCTGTAGAAACGTTCAAAAATTCTGCTTACATCATTTTCATCAATACCAATACCCGTATCAATAACAGATATCTCTACATAATTATTTTTTTTCTCTTCAATAAAAATTGTAACACCACCCTTTTCAGTATGACTAATACTGTTCTTTAATAAATGTATAAATACATGTTTCAATTTTTCCTGATCCGCAAAAACTTCAAGTTCCCCTCTGCATCCAACTACATTAAGATTAATTTTTTTACTGTCAACTTCTGGCTGGAATTTTGATTTAATCTCATCAACCAAATCATATAGATAAAATCTTTCTTCATGAACTTTTAACTGCCCGGCTTCAAGCATTGATATATCTATTAAATTATTTAAAATGTCATTCAGTTTATAGGAATGTTTTAATGCCTTCTCTAAAAAATGATTTCTCACCTTTGGATCTTTAACTGTGTTTTTTAGAATTGTTTCAAGATATCCCTGAACCGCAAACATAGGAGTTCTTAATTCATGAGAAACGTTATCAAGAAATTCTCTTCTGGCACTTTCAAGTTTATTGATAAGATTTTTATCAGACTGTATTTTGGATGATAGTTTTTCAACCAGAGGTTCTAAACTTTTTAGATTATCCGGTAGCACGTACTCCTTCAGCTCCCTAACATTTAATGAAGTGATTTTCTGAAGTTCTTCATCCGCACTGTTTAATGTTTTAACTTTTAGATTTCCCCTATATAAAACTATTGCGTAAGATGAGAAAGCCATATATAAAATAATAATAACCGTATTGCTCATTGAAGGCGAAATTAAATACAAAATTCCTCCAATCAATAATAGATTATAAAAAAACAGAGCAGGTAAAATGTCTTTACCCAGACTATAATTATTGTTCAAACTTCTTAACACGATACCCGACACCCTTTATTGTCTCTATTAAATCGTAGTGACTATTCAATTTTTCACGAATCTTTCTGATATGAACATCAACTGTTCTATCAGTTACAATAACATCACTTCCCCAAATTTTTTCAAGTATATGATCTCTGGAAAAAACTTTACCCGGGTTTGCGCAAAGGTAACCAATCAATTCGAATTCTTTTTTAGGCAAAAACGTTTCTTCGTCATTTATATAAAATCTGTAAGATTCTAAATCAATTTTAACGGGTCCGTTTTTAATTATCTTTTGAGTCTCTTTTTCATCGGGGTTTGTAGCCTGTATCCTTCGCAGAATGGTTTTAACACGTGCTACAACCGTCATTGGCGAAATTGGCTTTTTAAGATAATCATCCGCACCCAGATTTAATCCTTTTACTTCATCAATTTCGCTGGTCTTTGCTGTTAAGAATAGTATAGGAATATTTTTGTAGAGTATGTTTTTTTTAATTTCCTGAAGTGTTTGAAAGCCGTTCATTTTTGGCATCATAATATCTAGTATTATTAGATCAGGCATTTCAGAAACTTTTTCCAGAGCTTCTTCACCATCATTTGCCGATATTACCAGGTAACCCTCTAATTCAAGATTATAACTTATAAATTCAATTATATCCTGTTCGTCGTCAACTATTAAGATTTTTTTGTCCATTTGCAATTCTTTATTTTTAGAATAAACAAATGTATAACTCAGATATTACAATTAGATTACAATTTGGGAGGTATTTGGTTGGAATAATGTTTTTTGTAACACAGGTTGCCAGCAACCTGTGTTACAAAAACTAACGTCTATTTATACAATTTCTTTTGCCACAACACTTTCAAGAAACAGCTTTGTTCTTTTAACTATTCCTTCGGCATCAATTTCTAATAGTCTATGCAATTCTGCCTGAGTTCCATGATCAACAAACTCATCAGGTATACCAATTTTCAGAATATCATTTTTATAGTTTTTTTCATTGAAGTACTCAACAATTCCGCTTCCAAATCCGCCGACTAATGAGTTTTCTTCAACCGTAATTATTTTATCAAATCTTGCCGCAAGATCATCCAGCATTAAATTGTCTAAAGGTTTTGCAAATCTAGCATCAATCAGTTCACACGATAACCCTTGTTCCACTAAACTTTCAACCGCTTCAACTGAGTATTCCACCATTCTGCCTAAAGCAACAATTGCTACATCAGAACCTTCTTTAAGTTTAACAGATTTTCCAATTTCTAATTTTTCGAAACCTTCTTTAAGTTCAATACCCAGCGCATTACCTCTTGGATAACGGATTGCAATTGGTCCGTTTTTATAATTAACAGCAGTGTAAAACATATCGCGTAATTCAATTTCATTACTTGGTGCCATTATAACCATGTTTGGTACAGTTCTTAAAAATGAGATATCAAATGTTCCATGATGGGTTGGTCCGTCAGCACCAACTAATCCGGCTCTATCAAGTGCAAAAACCACTGGAAGTTTTTGAAGTGCAACATCATGGATTATCTGATCATAAGCCCGTTGACAAAATGACGAGTAAACAGCTACAACCGGTGTTACTCCCTGTGTAGCAAGTCCGGCCGCAAAAGTAGCAGCATGTTCCTCAGCTATACCTACATCAAAAAAGTTTTCCGGATATTTATCAGCAAGCTTGGTTAATCCGGTTCCATCGGCCATTGCCGCTGTAATACCAACAATAGCAGAATCCTTTTCAACAAGCTCTACTATAGCATCACCAAATATTGAGGTATAGCTTGGTTTACCGGAAGATTCTTTTAATGATTTACCTGTAATTTTATCGAATGGTGTAACACCATGATATTTTTCTTTATTTCCTTCAGCCGGTTTATAACCTTTTCCTTTTTCACTAAGAATGTGAACTAAGATAGGACCGTTAAACGCTTTTACATGTTCTAATAATTTAACAAGCTGCGAAATATTATGACCGTTAACAGGTCCAAAATATCTAAATCCCAAAGCTTCAAAAAGCATTCCCGGAGTGATAATGGCTTTTATACCCGATTCAAGTCTCGAGGCAACTCTTCTTAATCTGTCACCAAAATTATCAAGCTTACCAGTTAAATCCCAAATGGCACCTTTAAATCTATTGTATTCCGGATGAGCAATCATTTCGGTAAAATAATTAGATATCTGCCATACATTTGGAGAGATAGACATGTTATTATCATTTAACGCTACTATAACATTACTTTTGTTAATACCGGCATTATTAAGAGCTTCATAAGCCATTCCGCCAGTCATAGCACCATCACCAATTACCGCAATAACTTTTTTATGCGCGTTGCCAAGTTTTTTATTTGCTTCTGCAATTCCAACCGCAGCTGAAATTGAAGTGGAAGCATGACCAGCACCAAAAGCATCATATTCACTTTCGGTTCTTTTTAAGAATCCGCTTAAACCGTTTAACTGTCTAATAGTAGTCATTTTATCACGCCTACCGGTAATTATCTTGTGCGGATAGGCCTGATGTCCGGTATCCCAGACAATTTTATCTTCCGGAGTATTAAAAACTTTATGAAGAGCAACCGTCAATTCTACCGATCCCAGACCGCTCGCAAAGTGCCCACCTGTCTGAGAAACAACATCAATCATGTATTCTCTAATTTCACAGCAAAGTGTTTTTAGAGTTGCAGCATCAAAATCTCTAATATCAGCCGGTGAGTCTATATCGAAAAGTAATTTATATTTTGATTTTTCTATCATCATAACCCTAACTTTTATTCGAAATCAAATTCTTCCGAAAAATCGTCTTCCATTTTCTTTTTTAATTCAGTTACTTTTAATTCAGCTTTTTTAAGCTGGCCATAACATCGTGTTGAAAGCTTCATTCCCTCTTCATATAAGGAAACCGATTCATCTAATCCAATTTCATCACTTTCAAGTAATTCGGAAATTTCCTGTAGTCTATTAAGTTCTTCTTCGAATGTTATTTTTTTCTTAGTCATTGTTAATTTCTATCTCTTTATCGTAAAATTTAATTTCAGCTTTTTCATTTTTATTAAACTCAGATGATCTTTTTATAAACTTTCCATTTTGTTTAATTATTGTAAATCCTTTTTTTAGAATAGCATTTACATTATTTGCCTCAATGGATTTTTGCAAAATCTCAATCTTGTTTTTCTTCCTTTCAATAAGCTTATCTTCCGAATTTTGTATTCTGTAAATCAGATTATCGAGCAGCTGCTGCTTATTCCTAATCTGATTTTTAGGATTCCGAAATCCATAAGAGTTTAGAACATTGTTCAATCTATCAAAATTATCATTCAGTTTAGAATCTATATTAAGCTTTGAATTATAGGAAAAATCGTTTATAAAGGCAAAAATTTCGTCTATATTAGGTGTTGCTAATTCCATTGCGGCCGATGGAGTTGGTGCTCTCAGAT
This sequence comes from Melioribacteraceae bacterium, assembly GCA_016342755.1. Lineage (GTDB taxonomy): Bacteria > Bacteroidota > Ignavibacteria > Ignavibacteriales > Melioribacteraceae > JAEINS01. The sequence goes on along the minus strand of JAEINS010000011.1, from coordinate 34,234 downwards.
CGGCAACAAAATCCGCAATTGTAAAATCAACTTCATGACCAACACCGCTAATAACCGGTATTTCAGAATCAAATATAGCCCGGGCTACAGCTTCCTCGTTAAAAGCCCAAAGGTCTTCCAAAGAACCGCCGCCTCGTCCAACAATAATTACATCAATATCATCGTAAGTATTTAATTCTCTTATTCCATCAGCAACTTCCCGGGCTGACCCTTCTCCCTGAACTTTACTAGGCATAATTAATAATTCACATACCGGGTAACGTCTCTTCGCGACACTTATCATATCACGCAGAGCCGCTCCTCCAATTGCCGTTACAATACCAATTTTATTGGGGAACCGGGGAATTGACTTTTTATATTCTTTGTTGAATAATCCTTCTTCATGAAGTTCACTTTTTAATTTCTCAAAAGCCGCCTGAAGTTCACCAATACCGGCAGGTTTCATCGATTTAACATCAAGCTGGTATGTACCGCGCGGAGGATAGATTGAAATTTTACCAGTTACTGTTACTTTCATTCCGTCTTGCGGAGTGAAAAAAACATAATTGTTTATCCCCTTCCACATGGTACAATTTATTTGCGCGCCAGAATCTTTTAAACTAAAATACCAATGCCCGGAAACATGCGCTTTAAAATTTGAGATTTCACCAATTAAACTAATTGAACCAAAATTCTCTTCTAAACTTTTTTTTATGGAATTTGTTAATTCACTTACTGTGAGTAATTCACTCATCTTTATTACTTTCTTTTCTAAATATTAAACAATATTGATGATGTCTGTTCCCTACCCAGGCATTATTAACACCCAGTGCTAAAAGTGGTTTATCATCCTGAAGCCAAATTTTTTCGTCTTTCATCACCCAGCTTTTTTTGCCGCGTTTTGTAAGTGATGTGGCTGTATCAAAAGCCAGTGGATATAATTTCCCTTTGAAATAAACATTATTTGTAATTATAACAAGGTATCCGCCATCTTTAGTTATATCGTACGCGTTATCAAAAATAACAGCCTGCTTTTCTATAAACCCGTTATAATCAGATTCATTGCCAAGATCGTTTTTATTATCCGATGAATACTGAGTATCAAGACCTTTATCTTTTCTGTTTTTTTGTCTAATTGAATTTCTTTCTAACTGATTCCAATATGGAGGCGAAGTTATAACAAGATCAAATTTTCTTCTGCTAAATTTATTTTCCTTTAATACAGTTTTCATTTCATTTGAATTGCCATTTAAAGGAATAACATTATTATCAAAATTTTCTTTTTCAATTCTCGATTTTGCAATATCAAAATAGTTTGGCATAAGTTCTATGCCCGCCGCATTTCTATTTAAGCTGCCGGCCGCCATTAAAGTACTTCCGGTTCCCAGAAACGGATCGAACACCCACTCGTTTTCTTTTGTGAAAAACTGTATAAATTCTTCTACCAACGATTCAGGATATTTTGCCGGATGAAGTATTTCATTATCCTTACGCCTTTTGGGTCTATGAATAAACCATGACTTTGTAAATTTAATCCACTCCTTTCCGGTAAGATTGTTAAGCTTATTCTTTAGAGAGTACTTTCCTCTTTCACCAAGATCAATAAATTTCTTTTCTTCTTTCACACAAACCTAATTTGATTATAACTAAAAATTAAACGAGAAAAACGATGAGTAAAGCCCTAATGAAATTTCATGAAATTCATTGCCATTTTTGCCCAACTGGAAATTATATCTATATTTACTATAAACTGTAAAAACATTGCTAATCTTAAAAAGACCAATTGACAATTCGCCAGATAAACCATTATATCCTTTGAAATCTGTAAAGCTTCCAATTCCGGGCGATATAAACTCTATTCCGCCAGGCTGAAAAAGATATTTATAGTTTAATCTTAAAAACCCCTTTTTCTCAGCATCAAAAACGTATAAATATTCTAATCCCAAATAACTTGTAGGGTAATTATACCCGGACGCAAAAAATGAAACCAGAGGAATCTCTTTTGAAAGCGCAAATTTATTTTCACCGTGCGATCTAATATAAACAGGCGAAGGCATTAAGAAGATTGTTCCACCCAGACAGCACATCATAAATATACCCGGAGTATCTTTACTAATTATTTCAACAGGAATTTCAATTTCAAATAATTCGCTTTTGGTTACAATTCCAGATTTGTTTTTTACGTTTAATGTAAACGGAACAAGAGTTGAATCATACTCAAACTCAGATAATAAAACCTTCAGTTTATGATCTTCTTTAAAATCATCTGAAACAACTTTAACCTGATCTTTTATAATTACTTCAGAAGTACAACTATCACTTGTAAAAAAAGAAAGTACAAACTTATAAGGCTGTTCATGTGTTATGTATGAATCTATAACAAAAATTTCAGTAGTCTCTTCTTGCGCTGATATACATAAAGACATAACAAAAAAGAAAAGCAGAAACAGTTTTTTCATCTATTAGTATTCCATAAATTTTTCATTCCAAAGTTAATACATTTAAACCATTTTTTTGAGTTTAATATTGCCTAAAGTTAATATTCAATATACAAGAGCCAGATTGAGTATCTAAAAGTAAAAGATTATATTAGTTTTTTAATTTCAAGTTCTGAGGTAAAATGAAAATTCTTATAAGCAACGATGACGGTATAGATTCCGAAGGTATTTGGGTTTTAGCTAAAGCATTAAAAGAAATTGGTGAAGTTTTTGTTGTTGCGCCACAAACAGAGCAAAGTGCGGTCGGGCATGCTATAACAATGAAAATTCCGCTTCGAGTTCAAAAAAGAATTATAAATGAAGAGTTTTTTGGATACGCGGTTTCCGGTACTCCGGCTGATTGTGTGAAAATGGGAATTAGAAATTTAATGGATTCACCTCCGGATATTGTTGTTTCCGGTATTAATCATGGTTCAAACACAGCAGTAAATATAATATATTCCGGAACTGTAGGAGCCGCCCGAGAAGCTGCTATGATGGATGTACCTTCAATTGCAATGTCTATTACTGATCATAATCCCGATAGCTTTGAATATGCCGGTAAAATTGCCCAAAAAATGTGTAAGCTGGTACATAAACATGGATTACCAAATGGAACTTTGCTAAATGTAAATGTTCCTAATCTGCCTGAAGATAAAATTAAGGGAATCAAAATAACGGAAATGGGTAAATCGCGATGGGATGATATTTATGAAAAACGTATTGATCCTTACGGAAACGATTATTACTGGTTAACTGGAAAATTAATAGAAGAAGATGAAACCCTTAACCAAGACCAGTTTGCTGTTAAACAGGATTATGTAGCTGTATCTCCAATTCATTTTGATTTAACTGATCATGAAACATTAAACGATATGCAGAACTGGGATATTTAAGGATTAGAATTTGCGAAAACTCATGCATATAGAAAAACTAAAGATTGTCAGTTTAAGCTTGTCGGAAACGGGGAAAACAATATTTTTTTCACGCTCCGCCCGACTCAAAGCAACAGACAGATTTTATTTACTTCCCATTTTAATGGTTTATAGATTATTGCATTTATGTTAGATATAGAATTTATAAATATTGATTTGTTTTTTAGCCCTATTTTCTTTTGGATAGGGCTTTTCTTAATTGTAGCTTTCACTTTGTACAGTTATAGATACACAATTCCGGCTTTAGAAAAGTTCAAAAAAATCCCTCTAATATTTTTACGTTCAACTGCGTTAGTTTTAATCCTGCTTGCAATTTTTGAGCCAGTTATAAATGTAGGAAAAAGAATTGTCAGAGAACCTAAAAACATGGTGTTCATTGATAATTCCAGATCAATCTCGTTAAAAGACAGTTCTGATAAAACAAATAAACTAGCTGATTTTATTAATCTTTACGAGAAAAACAAAAATTCAGAAATTTACACATTCGGAAACGGAATTAGAGAATACAGTTCCGAGAATTTGAAGTTAAATGAGGCAGTTACAAATTTTGAGAGTATTGTTAAATATATTGAGACCAATAATAAGAATCTTTCTACCGTAACTATTTTAAGTGACGGTTCAATTACAGATGGTTCAGAATCATTAAACGAAATTAAAAAATTAGCAATCCCGATTTATACTGTAGGTATTGGAGAGAAGATTTCCGGGAAAGATATTTCTATAAAAAAAGTTGATTATAATGAGTATATATATTCTAACAAACCAACAGAAATATCAGCCATAATAAATTCCAGTGATTTAGAAAATACAAAAATTATTGCTTCTCTATTAAAAGGGAATTCTGTAATTGAACAAAAAGAAGTCGCTATAAATAAGTCTGGCATTAACAAAGCAAGTTTTTCATATATCCCTAAAAACTTTGGTGAAGAAAAACTAACTGTAAAAATATCTCAGGTTGCCGATGAAATAACGTACGATAATAATCAGAAATCCTTTTTCATAAATGTTCTAAAAAGTAAAATTAAAGTTTGTCTGCTAACCGGAAGTCCTTCACCGGATGTTTCCTTTATCAGAAATATTTTAAATAAAGATGATAATTTAGAAATTATGTCTTTAAGTCAGATCAGCTCAACAAAGTTTATTGAAACAAATAGCGGTTTATCTGTTATTGATAGTTCGGATATTTTGTTTTTAATTGGTTTCCCTTCTTCAATTACAAATTACAACATAATTCAAAAAGTTAATGAAGCGATTAAAACTAAGCCCTTTTTAATTACACTTTCGGAAGGAACTGATTTTGCTAAGTTATATGCGCTTAAAAATAATATACCTTTTAGTTTTACCAGTTATAATAATAACTTTATTGAATCGAGAATTGAGGTTGTAGATTTAATTTCTCCTCTGCTAAAAAACAATTCACAAGATCATATTTTAGCATGGAATCAGCTTCCGCCAATTTACAAAGCAGCGTTTAATATTTCTCCAAAACAAGGATGTAAAAACATAGCTGTATCATTGCTTAATAATCAGAAGACTAATTCATCTCTAATTATAACAAGGCAAATTTCGGATTCTAAATCTATTGCTTTGTTATTTAAGGATGTTTGGAGATTAAAACTTCAGGCCTCTGATAAAAACGCTAATGTTTTAGATAACTTTATTTTGCAGTCGGTTAAATGGCTAAATGCAAAAGATGATAAAAAGAGGATCAATATTTCATCGCAAAAGAAAATATATTCTCGCGGAGAAATAGTTGAGTTCGCGGCAAAAATATACGATGAAACCTTTACTCCCGTAACAAACGCAGAAATAGAATTGCTTATTAAAAGTAGCGATGAAAAATTTACATTAGCTTTGGAAAATAATAACGGAACTTACGAATCATCTCTTGAAACCATTAACACTGGGGATTATTCGTTTACAGGAACCGTTAAGATTGATGGAGTTATAATAGGAACTGATAAAGGCAAATTTACAATTGGTGACGTAGAAGTTGAAAAAACCTCTCACTCCTTAAATGAAAATTTCTTAAAAAATATTGCGGACATTTCTGGCGGAAAATATTTTCATATAAACAATTACAATGGTATTTTCTCTGAAATAGAAAACATAACTAACAAAAAAAGAACTTTTATAATAGAAGAAAAAGATTTTTCATTGTGGTCTAATGAATATCTTGTTATTATAATTATATTTATATTTTCGGTTGAATGGTTCTTACGAAAAAGATGGGGATTACTTTAAACTAACTTTGGTGGAAAATGAAATTTATTGAATGGAATGAAGAACAACTTGGTAAAATTAAAGTTATTGATGAACAACATTTGTCATTGGCAGATATGCTAAATCAGATGCACGGATTATTAGGCTCTGATAAAAATGAATTGGTAAAAAATCTATTATCAAAATTTTGTGACGATACAAAAACGCATTTTGATACTGAAGAAAACTTAATTAAGGAATACAAATTCCCTAACTATTTTTCGCACAAGATGGAACATGATCGTGTTTTAGCCCAGATAAACAAGGAAAAAGAAGTAATTATATCCGGGGGGAAAATGTTAACGCTGGAATTTTTAAATTCCCTTAGGACATGGATGTTTAATCATCATGAATTAAACGACAGTAAACTTTGTAAGTTTTTAGCGGGGCAGGGTGTTGAATGAATTAGGTATAATTAGATATCTAAATTCAATTGCTGATTTTTTCCTTCCCAGACTATGTTTAGGATGTTCTTCAAAATTAGAGTACAAAGAGAACATAGTCTGCTTAAGTTGTATTAAAAATATTAAAGATGCTGATTCAAAAAGAATAAATTCTGAGTTTGAACGAAAATTTGAAGAAGAAAAAATCATCAGCAATTTTTATTCTCCTTTTATTTTCGAAAAAGAAGGATTGCTTCAAGATATAATTCACTCTCTTAAATATAGTTCAAATATTAAAGCAGGAACTTTTCTTGGTCGTTTATTATTTGAGAAAGCAGAAAAGAAAATTACCGATTGGAATTGTGATTTACTCATTCCAATTCCCCTTCACAGAGTAAAAAAAGCCGAACGCGGATATAATCAATCGTATTATATTACAAAAGAATTATCAAAGCTGAGCAAAATTAAAATGGATGATTCTTCTGTTTCAAGATCAAAATTTACAGATTCGCAAACCAATTATAATTTAAAAGAAAGAAAAGAAAATATTTCCGATGCATTTAAATGCCGGAACGGGAAAAATATAAATGGGAAAAGTATTATTCTTATAGACGATGTAATTACAACGGGCTCTACTATAACTGAGTGCGGAAAGGTTTTAAAAGAAAAAGGGGCAAAGAATATCTTCGCCCTTTCTATAGCAATTGCTGATTGATTCTTATCATCTTAAATGACCAATCTTTTTTTCTACATCTTTTCAGGCGCAGTAACACCTAAAATATTTAATCCGTTTTTAATAACAATTTGTGAAGCTACTGCTAAAGCTATTCTGGCTTCGGCAAGTTTTTTCTCAGTTCCAATTATTCTGCACTGAGTATAAAATTTATGGAACAGACCGGCTAATTCTTCAAGATAATGCGAGATCTTATGAGTTTCGGCATTTTCACCGGCAATTAGCATTTCTTCACCAAATGAATGAAGTTTTTTAATCAGATTCTGTTCTTCATCGGTATTAAGAAGTTCAAGATTATCTACAGAAAGATTTAATTTATTTTCTTCTGTCATATTCATTATTGATGAAATTCGCGCGTGAGCATATTGAAGATAAAAAACGGGATTTTCCTCCGAATGTTTTTTCGCCAGCTCAATATCAAAATTAAGATGACTGCTTACACTTCTCATGTTAAAGAAATAACGAACTACATCACTACCAACTTCTTCGGCTAATTCATCAAGAGTTATAAAGTTAGCTTTACGAGTTGACATTTTGACAACTTCACCGTTAGCAAGCAGAGTAACAAATTGATAAATAATCACTTTTACTAAATCCGGATTGTAGCCTAGTGCAGTAATACCGGCAAGAACATCGGGATAAGTCGCAATATGATCTGATCCAAAAAGATCAACAATTATATCGTAACCGCGCTCATATTTTGTTCTGTGATACGCAATATCCGGTAGTCTATACGTTGGTTCACCGCTAGCCTTAATAATAACTTTATCCTGATCGTTATTAAGTTCGGTTAACTTAAACCAGGTTGCGCCTTCTTTTTCGTAAACAAGATCTTTTTCTTTGAATGTTTTTAATACATTCTCAATATCACCGTTATTATAAAGATCTCTTTCGTTATAGAAGCTGTCAAATTCTATATTTATATTTTTTAATGTCTTTTTTATATCAGCAAATATTTCTGCTTCGGCTGTTTCCTTAAATTTTCCTTCCGCGTCTTCATCTCTCAGTGAATCACCATTTTCCGTATGAAGTTTTTTAGCTATATCAACAATATATTCACCCTGGTAATGTGTGTCAGGAAAATCAACAGTCCCACCCAGTAATTCTAAATATCTTAGCTTAACAGATTCACCAAGTATACGCATTTGGCGACCCGCATTGTTAAAGTAATACTCACGGTCAACATCGTATCCAATCCACTCATACATGTTAGCTAGTGTATCGCCAACAACAGCGTTTCTTCCGTGCCCGACAGTTAATGGACCGGTTGGATTTGCAGAAACAAATTCTACTAAAGCTTTTTTACCTTTGTATTTTCCCGATTTTCCAAAGTCTCTTTTTTCGGCAAGAATATTTTTTATAATCTGAGCTGTAAATTGCGGCGTAAAAGAAAAATTAATAAATCCGGGGCCGGCTATTTCAATACTGCTTATAACATTTTTATCCGCTTCTAAATTTTCTACAATCTCAGAGGCAATTTCTCTTGGATTTCTTTTCAACTGCTTTGTTAACGTCATTGCAACATTTGTAGAAAAATCGCCATGCGATCCAATATTAGGAACTGTAAAAACCAGGTTTGCGTCTTTTAGATATTCTAATTTATCAGAAGATTTTTTGAACAAATCTTTTAAATACTGCTTCACTTTTACCTCTTAAAAAAAATTATCCTTGGATTAAGAATTACGAAATTGATTCAGGTACATCATTAATCTCCCGAACCGGAGCATCGCCCCAAAGTTTTTCAAGATTATAAAATTCCCTGGATTCTTTTTTAAACACGTGAACTACAATATCAAAATAATCTAAAAGAACCCAGTTCAAAGAATCAGTTCCTTCTTTATGATAACATTTAATGCCTTGTTTTCTTAAGGATTTATCAATTTCATCCGATATTGCTTTCACTTGTGTATCAGAATCCGCAGAACAAATTATAAAATCATCTGCAAATGAAGCTAGTTTTCTTAGATCAAGCACTTTTATATCGTATCCTTTTTTTGATAAAATTAACTCCGCAATTTCATCAACTAGATTTAACTCTTCCATTTCTCTCCTTACTTCGTCGGTTCTAAACTTAAATAGTCTTTTCCAATAATTATTGAAACATCTAAAAAATAATCTTTATTCAACTGTTGAAACACATTTGCTTTATTAACACCAAGTGAGGCCGCAATTTTTTTTGCATTAGCCATATTTCCGCTTCTATCTATAACCATCGTTTTTGCGACATCAAAATACGCACCGCCGTTAAGTACATAATTACCGCTGCTAACAACATCAAAATTATTACGGCGCAGATAATCTGTAAATCTATCGGCAACTCCGCCAATACCGCATCCGTTTAGAACTTCCACCTGAATTATATCTGAAGCAACTTCTCTGTTTTTTTCAGGCAAAGCAGGTAATTCCTTATCATTTAGTTTTATATAGATAGAAAACGATAAATAAATGATTAAGGATCCAAGTAAAAATATTACAATATTAAGTGCAATATTCTGTATCGATTTTTTAGAATCGCTATTATTTTCTGTTTTTTTGTTAACTGCCACTTTCAACTATATGTTAAATAAAAAAAACCGGGCTAAAAATAACCCGGTTACAAAGATAACAAAATTTTTATTTTTTATCTGAATTATCGAAAATCTCTAAAGGGATCTGATCTTAATGATCTGCTAAATGGATAAAATCCGTATCCGTAAGGTGAATAAAGTCCATTTGGAATCTGTTGATACTGAATATGCAAATGCGCGTCGTCAGAAATTTTATATTTTAATTCAGCACGACTCAGATATATTCCGTTAATCTGATTCATATGATCCTTTCCAAAAGAACTGTATGGAGAATTTACCATACTTGCATCAACTTCTAGCTGTAATTTATCACTAAATTTAAAGGCCATCGAATTTGTATAAACACCAAGCGCAACACCTTGTCCTGCCCCGGATGAGTATGACATCTCAACGGAATGATTCATAGAAAAGTCTTCTATACCTAGAAAATCCAGAAGCAATCCGGACGGATTATCATTGAAAACACCATCTCTAATACTAATAGGATTTTCAATATCTTTCTTGAATTGTCCGAAAGTTATAGAAGTTAGAAAAACTAACACAACTAATAACAATCTTTTCATAGCTTTTCCTTTTAGTTTAAATAATCAGAACTTAAACAAGTCCAATTAATTAAAGTTTCTCTTTAATCTTATTATTATCATCACAAATTACAACTTTAGGTTTATAGTTTTTTGCTTCCTCATCAGAAAGCTGAGTATAAGTAATTATAATAATCTGATCTCCAACAGCACCAAGTCTTGCCGCAGCTCCATTTAACCCAATTACTCCGCTTCCTCTTTCACCTTCTATTGTATAGGTTTCAAACCTTTCGCCATTATTAATATTAACAACAGCTACTTTTTCATGAACCAAAATATCGGCCGCTTCAAGTAAATCCAAATCGACTGTTAAACTTCCTTCATAATAAAGATCGGCCTCAGTAACTCTGGCCATATGTATTTTAGATTTAAACATTTCTCGTGTCATCAACAAACTCACTAACTCAAAAATTTATATCAAATATAATAACAATAAAATCTATTATTTCAATTACCAAAAATATACATGCAATTGTCACGCCTACATAAGTTCCAAGTTACGGATAAACATTTACTTAAGCTTAACAACCATTTCAATTTCAACCGGAGCGTTAATTGGCAACTCACTAACACCAACGGCACTGCGAACATGTTTTCCAGCTTCGCCAAAAACATCTACTAAAAATTCTGACGCACCGTTTGCAACAACCGGCTGTTTTGTAAATCCGTTTTCGCTTGCAACAAAAACTGTAACCTTAACAATTCTTTCAATATTATCGAGGGAACCAGCCACTGATTTTATAACACTAAGACAGTTTATGGCACAAATTTTTGCCGCGCTTTTTGCGTCTTCTTCAGAAACATCGCTTCCAACTTTACCTTCCGCAAATAATTTTCCGTTAACAAGCGGTAACTGTCCGGCAGTATAAACTATTTTATCAAGTTCAATTACCGGAATATAAGCAGCCAACGGTTTTGGTGCCTCAGGAATTTCAATTCCAAGTTCTTTCAATTTAGCTTCAAACATTATTTTCCTCATTTCTTTTTTTTCAACTTTAAAATATAGGATATTTTAAGAGAGTTGACAAACCGATTAAATCTAAAATCAGATACTTTAATCCTAAATAAACTGCCGGCAGCAATAAGTAAATTAACCAAACTGTTTGCAATTAAAAATGTAGATCTAAATAAATTTACATTAAATATTTATCTTACTTAAATACTTGTGGCAAGCAAGCCTGGAAATACTAAGAAGAAGCTAAATTGGCGGCAGTATAAAATATTGGTTATCTTTTGTTTCATTTTTTTTTGGTTTAAGGATTTTCATGGATAAAAAAGTTGCTCTAATTACAGGAGCAAGCAGAGGAATTGGCAATACAATTTCCATAGGACTGGCTCAGAAGGGTTACCAGACAATTTTACTTGCCCGTTCAAAAGAGCAGATGGAATTTGTTGCCAGCGAAATTGGATTTATTAAGAACGCTCTAAAACCGGAAATTCACCAAATAGATGTTCTTGATTTTCAAACAGTTCAGGAACTAATATTAAATATTGAACTAAATCATGGTACAATTGATATCTTAGTTAATAATGCCGGAATTTATATTGATGGTTCTGTAAAACACAAAACTGAAGACTATCAGCATCTTCTTAATGTAAATCTTGTAGCTCCATATAATATTTTAAATGCGGTTGTTCCGATTATGAAAAAACAAAAATGCGGATATATTTTTAATATTGCTTCAAGAGCAGGTAAAATAGGACTTCCCAATTCAGGTTCCTACTGTTCTTCAAAATTTGGCTTGGTCGGATTAAATGAATCTTTATATAAAGATCTGGCTGATTATAATGTTAAAGTAACTGCGATTTGTCCGTCGTGGGTAAACACAAATATGGCGTTCAAAGCCGGAGCCACAGTTCCGGGTGAAGAAATGATTCAGACAAAAGATATAATGGAAACTATTAATTTATTACTAAAACTGTCTCCACATGCCAGTGTAAAAGAAATTGTTATTGATGTAAAATCAAGAATTGCTTAAAGGAAATATTATGACCGGAAATAAATTTAATGAGTTAGTGGATATTTTAAGGAAGCTGAGAGTTGAGTGTCCATGGGATAAAGAACAGACAAACGATTCAATTAAGGCTGCCACACTGGAAGAAACTTATGAAGTAATTGAAGCTATTGATGAAAAAAACTTTAATGAACTTAAAGGAGAATTGGGCGATCTTTTACTGCATATAGTTTTTCATTCAGTTATAGCTGAAGAAGAAAAACATTTTACTATTAATGAAGTAATAGATGGGATAAAAGAAAAACTGATTCGGAGACATCCGCATGTATTTGGCGATGTTAAAGTAAACGGCAATAAAGATATTACCAGAAACTGGGAAAAAATTAAACTTGAAGAAGGCAGAAATTCCGTTGTAGAAGGGGTTCCTAAAAATTTGCCCGGATTACAAAGAGCGGCCAGGTTACAGGAAAAAGCTTCGAAGGTAGGATTTGACTGGGAGAATAAGGAAGATGTCTGGGCAAAAGTAATTGAAGAGATTGAAGAAATGCACGAAATGGAACGTGAAGGAAATATTGAAGGTTTTGAAAAAGAAATGGGTGATGTGTTTTTTGCCCTTATAAATTATTCCAGATTTGTCGGTATTAATCCGGAAAACGCGCTTCGCAAAACAAATGATAAATTTATAAAACGGTTCCAATATATTGAGCAAAAACTGAATGAACAAAACAAGTGTATTACTGAATCATCTCTTGAAGAAATGGATAAGTACTGGGAAGAAAGTAAAAAATTGTTTAAGTAATTTTCGATTGTCATTCCGAACCAAACGAAGTGAGTGTGAGGAATCCTTTTACAGATAAGATTTCTCGTCATCAAAAAATGATTCCTCGAAATGACATTAGAACTTTGCCATAATTTATTTAAAGGAAAAAATATATGTCAGCTGCAGAATCGAGTATGATACCTTTAGGAACCCAGGCACCCTATTTTAATTTGCCAGACACAGTTTCCGAGAATCAGGTAAGTTTAAATGAGTTACAATCGGAAGTAGCAACGGTTATCATGTTTATCTGCAATCATTGTCCGTATGTAATAAATATTAATAATCAGCTTGTTAAGCTGGCTAACTATTTTATTCATCATGGAATTAAGTTTGCGGCAATCAGTTCCAATGATATTAAAAACTATCCGCAGGATTCCCCCGAAAAAATGAAAGAACATTCTGCAAAGTCAGGATATCCTTTCCCATATCTTTATGATGAAACACAGGAAGTTGCAAAGGCTTATAAAGCCGAATGTACTCCCGATTTTTTTGTATTTGATAAAGATCTGAAGTGTGTTTACCGCGGTCAGTTTGATGATTCCCGTCCTAACAATGGTGTAACTCCGACCGGGAAAGATTTACACAAAGCACTTAAAAATATTCTTGACGGAAAAAAGGTAGATGAAAATCAGATTCCAAGTATTGGCTGCAATATAAAGTGGAAAAAATAATAGAATAGATCGAGGTTAAGATTAAGTAATGGACGCAAAATTTGCGTCCGGCTTTTATTTATTTTGGATCAATTAGATTAACTTCACCGCTATTAAATTTTTCGTAAGCATTTATAATATCCTTTACAAGCTTATGTCTAACAACATCAACTTTTTCAAAATAGATAAACTCAACACCTTCAACATGCCCAAGAATGTTTTGGATCTCAACTAAACCGCTTGTGGTCTTGCTTGGAAGGTCTATCTGTGTAATATCGCCAGTTATAATAGCCTTAGAATTAGGGCCAAGTCTTGTTAAGAACATTTTCATTTGCAGGCTGGTTGAGTTCTGAGCTTCATCCAAAATTACAAACGCATTATTTAATGTACGTCCGCGCATATATGCTAATGGAACAATTTCTATAACATCCTTTTCAATCAAGTTTTTAAGCTGTTCCGGCGGCATCATGTCTTGAAGAGAATCATATAACGGTCTCAAATAGGGATCAACTTTATCACGAAAATCACCGGGCAAAAATCCTAAACTTTCACCAGCTTCAACCGCGGGTCTGGCTAATACAATTTTCTGCACCTGCCCTTTTTTAAACGCTGCCACGGCAAATGCTACGGCAAGATAAGTTTTACCAGTACCTGCCGGTCCAATAGCAAAACAAATATCATTTTTTTGAACCTTTGAATGATATTTTCTCTGGCTGGCAGTTTTAGCTTTGATTACATCTTTTCGCGTATACAGAATAATATCGTCGAATTCATCGCTGCTAATAATTTCTTTTCCCTGTAGTGATATTTCGAGTATTGTATCAACATCACCAGGTTTTAATTTCCCGGTTGTATTCAATACGTAAATCATTTCCTTAAAGATTTTTTCAATTAATTCTATTTCGCTTAATTCTCCTTTAAGGTATACTTTATCGCCGCGCACTGTAATTGACGCATTAAAACAATCTTCAACAGGTTTTAAATTCGCGTCATTAAAACCTAATAATAACATTAGATCAACATTTTGAATCTTAAGTATTTTTTCTATTTCACTCATAATCTTATCTTAAATAACAAACCCTTTCCAATTAAATTGAAAAGGGTTTTAATTTCAAAAAACTTATTTTAAGTTTAATCAAAAAACCAATTAGTCACCTATTGGAGCAGGCTTATAATTTTTCTTGATTTTTTCCCATTTAGCTTTTTCATCATCTGTTAAATTAGGAACTGTGAATATTTGTTTAGGATAAATTAAATCTGGGTTTTTAATTTTATCTCTATTAGCTTTATAAATTTTTGGCCACGCATGTCCGTTACCATAATGAGCATCTCTTTTAGCTATTCCCCAAAGGTGATCACCCTTAACTACAGTATAATCTACATCTTTAGGAGCAACAACCCATGCATCTAAAGCACGAGACATTTCACTATGAACCTTATTAAAGAATTCTGGAAGTGCACTAATTTTGCTGCCTTTTAAAGCTTCCCATTCTGCAACTCTATCTTCTTTAGGTTCTGCTTTACCTTTAATTTTTGACATTAAAGCATCAACTTTTGCTCTGTACGCATCAACGTCAGATGCAGAAGCACCAACTAATGCATATTTTTCGTCTCTACAATCCATTGGATCCTGAAGACCAGCTAATTCAGCTTTAAGATCAGCTACTTCTTTTGTAAGACCATCTAGTTCTTTTGTTAACTCAACTTTCTTTGTAGTAAGTCTGCTTATTTCATTTTGCCATTCATCTTCTGTTATTTCTTTTTCTTGTGCAAAAGAACTAACAGAAAGGAACATAAGTAGAGCCAATAGGCTTGCTAAATACTTATATGATTTCATTTAATTCCTCCATTAATTTTAAAATTTTTAGTACTAACTAATTTCCAACTTCTTTCAGATTTTCTTTAGTAGCCGCTTTATCTTTCGCACATTGATCTAGTTTTGCCTGTTTTTCAGCAATTTCTCTAGTCAATTTTGTTTTTTCACTTTTTAGTGAATTTACATCTTTTTCCAAAGATTTAACTTCACTCTTCAATGCTTCTAATTCAGCTAATTGTTCTTCGCTAACACCGCTACAGCTTGATAGCCCCATACTACCAGCTAATATTGCAACCGCTAAAGCAGAATTAAAAAGCTTTTTGAATCTTGCCATTTTATTCCTCCTGTGTTATAAATAATTGAGTTTGAAATACATTCAGGTAAATATAATTATTTTTTTAGTTATTTGTAATAATAATTACACTAATTTAGAATATTTTATATTAAACGTCTTTCAATAAAGCTGGTATAACTTCGTCCGGTTAAAATAATATGATCAAAGACCTGAATATCCAGCAGCTTCCCGGCATCAACTAACCTTTTTGTTATGGAGATATCCTCTTTACTAGGTTCGCTATTACCCGATGGATGATTATGCAGAAGAATTATATTTGCCGAACTGCACTCTATTGCTATTTTATATATTTCTCTTGGATGAACAATACTAGCATTAAGACTACCTATTGAGACTGTTTCATATTTAATTATTTGATTATTAGCATTTAAACAAACGACTAAAAAATTTTCTTTAAGTTCATCCCTTAATAACGGGTTAAAAATAGCGGCTACATCAGAAGGAGCCGTTATTACTTTGTTTGAGAACCATTTGCTTTTTGAGTCAATTCTCCTTGATATTTCAAACGCCGCGCAAAGTGTTGCTGCCTTGTCTTTTCCAATTCCATTTATTTTTGTCATTGAATCAACAGACTTACCAGCCAGGACAGCCAGATTGCCAAATTCAAGTATTAATTCTCTTGCTACCGAAATAACTGAATTACCCTTTGTACCGGTACGCAATAGAATTGCCACTAATTCCGCGTCACTTAAACTTTGCGGACCGCGCAGTACTAATTTTTCCCTTGGTCTGTCATCAATTGGAAGTTCTTTTACTTTATACATAATGCCCTTCTTTTAATGTTAAATTATAATGCTGCTT
This sequence comes from Melioribacteraceae bacterium, assembly GCA_016342755.1. Classification (GTDB taxonomy): domain Bacteria; phylum Bacteroidota; class Ignavibacteria; order Ignavibacteriales; family Melioribacteraceae; genus JAEINS01. The sequence goes on along the minus strand of JAEINS010000011.1, from coordinate 17,920 downwards.
AAAACATTTTCATTTTACATTTCCCTCAATTTTTTGAGTCAGCATATTAGATAGTTCTTCAATCAGATTTTTATCACCATTTAATCTGCTCGCCTTTTCTAAAGAATCTTTAGCATGAAGGTACATTTCTTTTAAATAATATATTTTCGCAAAGATTAAATATAATTCCCAGTTCATACCGGATAGTTTTTCTGAGTTTTTCAAATTATCGAGAGCTTCATTATCTTTACCAAGCTCAATGTTTGTTTTGGCTAAGTATAAATAGGCTTCAGGTAAAAGATCGGAACTTTTATTGTTTTCTACAAAATCCTCAAATTTAATTTTGGCAATACCAAAATCTTTCAGGTTAAAATAAGACAACCCGATTAAAAATGTGGAAGCCAGTTTTTCATCCGATGAAGTTAAGGCTAAAACATCAACAGCTTTTTCAAATTCAAAATTCCTTATTAAAAACTGTCCGTAAAACAAAATTATATCATCATCATAAGATTCACTTTCAATAAAACTATCCATAAACTTTATAGCTGAATCAAGCCTGTCAATCTTTTCATAAAGCGCGGCCTTCTTTACAATTAACAGTTTATTATTCGGGTCTTCTTTTGATGCCTTATCATAAAATTGTAACGCATGAAAAAACTTACCATTATCTTCGAATGCGGCAGCACTCTTAATTAGATCTTGAAAACTGTTCAATACGCAAAATTCCTAGTTTATTTTTTAGTAATATAAAAAAAGTCTAAAACAAAATTATAACTAAAGATGTTTTTTAGACTTTTAAATTTAATTCTGTGATTACAGAATCTGCCTTTAAGCGGATTTCATTTATAATTTGCAGGCACTTCCTTAGCCAGCCAATAACCTTCTCTTTCAATTCCTTCTGCCCTGTACTGCTGCATATATCTCTTTATTGTAAGTTCCTCACACTCAAATATCCATGTCATATCTGCAAGAGTGTACTTTTTATGGCTGTTTAACACCAGACCTAAAATCTCAATCTTTCTTCTTAAACTTCCTTTCATTTTTAATCCGGGTTAATCTTTTAATTTTACCAGAAAGTAAAAATTTACACATGAAATACTAAACTGGTTTTCATTTCCTAATAATCAGCTAGAATTTCTTGACAATGAAACTGTGGCTTCTATACTAAATGATTATCTCCTCTCTATAAAAAGTAAACTTGTTAATATTATTATCGAAGACAATAGCGCAATAGCGATACATAAATATAAAGGCATAATTTTATAAATAGTAAAATTTGAGTTTAGGATGTTGATATCCAGAATAGAATTAATTAAATTTTCATTTAACGAGGGAAAATTTTCTACTCTTTATAAAACGGGTTCCCCCTGATAAATATTCTGGGTTTCAATTTTTTTTATTACTAGCTATATCTCTCTTTACATATTGTGATTTCGCAAAATCTCTAATTCATTCTGATATAATGGCGAAAAAAAACAGTCGTATTAATTTATGTGATTAATATGGCGAAGCCGTGAGTAAATGTTTGTACCGGATATAAATTAAATAATTTTAAAACTTATTTGAGAATAGAATGCGACTCAAATTAACTCTAGAACCAGTAAATAATAAATCGATGGCAATTAATTACAATTATTCATTTGCCGCTGCAATTTATAAACTCTTAAAATTTGGATCCCCTCAGTTTGCTGATTTTTTGCACGATCTGGGTTTTAAGTCTGCCGGTAAAACTTATAAGTTGTTTTCTTTTGCAGTCCGTTTTAATAAATACTTAAAAATTCATAATAATTATATAGATCTTAATCACCAAACCCTGTCTCTTATTGTAAGCTCTCCGTTAGTTGAACAGTTCATTAAAAATTTTGTACTGGGTACCTTTTCTGAAAACTCAATTGAGATAATGGCCGATAATATTAAATCAGTATTCGAAATCAGGCAAGTTGAAATTCTTAATGAACCAGATTTTAACAATTCCGCAAAATTTAAATTGCTATCGCCAATGGTGGTTTCGTCTGGCGAAGAAGTGAATGGAAAAAGAAGAAATAAATTTTATCGTATTAATGACGATCCTCTAGAATTTAATCGCGTTTTTAATTCCAATCTTTATAATAAATATGAACTAATTTACAATAAGCCTTACGAAGGCAAACCGGTTCTTATCAGATGGGATCAGGATTATCTTGACAGAAAAATAAAACTAAAACAGCGGACAACAAAAAAAGTATCAATTTTAGCCGATCTTAAAAATCCAATTGATATTATTGGCAATGTAGCACCCTTTGAACTTGTAGGTGATCCGCAGCTTATTAAAACCGGTTACCAATGCGGGTTTGGCGAAAAAAACAGTATGGGTTTTGGTTTAGTGGAAGTAATTGATGAATAGGAAATAATGAATATAAAATAAATGAGGTGCGCTATGATTAAAGAAATTTCAAATTTTATTGATTCAATTGATTCAGATTATTTTACCTCAAACTTAAACCCTACGCCAGGACTTCATATAGTGTTACAATTAAATGATGATTGGGAGGTGATTGGTGATAGCTACAAAAGTTATATCTTCAAGAAAGATGGAACTTCAGTAACAATGGATAATGAGGGAAACGAAATTCCAATTGAGTGTAATGTTGATTTTGCTAGGCTGGAATATTATTCAGGACTTGTTAATATGAACAAGGCGATTGATTCCAAAAAGCAGATTCATTCTAGTTCTCCATTTATTTTGTGGTTTAAAAAGGAAAACTATTCAAGTGCTAAGGATAGAATAATAGAATACTATAAAAATGTTAAAAATTATATTGAAGAAGAAGATATTCAATTAGTCAATAATCTTGAAGAGTTTTCGATTGATAATTTGTTTCAGATGATAAAATCTGACAGAAATTATAACGAAATAAAAACCGGGGATTATGTAAAAATTTATTATAACGTATCTTTTGATAAAATTGTCTTGGTTCAAAACAACTATTTGAGAGACAAAATATTTGTAAATGACTTTTTTAATCTTCGTGATGAGAATGATGAAGTTTTCGGATTGAGTGGTTTCCTAAATGGGGCAAACATTAAAAAGAAATACATGCAGCATCAAACCTCAGATTATCTTGTTAATAATAGAATTACCCAAGCCCAAGCAATAAATCTATATAAATTTGAAAAACTACTTAAAAGCAAGCCAAGAAAACTCCCTAATCCTCTTCCAATTTTTATTGAGAAAGAAGAGTTAAATAATAAAGTTATTCGTTTATTTGGGCGAGAAGGAGTTGAAAATTTCCATGATATAATAAAACAAATGTTTGAAAACAGACATGATGATTTAACAAATTACTATTTATTGAATTGGAGTAATACCAAAAGTGGCATTATAATTAATGATGTCGATTATGTTTCATCTTTTGAGTACAAAATTGAAAATATGATTGTCAAAAATGTAATGCAATTAAATAACGTTTATGACATCACAATAAACAATATTTTCCAATTTGAAATAGCAATTCTTCAAAAGATATTTTCAAATTCGTTAATTGTAAAAACTAAAAAGGGCGATTATTTATTTAAATATTTTGATGAAATCGACTCAAATTATTGTTCGAAAACTTCATTTCATAATATTTTAAGCTACAGAAAAAACTTTTACGATTTTATTTATAAATCAAAAAGAGAAGCAATTTCCGCAATAATTTTCTATAAAATATTATTGTCTGAGATTTTAGATGAAATACTTAGGAATGATGATTTTGATAAAACATGGGGAATAAAAGAAAAACTAAATATTCTTTTTTCGGTAAATAAATTTTTCGATAAAACAAATAAAAACTTTGGAGGAATTAACATGGCGTCACAAATACCTGAATTTCAGAAAATGATGAGAAATCTCTTTGCAAATGAGAGTTATCATCTTGAAAATGACACAGATTATGCTTTTGCATCTGGTCAACTTATTTATAATATAATTAAGGAAAGCAAGAGCAGCAATAAATCACATGCATTGTTAGAACCATTTATTAATAAGAGTGACCCCAAGCTATTTCACAAATCAATTCTGCTCTCAATAAATCAATATAAGCATGCCTTTGAATGGTATGGTGATTATGGTAAAGGTAGATTTGAAAAATTGGCGGGTGAAATATTAGGTTACACATGTTTAACAAATATTAAAGATTTATTACCAATAATACTGGCAGGATATTTTTCACAATCTATGATTTTTGAATCAAAAGAAAAAACAAACAAAGGAGAATAAAATGGAACAAACAAAATTTAATAACAGAGTATTTGGAGCAGTAATTCTAAAATCAATCAATTCAAATTTTAATGCTGATTTTACACATCATCCACGTACTTTACCAGATGGAGTTGTTTATTCAACTGATAAGGCACTTAAATATGCAATTAAAGATTATTTTAGAAAGCTAAATGGAGAAAAGAATTTATTTTATGTAAAGCGTCTTAATGAAAATCTAAATCCACTAACTTTGGATGATACATATATAGAATTGTTCGGCGATTTTCCAACTGAAAAGAAAGATGTTAATAAGAAAATTGTACTATCAAATCTTCTTACATGTCTCGATGTAAAACTATTTGGAGCTACTTTTGCAGGTAAAACAAATATTTCAATTCATGGACCAGTTCAAATAAATCATGGTGTAAATAAATTCCCGGAAAATGATATTTACACAGAAGATATTCTTTCACCTTTTAGAAATCCCGGAAAAGAAGGTTCTGATGAAAAAGGAATGTCCACTATTGGAAATCAAACAAATTTGAAAGAAGGACACTATGTTTTTCATTTTTCAATAAATCCTAAAAACACTGAAGAATTTTATTCAATGCTAAATGAAGGGAAATCGGATGCAGAAAAAATATTTTTATCAAATGATGATATAAATAAATTCAAAAACTCTGTTAATAATAGCGTTACTGCATTGGATTCTTCAAGAAAAATGGGAACTGAAAATGAAGTGACTTTATGGATTCAGCTTAAAGAGAATTCAATGAAAGTACTACCAAGTTTAACTGAGTTAATAACAGTGAAAAAAAGTGATGCGAAAACTGAAATACAATTGGAAGAAGTAAACTTGATAATTAATCAAATAATAGATGAAGTTGAGAAAGTTGAAGTTTATTACAATCCTGTTACTGCTGAAATTAAAGGTTTAGAAAATACTGAAAAAATTGTATTTAAGAACATTTTAAATGAAAACGAGATTTAGTTATGAATACTAAATTAATTTCGATTGATTTAAAATCACAATTTGGGTTTCTAAAAAAAATAGATACTAATGCCGGAATTTATTTTACCTATAACATTATTCACCGTCCGGCTCTCCTTGGTATTTTAGGTGCTATTTGTGGATTGAAAGGCATGTATCAAGCATATCCAAATGGTGTTCCTGAATATTGGGAAAAACTTGAGAATATTAAACTGAGTATCGTACCACTAAATAGTCAAAAAGGATTGTATAATAAAACCATTGTTCAATATAACAATAGTGTTGGTTATGCAAGCCAAGAACAGGGTGGTAATTTAATTATTAAGGAACAAATTCTTATTAAGCCAAGTTATCGAATCTATCTAAAATTAGATGTTGAGAATAATGTTGAGAGAAATTTATATTTAAATCTGAAAAATGGACATGCAGTTTATATTCCATATCTTGGTAAAAACGATTTCCAATTGTGGTGGGATAATTTTTCAGAGATTGAAAATTTTGTTCAAGACTACAAACCCACTTCTAAATTTAGAATTGATTCAATCTTCTATAAAGAAAAATCTGAAAGAATTAATAATAGGCAACCTCAAGGATTGGGGATGGAGATAGATTTAGAATCAGCTCTTTCTCCGGAAGTATTTGCATACTTTGAACAGTTACCTTTTGAATTTAATGATGTAACAGGAAATTATAATCTAAAGAGTTTTAGTTATACAAATATGATGTTGCCACAATCGTTTAAAGCTGAAAAGCTTTGCAAAATTGAAAATGGTGATACAATAATACAATTGTTTTAATTATGAAAACATTTTCAAACATATTAAAAAATGATATTTTCAAACTTGAAAATATCTTAACGGGAAGCAATAATTATTTTGCTCACAGAAAAGATGAACCTGTAAAATATGAATTGCTTTCCGAACATTTAACATTAACTCTAAATTATTCCCTTCGTTTAATTGAAGCTAATAAGTTAGAGGTGATAATAAATAACCAAATTACAGAATTTGTAATTGCGCAAGGTTTTAACTCTGAACATATTGCAGAATTTATAAAAGAAATGTTTATCAGTACAATCTACTTTCATGACTTTGGTAAAATAAATGAAAATTTTCAATTAGATAAAATGAATAATTCCTTCTTTGTAAAAAAAGGGAATGGTATTGGTTCAAAACACTCTATTTTAAGTTCTCATCTTTTCCTTTTATATTATTTTAATAAAATATACACAGGAGATTTTGAAGAAAATGTAAAAATTCTATTGTACTATATGTCATTTCTATTTGTTCATTCTATTGATAAACATCACGGAAGTTTAAGTAAACCAAGTAATCAAAATATTGAAATAATAAGTAACGCTGATTTGTGCTTTTATTCTTCACGTTTTAGTTTATTTAACGATCTGGATATTAAAAAATATTTTAAATTTCTAAATCGATACTTTTATTCAGTATTAGATAAATCCAAAATAATTGACCAGAGTTTTTTAGCCTTTTCATTAGTAAAGTTGAACTCTTCACTACTTACTGCATCAGATTATTACTCAACTAACGAATTTATGATAGGACTTAAGGTTAACGAGTTTGGTGTTATTTCTTCGGCATTTAAAGATAAAATAATTAATAATATTAAAGAAATTGAATATAATAAAGAGCTTTACGCTAATTTTGAACGCTATGAAAGCCTTAGTGTTAGAATACTTGTTGAGCGAAATAATTCTAATTTAAACAAACTCCGGCAGAGTTTATCCGCAGAAGCAATAACTGGAATACGACTTGCAGATTCAGAGAATCTATTTTACATTGAAGCTCCAACAGGAGCTGGTAAAACCAATCTATCGTTACTGGCTTTAGGTGAACTTTTATCTTCGCAAAGGGAAATAACAAAAGTATTTTACGTCTTTCCTTTTACAACATTGATAACGCAGACATTTAATTCTATAAAAGAGAATCTAAGTTTAAACAATTCTGAGATAGCCGAAATACATTCTAAAGCGCAATTTAATATTCAAGACGATGATGGAACTTATGGAAATGAAAAGTTGAATTATATTGATTCTCTATTTGTAAATTTTCCAATAACTCTTATTTCACATGTTGGTTTTTTTGATATTTTAACATCAATATCAAAAGAGAAAAATTATATTTTACATCGCCTTGTAAACTCTATTGTTATTATTGATGAAATGCAGACTTATCCGCCAACAGAATGGGATAAAATAAATTATTTGATACAAAACTATAGCAAGCATTACAATATCACTTTTATAATAATGTCAGCCACACTTCCCAAAATCAGCAGATTGCTAATAGATAAATCACAAAATGACAAATTCAATTATTTGATCAAAAATAGAGATGAATATTTCCGGAATCCAAATTTTTTAAAGAGAGTAGAAATTGAATATATATTGAGGGATAGTTTTACAGAAGAAAATTTAAGGAATATAGTCTTACAAAAATCTGCGCAATATACCGAAGGACATAAAACCGTTAAAACTATAGTTGAATTTATTACAAAAAAAAGAGCATCTGAGTTTTATGAATTATTAAAAATCGATGATGAATTTTCGGAATATGAGATATTTCTTATTTCTGGTACCATTCTAGAGCCAAGACGACAAGAAATAATTTCTTATTTAAAATCTGCAATGGAAACCAAAGTAATTGTTGTAACAACACAAGTAATTGAAGCGGGTGTAGATATAGATATGGATATTGGATTTAAGGATAAATCACTTATAGATTCCGAAGAACAAATAGCTGGTAGAATAAATAGAAATGCGAAGAAATCAAATTCCAAACTTTATATATTTTACTCTGGGGATGTTCAAAAGGTTTATCGTTCAGATTTAAGGTATAAACTTGGTCTAAATCAAGAAGAATATCTTGATATACTTCATAAGAAAAATTTTGATTATTTCTATCATTTAGTATTTGAAAATATTAATAGAGCTAATGAGAATGAATACCAGACTGATACATTACCAGAATTTAAGGAATTGATAAAAAGTAATAATTATATAGAAGTTGATAAATCCTTTAGACTTATTAGAAGCAATTCATTATCAATTTTTGTCCCATTAAGAATTGGGAGAAAATATTTTTCGGCGGAGGAAATTAGGTTTTTAGAAAATTTTTTTGATATACATACTGATGTGAATATTAACGGTTTTGATGTTTGGAATATTTATGAAAAAATCATTAAAAATAAATTGGATGATTTTATTTCAAAAAAAATAAATCTAAAAATCATTTCTTCAATTATTTCGAAGTTTACTTTCAGCATATGGAAGAATCCAAATGAAGTAAATAGACTTCTTCATTTTGGCGAAGAAAAATATGGTTTTCTTATGCTTGATAACTATGAAAGTATTTATTCTTTTGAAGATGGTTTAAAGTCTGATATTGAAAAAGATATCAACTTTATTGGATTTTAGTAATTATTTCTTTTGAGTAACATATATTTATGACTGGCACACAGATATCATATTATTTCCATTGTAAAAGACATTTGTGGCTTTTTGCAAATTCAATTAATATGGAACAAAACAGCGATACAGTTGCAATGGGCAGATTTATATCCGATAATACCTACAAACGTAAAAAACATGAAATACAGATTGAAGGAATTGCTCTCGATTTTTACGACGCTAAAACCAAAACAATTCACGAGATTAAGAAATCGGACAAGATGGAAGAAACACATATCTGGCAGGTTAAATATTACATAAGCGTTCTGGAATCGAAAGGAATAGAAGGAGTAACGGGTAAAATTGATTATCCAAAACTTAAAAAAACTGAAGATGTATTTCTTACTGAATCTGATAGAGTAAAGTTGCGTGAGATTGAAAATGAGGTAAAAAAAATTATCGATTCCAAAGTTCCAAGTGAAGTAATAAATAAACCCTTTTGTAAAAAATGTTCATACTATGATTTGTGCTACATCTAAAGACACTAATTTCACGAATTATCACGAAAAGGGATATAATGGATTTAATTTATAGAGATGAAGCATATAAAATTATTGGATGCTGTTTTGAGGTGCATAAAGAACTTGGTAAAGGTTTTAATGAAATAGTTTATAAAGATGCTCTCGAAATAGAATTTAATCAGAATAATATCGCTTATAATAGAGAAAAGGAATTCTATATTGGTTATAAAGGGATTAAAATTAAACATAATTACTTTGCCGATTTTGTTATTTATGAAAAAATTATACTTGAAATAAAAGCTATAGAAAGGCTAACATCTGGCAATATAAAACAGACATTAAATTATTTAGCAGCATCTAAATTAAAATTAGGGTTACTAGTCAATTTTGGCGAAAACTCATTACAATACAAACGGATAGTATTATAATTTGTGAAAATTAGTGAGATTAGTGTCAATGAAAAGAAACTACTACATATTTAGCAGCGGTAAATTAATACGCCGACAAAATACACTTTACTTTGAACCCGGAGAAAATGAATATCCTGTTGAAGAAGAAATAACAGAAGGAATTGAAGTTGATGATTCCGAAGTAGAAGATGACGATGAATCAGAACCCAAAAAACTGCCTCGCAAACCAATTCCGGTTGAGGATATAGATTCAATATACTGTTTTAGCGAACTCCGCTTTAACACAAAATTCCTAAACTTTATTGCTCAAAAAGAAATTACACTTCATCTATTTAACTATTACGGTTATTATTCAGGCTCCTTTTATCCGCGCGAACCATTTGTTTCGGGCAGACTTTTAGTTAAACAGGTGGAACATTATCAGGATATCGAAAAACGGGTGGATATTGCCGCAGCATTTGTAAAAGGTTCGGCAGATAATATTTTAAAAAATTTGCAATATTATGATGTTCGCGGTAAAGATATGAGTCCTTTTATAAAAATGATTACTAATACTCTAACCGGCATTAAAGATGTTTGTACAATACAGGAACTTATGGGCATCGAAGGATATACCCGCTCAACTTATTACACAGCATGGCATTTGGCAATTGATAAACCAATACAGTTTTCGAAACGAAAAAAGAAACCGCCTGATAATCAGATAAACGCGCTAATCAGTTTTGGTAATTCACTTGTATACACTACTGTTTTAAGCGAAATTTACAAAACACAGTTAAACCCGCTTATAAGCTATCTTCATGAACCTGGCGAAAGAAGATTTTCACTTTCACTTGATATAGCCGAAATATTTAAGCCTTTATTAACCGACCGTATAATTTTTTCGCTGCTTAACAAAGGTATAATTAAAGAACATCACTTTTCTAAGGATCTAAATTATTGTTACCTCTCAGACCAGGGACGTAAATTATATCTTAAAGAATTTGACGAAAAACTTAAAACTACTATTAAACACCGCCAGCTAAAAAAATCAGTTAGTTACAGATATTTAATAAGGCTTGAGTGTTATAAACTTATAAAACATCTGTTAGGCGAAAAAGAATATAAACCATTTAAGATTTGGTGGTAAATAAAAATTTCTAAGTAAAAATGTTTTAAACTACATATAAAACCAATTATTGAATAAAGACATTAACCGATTCAGAAATATAATTCATAATTAATTTAACATGTATGTAATAATAATATATGACGCGGCTCCCAAACGGGGAGCAAAATTACTAAAATTTCTCCGCCAGCATCTAATATGGATTCAGAACAGTGTTTTTGAAGGCGAAGTAACAGAGTCTCAATTTGCAGAAATAAAATCTGGTATTAATACCATAATTAATACTGAAAAAGACAGTGTAATTTATTATAATCATGGATCAAATACATATGTTGAGCGTGGAGTAATTGGAATTGAAAGAAACGCAATGGATACTTTTATATAAAAGTTGTCGTACCCCCGGCATTTTTGCACTATTACGGGTCGACGACGCTAAATGTAAAAAACACTTTGATTTAAGCCTAAAATCCCCTATTTTTCGGCAGTTTTAATCGTACTAATATAGAATTGAAATATTATTAACTTATTATTCTAGCTCTATAACTGCGGAGTTTTAATCGTACTAATATAGAATTGAAATTCATAAGTAGTATTACTAATTGGTTTTTGTTTAATAGTTTTAATCGTACTAATATAGAATTGAAATTTAATTAAAAGACCCGTCTTTATAAATAAACTTTTTGTTTTAATCGTACTAATATAGAATTGAAATTCGTTTTGCACTTTATCATAGTAGATTATTCCATCTGGTTTTAATCGTACTAATATAGAATTGAAATTTATTTTAGAGATCGTCTTAAATGGACTCGATTCTGGTTTTAATCGTACTAATATAGAATTGAAATATTTGTTCAGCTACTTGTTTATAAGATTTGCCTTGAGTTTTAATCGTACTAATATAGAATTGAAATATTGTTAGGACACCACCAGCAATAATATTCCCACCATGTTTTAATCGTACTAATATAGAATTGAAATTGTTTATGCTGTTTTTCAATTTCGTTCAAAGTTTCTAGTTTTAATCGTACTAATATAGAATTGAAATGACTCACGCTCTTATCGGGCAGCCTTGCCATCGTTTGTTTTAATCGTACTAATATAGAATTGAAATTTTTACGTAAACATATCAAGTGGATATGATTACGCAGTTTTAATCGTACTAATATAGAATTGAAATTACTTTTCTGTTGTAGGGTTAAAATTAACAGTTAAGTTTTAATCGTACTAATATAGAATTGAAATACTGTTATTTAATAACTGGCTCTGTGACTGGAATGAGTTTTAATCGTACTAATATAGAATTGAAATTTCGGTCATGATCTTAAAAGAAAAGCTATAGGAGAGTTTTAATCGTACTAATATAGAATTGAAATAAACCTAAACAAAAAAGATTAAAACATTTAGGAACAGTTTTAATCGTACTAATATAGAATTGAAATTTCTGTATTGTTGATCATGAGGAATAATTTTGCTTGGTTTTAATCGTACTAATATAGAATTGAAATAAGTAATAGATCGTGTTTGGTTTTAGCTCTGTTGAGTTTTAATCGTACTAATATAGAATTGAAATGTTGTACCTTCTGAAATTGACATTTGGAGCGATCTTGTTTTAATCGTACTAATATAGAATTGAAATTTCAGCATAGTACTATGTTAAGCCGATTCAGTCGCTGTTTTAATCGTACTAATATAGAATTGAAATATATTTACTATTTCGCAATCCGCCATGCTATACAGCGTTTTAATCGTACTAATATAGAATTGAAATCCCCTTTGCCTAACAGATAATCTTTTTTTTGATCAACGTTTTAATCGTACTAATATAGAATTGAAATAGTTTCAAAATGTTGTTAAATGGTCGCCGCAACTCTGTTTTAATCGTACTAATATAGAATTGAAATAATGTATAGTAGATTTTCTTTGGTTCTAAAGTCTTTGTTTTAATCGTACTAATATAGAATTGAAATTATAATCCTCCAAAAAGGAAAAACCATTGGGTAAAGTTTTAATCGTACTAATATAGAATTGAAATATAGAATAATGAGACAAAAATGATACCAGAACTAAGTTTTAATCGTACTAATATAGAATTGAAATAACGTTAAAAGAAGCCGGTTATAAACACATCAAGTAGTTTTAATCGTACTAATATAGAATTGAAATTCTTCTGCAAATGCATCGGCACGTTCTAGGTGAACGTTTTAATCGTACTAATATAGAATTGAAATCACAAAACGGTAGCTGAGCCGTTTACGGTAGTTAATGTTTTAATCGTACTAATATAGAATTGAAATATATTTTTAACTGGTATATAAGCCATTATATTATGTTTTAATCGTACTAATATAGAATTGAAATGAGAACAAGGTGTATAAACAAGAATCTTTGGCAGAGGTTTTAATCGTACTAATATAGAATTGAAATGAGAACAAGGTGTATAAACAAGAATCTTTGGCAGAGGTTTTAATCGTACTAATATAGAATTGAAATGTTATCATCTTGGTAAGCTTTCAATCTTCCGGTTTCGTTTTAATCGTACTAATATAGAATTGAAATTTTTTAAGAAGAGCTGTTCTTGAAAATAAAGATAGAGTTTTAATCGTACTAATATAGAATTGAAATCCTTTTTTGTAACCTGTTCCGACCGCTTTAGTGGAGTTTTAATCGTACTAATATAGAATTGAAATTCAAGCTGTACATATATCATTTGTTCTGTTATATTAGTTTTAATCGTACTAATATAGAATTGAAATTTTAACGCTGGGAAGGAAATAGAAAACGACAATATGGTTTTAATCGTACTAATATAGAATTGAAATAAGGACGTGAGCGGGCTTGACAAGATTATAACCCTGTTTTAATCGTACTAATATAGAATTGAAATAAGCGAAACCTTTGGCTAAAAATAAAGGTGGACGACGTTTTAATCGTACTAATATAGAATTGAAATAATAACTGAGCTGATAGAAAACCCTATTACAATTTTAGTTTTAATCGTACTAATATAGAATTGAAATGTTGGATGTTTACACTACAAAAGAAATTATACTGGTGTTTTAATCGTACTAATATAGAATTGAAATCCATATTACAAAATTAAAGGTGAGTTTGACTGGAAGGTTTTAATCGTACTAATATAGAATTGAAATATCCTATATTCTCGTTAGAATATATGGCGACTTAGAGTTTTAATCGTACTAATATAGAATTGAAATAACTAAATATGAGTAATTATGATACAGACGAAGTTGGTTTTAATCGTACTAATATAGAATTGAAATTTTGTATATGATACTCGTGTTTATAGTGGTATGCTGGTTTTAATCGTACTAATATAGAATTGAAATTGTTGAATTAAATTTAAATTCAAATTTAATTTTAGGTTTTAATCGTACTAATATAGAATTGAAATTATATTTCAAGTGCGGTATGAACAATTTCAAAGACGTTTTAATCGTACTAATATAGAATTGAAATAAAGGATATGCAGAAATAAAAGGACAGTTGTATAAGTTTTAATCGTACTAATATAGAATTGAAATGCCGAAGACCTCGCACGCAAGAACGCCCGACTTAAAGTTTTAATCGTACTAATATAGAATTGAAATTAGCTTATCAACTTTGAATTTGAATAACTTTTTAGGTTTTAATCGTACTAATATAGAATTGAAATTTTGAAGGAAAGGTTTATTCTGGAACTGGCGTTCTTGTTTTAATCGTACTAATATAGAATTGAAATATCTTAATGAGATGACAACTGCCGCCGGAGCAATGGTTTTAATCGTACTAATATAGAATTGAAATACTTGTAAAAGTACAACGATGTTAAATACGGATATAGTTTTAATCGTACTAATATAGAATTGAAATTTCTTAAAACTTACGTTATCGCTGATGTCTGTATCAGTTTTAATCGTACTAATATAGAATTGAAATACTAAAAACTGACAATGATATTTATATAAGATCTTAGTTTTAATCGTACTAATATAGAATTGAAATTTATCTAAGCAAACTAAAACTCTTTCAGCAAGCGAAGTTTTAATCGTACTAATATAGAATTGAAATCCGTTTTTTAAATTGGATATGTTAAAACACTGACTGGTTTTAATCGTACTAATATAGAATTGAAATCTTGCAAATGTTATCAATCCAGTTTGAGCAGTCTTGTTTTAATCGTACTAATATAGAATTGAAATGAAGATCAGCTTCTCTTCAACAATATCACTTCTTGGTTTTAATCGTACTAATATAGAATTGAAATAATATTTGGCTGATTTCGTCTCGCGATAATATATATGTTTTAATCGTACTAATATAGAATTGAAATTTGAACCGGAGGTTACCATCGCCAAAGCTTTTCCCATGTTTTAATCGTACTAATATAGAATTGAAATTATTAATCTTTCGAAGATTAGAGTCTGTGTTTCGCTGTTTTAATCGTACTAATATAGAATTGAAATTTTATTAAATGATATTTTAACTTCGCGCTCTGGTGCGTTTTAATCGTACTAATATAGAATTGAAATGATTTTATTCATATTTGTGAAAAATGCTCCGGTAGGTTTTAATCGTACTAATATAGAATTGAAATACTGATGAGCCAACGGTAGAAAAAATAGTTTGCTGGGTTTTAATCGTACTAATATAGAATTGAAATACTATTAAATTTATTAGTTGCACCACCGCCAACTCCAGTTTTAATCGTACTAATATAGAATTGAAATGGTCTTAACAGTCTCAGCATAAATAAGTGCCTTTGCGTTTTAATCGTACTAATATAGAATTGAAATCGTCGTCCTTGTATATATTCTGCGCCTAACGGCAGAGTTTTAATCGTACTAATATAGAATTGAAATTGTGGATTTACTTCGATCGCCTCTTCGGGCGCTTCAGTTTTAATCGTACTAATATAGAATTGAAATCAAATTGAGCTTTATCGTAAGTTATGCCGAGCTGGGGTTTTAATCGTACTAATATAGAATTGAAATTAATTTCTAAGTACAATAGAACACAATAAAACACAGTTTTAATCGTACTAATATAGAATTGAAATCTTTTCAGTAACAGATTTCGGCGGTGGAACTTTATTGTTTTAATCGTACTAATATAGAATTGAAATGAACTTGTTTACCCATTGATTCAGTGAATTGAGCAAGTTTTAATCGTACTAATATAGAATTGAAATGTTTATTTACGAGGTCGATATTTCGATTCTGAGGGGTTTTAATCGTACTAATATAGAATTGAAATGCATTCCTCTATGCAGATACGGGATGACAATTCTATGTTTTAATCGTACTAATATAGAATTGAAATCCCTTTTGGGTGGTGTACTCGCTTTTTCGAGTCCAGTTTTAATCGTACTAATATAGAATTGAAATTATCTTTAAGCTGCTCCTTTTTCTCAGCAGTCAGCGTTTTAATCGTACTAATATAGAATTGAAATGGCTACATCAGATAACCATTATTTTATAAGATATAGTTTTAATCGTACTAATATAGAATTGAAATGATAGTTTAAATGTTGATCAATAAAATTGGGAAATAGTTTTAATCGTACTAATATAGAATTGAAATTTTTAGGCAAGCAGTACAAATGTTAAAAATAGCAGAGTTTTAATCGTACTAATATAGAATTGAAATTTATTTGACACGCTCCTTATATATTTCATACATCTTGTTTTAATCGTACTAATATAGAATTGAAATTAAGTCACGCATACGCGGGCAGATCGCCACTTAGGGTTTTAATCGTACTAATATAGAATTGAAATATTTACTCTAAATCAAATTCCAGAATATATTGTGCAGGTTTTAATCGTACTAATATAGAATTGAAATCTAAATGGGTCATAAATTATTTCCCTTTCTTTGGTAAGTTTTAATCGTACTAATATAGAATTGAAATAATGGAATACGTTGAAAGCCATAATTTGAATAAAAAGTTTTAATCGTACTAATATAGAATTGAAATATTTCTTTTGTAGAATATCCATCTGCAAGCAGACTTAGTTTTAATCGTACTAATATAGAATTGAAATACTACTGGCAACGTTTGTAGCAAGTCCGTAACTTCAGTTTTAATCGTACTAATATAGAATTGAAATACTGTTCCGTTTTCTCTAAATTGTATGTTATTACCAGTTTTAATCGTACTAATATAGAATTGAAATGTTACAGAACCATCTATTAAAGGGCAACCGCTGAAGTTTTAATCGTACTAATATAGAATTGAAATTGTTAAACCAAGGCTCTGCTGGACTTAAAGCAATGCGTTTTAATCGTACTAATATAGAATTGAAATAAAAATGATCTAAATCATTTGCTGATCCGTCCATAAGTTTTAATCGTACTAATATAGAATTGAAATGTTCTTTAAGCTCTGTTATGAGCATAGACGGCAGTGGTTTTAATCGTACTAATATAGAATTGAAATGGAATCGCCTAACCAGGCTCTTTTATTATTTGCAGCGTTTTAATCGTACTAATATAGAATTGAAATGCTTGCAATGGGAACCCTCCATACCTTGCTGATGGCGTTTTAATCGTACTAATATAGAATTGAAATATTCGTACCCTTTACGGGCAATAACATAATCAACTTGTTTTAATCGTACTAATATAGAATTGAAATGTTCTTTAAGCTCTGTTATGAGCATAGACGGCAGTGGTTTTAATCGTACTAATATAGAATTGAAATTAAGTTCTTTTATAGTGTCTTAAAGTGCTTGTAAAGTTTTAATCGTACTAATATAGAATTGAAATGGCGATATATTAATTTAAATAGTGCGAAAAATGAGGTTTTAATCGTACTAATATAGAATTGAAATATATAAGAATCAAACCAATTTATTAGTATATTTGCGGTTTTAATCGTACTAATATAGAATTGAAATCACTGAGTGCGAAGCGTATCGAAGTGTGGAATAATGGTTTTAATCGTACTAATATAGAATTGAAATACAGGCTCACCATTGATAAATGCCGGTATCTTGCCACTTTAATCTCCATTTAGTTTTTGTGTAACTTTGCTGCAACTTATAGTGTAAATTCCTTTTAGATTCTCATTAAAACCCTCATTTTAAACAATTCCTAATTTTCATAGAACTCTCCCAATAATATTTATTACAAAAAAAACAATAGTTCTCAATAACAAAAATTAAAAAAAACTATCCAATTAACGATAATAAAACAGCAAATTGATTAACGACATTTATAATTCCTTTTAAACGACAATTAAAATTCCCGAAAAAAGTGGAATTTTAGCCATCCTA
>JAEINS010000010.1 GCA_016342755.1 Melioribacteraceae bacterium | reverse complement strand
AAATCCTAATTATACAACAAAATTAAATCGGGAAAAATAATTGTCGTTGACCGGAAATAATAGTTGTCGTTGATCAGCAGTTATAAAAAACTTACTACATTCCATGACGGAACCAAGGGATATGATGCTAATATTGCATCCGGCACAAGTGGTTCACCCGTTGTGAGCGTAAGTTTATCAAGAATTTTAGTGTTATGGGATCAGGGTGGTGATATATATTATAAATTTGGTGAATTTAATGATAACGGGTATAATGGAGCAACCATCAATTGGAATCCTAATTTAAATACTATTCCAAATACAACCGGATATTGCCGTAAAGTGTCTGTTTCAAACAATAAATCAACTACTGATCTTAAAACATTTGTTGCATGGCAGCAGGGTATTGATAAAATTTTTGCTGCTGGTGTTATATTTAATGGCAATACTTCTTTAACATTTAATTCCCAATGGTATGGTTCCGCCAGTGGTTTTACAACAAACCATTCCCCAAGTATAACAGCATGTGGCAATACATACAGATTGGCATGGATTGGAGAACGTACTGGTGAAAGAAGAATAGTAACATATTTCAACAACCAATTTTATTCATTTGGTACTTCCGTAAAATCTCCAAGTATATCAATAGATGGAGATAAAAGTATAATTGCTTACAGTGATTATAATGGTAGTTATTCAAAATATGCTTTAATTTATTACTATCAACAATATAAAAATCTTCAGTTAGGTTACGGTAGTGTTCAGTTAACTCCGGGCACATCACTAAGTAATTTGTATGCTTCTAGCTTAAATACAAATACAACTCCGTATTCCTTTAATACATCTGCAAACTTAAGCTCACTACCCAAAACATCAAGTAAAGGAACTAAATATATAGCAAGGGAAGGAATAATTAGTAACGGAAATTCCAGTATTTATCTTTCAATTGGAGCTGTTATAAATGATAATGTTCAATTCACATTTAATCACAATGATATAGGTAAAGTAAAGATTAGTGAAGCTGAAGTAAATAATTTATTAGAAACAGAATCTTTTAGATTGGAAAAAGAAAGTGATTTGATATTTACTTTTGAATATGGAACCGGTAATCTTGAAACAGGTAAAAAACTTCTACAAGGTGATAATCAAATAGTATACAGAGCCGAATTAATTGATAGTAAAGATAACTCAGTTCTTGGAACATTTGGCAAAGGAATTATTACTTCAAATAATTTAGTAGAACATGATAAAATATATTTCGATTTGAATACGTCCGACATAAAAGAGAAAGATGTAAAAATTCGACTTGTTATAGAAAAGAATTTTGATGCTGAACTATCAATTGCAAATACATATTACGATGAAGATAATCTTAAAAGAATTAACGTTGAAGAAATAGAATTTTCTGAACTAAATAAGATTGAAGATTATTCATTATTTGCAAACTATCCAAATCCGTTTAACCCAACAACAAAAATAGACTATCAACTTCCTAAATCTGGACATGTTACATTAAAAGTATTTAACATGCTGGGACAAGAAGTAGCAACCTTAGTTGACGGAGTTAAATCAGAAGGAAGATATTCAGTTAACTTTAACGCAAAAAACTTAGCCAGTGGAACTTATATTTATACTTTACAAGCTGGTGATAATAAGGTTAGTAAAAAAATGATTTTATTAAAATAGTTAGCAAAAAAAACTCCAAGGTTTTTATCTGTCCGCCTTTTTATTGGGCGGGAAACCTTGGAGGTTTGCTTCAAAAATCAAAATTATCCAGTACACTCTAATAAGGGCTCCTGCAGAAAGAGTGAATTATAAACCAATCTAAAAGGAGGCTTAAATGCCTGAACAAAATGATGTATCAATTGTAATACCGCCAGAAGTATTAACAGAAGTTAAAGATGCGGTAACTTTAATCAAAACAAAACTAGATCCTTTTCTGGTAGCTTTAACACCAGATGAGAGAAAAACTTTGCCAAAAATGAGTGATAAAACCGTGGCATTTGTTGAAAAAACACTTGGTTATACAGAAAGTACACCAGATTTTGCGCCTCCCTATATGAAGGTTGATGAGATGAAAATTGATCTAAAAGCTGTTGATGATTTAAATGGAATCTTTAAACCGCTACAGCAGATAGAATCGAATCTTGATGATACAATTATGGTTTGTGGAAGTGAGGCTTATGTATCGGCGTTGTCTTATTACAACTCAGT
This sequence comes from Melioribacteraceae bacterium, assembly GCA_016342755.1. Lineage (GTDB taxonomy): Bacteria > Bacteroidota > Ignavibacteria > Ignavibacteriales > Melioribacteraceae > JAEINS01. The sequence goes on along the minus strand of JAEINS010000010.1, from coordinate 135,395 downwards.
GAAAATGGCAGCAAAACTGGATATTCCAAGTGCCAAACCAATTTATGATGATCTAAAGAAACGGTTTACAAACAAAGTAAAACCGACAGATGAACCGGCTGATCAAGGCTAAGTTAGCTGTTTTGTGGAGTTATTCCTAAAATCCTTAAAGTTGTCATTCTGAGGAACCTGTCTGCCAATAGGCAGGCGAAGTGACGAAAGAATCTGCATGTTTAGTTCAAAAATGAGATTCCTCACTTCGTTCGGAATGACAACTTCATACTTTTGGGCAGCCTATACATTATTTAAAAAATTATAATCCAAACTAAATCTGAGATTTAATCTTTATTGGGAACCATGAATATTATTACCAAATTGAAAAAACAAAATTAGGTCTCGATACAATTAAGCAAGCTGAATCACTCGACCACCTTAACTTTTAACACACTTTAGTGAACAGACCCGCCTCAAATAATCAAGCTCCCCCTAAAAATACTCTACTTCGGAGCAAAAAGAGTCAGTAGCATACTTCATAAAACCACGTTCGAGGAAAAAAGCATTTGAGCTTATTCTCTGTGAGACAAGTTTGTCTCTAAAAGTATCGAGCTCGAGTCTTTTTATATCAACGCCAATTCTTTGAAGTACCTATTAGATTAAAAAAGGTTCGGCGTTGAGTCTTTTAAGTACCCACCCCCACTTCCGAAGTGGGTAAACTACTCAAAAACTCGTTTTTTGAATTTAATATAATATCAGTATCAGACTCATTTTCAACTTAACTTGAACTCAATACCTAATCTCCGTAAATTTATAATCGTTAATTAAGTATCAAAATAATATGGTGATATTATGACTAAAAAAGAAATGGGCATCAGTTCTAAATGTGTACATGCCGGAATTGATAATTATGAATTTGGACCAGTAGTTCCGCCAATTTATCAGACCTCAACATTTAAATTTGAATCAGCAGAACATGGAGCAAAATTATTTGCCGGAAAAGAAGCCGGTTATATTTACACAAGAATGCTTAATCCTACAATTGAAGCAATGGAAAACGCGGTTGCTGCATTAGAAGGCGGTTATAAAGCACTTGGTTGTGGTAGTGGAATGGCGGCGATTAATACAGCTTTAACAGCTTTATTATCTGCTGGTGATCATGTTGTTTGTTCAAAGGCGGTTTACGGACCAACATCAACTTTATTAAATACAGTATTAAACAGATTCAATATTGAAACTACATTTGTTAATGCATCTGATATTAAGCAAGTTCAGGAAGCTATGAAACCAAATACAAAAGTAGTTTATATAGAAACACCAGGTAATCCAACTTTAGAAATTGCAGATTTAGAAGAAGTATCAAAAATTGCACATAAAGGAGGAGCAAAGGTAGTTGTAGATAATACTTTTATGAGCCCTATTCTGCAAAGACCAATAGAATTAGGTGTTGATGTAGTTGTACATAGTATGACTAAATTTTTGAACGGACATGCTGATGTTGTAGCTGGTATTATTATAGTTAAAGACGATGAATCTTATTTAAGTATGAGAAAAGTGTTAAATCAGCTTGGCGGTGTTATAGATCCGTTTAATTCATTTTTAGTACATCGTGGTTTAAAAACATTAGCTCTTAGAATGGAAAGACATTCTGAAAGCGCGATGAAGGTTGCAGAGTTTTTAGAAAATCATCCAAAAGTTGACTGGGTTAGATTTCCGGGATTAAAAAGCCATCCTCAATATGAGATAGGTATAAAACAGCATTCAGCTCCCGGCGGTATGATTTCCTTTGAATTAAAAGGCGGATATGAAGCCGGTGAAAAACTTATGAATAGTGTTGAACTTTGTGCTCTTGCTGTAAGTTTAGGCGGAGTTGAAACTTTAATTCAGCATCCTGCTAGTATGACTCACGCATCAATGGGAAAAGAAGCCAGAGAATCTGCCAGTATAACTGATGGTTTAGTACGTCTTTCAGTTGGTATTGAAGATGTAGATGATATTATAAAAGATATAGAAGATGCATTAAAAACTGTTTAATATAAAAAAATAGATGACATCTTTTTAAAAAGATGTCATCATTTTTAAACTTCGTTTGCTCTTAAAATTTTAACTCCATGATCAACAAATTCAGCTATAACTTTATCCATTATGTCCGGGTTTGAACCAAAAGGCGCGGTTGCATCAATAATTACATAAGTGTTAAATCCGGCTTCAACAGAATCAATTGCCGAGTATTTTACACATCTATCAGTTGAAAGTCCGCAAATATAAAGATCAAAAACATTTCTATCTTTTAATTCCTTTAATAATCCGGTATCAATTTTTTTTGCGTCATCATAAAAAGCAGAATAACTATCTATATTTGCATCCGTGCCTTTTGTAATAACAACAGAATGCCTGTGTCTGTTAATATCTTTATGAAATTCAGCACCGCGCGTAAGCTGTATACAGTGATCGGGCCACATTGTTTTATACTGTCCGTCAATATAAATAGAATCAAAAATAATGCATAACTTATTGTTAGAAGCAAAATATGCGTGTTCGTTAGGACGCCACTCTTTTGAAAAAAACACATATTTAAATTTGTTCTGAAGATTGTTAATGATAGGTATTATATGTTCGCTGTTTTTAACGGCCATTCTTCCGCCCGGAAAAAAATCATTTTGAACATCAACTATTAATAAAGCCTTCATTAAATATCCTTTCGAAAAAAATAAAAGGTGAATATAGAATAAAATATATTTATAATAAATGTAATAAGTTATCATAAAAAAAATTAAATTATGATTAACTTTTAATTAAGATTTAAGGTAATAAAGTGATAAGCAGAGATAACGCGGTTTTAGTAGTAGTCGATATTCAGGGTAAACTGGCCGAAATAATGAATGAAAAAGAGCAGTTGATCAGGAACGCTAAAATTATGATTACTGGAGCTAAAGAACTTGGTTTGCCAATTATTTGGATGGAACAGGTTCCTGAGAAACTTGGAGCTACCAATCATGAAGTTGCAAGTTGTTTAGAAGGAAATTCCCCTATTAATAAAGTATCTTTTAGCTGCTGCGGTAATTTAGAGTTTGTAAATAAATTGCGTGAACTTAAAAAAGAATTTGTAATTATAATTGGAATTGAAACTCATGTTTGTGTTTATCAGACAGTGGTAGATCTTATAAGACTTAATTATAAAGTTATTTTAGTGAAGGATGCAACATCTTCCAGAACAATTGAAAATAAAAATCTGGGTGTTGAAATTATTCGTGATGCGGGAGCTAAAATAACCGGAACTGAAACAATATTATTTCAGCTTCTTAAAAGAGCGGATGATGATTGTTTTAGAACTATAAGTAAATTGGTTAAATAAATAGTTATTGCTTAGAAAAATAATTATTAAGCAGGCAATACATTATAAAGAATTGCGAAGAAATGTAAAGTACTTCCACCCAAAACAAATAAATGCCAAATTGCGTGATTATATGGAAGTTTATTCCAGATGTAAAAAATAACACCAAGTGAATATGTTAATCCGCCGGCAATTAAAAGAGTAATTCCGCTGGTATGTAAATTTTCAATCATTTCCGGCATCGCTATTACAGAAAGCCATCCCATTAAAACATAAATAATTGTTGAGGTTCTCTTAAATCTAAAAATAAAAAAGGCCTTAAAAACTATTCCTGAAAGTGCTAAAAACCAGATTGTTATAAAAAGTATCCAGCCAAAAGTGCTTCTCATGCTAACTAATAAAAACGGCGTATATGATCCGGCTATTAATAAATATATAGAGGAATGATCAAAAATTTTAAACACCTTTTTAACTTTTTCATTTTGAAAACTATGGTAGAGTGTTGATGAAATATAGAGGAGAAAAAGAGTCGATCCGTAAATGCTGAAACTTACAATCCGCCAGATATCACCCTGAAAACTAGCAAGAGTAACAAGTAAAGTTAAAGCAGCAATACTTAAAGCCGCTCCAATTCCGTGTGTAACGCTGTTGGCAATTTCTTCGCCAAGGGTATATTTTTTAACGTAATTTTTTATTGTTTCCTGCATAACCAACTCTTTCAATTTTAATATTAAAAGATAACATTTTTTCAATTGCTCTGCCGGTCACAAATATGTTTTCAGATGAATAAATAGAATACATTTTAATTGTACTTTTAAAAGACTTCACTTAACTTTATACATGAATGTAAAAGAAGAAATATTACTTAACAAGTTGATATATCTGATAAACTCATTTTTGAATGTAAAAAAAAAATATCTTTTTGGTTCAAGAGCAAAAGGAACATCAAGGTATTCTTCCGATTTTGATATTGCTGTTGATTTTTCTGATTTAGAAATTGGTAGCTTAAATAGGCTTAAAGATATAATTGATATTAATAGAGTTGATGCCGATTTTAAGGAAATTATATTAAATACCGGAAAATTAATTTATGAAAAAATTGATTAAATCTTTTAAGGTTATAATTACAAGTGAATTACCTGCTTAAACAATTAATATAATGATCTGGAAAATATTCTAATAGAATAAAAAAAACTGCCGCAAAAACCATTCTGCTAAAATTTAACCTTTCAATAATAAATTTAAAATGATGAGATTATAATCTTTTCAAAGTTGTAATTCATAGGAGTGAAGTGACGAAAGAATATATTTTTTCTAGTTTAAAAACACGATTACTCACTTTGTTTGGAATGGCAAATTATACTTTTGGTAAAGAAGAAAGATGACATCTTTTTAAAAAGATGTCATCTTAAAAAGATCTAACCCTTTAGTTTATCAACTTCAACTTCTAATAAATCCACATATCTTTCCATCTGTTCTACAACAGCTTTAATCGTTTCCGGATTAGAAAGATCAACACCGGCATTTTTCAATAAACTCATTGGGTAATCACTTCCGCCGGATTTAAGCATATTTAAATATCTGGCAATTACTTTTTCTCTTTCTTCACCATCAGCAGATTTATATTCTTTGTAAATCTGGGCAGAAGAAGCAAAGCATGTAGCGTACTGATAAACGTAAAACGGACTTCTGTAAATGTGAGGAATTCTAGTCCATACATAACTTAAAAATTCATCTTTTTCCTGAACATCGCCATAATGAGCTACAAAAAGATCATCCATAATTTTTACTAAAGTCTCTGATGTAACTGGTTTTCCCTGCTCAACTAAGTTGTGAACCTGTAGTTCAAAATCAGCAAGTAAAGTTTGAAAATAAAAAGTTCCGGTAATTGCGGTAATTGCCTGCTGTAACAAAGCAACTCTTTCAACAGGATCGGTTGTAATTTCTAACAGATAATCTAATAAAAGAGCTTCGTTAAATGTTGAAGCAACTTCAGCAACAAATATTGTATAACCCGAAGTTGAGAAAGGCTGATTTTCATTGGCTAATAATGTGTGCATTGTATGACCAAGTTCATGAGCCAGCGTAAATACGTTATTAATAGTTTCGTTGTAATTCATTAACATATAAGGATGAATACCATAAACATTGGCCGAATAAGCACCCGAACGTTTTCCTTCAGTTTCAAACACGTCAACCCAGCCATTCTGAATCGCGTTTTTATATTTACTTATATAATCTTCGCCCAAAGGTTTTACACTTTCTAAAGCCCACTTTTTAGCGGTTTCATAATTGTAAGTTTTATTGAAATCAACTACCGGAATTGATCCGTCGTAACTATAATATTTTTCTAATCCCAAAAGTCTTTTTCTTAACTGATGATACTTTTGCAGCGGTTTAGTGTTTTCTCTAACAGTTGTTACAAGAGTTTCGTAAACAGAAGTAGGAATATTATTGCCTTCTAAAGCGGCTTCTAAACTGGAAGAATAATTTCTTGCCTGCGCACCGGCCCAGTCTTTCTGACAAACAGCTTTATAAATTGAAGCGTATGTGTTGTGGCTTTTTTTGAAGTTCCCGTAATGCGCTTCGTAAATTATTTTTCTGTCTTCCTGATTCTGATTTGTTGCCAGTGTTTTACTGTAGTTTCCATTAGTTGCTTTTACTTCAGAACTATCTGAAAGAGTTACAGTCGGGAAATCAACGTCTGCAGCGGTGATACTTGTGTAAACATCACTCGGAGAGCCGTTGAACTGTGAATAATATGAGATAAGCTTTTCTTTATCTTCGCTTAAAACATGTGTTTGCTGGCGATATAAATCTTCAATTCCAAAACGGTACGGTTCAAACCCGTTATTTTCGTCTAGCCATAATTTCATAGTTTCCCATGGAATCTCTAACATCTCAGGATTTATCCAGCTTGTGGCGGTTCCAAATTTAGAAAAGGCAATCTGCACTTGTTGAAGTTTTGCACCGGCATCCTGATTACGTGTATCCAGATCCATTGTTAATTGCGGATATCTGTAAACCTTATATGATAACAAACCAAGATCATCATTTAATTTTTGAACCGCTAAAAGATTTTCAGCACTCTCTTTTAATTTTCCTTTATAAGTAACAATTTTATCCATTTTTTGTTCAAGCTCTGCTAAACCCTTTTCCCAAGCATTCCAATCCGGATAGATGTCGTTTAAGTCCCATTTATATGCATCGGGAATGTCATCGCGATTTTTGAAATTAGATTGTGCCGAAATAGTTGAAAGAGAAACAGATGTTAATAGAAGACAAAGAAATAGTTTTTTCATTTTTACCTCATTAAATTTTTAATAACAGTGTTTGGACGTATTATATTATTTATAGTTTTATTATATTATTGTGTTTTTAGCAACTTATAACTTATGAAAATTAGAGATAAATTGAGGTGGAAAATGAAATATAAAATTTTTGGAAAAAGTGGTTTAAGAGTTTCAGAATTGTCGCTTGGCGCAATGACGTTTGGCGAAGGTGTTGAATGGAGTTCGGATAAAGAAACATGTAAAAAGATGTTTGATATTTATACAGATGCCGGTGGAAATTTTATTGATACGGCTAATGTTTATCGCGGCGGTGATAGTGAAAAACTTGTTGCCGATTTTATTTATAATAACCGCGATTATTATGTTCTGGCAACTAAATATGTTTTTAATATGAATCCCAAAGATCCAAATAGCGGCGGGAGCCATAGAAAAAACATGGTACAGTCGGTAGAAAAATCTTTAAAGCGATTAAACACCGATTATATCGATCTTTACTGGGTTCATAGATATGATCCAAATACACCGGACGAAGAATTAATGCGCGGATTGGATGATCTTATCCGGCAGGGTAAAATTCTTTATGTCGGTATCTCAGACGCTCCGGCATGGTGGGTTTCTCAGGTTAATGTTCTTGCGGAGTTAAAATGCTGGTCGCAGTTTATAGGATTACAAATAGAATATAATTTATTAGAGAGAACAATTGAACGGGAACTGCTTCCGATGGCAGAACATTTTGGATTAGGTCTGGCGGCGTGGTCGCCACTGGCTAGCGGAATTTTAACCGGTAAATACAATAAAAAAGAAGCGTCAGAAAACAAAAGACTTGATACAGCTAAGTTTAAAGAAGTTAGCAAAGAAAATCTAGAAATAGCAGCAACCGTAGTTGATATGGCAAATGAAACTGGTAAATCACCGGCCCAGATTGCTCTAAACTGGGTAAGGCAAAAATCAAAATTAGTTGTGCCTATTATTGGGGCAAGAACAATTGAACAGCTTCAGGATAATATTGGCTGTTTAGAATTTGAACTTTCGGAAGAACAAATGAAAAAATTAAATGACGCGAGTGAAATAGATTTAGGATTTCCTACAACATTCTTAAACAGAACTTACGATTTTATGATGGGAGAGAAAGAGATAATTAAATAAACAGTTTTAATAATAGTATCTATATAATAATTTTTTTTCGCTGTATATTTAGCTGCCTGGTTGATAAAAGTAATTAAAACTAATAATTTTCTGGAGGTTATAATGGGTGAATTAGTATTAAACAAAACTATAAATAATCTTTTTATTTACACAGATAACCGGGAATGGAAAAAACTTAAAGAAGTTTTTACAGAAAAAGTTTTTGTGGATTATACGTCAATAACTGGCGGTGAATCATCCACAATTCATTTGGAAGAATTAATCACTTCATGGAAATCTCTTTTTTCAGGATTTGATTCAACACATCATCAGATAGGAAATATACTTATTGATATTTACACAGAAACCTCTGCACACACATCATGTTACGGAATGCTTTCTCATTTTATTAAAGAATGTGAAGGAGGAGAAATATGGAAAGTTTACGGTTCGTATGATTTTCACTTAGTAAAGATTGAAGGTCATTGGAAAATAAACAGGCTGATTTTCAATTTTAAGTTTCAGGAAGGAAATACAGTGCTGCCAAAAATTGCAGCTAATAACGTAAAAAGTAAAAATCTGTTATAGAAATTTTATATTTTTAAATTAATCTTAAATACCTTAAGTGAGGAATATCTCTTGGAAAAATATACTTTAGATAAGTTGCTTGAAAACAGTGCGGAAAAATATGCCGATAATATTGCGCTTGGTTCTGTTGGCGGTGAAACTTTAAACTTCAAAGAATTAAAGTTTAAAGTAGAAACCATTTCAAAATTCTTAATAGACAAAGGTATTTTACCGGGTGATAAGGTTGCAATACTGAGTGAGAATAGTGTTAATTGGGGAATCGCGTATTTTGCTATTACTTCTATTGGTTCTGTTGGTGTTCCTATAATGACAGAATTTAATAACTCTGAGGTTCATCATATTCTGCGTCATTCTGAATGTAAGGCGATTTTTGTTTCTTCAAAACAATTTGGCAAGATTGAAGAAGTAAAATCGGAAGATCTTAAACACAGAATATTGTTAAATGATTTTTCCATTATACCGGAAAATACAGATACAGATTTTCTAAAGCGTGTTGTTGAAGACGGATTAAAAGAATTTCAGAAAATTAAATTTGCTGCCATGAAATTAATTGGCTTGGTAAAAAGTGAAATTAACGAAGACGATATTGCCCTTATTTTATATACCTCGGGAACAACGGGACACTCAAAAGGTGTTATGTTAACTCATAAAAACATTGTTTATGATGCCGAAGCAACAGCAACACTTGTAAATTTTACAGAGCACGATAAACTGCTTTCTATATTACCTTTATATCATACATACGAAGCGACACTCGGATTAGTAACACCGGTGCTTTGCGGTGCTTCTGTATATTATATGAATAAACCACCGACTGCCGCGGCATTATTGCCTGCTATGAAAATAGTTCAGCCAACCATTATGCTTTCTGTTCCCCTTGTAATTGAAAAGATATATAGATTAAGAGTTCTGGCTGAAATTAAAAAGAAAACTATAACCAGAGGTTTGTATAAACTTTCTCCGCTTCGTAAAAAAATAAACGCGGTTGCCGGTAAAAAACTGTTACAAACTTTTGGCGGTAGATTAAGAATGTTTTGTATTGGCGGCTCAGGATTGGCAAGTGATGTTGAAAAGTTTTTAATTGAAGCGAAGTTTCCATATTCAATTGGTTATGGTCTGACTGAAACATCTCCATTGGTAACGGGTTCAGATAATATTAGAGCCAAATTCAAATCATGCGGATACGTGCTTGAGGGAATGGAAGTTAAAATTGATAATCCTAATCCTGATAACGGGGAAGGTGAAGTTTTTATAAAAGGACCAAACGTAATGGTTGGTTATAATAAAGATCCCGAAAAAACGGCAGAGGTATTTACAAAGGATGGCTGGTTTAAGTCGGGTGATCTGGGTTATTTAGATAAAGACGGATATTTGTATTTAAAGGGCAGATCTAAAAATGTAATTATTGGCGCAAACGGAAAAAATATATATCCTGAAGAAATAGAAGCAATTATAGCTGAACAAGATTTTGTTTCTGAATGTCTTGTTTTGCAAAGAGGCGGTCAGCTTGTTGCAAGAATCCATTTAAATTATGAGCATATTGATGAAGCCCATTCAATTGAAAAACTGAATGAGCCTGAAACCAGAAAAATTGTTAAGCAGATTCTGGATGATATTTTGGTGAATTTAAATTCACAGCTAAATAGTTTTTCGAAAATAAATAAAGTAGTACAGCAAGTTGAGCCGTTTGAAAAAACACCGACTCAAAAAATAAAAAGATTTTTGTATAGCGAAGAGGATGTTGAGTAAGTTTGTAATTATTAATTTTAAGGATTGTTATTTTGAAACGAATGTGAGGAACCTTTAAAAAGATTCCTCAGGAAAAGCTATTTGAAATGACAACATTTAAAATTGACTAAATATCATTTATTTTAATTGCCTTTCCATCTAAAAGACTTTCGGCAATTTTATTGCGGGCTTTCTTTAAAATTCTTCCAAAGGTCGGCCGGGAAATTTCCATCAGCTCAGCACATTCCTCATGATTTAATCCTTCTTTATCAGCAAGTCTTATTGCTTCAACTTCATCATGTTCAAGAATTACTTCTTCTAATTCTCTTAACGGGATTCCTCTCGGCTTAAAATAATAAGCTGTCGGATCACAATTTATTTTTCTTTCTTTTTTAGGTCTTGGCATAGTTATATAAAGAATATCTTTGAAAATAAAAACTTTAGCGAATGTAATAAAAATATAATCAAAATTTCCGCACTGATTTAACTTATTTAGGAAATTCAATTTGATTATATTTACCAGTTAGTTCAAAAAAATAAAGATCCGATTAATGAATAAATTCGAATTAGTTTCAAACTATAAACCATCCGGCGATCAGCCGCAGGCTATAAAAGAGTTAACTGAAGGAATTGAACGCGGTGATAAACATCAGGTTCTGCTTGGCGTAACCGGCAGCGGTAAAACTTTCACCGTATCTAATATTATCCAAAATGTAAACAGACCAACACTTGTAATTTCGCATAATAAAACTTTAGCGGCCCAGCTTTATGCCGAATTAAAAACATTCTTCCCAAATAACTGTGTTGAGTTTTTTATAAGCTATTATGATTATTATCAGCCCGAGGCTTACGTTGTAAAACGTGACCTGTATATAGAAAAGGATTTTGCTGTTAACGAAGAAATTGACCGTCTTAGATTAAAAGCTACAACCGCACTTATAGAAGGACGAAGTGATGTAATTATTGTAGCAAGTGTTAGTTGTATTTATGGAATTGGTGCTCCGGATGAATATGCGCGGCAAATTTTATTTCTGAAAAAAGGGTTAGAGATTGAGCGTAAGAAACTGCTTCGTTCACTTGTTGATATTTATTACACAAGAAACGATGTTGAATTTACCCGGGGAACTTTCCGCGCAAGAGGTGATGTAATAGAAGTAATTCCTGCTTATCAATACGAAGAGGCTGTTAGAATAGAACTTTGGGGCGATGAAATTGAAAAGCTTTCTATAATTGATTCTGTAACAGGAGCTGTTCTACGGGAGGTTGATTCTGTTCCAATTTATCCGGCAAAATATTTTGTTACAACAAAAGAACAGGTTAACCGGGGAATAATAGCAATAGAAGCGGAATTAAAAGAAAGATTAAAAACCTATTGGGAAGATGAAAAATATGTTGAAGCCCAGCGTTTAGAACAGCGTACAAAATATGATATAGAAATGTTCAAGGAAATTGGATATTGTTCCGGAGTTGAAAACTATTCCCGTCATCTTGACGGAAGACCGGAAGGATCACGCCCGTCTTGTTTGTTCGATTATTTCCCGAAAGATTTTTTACTGATAATAGATGAATCACACGTAACCTGTTCGCAGATTAGAGGAATGTACAATGGCGACAGATCAAGAAAACTAACTCTTGTTGAACATGGTTTTAGACTTCCATCGGCTTTGGATAACAGACCCTTAAAATTTGAAGAATTTGAAGAGTTAACAAATCAGGTTGTATATGTAAGCGCGACTCCGGCTGATTATGAGATGGAAAAATCACAGGGAACTTATGTTGAGCAGGTTATTCGCCCGACAGGATTGCTTGATCCGGAAATTGAAGTCAGACCAATTAAGGGACAGATAGATGATTTAATTGGAGAAATTAGAGATAGAATAGTTAAACAGGAAAGAGTTCTTGTTACAACACTTACAAAAAAAATGGCAGAGGATTTAACAGATTATCTTGATAAAATTGATATTCGTGTTCGCTATATTCATAGCGACGTTGATGCTTTAGAGAGAGTTGAAATTATTCGTGATCTTAGGCTTGGTGATTTTGATGTACTAGTTGGTGTTAATTTATTAAGAGAAGGTCTTGATCTTCCTGAAGTTTCTTTAGTTGCAATAATTGATGCAGATAAAGAAGGATTTCTTAGAAGTGAAAGATCGCTTATGCAGACAGCCGGACGTACAGCCCGTAATGCTAACGGAATAGTAATAATGTATGCCGATAAAATTACAAAATCGATGCAGAAAACAATAGATGAAACAATACGCAGACGAAAACTGCAGCTTGCATATAATGAAAAGCATAATATAATTCCGCAAACCGTATTTAAGAGTCGGGAAGAAATTATGCAGTCAACTTCAATTGCGGATGTTCGTAAGAAAGATACCTCAAAAGAAGTAGAGGCATTTTCTAAAGTTGCAGAACCAGTTTTAAGATATATGACTCAGGAACAGCGTAAAGAATTAATTGATCAGATGACAGAAGAAATGATGAATGCCGCAAAGGATTTGGAATTTGAACGAGCGGCAGCCCTGCGTGATGAAATTGATAAAATGAAAAAAATGATAAAATAGAATTAAGTTAAGACAATGTACCGGGGGATAAAATATTACACTCCGGTACGTTTTTCTAAACAGGTTTCGAAAAACAACTCAGTGTGAAGCCGAAAGTTTTAATCAGCATAAAGCATAAGTTTTATTTAACAGCAAATAAAAACAGCAATTGATTAAATATTACTTCAGTTAAATGCTGTAACTGCTCTTAAAATAATATATTTACATGTCTTGTATGTTAAAAAGAAATGTATTAAATTTACAGACTTGTTAAGAAAAAATTGTATATATGATGTAGGAGAGATATAACTATGAAAAGAACGTTTCAACCAAGCAACAGAAAAAGAAAGAACAAACACGGTTTCAGAGAAAGAATGGCTACTAAAAACGGTAGAAAAATTCTTGCTAGAAGAAGAGCCAAAGGCAGAAAAAAATTAACAGTTAGCGACGAATATTAATCTTGAAAAACCATAGCTTTTCGAAAGAAGAGCGTATAAAGTTAAAAAAAGATTTTGAACTAATTTATTCAGCCGGAAAGAGAGTTAGGTCTGGCAACAGAAAACTTAAAGCTCTTTTTGTTCTTAAAAATTCTGAAATTTCTGGTATTAAAATAGCAGTCGCTGTTCATAAAAGAGCTGGTAAAGCTTTTTGGAGAAACAGAGTAAAACGATTGCTTAGAGAATCGTACCGGTTGAATAAAGAAATATTAGTTTCTAAGTGCGAAGAGAATAAACAGCTTTTGGTTGTTTTTTCTCTTAACACAATAAATCAGAAAAAATTTCCTAAACCACAATTGGAAGATGTTTATTCTGATGTAGTTGACATTATGAAACAAATTAGCAAAAGCATTTACTAATGCGAAATATTTTTATTTTTATAATTAAAGTTTATCAAAAACTCATATCCCCACTGTTTCCGCCCTCCTGTAGATTTTATCCCACATGTTCCCATTATGCTGTAGAAGCATTTCAAAAACACGGTGTATTTGTTGGTGGAGCTAAATCGATTTGGAGAATTTTAAGGTGTAATCCTTTTAACAAAGGTGGATATGATCCAGTAGATAAGGAAGAATAATGGATAAACAGAGTACCATAGCATTTGTATTAATTGGAGTTATACTTGTAGTTTGGTTATATTTTAACTCACCACAACCTCAGCCCCAGGTTGCATCAGGCCCTGATTCCACAATAGTCGATCAGCAAAAAGAAGTCCAGCCAATAGAACCAGTTCCCATAGAAAAAGAAATTGTTCAGACTACAACCGATTCTACTTTTATAGTTTCAGATGTTGAAGAACAAATTGTTACTATTGAAACAGATCTTATTAAAGTACTGATGACAAATAAAGGCGGTAAAATTCAGAAGTATTATCTAAAAAAGTATAATACATGGTATCATAAAAAGAAAGATATACTTGGTAAAATTGGCGGCGATACTTTTGAAAACAAACATGTACAGCTTATTAACCAAATTGAAAATGGCGACTTTAATATAAGGTTTGTTACTCAGGATGGTCAGCTTATAAATTCTTCGTCTCTTGATTTTGAAACAGCGGCATCAGACGATTATTACAAAGTTGAGAATGGTGATTCACTTTCTATTGAATATACATACGAAGTAAGCGAAGGGAAATCGTTCAGTAAAATATTTACTTTCTTCAGTGATGATTATGCATCGCGCGTTGATATTGAAATGAACAATATGAATGATCTTATCAGCTCTTACCGCTATGATGTTGAATGGTCAACCGGTGTAAATTTTCTTGAAGAGAATTCAGTTGATGAAGCTTCTTTTTCAAGTGCCAGCGCATTTACAGGCGGCGAGCAGGTTATAATTGATGCAAGTTCAGAAGGTGAAACAGAAAAGAAAGAGTTTAATGGTTATATAGATTGGATTGGTATTAGAAACATGTATTTTGGAGTTATAATATCTCCCAAAGTTCCTTTTGATGGCGGCGCGTATATAGAAGGAACTAATAAATCTCATCCAAGATGGGGAACCAGAGAATATTACAGTACTGCCCTGAAAGTCCCTTTTAAGAATATAAACTATCAGAAAGATTCGTTTAATTTATTTATTGGTCCTTTGGATTATGATATTTTAAAATCATATGAAAAAAATTACGAACAGATTTATGATTTTGGATCATTCTTTGGATTAAAAATTATTACCCGCCCAATTTCAGAATACATACTTTTACCGCTGTTTAAGTTTTTACACATGTTTATACCAAACTATGGTATTGTTATAATTTTATTTTCGTTGATAATTAAAATAGCTCTTTATCCTCTTACAAAGCAGAGTTATCAATCAATGAAAAGAATGCAGCAGCTTCAGCCTAAGATTGCCGAATTAAAAGAAAAATATACAAACGATCCGCAAAAAGTGCAGAAAGAAACAATGAAAATGTACTCGACGTATGGAGTAAACCCAATGGGCGGATGTTTGCCTATGGTGCTTCAGATGCCGATTTTATTTGCATTGTTTACATTCTTTAAAACAACAATTGATATTAGACACGAACCCTTTATTTGGTGGATTACAAACCTGTCATCACCTGATATAATTTATACATTACCATTTAAACTGCCGTTTATTGGAATGGATAAAATTAGCGGACTTGCAATACTGCTTGGTATAACAATGTTCTTCCAGCAAAAAATGACAGTTAAAGATCCTAGCCAGAAAGCGATGGTTTATGCAATGCCTGTAATGTTTACTTTTATGTTTATGGGATTTGCTTCCGGACTTAATCTTTATTATTTCATGTTTAACCTGTTCTCAATTATCCAGCAGCAATGGATAAATGTAAAGGGAGGAACGGCGGAATTACAGCCTGTTAAAAATCCTAAAAAGAAAGGCGGGTTTATGTCGAAAATGATGGATGCCGCGGAACAGAAACAAAAACAGCAGCAAAGCGCTAAACAGCCGCCAACAAAGAAAAAGAAAAAATTCTAAATACAGATCCCGGTTATGCCGGGATTTTTTTTGTCTAATTTATTTTCTTTCCAGCTTAATTTTTTTGAAAAGGAATTTAATCAGTAAAAAAAGCAAATCAATTTTTAGTTCCGTTAAAATTCAAAACAATCCTTTTAAGAAAAACACTGCAATCTTAGCGAAAATTGTTAATAATTAATTTGGATTGTAATCTAAAACACAAAATTCTTTCAAAAATTCCATATCTTAATATTCTGTATTTTAAAATAATAGAGTTTGTCTTATTCAAGGATTAATTAAAATATTTTCTAAATATTTCTTTTTAGTAATAATTATTATTTTCTCAGAAAATATTTCTGCTCAGGTTAGAGAAGTAATAAAATTTGAAACTAAAGAAAAACAGCTTCCGTTTGGATTGGTAGAAAGAGTACCAGAAAATCAGCCCGGTATAGCTTTAGTTTTAAGCGGCGGCGGTTCCAGAGGTATTGCGCATATTGGTGTTTTAAAAGCACTTGAAGAAAATCAAATACCCATAACACATATTGTAGGTACAAGTATGGGAAGTATAGTTGGCGGATTATATTCGGCCGGTTATACATTAAAGAATATCGAAGAAATATTATTAAACACCGACTGGAATTCATTTTATACTGGCAACGAGGCAAACAGAAAAGAATTATTTATTGATCAAAAAGTTACCGAAGATAAATCTATTTTAACATTACAAATGGATGGATTTAAACCAATCATTCCTACATCTATTAATTCAGGGCAGAATGTTTCAAACTATTTAACATTATTATCTTTGAACGCACCTCTAAATTCAGTTCATAACTTTGATGATTTTTTATACAAATTTAGGGCTGTAAGTACTGATCTAATAAATGGAAAAGCAATTGTACTTTCTAATGGTAATTTAGGAAAGGCTATGAGAGCAAGCTCAAGTGTTTCTTTTCTATTAGCACCAGTTAAAATGGATTCTTTGCTTTTAGTTGACGGTGGTGTTGTTGCAAATATTCCAGTAGAAATTGCAAAGGAATTAGGAGTTGATATAACTATTGCTTCGAATACTACAAGTCCGTTACGGGAGAAAAATGAATTGGATGTTCCATGGACAGTTGCAGATCAGTTAGTCAGTATTCCAATGAATCTGCTTAATGAACAAAATTTAAAGAAAGCTGATTTTGTAATTACTCCTAAGCTAAATGGAATACAGGGTAATCAGTTTGATAATCTTGAAGAGATCGTTGAACTTGGTTATCAGGAAGCATTAAAAAAAATAGAAAGTATAAAAGAAAAAATAAAAACAAATTATAACGACGGTTCATTATCAAATAGCGGTTACTCAAATTTAAATTCATATTCTAATTCCGAACTTGAAATTGCTGTATTAAAAAAACTTGCTTCACAGGAATTTATATCTTCTCAGGAAATAAAAAACGAACTCAAAAATATTTTCTTATCAGGTAATTACGAATCATTAGCAGCTGAGATAATTAGAAAAGACGAAACAAGTTTTTTGCATATAATTGAAAAAGAATATGAATTAATTGAAGCAATTGAGATTGTTGGATTATCAAATGAAATTGCGAACGAAGTAAATCAAATATTACTTCCTCTTAAAAACAAATCTTTCAATTCTAAAAATGTTTGTAAAAAACTTTTAGAAGTTAATACCTTATTTAGGGAAAAGGGTTTTTCATTATCCGAAGTTGAATCAGTTTCATTAAATAACAATATTCTTAAAATTACTATTTCAGAAGGCGTTGTTTCTGAAGTTGAAATTGTTGGTAATAACAAAACAAATAAAAGTGTTATTACAAGGGAGTTTCCTATAAAGGCCGGTGAATTATTTAATTATAATGAGGCTAAAGAAGGACTCACCAATCTGCAGAGCACAAATCTTTTTGAAGAGGTTGAATTAAATATTGTTGATGATTATGATAAAAAGAAAATTGTTTTAGGAGTAAGAGAAAAAATTTCTAGTGTCTTTAGGTTTGGTTTAAGAATTGATAATGAATATCAGACCCAGATTTCTGCCGATTTTAGAAACGAAAATTTATTTGGTACCGGAACAGAACTGGGAGCCTTATTTTACGGGGGCATGAACAATAGAAATTTTATTTTTGAGCATAAAGCCAATAGAATATTTGATACATATCTTACTTATAAAATAAAATTATTTAATCTTCTTAAAGATATTATAACTTACAAGGATTTACCAAGCGATAATGAGGAGCGGTTTTTTAAAGAGAAGTCGGGTGTATACAGACAAATTTCATCGGGATTATCTTTGGGTTTAGGAGCCAATGTTGAAAAGATTGGAATTTTTATTATTGAAGGTTCTTACACAAAAGACCGTATTAAAAACCGTGAAGATTCTGAGAACTTAGAATCGGAAAATATAATTGCGCAGCTTCGGTTTGTGTTAAATATTGATTCGCAGAATAAATATCCTTATCCCACATCCGGTATTTTAGTAAACAGTTATTATGAAACCGCTCAAAGAATATTTAAAGCGGAGATTGCTTATACCAAATTTTGGTTAGACTATAATATATTTTTAACTCCGGCTAAAAGACATACCATAATTCCCAGAATCAGAATCGGGTTTGGTGATAGAACCCTTCCACTGAGTCAGCACTTTTCGCTTGGCGGGCAAAATTCATTTTTAGGAATGAGAAATAATGAAATGAGAGGAAGACAAATTTTCACCTCTTCACTCGAATATAGATACCTGCTTCCATTTCAGATATTCTTTGATTCATATTTCAAGGTAAGATATGATCTTGGATCAAGCTGGGCAGAAAAAGAGCAAATCAGATTTAAGGATTTAATGCACGGAGTTGGTGTTTCGCTTTCTTTAGATACTCCTCTTGGTCCGGCTGAGTTTGCTGTAGGCAGAAGTTTTTTATTGAAAAAATCTTTGTTAGAACAAATTATAAGCTGGGGTGAAACACGGATCTACTTTTCTATTGGCTATTACTTTTAATCTTCTGTAAGGGCAGATCTTTCGGCAAGTTCTGTATACTTTAAGTTCAGTTCCCGGTCACCAAGTTTTTGATGAAGTTTGGCAAATTCAGAATATACTTTACTTCTTTTCTTTACACATGCCGCACCTTCTTCAACCATTTTAATTATGTTTTTATTGGCAGGCAGTGGATATTCAAAATTATATAAATTTATTGCAGATACAAAGGGAGCAAATTCTTTTGGTGATTTTTTAGAAGCTTTAATATAATAGTTTAGAGAATAATCAGCACATCCGAATTTACTTTCGAAAACATAACCTGTCCATAAAAAAATCTCATAAGCCTGATTAGTAAATGTCAGAGCCAGTTTTTCTGAGTACATTACAATCTCATCAATAGATAAACTTGGATTACCCAGGAATACTCTAATAATATCCATGTCTTCTAAGTTGTTGTAAAGCAGCAATTGAAACGCGTCAAAAATTTGCTCGGATGAGTTTGACTCTATAAATATTTTTTCGAGATTTTTTTTTAGATTTTTATTTTCTTTTGTCATAAGGTTTCTAAAATAGTATTAACAAGTTCAATATAACTGGCTGTAAATAGGATACAAGACAAATCCGCTTTTGTAACTTTATTTATATTCTAATAAGCATTTAAGCAGATTCCCTTTTGTAAATTCGGGAATATCAGCTCTAAACTCCACAGTGGTATTTTTATCCCATTGTTTTTTCTGGGAAGCAATGTAATTATGCAAATTTAAAAACGCAAACCTTCTTTCAAGTAAAGCTTTATTTATGTCAAACACAAAAAAAGCAATTATAATAGGAATGTTAAAACGTTTGCTCCAGTTTTCATAAGCGTTAATGGCTCTTTGATTAACAAGCCAATGGGAATGATGTTTGCCTTTCCAATCGAGGAACGCATGTATGTCTTTGTAACTTAAAATAATATCGGGTTTGTCTTCACCCTTTTCCCAAACCGATTGATAACGTCTATCCTCTCCAAACTCCTTGTAGTTAAGTCCCCATTGAGTTAAAAGATTTTTCCCTGATGCTTCAGCTAAATCGTGAAGTTTATAATTACTCCTAAAATCCTCACCCGATTTTAACGGATTGAAATCCAGTTTTTTCATGGAAGTAAAATAAGGAATAATATTTAGAAATGTCAAAACAACGATGCCGGGTATAGGCGCATTCAATAATTCAAAATAAAATACTAAAATAAGAAAATACGAACTCGTAAAATGTAGAACAGAAACAAATAAGCTGTTGTAATAAAATAAGTTAAATGAAAAAACGCTTGATAAAGAGATTTAAAAGTGTTAATTTTGCAGATCAAAATATTTAGCTCTTCGCTAAAACAAAGGAGAAGCCGCAAGGTTTCACGTGAAACATGTATACACACATAAATAATGATGATACTATTATCGCACTAGCAACTCCACCCGGAGCAGGCGCAATTTCTGTAATTAGAATTAGCGGTAAAAATAGTTTTAAATGTTTAGACAATTTGTTTTACGGCAAATTAAAAATTTCAGAGGCAAAAACCCATACTATACATTACGGCAAAATTGTTGATGAGAATTCTGAAACAATTGATGATGTATTAATTTCAGTATTCAAAAATCCGCATTCATTTACCGGAGAAGATTCCGTTGAAATAAGCACACACGGCAGCCAATTTATTGTTCAAAAAATAATTGCATTAATTGTGCAAAACGATGTTCGTTTGGCTGAACCGGGAGAGTTTACAAAAAGATCTTTCTTAAATGGAAAAATGGATCTTGCTCAGGCTGAAGCCGTTGCGGATGTAATTAATTCAAGAACCGAAAGCTCACTTAGAGGAGCCAGAAATCAGCTGGACGGATTACTTTCTGCCAGGGTTGAATATTTAAGGAAAAGTTTAGTTGATACTTCTTCGCTGATTGAACTTGGATTGGATTTTGCGGAAGAGGATATTGAATTTTTATCAATACAGCAGGTAAAAGGTAAAATAGACGAAATTGTTTCTGAAATAAATGAACTTCTAAAAACATATTCCTTTGGAAAAATTATTAAAGATGGTGTTAACGTTGCTATTGTCGGTAAACCGAACGTTGGTAAATCTTCTTTGCTAAATTATTTCTTAAAAGAAGCGAGAGCAATAGTAAGTGATATTCCGGGTACAACCAGAGATGTTCTAATTGAAGAACTTCAGATTGATGGAATATTATTTAGACTTTATGATACAGCGGGAATCAGGTCTACAGAGGATGCCATTGAAAAAGAGGGTGTTCTGAGAAGTAAAAAGGCAATTAAAGAATCTGATCTTGTTTTATTTATAAACGATTCAACAATGGAATTTGATGAGGATCTTTTTATTGAATTATTAAAAATAAAAGATCGTGATAAAATAATTGTTCTCTCGAATAAAATTGATCTTGTTGAAAGACAAAATTTCAAATCCGACGTTGGGATTTCCTCAAGAACCGGAGAGGGAATTAAAGAACTTCTGGATCTGTTGAGTCAGAAGGCTGTTTCGGACGGAAACTACAGCGAACGTTCCGCAATTGTTAATAATATACGTCACTATGAATCATTAAAATCAGCAATGGTTTTTTTGGCTAATGCAAACGAGTCTATAGGTAATAAAATGTCTGGTGAGTTTATAGCAATTGATTTAAGAAACGCGGAATCATCACTTGGTGAAATAATTGGCAAAGTATCATCTGAAGATATTTTGAATAATATTTTTTCAGAATTCTGTATTGGTAAATAAACTGTTCCACGTGAAACGTTAAAACGACTGAAAAGCGTGAATCACTCTAAAACTGTTTCACGTGAAACGAAAGGTAAAAATAAATGAAAGAATTTGATGTAATTGTTATTGGTGCCGGGCATGCCGGAATAGAAGCTTCTTATGCTTCTGCAAAAATGGGATGCAACACAGCTCTTATAACATTAAATTCAAATAAAATTGGAGAAATGTCCTGTAACCCTGCAATTGGTGGAAGTGCAAAAGGTCACCTTGTACACGAAATTGATTCGATGGGTGGTGTAATGGGAATGGTTGCGGATAAAACCGGAATTCAATTTAGAATTCTGAATAAATCGAAGGGTCCTGCTGTCTGGGCCGGACGCTGTCAATCTGATAGAGATCTTTATCCAAAAGAAGCCGGAAGAGTTATTAAATCGACTGAGAATTTAACTATTCTTGAAGATTCAGTTATCAAGGCAATTGAAGAAAATAATAAGATTGTCGGAGTAAAAACAAAAAACGGATTGGAGATAAAGTGTAAAGCAATAGTTGTATGCAGCGGTACATTTTTAAACGGATTGATGTATACAGGTCTTGATTCTACTCCCGGTGGAAGATTTGGCGACGATCCTGTACTTGGTTTAACAGAATCTTTTATGAATATGGGTTTTGAAACCGGACGACTTAAAACAGGAACACCTCCGAGATTAAATAAAAATTCTATAGACTGGACTAAACTGCAGGAACAGCCAGGTGATGATATTCCTGAACCGTTTTCTTTTAGAACTGATAAATCGTTGTTTCCATTTTTACAACAGGTTCCTTGTCATTTAGTTTATACTGATGAAGCTGTTCATAAAATATTAGAAAAAGGTTTTGATCGCTCACCAATGTTTACTGGTTTAATTTCTGGAATTGGTCCCAGATATTGTCCTTCAATTGAAGATAAAATTGTTAGATTTTCAGATAAAAAAAGTCATCAGCTTTTCTTAGAACCTGAAGGTTTGAAAAGTGAGTTGATTTATGTTAACGGATTTCCAACATCATTGCCCGCGGAAATACAAGATGAGGCAATTCATAAAATAAAAGGTCTTGAAGATTGTAAGATGGAAAGACCGGGTTACGCTATTGAGTATGATTATTTTCCTCCTTACCAGGTAAAAAACACACTGGAAACCAAAAAAATCGGAGGACTTTATTTTGCCGGTCAGGTAAACGGTACATCCGGTTACGAAGAAGCCGGCGGACAGGGAATGCTTGCCGGAATAAATGCCGCTCTTAAAATACAGGGGAGAAAGGAATTTACTCTAAAAAGATCGGAAGCCTATCTGGGAGTTCTGGTAGATGATCTTTGTACAAAATCTACAAGCGAACCTTACCGCATGTTTACATCCAGAGCCGAGCATAGATTACTTCTCAGGCAGGATAATTCGGATCGCAGACTAATGAAATATGGACATGAATTTGGGCTGATTTCGGAAAATGAGTATAATGAATTAAAAGAAAAAGAACTTCAGATAGAGGTTGGAATTGATCTGTTTGACAAAATAAGATTAAAAGGTGAAGAGCTTAACAAGGTTTTAGAGAATGCCGAAACACCGTCAATTGATTATGGTGAAACAATAAGTAAGCTTGCAAAAAGACCCCAGATAAAACTGGAAAATCTTGTTCATCTAATTGATGTTGAAAAACATCCTGAAGCAGAGAGTTTTATTGATAATAAAACTGTTCTTCAACAGGTTGAAATAGAACTTAAGTACGAAGGCTACATTAAGCGTCAATACGAAGTTATAGAGAAGATGGAAAAACTGGAAAAGGCAAAAATTCCAGAAAATTTTGACTTCTCAATAATTAAAGCTATTTCAACCGAAGGAAGAGAAAAGTTAAATAAATATAAGCCTGGAACTATTGCCCAGGCATCAAGAATATCGGGAGTTACACCATCTGATATTTCTGTCTTATTGGTATATTTGAAGAATTAAATTGGAGAGCTTTTGAAAACTCATTCAGACTATTTAGCAGAATTGAAAGATTTTTTTTGGAAGAATGGTTTTAATCCTAGTGAACATCAGTTAATTAGGTACGCAAATTTTTGCGAACTGTTTGCAGAAAAAAATGAAACCCTTAATCTTGTATCGAGAAAGGATATTGATAATCTAGTTGAGAACCATGTATTTCAAGGAGCTTTAATCAGTGAATATCTGCCACCAAAAATGAATAGATTTTTAGATATCGGAACCGGCGGCGGATTTCCGGGTATTCCTTTTGCGCTTTCTAATCCTATGATGAGGGGAGTTTTAGCTGACTCAATAGGAAAGAAAATTGATGCTGTAAACGAGTTTATTCATAAACTTAAAATAAGTAATATTGTGGCGGAAAATTCCCGTGTAGAGGATGAAGAGTTCATAAAAAAACATGAAGGTAAATTTGATCTTATTTTGAGCCGTGCTACAGTTCAATTAATTGTTCTGGTTAGATATGCTCTTCCTCTTATAAAAGAACGTGCTTTCCTAATGGCAATTAAAGGGGGAGACTTATCAGAAGAAATTAAAAAAGCTGAAATGAAGTATAAGGCATATATAAAAAAATCAACAATTATTGAGCTGGCCTATAAGCCGACTAATGTAAGAAACGAAAAAGAAAAAAAACTAATACTATTGGAATTGCACAAATGACAGAACAAAAAAAATTATTCGATGAAATATCTAAGTTGTCTACTGAACAGAGAAATCCAAACTCAACCGAAATTGATTCTCTTCCGACTAAGGAAATATTAAAAATAATAAATGATGAAGATAAGACAGTTCCTTTTGCCGTTGAAAAAGAACTTCCATATATAGAAGAAGCTGTTGAGATAATTGTGCACGCTTTAAAGAATGGCGGCAGACTTTTATACTTTGGCGCCGGAACCAGCGGCAGACTTGGTGTGGTTGACGCATCTGAATGTCCTCCGACATTTGGAACACCTTACGGAATGATTGATGGTTTTATAGCAGGCGGCGAAGCTGCAATGTTCAGAGCCCAGGAAGGTGCGGAAGATTATGAAGATTATGGAGCTAAGGATGTTGAAAAAGCAAAGGTAACCGCTAAAGATGTAGTCTGCGGAATTGCCGCAAGTAAAAGAACTCCTTACGTTATAGGCGCGGTTAAAAAAGCAAAAGAGATTGGTGCTAAAACTTTATATGTAACCTGTAATCCGAGAGAAACTTTTGACATTGAAGAAGTTGATGTTGCTATGTGTCCGTTTGTGGGACCTGAAGTTGTAATGGGTTCTACAAGAATGAAAAGCGGTACTGCTCAAAAATTGGTTCTAAACATGCTTACAACTACAAGCATGGTTCGTATGGGCAAAACATATGAGAACATGATGATTGATCTTCAGATGACAAATAAGAAGCTTGTAGAGCGTTCTAAGAGAATTGTAATGACTATTACTGATGTTTCTTATGAAGAAGCCGGTGAATATTTAGATAAAGCTGATGGCCATGTTAAAACAGCTCTGGTAATGATTCTTGCGGATGTAGATCTTGATGAAGCTAAAGTAAGATTGGATAAAGCTGACGGCTTTGTAAGGAAAGCAATTAAATAAATTTAGAAGTCACACCGTACTTGTTGAAGTGTGAAAAAATCTATTTACTTCAAGCCGCTGTTTTCAGCGGCTTTTTTGGTGGTACAGGTTATAAATAACCGGAATGTCAGTTCGACTACTACGTAGTCGGGATTTTTATTCTTTAATTTATCTAAAAACATTTGACTGCCAGCGCAGTTCGAATACTTATTTTAAAGAGATAACATCTTTTTGAAAGAACTTATTATTTGTTATTTCGAATTCCAGGGTTACATGGGTGAGAAATCTAGTTATGTAAATATTTCAATAAATTTTTTGTTTAGATCTCTTACGGTGAAAATATTTGAGATGACAAGCAGAAAATTCTTTGCCTTGAACATTACAAATATACAACGCCTGTCTAGACCGGTCAAAAATAATCTTTAGTTAACTTTTCAAATCAAATGAATTTTATCTCAGCATTTCTTATTTTCATAAACAATAAAATAATTAGTTGATATGTCTGAGATTAAAGAAAAGTTTTTAAAATATTCAAAAGAACGCGATATTGTTTTTGTGCTGGGTGCCGGCGCATCTCAGCCTGACGGTGTTCCTCTGCAGGCCGAAATTCTTCCTCTCATCCTAAATGGTGAAATTCCGGAAATTACAAATTCAAAAATAGGATCTGAGATTATTGAATTTATTAGAGATAATTTTTTCTATAACACGAAAAAAAATATTTATCCTAAAATGGAAGCAATCTTTGGATTCATGGATTATTTTATTCAGCAGAACGAAAGTTTGAACTCGAAATATACGACATCGAATATAATTAAATTAAGAGAATATTTAATAAAGCTGATTCATTATATTGTTAACTTTCGTACACACAAACATAGCGATACATACCAGTATTTCTGGGAAGCAATATCAAAGTGCAATAAAAACATTTCAATAATTACACTTAACTACGATACACTTTTAGAGCAGGCGTTTGATTTTCTTTTTCCTAAAAAGGGAATAATTGATTATTGTATTCCTTTGATGAATTATGAAAAAATTGAAGGCAGAAAAAATTTCAACTTTTGGATAAACGCCAGACTGCCGGTTAAAATTGAAGACGGTTCCGATCCTGTTCCATATAAAATTTTGAAAGTTCACGGAAGTCTAAACTGGAAGTACTGTAACTGCTGCAACCAGACGCTTCTAACACCATGGGATAGAAAAATTGATCTTCACAGAGATACTTTTTTAGGGTACACTTATCCCGATAATGAAGAGTATGAATATTTTTGTCCGATTGATAAAACAAATTTTGAAACACTTATTACGCCGCCAACATATTTAAAAAATCTTTCTCAGCCAATTTTATCACAGGTTATGCACGAAGCTTCCCGTGAAATTAGAATTGCAAAAAAAATTATTTTTGTAGGTTATTCTCTTTCTAGTGCGGATGTACATATTAAAGCTCTTTTTAAAAAACAACTTGATAAAAATGTTGAGGTAACGGTTATCAATAGAAAAAACTCGGCCTCGTTAAAAAGCAAGTATAGATCGCTTACAGACAACATTACTTTTAAAGATTGCCCATTCGAAAATATGGTGCGCAGTGAAAAATTAATGGAAGAACTTCTTTGTGTTTAGATTATTTAACAAGATCAGAACAAGTATATGTCTTTAGTCCTGCCTCTTTAATCAGCTTAATAAGTTCTGATAAATACTCGTCTGTAATCTGGTAAGCTATTGGATCGGAATCAACCGGACAATGAGCATATAATATTAGAACCTCATTATTCCTATCGGCTCTCTCTAGTGCTTTTTTTAGATTTTCTAAATCAATCTTAAAATTATTATCTATTCCTAAAGAAGAAATAACCGGTTTGTCACCTTTCGTAAAATAGATTTCTTCAATTTTATCTACCTCTTTATCTAAAGGCTTTCTCTGTTCATCAGTTATATCTCTCAAAACATCAAAATATTGTAAGAGAAATGTATCTAAAGAATCATTGTTCATTCCATATGGGTATGAAAAGGATTTGACGGGGATATTTAAAGATTCTAACCCTTTGATAGAAGGCAGAATCTCATTTTCGTAATATTCATCAAGTGTGTGATTTTGTAGATAATCGTTTGCGTTTAAATGATTATATCCGTGTGAACCAATTTCAAATCCGGCTTTATGAAGTTCTTCTAATTTACTAAGATTTGATTGAGGGAGAGAATTAATTTTAGTTACAAAAAAGGTTGCCTGAATTTCATTTTCCAAAAACAGCTGAGAAATATTATACCACTGATCTACATAAGTATCGTCAAAAGTTAAACAGACTCCTTTGTAAAGCGCAGCTTCAGGAGAAACTGAATTATTATTACATCCGGCTAATAAAAAGAAAAAAAGAAGCCATTCTTTTTTAATTCGAACCATTTTATTCCCCAAAAAATAAAAAGAATGTTTAAATATAGATAATTATTAATCTTCTTTCTCATCATCAGTTTCAAATATTGAAGATAAAAAATATCCTTCTGATGACAGATAATCTTCGTTGTCCAAAATAAATTCCCTAATAGCTTCAATTGATACTGCTTTGGTAACGCCATATTTAATATTCAATTTTCTTTCGAGTGAAACCGGACCATTGTAAGGTACAAGCGGGTTTATAACCATATCACTTAAGGGAGCCAGCGGTCTTAAAACAATTTCTCCTTCGGCGGCGACTGAAGTTACCATTCCGACAAGTTCAA
This sequence comes from Melioribacteraceae bacterium, assembly GCA_016342755.1. Classification (GTDB taxonomy): domain Bacteria; phylum Bacteroidota; class Ignavibacteria; order Ignavibacteriales; family Melioribacteraceae; genus JAEINS01. The sequence goes on along the minus strand of JAEINS010000010.1, from coordinate 107,875 downwards.
AGTTTGGAACACCGTCTTTAATTCCCAGAATAATTCCACCGCTGAAACCACGGTTAAATACGGCATCTAATAAGAACGCTCCGTTTCCATCACGATTAGGACTGCTTACCAGTCCTTTCGAAATCATTTTGTAATTCATCGGATATCCAAACGCATAAACAAAAGAACCCCACTCAAGATTTTTTGCCGCACCAATTGGATACTTAAACTCTTTAATTTCCTGAGATAAAGACGCCGGATAAATATTTCCTACTATAGCTATATCCTGTTTTATATCAGAGATTAAAACCTCTATATTACCCCGTTCCGGAAAATCGGGAATATAATTGTTTTGTCTAACCTTAATTGAAATGCTTTCTACAAACTCAGTTTCTTTCCCAGAGTCTTCAAAATAATAAGTATAAACAGTATCGGGAAAATCAATTATATGCGCGCAGGTTAATAACGCAACAACACCGCTTTCAGAATAAATTATAGTTGCCGAACCGGAAGCTGTTCTATTGTAACGTCCAATATCAACTGATTTATTAAGCAGTGTAAGCTCGTTAATGCTTTCTTTTTTTATTTTACTTTCTTTTCTAAAAATATAGCTTTCATAAAACGCCATACAATTTAGAAGTTTTACAGAATTGCTAATTTCTTCAAGTTCTTTTGAACTGCTTTTATAAGGGAATTCACTATCATATTTACCGTCATCCAGTGTAGGATAAGCAACATTATAAATTATAGGCTTACATGATATTATTAAAATTGAAATAGTTAAGATTGAGAGAACAATTTTAAACTGAATTTTTTTCATAATTAATCTCTACTATTTGGTTTGTAGTATTTTAAGACGCTCTGTCTTGTATAATGTTTCAAAACATATTATAGCACTAAACTATTCTAAAATATAAAGTATTTTACTGACAAAAAAATATTTGATTTATTACTAGTAAATCTTACGGCATATTGAGGCAAATCAAAAATTTATTATATTTAAGTTTTTAACAACTATATCCTATTGTGTTTTTTAAAAACTGAAAATTAGCTGATCCTAAAATTCCAGGAGACTAAATGACCATTAAAACAATAAATCCCGCAACAAACAAAGTGGTAAAAATATTTGAAGATATGTCGGATAATAAAGTTGAAAATATTATTGCTGATGTTCACGAAGAATATTTTTGTTGGAGAAAAACTACCTTTCCCTACAGAAAAGGTTTACTGCTTAAAGCAGCAGAAATTTTGAAAAATGAAAAAGAAAAATTTGGCGAAATCCTGACATTAGAAATGGGTAAACCAATTACACAGGCAATTGCCGAAGTTGAAAAGTGTGCATGGGTTTGTGAATACTACGCTGAAAATGCTGGGGAAATTCTTAAAAATGAAATTATAAAAACAGACGCGTCTGAAAGTTTTGTGAGGTTCGATCCGATTGGAATTGTGCTGGCGGTAATGCCCTGGAATTTTCCCTTCTGGCAAGTATTCCGATTTGCTGCTCCAGCACTGATGGCTGGTAATGTCTGTCTGCTTAAACATGCATCAAATGTGCCTATGAGCGCGTTAGCAATTGAAGAGGTTTTTAACAAAGCCGGTTTCCCAAAAAACATTTTTAAAACCCTGCTTGTCGGATCATCAAGAATAAAAGGTATTATTGAAAATCCGAAAATTAGCGCTGTAACTTTAACCGGGAGTGAAATTGCGGGAAAAGAAGTCGCGGCAAACTGCGGATCACAATTAAAAAAATGTGTAATGGAATTAGGCGGAAGTGATCCGTTTATAATATTAAATGACGCGGATATAGAAGAAGCTGTAAAGGTAGCGGTTACCGCAAGGATTATAAACAACGGACAAAGCTGTATTGCCGCAAAAAGATTTATTGTAGTTGAAGATGTTTATGATCAGTTTACTTCGGCATTTGTTGAGCGTATGATAAATATAAAAACCGGCGATCCGTTTGAAGAGGAAACGGAACTTGGTCCTCTTGCCCGGGAAGATCTTTTAATTGAACTGGATGAACAGATTAAATCCTCTGTAGAAAAAGGCGCGGAAATTTTATGCGGCGGAAAACGTTTGGAGCGTGACGGATATTTTTATCCCGCAACAGTAGTTGGAAATGTTAAAAAAGGAATGCCTGCTTATGAAGAAGAATTATTTGGTCCGGCTGCTTCTGTTATAAAAGTTAAAGATGAAGAAGAGGCAATATTTGTTGCCAATGATACTGAGTTTGGACTGGGCGCTTCTTTGTGGACACAAGATTTAAGTAAGGCGAAATCAATTGCTTCCCGTATTGAAAGCGGATCTGTTTTTATAAATGGATTAGTGAAGTCAGATCCCAGGCTGCCATTTGGCGGAGTTAAAATATCAGGATTTGGAAGAGAGCTTTCACATTATGGGATTAAAGAATTTGTAAATGTTAAAACGGTCTGGATAAAATAAAATTTTCGTGATTCAATTTTTGATCATTTAAAATGACATATTTATGTTATTTACAAAAAAAACTAAATCTTATATTTTGTGTATCACATTATTGGTTGTTTGTGGTAACGTTTTTAATACATGGGCGCAAAAAAACGTTAATTAAGGGTAATATTTCCTGAGGGGATAAAACGCAGCTTTTAGCTGCGTTTTTTATTTTTTAATAATTTTACTGCCAGGTAATTTGATTCTTCAACAACCGAGTCTGGATAATTCATAATATCCAATAATTTAATTGCGTTTCCAGAAGAACATGCTCCTTCCTGAATCTTATAATCGAAATAGAATTTATTGTTCTCAACACGTTCGCTAAAATGAAACATGTTAAAACTTTCGCCTAGCAGATCCTGTAATTCAATATCGTGAGTTGTTACAAAAACTAAATTTTTATGATTAAGATATTTTAAAACTGCCGTTGAAGATGCAAGTCGCTCAATTGTATTTGTTCCTCTAAAAATTTCATCAATTAAAAACAGATAATTATTTTCAGAATCTGAAAGTTTTATAAATTCATTAAGAGCTTCAATTTCAACAAAGAAATAACTTTTTCCTTCTTCCAAATTTTCATTTCTTCTTATACTCGATTTAACAATTAATTTGGGAACGGAAAACATTTTTGAAAGACTAAAATACATTGTTTGCGAAAGAATAAAATTAACACCAACGGTTTTTATAAATGTTGTTTTGCCAGCCATATTTGAACCTGTTATAAGAACTGAATTAAGTTCTTTGGCTACTGTATTTGGAATTGCATCATCAATTAATGGATGTCTTAAATCTTTAAATAAAATTGTATTAGAATTGTTGAAATGAGGATTGCAGTATTCTTCTATTTCTTCAAGATATGAAGCAATAGAAATTGATGAATCGAGTGAGGCAACAGAATCAAAAACTTCTTTAATATCCTGCTGATTTTCTAATAACGTATCAACTGATCTGTAATACGCAATTATATCAAAAAGCAAAAACATATTCAGATATTCAATCGCCACTATAGCCAGATCATTCAGATTTTCTTTATCAATAACAAAATACCCAAGCTTCCTTTTTAATGATTTTAATAAAACGCTTTTTTGATTAAGAAGACCCAGTTCTTCAAGATCAACATTATTTTTAATTTTACTGAGTGATAAAGCTGAATTGATAAGGGAGTTTAAACTAGAAAAACCTGTAAAGTAATTGTATATCTTTTTTGAAAAGATTTTATTTAGAATGATGTTATTTATTAAAGCCGCTAACGCAAAAATGACGAACGTTCCATTATAAAAACTTAGCAGAACCAATACAAAAGAAAGAATAGAGCACAAATAAAATAACCTGTAGTATTTTGAATTTGGAATATCGGAACTAAGAACAAGGTAAGCCACAAAGTTTGAAGAAACATCAGACATGCCAAACAGTTGAAGCTGAATTTTTTCTCTTAGGTCTTTTTCTCTTTGTAGCAATAAATATTTTGAGAAACGTTTCTTTAATAAAGTTTCATCCGATTCATATTTATGAAGTATATAATAAAGATATTGCTGACCAATACAAGAAATATTTCTATCAAGTTTTACGAACAGATCATTTAAATCTAAGTCGGATCTTGTTTTATCATCAACAAAGAATTTTTCATCTTTTAACTTCTGAAGATTCAGATAGGATGATATTAAATCAAAATCTCTATACTTAGCAATTTCCCTTCCCCAGAGATTTCTTAAATATTCTAGTCGTATTTTGTTTTTTGAAAACATTTACTCCGTTCCTTTTTGAATTAAAATAATTTCCAAAATATAAAAAACTTGTTGAAACAACATTCACTTTGGATCGTTCAGATAAAAAGATATTAAGTGTTTAATTGCGAGTGATTATTATGAAAGAAATATATACAAAGATAGAAATAAATTGTTCCCACGAAGCTGTGTGGAGATTGTTAACCGGGCTCAATTCGTATTCCAAATGGAATCCGGTTATCAAATCAGTTAAAGGGAATTTAAAAGTTGGTGAAAACCTAAGAGTCGAAAAAAATGGTTTTTACTGCCAGGTAATATTGGGTTGTCTCAAAACTCCCAAAAGTTGTCATTCAGAGGAGCGAAGAATATGTCTTTTTAGTTAAAAAAAGATTCCTCACTTTGTTCAGAATGACAAATCATACTTTTGAGACAGCCTTAATATCACAGAACAGCAATTAAACTAAGCAAGTTCTTTTATAATTTTATCAATACCGCTAAGTGCGTCATCAATTTTAGAAACATCTTTACCGCCGGCAGTTGCCATGTGAGGTCTTCCGCCTCCGCCTCCGCCAACTATTTTTGCCACAGAACCGACAATCTTTCCGGCCATATATTTTTTACCGGAGAGAAGATCATCAGAAACTAAACATACAACTCCAACCTTACCGTCAAGTTCCGATATAAGCATCCCGATTCCGCTTCCCATTTTTTCGCGCAGTTCGTCACCCATCGATTTTAATTCATCCATCGACGAAGCATTGACTTTCCCTTTGAAAAGATTAACATCAAGCACAACCGGGTTTTTAATAATATCATCAATTCCGCCAAGCTTCTGCTGTAACTGAATATTGGAAAGTTCTTTTTCAAGTTTTTTCTTTTCTTCAAGAAGCTCAGTTATTTTATGCTCCGCGGCTTTAAATACTTCTTTCTGCTCGGCAATATATTTTTCAACACCTTCGCCGGTAACAGCTTCAATTCTTCTAATTCCGCTGGCAATTGAAGACTCACTAACAATTTTAAGCAAGCCAATTTCAGAACTGTTAGTTACATGAGTTCCGCCGCAGAATTCTAACGAATAATCATCAAACTGAACAACATTTACTTTATCGCCGTATTTATCACCAAAGAACATTAAAGCACCCATCTCTTTTGCTTTATCAAAAGCAATAGCTTTATGATGCTGATTAACAATGTTCTTTCTGATCTTTTCGTTTATTGTTTTTTCAATTTTTTCTAAATCAGTAGCACTAACTTTTTCGAAGTGTGTAAAGTCGAATCTCAACCTATCAGGTCCAACATACGATCCAGACTGCTGTACATGGGTTCCAAGAACATCACGGAGTGTTTTATGAAGAAGATGTGTGGCGGAATGATTTCTCATAATTGCCCAGCGTCTTTCAGAATCTACTTCAACTTTTATTTCATCACCAGGTTTTACATCAATATTAACAGAGTTATCAACAATGTGTATAACCTTGTTATCAACCTTGAAAACATCTGTAACATCTAATTTATTACCATTAATAATCACTTTTCCGGTGTCGCCAATCTGACCGCCGGACTCAACGTAAAATGGTGTTTTATCTAATATTAATAATAAGCTGTTTTCGGCTTTGTTAATTCCCACAACGGCTGAAGTTGAACATAGTTCATTATAGCCAGTAAAAATGGTATCTTCAGCGTTTGCCAGTTCAAATTCATCAAGGTTATCGGTGCTTACAGAAACAACACTCTGCTTGCTTTTTGTCGATTTTCTGGCACGCTCTTTCTGCTCATTCATCAATTCATTGAACTTGTCTTCATCAATTGTAAGACCTTTTTCCTGAGCCATTACGTTTGTTAAGTCAACCGGGAAGCCGAATGTATCGTACAATTTAAAGACATCTTCACCGGGAATAATCTTTTTGTTTCCATCAATAATTTTTGATGCTACATTTTCAAAAAGTTCAATACCTCTATCCAAAGTAGCGTTAAAGCTTTCTTCTTCAGCTTTTATAATACGTTCCACGTTAGATCTGTTTTCAATAATTTCTGGAAATACATCACCCATTATTTTTATTAGAACATCAACTAATTTATATAAGAACGGATTATTTAAATTTAACTTTCTTCCATATCTTGCAGCACGACGTAAAATTCTGCGAAGCACATACCCGCGTCCTTCATTCCCGGGAACCGCGCCATCAGCAATCGCAAAAGTTAACGTACGAATATGATCCGCAATTACATTCATCGGAGCTTTGTTTTCCCCGGAGTAATCCAAACCGGATAATTCCGAAACCACCTTTATAATCGGGCTAAATACATCAGTATCATAATTTGATTTTTTATTTTGAAGTACAGCACAAACCCTTTCAAATCCCATCCCGGTATCAACGTGTTTTGAAGGGAGATCGTGAAGTTTACCGTTTTCGTCCCGGTTATACTGAATAAAAACGAGATTCCAAATTTCAATACAATCTTCTCTGTCAGCATTTACCAGATTCGGATTTTTAAGATCATCACTTAAGTTTATGTGAATTTCGGAACATGGACCACATGGACCGGTATCACCCATTTCCCAGAAATTGTCTTTTTCATCAAAGCGTAAAACGTGCTTTGGATCAACATCAGTCTTGTTTTTCCAAAGATCCATTGCTTCATCGTCCGTTCTATAAACAGTTACCCATAATCTTTCTTTAGGAAGTTTCCAAACTTTGGTTAACAGCTCCCATGCCCATGTAATAGCTTCTTCTTTGTAGTAATCGCCAAAAGACCAGTTGCCAAGCATCTCAAACAAAGTGTGGTGATAAGTATCGTGCCCGACAACCTCAAGATCATTGTGTTTACCGCTAACACGAATACATTTTTGAGTATCAGCTGCGCGTGTATAATCTCTGGTTCCTTTTCCTAAAAAAACATCTTTAAACTGATTCATACCGGCATTAATAAATAATAATGTAGGATCATCAAACGGAACTACAGGCGCACTAGGTACTATTTTATGTTGTTTAGATTCAAAAAAATCTAAAAACTGTTTTCTAATTTCTTGTGAAGTCATAAATATATCCAAATTCATTATTCAAAATTTTTAATCTACAAAGGTAAATACTAATATTATGAAATGAAATATATATTGATTGTAATGAAGTTAAAAGTGAGAATTGCGCCATGCGGAAAGGAGTAATTAAGTCAGAAGTCCCGGAAGATCCGTGACTTCGTTAATTAAAATTATACGCGGGAAAAATAATTCTGAAAGTAGAGCCCTTTCCTTTTTCACTCTCAACTTCAATTTTTGCCGAAATAATTTTCCCGTATTCCTTAACTAAAGCAAGACCTAATCCGTTGCCTTCAAACTGTCTCGAGTAACCCTGCTCTTCCTGTGTAAAAGGATCAAATATATTTTTAAGATGCTCATCAGAAATACCAATCCCGGTATCAGTTACTTCAATAACAAGTTTGTCTTTTTCATTTCTTAATATTCTAATTTTTATTCCGCCTTTAAGCGTGTATTTAACAGCGTTGTGAATAAGATTATTAAAAATTTGTCCCACAATATATTTATCGCTGTAAAGCTGAGTGTTCTCTGTTTCATGAATAGTCTCAAACGTTAACCCTTTTCCCTTTGCTAAATATGAAAACTCGAGACACAATCCTTCAAGCAAGTCCTTATATAAATCCATCTGTTTAGGAAGATATTCATAAGTACCTGTCTGAATTTCTGCCATATTCAAAATTAAATCTATTGTTCTGATAATTCTTTCACCGGCTCCGGTAATTATTTTAAAGCTAATCTTTGTATCTTCATCAGCTTCTTCTTCATATTGTGCTTTTAAAAGGCTGGTAAAACTTAAAATTGTATTTATCGGTGTTCTAATTTCATGCGACATTTGCGCAAGAAATTCACTTTTCAGTTTATCAACTTTTTTTAATGTTGCTATTACAAGCTTTTCATCTTCAAGAGCTTTGTTTTTCATTGCAAGCTCAATACTTTGCTTTTTAGTTTTTAAATGAATAAAGCCGCCAATTAGCAATAACGCGATAATTATATAAGCTGTATACGCATACCAGGTTGCCCAGACAGGAGGCGAAATATAAATTTTAAGTGATGTTCCTTTTTCATTCCAAACATTATTGTTGTTTGAACCCTTAACTTTAAAAGTATAAGTGCCCGCGTCCAGATTTGTATAAGCAACGTAACGCCTGTTTTTAGAGTAGATCCAGTCATCATCAAATCCTTCAAGCATGTACGCAAAATTGTTTTTGTCCGGAGCAGTAAAATCGAGAGATGAAAATTCAATTGAAAATAAATTCTCATTATGTTCGAGTTCAATCTGGTTGTTAGTAAGCGTATTCTGTAAAGCCGGTTTGTCTTTACCAAGAACACCAAAATATGTAATAACAACAGAAGGGACATATTCATTTGTATAAATTTTATCCGGGTCAAAATAATTTAATCCGTCAATACCGCCGAAATATAATGTTCCATCCTTGCTTTTATAACAGGCACCCCAGAAAAACTGGTTATTCTGCAATCCGTCAGAAGCATCATAATTTACAAATGATTTTGTTACCGGATTAAATTTTGAAAGCCCGTGATGTGTACTTAGCCAGAGATTTCCATCAGCATCACCCTGAATACCATAAATAATATTGTTCGGAAGTCCGTCCTCGGTTGTATAATGCTCAATCTTAACAATTCCCTTTGCGGCAAAGACAATTTTATTTAATCCGCCGCCATAAGTTCCAGCCCAAATGTTATTATTTCTGTCTTTATAAAGTGATATAACTCTGTTATCACTTAAACCAAATCCATTCTGTTCTTCAAAAATCTGTATCTTGCAAATTATACTATCTTCGGCAACATGAACAATATTAAGCCCGTTCCATGTGCCTATCCATAAATTACCATCATCATCTTCAATTATAGCGTTCGATTGTATTCTATCGTCACTTAATGTTTTAGGATTGTTTTTATCGCTATAGAATTTTTTAAATATATTCTTTTTTGAATCGTATAAATTCAAACCATTTTCAGTTCCTATCCATAACTTACCGCGTGAATCTTGATAAATAACCTGAATAACATTGCTTGAAATTGAATTTGGATCTTCAACCGAAGCATTAAAAGTTTTTACATCTTTAATTATAATTTTTTCATTTTTCTGATAAACCGAAATCTTATTAAGTCCGCCGTTCCATGTGCCTATCCAAAAATTAGAAGGATCTTCTTCGCAAACGGAAGTAATGCTGTTCGAAGAAATAGTGTTATCATCAGCATATTGACTTATTAAATGAGAAACATTATTTCTCTCTTTCGAGATAACATTAAGCCCCATTCCATAAGTTCCAATCCATAGCCTGTCAGCAGAATCAATAAAAATTGATCTTACCGAGCCGGAACTGATTGTGTTTTTATCAAGCGGATTATTTCTGTAAAGTCTGAAATTTCTTTTAACTTTGGCGAGTGTATTTAACCCGCCGACTTTAGTACCAACCCAGATTAACCCCGATTTATCTTCAAAAAGGTTTTCAATAATATTATCAGATAAACTTTCCGGATCAGTAGGATTATTTAAAATTCTTGTGAAAAAATTGTTCTCATTGTTAAATTTATTTAATCCGTGATGTGTACCAACCCAGAGAGTATTTTCCGAATCGATTAAAAGACTGCTTATATAATTATCGCTTAAAGTATTTATATCGGTTAAATCAGAACGAAAACTTATAATACTTTTCTGATAAGGATTATATTTAAACAAACCCCTGTCAGTTCCAATCCAAATAAATCCGTCTTTATCTTCAATCAAATCGTTTACGGCAGTTCTTTCAGTATTAAGAATTTGCTGAAAAGTATTATCAGCATGATCAAAAATATTTAATCCGGCTCCGTCTGTTCCAATATAAAAAATACCGTCGTTCCCAATCTCGATAGAAATAACCATATCGTTGGAAAGAGAATTAGAATTACCCGGAATATTAACAAACCGAATATATTTTTTGGTTTCCGGATCAAGCTTATATAATCCGGCTCCGTTTGTTCCAACCCAGATAAATCCGTCTTTGTCTTCTCTAATTACACGTATATTATTTGCAAAAGGTGTGTTTGCGGTTCCGTTAAATTTAATTACATCGAATGAGTAAGTTGTATCAAGCTTATTAAGCCCGCCGCTGTTTGTTCCTATCCAAATATTTCCCCTGCTGTCTTTAAAAGCAGTTGTAATAAAATTATCAGATAAACTTTTAGGATTATTTCTATCATGAAGAAAATTGATAAAAGAATATCCGTCATATCTGATAATTCCGTTTGGAGTACCAATCCAGATAAATCCTAAATTATCCTGAGAGATTGCCTGAATAGTATTAATCGAATATTCATTTGTAGATTCAATATGATTGAACTTAAAATTTGTAATCTGGGCAGAGACTGAAACAGTAAAAAACAGCAGAAAAAAAATCTCAATTTTGAATAAATTTATTCTATATGAGTTATTTGTGTCTATAGTTTTATGTTTTTGCATGAAAAAGATATTTCTCTATTAATGATGTACTAATTTTCGAGTGAAATTGTAAAAAGTTTAATGGAAAACCTGATTGTAAACTAATAAGTTAACCTGAGTTATAATTGGTTTTATTGTTTATTAAAAGCCATATAAAAAATGGTCCGCCAAGCAAAGCGGTAATTACACCAATCGGAATTTCGGCAGGAGGAATAACAACTCTTGAAATAACATCACAAAAGACTAAAAAAGTACCACCGAATAAAATGTTCAGTATTGAAAGGTGTTTATGATCGTTTCCAATTATCAGCCTCGAAATATGCGGAACCATCATGCCTACAAAACCTATAGGACCAACAATGGAAATTACTCCGCCAACCATAAGCGAAGTCGCGAAAAATAAAATGTTTTTAATTTTAACTACACTTACACCGCGGCTAAGTGCAATATCATCACCCAAAGTTATTAAATTTAATTCTCTTGAAAGTGAGGTAATAATGATTGCGCCAATTAAAACAAAAGGTAAAATTCTGTAAATATCAGAATAACCAATAATTTCAAAACCGCCCATAAGCCATCTAATAATTTTGAAAGAACTATTAAAATCGCTTATATACTGAATAAATAAAATAAAACTTGAGAAGAAAAAATTTATAGCAACACCGGCAAGCAGCATTGTCCCGACAGAAAAATCACGTTTTAATCTGGTTAGAGAATAAACAACCAAAATTGATAATAACGCGCCCAGAAAGGCTGAAATAGTTTGCCCGGAAACACCAATAATAGAAAAGATAATCCCTACTTTTACATAAAGCGCGGCACCAAAAGCAGCACCGCTAGAAACTCCTAAGGTAAAGGGAGTTGCTAATGCATTTCTAAACATAGCCTGAAAAGCCATTCCGCTTATTGCTAATGAAGAACCAACAATAAAAGAGAGTAATATTCGTGGAATTCTTATTCTCCAAAATATATTGTAAGAAGAATCAGCCGACTGAGATTCTATAATTGAATTTAGAGAAATGTTTTCGATACCAAAAAACGGTGCTATTATAACAAGCGCAATGGCAAACAGAGAAAACCCGATCAACTTAATATTTTTACTTTTCATCCAATTACCTCGGGCAGTATTATCATTTTATCTGTAACAGGATGTTTCATAAAAGAAAAATTCTTTTCATAAGCCGCGGCTAAAATATTTCCTTCCGAAATTTTATCTGAACTGCCCGAATAAAAAACACTGCCGTTTTTAATTATTACAATATTATCACTATGCAGAATAGCACTATTAATATTATGCGTAACAGTAATTATTGTTTTATCGGTCTGCGAATGAATTTTTTTTAAGATCGCATAAATTCCGTGTTCATGTTTCGGATCAAGGAAAGTTGCCGGTTCATCAAGAACCAAAAGCTCTCCGCCCTGTGCTAACGCGGCCGCAATAAAGATCATCTGTTTTTCACCGCCGCTTAACGTGTTAATCTGTCTATCGGCCAATTGAGAAGTTCCGGTAATTTCAAAAGCTTCGGTAACTGCTGCTTTATCTTCTTTGGTAATTGAAGTAAATCTGCTAAAATGAGGATAACGCGAGAGCATTAAAAATTCTTTTGCAGAATAAGGAAACGAATTTTCATTTATCTGAGGAACATAACTTACCTGTGCAGCCAGTTCTTTTTGAGGATAATCTTCAATTGGTCTTGATTTGAAATAGATTGACTTATTCTGAACCCGAATTATTTTCAGTAAACATTTAATCAGCGTAGTTTTGCCGCTTCCGTTTGGACCAATTATAGAAAGGTAATCTCCACTATTAACTTCTAAAGAAATATTGTCTAGAATTTTTTTATCAGAAATTGAGAAAGATAAATTTTTAATATTTAGTAAAGGTTCTGCCATTAAAAGTTCCAGTCCGCCTCAGGATGAATAATTTTTGCAAAGTCCTGAAGCAAGTAAATAATTCTTGGTCCCGGTATTGATGAATAATCTTTACTGTAAATATAAATATTGTTTTTGTTTATTGTGGTCAGATTCGTAATGCTATCCCAGTCTGAAAGGAGTTTTTCTTCTGATAAATTCTGTTCGCTTAGATTTGGAGCCATATCAATTATGATATCCGGATTAATCTGAATAATTCCCTCAGCGGAAAGCATTGGATAACTAAGGTTTTCAATTGTGAAAGCATTAGTTCCGCCAGCTATAAGTATAAGTTCATCGTAATGAGTATGTTTTCCGGCTATATAAGCATCACTTATTGAATCTGAGCCGAATGTCCTTCCAACGGAGACAAGTACTTTTTTACGAGTAAACCCGGAGGTTTTTAATTCTATTTCATTAATAGTTGAATTCATATCCGCTAGAACCGAAGCGGCTTTTTCCTGTGCGTCACAAATTTCACCAATAGTTTTAATACAATTTAGAATATCATCAACCGTTTTATTATCAACCATAATATATTTTATATTAATCTGATCAAGATATTTTTTAACCTTTTCGTGTTCCGGCAGCAATATTACAAGATCTGGATTTAGCTGCATTATAGCTTCATAATTCGGATCGATATAACCGCCAACCTCTTTTTTTGTTTTAGCTTCCGGCGGATAGCCGCAGAATCTGGTTACACCAACAACTTTATCTCCAAGTCCTAATAAAAAGAGAGTTTCTGTTGTGCTTGGTGATAAAGATATTATCCTGGAATAGGTTTCCTTTTGCGAAGAATTTCCCTTTCCGTTTGCTGTATTGAAATCAATTGCTAACAACAGCGCGATTAATAATATTATTGTTGTCGGTACAATGTATTTTAGATTTTTGATAAGCATATCCTTAAAATTTTAATTTACTGATATTATTGTCCGACTGGTTTTCTTTGCTTCTTTGGCAAAAGAATAAACAGCAACGACAATCGAGAATAATCCGGTCATCTACATTATTCAAAAAAAAATAGTTTCAATGACCGATTCTTTGTCAGAAGAATATTATGTTTTTTTATAACCACGAACTATTTATTAACGTCTATTTTACCAGCATCATCTTTTTAGTCGCGGAAAAACTATCTGTATTTAAACTATAAAAATATAAACCACTAGCCAGATTCTCCGCGTTAAAACTAACCTTATAACTTCCAGACGATTTTACTTCATTAACCAATTGAGTTATTTCGTTTCCGAGCACATCATAAATAATTAATTTCACTAAGGCAGCACCCGGTGTTTCAACAGCAGGAATTGTAAACTCAATTGTTGTTGCCGGATTAAATGGATTTGGATAATTCTGCGAAAGTGAAAAGTTACCAGGAACTATATCAGAATTTACCAGTTCTATATCTGTGTATTCTTCACCTAACAACGCAAAATCACTTGTGCCATTGCCTATTACATCCGAAGTCCAAACAACTGAATTTGTTTCAACGCTAAATTTTTGAGCGAATCCGTCACCGCCCCAACCGGTCATGTAAGGAATCCAAAGAGAGTTTTCTTCTGCGCTATAAGTAAGTCCCGATAAATTTGGACCAACTAAAATCGGATTATCAGAAGTATTAATTCCTGTATTTGTGTTTGCATCATATTTGTAAAGATATCCGTTTGTTGCATCACCCCATGCCGATAAATATCCAAATCCGTCAGTTGAAATCTCTATATCACCAGGAGAACCGCCAACATTGATTGTATCTGTTACAGACGGAGAATCAGCAGCTATATCAATAACAGCAACAGCTCCAAATGCATCGGCATAATCGCCGGTACAAACAATATGTAAAGTCCCGTTTGGAGCTAATGCTAAATCCTGGGCATTAACAGGAACATTAATAGTATTAACAACTTCATCTGTGTTTATATCAATTACTGAAACTGATGATTGTTCGTAAGGAACTCCCCAGCCGGCATACCCTGTATTAGTTATATAAAGTTTATCATCAATAACCATAGCACCTTCCGGCGATTTACCAACGCTAATGTTTTTTGTAACCGTTCCGCTTAAAAGATCAATTACAGAAACCTGATCAGAGCCATAGTTTGTTACATAAGCTTTATCACTGCCCGCAAAGGCTATTGCCCAAGGATTGCTTCCTTCAGCAAGCGGAATAGTAGTTTTAATTTCCGTGTCGTTACCCGGATCAATAACCATAACGTTTTCCGGACTTGAGTTAACGATATATAAGATTCCTTCAAAAGTATAAATTCTATTGGGAACTGTTCCTGTTGTTAAAATATTTTGTGTGATTGTATTTGTTTCAATGTCTAATTTAGAGACTGTTTGCGCGGAAGCGTTTAATGAATATAAAACTCCCTTAGTCTGGGCAAATACATTTACAGATATAACTAAAAATGTGAGCAGAGTAATAATTGAAAACAGTTTTTTTAGCTTCATGATAAATCCTTTTATTTTAATTAATATGTAATTGATATTCCAAATCTCCATTCACGCAGCGGCAGCGGATAGTTTTTTATTATTTCATACTTCTGATTTGTGATATTTAAAACTGATAATTTCCATTTTATCTGAACCGGATCAATATTACTTAACCATGAAGTATTGAAGTTCCAAACTTCATTAGAGGGCATTTCAACAGTGTTTGCTTCGGTTACATAACGTTTGCCGCTTTGTTTATAAGCTATAGTAGCTGTTATGTTTTTATATTTAAAACTAACCGCGGCTTTTTTTGATGTTAACGGTTTATACGGAAGGATTTTATTATATGTGGTTTTGTCCGGATTTTTATTCAACGGATCCAGATCCGATTGTGAATACGATAAACTTACAATATCATTTGGAAATGAATAAGCAACCGAATACTCATTCCCGCTTAATTCAGCGTCTGTGTTAAAAGGTCTGAATACTTCAAAACTTCCTAAACGCCAGACTATCAGGTCATTAATCTTGTTTTCATAAATTGTGAACTTCGCATCAAAAGTTCCCCACAGATCTAACTTTCCGCCAATGCTTAAATCTTTATTAGTTCCGCACTCCGGCAGAAGATCAGTTTTTCCTTCGACTCTAATATCCTGATAAAACAGATCAGCAAATGTGGGTACTCTAAAAGACTTAGAATAATTGGCTTTAACAAAGAGGTTATTAGTTCCACCTATTGAAAAATACAAACTTGTTCCGGGGCTCCATTTTGATTCGGTTCTGGAAAGGTCTTTGCTTTCTAATTTTAGATTATCATATCGTATAGCCGGAGTAAAAACTATTTTACTGTTCAGCCAGTCAAATTCTTTTTTCCATTCCTGATGCAAGTAAATTCCGTGTGAAATATCATTTGCCGCGGATGTTTGTGAATATATTGACGGTAAAAAGTTTTTATCTTTATAATCCAGTTTTTTTAAGCTATATCCGGCTGTAATGTTAAGCCACTCAGAAACATTATAAATAGAAGTTAAATTGATTATAAAATTTTCAACTTCATATCTGTAATGATATTTTGGAATCTTCTTGAACTTTGGCTCAGTATCAGCGGGAAATAAATTTCTGTTTTCTGTTGAAGCCGATGAATACTTAAGATCAGCAGTAAAGCTTAATTTATCTGAGTTAATAAAATAGTTTAATCCCCAGATATTATTTTTGTTTTCGGAATTTGCGAAAGGGGATAAGCCATAAACCTTACCCGGAATTCCACGGTTATTATTGAAGTTCTGCCAGTTAAGAGTTAAAACACTCTTTGTAAACTGATAATTTAGCTTTGCAAAAACATTGTTTGATTCGAAGGCGCTGTTTTTCCGAATTGCCGATTGTTCTATTCCTGCATTATCTAAATATCTGTAATCAAAGTTGCCGTCGCTTTCAAGATAATTATAGGATAAAAAGTAATTCAGTTTTTTGAATGTTCCCGAAATTACCGGCTCAATTTGTTTTAATCCGTAAGAACCAATGGAGGAATTCAGCTTAACTTCATTTCTAAACTGATTTCGTGTAATTATATTAAGCGCTCCGCCTATTGCGCCGCTTCCAAACCGTGAAGAACTTCCGCCTTCGTGAACTTCTATCCGCTCAATTATATTTACCGGAATTGTTGAAAGATCAGCATCGCCGCTGCTCTGGTTGTTTAAGGGAATACCGTCAAGCAGAATTAAAACCTGGTTTGACTGACTTCCGCGAATAGATACTTTTTGTGAACTTCCTATTATTCCGGTTGACTGTACCTCAATTCCGGGAAGTTCTTCTAATATTTCTCCAATTGTCTGACTCTGTTTTTTCTCAATTTCTTCCCGGTTAAAAACAGAGATACTGCCGGAAGTTGTTTTCCGCATATCCTCTGATGAAACAATAATCCGTTTTAGCTTATAAGTTTCCGGTTTAAGCGTAATATTTATTTGGGTTAAAAAGCCGGGTGTTATGTTTATATCATCAATAAATTTTTTGTTATAACCGATATAGCTTGCCAAAAGTGAATAATTACCCGCGAGTAAATTACTAAACTGATAATATCCTTCTGTATCGGTTGATGTACCAATTCCGGTTCCATCTATTAATATATTCGCGCCAACAAGAGGAAGTCCGGTTTGGAAATCTGTTACATAGCCGTCAATTTTTTTTTCTGACTGGGCAAAATTCATTGTTGTTATGAATAATAAAAATATAAGAGCAACTTTTATTAGTGAATTGCTGCCGTCAGTCTGGGTTTGTGGAAGTCTGAACATACTCTGAACCATCCCATCTTTTACAAGCTCAGAATTATGTGTTCTGTTAATTCGCTCCTGAATGACCGGGAGAAGTAATTTTATTGTGGTGATCGCTTCACAAAAAAATGTTGGCGATGACAAATTTCTGATAACGGAATCAAAATAATTCAGACTATCATTTCGATAGGAGCAAAGCAATTGGGAAATCTTGTGTTTACTTCGCCTGCCTGTCTGCAATGCCGGTTTGGAATGACAAACGGATTTATCAATAAACTTTATGTAAGTTTTTTTAATATTCATTTTTTAATGTTTTTGTGAAAAATAGAAATATAAGAGGCGTGATAATGGACAGGTTTAAAAAAGAAAAACCCAACCATCATCAAGAAAAGTTGGGTTTAAAATATATAAACACCAATACTACATCTTTTCCCTCGAAGATTTCAAACAGTAGTTACTTAGCGGCAGGTTTCCTGACTCGAAGCATCAATCCTAATTGTCGTACCTTCCCACCAAATTGGCAGTGGCTTATAAACTCGACTTTCGTAGCTTCATACAGTTGCGGGGCAGTATTGGTCTTTCACCAATTTCCCTATTATCCTATTTCTAGGCACCGTAAGTGGTTAATTTTTTTAAGAACAAATTTTATTTTACAAATATAAGAAAATTAAACTCTAGAAATACAACAATTGTTTTTTTTTGATAGAAACACTTCGGTTATAATCTAATATATGGATTCTTAAACGTGACGGTGAGTTTTGTTTATTTTAAGGACGGAAGAAGCAACAAAGTCAATTTGCCGGAAAAAACCTATAATGTAAAATGGTTTAATCCTGGAAAAGATGAACTTTAGATGGTACAGTTAAACAAATAAAAGGCGTTTCTAAAAAGAATTGGGCTTGTATTGTTGAAGTAATCTAATTTACATACATTTTTTCAGTAATTAATTTGTCAGGCTGAGTAATTCCGCAAAGCGGAATGTATCGGAACCGGGAAAACACCATGCCACACAGAGCTAAGTCTAAGTTTGTGTTAATACTTGAAAGACAAAGCTCATGATAAAGATGGAAGGCAGCCGAGCCAGAAAGACACTCTTAATGCTTTATGAATAAAAAGCTTTTTTAACAGGTTTTATTTTATTAATTTCGTAAAGAATATGGGTAACAAAAGCATTGGCAATAATTTTTAACAAACTAAATAAAAAAACCAATGAATAATATCTGGAATACTATGCAGAACCATTCAGTATATTATTAGGTTAGGGTTACAATGCAAAATTAAAGCAATACCAAATAAAGTAAAAATGAGGTGGGGCTATAAGGGCATACACTTCAAAAAATGATTAAACTATAATTATGGAGTTGAAATGAAAAAGATTATTTATGTATTAGTTCTTAGTTTTTTGTTGGTAAACATAAGTTTTGGTCAATATTACTTCACATTTTCTGAACCTGTTAGCGAAACAAATTGGGAAAGAGGAACTACAGTCTCGGTGAAGTGGGATGATCCAGATAATGTAGGTGAATTTGTTAAGCTAGAATTATATCACGGAAGTGATATGGTCTATGAAATTCACGAACAAACGAATAATGATGGTCGATATGATTTTCAGTTGCCCAAATGGTCATCAATAGGAACAGGAAATAATTATTGCGTTAAAATATTTCATCTTACTTCAGGCAGAAAAGGGATGAGTGATTATTTTACTATTTCTGATGGAGTAGAAAATTTAATTGAAGTAACAAAACCAAATTCTAGCACTACATGGAAACTAGGTCAAGAAAATGTTTCTATAAAATGGGAGGATGGTGACTTAGGGGGTTATGTAACAATATATCTATTAAAAACTACAACAATAGTTAAAACAATAAAATCGAGTACTTCTAACGATGGTTCATATACTAGTTGGGATGTGCCTTGGGACCTTGACCCAGATTCGAGATATTATGTCCAAGTTATTCAAGATGGTATTCAAAGAGATAAATCTGACAGATTTACTATTGAGCAGGCTGGAATAGAAGTTACGCTACCTAATAGTAATACTGTGTGGCAATTAGGTCAACAAAATGTTTCGATAAACTGGGTTACTGGGAACCTTGGTGGTAATGTAAAAATAGAATTATACAAAGGTGGTAGTCAAGTTTATACTGTTAAATCAGCAATTAGCAATAGCGGAAGTAGTGACAATTGGGATGTTCCAACTACATTAAGTGAAGGTAGTGACTACAGAATTAAAATTACATCATTGGATAATACAGATATTTCTAGTTTCTCAGATTATTTTACGTTAAATACTACAACTGTTGATGGTGGAACACTTGTGCTAACAGTAAGCAATACTAATGGTACTTCAACTCCATACCCTGGTGCAAATGGGAAAGTGAAATTATATAACAATAGTAATGAATTAATTGAGACTAAGTCAACTAATAGCAATGGTTCAGTAACCTTTGAGAATTTAGTTGCTGGACAGAATTATATGTGTTTTGTGTATCACAACGGAGGTACAATCTTTGGCGAAGAACTTTGGGGTTCTAAATCTGCAATTAACATAGTATCTAACGAAACTACAAATAGTTCCTTTACTCGTTATATGCCAAACACAAATATTGTAAAAGTTTTTAAAGGAAGTGTAAGTGCAGAAAATGATGTAACAGGAAAAACAGTTGAGCCAAATACACAATTAATAATTCAAACAGAAGTTACAAACTTTACCAGTTCTGAAATATCAGTAGAATCAAGAATAATAATTGATATGGATAGAAATTCTTCTTATGATTATGATGAACGCTTAGCGAAGGTAATTTCTGCCGGAGATGTAAAGTATTATCAATTTTCAATTACACCAACAGTTGGAGGAAATTATTATGGAATACCTGCTGTTTATACACAAAACACTTTAACTGATGGGTGGGGGTGGAGTAATAGTCCTTTATTTATTGTAGAAAATAGTAATAATGAAGAACTAGTTGCTTCATATCTTTTTAACGGCAACGCGAATGATGAAAGTGGGAACGGAAATAATGGAACTGTAAACGGTGCGACATTAACTACTGATAGATTTGGAAATACGAATAGTGCTTACAGTTTTGATGGCGTTGATGATAATATTGATTGCGGTTTAGCCGAAATCACAAATCCTATACAAAAGTCTTTTAGCTTGTCAGTCTGGACAAAAATATCAACTGATGATCCCAAATTTGGTTGGATTGTAGATAAACAAGATGGAGGTTCAGATTACTCTGGTTTTGGTTTAGGTTATGACGCAAGTGATGATAATATAAAATTTCATTTAAACGATGAAGGTAGTTGGGCAAGTCAAAGTAATGCTTATGGCAGAGTTGGAAGTAATATAGATCAATGGAATCATATCGTAGCCATCGCGGATCAAGAAAATAAAAGATTAAAAATATTTGTTAATGGCCTATTAAATAAAGATACTCTTCTTTCAGTCAATAATAACATAAAAGCATCATCAGGCCACTTATTATTTGGAGGATATTTTTATGGATCACAATTGCTTGATTCCTTTAAAGGTTTAATTGATGACATAAAAATCTACAACTATGCCATTACAGAAATAGAAATAAATGACCTCTACCACGAAGGTGGATGGGATGGAACTCAAGCTGAAGAATTAGTAGCCTCCTACTCATTTAACGGCAATGCCAATGACGAAAGTGGCAATGGAAATAATGGAACAGTAAACGGTGCAACTCTAACAACAGATAGATTTGGCAATGCGAATAGTGCATACAGTTTTGATGGTGTTGATGATTGGATAGATTGTGGTAATTTAATAAATTTTGAAAAGTCACTAAATATTTCTGGATGGTTCAAACTTGAAAATACAGACATAGGAAACCCTTGGAAGGCCTTTTTTATGAAAGATGAATATATTCCTAATTTTGGAATGATGTATTCTACAGATTCTAAATTAATCCGGATATACAATAATAATAGTACATATGGTATAAGAGATGTTAGTATTGAATTACCTCGAGATAAATGGTTTTTTATTTCATTAGACTATGATGGAACAACTGTTTCAGTTTATTATAATGATTTGTTATTGGATAGTTTTTCGTATTCTCATTCAATAACCGACAAAAACAACCTTTTAATAGGTGTAAATGGGAAACGTGCCTATTATTGGAATGGCAATATTGATGATTTTAGGATTTTTAACGAATCGCTTTTGCATGAAGAAATTTTAGATTTATATCACGAAGGTGGGTGGTCAAACGAAGAAAAAGAATTAAGCATTACAAACTTAGATGTTGGTCCAAAATCAACCAATATAGAAGTACCAACAAATGGTGAAGCTTATATATATTACACACTTACGAGCAATGAAACACCAGTTAACTTTGATGGTTCGTTTTCAGTAGTATTAAAGTACAACAGCACTTCTACATTTAATAGTGAAGCAAAATTTATTGAAGAGGGAACGTTGAGGATTACTGTTCCTGCTGATGCATTGGGTGGTGAAGATAATAGACAATTTACTATTTCAAATAGTATTCAAATTGGTAGCACTTCATATAAAATTCAAGGTACAGTTCCAAGTTTTACAGCAACAAAAAAAACCACAAAGTTTACACATAGTTGGGATTTATTTGCAGGTGGCAGTGCCGGTGTAAGTGGTTCTGTTGGTTCAATTGGTGCTGGTGCTTCAGTATCAGCGGCAAAGCTGTCTATTAAAGGAGAAGGTGGTGTTGGTTTTAAAATTGCTATGGATGAAGAAGATAATTTAACACTTGATAGAAGAATGGAGGTTGGTGTTGGTGCATCTGTATCGGTGCCTAATGTAAACGTTGTTGTAGGAAAAGTGGATATTTCAAACCCTAGTTTAATGATTAAAACTATAGTTGGGCAAAGTTACAGATTTACAGATATATCAGGAATTAGTGAGAAAAGAAAAAAAATGGCTGAAGCTGGTTTTATGTTAGAAACAATGTCCCTTGGTTCAATGGGTATTTCACCAACTTTTGGCATTATGATTAGTGCAGTTGTTAAAACCTTAAATACACTTGGTGGTGTTAACACAACTTTTAATGAAGCTTTGGTATCTAATTATTGGGGGCTTGGTGCAGAAGGGAAGGCAGATATTGGGCTAAAACTAAAACTTGGCAATACAGAGATGAAAGCATTTGAGCTAAGTGGTGCATTGACACTTAATGCAAAGTTAACTTCGCAAAAAAGGGAAGCACTTGCAAGCTACAGAAAATATAATAACAGTACAATGAACATTGGTACAAATTTTGAGATTACTCAAGCAATCAATTTTAATAGGTCGTTACTTTCATTTGAGTTTCATGATAACACAATACCTCTATTTGATGTAGGTGTTGGAGGTGAAGTTGGGCTAAGTGCATTTTTTAATAATTCAGGTTCACTTAACAAAATTGAGATAAACCTTGATGGTGGTGGTGATGCAGAAATATTTGGAACTGCTTCACGTTCAATTTATAATAGTACAGTAATTGAAATCCCAGGTGAATACTCGCAACTAATAAAAGATAGTGGTAAAGGATTAGCCGGTTTGTATTTTACGGGAATAGGAATTCCACTTGGAACAGATATGGTAAAAGATGCGGTTGCATCAGTAAAAGAAACTTACAGCAGTTTATCCGATAATCCAATAAAAATAACTACATCAGAAAAACGAGGCAAAGGATACAAACTTGATGTTGGTGTTAGTCTTGATGCAGCCATAGGCGTTGGACTCGGTATAGAACTTGGCGTAACTGGGAAATATTATGATGAAATTGAATTTCCGAAAAAGTTTACCGAAGTTTATACAGGAGGGAAAAACTATTTAATAGCCTCCTCTAACTACACACCTGAAATGGGTGAGTCAAAATTTAATGATGTTGTTGAAGAACTATTTTCAGGAACAGTTCCACTTGTAAAAGAAGCACTATCAAATCTATTTAATATTTTTGAAACCACAGTTGCTTCAGCCGAAGAATTTATTATTGAATCAGTTTCTAATGCCTCTGATGTTATTGGAAATATTAGCGGTTCACTTAGTAGATCTGGTAAATGGGCAATCTCTGCTTTTTCTCCAAACACATCAATGATACTTCAAAAACGATTTGAAACACCAACCGTTAAACAGATGTACTATTCAACAAATGTTAAAAAAAGAAGAAGCAACATGAAAGGGAACACTATCCTTGAAGATGAAGAAACAACACTTATAATTGTAAGCGAAACAATGAGTGTCAGCTTTACACCTGAAGGTGAGACTGAACCGATAGATTCTGTTGGTACAGCAATAGATGTTAAAATGGTTATTGATGAAGCAAAACTTATTGAAAACGATTTTAGTGTTGAAGATAAAGAAAGAATTAAAATTTACCGTTACGATTACGACTTATTAAGTTGGGTTCTTGAGGGTGGTGTATTAAATAATGATACACTTAAAACAACAACACCACGTCTTGGTTCTTTTGCTCTCGGTATTGAGTTGACAAATGTTGTAGATAATACACCGCCTGAAATTTATGAAATGGGCCCACAAGGTGGTTCCACAATTGAAGATTATTTTGAAATATATGGTAAGATAAAAGATGATCGTTACGGCTCTGGTATTAATTTAGCAGAATCATATATTATATTGAATGGAGATACTTTAGATATCTCTTATAATCCAACAGATGAAAAAATATTCTATAATATAACATCTGAAGATAGCTTAACCAATGGGTCAATGATGGTTGCCATTGTTGCATCCGACTATGACGGAAATAAAACCGTTGAATTTTTCTCATTTACACTTAATATAACTTCAATAGGAGATGAAAAAGATATTCCAAATAAATTTAAGTTAAATCAGAATTATCCAAATCCATTTAATCCAACAACAACAATTAGCTTTGAATTACCTAAAAACACTAATGTGTCAGTTAATATTTATGATATTAGAGGTAGCTTTGTTACGTCCGTTTATTCAGGTAGAATGAATGCTGGAAATCACGAAGTTGTTTGGAATGGGAAAAATAGTAGAGGAATAAAAGTGAGTAGTGGTACATATTTCTATCAATTAAAAACAGATGATTTTAATACAGTTAAGAAAATGCAGTTGTTGAAATAAAAAAACAATTATAGGGGTAAGTTTTCTAAATTTGCCCCTCAATTGCGTGGGCTGTAACCCTAACCAAAGCATCAAAGCGAATGCAGTTACGCCAAGCGTATTTTTATTTTGAATGTGTGTGGGAAATTGTTGTAATTATAAAGTAGTTCAAGTAAGTTAAGTTTTTATAAATTTAAAGTTGTAGCATATGCGTTTTGTGGGTTTGAAAACTGCATCGCTTTATGCTTAATGCCGTTATATTTTGCAAAATTGTAGGAGGTAAATATGTTATCACATAATCCAATTTTGTCAACAATAGCTTCCATTAAAGCGAGTGAACTTGCTCTTAAAGTAAAGCAGAACAAATTAGATAATGCTTCTGAATACGTTGATTTGTTAAAAAAGTTGTACGATGAATCAGCGCAAAGTAAAAAAGCGGAGCAAGAAGTTATCGCTATTTCGCCATTGGCCAATGGTACTGAATTGTTAATTACTTCGTTCATAGCAAAAAATCCAGATTTTATTATTGCACACGGGTTTATTGATTCAAAAGAAAGTGTAATCCTTTCTTCCATTCATCAATTCCAAGTTTATTTTTCTTTAATCTCTAAAACAAAAGAAAAAATTGAAATTGGGTTTCATAATAATTAATAGATAACATTTTTTTTGACTTCGGCTTGTATAAAAGAGGCTTTTGTGCATAAAATAAAACCAATATCGTATGTAATTTCAAAACCTTCTTTTGCCAATTGTTCGGCCAGTTCGTTTACTTGTTTAACAGCATCTCTAAATGTTGCTACAAGTAAAATGTTATCTATGCTTTTTAATTCCTCTATATTCATAAAGCAAAATATAACCCGCAGTACAAGCCGACCGCTTTTATCGGTGCGGGTTTTGTGCTGTTCTTAAGTTTTGTGAAATAAATAACATTGCTGTTTGGCAGTAGTGAAATAAACTAAATTGTTGCAACCGGCACGTGTGGTTGAAGATACGCACCGGTTGCTAATTATTAAAGTGTGTACAATAATTGGCATTGCAGTGTTGGGGCGCCAGTTATTTGCCACGCCGTTATATAGCTAGGGGAATATGGGGAATAATTTACCAAGAATATTTATAGGGTCATCATCAGAAAATCTTGATGCAGCTTATGCAATTCAAGAAAACTTTGAATTCGATGCAATTTGTAATGTTTGGACACAAGGCATATTTAATCTAACTAACGATGCTTTAGAAAATTTATTAAAAGCCACTGAGAATTTCGATTATGCAATATTTGTTTTTAGCCCTGATGACATTACAAAAGTTAGAGGAATTGAAGTTAAGACTGTTCGAGACAACATAATATTCGAGTTTGGTCTATTCATAAGTAAACTAGGTAAGGAAAAAGTATTTTTTGTTATTCCGAAAGATACAAAAGATTTTCACCTGCCCACTGACCTTTTAGGTATTGAGCCAGGACGTTATGTTGATGTTTCGGAAAAAACAAACTTGCTAGGTTCGCTTGGGCCTTTTTGCAATAAAGTTAGAAGGTTATTGAAACCGTCATCGAAAGAAAAAATTAAATTACCTCCAAAGGAATCTAGCGAAGAAATTGCAGAGATGAACAGTTCACAATTGGACAATGAAGTTACAGAAATTGATTATGGAATATCAGTTGATAATTTCAATAATAAGATAATTACTCGTTCACCGACTGATATATTCTCATATAGGTTTGCTAAAGCATTTCCTGGAAATAGAAGCCTCGAATGGATTGACGATCCGATTAAGGCAATAGATAGATTAGAAATATTACTTAAAAAACCACTGAAATTTGAAAAGGCCATGGGCTATGGAGTGACAACTGATCCGTTCTGGTGGTTTCGTGGTCATAAAGATTTATATATCGACAAATTCGAAAGACTAAGTGAATCAAGATGTTTAATGGATATTTATGAATTAAATATTAAAAGAATTGCATCTTTTAATGGTGGAGGTTATTGGCAATCTTTTGTATACGTAGAAACAAAAGCCGATAGCCCAATAGGAGTTTATTCTTATTCAAAAGAAGATTTTGAAAATTATAAATCCCGCGATGGAATTTTAAGAGAAGAGTTTGGCTTATTTGAAAATATTCCAATTACAAGAGAATGTTATGATGATGGCGCTGCTGAAATTAATGGTAAAATAACAGATACAGCTGGTGCAGAACTTAGAGCAAGATATTTAACAGACTTTAATTTTATAATTGCTTCAAAATTTTCTCCAACAAATTCTAAAATGTTTAGAAACTTTTCAAATGAATTTTATAAAGATGTTTTGAACGAAAATTCTAATCTTAAAATATTGATTGACTTTTTCCTAACATTACCACGTCATGATAAAGAGGATTGAAAAGCTATATAACCAGTTATTCCGGTTAAAGCCGACCGCCTTTTATGGTGGGCTTTTTTAAGCGGTTTGCATAAACAAATGCAATTGTAGTTTTTAAATAATTCAAAATATTTAATCGGTTAGCCGGGCGCAGTCATTTGTAGGCAGCGGGTTAGCGGCAAGAACTTGTCAATAGATGACGAATAATAAGGTGTTACTTCTTCATATTGTTAGTAGTATTAAATAAACCGCCAGAAAAAAAGCGGACAAATAAACAAGAGAATTTAATTTAACAGGCTATTGCGGGTTAACATAATAGGTCGTTAGCAGTTTTGAGCCTAGAACTATTTACAAACCATGCGCGTTGCGTATTACGCAACACTTTGGTATGTTTGTTTTATGATAAAATCTTTCAAGCACAAAGGTTTACAAAAATTTTTTGAAACTGGTAGTACATCCGGAATTCAAGTAGCACATAAAAAGAAATTAAAGATGCGTTTGATTGCTCTTGATACTGCTACAGAAATAGATGATATGGATTTACCCGGTTTTCGCCTTCATCAATTAAAAGGAAAAATGAAAGGATTATGGGCAATTGATGTTAGTGGAAACTGGCGTATTACCTTTGAGTTTAAAGATGGAGATGTATTTATTGTAAATTATAAGGACTATCACTAATGAAAATGTATAATCCCCCTCACCCAGGGGAATTCATAAAAGAAGTTTATCTTGAACCTCTGGAAATTAGCTACAGAAAGGTTGCTGATATGTTAAAAGTTGCTCCCTCTACTTTTAATAGACTTATAAATGGTCAAAGTAACATTAGCTCTGAAATGGCCTTGCGCCTTTCTAAAACCCTCGGTCGTTCTCCTGAAAGTTGGTTAATAATGCAAAATAAATATAATCTTTGGCAGACAAAGAAGAATTTAAATCTTGAGAAGGTTGAAAAGCTCGATATTAAATCAAGAAAAAAACATTATGCTTAACATGTCTTATGGCTCAGTATTTAGGTCTAGATTTTAAGCAACCGCTAACCAGTTATTCCGGTTAAAGCCGACCGCCTTTTATGGTGGGCTTTTTTAAGCGGTTTGCATAAACAAATGCAATTGTAGTTTTTAAATAATTCAAAATATTTAATCGGTTAGCCGGGCGCAGTCATTTGTAGGCAGCGGGTTAGCGGCAAGAACTTGTCAATAGATGACGAATAATAAGGTGTTACTTCTTCATATTGTTAGTAGTATTAAATAAACCGCCAGAAAAAAAGCGGACAAATAAACAAGAGAATTTAATTTAACAGGCAATTGCGGGTTAACATAATACGTCGTTATACTTATAATTAATATTTTAAATGTGAGATCAATATGAAAGTTCTGGTTTTAGGTGCGAGCGGAGCAACGGGCAAATTGGTAGTACAACAGTTTGTTAAACGAAATATTCAAGTTCGAATTATTGTAAGAGAAACTGCCATTCTACCAAGCCAAATATCAGCTGATAAGAAGATTGAGATAATTAAAGGGAATATTAGTGACTTTGAGATTACAAAAATCAAAGACATTGTAAAAGATTGTGATTCTGTTATATGTTGCCTTGGTCACAACCTAAGTTTTAAAGGAATTTATGGCTCTCCTCGTAAACTAGTTTCAAATGCTGTTTCGAAAATAATTGAAGCTATGCAGTCACTAAACATTTACCCAAAATTTATCTTAATGAGTACAACTGCATATACAAACAGAAAGATAGAAGAAGTAGACGACTTCAGAGAAAAAATAATATTTTCGTTATTAGAAGTTCTATTGCCTCCCCACAAAGATAATATGCTTGCAGCTTATGAACTTGTTCACAAATTAAGTTCAAAAACCAGTATTGAATGGGTGGCAGTTCGTCCTGATTCGCTTTTCGATGAAGAAAATGTTAGTAAATATGAAATACATAATAATAAAATACGCAGTGCCATTTTTAATTCCGGCAAAACAAGTAGAATAAACGTCAGTCATTTTATGGCAGAGCTGGTAACAAATGAAAAATTGTGGCAAGAATGGAAATTTAAAACTCCAGTTATCTATAACAAAGAATTTGATTCTTGAGAACGCATAACCTCTTAAATCCGCCAAAAGAAACGGCGGACAAACAAGAGAATAGTAAAATACGGAACAAAAAACATTGATGAAATTTGGATTCTAACAGATGATTTTTTGAATAAGTTAGTTTTGTTCGTAAATTAAAAACACCAACAATTGTTTTTACATATATTTTGGTTGAATAAGAATTATACACAAACGTTATAAACAATTTAATAAAAGCATATCATTCAAAAAAAACATAACATTATGAAAAAGAAACAAATAAAACTAATACTCAGAATAGTATTGCTAGTTGGAACTATAATCTCCATGTTTTTTGTACCATGGATTTTGGTAAAAGCCTGGATTTTACCGCTGCCTGATACAGTTCAAGAACAAGTTAATGAAGCTATTGATCATGGAGTTGACGGAATTATTGTTTACGTGGATCAAGCCGGGAAGCCGCCGGAGTTTTATGCCGCAGGCTGGCATGACCGGAAAAATAAAATACCTGCCAACCCGAAAGCCTATTTCAAAATTGCCAGCATCAGCAAATTATATGACGCCGTTGCTATCACCAAATTGGTAAAAGACAAACGTTTGTCTTTGGATAAAACGCTTGCTGATTATTTTCCGGAACTTGTGGGAAGAATTGAAAATGCAGAAAAAATAACCTTGAGAATGATGGTTAAGCATCGAAGTGGTATTCCCAATTTAACTGATACCCCAAATTTTTGGTCTGAACCGCCGGAAAGCAGCAAAGAAGCACTTGAATTAGTACTTGATTTACCTGCTAATTTTGAACCGGATGAAAAGTATCAGTATTCTAATACAAATTATTTGTTGATTTCCGAACTCATAGAAAAGGTAGTTGGTTATAGCAAATTCCAATACATCAAGGAAGATATATTGATCCCTCTCGGACTAAAAAATACTTTCGGTTCGATCCATGAAGTGAATACAGACGATGTGATGAGTGGCTATTACGTCGGCATAGAAGAGGATATAAAGACTTCTGAATATGGCTCAAAGATCACCTCAATGATGGCTACAGCAGAGGATGTGGGTATATTCTTGCGGGCATTAAACGATGGATCAGTGTTTTATGAAGGGGAACAGGAAATCTATTCTTCAATTTACGAGTATGAACATACGGGATGGGTGCCTGGCTATCAGAGTATTGCAAAATACCACAAAGACATAGACGCGGTTGTTATTCAATTTATGAATACAACCGGAGGATACAACTGGAATTTATTGGAAATTGTATATAGCCGTATTGTAAAAATAATTAGAAAGCAAAAAAACTTATAGGCTGTAATAACAGATAGTTCTTTTATTCCGTAAGCGGGATGTTCCACATGCGGCATTCAATTGTGAGTAATGTATTTTGCGTATTATGCTTAGTAATCTAAATATATAAATCATGATGGATTAATGATTTGTATTGGGTTTGAGATGCGATAAAATTTATAAAAAAAACAGTTGGTCTAATTTTACAAGGTTTTCTCTTTTTTGAAGAAAAAACATCTTTTATTAGTGTTGGTGCCGCATTGCATTTTACTGTTCATAATTATACTTTTGAGGCTGTAATAAAAGTAGTTAAAGAGAAGGCTGTGAACAAGTATAAAGATTCCTCAGATTTAGAAGTTCTACTAGAGATATCGAAATATGATTCTAGAGCATTAGAAGAATTATACGATAGATACTCGGCATTTCTATATACTATTATTCAGAAAATTGTTTCTTCAAAAGAAAGAGCCGATGAAATTCTTGTTGATGTATTTACAATAATCTGGAGAAAGATTGACCGGTTTAATTTCAAATCGGGCAACGCTTATGCATGGCTGGTAAACATAGCGAGAAACAAGGCTGTGGATTACTTGCGAAGAAGCAAGGGACTTGAAGACAGCAAATACACTGATGATTATGAGAACTATTATATTCTGCCTGAACTTTCTTCAATTATAGATCCGCTTGATATTACAACCGCAAAAAATATAAAATCATCTATCGATGAAGCTCTTGATCTCTTAACAGATGCTCAAAAGTATGTAATTCATTTAGCATATTACGACGGACTAACACTTTCAGAAATTGCGGACGAACTTAATATTCCCGTTGAAACAGTACGATCTAAAGTTATGACAGCTCTTTATAAGTTAAAGGACAATCTTCTTTTAGGAGCGGCGGAATAATTATGGCTGATCAGCAAGTACATGAAATGATAAGCGCGTTTGCTTCGGGATGTATTGATAAAGAGAATTACCGGAATTTTAAAGAGTACTTAAAAACCGGTGCTGATCTGCCTTTAAAAGAGATGGGCGAAATTCAGAATATCGTTTCCTTAATTCCAATTATATTAGATCAGGAGGTTCCTGACCCGGAATTAAAAGGAAGAGTGGCTAAACAGTTGAAAAATTATCAGGATGAAATTAAAGCTAAAATCCGTGATAAAAAGAAACTTACAACTGAGGATGATGTTACTGCCAAATCTAAAACGAAAACCAAACGAAAAACTTTTGAAAGAGACGAACACAAAATGGAAGCTCCGGAAAGTTTTTCATTTAACAGCGGAACGTCTGAAAAGAAGAAAGCCGATCAGAAAAAAAAAGATGATAACTATAAATATGATATAGTTGGTCAGACAAAAGAATTTGATGAACCGTTTTTGATAAATCAAAAATTTAATAAAAGTGTGGAAGCCGATAAAAAGCCTTTTATTACTATCGGAAGTATTGTTGTTTCAATAATTCTGGTGATATTATTGGTAATTTCCTTTTTTCATTTTACCAGCGAAATATCAGAGTTAAAGGGAGAATCGTTAAACCTGAAGGCCGATCTGGTACAGTTCAAAATGAAACAGAGCGAATCGAATAAGTTTATTGAGGATTATAAAAAACTGATTGATTTTGTTTCATACAGCGATATATCAATTGTTAAAATGACTAGCAGCAATAACAATTTTACCGGTTCCGCAAAGCTATTATTGTCGTTTGAAAACGGAGAAGCACTACTGGAACTCAGTGATATACCGGTTCCGCAACAGGATTCGGTTTATAAACTCTGGATGATTGGTCAAAATGCCAGTTATTCTATCGGTTCATTTATTCCAAATGAGAATGAAAGGTTTCTTAAGATTGCCGGAATGCCTTTTATTGATAAGGCTAATATCAGTTTGTTCAGATTAACAGTTGAAGCGGGTACAAACGGAGATTCTTCAGACGGCAGAATGATATTATACGGAACACTCAAAAAATAATTTATTTCCTCTTAAAGATTAAACTAAATCCCAGCATTATTAATAATACCGGCCAGAAAGTATACAGCAGATAAAATGCGTTATCTAAAAAGTAATTTAGAAATGAAAAATTTGAATTGTTAATAATAAGTCCGCTGCAAACCCAGAAAACAATCGATAAATAAAGGGGAAGCTTAATTTTTCTGTTATCTATAAACAGAATAAAAAATACAGAACCCAATATAAAAAGCAGTGAAAACGGTATTATGGGAGATGGAGAAATAACTTCCATTGAGTTTATGGATGTTAAAACAATTCCGTATAAAAAGGCGGAGGTAGAAATAACCAGATGAACTTTTCCTTTTTCATCAAATGAAAAAACCGCGTTTAGCAATCCGCCTATTATTAATGAAATACCTAAAACAAGTTCATGGTTAACATTAACAATTCCATATTGCCCAAATAATAGAATAATCCCGACAGTAATTGCCCATATCGAATAAAGAATCAGGTTCTGCTTTTTCAAATAAAATTCCAATCTGTAATGTTTTGTTTTGTAAAAATAGTAAAATAATTATTAATACTTAGGAGTCTAATTCTTAAATACTTTTTGATCAGCCGGAAAATTAAATTGTTTCAACAAAAACCAAAAAAAATCTTTTCCGGTTTTGTAACATCTTATTCATATAAATCTAAACATTTATAAAAGTTAAATTGACTATTTTGTATATTAATTTATAAACAAATCAATTCTGTAAAAATTATTTAGGAGTAAAAATGTCGATATCGAAGGCAGTAGTAAAACAACTGGAAGGAATTACATTTGCTGGTAAAACAGATTCAGGACACTGGATAATGATGGACGGACCGGAAGATTTTGGCGGAAGTGATGCGGCTATTAGACCAAAAGAGCTTTTATTATTAGGTCTTGGCGGCTGTACAGCCAGCGATGTAGCATCAATACTAAAGAAAAAAAGAATAGCCTTAAGTAGTTTTGATGTAAACATTGAAGCTGAAATGACAGAAGAACATCCAAAAGTATATTCAAAAATAACATTAGAATATGTATTTAAAGGGAAGGGAATTAAACCCTCGGATGTTGAAAGAGCAATTGATTTATCCTTAACAAAATATTGCGGAGTTACCGCGATGTTTGAAAAATCGATGGAAATTATTCATACGTATAAAATTGTTGAAGACTAAAACATTCATTATGTCAGGATCTTTATCCTGACATAAACAATTCCAAAATCATACAAATATAAATGTTTAATGCCTGCCAAAAACAAAGACAACAAGTCTGTTTTTATCAGTGTTCTGATAAACAGAGTTGTTAAAGTGCTTCTATATAAGCTGTTTCGAAGGTCTTAGTTAAAAATAGTTAAGAATTAAATTAATTAAAAAGGGTATTATTTAACTTGAAGTTTATTCTTGACTAATAGTTGCGTAAATCTTATCTTCAAAAAGAAATAACTAAATCAGTGAAAAAACGAGGTGGAATTATTATGAAAACAACTAAACAGTATGGAAAGAAAACCGACTTAGCTCTTTCTACCTGGGTGAAATTAGCCAGAGCTTTTTCAACTATAAATAAAAAGTCAGTTGAAAGTATTCGCTCATTTGAATTAACTCAGCCTCAATTTTCAGTCATTGAATCTTTGGGTCATCTTGGCTCTATGAAAGTTGGCGAATTATGTGATAAGATGCTTGTGAGCGGCGGAAATATGACTTTGGTTCTGGATAATCTTGAAAAGAATGATCTAATTGAAAGAATTCATTCAAAAGAAGATAGACGTGCGATTATTGTACAGTTAACCGCAAACGGAAAAAAATTATTCCAAAAAGTATTTAAAAAACATGCCGAGAATATTACTGAATTAATTACGGTTCTTAGTGAAGAAGAACAAATACAACTTAGTGATTTATTAAAAAAACTTGGATTAGCTATTATTGACAAAACAAAATAGCTTCTGATTTTTCGTTTAATTAAGATTTAAGTCCTCTATATAAGAGGACTTTTTTTTTATTCTTACTTTAAATAAACCATTTTTTTTGATTCAATAATATCATCAACTCTCAACTGATAATAATAAATTCCTGAAGCTAAATTTGAAGCATTCCAGGAAAGATTATATTGCCCTGGATTTTGTTTTTTGTTTACAAGTACGGCAATCTCGTTTCCCAGAACATCGTATATAATAATCTGCACAAATGCCGCGTGCAAAGTTCCTATCTCATATTTAATGAATGTTGTTGGGTTAAACGGATTTGGATAGTTTTGAAATAGTTTAGTTTTTTCCGGCAAACCATTTTTTTCCGTTACATCAGTTATACGGTTTGCCGCACCGGGAGAAGGTACATAAATTTTTTCCCGGTTTTCTGATCCGTCAGGTATTCTTCCAAAAGAAATATCTTCGGTTTGTGAATTAAATGTGAGAGTATCAATAAATACAAATTCATTTCCAAACTGTTTAGAAATAGCAATCTGCTCACCGCTGCTGCTGAGTTTAAAGTTGAGATGAAGAATTCCCTGTTGTGTATCACCATCGGCCCATAAAACCAAATATTCTCCGGGTTTTATTTTGGTTGAATCGGGAGAGGAATCAGAAATCTGAAATTTATCCGGTTCATTAAAATCATCTGTTAAAAATAATCCGCCAATATTAATTTCCGAATTGCCGCCGTTGTATAATTCAATCCAGTCGTTAAATTCTCCGTTTTCATCAGAATAGCTGTTTTGGTTAACGGCTAAAAATTCATTGATATATAATTCAGAGAAGGAATTAAAATTTTCAGGTTCAAAAACCGCTTCTACAACTTTGGATGCGGAAATACTAATTACCAGAGAATCATTTGCGGAATTATAAAAACCTTTCCAGCCTACAAAACGATAACCTGGCTGCGGGATTGCAAGGAGTTCTATCGGAACTTTTTTAAAATATTTTCCGCTGAATGTACTTTCTTTAAGCTTAACGCCGTTTATGAAAACAGATCCCATTTTTAAAGTTTCGTTTTTTACAATCAGACTGGTTGTACCGGTGAGTCCAAATTTTTGATTTATATTATTTAACATATGCGCCGGTCTGTTCTCGGCAAATTCTTTAATCACGTTTATATGGTATTCCCAGCCGGAATTAAAAGATGTGGATTGCTGCCAACGCCCGGTATGTCTGGGTATTTCATCTTCAATAATTGATTTGATGCTATCTGTAATGCTTATTACACGTTCAGGTATAAATGTTGTATTAAGATGACTTGCAAATTTCTGAATAAACATGTTCTTAAATTTTTCGTTTACCAGCAGTGTGCGAAGTAATAAAGTTGACCAGCCGGGATTAGCATAATAAGTCCCGACAGGATGTGTAGCATTGTCCAAAGTATTGCTGTCATAGTTTCCATAAGTAACAGCTCCCATGCTCATATCGGTATCATAAAGAATCCATCGCCATTTATTGCCATCACCCCGCTCACGCCAATATTTAATGTTACCTCCGGGCCAATCGGTATTTGCGGTATAGATTTCAGTTATCACATAATTTAAGTATTCATCAATATCCATTTGTGATTTTACATAATCATAATTTTGTTGAAGTGTTAAATCGTGTGTTTGTATAAATTCGATTAGTGAATTATATCCATCAGCAGTTCCCTGTTTTACGTTTGCATTATTCGAAAGTATATCAAGGTTATCTGGATCAACATTATGATTTGAAGCAACGTAGTGTTCATTATCCTTTTCGCGTATACCGTGAATCCCCCAATATTCACCGTTCAAAAACAAGACAGCCGGTTTATAAGCTTCCCAGTCTATGTCTATTTCCTTAACCAAATTCTGAATGAGTCCGTCTCTAATTAAAGCCCGCCACCAATCCTGTCCGCTGTTTCTTAAAAGTAAATTATTAAATTCTGTAATTGGTTTATCGGGGAAAACCTGATATTTTATTTTGGAAACTCCATATTCCGAACGTGCATATATAGCTAATGATTTCTGGGGATACTTTCTTGTACAACCGCCGCTAATCTGTATTCCGGCATCTAGTTTAAAAGCCGGACTTCTATCAGCCTCAAACAGTTCTATACTTGCCGGTCTTTCCCATTGCTGATTCCAGTTGTGCGGGTCGTCAACACAATATCCGGATATTCCGTTTGTTCCCTTTACATAAATCCCAATTTCACTGTCCCAAAGATCATCCGGATCAGTAGAGATAGATATAATGGGAAGTTTTGTGTTTTCGTTAATGAAATAAGTTTGTGTGATTATATCGCTATTAAAATAACCATTTTTAAAAGCAGCAACTCTTATAACTGAAGTAGAATCAATATAAAGAGGAAATTCATACATAGAAGAACTTTCGGTTGGGGCAGATCCGTCTGTAGTATATCTAATTGTATCTTTGTAGTTTGATGATGATATAATTAGCAAAATCGGATCGCGGTAAAAGCTGCCAGTGTGAGAAAAATTAGGCTGATTTAATATTCCGGCGAATCCTGCTTCTATATTTGTTTCAGACCGGGTCGGAGTTTTGAAAAAATAAAAACTATTCCCGCCGTCAGGAAATCTGCCAAACGAAAATCCGCTATGCTGTTTTCCAAATGTTAACGAATCAATAACAATTCCATCTTTTGAATAAAGCCCGGCCAGTTCACCGTTTTCCGAAAGTTTAAAGTTTGTATGAAGACCTTCATCCGTTTCATCGGCAAAAAATGTTAAAAATCCTTTTGCCTCAATATATGTTCCCTCTGGAACTTCCCATTTGTTTTTGTTTTCCAAATCATCGGTTAAGTAGAATCCGCTTAAATCAATTTGAGTATCTGAAGAATTATAAATCTCAATCCAATCTGAATCAGAAACCACAATTTCATTAATGAAAAGTTTTTGAGAGTAAATTTGTTTACCGATAACAGAGAAAAAAAATATTACTATTAATATGTTTTTCATTTATTTAGAGTCTTTACATGTGTTGTATTTTTTAATCAGCTCTCTTGTTCTTAAACCGGATGTTTTTATTTCTTCATCTTTCCAGTTACCGTTAGAGTCAGCCGATTTTTTCAGCATTGAGCAGGTTTCATCTTTATCGGCAATTGACCATGTAATCCAGCTGATCTGATTTTTTTCCATCCAGTCAATCCATTTCGTCCAGTTTTCATAGTCTATTGGTCCGTTCCCGGTAGCTTCCATTCCGGCTGATTCGGAAACAAACAGAGGTAATCCTTTTTCTAAAGCATAATCGCCGCGTTCAAAAAGATACTCTTTGTGAGTTGCGGCATAAAAATGAAGCGTGTACATAAGGTTCGAATATCCTACAATTGGATTATCGGCAACTATATGTACATCCTGATCCCAGTGAGGTGAACCTACCAATATTATGTTGTCCGGATCATGTTCGCGTATCGATTTAATAACTTCAACCGAATATTCTTTTACATCTTCCCAACTGTCTT
The DNA here is from genome assembly GCA_016342755.1 of Melioribacteraceae bacterium. Lineage (GTDB taxonomy): Bacteria > Bacteroidota > Ignavibacteria > Ignavibacteriales > Melioribacteraceae > JAEINS01. The sequence continues at coordinate 70,437 of JAEINS010000010.1, read as the reverse complement.
CTACCGGTTCGTTAAAGATCTCATAAATTATGTTGGGATGATCTCCATAGGTTTTAGCCATTTCTGAGAAAAATTCTTTAGCTTCATCCAGAAATATATGATGGCTGTGCCAATCGATAATAACATAAATTCCTTCATCAATGGCGGCTTCAACTACATTCATTACTAATGATTTTGACCACTCAGGTTCTTTTGTGTAACCGCTGTCGGGACCAACGCCCATTGCGGCTCTTAGTACAGAACAGTTCCAATCGTTTGATAAAGTTTTTACAGTTCCCTTGTTATAAAATCTTGGCCACCAGTTATGCCAGCCGTAGCTGATTCCCCGCAGTACAACAGGTTCCCCTTTTTCGCTCACAAGCTGTGTGCCGTCAACTTTTAAATGGCCATATTTTTTTACAGGCTGGGCATTTGTTAAAACCGTAATTAACAGAACTGCTAAAATAATGTACGCTGATTTTTTCATGATAACCCTATAATTGTTTTTTGGACTCAGTTTTTAAATATAATTAAAATATTTTTCGATTTTTTATATTTATAGTTTTCATGCAAAACCATTAAATAATTAATCATTTTTATGCATGATTACTAAATAAATTTCTTAAAATTTAGTTTAGCCTAACTTGTAGAAATTAGATATTTATAAATATTCAAATATTTGCAATTCTTATTAAAAATAACCTTTTGCTTTAAGTATTATATCTCATATTTTTACAGCAAAGCAAATTTAGAATATTTCAACAAGAGGAGATTTTATGGCAATTATCAGACCGTTTAAAGCTGTACGACCCGCAAAAGAAGTTGCTTCACAAGTAGCAAGTGTGCCTTACGATGTAGTAAACAGAGAAGAATCAAAAGCAGTAGTTGAAGGCAATCCAATCAATTTTCTGAGAGTGACCAGATCGGAAATTGAATTAGATAATTCAGTTGATGCGTATTCAAAAGAAGTTTATGAAAAAGCCAGAGAGAATTTTAATCGTTTGAAAGAAGAAGCACCTTTAATTCAGGATGAAACTCCAAGGTTTTATATTTACAAACTTGTAATGGGTGAAACTTCGCAAGTAGGTATAGCCGCAACATTTTCAGTTGAAGATTACAATAACAATGTTGTAATGAAACATGAAAAAACCAGAAAAGTTAAAGAAGATGATAGAACTAATCATATTATTACAACTGAAGCACAGACAGGTGCAGTATTTTTAACTTACCGCGGAATTGCGGAAGTTAATAAAGTTGTGGATGATGTAATGGAAAATAGTCCGGAATATGATTTTACTACTCCTGACGGAGTTCAGCATACAGTCTGGGTAATGCCTGAAGATCTAAATGATATTATTCAGTACGAAATTGGCAAAGCGGAAAAATTATATATAGCCGACGGACATCACCGTGCTGCAAGCGCAAGTCGTGCGCAAAAAGTTAAAATGGATTCTAATCCAAATCATACCGGTGAAGAAGAATATAATTATTTTTTGGCAGTTTTATTTCCATGCGAACAATTAAAAATACTTCCTTATAACAGAGTAGTTTATAACTTAAACGGATTTGATAAAGAAGAATTTATTGAAAAAATAAAAGAGAATTTTTCCGTTGAAGAAACTAAAGAATCTTCGCCAGCCGAAAGAAGATTATTAGCAATGTATATAAACCAAAAATGGTATTCATTAAAACCTAATGACAATGTTAAACCCGGCAGTACAATTGGTGAAAACTTAGATGTAAGTATTCTTCAAGACTTTTTATTAACCCCATATTTAGGCATTAAAGATGTCCGTACTGATAATAATATAGATTTTATCGGGGGAATAAGGGGTACAAAGGAACTGGAAAAAATAGTTGATTCGGGAAAGGCAAAAGCCGCGTTCTCAATGTATCCGGTAACTGTTGATGATTTGATGAATATTTCTGATGCTGGTGAAATAATGCCGCCAAAATCAACATGGTTCGAACCAAAATTAAGAGATGGATTAGTTGTTCATACTATTTAGTATATTTAAAAATTGAAAAGCGGAAGTAACTCAACTTATAATAAACAAAATGAGAGAAGTTAAATGGAAAAGAGAATTTTTAATTTTAGTGCTGGTCCTTGTACTTTACCCGAAGAGGTTATGTTAGAAGCACAAGAGGATTTTTATTCTTATAAGGGACAGGGTCTTTCTGTAATGGAAATGAGTCACCGTTCTAAAACATATGATGAAATTATTACTTCCGCTGAAAAAGATATTAGAACATTACTAAATATTAGTGATGAATATGAAGTTCTGTTTTTGCAGGGCGGAGCAACACTTCAGTTTTCGATGGTGCCCCTAAACTTAATGCCCCCGGCAAATAAAGCTGATTATATTGTAACTGGTGCATGGGCAAAAAAATCTGTTGTAGAAGCTAAAAGAGTTGGTGAAGTTAATATTGCCGCAACATCAGCCGATACTAATTTCAACTATATTCCAAAAGAATACAATTTAACACCCGATGCTTCATATGTTCATTATACTTCTAACAATACAATTTTTGGAACAGAATTTAAGTCTGAGCCTGAAGTTGGTAATGTTCCGTTAGTATGCGATGCATCTTCAAATATTTTATGCAGACCTATTGATGTAAACAAGTATGGTTTAATTTATGCCGGTGCGCAAAAAAATATGGGTCCTGCCGGCTGCGCGTTAGTAGTTGTAAAAAAATCATTATTAGAAAGATCTCCAGAAGATCTTCATACATATATGAACTACAATATACATGCGAAGAACGCGTCTATGTATAATACTCCTGCTACCTATACAATTTATATTATGGGATTAGTTTACAAATGGCTTCTTAAAAATGGCGGATTAAAAGCTATGGAAGAGGTTAATGAAGCTAAAGCTAAATTACTTTATGACGCTATTGATAACTCTGGCGGCTATTATAAAGGTGCTTCAGCGGTTGAAGATCGTTCATTAATGAATGTAACTTTTAATCTTCCTAGTGAAGAACTAGAAAAGAAATTTATTGCCGAAGCCGGTGCAAAAGATTTTTCCGGGTTAAAAGGACATCGTTCAGTTGGCGGAGTTAGAGCCTCAATTTATAATGCTTTCCCGACTAAAGGTGTTGAAGCGTTAGTTGAGTTTATGAGTACATTCAAAACAAATAATTAATTTTCAAATAGATGACATCTTTTTAAAAGATGTCATCTATACTTTTGAAGCATGTTTCCCCGGGTGTTTTATTTTAATGGAAAGTATCGAGGGGCAAATTATCTAACAATACTTCGATACGACCCGACAAGTTGTGGCTAACAAGCCGGATAAGTCGGGCAAAAGCGACTGAGACAACTTTAAAAGATTTCTCATGATAAAGCTGTTCGGGATTACATACACATAAATGATTAAAACTTTTTGTACAATGGAACTCAAAATGAAAAAAAACATAGTATTCATATTTTTGATATTTCTAATAAGCTGTGCAAAAGAAGATCCAAAATTATTATTATCAAAGCAGGATGTAATGGCCTATTCAATTGATGAAGGATGGGAGTTATTTGCAAATGTTCTGGTAACGGGCTTTAATCAGATTGAAAATGAAGAAGATAAATACAATTCTAAAATTTCCTACACCATAGATTTTATAACACCAGAAAAAGATACACTAAAGGAATTTGATTTTGGAACCATTGAGGAAGATTCTGATGAAGAATTAATGGATCTCAGAATTGAACTTCAGTCAGAATTTAACAACGATTTTTCTACCGGCAGTTATGAATTGATATTCTTTGCTAACGATGAAAATTCTAAGTATATTAACAAAGACACGCTACATCTGGTTTTTGAATATTCAAATTAAAAAATAAATAACACGTCAACTAAATTGGAAGGAATTATGTTGTACGAAAAATTTATTAGATTAGTTGAAGATCATGCCGAAAAACTTACCAAGCTTTGGGTTGAAGAAGTTCAAAACAATCCCTCGACCAGAGGTTACCGCAAAATAAACGATGCTCTGCTGGAAAAACGGGTTTATGATGTTTATAAACGTTTGGGAAGATGGCTCTTAAATGAGGATATTACCTTTAAAGAAACGGCTGAGCATTATATGAAACTTGGAAGTGAAAGAGCTCACGAAGGAATTCAGTTAAGCGAAGTTATTTATGCTATTGTAATTTCGAGACTGGTTCTATGGAATTATGTAATTAACCAGGGAATTGTAAATAGTATTTTTGAACATCACCAGGCACTTGAATTTCTTCAGAGAGTTACAACTTATTTTGATAAGGCTATTTATTTTATTTCCATAGGTTATGAAAATTCCAGTAAAGCCGATCAGGAAAAAATTAAAAAAAGTGATTTTATAGAAAAATCGGTTAATGCTGTAACCAAATGGATTATTAAGGATGTTAAATGATGCATCCTTTTTCTCTCTTAAAAACAAGACGCTGGTTTTACAAGTTATATCCGTGTTTTATCGTTAATTTAGGTGAAAAGAGATTGACAAGTGTTGGTGTTTAGAAGTACAATTTCAAATAAAATGTGCTTTGTAAATAAACTAAACATATAGCCTGATTAATCCAATATCTTCATTAAATGCTGATTTAGCTGTTGTATTGAGCATTTTACCTAAAAATTTTGTATGTTTAGGTATGTAATTATTTCAAAATACCACTTTAGTAAAAATCCCATGTTAATAAATGCTGATCAAAAATAATACAACGAGTGTTATAATTATTGATAATAAGAACCAGAAAATAGATTTTTTAAAACTAAATATAGTAACGGGAGTAAAATTTAAATATGTAAGACCGAAATATTTTTAAGATCGCTAAAATGAATTTAACAATAATTAAAAGGTCCTAAATGAGTATATATAATGAACATCAACAAGAAATTGCCGATAAAATAGATGATAACGTAAAAACTTCCAAATGGAAAAATTGGAAATGGCAAATGCAGCACGTTGTAAAAACACCTGAGCAATGTGAAAATTTATTGGGAATTTCATTTGACGATGAAGAAAAACGCAATTTAACCAAAACTATAAGCAAATTTCCCGCGTCAGTAACTCCATATTATCTTTCATTAATAGACAAAAACGATTATAAAAATGATCCTGTATTCAAACAGTCGTTTCCAAGTATAGAAGAGCTTCATGTTTGCGAAAACGAAATGTCTGATCCGCTGGCTGAAGAAAAAGATAGTCCGGCTCCCGGAATTACACATCGTTATCCGGATAGAGTATTATTTACAATAAGTAATACATGTGCAATGTATTGCAGACATTGTACAAGAAAAAGAAAAGTAGGTGATGAAGATTATATTCCCAACAAGGGAATGATAAAAACCGGGATAAAATATATTAGAGATACACCTCAGATTAGAGATGTATTATTATCCGGCGGCGATCCTTTAATGTTGAGCGATGAGTATTTAGACTGGATATTAACCGAAATCAAAAGTATTCCGCATGTTGAAGTAGTAAGAATTGGAACGCGTATTCCGGTAGTATTACCTTATAGAGTTACAGATGATCTAATTGCTGTCTTAAAAAAACATAAACCGCTTTGGATTAACACACACTTTAATCATCCAAGAGAAATAACAACCTCGTCAAGAGAAGCTCTGGATAAACTCTCTGATGCCGGAATCCCGTTAGGCAACCAATCAGTTCTGCTTGCCGGAATAAATGATTGTCCCCGTATTATGAAAGCACTTGTACATCTTTTAGTACAAAACAGAGTGAGACCATATTATATGTATCAGTGCGATTTGTCTGAGGGGTTAACTCATTTCAGAACACCGGTTGGCAAAGGTATAGAAATTATTGAAAGCTTAATTGGTCATACCAGCGGATTTGCGGTTCCAACATATGTAATAGACGCACCCGGAGGCGGAGGAAAAATTCCTGTTATGCCAAATTATTTAATTAGCTGGTCAACCAACAAAGTTGTACTTAGAAATTATGAAGGCGTAATTGCTACTTATAAAGAGCCGGATTCTTACACACCGGTATTTTGTGACAGGAATTGTTCGAAATGTGATTTGCAGCTGAACTTAAAAGGAGCTGATGAATATCTTTCAACCGGTATTGCGGATTTATTATCGGATGCTGAGGAAATAATCTCTTTAGTTCCAAAAGAAAACGAAAGATTTGATAGAAGAACTGAAATAGGCAGTGAATGAGTTTTGTTGATTACTTAATATTCTGTATTTACTTTGTTGTAATTCTTAGTGTCGGGATTTACTTCTACGTTAAAAATAAAAGCAGAGACGATTATTATGTAGGTAATAGGTCTATATCCGCAAAGCATGTCGGTCTTTCAATTGTTGCAACGGATGTTGGCGGCGGTTTTTCTATTGGTCTGGGCGGTTTAGGTTTTGTGATGGGTATTTCGGGAAGCTGGCTTCTTTTTACCGGACTTGTAGGTGCATGGCTAACTGCAATTTTTATTATTCCAAAAGTTAAACTGGTTGATGCTGAACAGGGGATGCTGACGTATCCCGATTTTCTAAGGTTTAAGTATGGAAAAAATGTTGCACTGGCAGCAGCAATTATTTCCGGTATTGGTTATATGGGTTTTACAGGTGCTCAAATTTTAGCCGGTGCTAAGTTAGCTGCCGGAAGTCTGTTTTCTGAAATGACAATGTTCGATCCTATGGATTTTTCATTATTTATAATGGCTTCAATAGTATTGCTCTATACAGTTCTTGGCGGTATTAAAGCCGTTATTTATACTGATACAATACAATGGATTGTTTTATTAGCAGGATTAATCTTTTTCGGAATACCCTTTTCGTATGTTGCTGTTGGCGGCTGGGAAGTTATTTCGCAACAATTACCATCAGAATATTTTAGTTTAACTAATATTTCTGCTATTCAGTTGATTAACTGGTTTTTTACAATAATTCCAATCTGGTTTATTGCAATGACTTTATACCAGAGAATATATGCCTGTAAAAACGAAAAGGAAGCAAAAAAAGCATTTTTTATCGCCGGTATATTCGAATATCCGATAATGGCATTTATGGGAGTGTTATTGGGAATGATGGCCAGAGTAATGTTTCCAGAAGCAGAACCTGAAATGGGAATGCCAATGCTTCTGCGCAACGTATTACCGGCGGGTGTTGCAGGTATTGTTGTTGCCGCCTATTTTTCTGCTATAATGTCTACTGCCGATAGCTGTTTAATTGCTTCTTCGGGTAATATTGTAAACGATATAATAGAAAAATACTTTATTAAAAGAGCAGATCATAAGTTTATTATGAGATTATCACAAGCTGTTACAATGATAATAGGCGTTGTGACTGTACTTATAGCCGGTTATTTTTCTACAGTTTTAGAAATTATACTTCATGCTTATTCCTTTATGGTTGGTGGTTTATTTATTCCAACACTGGCGGCTTATTTTTCTAAAAGACCGGATAATAAAGCCGCGTTATTAAGTATGCTTTCGGGAGGAACAGTTACAGTTGCTCTGATTTTTTTAAATCCGGAGTTACCATTTGACCTGGATCCAAGTGTTTGGGGAATAGCGTTGTCATCGGCTGTTTATTTATCAGTAAATATTATAAGGACAAAAAATGAGTAATAAAGAACAATTTGATGTTATAGAAAAAATTGGTAACTCATTAATTCAGCATGGAAAAATAAATGACAGGATCTATCTGATGAAATTACATTCTAAGGATTGTCCGGGAATTATTTCTGATCTGATTAAAATTGCTGCTGAAAAAAACTATTCCAAGTTGTTTGCAAAAATTCCAAGTCAGGAAAAAGATCTTTTTATAAAAGAAGGGTTTGTTGAAGAGGCTTCTATACCAAAGTTTTTTGGAAATATGAATGATGTTTCTTTCATGTCGAAATTTATAGATATAAAAAGAAAACATCTTGATACAGAGGCTAAAAAAACTATAGATAAAAATATTGCCATTGCTTTAGAAAAGGCAGATGATAATAAAACAAATAGCAGTAACCTGGAAGTGAAAATTTTAGAAAAAGATGATGCCTCTCAACTTGTAAATATTTATAAACAGGTTTTTGAAACCTATCCATTTCCAATACATGATGAAAGTTATATAAAAGAAACAATGGATTCTAATCTTAAATATTATGGTATTTATGAAAATGGGATTTTGATTGCTGCATCTTCAGCGGAAATTGATGAGAAAAATAAAAATGCCGAAATGACAGATTTTGCGGCATTACCATCGGCAAGAGGAAAAGGACTGGCAAATATTCTGCTAAAAAAAATGGAACAGGAAATGGAGCAAATAGGAATATATTCATTATACACAATTGCCAGAGCGCATTCAGTTGGTATGAATGTTACCTTTGCAAGAGCCGGATATACTTATAGCGGAACCCTTGTTAACAATACAAATATAAGCGGAAAAATTGAAAGCATGAATGTTTGGTATAAAACACTCCCGGTATAGCCGGTTAAAAAAGTCTGTAATAATTTATTCAGCGTATTTTAAAATATCGGTAAGTCCGGAGTGAACGGTTTTTTATTATCGATCCAGATAAATGGTGAGTTTTTATAAACTTAAAAACAAAATTGCAACTGAACCAACTATTAAAGCAAGCTTAGCATAGCCGTTTAATTTTTCTTTCCAAATAAGAGCGGCACTTAATGATGTTAATAATATAATTCCAATGTTAACAGTAGGGTAAACAATAATAGCCGGTAACGCGGATAATGCGCCGATTAAAAAGAATGTGCTAAATATATTCGGAATTCCTAAAATCATGCCGCCAAAAGCTGTTTTTCTTTCAAAAGGAATTTTTCTGAATAGAATTATTACTCCGGTTAAAAGGAAAGAAAAGAAGAATATAGAAAACAGGAAAAATTCTTTTTCGGCCGGAGGTCTCCAGGTTTGAAAAATTTTAATACAGAAATCCGCAATACCAATTCCAATCAGAACAGCAAATAAATAAAAATAATCAAGCCTGGTAAGTTTTTTGTGTTTTATGTTTTTTAAGGAAAGATAAAATAAATAGATAGTTAAAAGAGCGAGAGCAATTCCAAAGTATTGAAATGTTCCGGGAATTTCATTAAAAATGAAAATTGACAGAAATACCGGGATTATTACAGATAATCTTGAGCTAACAGTTGCCAATGCGGGTCCGGCAACACTAACAGCTTTTGCAAATGAGAAAAACGATGAAACAAAAAACACGGCTAAAAATGCTCCAAATAATAATGACTGCCATGAAAAAACAAACTGGCTGTTTATCAATATCAATATTAAGCTAATAACCGAAGCGGCAAGATAATTTCCGTTCAGTAAAATTATTGGATTTCCTTTATTTGAATCATTTAGCTTAAGGATAAGAGCAATGCTGGTTGAGCAGAAAATTGTAAGTATAAGTGATATCATCGTTAAATTTAGTTGTGCAAAAATATTATATTGCGAAGATAAATAAATTGAATTGAATAATTAGGAAATATTATGAGTGACGACGGAAAAAAGATAATTTACTCGATGTATAAAGTGAGTAAATTTTATAACAATAAGCCGATACTAAAAGACATTTCGCTTTCATATTTTTATGGAGCAAAGATTGGTGTCTTGGGATTAAACGGGGCTGGTAAATCAACACTTTTAAAAATTCTTGCCGGAATTGATAATGATTTTAACGGCGAAACTTCAATAGCACCGGGATTTACAGTCGGATATCTGGAGCAGGAGCCAAAACTGGATGATTCGAAAACTGTTAAAGAAACTGTTGAAGAGGCGGTTCAGGAAACTGTTGATCTGCTAAGAGAGTATGACGAAATAAACGCAAAGTTTGCCGAGCCAATGTCGGACGATGAAATGACGGATCTTCTTGAAAGACAGGGAAAAGTTCAGGAAAAACTTGAAGCGATGGATGCCTGGGAGCTGGATTCTAAATTAGAAATGGCAATGGACGCTTTAAGATGTCCGCCGGGTGAAACCTCAATTGAAATATTATCGGGCGGTGAAAAACGCCGTGTGGCTTTATGCCGATTATTGCTACAGAAACCGGATATTCTTTTGCTTGATGAACCGACAAACCATCTTGATGCCGAAACAGTTGCCTGGCTGGAACATCATTTACAGTCGTATGCAGGTACTATTATTGCCGTAACACATGACAGATACTTTTTAGATAATGTAGCCGGATGGATTCTGGAGCTTGATCGCGGAGAAGGAATTCCATGGAAGGGAAATTATTCTTCATGGTTAGAGCAGAAGCAAAATAGATTATCGCTTGAAGAGAAGAAAGAATCGGATAAACAAAAAACACTTCAGCGGGAATTAGAATGGATTAAAATGTCTCCGAAAGGAAGGCGTACAAAATCAAAAGCAAGAATTAGCTCTTATGAAAGTATGCTGAAGGAAGAAACAGAGCAGCGGGAAAAAGATCTTCAGATATATATTCCGGCAGGTGAAAGACTTGGTAATGTAGTAATTGATTCGGAAAACCTTAAAAAAAGTTTTGATGACAAACTGCTTGTTGATAATATGAATTTTAAACTTCCTCCCGGAGGAATTGTAGGGGTTATTGGTCCAAACGGAGCGGGTAAAACTACGTTATTTAAAATGATTACCGGGCAGGAACAGCCAGATTCCGGAAATCTGGTAATTGGAGATACTGTTAAATTAGCCTATGTTGATCAGACCAGAGAACAACTTGATCCTGAAAAATCAATCTGGGAAATGATTTCTGGCGGTAAAGATTTAATACAGCTTGGCAAAAAAGAAATAAACTCCAGAGCTTATGTAGCACAGTTCAATTTCAGCGGCGGAGATCAGTCAAAAAAAGTCGGAGTGCTTTCGGGCGGTGAACGTAACAGAGTAAACCTTGCAATGATGTTAAAAGAAGGCGCGAATGTACTTCTTCTTGATGAACCGACAAATGATCTTGATGTAAATACAATGCGCGCTTTGGAAGAAGCTTTAGAAAACTTTGCCGGATGTGCTGTTATTATTAGTCATGATCGCTGGTTCTTAGACAGATTAGCTACACATATATTGGCATTTGAAGGTGATTCTCAGGCGTACTGGTTCGAAGGAAACTTTTCGGATTATGAAGAAAACAAAAAAGAACGTTTAGGTAAGGATGCGGATATTCCTAAGCGTATTAAGTATAGACATCTTACAAGGGATTAATCTATGAGCCGAATCTAAGGAAGTCTCTAATGCGGGTTTGTCATTTTAAACCGAACATACCTGCCGATAGGCTGGCGAAGTAAGTGTGGAAAATCTTTTTTTTTCTGAAAAGAGAGATTCTCACGTCGTTTGGCCGACTTAGTCGGTCAAACCGGAATGACAGCAAAGAGGCTTTAAAAAAGCTCTATTAATGAATAAGTATATTAAAACACTAACATGATCAGATCTATAATAAAAAATATTTTTCAGAATAAAAACTTAGCAATGCTGTTTAGCGGACAGCTTATTTCTCAGATGGGCGATAGTATGTTCCTTATTGGGCTAATGTGGCTGGTTCTGGAAATTACAGGTTCCAAAACATCAATGGGAATGGTTGCTATGATTGCGCACATTCCAAATTTAACATTGGCGTTATTTGCCGGTGTAATTGTCGATAGCTTTAATCGCAAAAAAATAATGATAGTTTCTGATCTGGCTAGAGCGGTAATTGTATTAGCAATTCCGATAACATACTACATGGGAATTATTAGTCTGCCGATTATTATTGCCACGGCCTTTATGCTCTCAACATTTTCAATTCTGTTTAATCCGGCAAGAGACTCTGTTTTACCTGAGCTGGTTAACAAAATAAATCTGTTAAAAGCTAATTCACTAATTCAGTCTTCAAATTATGCGGCAATATTAATTGGACCAATTGTAGCCGCGGGAATTGTTGGTCTTATTGGTGTAGCAAACTTATTTACAATAGACGCATTTACTTTTTTTCTTTCTTTCATTACAATATTATTTATAACGTATTCTCCCGAAAAAAAGGAAAAAAGAAAGCTTTCGAGCGCAAAACTTCAATTAAAAGAAATTGCCAATTATGTATTTCATGATAAAAAACTAAGGTTTTTACTGATTTTAACCGCTGTAAATAATTTTTTTATAATGGGTCCTGCTATTGTCGGGATTCCAATATTTGTAAAAGACATTTTGCAAAAAGATGCTTCCACTTATGCTTTAGTTGAATCAATGTACGGGATAGGCATGATTGCCGGAAGTATTTTTATAAACTACGCAAATAAATTTATGGGCAAAGGAAAACTGCTTCTTTGGGGAATGATATTCGACGGAGTGACTTATGCGGTTTTATATTTTGTTGATAGTACAGCATTAATGATGTTTGCAATTGTTATTCACGCAATAGGAATTCCGTTTATTGTTGTTAGCCGTACGGCTATGATACAGGAATGGACAGATAAGGAAAAATTAGGGCGAGTATTTAGTTTAGTGAATATTGCTGTTGTTGGTATGACTGCTTTAACAACCGGAGCGACCGGCATTATTGCAGAATATATTGGAATAGATTTAGTTTTTGCCGTTTTTGGAATTGCGGCAACATTAAGCGGTGTTATAGGTTTTTATAATAAAAAACTGCGTGAAGCCTAGTTTTTAATGATAAAATTGATTATTTAACGCTTTGTAATATTTTTGATTTTAAGCATATGATGGGGAAAAATGAAGAACTTTTGTATTGTAGGAGTTGGTGAAATTTTGTGGGATGTCTTTCCACAAGGAAGGAAACTTGGCGGAGCTCCTGCTAATTTTTCCTATATTTGTAAAGAGCTTGGTGCGGAAGCATATGTAATTAGCGCTATTGGAAACGATGAAATTGGAAAAGAATTAATAGCGGATGCTGATAAAAAGAATATAAATAAAAAATATATTCAGATACATCCTAAATACCCAACAGGAGAAGTTTCAGTTGTAATTGGCGGAGACGGAGAAGCTCATTATAAAATTCATGAACTTGTTGCATGGGATTCTATTAAAAACGAAAAACGCCTTAAAGAACTTTTATCAAGAGTTGACGCGATTAGTTTTGGTACTTTAGCTCAGCGGGCAATGGTTTCCAGAAATACAATTAGAGAAATATTATATTCAACAGCACCAAACGCAATTAAAATGCTCGATCTGAATTTAAGAGAACAGTATTACAATAAAATTATTATTGAAGATATGCTCTTATATGCTGATGTTTTAAAACTAAACGAAGATGAATTACCTATTGTTGCAAAATATTTGGGTTTTGAATCTGATGAGGATAAAGTTTTAAAGTACCTTCTGGAAAAATTCAGTCTTAATTTAATAGCTTATACAAAAGGCAAAAAAGGGAGCCGGCTTATTACCGCAAAAGAAGAGTCGGTTATGGGATCTCCTAAAGTTGATGTTGTAGATACAGTTGGAGCAGGCGATGCTTTTTCAGCGGCATTAGTAATGGGTTTGTTAAACAATCTTGAGCTTAAAGAAATTCACGGATTAGCTGTGGATATAGCATCTTATGTTTGTACACAAAACGGAGCAATGCCGGAAATTCCAGAGGAAATAAAAATTCATTTATAGAAAATTAATTGTGAAACCAGAAATAAAGAGCAGCATCATATAACATGAACGAAAACGAATTAATAGAAAAAGCTCAAAACGGAGATAGAAAATCTCTTGCTGAATTAGTTAAGATGTATGAACAGACTGTTTACAATTTTGCATTTAAAATATGCAGAGATAAAGAACGTGCTGAGAATACAATGCAGGAAACCTTTTTGCGAATGGTTAAAAATCTGAAACAATTCAGCGGAAAATCGAAACTTTCAACCTGGCTTTACACTGTTGTTTCTAATAATTGTCTTATGCTGGCAAGATCTAATAAGCGAAGAGAATATACATCAATTGATGATGACGATAATTTAATAAAGGAAACAAAGCTTGTTGAGTGGAAATATACTCCGGCAAATGTAACTGAAAATAATGAATTGAAAGAAGTTCTGGATGATGCAATAAAAAATCTTCCGCCAGACTACAGAGTAGTTTTTTTACTTCGGGATGTTGAAGGTTTATCGACTGAAGAAACAGGAAAAATTACTGATCTTTCGATAGCAGCGGTAAAATCGAGGTTACACAGAGCAAGAGCATTTTTAAGAAATGAAATAAGCGGGAAGTTAAGTTATGAATCAAACTAAGGTTTCATGTAAAGATGTGATGAGCCATATTTGCGACAATCTTGGCGAGGATATGGACTCACCTAGATGTAAAGCTATAAAAGAACATCTTGATAATTGCGACGGCTGCCAAAATTATTTCAGTTCTGTAAATGGAACTATCGGTCTTTATAAAGAATACAACGCCAAATTATCAAAGGAAGGACATTCTAAACTGTTTGACTGTTTAGGTCTTTCAGAATTTGATGTAGATTCAATAGATTCGAAAGAGAAAGATTCTTAAAATTCTGCGGAAAATCCTGCCCAAAATTGTCTGCCTGCTTCGGGCAGACTCCATTGCGTGAAATAAAGCTTATCAAATAAATTATTAACCCGTATATAAGATTCTAGTTTAACATTAAAGAGATCAAAGAAATAAGTAAATCTTGTGTTGACTAAAAAATAATCCGACATTTTTTTGAAAACACCCTGATCGGAATATTCTCTCCCAACATAATTTGCTTCAAACAGAACATTAAAATTTTTGAACATAATGTAGTTGAAATTAATTGCGCCCATAAATTGCGGCTTGTATTCCAGAGTATCTTTATATTCACCAAATTCATTTTTTGAAAACGAATTTAAGTATGTTAAATTAAAACTGATTGAAAGGTCTTTTTTAATTGAATATTGTGAAGAAATTTCAGCTCCATACGAACGAATGTTTTCTTTGTTAACTCTTATTTTTCTTCCATCTTCCAAAGTTTCTTTTACAATACCGTCATTTAAATAAATAAGGAACAGATTAAAATTTGTAGTGCCTTTATCAAAAACACGATTAAGACTGGTTTCTATTGTGTAAGAAACTTCGGGAGCAAGATCCGGATTAATCTTAAACTTTCCTAATGCTTCAGAATAAGCCTCACGCAATGATGGAAATCTTGTTTTCCTTCCTAAATTTAATTGCAGCGATAATGCCGGATTTAATGAATATATAAACGAATAATTTAAGCTATAATCGAATTCGCTATCTTTATCGGGATTATCGCCAACCTTAGGAGTATTTACACCATCGAGTCCAACACCAAGAATTGATGTGAACTTATCATTAATAAACTCATATTCAGTCCCAAAGCTAAACACATTCTGTCTATACTCCGAAAATGCTTCATCATTTGTTGTGTTATCAATAATGGTTTCCTCATGCCCGGTTGAATAACCATTAAACGCGAATTTCCAGATTGAACTTGAACCAATTAACTTTGTATAAATAACTCTTCCGGTTATTGTGTTGTCATCATCTTTTTCAACTTCGCTAATATTTGAATAAGTAATATCATTAAACTGATCAATCCGCATTTTAAATTTTGTAAATGAAAGGGAATATACCAGCAAACTGTTTAAGTTAATTCCAAACTTATGTTCACCGTTTATTGTTGAAGTAAATTTTTGCCAGACCGGATATTGCCAGTATCTTGGTTTTGCGACATCCATTTCTGGAGGAACACCTTTTTCGGAATCGATATAAGAAAGTGATAATCCTATTTTTGAAAGGTTGTTTATTTTATAATTAAATTTGCTGAAAAAGTTAAAGTTGGAATTATAACTATTAAGACGTTGATTCGTTTTGTTTAACTTGTGTTCATAATCATCAGGCAAATTGTATTCATCTACAGTTTTATATGAAAAAGTTGTGAGATGCGAAAATTTTTCATTACCGCCAATCCAAAAAGCCGAGTATTTTTGCGAATTGTTTTCACCTATTTGTATAAGAGCTTTTTTTCTGTCCTTTCCATTAAACGCCGCCGGATCAATACTTATAACTCCGGCTAACGTATTTGCGCCATATATAACTGAAGGAATTCCTTTACTAATTGTTAACTCACCAATAGCAGATGTTGGAACCATACTAAGGTCAATTCTGTTATCCCATGGAATATTAAGCGGAACTCCGTCAAAAAAAAGTGCAAGCTGTCTTTCGTTGGAACCGCGCATGTAAAACAGACTTTCCCCGCGTGAGTTTGTCTGAAGCTTTAAAGAAGGAATAAAACGGGCAAGGTCACTTATACTTGCGGCATCCGAATATTCAATTTCTTTAAGATTGATTTCGGTAATTAATTTGGGCTCCAGAACAATACCGCTTTTAACTGTTATCTCATTTAAGTTATAAGTTTTAATTGAATCGGTTTGCCCAAATGTACTTGTACTGAAAAAATAAAAACATAGAAAGTATAAAAATCGTTTTAAGAGCATAATCAGTTTTAATTTACTAAGTTCAACAGTTATGATTTAAATCACGCATTTAATTTGAAATGTTCGTATATTATGGATTGAATTTTTCACAATAAAGAAATTAGGAATAAATAAAGCTTGTTTTGATGTTAAGCTTTTTGATTCCACAAGATGATAAACAATCTACTCTACATATTAATCTTACTAATTCCATTTACAATAATAGCAACAGATTATGTAAATAGGAAACAATCATTAAAAAAAGTAAGAGTATTTAATCACCGCTTAAATTCTACTCAAAGAATTCGTATTCAGGCTGAAAACACAAAAAACGCATCCGGTCAGCCAAACCGTAATATCAAAATATAGTAATCCAAAATTACTAATCGCATTACCTATTCATTTTATTCAAATCAAAACAATAATATTTAGAAGGTTACTTTGAAAAATTATATAAAAATATGTGTATCGTTAACAGCAGTAGTTTTAGTAGCGGTTTTTGCCGTTAAGGCTGAGACGTTTATTTATGACAATGAAATAGAAACTATTGTTCAGGAAACTATTGACACAGTTGTCTCTCCAAAAATAAGATTTGTAGAGCAGGCGCCTATGGTTGCTTCTTGGTATGGACCAAAGTTCCATGGTAAATTAACCGCGAATGGGGAAATTTACAATCAGATGGCTTTTACAGCCGCTCATAAATCTTTACCGTTTGGAACTATCCTGCGGGTTACAAATCCGGAAAACAGTAAATCAATTTTAGTGAGAATTAATGACCGCGGCCCTTATATAGATGGCAGAAACATCGATCTATCAAGAGGAACCGCTTTATATCTTGGTATGGTTGAGGAAGGTGTAATTAAAGTCGAGATAGAAATGATAGAAATTGACAAATTGGACTTTCCGGTATTGGCTGGCAATTAAATAATTTAACAATTTTTTTATACCTCATGTTTGTTTTATACTGATAAAATTTTTATTTTCATAGGTCATTAAAATAATTAATCAAAAAAATAAGTTGAGGGAACAGACTATGAAAAAAGTATTGTTTACTGTTGTATTGTTGTTGTGTGTAACTGTTGCTGTAAATGCTCAATCTGGACAAATGGCTGTTGGTGGCGGTATAGTTGTTGCAATGCCTATGGGAGACTTTGGTGACGAAGCCGGAATGGGTTTTGGCGCTACTGTACGAGGTGAGTATGCTCTTAATAAACAAATGTCTATCGTTGCTGACATTGGCTATATCACTTATGGTGAAGAAGAATTATTTAATATTTCGTACTCATATTCTCAAATTCCAATTATGGCTGGTGTTAAATACTATTTTAACAATGGATTTTATGGAATTGGTCAATTAGGAATTCATATGTTTTCTTTTGATATGGATGTGCCGTCAGAAACTTATATGGGAATTACTGTTGGTGGAGGTTCAAGTTCATCATCAACTTCTGAATTTGGTTTAAACATTGGTGGTGGTTACGAAGCTAAAGTTGGTAACATGATTTTGGATTTATCTGCACAATACGGAATGATTAGCGATGCGAATCAATTATTATTAAGAGCAGGATTAAAATTTCCTCTTAAGTAAAAAATATATTTAGGCTTTTATTATGCCGGACTTTGTTCCGGCATTCCTTTTTTAAACACATTGTATCTCTTTAAAATACTTCTTATTTTAATTCCAATCTTAAACAACATCCATTATACATGAACACATCTGATTTAATAATTGCAAAATGGTGGAAACCAATTGAGAATAATAGAATTCTTTGTACACTGTGTCCCAGGTATTGTAAATTAGGGGAAGGACAGAATGGATTCTGTTATGTTAGAAAAAATGTTGATGGTAAATTGGTTAGTCTGTCATACGGAAGACCAACCGGATTTGCGGTGGATCCAATCGAAAAGAAACCGTTAAATCACTTTTACCCGGGTACATCCATTTTAAGTTTTGGAACAGCAGGTTGTAATCTTGGATGTAAGTTTTGCCAGAATTGGTCGATAAGTAAATCAAAATCAGACAACAGTTATTCGCTTCACGCAACGGCTGAAGACGTTGTTAAAATAGCTAAAAAACATAAGACACCGTCAATTGCGTTTACATACAATGATCCAATTGTGTTTGGAGAATTTGTAATTGATGTTTCAAAACTTGCTCGCAGAGAAGGAATTAAAACCGTACTTGTTACAAACGGATATATTACGGAAGAAGCCAGAGAAGAAGTTTACCAATATATTGATGCAGCCAATGTAGATCTGAAAGCCTTTAGTTCCGGGTTTTATAAAAAGCTCACATTATCAAAAATAGAAAATGTGTTAGATACACTTGTGTGGATTAAGAATAAAACCAATATTTGGCTGGAAATAACTACTCTGCTTATTCCCGGTGAAAACGATTCGCCTGAAGAAATAACAAACTTATGCAAATGGGTTTATAATAACCTGGGCTCTGATGTTCCAATTCATTTTACGGCATTTCATCCTGATTATAAATTAGTTAACAAAGAACAAACTCCGGGACGTACTTTGGATATGGCGAGAGATATTGCAATAAAAACGGGACTTAATTACTGTTATGTCGGAAATGTGCATAATCCAAAGGCTCAAACAACTTATTGCCCAAGTTGTAATAAAAGTTTAATAACCAGAACCTGGCATTCTGTTTTAGAGTGTTTTATTGAAAATGACAAATGTATTTACTGCGGAACTGAGATTGCCGGGAGGTATTAATTAAGCTAGTGAATAATTTTTATCAATAAAATGTTATATTTGTAAAATATTAGCTGTTTCAAAAAAAAGTGGACTAATATTGTGTGAAACAAGCATAAACAACTAATTCTCCTTCACTAAAATTAAGCAGGCTTATGTTAAATATTGCATTGTTCGGACCTCCGGGAGCCGGGAAAGGAACTCAGTCAGAATTTCTTCTGAAAAAATTCAACCTATTTTACATTTCAACTGGTGATTTGTTAAGAAAAGAAATTGCCGGAAAAACCAAACTAGGATTGGAAGCACAAAATATAATTGCTTCCGGCGGATTGGTTTCGGATGAAATAATTGTTCAGATAATAGAAAAAACGATTACTGATAATCCCGATGCAAACGGATTTTTATTTGATGGTTTTCCAAGAACATATGTTCAGGCATATATTTTGGAAGGTTTGATGATAAAATTGAACACTTCTTTAAATTGCCTAATTAGTATTAATGTTGATGAAGAAGAATCTGTATCCCGACTTTTAAATAGAGGAAAAACATCAGGTCGTTCAGACGATAATGAAACCGTTATAAGAAAGCGTCTTGTTGAATATCACGAAAAAACACGACCTGTAATAGAGTTTTACAAAGACAGAGGTATTTATTTTGAAATTGGAGGTCTTGATTCAATAGATAATGTAACTAATAAAATTATTCAAATAGTACAGAACGAACTAAGTAAATCGCTCTATAATGTAGTTCTTTTCGGTTATCCGGGATGTGGACGCGGCTCTCAGGGTAAAGCTCTAGCTGAAAAATATGGCTTAGAATATGTTGCAACAGGCAGAATGCTTGAAGAAGAGATTGAACAAAAAACAGAAGTAGGAAAGAAAATATTAGAACTTTACGAAAATGGGCAATTAGTACCAGATGAAATTGTTGTTCAATTGATCGAGAAAAAACTTGAAAACTCAAAAAGAGTAAAAGGATTTATCTTCAAAGGTTTTCCGAGAACACTTGTGCAATCATATATATTGGACGGTCTTTTGAAAAAACATGGAACCAAAATTTCACAGTTAATTGAGTTTGAAGTTCCTACACTCGAACTTATAAACAGGCTTGATGCAAGAAGTAAAACTGATAAACGCATGCCTTACGATTCTAGTACTTCAAAAATTGTTAAGAGACTTCAGGAGCATGAAGTTAAGACAATGCAGGTAATTGAAAAATATGAACAGCTGCATGGAGTTGTTAAAATTGACGGAATGGGTACGTTTGAAGAAGTTTTTGAGAGAGCATCCAATGAAGTAAAAAACGGAATGAAACATATGAGGTGAAATTATTTTACAGTTTTGCAATGATAAGATGTTTCAGAAAATTGAGATATTTAGAAGAATATATGTGTGTATTCCATAAAAATTAATTACTTATTTTCTCCTTACTTTTCTCTAAAACATCAAAATAATTTCTGATAAGCTCTTCATAATCTTTTAGATAACCTTCTTTAATTGCTTTCATTAATTCATCGCGAAGTTTATTTCTGCCTTCTTCAGTTTTAAACAAAACCTCCGGAGGCGATTCTCTAAAAATATTTTTGCCGGCAAATGATTTTCTGTCCTTTTCAAAATCACGTTCATTAATTGATCGCTGGGCATCAAGAAGCTTATTCAAAATTCTTTCCTGTGTCTGAACAAGATCATCATTCAGCTTTTCAGTTCGCAGACCGGAAACAACTTCCATCATATCGTCTAAAACTTTGTCTAAATTTCCGGCAAGTTTTTTTGATTGTCCGCTTTCTTTAGATTCTTTATTCAACTGCTCAAGCGATTTTCTTAATAATTCCTGCTGTTCGGATAGCCTTTGCAACTGATCCTGCTGTTTACCGCCCTGCTGTAATGCCTGTGTCATTTGGTTTAATGCCATTTGCTGCTTGCTAAAGTTTTGTAACTGCTGCATAAGCGACATCATTCCGCCCGAACCCTGCCCCTGTCCGCCTCCGTTCATAATTTGATCCATAGCGTTTTTCATCATAACAGCTGCCTCATTAATTCCACTCATGGAAAGATTCATGCTTTTACTGAAAGAACTTTTTTGGCCTGGCTGATTCTGCATCCCGGAAATTGCTTTATCCATTTCCTGTCTCGATTTACCCAATGCTTTTCCCATTTCCGGTGAAATTGTAAATGACTTTTGCGCAAGCTCAGACATTTGCGAAATTGTTTTTCCAAGATCGTTTTTTATATCACTTTGCTTTCTGGCTTTATCCTGCAGTTGTGGAGAATTAGAAGAAAGTTTATCGGTTTCATCATTTAGTTTTTCCTGTTCTTTAGAAAGCTGTAAAAGGCTATTTGTAATCTTCATCATATCTGAATAGGTTTTAAGGGCATTTTGCTGATCCATAGAATTCTGCATTGCATCCATACTTTCCTGCATTTGCTGCATGTTCTCTTCAATTTTATTCATCTGCTGCATTGCCTGGGCTTTTTGCATCTGCTGCATTTCTTCAATCGCTTTTTTAGAAAGTTCTTCATTCTTCTGATTCTCCATTTCCTGATTCATCTTTTCCATCTGATCCTGCGGCATATCTTTCATTTCAGACATTTTCTTTTCAAGATCGCTCATTTCTTCTTTCAGATTTTCAACTTTATCAGAAATTTCCTTTTGCTGATTTTGTAATTTCTCTTTTGTTTCTTTATTTGCCAGATCACTTTTTTCAGTTTCTTCCCTTAAGTTTTCCTGCGATTCTTTTAAGTCCTCAATTCGTTTATTTATTTCATCCGTTTTCTGTTCAACCTGAATTCTCTTCATTAAATTCAAAGTCCGCTCAATACTTTTCTCAAACGCATCTTCGTTTTTTTTAAGATCCTCAAAAGAAGCTTTTACATCATCCCGCTTCATATCTTTTAACATGTCCTGCATTTTTTTCATGGCATCAAGCATATCATTTCCTTTCATTTCTTCAAATAATTTTTGAAGTTCCATATACTTTTCCATGGTTTCTTTCGAAAGGAGATTGTTGTCCTGAAGTTCTTT
Organism: Melioribacteraceae bacterium; assembly: GCA_016342755.1. GTDB lineage: Bacteria > Bacteroidota > Ignavibacteria > Ignavibacteriales > Melioribacteraceae > JAEINS01. The sequence continues at coordinate 48,416 of JAEINS010000010.1, read as the reverse complement.
TTGCATATCAGACATTTTTTTACTTACATCATCAATTTTATCCTGAAGCTGTTCAAATTTTTCAAGCGCGTTTTCAATATTCTCTTTTTCCTGCCAGTCAATTTCTTTTGAATCCTTTTTTAACTCATTGCTTATTTTATCAAATTCGTCTTTTAATTCCTGAGCTTCTTTTAAAGTTTCGAACAAATCATCTTTAACTACTTCCTGAGTTTCATCAGCTTCGGCAAACAATTCATCAAGCGAAGGAACACTGATCTTAAATACCGGTGTCTTTGCTGATTTTGGTCCGCTTACAAAATCATTATCAAAAACTTCTAAATAATAGGAAACAACATCGTTTGTTGCTAATGTTAATGGAACCAAATCCCAAGTGTAGTAAATATCATTTTCCTTTATTTTTTTGTTGAAAGGAATTTCAACGTTCGTGAATTCAGTTTGTGGGGTTTCATACTGCGATTCCGAAAGTCTGTAACTTAGTTTTAATTTAGTGAATCCGTAATCATCACTAATCTTAACAACAAGCGGCTGTTTATCGTTGTTTTTAAGCTTCGTATCCTCGTCGGGAACAAGCATTACTATCGCTGGATTATCATCTTCAAAAATTGAGATGTTATAAGTTATAGGATTTGAGTTTCCGTTTCCAAGTGTATCAGCAATATTAAAGCTATAAGAAAGATCTTTGTACACACTTAATTTTACAGAAGCTTCATTTCCAGAAAAATCCATTGTTATATCTGTCCGGTTATTAAAGAGGATTTCTGCCCGACTAAGTTTTTTAGTAGAGTTTAAGCCTACTTTAACACTACTGCCTTTTAACGCGGAAAAATTTCCGTTATCTTTTTGAACGACTGGCGAAAGTCCCGAATAAGCCGGAGGAATAACCCTCAACTCAAACGAACTTATAATTGGTCTGTTTATAACACTGATTTCAAACACATCGGATGAAATGTTTTCTGCCGCGGCAAAATACTTAAATGAACTATTAACATTATTTATTCTGTGATGAAAAATTCCGGATGAGTCCTTTACTAATTCACTTAAAGCAAAATCAGTTTCATCAACATTTTTAATATTCAGAGTTATCCCAGAAGGAGCTTCTCCAATAGTTTTAATACGTATGTCAACAAAATCGCCTTTAGTAATCGTTCTATTTCCCGGTTCAACTGTGAATGTAAATTTTGCCGGGACTTTAAATTCCTTATCATAATTTATTAGTTTATATAAAGCGTCATTCAATCCGGTGAAAACACTTAAAACAGTTGCCAAAATAATTATAGATCCAAGTGTTCTAAAAAACTGAGGTTTCAGCAATTTGAAACTGATGATTGATTGAAAATCCAGCGATTTACATTTTTCATAAACAATCTTAAAAGAAGCATTTATAAGTGACTCTGAATAACCCTTGTTCTTTTCATTCAGTAATTGAAGGCTGTTTTTAAGATCATCTTTTATTTGCGGAAAATTATTCCCGATTTTTTCTGATGTAAAAAAGTATTTTGGCTTATTAATTAGAAACTGACTTTTGAGAAATGGAAAAAGAAAAAGTATTATAACACTTAAAAGTGAACTTGAGATAAAAAAGTAAAATTGCATTGTTCTAACAGTCGGAGATATATTTCCGAATAGCTGACTTAAAACAAATATGAATAGAACTATTGCGGAAATAAAAACTGAAAACAATAATCCTTTAGCCGCATGAAAAAGAAATTCTTTCTGCTCAACTTTTTTTATTCGTTTTTCAATTTCGGCAATATAGTTTTTTATGTTAGTCATGTATTACAAATTTTAACTGATTAATTTGATAAAGCCCAGACAATAATATTAGTTCCAAATTTTAATGCTTCTTCTCTTTTTTCTTTTGGATCATTATGAACGTCCGGATCGGCCCAGCCATCGCTAGGATTACTTTCGTAGGTGTAATATAGCACTAACCGTTTATCTACAAATATTCCAAATCCCTGCGGAGGTTTGTTGTCATGTTCATGTGTTTTTGGCGGAAGTGAATTAAAGTTATAAACGGAATGATAAATTCCGTGACTAAAAGGAAGTTCAACTAATTCTTTATCAGGAAAAACTTTTTTAATTTCGCGTCTAAAAGCTTTGTCTAAACTGTAATCATCATCTACATAAAGAAATCCGCCGTTTAATAAATACTCTCTAAGATTTTTTACATCAGAGTTACTTAAGACGATATTTCCATGACCGGTTATAAACAGAAACGGATAAGAGAAAATTTTGCTGCTCGAAATATCGACATAAACATATTTGGGATTTACTTTTATGCTTGTATTATCGTTTACATATTTTAGTAAATTCACTTCAGCCGAAGGATCGTTGTACCAATCGCCGCCGCCGGAATATTTTACACGCGCAATCTGAAATCCCGATTTAGACTGGCAAATTCCAGTTGCTGCTGTTATTAGTAGTATGAATAATATGTTTTTTAAAATGTTCATTTAGCTTTAAATTTTAGAATGATAAAGATACTTAAAAATGAGTTTATTTAATACAGTCAAAATGAGAGAAGGTTTCGTAGTAGATAAAAGCTCCGGGTTTTAAAATCCCAAAGCTTTAGTTTTTCAAATTTACTATTAGTCTAAAAGTTTCAAGAACTTTTATTAGTCGGGACAGCTTTTCATCTAGTTCAATTTTATAGTTTAACAACTCTCTTCGGAACGGATAATCTTTTCGCAAACTGTCAAAGTAGTTTCCAACTTTATTAGAGCTTAACTCAAGAGCCTTTTTAAGTCGTCCGTTATCCTCAAATATCGGATAAACTTTATTAAACAGATTATAGAAATTTTCTTCAATACTATTTTTTCCCGAAAAGTGAATTACATTATCGTCAACCTCAGGCATATTAGGTTTCCATTCCGGTTTTATATTTAGAAATTCACAAAGTTTATCATGAACAATCCATGTTCCGTTCACTTTCCCTTCCCATGAATAACCGGCAATATGAGGAGTAGCAATATTCACAAGGTTTAGTAATTCTAAACTTAAACTCGGTTCTTCTTCCCATACATCAAAAACCGTGTATATATTGTTGTTTTCTTTTAAACGATTTACCATTGCAATATTATCTACAACCGGACCTCGGCAGGAATTAATTAAAATAGTTCTTTCCTTTAGAGAGTTGAGCCTCTTTTCATCAATTAAATGAACAGTTTTATCAATACCGGTTTTATTAAGAGGAACGTGTAGAGTTATAATGTCTGCAGTTAAAGCTTCATCAAGTGATTTGTAAATTGAATTTCCGGTTTTTCTTTGTAATGGCGGATCGTTTATAATAGTTTTCATTCCAAGAGCTTCTGCAAACTTTACTATTTTGGATCCAATGTTGCCATGCCCAATAATTCCAATTGATTTATCGGTTAGGTTAAAATTAATTTCCTTGGCTAAATGAAACAATGCCGAAAACACATATTCAGTAACAGCCCATGCATTACAGCCTGCCGCGGAAGTATAATGAATATTTTTTTCGTCCAAATAGTTTTTATCAAGATGATCTGTTCCAATAGTCGCGGTTCCAACAAATTTCACTTTGGTATTTCTAAGCAAATCTTCATTCACTTTTGTAATTGATCTGACTATCAGTGCATCACTGTCCATTAGCAGATCATTTGTAATTTTGCGTCCGTGACTTTTAGTAATATTGCCGATTTTACTAAAAGCTTCTTCGCCGTATGCCAGGTTTTCGTCAATTATAAGCTTCATATTCTTCTTAATAATTAAGGTTAAAATATTTGTATCATTAAAAAACTATGTTAAAGAACGGTAAGTTAGTTAAATAAACAATAATTCAAAAATAATAAAATTTGTTAAATGGGTGGTAAATGCGTATTTTTGAGACTTAAATTTTTTAGAATGTGGGAGATATAAGTTTTATGAATTTCAAAACAAGAACTCATACCTGTGGTCAGCTAAGAGAAGAAAATATTGGCGAAACCGTAGTATTAAACGGATGGGTTGATACAAGACGTGATCTTGGAGGAGTTATATTTATTGACCTCCGTGATAGATATGGAATTACTCAAGTAGTTTTTGAACCAACATATAATCCTGAAGCCCACAATAATGGAAAAGATCTTAGAGGTGAATTTGTAGTTTCTATTACCGGTAAAGTTAGAAAAAGACCGGAAGGAACTGAGAACGAAAGCCTTCCGACCGGATTTGTTGATGTAATGGTTGATGAAATTATCATTTTAAATGAAGCAGAAACTCCGCCGTTCCAAATTAAAGACGGTGTTGATGTAAGCGAAGATATTCGTTTAAAATATAGATATATAGATTTACGCCGTAATGAAATGCAGCAAAACCTTAAAATGAGGCATCAGGTTGCGCAGATAACACGCGAGTATTTTGACAGAAATGATTTTATGGAAATAGAGACTCCCGTGTTAATGAAAAGTACACCGGAAGGCGCACGCGATTTTTTAGTGCCGAGCAGAATGCATAAAGGAAAATTCTACGCGCTTCCTCAGTCACCGCAAACATATAAACAATTATTAATGGTTTCCGGTTATGACAGATATTTCCAAATAGTTAAATGTTTTAGAGATGAAGATCTTCGTGCCGACAGACAGCCAGAATTTACCCAGATTGATGTTGAGATGTCTTTTATTGATCAGGAGAATATATTCAGTTTAGTTGAAGGTTTGATGCAGAAGTTATTCAAAGAAATAAAAGGATACGATCTTCAAATCCCTATTCCAAGGATTCCGTTTGATGAAGCAATGGAAAAATATGGAAGTGATAAACCTGATCTTAGATTTGATCTTGAAATGAAAACAATAACTGAAGCTTTAAAAACTTCTGAATTTAGAGTTTTTAAAGATGTAATAGAAAAAGATGGAATTATAACAGCAATGGTTGCACCAGGTTGTGCAGATTATACAAGAAATCAGCTTGATGGCTTAACTGATTTTGCTAAAAAACTTGGTGCAGGCGGTTTAATCTGGATGAGAGTTAAAGAAGAAGGATTAGAAGCTCCAATTGCCAAGTTTTTAACTGATGATGAAAAACAGAGTATAATAGATAGTTTAGATGCAAAACCAGGCGATTTAATTTTTATTCTTTCCGGTCCAAGAATAAAAACTTTAGGAATAATGGGTTCCTTAAGATTAGAAATGGCAAGAAGAATGGAATTAATAAAAGCTGACGCAAAACCAAGTCTTCTCTGGGTAACTGATTTCCCGCTCTTAGAATGGGATGATGAATCACAAAGATATTATGCAATGCATCATCCGTTTACATCTCCAAGAGTTGAAGATATTCCATTAATGGAAACTGATCCGGGAAAAGTTAAAGCAAGAGCTTACGATTTAGTCTTAAACGGAAATGAAATAGCCGGCGGAAGTATTAGAATTCATGATGCCAAATTACAAGCAAAAATGTTTGAATGTTTAGGTATTTCGGATGAAGAAGCTCAGGAAAAATTTGGCTTCTTAATGAGTGCTTTCAAATATGGCGCACCGCCTCACGGAGGAGTTGCTTTTGGATTTGACAGAATGGTTATGTTATTTGCCGGAAAAGATTCTATTAGAGAAGTAATTGCTTTCCCTAAAACTTCCAGCGGAATGTCGCTGATGGATGAAGCACCTTCGAATGTTGATGATACACAGTTGAAAGAATTACATATTAGAAAGAAATAAAATTTATGATGCTTCTAAACCCAATTTCTTTAAGAAATTGGGTTTGTTTTTTACCACTTTGATAACCTGCCTCTAATTAAAACACCCTTATTCACACTTTTCTACCGAAAAACCTCTGCAATTACTTGTAACATTTACTACACGACTGATAAATTATTAAAATGTCTAAAATATTATAAAAACCGAATTGTGTCAAAATAAGTCACTTGTCCCACAAAATTACCGGTTTTTTACAATGTTACTTGTAATACTTTCCGATATAAAACGATTTATGTTTCATCTTTTGAAAAAATTAACTAATTTTCCACCTAATATGTCGGTGAAGTCTGATTTGGCACCATACTTGTCTTTACTACACACAAACAGATGTAGATTTTACCGAAAAAGATGAAAAGGTGATAATTTGGGACAGCAGCAACTTTTATTGATCGTACTTGGCATTATAATTGTCGGTGTAGCTATAACAGTTGGAATTAGCGTCTTTAAGGCTAACGCGATAGAGAATAAAAGAAACAATGTAATTAATGATCTTATACATCTTGCAAGTGAAGCTCAGAAATATCACAAGATACCGAAAGCTATGGGTGGCGGCGGAAACGAGTTTACAGGTTGGGATATTCCGACAAGTTTAAAGACAAATGCTGACGGAACTTTTACAGCGGCTGTTACTGCCCAGAGTGTTGAAATAACTGGCATAGGAAATGAAGTAGTTCAGGACAATGATCTTATTGAAGTTAAAATGACTGTTACATCTGAAAGTTTTACAACGGAAGTTATTCACTAAAATAAAAATAAACACTTAACAATATTTAACATTTTAATAACAAAAATAACGGAGTAAAAAATGGGACAACAGCAATTATTATTAATCGTTCTTGGTGTAATCATAGTAGGAATCGCGGTAGTTGTAGGTATGAATGTATTTACAGCAAGTAGTTTATCTGCCAACAATGACGCATTAATTTCTGATTTACAAACAATTGGTGCTATGGCACAGCAACATTATAGAAAACCTGCTGCAATGGGTGGTGGTGGAAACACATTTGATGGTTCTGCTGCAAATAGTACTGCATTTGCTATTCCTCCATCATTGTTACAAACTGCAAATATGTCTGCTGCTGTTGTGCCAGTAGCTGCTCCACAGACTTTAACATTAACTGCAACTGGTACATCTAAAAACGCAACTGCCGGTGTTAATATTGCCGTAGTTGTTACTGTAACTCCAGATAATATTACAGTAACAAGCACAACTGTAAATGACTAAAAAACAGCATAAGTTTTAGTACAGAGCCGACAACCTTAAAATGGTTGTTGGTTTTTTTAATTTTAAATAACACTCTATTAAGTAAATCCTTCCAATGTAACAAGTAAAAAATTCCACATTTCCAATTAAATAAGTATATTGCTAACAAAAATCATTTGAATAAACTAAATTAATTATGGTTTGTTCCGATTATAAGCATTACATTTAGTTTGGAATATAAGTTGTAGACACTTTAGGGATTTATTCACAAAAAAATAAAAATTATGGTCGAAATTAGATTTTTTGCAAAAAAACCAAACGGTAAAGTTATTAGTGGTAACCTTAGTTCGGCTACATTACGCGAGGGCAAAAAAAAGGTTAAGGATTTAGCCGCTAATCATAGTTTAACTATTGAAAAGATAGAGAGTAAGTCTACTTTTTTATATAAAGTAAGAAAAGGTACAGAAAAGCCCACAAAAGGTGAGCAGAAAGCATATAATAAAGAGGAAGTTGTACGGGCACTTACAAAAATGGGTTATGAAGTAATTTCCGTAAATAAAGTTTTATTCGAATATAACCCCAAACCGCCGCAGCAGGAAATAGTTTCTTTTGTAAAAATAAGTGCCGAACTACTTGATCAAAAACTGCCCTATTCTGAGATAATGACTCTTCTTACAGCAGACTTAGAAAATAAAACACTCCGCGAAACTTTAAAACAAATAAATAACGATCTTAAATCAGGCGCGGATAGTGAAGTTACATTTCTAAAATACGAATCGGTTTTTGGAAGATTTACGGCTTATATGTTAGGACTTGCTGCAAAAAGCGGTAATATGGCTGAAATTTATAAAGCAACCGCTAAATTTCTGGAAAGACAAATGCAGTTTAGTAAAGATATGAGAAGCGCTCTTATTACTCCGTTTATTACACTCTTTGTTTTATTTTTAGCGGTTTTATTTTATGTAGGTTATATTTTCCCGGAAACAGCAAAACTTTTCGAGAAATTTGATATTGAATTACCGCCAATGACAGCCGCGACTTTAGAATTTAGTGATCTTCTTTTAAATAACCCGATTATTATAGCGTTAATTATATTTGTACCGCCTATTGTATTTTTTCAATGGATCAGAACAGAAAAGGGCAAATTAATTTTTGATAAATATTTAATGAAAGTTCCTATTATCGGCAGTCTTGTTCATAAAACAACAATAGAAGTATTTTGCCGTGTATTTTATACCTTATACACCGGCTCTGCTGAAAGTATAGAACCGATCAGAATTGCGGCTGAAGCCTGTGGTAATTCTTACTTTGAAAAACAGATTAAAGATGTAGCTATTCCTTTAATGATAAAAAAAGGTGTAGGTCTGACAGATTCTTTTGAAGCAGCAGGAGTTTTTACAGAGACGGCAATTTCAAGATTCCACTCCGGAGAAGAGACAGGTACAATTAAAAACACAGCTCTTCAATTAGCAAATTATTATGAAAGTGAAACTGTGTATAGAATGAAAAATATAATTGAAATGGTTCAGGTTGTAATTGCTATGGTTATTATGGTTGTTATGACGGCCTTAACAATTGTTTCGGCAGAAACAGCAACAATAAGTCCTCCTAAACCAGGAATGTAGAGGGTAAAAAAATGTTAGAAAGCCAGCTGGAAATGATGGATAAAATCGGTTACCTGCTTTTAAAAAAAGGCATAATCGATATAAAGATATTACAAGAAGCCTTAGAAAAAAAGAAAAATGATCAGTTTAAACTTAAGAGAAATCTTGCGCAGATACTTGTCCAGGAATTTAAGTTCGATCATGATACTATTTTTAGGGAAGTCGCGTTATTATACGCGTTTAAGGAATTGGTAATTAATATAGATGAACTGACAGACCAAAGAACTGTTGAAATTTTAAATTTAATGGAAAGTCAGGGAGAGCAGGTAAAAAAACATCTTATAGAAAGAAAAGTTATACCTTTTAAGTATGACGAAAGAATAAAAGACAAATTGATTTTAGCGGCTGTTGATCCTACCGATAGAGAACTAACAAAAATAGCTTACTCACTAAACGCAAAAAAATTTGAAATTAACTTTTTAAAGCATGCGGATTTCGATAAGCTTATAGATAAGATAAATCCTCAGAAAAATGAATTTCTTCAAATGATGGAAGATTCAGTTGAAGAATTTAATATGGAAGTTGCCGATGAAGGCGGTATTAGCGAAGAGGATCTTGATGCCGAAATTAACAAAAGCGCATTAATAAATTTAGTAGAAGCCGCTCTTGTTGAAGGAACCCGAAGAGGAGTCAGTGATATTCATGTAATTCCAAAGAGTGGAAATATTACAGAAATTCATTTTAGGCAGGATGGTAAATTGGTTTTGTGGCACGCGCAGGATAATGTATTGCCAGAAGCTATGATGGCGGTTGTAAAAGACCGTGCAAAAGGTCTCGATAGATTTGAAAGAGAGCGCGCCCAGGATGGTTTTATTCAGAGAGAAATTGATAAACATATAATCAGATTCAGGGTTTCTGTACTTCCAATGGTTGGAACCGAATTAAAAAATAAATTTGAAAGTATTGTTATTCGTATTCTTGATGATAGAAAGGTAATAAAAGATTTAAGTAAACTTGGGCTGGTTGGTTATGCAAATCAGGCATTTCAAAAATCAATAAATCAGCCGCAGGGTATGGTTATTTTAACAGGTCCAACCGGTAGCGGTAAAAGTACAACACTTGTTGCCGCGTTATATCAGGTAATTACTCCAAAAGTAAATGTGTTAACAGTGGAAGATCCTGTTGAATATGTTATTGAAGGTGCTAGACAGTTAAAGATTGGTCACAAAATGAATTTTGAACAGGCAATCCGCGCAATATTAAGACACGATCCTGACATTGTACTTGTAGGTGAGATGCGTGATAAGGAAACTGCCGAAACCGCTATTAAGCTGGCTAATACAGGTCACTTAACATTTTCTACATTGCATACTAACGATGCTCCCAGTGCGGTTGCGCGTTTATATAAAATGGGTATTGAACCTTTCTTAATTGCATATGCTATTAATATAATAGTTGCACAGAGACTTATTAGAAGACTATGTCCTTCCTGTAAAAAACGGGTTGTTGAGCATGACCCGGTATATATGAAAAGTTTAGGTCTTGATGTTGATGAATGGAAAAAACAAGAAATATACGAAGCAGTTGGCTGTAGAGAATGCAACGATACGGGATATAAAGGACGTTTGGCAATACATGAAGCTTTATATTTTACAAAAGAGCTTAGAGAGATAATTGTCCGGTCGGGTATAGAAGTTGATGAAGAGAAAATCAGGGCTCAGGCAAGGGCGGATGGTTCACATAACCTTAGAGAATCGGGACTTGAAAAGGTAAAGCTTGGTTTGACATCGATTCAGGAAGTAATATCCGGTACAATGGATGAGTAGTTTGAGCTAAAAATATTTGAATTTAAACCGATAATAAATTAAATTTAATATCTAATTGGACAAAGAATGCTTAATGAAGCAAAAAATATATTAACTAGCTTTGTTCGGACAATTCCGCAAACAGTAATTGGACCAGAAAGAGTTACTTATATCATTGAACATTTTGATGAACGTATTTCTGTAGAACAAAAACTATTTATACATAAGTTGTTTAATTATATCCTAAGCTTAATGTTAGAAAGACAGGCTTCTGATATTGAAGTTGGCGGATACGGTACGGGCGGCTATATATGGTTCAGAGTCTTCGGTAAAAAAGAAAAAGTAGAAGATTTACCTCAATTAACTCTGGACGAAGCTTCTGTTTTAATTGTTAGTTTATTAAATAGATATCAGTGTAAACATCTTCTTAAAACTAGAAATTTAGATTTTAGTTACGGATTCTTTTATGATAAAGAAGAGAAGAATGTAAGGTTTAGAGCCGATTCCTATTTTGATTTAGATGCGCTGGCTCTTAATATGCGTTCTATTGCAGCTAATATTTATCCAATAGAAAATTTGGAATTTCATCCTAACGCATTACGGATGATGAGTCATAATTATATAAAGTTTGGTTTATCTCTAATTACAGGTATTACTGGTTCGGGTAAATCAACAACGCTCGATTCTATTATTGGTTATCATAATACAATGGATCCGGCGCATATAGTAATTATTGCTTCGCCAATTGAATTTGTACATAAATCTAATGTCGCGATTATTAGACATAGAGAAGTTGGACGTGATGTTCTTTCATTTAAAGATGGTGTAACTCAGGCATTAAGACAGGATCCCGATATAATAATGATTGGTGAGATGAGAGATCCTGATACAATTATGGCGGCTTTAGAGGTAACAGATACCGGTCATAAGGTATTTTCTACACTTCATACCTCTTCGGCGGTCGAATCTATTGATAGAATTATTGCTGAGGTTAATCCGATTGAACAAGACCGTGTAAGAAACAGGCTTGCGGATGTTTTAGTTACCGTGATTTCTCAGAAACTTGTACCTACTGTTGATGGCAAACGTATTTTAGCTAAGGAGGTTTTAATAGCTACACCAAGTGTTAAGGCAGCTATCAAAAACAACAATACAAGTGAAATTTATATGATGATTAATCAGGGTTCACCACAAGGCATGAATACAATGGAACAAGATTTGCTTAGGTTATACAAGCAAAGGAAAATTGACCGGGATAATGCGGTTGCCTATGCAAATAATAAAACAAGGATGATACAACTACTTAAAGCGTTATAGAACATGAAACCAATAATTTGTCTTTATACTGAAGGTAGTGATACTAAGGTTGCAGTCTTTACCAAAGATAAGGAAGGAATAAAACTACTTTCTGCAGGATCAGTATCTAATGGTGATGAGGCTCAGGGAATGGATTCTTCCCTCGATACTTTGGATGACCTGGCTTTTGATGATGTTTCCGATGAGTTTTCTTTTGACGAGAATGTTGAAAGTCAATCTGGCGAAGCTGGCTTAAGTGCTGCTCATATTAATGAAGTTGCCTCACATATTTCTATTTTTAGTCCTAAAAAAGCCTCTTTTATTCCAATTGTTTCAGAACCGGCTGTTAATTATCACATTTATAACGGTGAGAAATTAAAGGATAAAAAGAAACTTATTTCTGCAATTATATCAGATATTAAAGAACACAAAGGTATTCTTGTTGCGCCTGATTCAATTGATTGCATCGATTTTACTGATGATAGCACTTTGGGAGTATTTTTAGAAGGTGAAAATAGCTCTGTTAACACAGTTAATGCTTTAGCCGCTGTTCAGAATGAACGCTTCTATAAAATATCCACAATTAAAAGCGCAGAGCTCTCACTTGGATATTATGTCTCAAAAACGAACAAATTTTTTCCCGAAGATTATTCACTTGTAATCTATACCGGACGTGAATATAGCAAGCTGATTTTCTTAGAAGGACAAAACTTTAAACACATTGGTACCTCTCTTGACATTGGAACTGAAAATCTTCATACATATGATGTATATTTTTCTAAGATTCTTTTAGAAATGGAGAATGGCGGAATTCCAAGACTGGATAATGTTATACTTTGCGGTGAAGATACTTCAGAAAATCTAATACTATCTTTTTACGGAACATTCCCGGAAGCCAATGTTACAGAATTAAAATTTGATAATATTGAAACATCCGGCCTGCAAGATGAAATAACCCGAAATTTATCTTCCTATTCTATTCCAATTTCAGTTGCTACAGAATATTTTGCCGAACAGGACGATGAGTACAAGGGTGTTAATATTCTTCCCCGCCATATAAAAGAAAATCAAAAATTCTTTCAATTTGGCTGGCATACAATTGCGATGCTTCCATTATTATTTTTGGCTACATTCTTTTTCACTTATATAATACAATCTAACTCGTTTGAACTTAGAAATCTTAATAATGAAGTAAACAGACTCGAAAGACTTCAAGTTGAAAATCAGGCTAAACTTGATCAGATTTCTCATTACGACAGCAAAATTTCAGGCTTCGATAAAACCCAGACAATACTTGATTCTGTTTCACAAGGAGCTGAGATTTGGACAGATTTAGTTTATAAAACATCCAATTTTATTGAAAGAAGAAGAAACTTCTGGATAAAATCTTTAGCATTAACTGATGAGATGATTGAAATTGAAGGTTACTCAATGTCGAGACCGGTATTAACACAATTTGCGGATTATAATAATTCATCTTTATTAAAAAACATTTTGTATGAGCCTTTGAGAGAAGAAAATACATTTGCTTATTCTCTTAGATTTCCATTAGCCAACAAAGCGGAGATGGTAGATGGACCTTAAATTACGAAGTACATTATTTCTTGTAATTATATTAATTATTATAGTTACAGTAGGAACGGTTTATATTTTTGCTTTTCAGAGTGGCGATATAGCTGACAGGGAAGAACAATTAAAGGTTTTAAAGCAAAATGAATATGATCCTGTTGCGTTACAGAGTCAATTGGATTCCTTAAAAAAGAGAGCAACTATATTAGATTCAGTTCTGGCTCTTAGAAAATTTAATATTCCAATGAATCTTAAACAATCTGATTTTTATAATTTTGTTAATAAAGTCAGCAGAAGGTTTGATGAAATTTCGTATGTTAATATAGAATATCTGGATGAGCAGGTTACAGAACATTTTGAATATTACAGATACAGATTAAGCGGGACAGCAACTTTTAATGATATTTATGAACTTATTTACGCTGTTGAACAGAGTAAAGAACTAAAGAAAATAGAATCAGTAAGTATGCAGAATTTTATTACTGTAGATAATGATAAAGTACCGCATTATTTAGTTCAGTTCGATTTGGTAGCAACTGTATATTCAGCGGATAACGACAGTTTTGCATCGAGTGAATTTGTAGAGAATAAATTAATTCCAAACAGATTATATGATATCTTTTATCCGCTTATCAGAAATGAAATTCCTCCTAATACGGATAATTTATTAGATGTACAAACTGCGCAGTTATTAGCAATTGTGCCTGACGGAGCCTTTATTTCGGATGCTAGCGGAAATACTTTTTTATTGTGGGAAGGTGATGAAGTTTATTTAGGTTATCTTACACAAATTGATTTCACAAAAAGTGAAGTGCATTTTATCCTTAATAAAGGCGGTATAATTGAAAAAACAGCTTTGTTATTGGACAAGCAGCAAGAAGAGAAAAAACAGAATTAAAAAAACTGAGAGAGAAAATAAAATGAAAAAATATGTTTTAATACTATTAATGGCTCTTACTGCACTGCCAGTATATGGACAGAAGCATATTGAGAAACAGCTGAAGGGCTATTCAAATCCTGAAGAATTAGTAACCCTCTCAGAAACAATTGCTTTCGATAAAGCGGTAATGATATTAAGTCAGGTTAGTGAAAACCTTACTGGCAAGAAAATTCTTTCAACGGCTAATTTTACTGATCCTATTGGAATTGCAATTGATAAAATGCCTTATATGAGAGCACTTACTACAATTGTGAAATACAATAATTTAGAATATTCACATTCACCTACTTCTATTATAGTCCAGAATAAAAAGGAATTGGAGCCAGGTGGCGGAAAAGATCTTAAACCTGGTGAATATGCTTCTATAAATGAAAGAGAAGTGAGAATTTCAACCGTGTTTTTTGAATTAAATGTTTCGGAACTTAGGGAAAGAGGATTTAACTGGGACTGGTCTTTATCAACCGACGGAATAAAAATAGGAAGTGAGTTATTATCATTTGGGGAGTTAAGCGAAGAGCAACAATCATCTTCCGCTTCGGGTAGCCAACAGATGGAAAGATCACCAGAGTTTAAACTTAATACACAATCCGAGTTTACAATGGGAGAATTTTCTGGTGAAGCTAATGCTACAATTAAGTTTTTTGAAGATAATAACTTTGGTGAAATAATTGCTCACCCGTCTATTACAGTTAAAGACGGATCAGAGGGATTTATTCAGATTGGTACAGATATATCAATAAAACAACAGGATTTTTCGGGCAATATTACCGATAAATTTATTTCAACTGGTACAATTGTTAAAGTTACACCACGGGTTTTTAATGAAGATGAAATTGATTATGTATTCTTAAATCTGGATGTTGAAAGAAGTTCAGGACAACCCGGCGCCATTAGTACACAGATTAATAAAACAAAAGCACAGAGTGAAGTATTAATGCTTAATGGTGAAGAAACTGTTATTGGCGGATTATACTTAACTGAAGAATCAAGCGAAACACGCGGAGTTCCACTATTAAAAGATTTACCCTGGTGGGTATTCGGATTAAAATATTTATTTGGATATGAATCTGTTAACATTCTTAAGAGAGAAGTTGTTATATTAATAAAAGCAGAAATTATTCCTTCGATAAAGGAAAGAATTGCTAATAAAAAAGAAGAATTATTAATCCAGAAGCAGCATGAATTTAATGAAGAAAATATTAAGAAGTATAGTATAAAAAACCAGGATAATGAGGATTAAATGGAAATGGAATCAATTCTTATAGTAGATGATGATATTAATCTATGTACAGTTTTATCGGAAGAATTGAATGAGGTTGGTTATAACTCAAATTTTGTTACTGGTGCCGAAGCAGCCATTGAGTACATAGAGGGTGGAAAAAAAGTTGATCTAATTTTGCTTGACTTAAAGATGCCCGAAAAAGATGGGTTTTATGTTTTGCGTACCATGAAAGAAAAAAATATTGAAATTAAAGTTATTGTTCTTACTGCTTACGCAGATGTAAAAAGCGCTATTGATTCGGCTCGTTTAGGCGCAACAGATTTCATAAGTAAACCTTATGATCTTGATGAGTTGATTATTACAATTAGCAAAGTTCTAAATACTGAGAAATATGAAGATTAATGCCAGACTTTTATCAATAATATTTTTTGTTGTAGTTTTAATGTCGGTCTCATCCGGCATAATTTATTATTCGTTTACTATTGAAATATTAAAAAGTCAGCAGGTTACTAATCTTCAAAACTCAAAAAAGGATTTTGTCTTTTCATTTCACAGCAGATTATTTGAAAATGATTATGAAATAGACAAAGTCCTTTTTACAAATACACT
This sequence comes from Melioribacteraceae bacterium, assembly GCA_016342755.1. Classification (GTDB taxonomy): domain Bacteria; phylum Bacteroidota; class Ignavibacteria; order Ignavibacteriales; family Melioribacteraceae; genus JAEINS01. The sequence goes on along the minus strand of JAEINS010000010.1, from coordinate 32,474 downwards.
CCATTCCTTATCAGAAATAAACAGCATCCCTCCCGATTTCATTTTTATTGTTGAAAAGACAAAGATAATAAAGGTTGTTAAAGAACCGGCGGATTTACAACAGAATGTAAACCCAATTGACAAAACTATTAAATCGTTTATTGATAAAAACCCGTCATATTTAATACAATACAAAATACTTTCAGATAATCAGTCGGTGTATTATGGAAGTGTAATAAATGAAGAATACCTGAATAGGATTTCAGAAAAAATTAACGCCGAAGTTATAGTTTTGCGTAATAATGACGTAATAGCACAATCACATAATAATGCTAACGCAATTCATCTTGGGAAATTACAGAGCGTTCATGCCAGGTTAAATCAGAATTTTAAGGGAGCAATAGAAAGTATTGCGCTGCAAAATGAAGATTTAATGGCATCTTTAATTCCTACATCATCTTTATCAATAATTAGAGACGACATTCAATTTGTTGTTTTTAATAAATCCGCAACACTAAAAGATTTTAGCAACAGGATGTTTGGTTTTGTAATCACATTTACATTTGCCGGAATTTCACTTTCCCTTATTCTGGTATTGTTATTTACTTCTAAGCTGCGTGAACAAATTAGAGTACTTATAGAAGGCGTTGAGGAGACAAGTAAAGGCGATTTAAAACACCGGGTTCCAATTGTTTCAACAACCGAATTAGGAAAACTGGGTGCGATTTATAACGATATGCTGGATGAATTAGAAAAAAGAGAAATCAGGGAGCATGAGTATTCATCCTTTATATCATTAATAAATCAGAATCCCGGGCTAAAAAAAGTTAGCGAAACTAGTTTAGAAAAAATTATAAACTCAACAAACTCATCGTTTGGCGTTCTATATTTGGTTGAAGATACAAGACTAAAAACTTTAGCTACGTTTGGAATTGAATCTGAAACTCATGCGGGTAATCACAGCAAAGAAATATTAAATCAGCTTATAGTTAAAAAGAAGTTGTTTGAAAAACAATTCACCGATAATTTTCCGGTAATGAAAATGGGTCTGTTAAACATAAGTATTAAAAGTGTATTGCTAGTTCCAATTATTTACAATAAAAAAACAGTCGCTATAATTGAACTTCTTTCCGAAAAAAATATTCCGGCAGAAACTAAAGAATATTTATTAAGTATTAGAGAGCAGTTAGCAATCGGGCTAACGAACGCAAGTGCCTTTGGACAGTTAGAAAATCTTGTTCATGAATTGCAGGAGCTGAATGATAATTATCAAAATCAAAATGAAAAATTAAAAACTCTCAGTAATGAATTAACAATAAAAGCTGATGAACTAGATAAAGAAAAAAACAAAGCGGTTGATCTTACAAAAGCTAAATCTCAGTTTCTTGCCAACATGTCTCATGAATTAAAAACACCATTGAACTCAATTCTGGGTTTAACTGAATTATCACTTAAAGAAACTGATATTAAGGAAAATGTTAAAGAGAAACTTGCTATAGTACTTAGAAACGGGAAACGCCTTCTATCACTGATCAATAATATATTAGAGTTCTCAAAACTGGAATCTGAAAAATCAGTTTTAAATATTCAGAAATTTAATTTAGCGGCTTTAATTGTTGATGTAGAGAATGTTATAAAACCTCTTGCCGATCAAAAAAAATTGTCTTTTGAGATCAGCGGATTTGAAAATTATGAATTTATAGTTGAATCTGACCAGGAAAAACTTGAACAGATCGCGATCAATTTATTAAGCAACGCTATTAAATTTACATCAGAAGGGTTTGTTAAACTTAATGTTGATAGTGTTAAAAACGATTTGATAATAAAAGTGGAGGATTCCGGTATAGGTGTTCCGGAAGAGTTTAACGAAAATATTTTTGAAGAGTTTGAACAGGCTGATGCCGGCAACGCAAAAAAATATGGGGGAGCCGGATTAGGATTAGCTATATGCCGTAAATATTGCGATCTGCTAAATGGATCGATTTCGTTTGAAAGCAACAAACAGGGCACAACTTTTTATTGCACTTTTACTAACGCGATTATTGAAAAGAAAAAAAGCACCATGCACGGATTAAAGAGAAGTTATAAAAGTAATTTAATATTGGTTTATAATAATACTGAACTTGGTTCCATGATTCAGGAATATCTGCCTAAATATGAAATTAACAATATGAGTTCAGGCAATGTTAGCGGTGTTTCTTACAACCTTGATGAATATAGTGTTGTTATAATTGATTTAGCGGAGGATTTTGTTTCTTCCATGAAGTTTGGACTGAATTTGAGAAACGATAAAAAATATAACAATTCGGTAATTATATATACGTATTTAGGAACCCGGGCATCATATGCATTAGATATATTTGACTATTCGAAGAATCTTTTTGCCAAAGAAGAATTCTTGTTCAATAAAAATAAAGCTGAAAGATTTTTAGGAAAAAAAATAACCTCGGTACTTTTGTTCTCAAGGTACACAAAAGAAATTCAAACATTACGCGAAGATATTTTACTTCACGATAATTCAATTACACTTAATGTTTATGATGAGGTTGATCTGGATTTAGTTAAGTCTATTAAGCCCGATTTAATTTTAAGTGATCTTGTTTTGGGAGAAAAGGAGGCTGTTGCAGGTTTGCACAATATTAAAAATATTGCGGAGACAAAAAATATTCCTATAATAGTTAACACCAATATTGAAAGTGATGATCAGATAAAAAACATAGAAGCTGCTATTAGTTCGATTGTAGCAGGCTCTAACTGGGTTTCGCATGATATTTTAAGAGTTATAAAAAACAGATTAAAGTTAGATTACAATCAGGAAATAAAGGCGAATTTATTTAACGAAGAGCCTATAGTTGAACAAAGTGTAAGTGTTAAGTCTAAAAAAGATTATAAAATTATGATTGTTGATGACGATGAGGATACGCTTTTTACTGTTGGCGAAATAATAAAAGGTGAAGGATATACAACAAAGTTTGCTAATAACGGGTTGGAGTGTTTGAATCAGTTAACACACTACACACCTGATTTAATTTTATTAGATATAATGATGCCGGTGATGGACGGGTTTGAAACAATTAAGCGTATTAGACTTTTACCTAAATTTAAAGAGTTATCAGTTATAGCACTAACAGCACACGCAATGCTTGAGAATAAAGAAATTATAAATAAAAATGGATTTAATGGAATTGTTACGAAACCATTAAATTCAGGTATTTTAATAAATACAGTCTCAGAAACTTTGGATAAATTATGAAAAAAATATTAGTTGTTGATGACCAGCCTGACAATGTGTTTATTTTGCAAGATAGATTGGAGAACTTTGGTTTCGAAGTTATTACTGCTTATGAAGGACCAACAGCAATAGAGAAAGCAAAAAACAATCAGCCGGATCTAATTTTATTAGATGTTATGATGCCTGGAATGTCAGGCTTTGATGTTTGTAAAGTTTTGGTTGAAGGTGAGGATACAAAATTAATCCCAATTATTTTAGTTACTGCTTTAACCGATGCAGAAGATATAAAAGAGGGTCTGCAAGCCGGAGCTTACGATTATATTAAAAAGCCGTTTAACAAAATTGAATTACTCGCTAGAATAAATTCGGCATTAAGATTTAGCGAAACAAATAAAATGTTAATTGATCTGGAAGCCGCAAAAACATATGCCGCAACTATTGTAACAGCTAATCATGAGATAAAGCAGCCGTTAACCCTTATAAACCTCTGTACAACAGCTATAAAAAGAGAGCTAGGAAAAGAAGAAGTCTCTAAAGAAGGAATTGCTAAACGCATTGGATTTATCGAAGGCGCGAACAAAGAAATTATTTCAGTTTTAGACAAACTGAGCTCTATAAAAAAACCAACTCTTACCGATTATGTAAATGATATGAAAATGATTGATTTGGATAGCGAAGAAAAATAGTACTTTATTTGCCGGTCATTTTCTAAGAGTAAATAAATATTAATTGGAGTTTAGGATGAAAATGAAATCGACTGTTTTAATCATATTGTTTATTGTTGTCTCTTTGTCAGGTTCAATATTAGCAGGCGGTGGCGGTCATCAGCATCATTTGGGAGTATTTGCCGGAGTTACTAATAATATTGATGCTGAGCTTTCTGATTTTAGCTTGGGAGTTGATTATGAATATTTTCTTCCCTTTGCACAACATAAATTAGGCGTAGGAATTATTGGTGATTTAGTTTTTGCTGATCACAAAGAATATCTTGCAATGGGCGGTATATTTTATCACGCAACACCATCCTTTAAACTTGTAATTGGAAACGGAATTGCCGTGGCTGAGCATGAAGTTCATTCTGATGATGCTTATATTGACGGACATAATTCTCTGGCAAAAAAATCTTCAGCCAACGAAGAAGATGTAAAAACCGAATGGGTATCACATCATGTTTTAAGAATTGGCGGCGGATACGATTTTCATGTCGGATACTTTTCAATAACTCCGACTTTTAATTATGATCTTATTGACGGACATGGTTATGCTGTTTACGGTTTAACATTTGGAGTGGGATTTTAATATAAGAATTTATACTCTGGAAACATTCCGGTGTTTTCAGAGAGTTATATAAGATCGTTAACCAATTCTAAAAGTTCATCAAAGTCGTAAGGCTTGTTTAATATCTTATCTATATATAACTCGTTAATATTAAATCTGTCTTTTGATGTCGGTGAGCCCGAGGCAAGTACAATTGGTATGTTTGTATCAAATTCACGGATATTTTTGATGCAGGTTATACCGTCCATTTTAGGCATCTTTCTATCAATTACTAATAGATCAACATTCTCAGTGTTTTTTAAAATCTCGAGAACTTCAATTCCGTTGCTGGCACCAATAACTTTATAATTGTAAGATTCAAATAAATCAATCATAACATCACGAAGCGGTTCTTCATCCTCACCAATTAAAATTGTTCCCGGTTTATTAGGATCATTAACTCTGCTCGTTTTTTTAGCTGCTGGTAATACAATTTTAAATTCAGTTCCTTCACCAATTTTACTTTTTACAATAATAATTCCATTATGATCATCAATAATATTTTTTACAATATTTAAACCTATGCCTGAATCAATTTTTTTATCCTTGGTAGAGAAGCCATCATTAAATATTTTTTTTAGATGTTCTTCCGGGATTCCGCCTCCGGTATCACTCACAGAAATTTCAATATAACTTCCGTTTGTTAACGGAAAATATTTGTCAGCAATATCATCAGTTATATCAAGGTTTTTACATTCAATAGCTATTTGACCACTATTTAATAAGGCTTCTTTTGCATTAACACTTAGATTAAGTATTACTCTATAAATATCATTTGGAACACACCAAACTTTATTTAGATGTTCTTCTACTTTTTTTGAAATTGAAATTGAAGAAGGAAAAGTATGCTCAAGTCCATTAACAAGTTCATTTATTAAATAGACTAAAGAAATCTTTCTCTTTTTTTCAGTTGAATCTTTATTAAGCAGGCTGTCAATAAGATCAGTTGCCCGGTTTGTACTATAGTTAATATTATCCAATAGATAAAGCGTATCCGGGTTATCAGCAAGTTTTTGTTTAAGCAGATCAATACTATTTTTAATAGTAGTTAAAATATTATTGAAATCGTGGGCAACTTGTCGAACTTCCTTTTTATCCATATTACTTTAGGTTATACTTTTTAATTTTGGAGTAAAGTGTTTTCTGACTAATGCCTAAGGCGCGTGCGGTGTTTTCTCTGTTCCAATCTAAATGATTAAGAGTTTTCATAATATGAATTCTCTCAATATCTTCTAACGGCATTATTTCAGTTTCTAAAATTTCGGCCTCTTGTTCTGAAATTGAATTTAAAGGCAGGTTTAAATCATTAACAGAAATTTCATTCCCGTCGGAAAATATTATTGACCGCTCAATTATATGTTCCAGTTCGCGAACGTTACCGGGAAAACTATAATTTAACAATGCAACTTCAGCATTTTTAGATAAAGTTTTTTTGTTCCGGTGCGGCGATTTCTTTTCTAAAAAATATTCAGCTAACAGAATAACATCTTGGCCGCGTTTATTTAATGGTGTTATTGAAAGTGTTATAACATTTAGCCTAAACAATAAGTCGCGCCTAAAGTTTTTCTTTTCAGATTCTTCCATCAAATTTTTATTTGTAGCACCAATCACTCTAACATTTGATTTTCTGGTATTTACAGCGCCAACTCTTCTATATTCGCCGTTTTCAAGAAACCTTAAAAGCTTTGGCTGCAATGCCAAACTCATCTCTCCAATTTCGTCCAGAAAAAGAGTGCCGCCGTCAGCAAGCTCAACTAAACCCTGCTTAGCAGCTTTTGCATCTGTGAATGCGCCTTTTTCATAACCAAACAATTCACTTTCAATTAATTGATCCGGCAGCGAAGCACAATTTATGGCAACAAAAGGTTTGTCGTTTCTTTCAGAATTAGCGTGAATAAATTCAGCAAACAATTCCTTTCCGGTTCCGGTTTCACTTTCCAACAAAATATTTGAACCAGATGAAGCGGCTTTTTCTGCGAGAGTGAGTATCCTTTTTATTTCGTCACTCTCTCCAATAATTTTATTGATACCGCTATTATGAACTTTTTCGTTCAGTAATTTATTTTCTATAACCAGACTTTTATGTTCTAACGCTCTATCAATAATTAATAACAGCTCGTCAAATTCATAAGGTTTTGTTATAAAATCGTATGCACCAAGTTTAATACAGTTTATAGCAGTACGCATTTCTATTTTGGCAGTAAGCACTACAACAACCAACGATTCGAATTCTTCTTTAACAAACTTTAAAACATCTTCACCTTTTGTATCTTTCATTTCAAGATCAAGTAGCATAACATCGTAATTGTTTTTTTTAATTTTCTCGATGGCTGCATTTCCATCGTAAACTATATCAACTAAAAAACCTTCATTAAGTAATTCTTCTTTAAGAAGATAACACAAGGTTTCATCGTCATCTGCAATAAGTATATGTTGATTTCTAATCATAACCTGTCAAATTTTATTTATAGTATACTATCGGGATATAATCCATAAGTTTTAATTATATGTTGTATTTAGCACATCTTTTAAAAATCTTCCCGTGTGAGATTTTTCAATTTTCATTATTTCTTCCGGAGTACCAGAGGCAATAACTTCTCCTCCTTTGTCACCGGCTTCCGGTCCCAAATCAATTATATAATCGGCACATTTAATTACATCAAGGTTGTGTTCAATTATAACAACAGAGTTTTTATTTTGTATTAGCATGTTAAAACAGTTTAGAAGTGTATTTATATCATCAAAATGAAGTCCGGTGGTTGGTTCATCAAATATAAATAACGTATGTCTGTTTTTCTTTTGAACTAATAAATGCTGGGCTAGTTTTATTCTTTGGGCTTCGCCGCCAGACAAAGTATTAGAAGGCTGTCCCAGATGTATATATCCCAAACCAACATCAGTAAGCACTTTTAGAAACTTCGATATTTTATCTTCACCGTAGAAAAACTCTAAGGCTTCATCAACTGTCATATTCAAAATATCAACAATGTTTTTTCCGCGAAAAGTAATATCTCTTACTTCTTTTTTATATCTGGAGCCTTTGCAATCTTCGCATTCTAAATATAGATCGGCAAGAAATTGCATTTCAATTTTAACATAACCTTCGCCGGAACATGTTTCGCATCTTCCGCCCGGAACATTAAAAGAAAAGTAACCCGGTTTATATCCTCTTGTTTTTGCCTGAGGAATCGCGGCAAATAACTCTCTTATTTTTTCAAAACCTTTTACATAGCTAATTGGATTCGAACGCGGCGATTTACCAATCGGCGATTGATCAACAATTTCTATTTCATCAATGTACTTTGTACCTTCAATTAATTCGTGTCTGCCAATCTTAGGCGGATTCATTCCCTTCATTTTTGCAATGCCGCCGTATAACACATCATGAATAAGTGTACTTTTACCCGAGCCGCTAACACCGGTTATAGCTACGAATTTATTAAGAGGAAACTCAACGGTAAGATTTTTAAGGTTGTTTTCTATGGCACCGCGGATTATTATAGAATTTGTTTCGCCAACCTTTCTATTAGCTGGAACCGGAATATATTTTTTACCTGACAGATAAAGTCCGGTTAACGATTTATCATTTTTTAATAATTTTTCATATTCATCAACAGCAATAATTTCTCCGCCGTTTAATCCGGCTTTGGGACCCATATCAACAATAAGATCGGCCGCTTTCATCATTTCAGAATCGTGCTCAACAACAAGAACAGTGTTGCCAATATTTCTTAAAGATTTTAGAATGTTAATTAATCGTTCATTATCTCTTGGATGTAAACCAATACTAGGTTCATCAAGAACGTATAAAGTACCTATTAAAGCTGATCCTAATGATGTTGCCAGGTTAATCCTCTGTGTTTCTCCGCCCGAAAGCGTACTGCTTAATCTATTTAAAGTCAGATAGCCAAGTCCAACTTCATTTAAAAATGTTAATCGTTTCCTAATCTCTGTTAATATTCCTTTTCCAACAGCAAGTTCATAATCGGATAGTTCAATTTTATTAAAGAACTCAAGCGATTTTTCGATTGAAAGTTCAACTACATCCGATATAGATTTATTATCAACAATTACCTGAAGTGATTCGCGCCTAAGTCTGCTTCCTTTACATGCCGAACACTTTGTGTAACCCCTATATCTGCTTAGGAAAACACGGATATGCATTTTATAAATTTTCTGTTCAAGTTTACTAAAAAAGTTATCAATACCAATAAAGCCATCAAATCCTTTCCAAAGAAAATTATACTGTTCTCTGGTTAATTCTGCAATAGGAACGTGAATTGGAAATTTTACGGTTTTTGCGGCACGGATTAGATCATGCAGGTATTTGTTATATTTTACGCTCCGCCAGGGGGCAATAGCTCCATCAACAACTGATAACAGAGGATTTGGAATTACTAACTCAGAATCAATTCCCATTGTTCTGCCGAAGCCCTGACAAACGGGGCAGGCTCCAAAAGGATTATTGAATGAAAAGAATCGTGGTTCAGGTTCTTCATATCTAATACCGCAGCATTCATAAAATCTGTTAAAATGCCTGATCTTAAAATTATCGGCATGTATTATTGATAATTTACCTTCACCTTCCTTAAACGTAGTTTCAATAGAGTCAGCGAGCGTTTCTCTTATTTTTCCTTTTTTAATTTTAACACGGTCAATAACCACATAGATTTCTTTTTTAGTACGCGGAAATTTTTCGATCTCGTTAAGATTTATAACTTTGTTTTTATGGAAGATTCTGAAAAACCCTTTTCTAATCAGAAGTTCAAATTCTTCTTTTATTTTGCGGTCTTTATGTACGTGAATCGGAAAACCTAAATAATATCTTTCTTCATCTTCCTGTTCTTCCAGCCAGCTGATAACAGAATTTACAGTGTCTTTTTTAACAACTTTTCCACAGTCAAAACAGATTGTTTTTCCAACACGTGCAAATAACAATCTTAGGTAATCATAAATTTCTGTACTGGTTCCTACAGTTGATCTTGGATTACGCGCACCTTTTTTCTGTTCTATAGCTACAGCAGGAGAGATTCCATAAATAAAATCAACATCAGGTTTATTGATTCTCTCTAAAAACTGACGGGCGTATGATGAAAGACTTTCAACATAACGTCTTTGTCCTTCGGCGTAAACCGTATCGAATACAAGTGACGATTTTCCGCTGCCGCTTACACCGGTAACAACAACTAATTTGTTTCTTGGAATTTCAAGATCAACATTTTTTAAATTGTGTTCTCTGGCACCTTTAACAATTATTTTATCTTTAGAATATTTCTGATCTGGTTTTGTCATATAAACTTTTTAAAGTGAAAAATTGAAACTTCAAATTAAGAAAATTAATAGTAATTGTTGAGGAAAAATCTATTATGAAATGTTGTTAAGACCGTTCTTTAAGATCTTCAATAAAAATTATAACCCGTCTGTTTTTTGCCTGGTTTAGCGGAATAGAGTTACCTTCTTCATCTAAGTTAGGAACCTTTGGTCTAGAATCTGCATAACCGGTAGCTTTTAATCTGGCTGGTGAAATGTCTTTAGAAATAAGAAATTTAACTATGTTTGCTGCTCTTCCTGCCGATAGTTCCCAGTTGGAGGGATAGACGGCAGTGTTAATAGGAATATTATCAGTATGTCCTTCAACCGAAATTAAAAAATTACTAAACCCGGTTTCTTTAATCGCGTTGGCAATTCCTTCAAGTACGGGAAGCATTTCCGGTTTTATATCGGCAGATCCAAGCGAGTAAAGGGATTTACTGGGAAGTTCCAGTTTTAATCCTTTTGACCCAAGATTCATTTCAATCGATTCACCCATTTGGTGTTCATCAAAAATATTTTTGAACCGTGCTTTTACTTCGCCCAAAATTGATTCTCCGGCACCTTCGTTTAACGTACCGATAGAAGCTTTTTTTAATAACTGCATATCTATCGATCTTTTTATTTCTTCAAATTTATTCTGATCAACTTTTGCTAATGAGAACATTAAAACGAACATTGTTAATAATAGTGTAATAACATCTGAATAAGTAGTTAACCAGTCCTGATCCTCAGAAGGCTCTTCCGATTTTTTTATCTTAATCGGCTGTTCAACATATTCGTTTGTTGAAATATATATGCCCGCGGCTTTTTTTAATTCTTTTTCTTTCTTAAGCAGTTCTTGCTGCTTAGTAGAAAAAACACTTTGCTGTCTGGCTAATTCATTTTGCTGTATTATCAGCGAGGCTTGTTTCTTATCATATTCGGCTTTTTTTCTATTAACCTCATCTTTAATTTTTTTTACAATCTTGGGTATTTCCTGATCTTTAAGATTTAATTTTTGCTTAAGCTCTTTTTCTTTTTTAAAGATTTCAGCTTTAAGAATTTCTCTTTCGCGGAACATTACCTCTTTTGCTTTTTTTGCCGCCGCCGCTTCAACTTGCCTATTAAGATTTAAAGTCTGCTCTTTTAGAATTTTTTCCTGCTTTAATAACTGCTCTTTTTTCTGCGCCAAATCTGTTGTTTGTATAGCTATATCTTTTTCAACTTTAATTTGAATTTGTTCTATTTTCTGATCGGCCTCTTTTTCTTTTTTAGCCAGATCATTTTTTTCGCTAAGAAGATTTTTCTTCTTGTTTTCGAGTGCTTCTTTTGATTGAGAGGCAATTTCTTTAACTCTTTTATCAAGTTCAGCTTCTTTTACTTTTAGTTCTTCATTTTTTGCGGCAATGCCTTCTTTAATCTTGTTGGCAATTAAAAGTTTTTCCATTTCAACAGTTTTAATTTTTTCAGCTAATTCCTTCTTTTGTTTTTCAACTTTTTCTTTAACTTTTTTATCTAGAAGAAGCATCTGTTTTTCTAATTCCGCCTCTTTTTTTACAAGACTGTTTTTAGTATCTTCAATTTCCTGTACTTTTCTGGCAACTTCTTCTTTTACCTTTTTTTCAATTTGAAGCGTATGTTTTTCAACTTGTTTTAGATCTTTATCAATATTTGCTCTTTCTTTTAATAATTCTTTTTGCTGTGCAATTAATCTTTCTTGTTTTTTTGCAACATCAGTTTGCTGAGACATTAAAGCAGATCGTTCACTGCTTAATTCTTTTTCTAATCTTTCAGAAATTAATTCTTCAGCTTTTTTGTGAATAAGCTGCTGTATCTCGTTATTTGACATCATTGAAGTATCCATGATTTGCTATTTCTTTATCACTGAAAAATGATATTCTGTATCAAGAAAACTATTTAGCATATCCTGAATTAACATTGAATCTTTATTTTCGCCCAATAAAACAAAGCCTTCTGTAACAAGAAGATTTCGAAATTTTAAAGTTTCCTGCTTCTGTTTCGCCTTTTCACCGGCTGGCTTAAAAAACATATTTGCAAGAAATACTCCGTATAAAGTAGTCATTAATGCAAATGCAAGTCCTTTGCCTAAAGAACTGGCATCGTTTCCCATCTGATCGAGCATAATTATAAGTCCGATTACGGTTCCTAACATTCCAAATCCGGGAGCAAAATTTCCCATAGCTTTTAAAATGTGAGATCCAATTATATTGCGCTCATAAGTTGTTTCAGCAAAATTAGTAAGCATTTTTCTTAACTCGTCTCCACGATATCCCGTTACAACTAGCTCTCCGCCATATTTCACAAAAGGATCCTGAACTTTTTGAACTTCTTTTTCAAGTCCCATCACACCTTCTTTTTTTTGAATACGCGCCCAGTAAATTATATTTTCTACTTCTTCGTATAAGGTTGCTGGATTTATATTCTGAGGAATTAATATTCCACGAAACTCTTTTAAAGCAAGCTTTACATGTTCAAATTTGAAAGAGATCATCACCGCCGCAATTGTGCCGCCAAGTACCATTAATAAACTGGGAAGGCTTACAAACATTAAGTAATTATCTGTTTCCGAAATAATTGAATATGTAAAGAGGGAAATACCTAGTATTATACCAATTAAGGTTTCTTTTGCAATTGATTTCATTTTATCTGATGCTCATTTTGATTTTTGTGCGGATCATTTTTTTGATTCATAAATGTTTATATTTCAATCTATTATCGTAAACATTTCAGAATTGTTAAACTTTTATACAATGAATTTTAGAACAGAAATAAACCTAAAAAAAAGCAGTTTATTAATTGATCATTCAAGTTCAATTTTGACGATTGGATCTTGTTTTGCTGAAAATATTGCCGGATATTTTTCAGAGCTAAAATTTAACGTAATGGAAAATCCGTTTGGTGTTCTATACAATCCGGCTTCTATTTATAATAGCCTTAAATTAGTAAATGATAATAAACACTTCACCGCAGAAGATTTATTTCAGCACGATTCTGAATTTCACAGCTTTTTTCATCATAGTGATTTTTCACATCACAATTCAGAAGTTTGTTTAAATAATATTAATAAGGGAATTAAAACTGTTTGTGAGTTTCTTTCAAAATCTGATGTTATAACAATTACATACGGAACTTCGTTTGTTTATCAGCACAAAAAGTTAAACCGGATAGTCTCTAATTGTCACAAGATTTCGCAAAAGGAATTTGATAGATACATGCTTTCTCTGGATCAAGTTTCGGGATATATTTTCAAAACCGTTGAGCTTCTAAGAAAATTCAATCCAAAAATGAAAATTATCTTTACTGTTAGTCCAATAAGACATTGGAAAGACGGAGCCGTTGAAAATCAGCTTAGCAAAGCAACACTATTGCTTGCTATAAATCAATTTGTAAACGAAACAAACGTTGAATATTTTCCGTCTTATGAAATTATGATGGATGATTTACGGGATTATCGCTTTTATGAAAAGGATATGCTTCATCCTAATAAAATTGCTGTGGAATATATTTGGGAAAAATTCCGAGAAGCTTATCTATCACAAAACTGTATTGAGATAATTAAACAAATTGAAAAACTGAACAGCGCATTTAATCATCGACCACGAAACACAAATTCGGAAAAACATCAGCAATTTTTAAGAACTCAATTGAAACTGATTGATGAGTTGTTGATCAAGTATAAGTATATAGATTTTAGAGAAGAGAAAGTTTATTTTGAATCTTTGATAATATAATTGACGATTCTTTTTTTTTGTATATTTAGGTCTGATTTAAGGATAACAAAAAAGGGGCAGTTGTGAAAACTTTATTCTATCTGTTAGTCGTTTTTTTTCTATTTTTAAAAATCAATTATAGTCAAGTTTACTCTACTTTTGATATTGATGGAAAATCTGCGTGTACTTTTGATATCGATTATGGAACAAATGTCTATTACTACAAAACGGAGAATTATTTTCTTCATGATACTGATTCAAGTGGATTGGTAATTACTAAAACAGATTTTAATGGAAAGCAAATAAAAACAATTCCAGTTAACAATAATATTTTCTGTCAATCTCCTGTAATAAAAATCTCAAACAATCGTGCTTTTATTGTTTGGCGAGATGCAGGTTCCTTAACATTTAACTCACATATTATGGGAAGTGTGTTAGATCTAACAGTTGATACATTATTGATTAAAGACGTTAAACTTAATAGTAATTTTGGTGATTCAGAAAGATTTGCCCCCGAAATTGAAATTATAAATGATACCACGGTTTTTTATTATTGGACTGGAAATGAAGGATTATCAGGACATGCTTCAGAATCAATATATGGTAGGTTTTTTAATTACATATTAGAGCCACTTGGAGATGCAATTTTGTTAAGTGATAGTAGTCACAACAGTATAGATGTAAAATTTGGAATGGCTAAAACAATTTATGATTCATCTAGTGAAATTTTAAATATTTTTTGGATTGATGATTTTGAAGGAAGTAGAAAGATATTTCACAGAAAATATGATTTAAAAAGTGGAGAATTTAATCGTGGGCAAATTATTTCTTTGAATTCAGTTAATGATCTCTATTCTTTTGATGTAAAAACTCCCGACGAAACCTTTATGGCAGTTGCTTGGGGAGGTGAAAATGGTGGGAAAGATATTTTATACCTTACAACAATTTCGCATGATGTTTATAGAACAACATTAATATCCGATGATGTGGCTCCTAACGTCTTTCCAAAAATTGAATATGATGATTCTTACGATAACATTTTAATCTCTTATGATAAAAAGAAGGGGAATAACTATAAGATATTTGGAAAAGTATTTAATCCAAGATCTAAAGAAGTTAGCACTGAGGTGCAGATTTCAGATGACTTTAATTCTAACAATTCATGGCCTTTTTTAAAGTTTAATACGCTTACTGGAGAGTTTATATGTACATGGATTAGTTCTGATGACAAAATAAGAGGAAAAATTTTTAATTTAGAAAACTACTTTGTCGGAGTTGATAAAACAAAAAATGAAATTCCATTTGACTTTGAATTACACCAAAACTACCCGAATCCATTTAACCCAACGACTACAATAGAATTTGAAGTAAGTAATTCTGGGTATTTTGAACTAAAAGTTTTTAATATTTTGGGAAAAGAAATTAAAACCCTTTATAAAGGTAATGCTGAAGTTGGAAATCATAAAATAGTTTTTAATGGAGAGAATCTAGCAAGCGGAACTTACTTTTTTAGATTAAAAAGTAAGGATCTTGAAAAAACTATAAAGACATTATTGGTTAAATAATCTTTGTAGAAATTGTAACCAATGGAGTAATCCATTGGTTAGCATCATTTCCAAACTATACCAAATCCTAAAAAATCATGTTCACAATAATAGACACTTCAAAACAAAAATTTAGTTTTTAGGTCAAATTCGCCGTGGAACGCCTTTTGCAGAGTAGGGATAAAAAATTATCCAAACATGGAGGTTCTGATGAAAAAGCAAATGTTAGTAATGTTGACGAGTTTAATAATAATAACTCAAACAAGTTTTGCTGAGATTAGAGATAGTTTAAACAATGATGCTGAATTAAGTATTTTTCTGGAATCATATAAAAATAAAAATTTTGAAGACGCTTCAGCTCATGGCTGGAATTTGATTAATTACAAAGATGACAGACTTCTAAAGTTTAAGGTTTTTAAAAAGATGGAAAAATCAATTTGGACTTTATATTCAGATAAAAATACATCTGTTGAAAAGAAAAACGAATTGATTGAAAATGTACTATGTCTGTACAAAATTGCTATATCAATGAATAATTCCAAAGCTGATTATTATACTGCCAGAGAAGCATTTGTACTTGAAACCTGGAAAAATGAAGATGCGGAAAAAGTAATTCCGGTTTATGAAAAAGCAATTGAGTTAAACAAAAATCTTCAGCCGTTTTACAAAGACAGATTAGGTCAGCTTTATGCCAAAGTAGATAACAATATTAGAGCTATAAAAATTTATTCTGATTTAGCTGAACTTGAACCGGAAAACCTGTTGTGGAATTCAAGATTAGAAAAATTAGTTGGCGGTGATATTGATAAGTTAATTGATGTAAAGCGTAAACTTTGGGAATATGATTTAAATGATTTTTCGAGAGGCTGGGATTATGTTCAGCTATATTTCAATAATCAGAGATACGAAAAAGCTTTAATCGCATTAAATTTCATGGTTGAAAAAGAACCTAATGTTACTAACTATTGGTTGAAAAAAGCATTAGTAACTCAAAAATTAGAAAAAATAGATGAATCAATTGGTTCATATAAAAAACTTATTGAATTGGATTCTGATAACAGAGATCATTATTTAAATATTGCATTACTTTACAAACAAAAAGGTGCACTTGCGGTTTCACGTTCTTACTTGTTAAAAGCAATAGAAAAAAGCATTAGCTGGGCATATCCATATTATGTTGAAGCACAATTATATGAACAGGCTGCAAGAGAATCAGCAAAAAACGAATTTGAATTTATTGATAAATGTGTATATCAGTTAGCAATAGATAAATATAGAATTGCCGGTACAAAAGAAGGTATTTATGCCGATCAGGCAAAAGAAAGAATTAAAATGCTTGCGAATGCAGTTCCTCAACAGGAAGATTATTTTTTCAGAAAGTACAATAATGGTGATGAAATTCAAATTAAAGGGAAAAATTACAGATGGATAAACAGATCAATAAAAGTTGTGATGTAAAAAATATTAAACCTTTGTTTTGTAAAGAACGCAAATTTTGCGTTCTTTTTTATTTTGGAAAAACAGAATATGAGTAGAGTTTATGGACGGTCAGTTTTAATTGACTTGCCTTTATTACCAATTATCTTTAATATCGAAAGTTAAATTTGAGGATATAATGCTGAAAACACGCTTTTTGTTATTATTTATTTTTATTGCCGGTACTTTAGTTAAAGGGCAAACAACAACGGCTTACGATTTTATGAATCTCGATGTAAATCCAAGAGCAGCTGTAATTGGTGGCGGATTTATAGCTAATTATGATGATCCGAATGTGATTTTTTATAATCCTGCCGGAATAAGCAGTTTGGAAAACAGACCAATATCGTTTTCATTTTTAAATCATATAGAAGAGATAAAAACGGTTAGTCTTGCATATTCTCAAGAATTTGAAGGAATTGGAAGATTTGCTGTTGGTGTTCAATATATAGGTTACGGTGATTTTGTAAGAGCCGATAATTTTGGGAATAAATTAGGTTCTTTCAGCGCCGGAGATTTAGCTTTTACATTAGGTTATTCAAATCAGCTGGATGAAAACTTCTATTATGGAGTTAATGTTAAATTTATAAATTCAAGTATTGATGATGTTTCTTCATCAGCAATTGCTGCCGATCTTGGACTTCAGTATTTGATTCCGGATAAAAAGTTAAGTTTTGGCTTTTCAGTCCAGAATATTGGAGCCCAAATTACTAAATATTTTGATACTGAAGAAGATTTACCATTAGATATAAGAGTTGGTGCTTCTAAAGAATTAGCTCATTTACCCTTAAGATTTTATGTTTCCCTAAACAGACTTAACGATGAAGATGATAGATTCAAAAGTTTTTCTTTAGGCAGTGAGTTTAAATTAAGTAAAGTTTTAAGATTAAGATTAGGCTATGACAGCGATAAACGTGAAGACTGGAAACTTGGAAGTGCCTCTGCCGGTCTTGCCGGGTTTAGTATTGGGTTGGGAGTTGTTGTTAAAAAATATAATGTTGATTATGCATATTCATCAATGGGCGAAATTGGCGGATGGCATAGAATAGGAATTACAACCGATATTTAGGAAAATTGTTGAAATTACTTAAAAATAAAATTTTTATAGTAGGATCATTATCAATAGCTGCATTAATTGTGGCTATTTTCTTTTTAAATTATAAAACATATCCGGGCTTTAATTCTAAAAGAGCGTTTAATTATCTTGTTGAACAGGTTGAATTTGGATCAAGAAATCCTGGAAGTAAAGGACATTCGGAGTGTAAAGATTATCTAATTAAACATTTTAAAAAGTATAGTGATAAACCTGGTGTTCAAAATTTCATATATAAATCTCCAGATGGAAAAGTTTTTAAAGGAACAAATACAATTGGTTCATTTAATTTAGAACCGGAAAAACCAATTAGGGTAATGGTGGCGGCTCATTGGGATACAAGACCAACGGCTGATGAAGACCCGGATCCAACAAAAAGAAATCTTCCAATTCCCGGTGCAAATGATGGTGCTTCCGGAGTTTCAGTTTTAATGGAAATGGCTAGAATTTTAAGTGAAGATCTGCCACAAATTGGTGTAGATATTGTCCTTTTCGATCTTGAAGATATGGGGCAAAAAGGAGCAGAAAGTGATTCTACTAAAATTCCGTTTTGCATTGGATCAGAATATTTTGTGAAACAGCTCTCTAATTATCGTCCTAATTATGGAATTTTGCTTGATATGGTTGGAGATAAAAACTTAAAAATTGTAAAAGAAGGAAATTCACAATATGCGGCTCCTCAAATTATAGAGAAAGTCTGGAAGGCTGCTGAAAAACTAAAAATTGATGTCTTCACAGAAGAAAAAGACCTTGCTGTATTTGATGATCATATCCCCTTTCTGAAAAAACGAATACCAGTAATTGACTTAATACAATTACCATTTCCAGAATACTGGCATACAATGGGCGACACACCTGATAAATGCAGCCCGGAAAGCCTCGCCAAAATTGGAGCTGTTTTAATAGAAGTTCTTTATAACGAATAAATTTTAAGCAACTTGAAGAGTTTCTTCTGTAACTAAATTTGCATCAATTGCACCAAAACCTAAATAAACCGCATCATCCCAATTGGGCTTAATTTTAACCTTACCGCTAATCCATTGAGTATATTCAACAGTTTTGCCATTGATTTTAGCAAATGTTGCAGAATTTTCACCAAAATTTTCACCAATTTCTTTTTGTTTCTTTGAATACCAGAAATGCCCTTTCATCCAAATCTCCTAGGAAATACCTTAATTATTAAAGTGACCAACCTTATTTACAAAAGTATTGAATAATGCTTCTTAATGCAATAGCAATAAAAGTAAATGCAAAATTAAAATAATTTTGTTAATGATATAGGTAATGTTTTTTCTTATATTTGTCGCAATTGTAGTAGAAAAAATAATGTAGGAAGTGAAAAAGGTTTTGATGACTCAGGTTAGGCAATTGCTACTTGCATCGATGTATCGTGAGTAGAGGAAAGTCCGAACTCCGAAGAACAGGGTGCCGGATAACGTCCGGGGACTGTTTGAGCAATCTAGCAGTTACGGAAAGTGCCACAGAAAAAATACCGTCCCATATTTCGGGATAAGGGTGAAAAGGCAGGGTAAGAGCCTACCGCTTTGGTAGTAATACCAAAGGTCTCGTAAGAGAGTTCCGACTTGTCGGAATCAGGGTAAACCCCACTCGGAGCAAGGCTACGCAGAAAGGTAATCTGGTTTTCCAGGTTGAGAGCTGTTCGTTTTTAAATCCTTTCGGGTAAGCCGCTAGAGCTTGGCAGCAATGTCAAGTCGAGATAAATAATTGCCGTTCCGATTTATCGGGATAACAGAATTCGGCTTATTAACCTGGGTTGATAAATCTTTTTCGCAGGGAAAATATGCGAAAAAAAAGATGGATTTTTAAAGAGGAAGTCAATGAAGAAGATGCATTGGCTCTTGCTGATAGTCTGAATATATCCAATATCCTTTCAGGACTATTAATTCAACGCGGCATAACAAATTTCTTTGAAGCAAAAACTTATTTCAGACCTTCACTAGATGCTCTGTTAGATCCCTTTGATATGGATGGAATGGAGATAGCCTCTATTCGTGTAATTGACGCAATTACCAATAATGAAATGATCACTGTTTATGGAGATTATGACGTTGACGGTACTTGTTCGGCTGCATTAATGTATCTGTTTCTAAAGGAATTAGGAGCCAGTGTAAATGTTTATATTCCAAATCGGTTAACTGACGGATACGGCATTTCAATTGAAGCTATTGATATTATAAAAGAAATGGGCACCTCGTTGATTATTTCAGTTGATTGCGGGATCACTGCTGTTGAAGAAGTGGGATATGCAAAATCAATTGGAATTGAAACAATTATATGCGATCATCATCAGGCAAAAGATGAAATTCCGGATGCTTATGCTGTGTTAGATCCTATTAAACCAGGATGTAATTATGCGTTTAAGCATTTATCTGGTGCCGGAGTTGCTTTTAAGTTAGCCAGGGCGGTTGGTGATAGAATCGGGCAGAAAGATCTTGCACTTAAATATTTAGATTTGGTTGCTTTAGCCGGTGCAGCCGATATTGTTCCGCTAACTTTTGAGAATAGAATTCTTGTTAGAAACGGAATAGAGCAAATCAATGAAAACCCCCGTCCGGGAATAGAAGCTTTAATTAGAAAAGCGAGAATGACCCCGGGAAATTTATCAGCAGGACAAATTGTTTTTACTATTGCTCCAAGAATTAATGCTGTTGGCCGATTAGGAGATGCACAGAGAGCTGTTGATCTTTTTACAACTAATGATCCGGTGGAAGCTGAAAGGCTTGCCAGTATCTTAGAAGAAGAAAACATTGAAAGAAGAAAAATTGATGAAATGACTTTTTCAAATGCTATTCAAAAAGCTGAGGAAGTGGTTGATTTTGATTCTGATTTAGGCATTGTTTTGCATGATGATAACTGGCATCCCGGTGTAATTGGAATTGTTGCTTCAAGACTGGTGGAAAAATATTATCGTCCATCAATTATGCTTACTACTATTGACGGAGTTGCAAAAGGTTCCGCAAGAAGTATTTCCGGATTCAATATTTATGAAGCACTTCAGGAATGTGAAGATCTGTTAATACAATATGGCGGGCATAAAGCAGCTGCCGGTGTTGCTATTGAAGTTGATAAAGTGCCCGAATTTAGAGCCCGTTTTAATAAACTTTTAAGGGAAAGATTAACTGATGATGATATTCTTCCTGAAATTAAAATTGATACTAAGATTTCATTTTCAGAAATCACACCAAAGTTTTTAAGAATACTAGATCAGTTTGCCCCGTTTGGTCCCGGAAATATGAGACCAATGTTTTTAAGTGAAAATGTACAGACATTATATCCGCCAAGAATTGTTGGAAAAAATCATATAATAATGTATCTTAAGCAGCCCGACTGTGAAAAGGTGTTTGATTCAATTGGATTCAATTTAGGTGGTTTTGCAAACTTAATAAATAGGAGCAGTGATTCATTAGATCTTGTTTATACTATTGAAAATGTAAGCCGGGACGGAAAAACATTTCCGCAGTTAAGAATTAAAGATATAAGAATAAAAGCAAATTTATAAGGAGAAGTAGATATGTCAGGTCACTCCAAGTGGTCAACCATTAAAAGAAAAAAAGGTGCGCTTGATGCAAAAAGAGGAAAAATCTTTACAAAATTGATTAAGGAAATTACTGTTGCTGCTAGAAGCGGCGGTGGTGATGTTAATTCAAATCCTCGTTTACGATTAGCCGTTGACAATGCTAAATCTCAGAACATGCCTTCTGATAACATTACCCGCGCAATTAAAAAAGCTACAGGCGAAATGGAAGGAGTTCAATTTCTTGAACTTAATTATGAAGGATATGCACCTGCAGGAGTTGCTGTTTATGTTGAAGCTGTAACTGATAATAAAAATAGAACTGTTGCCGAAGTGAGACATATTTTTAATAAATATGGCGGAAGTATGGGTGAATCCGGTTCTGTAGCATGGATGTTTAATCACAAAGGTGTTATTACTCTGGCTGAACAGGAAAAATCGGAAGATGATATTTTAGAGTTAGTAATGGAAACCGGTGCAGAAGATGTTGTTCTTGAAGATGGATATTTTACAGTTTCTTCAGAAATAGATGCTTTTGAGCCAACCAGAAAAGCTATTGTTGATTCTGGATTAGAAGTTGAAAATGCTTCATTACAATGGATAGCGGAAAATGAAATTGATGTTTCGGGCGAAGAAGCAGAAAAAGTAATCAGATTAATTGATATGCTTGAAGATTGTGATGACGTTCAAAATGTATACTCAAACGCTAATTTTGTTGATATGTAGTTGTTTTATATAATTTTATTCCGGCGTCACACTGAGCTTGTCGAAGTGTAGCCGGATTTTTTTTAATGCTGGCTCAAAAAAACTACCAGTATACCAAAGAATATTTTAGACAAGCATCTATGAAAATTATTGGAATTGATCCCGGAACACTCCATACCGGTTATGGAATTATAAATTATGAGCAGAATGAAGTTTCGCTTATATATGCCGGTGTTATAAACACTTCTCCCAAAAAAGATTTATCAGAAAGATTAAAAGTTATATACGACGAAGTAAACCAGCTTATAAAGATTTACCAGCCAGATGAATTTTCTATTGAAACAGCTTTTTTTGGAAAAAACATACAGTCTGCTTTAAAACTTGGACATGCCCGCGGAGTAGCTTTTTTAGCTGCCGCTCATAATGGTTTAGTTGTAAATGAATATTCGCCACGCGAGATAAAAAGAGCCGTTGTTGGAAACGGAGCCGCAACTAAAGAACAAGTTCAGTATATGATTCAGAATATTCTTAAAACAAAAAAAGAACTTAAGTTTGATATTTCTGACGCGTTGGCAATAGCGGTTTGTCATGCGTTTAGATTAAAAACATTCAGCAAAGGAAAAACCAGTTGGAGTGCTTTTATAAAAGCAAATCCGGATAGAATAAAAGAATAAATGGAACTATTATGATAGGATATATCGAAGGTAAACTGATTTCAAAAAAACCAACACAAGTATTAATTAATGCGAACGGAGTTGGATACATAGTTAATATATCGATTAACACGTTCGAAAACTTAGCGGAAATTGGAGAGAGTGCTTCATTATTTACTCATCTTAGTGTTAGAGAAAATGCAATGGATTTGTTCGGCTTTTATGAGGAAGCTGAAAAGGCTATGTTTGAACTTCTAATAAGTGTAAATGGAATTGGTCCTAAATTGGCTCTAAGCATTTTATCGGGAATTAAAGTAGAAGAATTAAAGGAAGCGGTTTCAACTGGAAATCTTTCAAGAATTATTGCTGTTCCCGGAATTGGAAGAAAAACCGGAGAACGACTGCTTATTGAACTTCGGGATAAAGTTGAATCGGTTGGTGAACAAATGGCTTCTGGTTCTCTGGGTACTTATGCAATTAAAAACGATGCAGTTGCTGCTTTAACAAGTCTGGGTTATAACATTAAAGTCGCAGAAAAGGCCGTTAGATCTGTTGTTGATAAGAATGCCGGCATTTCTATTGAAGAGCTTGTTAAAGTTTCACTATCAATGTTGAATAAATAAAAACTGCAAAGAAAAATATCGTAGCGGTAGGCTGTTTTGCCGGGATGTTAAAAATTTAAATGAATTGACATGTTAGCAACTCTTCAAAAATAATCCCTAATTCATGCTTTTTAGGTTTAAATTCTCATCTGATTTTCTTTAATTTATAGGTTCAATATAAATAAATATTATGGGGATAATATGCGAGACTGTATAACAGCCTTTTTGCCATTTGGCGGTGGCGTTCATACAAAACAAACAGCTCAGGAACTTCTTGGAAACGATGCAATAGAGAAAGTATTTCTTCTGGTTTCTTCAGATATTGATGAAACAATTGAAGGCTGCGAAAAGTTGAAGATCGATAACCTTACAAGCAGTAACACAATAAAAACCATTTCAGAAAAAAGTGACAGTCGGTATACTCTTTTATTAACAAAAGATGTTCAGATAAAATTTGGATATTTTGCGTTTGAAAGATTCTGCAATGTGGCAGGTGATACTGGTGCCGGAATGGTTTACTCCGATTATTATGAAGTTAAAAATAATGACTGTAAAAAACATCCTGTTATTGATTACCAGGAAGGCAGTTTAAGAGATGATTTCAATTTTGGCGATATATTGTTTTTTGATACCAAAGCTCTTAAAAAAGCATCAACAGAAAATTACGAATTTGCCGGCTTATATGATTTAAGATTAAAGGTTTCCCAAAAACGTCCAATAGTCAGAGTTCCGGAATGCCTTTATTCATCGGTTGAAACAGACACAAGAAAATCTGGCGAAAAACTTTTTGATTATGTTGATCCTAAAAACAGAAAAGTTCAAGTTGAAATGGAAGAAGCATGTACTGCACATTTAAAAGCTGTTGGTGCATATTTAGAACCGGAATTTAAAGAAATAGTTTTAGAGGACGGTAATTTTGAAGTTGAAGCATCTGTCGTCATTCCGGTTCGTGATAGAAAAAGTACAATCGGTGATGCTATTGAATCAGTATTAAAACAAAAAGTTGATGTTGATTTCAACTTGATTATAGTTGATAATTTTTCAACAGACGGAACAACAGAAGTCATAAAATCTTTTGCTGAAAAGGATGATAGAATTATTCATATAACTCCGGAAAGAGGCGATTTACAAATCGGTGGCTGCTGGAACCTCGCTATTCATCATGAAAAATGTGGTAAGTTTGCGATACAACTTGATAGTGACGATTTATATAAAGACGAAAATACAATACAGACAGTACTTGATACTTTCCGCAAAGAAAAATGTGCGATGATTGTAGGTACATATCAGATGACAAATTTTAAGCTTGAAGAAATTCCTCCGGGTATTATTGATCATAGAGAATGGACACCTGACAACGGAAGAAATAATGCTCTTAGAATTAATGGATTAGGCGCACCTCGTGCATTTTATACTCCGGTTCTTAAAGAGATTAAAATTCCAAATGTAAGTTATGGAGAAGATTATGCTCTTGGATTAAACATTTCTAGAGAATATCAGATTGGGCGTATTTATGATCCAATATATCTATGCAGAAGATGGGACGGTAATTCTGATGCAGCTTTAGATATTATTAAGCAAAACGAGAATAATACTTACAAGGACAGAGCTAGAACATTTGAGTTTAAAGCGAGACAAAGGTTTAATGGAAGTAAATAGTAATATATTTTTAAGTGACGAAGAATTAAAAAAATATACAAACGAAGAAGATCTGGCCACAAAAGCCGGATCTCTTCTTTTACAGCAAAAAGAAACATGGTCATTGCCCCAAAAAGGATTTTCTGATTTAGAAACCGTTGAAGTTAAAGAATTAGAATTTGACGGATTTAAGGTTAAAGTTCAGTTTAATCCTGGAAGAATTACATCCTCGGCAGCTAAAGTTGATGCTAAAACTATTAAAGAAAGAAAATGCTTTCTCTGTCCGGCACATTTGCCCAAAGAACAAAAAGCATTACCTTTTGGAAGCGATTATCTAATTTTAGTAAATCCATTTCCAATATTCCCAGAGCATTTTACATTACCCAAAATTGCACATGTCGATCAGCTTATTAAAGATAACTTTGATGACATGCTAAATTTTGCAAAAGCTTTAGGAAAACATTATGTCCTTTTTTATAACGGACCAAAATGTGGAGCCTCGGCACCTGATCATATGCATTATCAAGCCGGATCAAGAAATTTTATGCCTATCGATTATGAATATGATTCTATTATCGAAAAGTATGGCAAGGCAATTCACACAAATGATAATGTAAATGTTTATGCTGTTGATAAATATTTAAGAAACTTCATTTCAATTGAAAGTTCTGATAAGCTTGAAATATTGAATGTGTTTAATGTGTTTTACGAAGCGTTCAACAAAGTTTCTAATAGTGAAATTGAACCGATGATGAACATTATAACTTCTTATCAGGATAACAAATGGAGAGTTATAATTTTCCCTAGAGAAAATCATCGCCCAACACAATTTTTTGAAGAAGGGGATAAGAGAATTTTACTTAGCCCAGCTTCAGTTGATATGGGTGGAGTTTGTATTACACCTTTGGAAGAAGATTTCAAAAAGATAACTAAAGAAGATATAGCAGATATTTTCCGTCAGATTTCAGTTTCCAAGGAAAAGTTTGAATATCTTGTTAAAACTTTAACTGATCTGTTTGAATAGAATAAAGATTATGTTGTAAATTATTTAAAAGGCTTATATTTATTGAAATGTTAGCCTTTTTTTTTATTTGGTGAATAGTAATAACTTCTAAGTTAAAATGATCAAACTATCGCTATTATTTTTGTAGATTAGAATCGTTAAGTAGTTTTGATCATCTTATTTTTATAATTTTTAAATTCAGACAAAAATTGAAATGAGAAATCATGAATAAAATTAAAAACCATTATAGACTGTTAATTGCCTTATTCTTTTTCACTTCTGTAGTTATTAATGCTCAGCATGAAAAACATGATCACGAACAAGAGCATGAGGGTCATGCACACGGTTCTCACGATTATGAATTCGGAATTTCTGTTGGTATGGCACATTTATCTGAGGAAGATGAAAATGCTCCGAGTGCACATCTTCATTTGTTAAAAAGTTTAGGTTCAGAAGGTATGCTGAGTAAATTTTCTCTAGGTGCTGGATTTGAGTATATTTTTACAGAACATACACACTATAGTATAGTTGGAACAATTTCAGTTAATCCAATCTCTGCTTTTATTTTAGATATTTCTCCAGGCCTTCTTTTTACGGAACATGATGGTGAAAGTGAAAATCAGTTTGTAACCCACATGGAATTAACTTACGAATTTGAATTTCATGGATTTGGAATTGGTCCTGTAGTGGGAGTTGGCTTTGCAAAAGAAGATAATCACCTTATGGCTGGAATACACATTGGTAAAGGGTTTTAAGTAGTTCCTTTTCTCTTTGTCATACTCGTCATTATTTAATAAGTTTATCTCTATCTTTTATAAATCTTTATGGGGTTTTAAATGCGCCGATTATTGACATTTTTTATACTCTCAGCTTTTCTATTCATAAATCAGACTGAAGCCTGCACAACAGCAATTGTATCTGGTAAGTTTACAAAAAACGGACGACCATTAATTTTCAAACATCGTGATACAGGGCAACTTCAAAACAAAATAATGTATTTTGAAGATGGTAAATACAATTATATGGGTGTTGTAAATTCTGTTGATAAAGATGGAAACGAAGTCTGGATGGGAACAAACTCAGCCGGTTTCTGCATTATGAATTCTGCTTCCTATAATCTTAAGTCTGAAGACGATACAACTTCTGTGATGGATAGGGAAGGCATAATTATAAAACTGGCTTTACAAGAGTGTAAAAGTACAGAAGACTTCGAAAAGTTACTTAATAACTTACCAAAACCGCTTGGGGTTGAAGCAAACTTTGGCGTAATCGATGCCTTTGGCGGAGCGGCTTATTATGAGACTGATAACTGGGGATTTAAAAAGATTGATGTAAACGATACTAAAATTGCTCCGTTTGGTTATGTTATTAGAACAAATTATTCTTTTACCGGAACAAGAGATGATGGCTACGGATACATAAGATATTTTAATGCCGAAGAATTATTATATAATGCAGAGGCAACTAAGAGTATTGATCATAAATTTTTCTTGAAAGATATTAGCCGCTGTCTAAAACATTCTCTTCTAAAAAAAGACTGGAACAATGATTTTCCTAAAGATTCAAACGATCCTTTTTATATAATTACTCAGGATTACATTCCAAGATATTCATCAGCCTCAACCTTTTTATGCGAAGGAGTTAAAGAAGGTGAACCGGTTGAAATGACTACTATGTGGACTATTTTGGGCTATCAGCTTTGTACAGTCGCAATTCCGGCCTGGGTCTCAGTCTGTCCTGAGCTTCCTAAAGTAGCTATAGCTGATGAAACCGGTAACGCTCCAATTTGTAATGCCGCTTTAAATTTGAAAAAACAAGTTTACCCAATTGAACGCGGCAATGGAAATTCTTATATGAATCTTACTGCTTTATATAATAAAGATGGTGAAGGTATTTATCAGAAGATTAGAAAAATTGAAGATGAAGTCTTTGAGTATACCGATAAAAAAATTAGTAACTGGAGAAATAAAGGTTTAGCCGAAGAGGAAGTGCAGGATTACTACCGCTGGCTTGATAAACTTATTGCTTCAGAATATGAAAAAGCGTTTGGAATTAAAATGAAGATTCTACATTAAAATTTGAAATAGGTGACATCTTGTTAAAAGATGTCACCTTAATCCATTCTATGAAAAAACAATTAATTTTATATATCGCCCTTATTTTTCCAACACTTCTATTTTCACAAGAAACAAAATTTGATTCTTTGGTAATAAAAGGAATAGATGAAATATATAGTCTGGAATTTGAACAGGCCGAATTTACTTTTGAAAAATTGAAAACAGACTATCCTAAGCATCCGGCCGGCAAATTTTTTAGCGCAATGATTATCTGGTGGAAAGTTCTTCTTGATCTTAACAATGAACAATATGATGATCTGTTTTATGATAAACTTGAAGAAGTAATCGATTTTTGCGATGATATACTCGATGAAAATGAGAATGATCCAGAAGCTCTTTTTTTTAAGGGAGGGGCAATCGGGTTTAGAGGCAGATTACGTTCCATAAGAAAAGACTGGTTTGATGCGGCGGCTGACGGAAAAGAGGCGTTACCATTGGTCTTTAAGGCTTACGAGATTGATTCAACAAATATAGACTTAAAATTGGGGTTTGGGATTTACAATTATTATGCTGCCGCCGTGCCCGAAAAATATCCGGCAGTAAAACCGCTTATGTTCTTTTTCCCAAAAGGCGATAAAAAAAAAGGAATAGAATACCTGGAGAATACAGCTTATAATGGGAAGTATACACAAATTGAATCCCGTTATTTTCTTATGAATCTTTATTTTAATTTTGAACAGGATTATTCCGAATCACTTAAATGGGCTAAACTGCTTCACAAAGAATTTCCTGACAATCCCGTTTTCCATAGATTTATTGGACGGATTTACATTAGATTATATGGCTACCCGGAAGCATCAGTTATATTTAAAGATATTCATAAAAAATGTTTAAGAAAGAAAACCGGCTATAATAAAAGAGTTGAGCGGGAAGCCTTATATTACATGGGATTGTTTCATTTTTCAGAAGACAATACAGATAGTTCTTTTTCTTACTTCGCAAAATGTGATTCAGTTGCCAGCAAAATTGAAGAAGATGAAAACGGATTTGTAGTAAACACAGCATTATATCTGGGAATGTTAAATGACCAGTTAAATAAAAGGGATAAAGCATTATTCTATTATGAAAAAGTTTTAGACTACGATGAATTCAGAGAGTCTCACGAAAAAGCTGAACGTTATTTAGAAAAACCATACGAGAAATAATTTTGATAAATATGGTCTGAATAAGTAAGTTTACAAACGACCAATTAAATATAAAATTTAACAGAGGACTAAATGTTAAAAGAAATGATTTTAGAAAAACAGAAACAAGCTGCTGAAATTCTTCACGAAAAAGATATTGATATGTGGTTGACATTTGTACGTGAGACTGGCAACATAAAAGATCCTATGATGGATATGCTTGTTGGAACGGGTGCAACATGGCATTCAGCTTTTATAATTACTAAAGATGGTGATACAACAGCTATAATTGGTTCGCTTGAAGAGCCAAACATGAAAGATGTTGGGACATTTAAAAATATAATCAGTTATCTGAAATCTGTAAAAGAAGACCTATTGAAAGTTATAAAGGAAATTAATCCAAATAAAATTGCGATCAACTTTTCGAGAAACAGCAGTTTAGCTGATGGAATGACACACGGCTGTTATTTAGAATTGATGGAAATTTTAAATGGGACTGAATATAAAGATTGTCTTGTTTCTTCCGAAGAAATTGTTGCCGCATTACGAGGCAGAAAATCGGACTCCGAAATAATTAAAATGAAAAAAGCCATCAAGGAAACCTTAGCTATATTCGATCAGGTAACCGGTTACCTTAAACCCGGCGTTTCTGAAAAGGATGTTGCTGACTTTGTAAAAAACATTGTTAATGAAAAGGGTTTTGAACTTGCGTGGGATGAAGAACATTGTCCAGCCGTTTTTTCCGGTCCGGATACAGCCGGTGCACATGCCGGCCC
Source organism: Melioribacteraceae bacterium (assembly GCA_016342755.1). GTDB lineage: Bacteria > Bacteroidota > Ignavibacteria > Ignavibacteriales > Melioribacteraceae > JAEINS01. The sequence continues at coordinate 2,657 of JAEINS010000010.1, read as the reverse complement.
GACTGAAAGAAAGGTTGAGCGTGGTCATGTTATAAATATGGATTTCGGGGTTAAAGTGGATGGTTACTGTGCGGATCTGCAAAGAACCTGGTATGTTTTAAAAGATGGTGAAACAGAAGTTCCTGCCGAAGTGATGAAAGGATTTAACGTAATTAAAGATTCTATTCAAATGGCAGCCGATGCAATAAAACCTGGAAAACAAGCTTTTGAAATTGATAAAATTGCACGTGATCATATTACGAGTAATGGATATCCCGAATATCCTCATGGTTTAGGTCATCAGGTGGGCAGAGTTGCGCATGACGGCGGAGCTTTGTTAGCGCCGGAGTGGGATAGATATGGAAATCTTCCTTACATGAAATTGGAAGAGAATCAGGTTTTTACAATTGAACCAAGACTGCCAATTGAAGGTTACGGTATCGCGACAATTGAAGAGGAAGTTGTAATTACAAAAGACGGATGTGAGTATATATCGGAACCGCAGAAGGAAATTTATATTATTAAATAGATTGTTTGTGTAGAGGACGCAAACCTTGCGTCCTTGTTTAAATGTTTTGCAAGTTGTCACTTTAAAATTTGATCATTTTAATTGGGCGAAAATGGTTCATCACCGAAAGGCAAACCGAATAAAGAATTATGATTACTCTAATTCTGGATACTATTTTGTTACTATCTGCACAAAAAATAACAAACACTATTTTGGTGATGTATGTAATGGAAAAATGGTTTTGAATAATAATGGCGAAATTGTTGATAAGTGGTGGAATTGGTTATCGGAACAATACAATTATTGTTTCCTGGATGAATATCAAATTATGCCAGATCATTTCCATGGAATTTTAATTATTGATAGAGAAAATGTAGGGACAAGTCGCAACTTGTCCTTACCTAAGAAAGTAAAATCATTATCAGAATTGATTGGAGCTTTTAAAACTAAATCTTCTGCAGAAATTCATAAGTTAGGGAAGAGTGAGTTTAATTGGCATCGATCATTCTATGACAGAATAATTAGAAATGAAAAAGAGTTATTTGAAACACGAAAGTATATTATACAAAATCCGTTAAAGTGGGAATTAGTAAAAGGTGTTGAGAATAATTTTTGATAGAAAAATCTAAATAGAAATATTTTTTCAAACTATTTTAAATACCTAGCAATTCCATCGGCAGCAAAAACGCCAGTACTAAAACAACCTTGAAGAAGATAACCTCCGGTTGGAGCTTCCCAGTCAAGCATTTCGCCACAAACAAAAACTCCCGGTAAATTCTTAAGCATCATCTTATCATCAATCTCGGAAAAATCAATTCCTCCGGCTGTGGAAATTGCTTCTTCAATTGGTCTTGGTTTTGTTAACACTATTGGAAGTTTTTTAATAATAGCAGCTAATTTTTTCGGTTCATTCATATTTTCTTTAGATGTTGCTTCTTTTAATAATCCAAATCCCGCACCGCTAAGTTTAATTTTTTTTCTTAAAAAGTTTGTATAACTTTGTTTTCCTCTGTTGGCGGAAAGTCGTTTTAATATTTCAGCTTCTGATAAATCTGGTTTCAGATCGATATAAACAGTACAAAATCCTTCATGCTCTATTTTGTTGCGAATATATCTACTTAAATGATAAATAACTCCGCCTTCAATTCCGTAAGAAGTAATCATTGCTTCTCCACGGATTGATTTATCATCAAGTATCAGTTTTATATTTTTAAGAGGCTGAGATTCATTTTTACTTTTGAAAACTTCACTCCACTCAACTTCAAACCCGCAGTTGGAAGGTTTAAAATCATGGATCTTAATTTCTTTCTCAGCAAGAATATCTTTCCAACTCCCATCAGAACCGGTGAAACTGTAACTTGCACCGCCAAGAGCTAGTAATACTGCATCAAAATTTTGATTGATGGTTTCATTATCTGTTTCGAAAATTAAACTGCCTTTATCATCAAAACCTTTCCAGAAATGCTCGTAATGAATTTTAACATTCAGTTTTAATAATTCATTTTGAATTGTCTTTATAATTTCTGCGGCTGATTTATCTTTTGGAAAAACCCTCGAACTAGTCCCAACAAAAGTTTCTACTCCAAGTGAGTTTAACCAGTTTATAAAATCTTTTGGAGAAAAATTTTTATAAACAGTATCGAAAAATTCTTGATGAGGTTCATACTTATCAATAAAATTCTTGATCGGTTCAGAATAAGTCAGGTTTAATCCGCCTTTACCGGCAATCTTAAATTTTCTAGCTAAAGATTTTTTTCGTTCAAATAAATGAACGCTAAAACCTTTTGATGCCAATCTGTATGCCGCAATTAATCCAGACGGGCCTCCTCCAATTATAGCAATGTTTTTTGTATTTATCATAACACAAAACTAGTTAGTTTTTAATATTAACCAAAATTAAACAGGTGAGCTATTTTTAATAATTATTAAGAAGTAAAATCAAAATTGGATATTCTGTCATTAAACAATTAGGGGTAATCTAAGTTTATACCGAAACAATCAGTATTTTAAAAAAGAAAACCTCAACAACATGTTTAAAGGAATGGATTTAGAACATACTAAATATCTGCAATGGCCGCCTGTTATGAACCCGTACTGATCAACGACAACTATTATTTCCGGTCAACGACAATTATTTTTCCCGATTTAATTTTGTTGCATAATTAGGTTT
>JAEINS010000009.1 GCA_016342755.1 Melioribacteraceae bacterium | reverse complement strand
TCGTTAGATCTCCACCAGCTTAATCTTTCGCCAAGATCTTCAAGTTGATCGTTAGATCTCCACCAGCTTAATCTTTCGCCAAGATCTTCAAGTTGATCGTTAGATCTCCACCAGCTTAATCTTTCACCAAGATCTTCAAGCTGATCGTTAGATCTCCACCAGCTTAATCTTTCGCCAAGATTATCAAGCTGATCATTAGATCTCCACCATCCAAATCTTTCACCAAGATCTTCAAGCTGGGCAGAAGAATTTTTTGCATATACAGAAACATTGTTAACATTTTCTGCATTGTTCTGAACATTATCAGAACTTAAGTCAATTGAAACTACATCGTGCTGTACTCTTGTACGCACAGCCTCTTCAACATTACTTACACTTTGTGCAAGTAAGGAGGTAGAGAACAAAGTTATTACGATAAATGAAAAAATTACTTTTTTCATTAAACCTCCTATGGGTCAATAAATTTAAGAGAGACTAGTATTAAGACAAGCATTATGCCATTTTGAAAAGCGGTAAATCTAAATAAAAAGGGAAGTAGTTAAATGAAGTGTAAAAAAAAGTTGCGATTTTAAATTACATGTCTATATAGTGTAATAAAACATTACAATAACATACTTATTTTTTTACAATTGTCTAAACAAAAAATTTAAGCAACTTTGTTTGACTTAAGCAGTAATTCTCTATACAAAGTCATCAATTTCTCTTTGTTAAGACCTGAGTGAATTCCATCATGAAGTTTATCGGCATTAACAATATTGTTAGAAGGATTCTCATAAATTTTTTGCGCCAGATTAGAAAAAATAAGCGATAATTTTGAATCCTTTGTAAGTGAGTAAACCAGCGATTTTGAAATATATCCAAAAGCTAAGTTTTTCGGATTTCCGAAAACTTTGTTTAGAGACAGATTTTTTTCAATTACTTTTAAAGCTTCCGGTATGTTGTTTGCGTTTATGTGAAGCAGAGTCAAATAATTATTTATTTCTATCACAACCGGGTAGTTTCCAAGTCGGTAATAATTTATTAACGAACATGAAAAGAAACTTTTAGAGAGATCATATTTAGCCAGTAGAAAATAAACTCTTCCCAATTCAAACTCAATTTTACTATTTGTTTCAGGTTCAATCAGGTTAGAAGCATGTACATAAGAATTTTCCAAATGCAGTTCCGCTTCAAAAAGTTTCATGTTATCTAAATAATACTTGCCAAGCAATAATTCTGATTGACAGGCAGAAACTTTATTATTTAAATATATAAACTGCTTGATTGCGGATTTTAAGTAGATAGTCCAATTAAATTTAACATTATATTTATAGCAGATTGTACTTAATTCCAAATAAGATTCGGGGATCATATTCTGAAAGTTCTGTGTTTCGTTTGCAAGTGAAGTTAGTTTCTCAAATATATTGCTTAAAAGAAACTCGGAGTTTACAGATATTGAAAGTGAACCAAGATCGAGAAGAAATTTACAGAACAGTTTCTTAGACATCTTAGATTGTGCCAAATAAAAAACAGATTCAATATAAAGATCTTCAGAGTTTTGAAAATCATTAAGTTTGGGAATTAAGAAACTGACTTTTGGATTTTCTGAGGTGAGTTTCTCTTTCAAGAGTAAAGTTATTTTATGTTCAAAATCATTTTCATTTACAGACATGCTTATCTCATTATTTGTTCTATAATGTATAAGCCAAGCTTGTGCCAGAATCTTACAACTTGTAAGGGTAAACTGAAAAGTCAGAATTTAGACTTTAATGTAAATAAAAATTGCCAATAACTTTAAAAATTTCAATTTTTCTCTGTTTACAAATAATTCTGAAAAACAATCTTTGTTTCTCTTTGATAAGCTATCTGAATTTGAGACATCACTTAGTCTTTATTAACGTATCTAGTTTTGGTCTGGAAATTCCGAGTATTTTAGCTGTTTTTGATTTGTTTCCTTCTAATTTAGAAAGTACTTTTCGGGCATAAAGTTTGCTGATTTCTCGTAAATCGTTCATTGTATAATCAATATTTAAAAGAATCTGTTCCGGACTTTCCCTTAAAATACTATGCTCGCTAACAATAAGCTCAGGGTTTTTATTTACAATATTTTCAAAGTGATTTATGTACAACGTTGTCCCTTTTAAAAGTAAAACCGCTCTTTCAACCGAATTCCGAAGTTCCCTAACATTTCCCGGCCATTCATAACTATTCATGAATTTTACTAATTCGCCATCAATATGCATTATTTCTTTTTTATACTGAGATGAAAATTCGTCGATGAATTTTTTAGCTAATGGAAGAATATCTCCTTTTCTTCCACGTAAAGGGGCTAAATCAATTGTAATTACATTAAGTCTGTAATATAAATCAATACGGAAAAGTCCTTTTTCAACCTGTTCCATCAAATCTTTATTTGTAGCCGAAATAATTCTGGTATTAACGGGAATATCCGTAACACCGCCCAATCTTCTAATTACTTTTTTTTCAATAACTCTAAGCAGCTTCGACTGAAGTCCTAAACTGAGATCACCAATTTCATCAAGGAATATTGTTCCGCCTTCAGCTAGTTCAAATAGTCCCGGTTTTCTTGTCCTGGCATCTGTAAAAGCTCCTTTCTCATAACCAAATAGTTCAGATTCTAATAACTGTTCCGGAATGGCAGTACAGGTTACTTCAACAAAAGGAGAGCTTTCATCATGTCCGTAATTGTGAATTGCTTTTGCAAAGAGTCCTTTTCCTGTTCCGGTTTCTCCTAAAATAAGGACATTAATGTCTGTGTTAATGGCAACCGTTTTTGCCATATTAACGGCTTTTTGAAGTTCAGAAGAAGTTCCGCAAATTGACTGAAATTCATCAGTATTGTTAACAATATTATTTGGGTGAAACATGTCACTCATCAAATTAGTAATATAATCCTCTATAAAATCTACAAATTTTTGTTCTTCAAAAGGTAGAACAAAAATATTTTTAAGATTTAACTTACTAAGTGAACTTGCCAAAAGAGCATTGTTTTTATCAACTATAAAAACAAACTGTTTATGATAAATTTCTTCAAGTTTTAGAATATAACCTATCAATTCAGAGTCAATATTTTCAGGATGGATAATAATAAGTTCATCCTCCCTAAAATAAAAATTATCAATATTTGGAAGTAATATTTTAACCTTATAAGTTTCAACTTTACTAATTGCACCGATAATTGATTCAATTTCAACTATATCAGAGAAGATTTTAATTTTAATAGGATATTTAGGCATAGCCGCATTGCTCCGCAAAGTAGTTTAATTTTTCGATAGATGATTTTTTAAATACCGAGTTCAAGTATTTCTTAAGATCATTACTTTTAATTTTTGAGGTAATTTCTTCTAAAAGTTTTTTTGATAAAAATGTGAACTCGCCTGCTTTAAGATAATTACCGCGCTCGTAGTAAAGTTCGGATAATGCAACGGTTACTTCCCAGGTAAGTTCAGTTATACTTTCGTTTTCTATTATATTAAAAGCTGATTTATAATATTCTATTGCCGGTTTAAGTTTTAAGTTTTTGTTAATTTGGGCAATCTTGCCAAGAATATATTGTCTTTGAGCTTTGAATAGCAAATTTTCTCTGCAAATTTCAATATACATTGGTTCTCTTATTTCGGCCAAACAGCGATCTTCAAAACCTTTTTCAATTAGAACAGTAGAAAGTAGTTTCATGCAAAATGAATACTTTGATATCTCATTTACTTTAGAATAAGCATTTTTAACACTTTCTATTCTTAATTCAATTTTATCTAAATTATTTGTAAGAATTGAGCGAAGAATATTTATTAGATCAAGATTTGTTTTATGTTTTTTAATAGGCAGGTTAGTTCTAAATAATTCAAAATATTCTACCGCAATATGATCCATTTTTTTTACATCATTAAGATGGAAATACATAATTGCCAAATTCAATAATGCTTCACCAACTTCATTATAGTTCTTTACTTTTCTAAATACTGAAAGGGCTTTAGAAAAAGATTCTTGAGCTTCTATATATTCACAGTTTAGATATTTAACTTCACCAAGATTTGCTAAACAAATTCCACTATTAAGCCCATCACCAATATTCTTAAAAATATTAAGTGCCTTTTTGTAATTAATAATGGCTTCTTCATATTTATATTTACGAAGGTAAAAAACTCCGTATCCTAAAAAGATTCTGGCCTCCTTGTCAAGATTTCCAATATTAGAATTTATTTTTAATGCTCTGTCCCAATGTTTAGTTGCCCTTTCAAGATCATCCATTAAAATCCTGATGTTGCCCAGATTTATTTCCATACCGGCAACTTTGTGTATTTCTCCGGAGTTTTCGTAAAGTTCTAAAGCTTTATTAAAACTGTTTAATGCTTCGTGCAAATCGTTTTTAGAATGAATTGCTGAAAGAGCCAATAAATTATAAGCATCGCCGTAAAACATTACATTTTTAGTTTTAGTGCTAATAACTTCATTCGCAATATTTTCGCATAGTTTAAAATTATCTTCCTCTAACTCGCCAGTCGCAATATCAAGCAGAATTTCAAGTTTAAGATCCTGATCTTTTATAGACAATAGAATTAGATTTAAGAGATCTTTACCCAGATCCAATTTCCCAATATTTATTAAACATTTACCACGAATAATTAAAATTTCGTCTGTTTGTTTCTCGCTAATTAATGATTCATCAATTTTATTAGAAATTTCGAAACATAGTTTATGTTCGGCTAATTTAAAGAGAACCTGGCAAAATCTAAAATATAGATTACTTAACACATTATTGCTTAGTGGTAGTTGAACCAGATGTGTCAGGATTGTTTTTTGGTAATCCATAGAGGATGATTTTTCAACAGAATCCAGATCTTCAAGTAAAATTTTACTCACCATCTCAAATTCGCGGCCAAGTTCAAACTGTCTTGCTAATTCCGCCCGGTTAAAATGAGGATGATTTTTGTATATTTTATTTGCTAAAATTTTGTGCAGTTCTTTTCTATTCTGTATATGAGAAAAAATAAATTTTTGAATTCCCTGAGAAACAAATTTTGGCAATACACTAATATTCGATTTTATAAGAATATTTTTTTCGCGTAAACCTTCAATAATATTAGAAATATTTAAATCTGCCGCTTCTAATAAATTTGATAAAAGATCCTCAGTAATTCCAGATTCGAATAATGATAATATTGAAGCGGTTTTATATTCATGTTCGTTTAATTCGGTAATTCTAAGTTTATAAATTTCATTTTGCGACTTTTTAAGAATATTTACTGCAACTTCACTTCCTTTAAATATTGGGTAACCGCTTTTATAATCAATCAGTTTTAGTATTAATAAATCACGGAAAAAGCTATCAATGTTTCCGGGAAGAAAGTCCGCAAATTCGTTAATAATACGTTTTATTGCTTTTTTAGGGAAAAAATCCGCAAAACTATTTTCAATGTAATAATCGAATTCTTCTTCAGTAAATGGCGATAAGTTTATTGTCTGCACGTTATTTATAAAATCAGTTACCGATGGATAAGTCGGATCTTCGGCAATAATAATTTTTATATTATTTATTTGTAAAATTGGAAGCAGTTGTTTGAAAATCTCGATTGAAAAATAATCATATCTGTTAAAATCATCCAGCAGTAAAACAAATTTATTTTGGATAGTAATATTTCTGAATATTGATTTTAATATAGTCAGCAAATCGGATGTTTCATGCTCTAAAATATTTATTATACTATAGAGCATATTATTCCCTAAGCTTTTGAAAATAAACTCGGAATAAAAAAGTTTTCTCAAAAAATATTTCCAGAACTCAACACCAATATTCGATATATCTTTTTCTATAAATATTACATCCGGATGAGTGTAATGAATATCTTCCAAAAAGGTAGATTTACCGGCACCTTCATCACCGCGCAGCAGTAAAACTTTTCCGCTATGCTCATTAGATAAATATTTTTTTAGCTGTTCTTGAATATTAATTCTTGGACTGACTGTTCTTGCACAGGTAAAGTTTTTTGAAATCTCATTGTCTATTTCAAATCCCAGATCCAATATTATTTCAAGAGCTGAGAAATAACGGTTGTTCCTGTCTTTACTCACCAGTTTTTTTATTATATCAATTATGTTATTAGATAAAGGTGATTTATTAAATATAATTTCATCATCCAGTGGCGATTTTAAAAGGCTAAGTCCGTTTTTCCCTTCAAAGGGAAAATAACCGTAAATAATACGATAAAGAAGAATTCCAAACGAATAAAAATCGACTCTGTGATCAACTTCTTTTTGAGCAACTATTTCGGGAGCAATAAAATAAGGGCTACCCTGAACATTTATGTTTTTGTTTAATTTACAATGTTTGGTCAACCCAAAATCAATAAATTTTATTTGAAATTTTCCATTTGCACTGTTTATTAAAATATTCTGAGGTTTAAGATCGAAGTATATAAAGTTTGATTGATGCAGATAAAAAAGAACAGAGCAAATCTGTTTTAAAACATCGTTAAAATTATCTTCATTCTCCGTTAAATTATGACTTAAAAGTTCTTTGCCGTCAAAATATTCCTGGGTAAAAAATTTAGATCCTTCACTAATTTCAAATTCATCATTTTCTTTTCCCGTTATTTTAATTACAGTTCCATACTCATGAGGCTTAATTATATTTGGATGATATAATTTTTTAAGAATAAAAAATTCACTCTTAAGAGCTTCAATTTCTAAATTATTTATAGCTGGAGGCAGTATTTTAATTGCAAAATCTTTTCCGGGAAAATTCTGATCGCTACAGCGATAAACTTTACTGTGTCCTTCACCTAAAGGTTCTAATATTTTATAACGATCATTAATCATGCTTTAGATTCTAGGATCCAGTTTTTTATTTATAAATTGGGCAAAATTATTAGAAAGCAGCAAAGTTAAAACTAATGCTAACGAAGGAAATGTTACCAGCCACCAGGCATGTCTTATATATTCTTGTCCATTTTCTATCATGGTTCCCCACGAAGGAAAATCGCTTGATAAGCTTAATCCTAAAAAACTTAAAGCAGATTCCGCAATTATAACATTGCCAAACTGGAACAGTGTATTAACTGTAATTGGAACTGCAATTACCGGAAGTATATCAATAAACAGCAGATCGCGTTTGGGAATTCCCAATGCTTTTGAAGAAAGAAAATAATCTTTCGATTTTATCTTAATAACTTCTTCCTTAACAATTTTAAAGAGTCCCATCCAGCCGGATAAACCGAGAACTAAAACTATTGAAAGAAAATTGCTTCCAAAGAACATTAATATCATTATTGCCAAAAATATCATTGGGAACAGCAAAAAGGTTTCGTTAATTCTTGTTAAGACAATACTTACGCGGCTATTCGAGAATCCGGCCCAGAATCCTAAAGAAATTCCCAGAGTTAAAGATATTAGTGTAGCCAAAATTCCAATCAGTATTGAAACTCTTGCTCCGTATAAAACTCTGCTGAAAACATCTCTTCCAAATTGATCGGTTCCTAATATAAAATGCGCGTTTTTAACAATTGGTTTGTTCTCTGATGTTATAATACTTGCAAGCGGTAAGGTTTTTTTTGTTCCTTTCTGAAAAAAACAAAAGTTTGTTCCGCTTAAATAACAACTGTCGGCAAAAACCATATTGTTTTCATTATTAATAGACAAACCGCACTTTTTACATCTTCCCGGATTAAAGTTATGAGAAGTACACTCAGTTGTGCTAAACACCTTTTTTGAAGACATTGGCGGTAATAATTTTGTTGTGCCAACATCAGTAAAAAAGTTTGGATTCTGATTTGAAATTAAAGGAGCAAAAAGAATTGCCGCTGTAAGAAGAATCAGGCTGCCGCCCAATAATGTAATTTTTGTATTAAACAGTTTATTATTCTTGAATAGAAGTGTAATTACAATTACATGAAGTAATATTATTATAGACATAAAGTCATCAAACAGACTCAGATTTAGCTGCGACCAGGCACTGTTGAAGTCAGTAAATAGAAGTCCAATCCAGGAAGCTAATTGATTTGAAATTTCAGAAATTCGATCGAACCGGATTAATATAAGGCTAATCAGGATCAAAAGCATTAAGTGTAGTAAACTAAATCCTTTCTTCATCTAAGCCAAAGCTCCTTCAATGTTAAGATTTCTGTTAATTATAATTTTAACTATATCAGCAAGTAAATTTGCAAGAATCATAAATAGAGCAGATGTAAATGCGCATCCTATAACTAACGGATAATCATTTGTAAAAATTGCGTCTATTGTAAGTCTGCCCATTCCGGGAATGCCAAATATTACTTCGGTTAGTAATGTACCGCCCATCAAAATACCAAATTCAATTCCGGCAATTGAAATAAGCGGTAAAATGGAATTAGGAAGAATATGTTTCAGTAAAATTTTATTTTCAGAATATCCGTTTGCCTTTAAGAATAAAACAAATTGCTGATTTTTAACTGTTGCCAGATTGTCACGCAAATATTTATAAAAAACAGCTGTACCAACTAGTGAAACTGTAATTAACGGGAGAGTAAGATGTGCCGCGTAATCAAGAATTTTTCCTATAAAACTAAGATCGCCATGATTATATGATTGAATTCCTGAAGCTGGCAAAACATTAAGATATACAGAGAAGATCATAACCAGAAATACACCAATTACAAATGTTGGCAAAGCATAGCTTATTACTGAAGCACGTGAAAGGAGTTTATCTAACAGGCCGCCGTCGCTTTTAAAAGCTGCCAACGATAATAAAATACTTGCAATTAGCTGAATTGATAAACTGAGCAAAGCAATTATTAATGTGACCGGCAAATATTCAGAAATTACATTTTCAACTTTAATACGATGATTAAATGAATATCCAAAATCACCTTTAAATGAATTTGAAATGAAAGTGAAATATTGTGAAAGAATCGGTTTATCTAAATTAAATGATTCCTGAACCTTTTTTACATACTCACTTTTCAAATCGGGCGAAATAAATTTATGGGTCGGATCTCCCGGCGCAAGCCTTACTAAAATAAAAATGTAACTAATAATTAGATATAAAATCAGTAGTGATGTTAAAATACGCCTGGTTAATATTTTAATTAAGTTTTTCATTTATTCGGCAAGTTCCCATTCCCAAATATGATGAAGAGCACCCATAGGAGTTATTTTAACATTTGTAATTCTTTTGTTGTGTGCAACAATGTTATCAATCCAGTACAAAAATGTAACCGGCTGTTCATCACTCAAGATTTCCTGAATTCTGCCAATGTTCATTTTATATTCAAGATCAGTAATTTTTGCTTCATTTTTTGTTAACAGATCATCAACTTCTCCATTAGAAAATGAAACAAAATTTGCCTGTGCAATATTTTTATCAGAATGCCAGAAAGGTTTTAGATCAATTGGAAGAGGAACAAGCCAGCCAAGCATACAGGCTTCAAAATCGTATGTAAATATTTTTTGCCCAAATTGATTCATGTCCAACGAATTTATTTCAACATTAATCCCAATATCAGACAGATTTTTCTTTATCATGGTAGCGGCAAATTTTCTTCGGGGATTTCCACTTGGATAAATTAGTGTGAACCCGAACTCAACTCCATCCTTATCAATTGTTCCATTATTATTAGAATCTTTCCATCCTAATTTAGAAAGCATGTTTTTGGAAGCTGAAGGATTAAAATTAATATTATTTAATTGTGCATTGTAATAGTTTTTAAAAATTGGAGCTATTGGACCAAAAGCAGGTTCGCCGTTATTTAATAAATATTCTTCAAGAATTGTTTCTGTATCAATAGCCTGTGTTAATGCTTTACGTATTTCTGAAGATCCAAATAATGGGTTCGGTTCGGTTCTATTATTTTCAGAGAGTTTAAGAGGATCAATATTATTCCAGCCAATAAAATCGTATTCTCTTCCTTTAACTGAAGAAATTATTAAGGATTTCTCGTTTATTAAAGATTCTTTATCAACAGGTTTTAGCTCCTCAACAAAATCAATTTCTCCATTTGTTAATTGAATCAGCATATTGTTGTAGTTAGGAACAATTTTAAATATATATTCATCAGGCATATCTGAACTTGCTAAAACAGAAATAGGATTTTTCTTAAATCTCATAAACTGGGTTTTTTTCCAATCAACAAGTTTTAAAGGTCCGCTTGTAATTAAACTGTCGGTAAAGGTAGAATTCTTTAATTCCTGAACGCTAAGTTTATTAAGATTATGTTTTGGAAGAATGGGAAGATCAATATCGTACAATGTTGGAGCGGAATTTTCGCGGAATTTAACAATTAACTTTTGCCCGGAGAATTTGCTGAACGATTTATCAATATCAATTTTTTTATCTGAATTCAAAAAATAATTATTAAACATTCCAAAATAGCGGCTTTGAACATCCGGGGATGAATAAAGTTCGTAAGAGAAAATGAAATCATCAACGGTAATTTTTGTGCTGTCTGACCAATAAATATCATTTCTAAGAATTATTTCAAGTTCAGTTCTTTCGTTGTTCCATTGCCAGCTTTCCGCTAACATTGGGTAAGTTATTATTTTGTTTGATTTACTATCCCATTTATGCTGGACTAAAGAAGAATATAACAGTGAAGTAATATTTCCTTCCAGATAGCAATAATCATATAGCGGATTTAATGATTCAATATCCTTTGAAGTTCCAATTACAATTGTAGAGGATAAGTTTTTTTTCTCGCCGCAGCTATTTACAAATAAAATTAAAAGTATAAGTGTAAATATTTTTTGCAACTTTAACGTTTCTGAATAATAGATATTCGGCATAATATTTTAAAATCACTTAAGTTAGACAAATGATTACTGTAACTCGTTGTAAAATAACAAATATTTATATTAACTTAAAGTAAAATAAAGCAAAAAAATAGAAAAACGTTATAAAAAATAAAGTTAGGGGGATCACTTAATGTCTGTTGGTTAGTAAAGAAAAAATATATATATTTATTAGTTATTATGTTAAGAGTTGAGAATCTAAATATTGTCCTGAAGAAAGATCAAAAAAGCCCGAAATTGGTCAGTAATTTAAGTTTTCAAATTGAAGAGGGAAAAATTTATTCAATAATTGGCAAAAACGGATCGGGAAAATCGACGTTATTAAAATCACTCACAAATTTATTAAATCCAAAAGAGTTTGAATTTAATGGTAAAATAAAGTGGAATTCTTCAAATTTATTGGATCTTAACTGTAAAGAATTATTACAGATTAGAAGAAATGATGTAAAATATATTTTTCAGGATGCAATTGGATGTTTTGATCCGATTAAAAAGATTGAGTATTATTTTAAAAAATTTACCGATAAAAAAATTGATGAGTGTTTTGCGAAACTTGATTTAGATAAATATGATACGATTAAAAATCTTTATCCAAACCAGTTAAGCAACGGCATGGCTCAAAGAATTAGTCTGGCGCTGGCGCTTCTCTCAAATCCCAAGTTATTGATTCTTGATGAACCAACTTCCGCGCTTGATTTTCTTTCTGCAAAATTGATATTCGAAAATCTAAAAAGTTTTGTATCCAAAAAAGATAAATCAGTCTTACTTGTAACACAGGATTTCTCTTTTGCTGAAAAGATATCGGATAAAATTGCATTTATGAACGAAGGATGTTTATCTGAATTTTATCCGGCAGAAAAAATTTATGATATAAAAACCGACAAGTATATTGGAAGCATAATTGCCGCTTATAGAAAGCTTAAATGAAAAACGAGATCATTAAAGTAGAAAACCTAAATTACAAGGTGATAGAAAAAGGTTTTTTCGGGGGATTAAATGAAAAACCAATTATCACCGATGTTTCATTTAATCTTATGGAAAAAGAAATTTTAGGGATTGTAGGCGAATCAGGTTCGGGTAAAACAACACTTGCAAAACTAGTAATGGGAATTATTGCCGCTACTTCAGGAAAGATAAAATTTAATTTAACTGAAAATAAAAGATCAGGTATTCAGATTCTTTTTCAAAATAGCGAAGATATAATAAATCCTTTAAGAAAAATTGATGATGTTATTAATGAATCGGTTAGACTATTTAACCGGAAAGCATTTGAAGAAATTAAATTTGAGCTTTTAGATCAATTAAAAATAAACAGTTCATTGTTAGAGAAAAAAGGATATCAGTTAAGCGGTGGAGAAAAACAGCGTGTTGCACTTGCGAGAATACTTGCGGTACGACCTGAAGTTTTAATTCTGGATGAGCCATTTTCCGCGCAGGATGTTGAATCGCAATTGAATATGATTGAGCTGATTAGTTTTCTTAATAAAAAAAATAACATTTCATTTATCTGTATATCGCATCAGATAAATCTTTTAAAACATTTTTCTGACAGGATAATGGTGTTAAATAAAGGTTCTGTAGCGGAACTTGGAAAAACAAAAGAAGTTTTAAACTTACCAAAACAAGAGTTTACCAAAAAATTATTAGCCGCAGAAAGATTAATCTAGTTTGCATTCGCAAACACAACTAAGAAAAAAAATCAATATATTCGTACTTCAAAAATTAAGTGTGCAATGCTGATTAACAAAATATATTTAACCGGATTTATGACATGCGGTAAAAGTACAATTGGACCGATTCTGGCTAATACGCTTGGCTGGGATTATTATGATCTTGATGAAGTAATTACTGAACAGGAAAATAAATCAGTTGTACAAATTTTTGAAGATTCTGGCGAAGATTATTTTAGAAAAATAGAAACCGAAGTATTAGAACGCTTGTCTAAAGAAACTAATGTTGTAATTTCTCTTGGCGGCGGAACTATGACAACAGAGGAAAATGTTAAAATTCTAAAGTTGACCGGCAAAATAGTATTTCTTGATACATCATCAGAAAATATTTATCAGAGGTTGAAGTATAAATTAAACCGCCCGCTTTTTAAGGATCTGGTTTTAGAAAACGCTCCAAAATCAAAATTTATAGCCAGAATAGATCAGATGCTTACGGAACGAAAAGTACAATACAGTCAGTCCGATTTCTGTTTTAATACTGATTGTCAGTCGATAGGTGTTACTGTAGATAAAATTGCCAATAAAATGAAGAAAATAAAATGAAGAAAATAAAAGTTGATTTGCCTGAAAATAGTTATGATGTTTTATTGGGAAAAGATGTGTTTAAAAATCTTTTGCCTCTATTAAATAAAAAGGGAATCTATAATAATTGTCTAATTGTTGTTGATAAAAACTTTTACAGCATATACAAAGAAATGGTGGATAAGTTTATATCAGAGTACAAATTTAAGATCAATAAAGTTGTACTTGAAGCCAGCGAAAAGAAAAAAACTCATGAAAGTTTAGATGTTGTATATAATCAGTTAATAAAGCATAATTACGGACGTGATACTGTTATAGTGGCTATTGGCGGGGGAATTATTGGAGATGTAACCGGATATGCCGCAGCAACTTACATGAGAGGAGTTCAGTACGTACAGGTTCCTACAACAATTTTAGCCGCTGTTGATAGTTCGGTTGGCGGAAAAACTGCCATTAACTTTGGTGAAACTAAAAATGTGATTGGTTCTTTTTATCAGCCAAAGTTTGTTTTAATTGACATATCCTTTTTTAAGACATTACCAGAAGAGGAAATTCTCTGCGGCATCGGTGAGATAATTAAATATGGGTATTTAACAGATGTAAAGTTATTTAACTATATAGTTAATAATGTTGAGAAAATATTTGATCTTGATGAAACACCTATAAACAAACTAGTTCTGGAGTCTGTAAAGTATAAAGCTAATGTAGTAGCTGCGGATGAAAAGGAAAGCAGTATCAGAAAAGTTTTAAATCTCGGTCATACTTTTGCTCATGCAATTGAAGTGGAACAGGATCATAAAATAAAACACGGGCAGGCAGTTATAATCGGGATTGCATGTGCGCTCTATTTATCAAACAGACTTGAGCTAATTGATGATGATGAATTAAGTGGTTTAATGACACTGATCTTAAAATTTCAGGATCATATTAAACTAAAAGAATATAATGGAAGATCGTTATTAAAAATTATGATGCGTGATAAAAAGAATAGAGACGGGAAAATTAAGTTTGTTCTATTAAATGAAATTGGAAGTATTGTTTTGGATGCAGAAGCCGATGCTGATGATGTGATTTATGCTATCACTAATGGGATTGGTCTGTTTATTAGTTAAATAAATTCAATTTAATTCCATCGTTTTTGCTCTGCTAAATAGTAATTCTTTATAACTTTCTTTTAGTGCTTTTGTTAAAAAAGATTTATCAACTAATTCAATTGCCGGTTTTAGGTTTTTGCTGAATCCGTTAAAAACGTTTTCAATTTGTCTCTCATTCATTTTTATCGATTTTCCAAACTCATAAAAGCTGGCTAAACTAATTTTTTTCTTTTTCCCGCGCATTGTTAAAGCAAATTCTTCGCTGTCAAGTTTTTCGGAAATAACCAGTCTTGTTGAAAGCAGATCGTAAAAGGGAGCTATCTTAATATTATTTCCTTCTTCAATAAGAGAATAGTTTTTTAAATGCATATCTGAATTTCCAGTTAAAAAGGAAAATAGAACAGATTCAAAAAACTGAATAGTATCAAACATAGGGTTAGTTGAATGTTTTTTTATCACCTTATCAATTTGTTCCAGAGAACCCTTGTACTTATCTTCTGTTAATCTTTCGGTTAGCTGACACATATCTTCCATGTGAACTTTTTTATTATTTATCCGGTCAATTCTTTTTGTAATGTAAGCAAAACTATTATCTTTTAGTTTTATCAAAGAATGATCAACCACATTAAGCTTAAATATTGAAGCTAAATGCATCGTTAAATCTTCATTTTCAGGCAGTTGCTTATAATCGTTTGATTGCGGTTTTAAAATGTAATTTCCCCATAAACCAACTATGGTTAATTTGCTAATGTTTTGGGATTCTTTTTTTAACTCAAGAGATAATTTAGTCTGAACGCCGGGAACTGTGATTCTTTTTTCTACAACAGTTTTTCCAAGTTTATAAATTTCTTTCAGAGTATAATTTATTTTTGGCGGAGTTTTTATCCCAAAAATTTTTTTACTGCATTTATCATGAAAATCCTTCCCATCTCCCATTTCTTCGTAACAATATAAACATCTATTCATTATCATCCTCAATTTTAACAACACTCACGGCACCAATACAGTCTTTGCAAGTTGATAATAATAATCCCATTCTGTCTCTGGAATCAAGTTTCCAATTTTCAATGGCAATATTTAACAGCCAGCCTTCTGGTATTAGTCCATCAAAAAATGGGAACATAGATTTACTGAAATATTCTTTTTTAGCTTTTGGGAATGTTAAACTTATTGGCTGATTTTCCTTAATACTTAAATATTCATCTTCATAAATGAAAGTATATCCTTCTTCTGTTTCACTAATTATTCCGGTAAATAAATCACCAAAGAATACTTTCCCTTTTCTACTCATTTAAAGTACTCCTGTCAATTTTTGCCGGATTCATTTTATGACCAAATAAACTTAACACCTGGTTTACTTTATCTAATCTGAGTGTTTCTTTGCCCTGCTCAATATCTCTTATAAAACGTAATCCAACCCCGGATTTTTCTGCTAAATCTTTTTGACTTAGTTTTAGTTCTTTTCTCTTTTGTTTAATAAATTTGATTAAATCCATTTCAGTTATTTTTTTTGATTTTAATGTATACCTTTTCGGGTATAATGTCAATCCAATTTAATCATTTATACCTTAACGGGTATAAATAAAACAAACACGAACAGAATATACCTTTTCGGGTATAATGCTTGGTAAAAGAAAATATAAATGGACTAATAATTACGATTGGTATTTGGTATAATAAATTTGCGCTGCTGAAAGTAAGAGTTGGAAACCAAGATATATTAATGAATTAGAAAATGAAAGCCTTAGGAATTGATAAGTTAAATATTGATAAAAGCCCAACTTTTTAAAAGTTGAGCTTTTATATTTTATAATTTATTCAAATTAAATCTTTTTCTTTCGTGTGGATCAAGATATAGTTTTCTTAATCTGATTGATTCCGGAGTAACTTCAACTAACTCATCATCTTTAATAAATTCTAATGATTCTTCTAAAGTGAACTTAGTTGCCGGAGCAATTTTAATAGCTTTATCAGCACCCGAAGATCTCATGTTCGAAAGTTTTTTACCTTTCTGTACATTAACTTCTAAATCGATATCTTTATTACTTTCACCAATTATTTGTCCGGTATAAACAATAGTACCGGGATCAATAAAGAAACGGCCTCTATCCTGTAACGCGTCAATTGTATAACCTGTTGACGGGCCTTCAGCCATTGAAATAATTGTTCCGGTTAATCTTTGTGGAACTGATCCTTTAAAAAATTCATACTGATAAAATTGATGATGAATAACAGCTTCGCCCTGGGTAGCAGTAAGAATTCTGTTTCTTAATCCCATTAATCCGCGTGATGGAATATGAAACTCTAAATGATTCATAGAACCTTTACTTTCCATCTTAATCATCTCACCACGTTTTCTGCCAACAATCTCAATTACTTTTCCGGCACCTTCAGCTGGAACATCTACAACTAAGATTTCAATTGGTTCAGATTTTTTACCGTCTATTTCTTTATAAATAACTTTTGGTGCGCCAATTTGTAATTCGTAACCTTCACGTCTCATATTTTCAATTAAAATAGATAGATGAAGAATGCCACGCCCGGAAACCTTGTACGAATCGGGTGAACTGGTTTCTTGCACTCTTAATGCAACATTGTGCTCAAGTTCTTTAAATAAACGATCTCTTAATTGACGGGATGTAACGTACTGACCTTCTTTGCCATGGAAAGGGGAATTATTTACAGAGAAATTCATACTAATGGTTGGTTCATCAATTGCAACAATTGGCATTGGTTCAGGGTTTTCAGCATCAGCAAGTGTATCACCAATATCAATTCCTCCAACACCAACTACAGCGCAAATATCACCGCATTGAACTTCTGATACTTCCTGTCTTCCTAATCCTTCAAAAATAAATAACTGCTTAATTTTCGACTTGATGATTGATCCGTCTCGTTTAATTAAACTTAACTGTTCGTTAGCTCTTAAAGTGCCTCTAAACACACGACCAATACCTATTCGTCCAACATAGTCACTGTAATCTAACGATGTAATCTGCATCTGAACAGTTCCATCATTAACAGGCGGGGCAGGAATGTGATCAATAATTGTATCTAATAATGGAACCAAATTTTCACGATCATCTTCCAACTGATTTACAGCCCAGCCATCTCTTCCACTTGCGTATACCACCGGGAAATCTAATTGATTTTCACTGGCATCAAGTTCAATAAAAAGATCGTAGACTTCATCAAGAACTTCTTCCGGACGATTATCCGGTCTATCAACTTTATTAATAACAACAATTGGAATTAAGTGTAAATGAAGAGCTTTTTCTAATACAAATCTTGTCTGCGGCATTGGTCCTTCAAAAGCATCTACCAATAATACAACACCATCAGCCATTTTTAAAACACGCTCAACCTCACCGCCAAAGTCGGAGTGACCCGGAGTATCTATTACATTAATTTTTGTATCCTTAAAAGGAATACTAATATTCTTTGAAAGAATTGTAATACCACGTTCTCTTTCAAGATCATTCGAATCAAGTATTCTTTCCTGAACAACCTGATTCTTTCTAAATATATGGCACTGTTGCAGCATTTGATCAACAAGGGTAGTTTTACCATGATCAACATGCGCAATAATTGCAATATTTCTTATTTCTTGCACATCTTCTCCTAACATTTTCATAAAATCAAGGTACAAAGGACGACAATTATTACCTGGAAATCAAGTTTACAAGATTTACCTCAGATTATGTTCTAAAGCTAATTCCAAATTAATATTGGCAGAAAATTAAAGTATTACTCAGTTCTGAAAATTTCCTTTAAAAAACTTATATTTGCCCTTTAGATTTTAAATAATAGTGAGGTTAGTCATCGCACAGAAAAATAATAAGCAAAATGATGTAATCGAGAAGATAGTTTCTCTTTCTAAGAGAAAAGGATTTGTATTTCAATCGAGTGAAATTTATAACGGCTTAAACGGCTGTTGGGATTACGGTCCATTAGGAGTTGAACTTCTTAAAAATCTAAAAGAAGAATGGTGGAAGTTTATGACTTACCGCGAAGATGTTGAAGGTCTGGATGCCGCAATATTAATGCACCCCAGAGTTTGGGAAGCATCGGGGCACGTTGAAAACTTTACCGATCCGATGATTGACTGTAAACAGTGTAAAGCAAGATTTAGACTTGATACTTTAGGCGAACAGGTTGCTGAAAAGAAAAAAGAGAAATTGTTGAAAACACTTTCGGCAAAGCTGGAAGAAACAGACAAAGAAAAATTTGTAGTGCTACAGGCAATAATTGATAGTGAAGCAACATTAGAAGAAAAATTTGAAAAGCTGCTGGAAACTGATGAAATAGCTGTTGCGCTATTGGAAGAAATGAACTGTCCGCAATGCGGTACCAAAGCGTCATTTACAGAACCTAAGAACTTTAACCTAATGTTCAAGACCTTTTTAGGTCCTGTTGAAAAGACGGAAAACGCAATTTATTTACGTCCGGAAACTGCCCAGGGAATATTTGTGAACTTCCTGAATGTACTAAATTCATCCAGACAAAAACTTCCTTTCGGAATTGCCCAGATTGGTAAAGCGTTTAGAAACGAAATAAATACTAAAAACTTTTTATTCCGTACCCGTGAATTTGAACAGATGGAAATGCAGTATTTTGTAAAACCAGCAGATGATAAAAAGCATTATGATAACTGGAAAGCCGCTCGTTTAGAATGGTATAAGTCTTTAGGAATGAGTGAAGATAAACTTAGATATCATGATCATCCGGCAGATAAGCTTGCACACTACGCAAAAGAAGCTACTGATATAGAATACCTGTTTCCATTTGGCTGGGGAGAGATTGAAGGAATTCATAATAGAACTGATTTTGATTTATCCAGACATGAAGAGTATTCAACAAAATCGCAAAAATATTTTGATGAAGAATCTAAAGAAAAATTCATCCCTTATATAATTGAAACTTCAGCCGGTGCAAGCCGTGGATTTATGGCATTTTTAGTAAATGCTTATAACGAAGAAGAAGTGAACGGTGAGCAAAGAGTTGTTCTTAAATTTCATCCTCGTCTGGCTCCAATTAAAGCGGCTATTCTGCCATTGGTTAAAAAAGACGGTATGCCGGAAGTTGCCAGGGAAATTGAATCTAAACTTCGCCCTTATATGAAAGTCTTTTACGATGATAAAGGAGCAATTGGCCGTAGATACAGAAGAATGGATGAGGTTGGAACTCCTTATTGCATAACAGTTGATACACAGACTCTTGAAGATGGTACTGTAACTGTTCGTGAACGTGATTCGATGGAACAGATAAGAATTAAGAAGGAAGATTTACTTCATCATTTAATTGAGAAGTTAGCTTAAATATTATTGTCACACTGAGCGGAGTCGAAGTGTGGTAACAGAATTAGAAAATTTATTTGCCGGTTCACGCTGAATTTATAGAAGTGTAGCCGGCATTTAATTTTTGTCATTGCGCCGCTGCTTAATGAACTATCAATCAAAATCATAAAGGTAATTAGGAAGCTTAACTTTTAGTCCGGTATTATCACCCGCAAGATCACTATTCAAATCACCGATAGTCGCAATTATATTATACCCGGAATCACTCAATGTTTTTCGCTGATTCGATTTAAACTCAGTTGCCGATAGTTTTAACTCGCTTGCTGAACGGCAGATTAATTTCTCAATCTCTGTAAAGCCTTGCAGTAAAAGGTTTCTGTAAGTCTGCTGATAAACATCTTTACTTCTGCCGGTTAGAAAAACAACTTTTATATTGTTATCAATACACCATTTATAAATTTGTTTAGTTGGATTTATTGCTGTAGCCTTACTCTCTTTTAACCAGTTTTGCCAAAGATCATGTTTGTAACCAAAGCCTAATTCCTTTATATAACTGTAGTTTGAAAGTACAGTTTCGTCAACATCAAATATAACAGCAGGATTCCCAGGTAGTTCAATTTCATTTAATTGATCTAAAGTTTCAGAAACTATTTTGTTTAATTCGTTTTCATATTGCCCGGATTCATAATAGTTTTCTACTTCATTTTTTGCGTTGGTTAAATTCATAAGCGGCGGAGTACATGCTGTTAATAAGGATAAAACGAATAATGATATTAATAATCTCATATCAGTCCTAAAATTTTATTTGTCAAATAGAGCTTGTTGAGATGTGTAGATGACATTAGTAAAATAAATAGAGCCGGCAAACATCAAATTATATTGGATGCAGCCGGCTAAAAAACTATAATATATATTTACTTAGATCTCTATTTTTAATGATCTTAGAAAGTTTTTCATCAACCATATTACCATCAATTTCAACGTCTGTATCCGGAATATTATCGGGTACATCAAATAAAATATCATCCAGAAGAGTTGTTAAAATAGTGTGCAGCCTTCTTGCGCCAATGTTTTCAACGTCTTCATTAACAGAAGCAGCGGTTTTAGCAATTGCTAAAATAGCATCCTCTTTGAATGTAATTGTTACGCCATCAGTTGCTAAGAGAGCGGCATACTGTTTTAATAAAGCGTTTTCAGGGATAGTTAAGATCTTTACAAAATCATCTTCAGATAAACTTTTAAGCTCAACACGAATTGGGAAACGACCCTGAAGCTCGGGTATTAAATCTGATGGTTTTGAAACGTGAAACGCGCCAGACGCTATGAATAATATGTGATCGGATTTTACGACACCATATTTTGTATTAACACTTGTACCTTCAACTATTGGAAGTAAGTCTCTCTGAACTCCTTCGCGCGAAACATCCGGCCCGGATGCTTTACCGGTATTACCTGCAATTTTATCAATTTCATCAATGAAAACAATTCCGGAGTTTTGTACCCTTTCAATTGCTTCTTTCTGAACAGATTCCATATCAATCAGTTTTTGAGCTTCTTCCTGAACCAGTATACGTCGGGCTTCTTTTATAGATGTTTTTCTCTTTTTCTTTTTTTTCGGCATCATGCTGCCAACTATTTCCTGAATATTAATGCCCATATCATCAAGACCAATCGGTCCTAAAACCTGCATCCCGGATTGAGAAGATGTAGCATCAAACTCAATCATTTTCTCATCCATTTCACCCTTAATAAGTTTTTCTCTCATCCATTCACGGGTTTTTTCATTCTGAAATGATTCACTGTTTTCGTCTTCATTTTCGGCAGACGGTTTTTTAACAGGCGGAATTAAAATATCAAGAATCTTATCTTCAGCCATTTTTTCTGCTTTTTCCTGAACAAGTTCGGTTTGCTCAGCTTTTACCATATTTACAGATAGATCGGTAAGGTCTCTAATCATCGATTCAACATCGCGTCCAACGTAACCAACTTCAGTAAATTTTGAAGCTTCAACTTTTATAAAAGGAGCGTTCGAAAGTTTTGCTAATCTGCGGGCAATTTCAGTTTTACCAACTCCTGTTGGACCAATTAATATTATATTATTCGGCATTATTTCTTCACGGAGATTACTTGCAACCTGCTGTCTTCTCCATCTGTTTCTTAAGGCTATTGATACAGCTCTTTTAGCTTCGTGCTGACCAATGATATATTTATCCAACTCAACTACAGTCTGAGAAGGAGTTAGGTTTTTCATAACATCATTTGACATAACTATATCCGTTTATTTTTCAATTTTTTCAATATTAATTTTATCATTTGTATAAATACAAATTTCAGAGGCAGTGTTCAAGGCTTCTTGTACAATTTCTTCAGCACTTAATGAACTGTGTTTTTTTAACATTTTTGCGGCAGCCATTGCGTACATTCCGCCTGAACCAATTGCTACAATATTATCGTCCGGTGTAATAACATCTCCGGTACCAGAGATTACAAATGCCTGGTCTTTTGACATAACTATAATCATAGCTTCGAGACGGCGTAAGAATTTATCCATTCTCCAGTCTTTTGCAAGCTCAACAGCAGCTCTATCAACATTGCCCCGGTAGAGTTCCAATTTTTCTTCGAACCTGTCAAGAAGAGTTAAAGCATCAGCAGCAGATCCGGCAAAACCGGAAAGAACTTCGCCATTATATAATTTTCTAATCTTGTGTGAATTGTGTTTCATAATAGTATTTCCAAGACTTACTTGTCCATCGCCGCCAATAGCCGCAACTCCATTATGAATTATACCTAATATTGTTGTTGATCTAATTTTCATTTTATACCTGACAATTAATTTTTAAAATCATGGTAAATATTTAACACCTTCTTTCCATGGTTTAAACCATGAAGTAAAAGGTACATTCAACGGAACTGCTAAAGTTCTGCCGCCAAATCCGTAATATCTATAGACAACCATATTCATGTTTATCGGTTCTATCCGGCTTAAAATATTTTCATCAATTGAAACACCATATTTATCAGCCATTTTAATAGTACGTTCAACAATTGTCTTATTATATTTATCCAAACTAAGCTTTTTTCTTAACTCATCTTTTATGTTTTCGTATGATTCGGATGAAGTTTTAACCTGCTCTTTTTTATCAATCAGCTTAAAAATCGACCATCCTTCATCAATCTGTAATGGCCCGTAAACATCACCTACATTCATTTCGGCAGCAATACTGCCTATTTCGCCATGTTCGGTAATTGAGAAAAATCCATATTCGCCATTTGATAATCTTGTACTTTTTCTCTCATTATATTTTTTTGCAAGTTCAGAGAAAGAAGTTCCTTTCTCAATTTCGGCTAGAATTACACTTACGTTTTCTAATTCACCTGTTAAAATCTCAATTATATTAACCATTTTGGGAAGTACTATTTCTGAATCTATTTCATCGTAATGCTTTTTTGTTTCCTCTTTTGAATAAAAAATTTCTCTAACAAATTTCTGTTTAAGAGCATTCGAAAGGTAATTCGATTTCCACATTTCAAGTTCTTCTTTCACTTCGGGAAGATTATGAAGACCTCTTTTAATCGCCTCTCTGGCAATTAGTTCACCTTCAATAAAACTTTTTACTCTCGCGTTAAGCTTTGCAAACAATGTTTTTTTATCTAAAGTTTTTGTATAAAATCCGTCAAAATGAAATTCATCTAAAAATTGTCTTAGTGAAACCGGACTATCATCAAGCTCAATAAAATTCATTGCTAATGAATCATTGCCTAGCTTCGACTCGATACTATACATGTTTTCCTTGGTCAGATCATTCTGATCTTCCGGCTTTAACTGATTTTCTTTTTGATTATTCTGAAGTTCGGTTATAACAGCGGTAGCAAATGAGTTGAATAGGAATCCATTGGTTCTAATTTTTTTATCCTTAAAAAACATTTCATAAAAACTGCTATAGATTTTATCAGTTGCTCTTTGTTCAACAATGTCTTTCACTTCTTTATTCAAAGCATCAAATTGTTTCTCATTTTTGATTTCAATATTTGTTTTTGAAACCAATTTGAAAATAAACCAGCCCATAGGAGATTTTACAGGTTCAGTATATTCATTAACATTTAATGCAAATAGAATATCTTCAATTGATTCTTCCATTTGATTAAATATAATTTTGAATGGCTGAGTTTCTTTTATATTAGAGGGCATTAGACTTAAAAGAGAATCAAAATTAGCTCCTGAATTTAAATCGGAATGTAATTTTATAATTTCGTCATGAGATTCAGAGTGGAGAAAACTTAAAGAAAGTTCAGTGCGGCTTCTATCAAAAGCCTTTTGATAGTCTTCATCACTTATGAGCACTTTACTTTTTATTTCCTGTTTCCATAAAGCATCTTTGGCATGAAGTTTTTCAATAATTCTGAATGCGGATCTTATAGCTTCGGTTGTATCTAAACCAATACTTTTTGCTTCATAAGCCCAAAGCTTCTCCGCAATAAGTGTATATAATAAGTTATTAAGTTTCTCTTTGTTCTTCTCGAGCAGCCGCAGACCAATTTGCGGTGTCATTTCAAATCTTGTAATCAATTCATTTTTAGTGATGTTATAATCACCTACTTTTGAAACAACAGTTTTAGACTGGGCATAAGTAGAAATGGATAAAGCTAAAATAAATATTATGTGTAAAAGTTTTTTAAAAATCATTTTTTGTTTCTAAAAATTAGTGGAAAAATTCTTGGTACTCTACTTTGATATTCTAAATATTGTTCACCAAATTTGTTGATTAAACGCTGTTCCTCAAAATAGGAACCAACATAACAGTAAATTATAAAAGAGCAAAACATTGTTAAATAAAAAAGATCCATTACAGGTCTTAAGCCTAAAAATAAAATCGAGAAAAAATAAATTGGATGTCTGCTGTATTTATATGAACCATCAGTAATAAACTCTGAGCTTTCATCCAGATCGGTTTTATCATAGGCTCCGTTTAACCATCGTTTTATCTGACTAGTTCCTAAAAATTCTTTGCCATCAATAAATTTAAGAGTCCATACAAAACCAGACAGACTTAAAATTTGCAGTCCAAATATAACTATATCAAACGGAAATGATAAATCGTAGATTATAAGATCAGGTTTAGGCGAAATACTATAGACTATAATAAGCAGAATAATAGAAGATATATTATAGAAAATTCTATAGAATGCAATTTTAACATCAAATAAATTAGTGACCCAAATCTTTACTCTGGTTGAAGCAAGAATGATATGAATAATACCAAAACCAAAAAATAGAGATATAATTATTACAATATCAAAAAGATAAATCATAAACCTTTTCTTAAACGGGCAACAGGAATCATCATTTGTTCACGGTACTTTGCAACAGTTCTCCTGGCAATATGAATTCCTTTGTCGGTAAGAATCTTTGCAATTTTATCATCACTGTAAGGCGATTTTTTATTTTCGCTGTCACAAATTTCTTTAATAAGTTCTTTTATATGTTTGTTAGAAACTTCACGTCCGCTGTCTGTTGAAAGTCCTTCACTAAAGAAATATTTAAGTTCATGAATTCCCTGAGGCGACTGAACATACTTCCCATTTACAACTCTGCTTATTGTTGAAATGTCCATCATCACTTCATCAGCAATGTCTTTATAAATCATAGGTCTAAGAGCCTTTGCCCCGTATTCAAAGAATTCATACTGCTTTTCTAAGATAGACTGCATTATTTTCATCAAAGTTTGTCTTCTTTGATAAATTGAAGCTATAAACCATTTTGCCGATTCAAATTTTTCACGAAGAAATTTATGTGTGTCTTTTTCTCTCTGCGAAATTTTTCTTTTTCGCTTATTTGTGTTAAGCATTTCCAGGTAAGTCTGACTAACGGTTACAGAGGGAACGCTTCTATCATTTAAAGTTATAATGTAATTGTTTTCAATCTTTTCGATCAAGAAATCGGGTGTAACCTGATTTGCCTGCTCAGAATCTATATTACCTTCGCCCGGCTTAGGATTTAGCTTATGGAGAATATCAATTGCGCAGCGAAGTGTATCCATTGTTAAATTTAAGCTCTTTTGAATAACATCAAAGCGCTTATTTACAAACTCTTTGTAATAGTCTTTAAGTATTTGTTCGGCTATATATGAGAAATATGGATCGTAAGAGGAATTTTTTATCTGCACCAATAAACAATCCTGAAGATCCCGGGTAGCAATACCAATTGGATCAAGCGTCTGAATCTGCCCAAGAACCATTTTGGCTTCTTCAAGTGTTACAATAGTGTTTTCAAATAATTCTAAATCGCTTACCGTTTTTTCAAGATCTTGTTTGAAATAACCATCTATTTCTAATCCGCCAATTATTACTTCGCCCAGTATCATTTGTTCTTCAGTCAAATCAAGCATGTGAAGCTGATCAATTAAATTTTCTCTTAGGGAAACTCTTTGAGGAGCAAGCGGCTGTGTTTTATCATCATCGTCTGCGCTGTAATTTATACTATTGCTCTCAATGTCAGACTCATTCATATAGTCTTCCATATCAAACTCATCTTGAGATTCTTCATATACTTCGTCTTCACCTGAATCAGTATCCGCCGTGTCTTCCTTCAGTTCCGGAGTTTCATCAATATCCAAAACTTCTTCTAAAATAGGATTCAGTTCAAGTTCAGTTTTAATACGCTGTTCAAGTGCTAATGTATTTAGCTGCAGCAGTTTTTGATATTGAATCTGCTGAGGCGATAATTTTTGTTGTAGAGAAAGTCTTTGATGTAGTGCTAACATTATTTACTCCCAAGTTTTTCTTTTGCTTTAGCGTACCAAGTTTTGCCATAAAGTCTTTCAAGGGAATCTTTACAAAACTCAAAAACAGAAATTTTTGTTTTCTCCCCTAATTTTAATGCACCTTTACATTCGTGATATTTTTCATATCTGAGCACGGGACCACCAAAATCTGCAATACGGATGGGAAATAAATGGCATGAAATAGGTTTTCTAAATTTTACCTTGCCATCAAAATACGCCTGCTCAATTGCACATTTAGCAATATCGCCTTTGTACTTTACAAAAACGCAATCTTTATTATCAATACTTTTAATCATTAAAGTATCTTCTTTTATTTCCCAGAAACCATTTGCTTCAATTTCTTTCACATTTTTTTTATCTAAATACTCTTTTACAATTGCAAGAGATTCTTCAATTCTATCAATTTCCTTTGCTTCCAATGGAGCGCCAAATTCACTTTCCATTGTACAGCACGCACCTTTACAATCATTTAAATCGCATGTAAAATTAGTATTTAGAACATCATCATTTATAATTACATCATTTATTTCAATCATTAATCTACACTAACTATTTTGGAATAATTTTTGCCAAAGATAACAATTATTTTCTTTTTTGGAAAGAAGTTAAATGTAAATTGTTGAGTTAAAACGGGTTAATATTTTAAATGGCTATTGATAAACCTAATACCCGGTATAGTTTATTTTCAAGACTATTTTTTTCTATGATAGCTATTTTACTTATTACTATTCAAAAAATCATTTCTTAGAATTGAAAATAATTTTAAATCTACAAATTTATTTTTTATGATCATTTTTTCTCTTAAGGTTCCTTCATATTCAAATCCGCATTTTTTTAGAACCTGCTGAGAGGCAATATTTGCTACAAAGGAATGTGCTTCAATTCTGTTTATCATTATTTGCTCAAAACAGAATCTTACAACAGCGTTAAGAACTTCTGTCATAATTCCTTTTCCCCAATACTTTTGCGAAAGTGCATAACCAACTTCGCATGATGCATGAACCGGGAAGAAATTTATTAGTGAAATAGTTCCAATTACTTTTTTTGTCTCTTTCAACTCAATAACCCAGACAAACATTATTTTTTTTACGTACGCAGAAAGAGCCGCTTCAATAAATTCCTTGGTTTCACTAATATTTTTATGAGGTGTCCAGGTAAGAAATTTAGAAACTTCGGGATCCTGTGCATATTCAAAAATGTCGTTTGTATGAGCTGGATCAATTATCCGAAGGGAATAGCGGTCTGTTTCTATAGTGGGAAAATGTAGATATGATTTACTTGAGTTCATAAAATTTATTATCTTTTATTTTAAGTAAAAAAAGGATGAGTTAAATTATGAAAAAAATATTTGTGTTGTTAATCTTAATTAATACAATTTCGTTTTCACAAGAAAAATTTAGTGATTTTATATCTAAAATATACCAGGAAAGTGGTACAGACGGAAAAACTGCTTTAGTTGATTCATTTATCATCGCAAATCAGCCAAATGGAATTCCATATATAGAAGATAGTACAGCATATTTTATTTATAGAGGAAATGGTTCTTCAGTCAAAATTGCCGGAGATTTTAACGGTTGGTCGCCTCAATTAAATCTTTCCAGATTATCTGGAACTGATTTGTGGTACAAAGGTCAAAAGTTTGAAATGAATGCAAGAGTTGATTATAAAATTGTGGTTGATGACCAAAATTGGTATTTAGATCCGCTTAACCCAAATACGGTTAGTGGCGGTTACGGACCAAACTCGGAATTGGCAATGCCAGAGTATGTTCAGCCAGAAGAAGTTATTAGAAATGAAAATATTCCTCATGGAACAATTGAAAGAATCTCTGTATCAAGTTCCATCTTAAATAGAACCTATAGAGTTGATGTTTATTTGCCGCCAAACTATGAAAGCTCTGAAGATGTTTACCCCTCGGCTTATGTGCATGACGGATCAGAATATTTAACACTTGGATCTGCACCTAATGTAATTGATAATCTTCTTTATGAAAAGAAACTTTCTCCATTTATCGGAATATTTGTAACTCCTACTGATAGAGGTGATGAATATGCTTATGGAAATAGATATAATTACGCACAATTTATAGCCGAAGAATTGGTTCCTAAAATTGATGCTATGTATAGAACTTCAAAACAGCGTGAAGATAGACTAGTTCTTGGTACATCGCTTGGCGGTAATATAAGCGGACTTATAAGTTATAATTATCATGAAGTTTTTGGGAAATGTGGAATGCATTCTTCCGCCCTTTGGGTAAATAATATGGAAGTTTATAATAACTACGTTGATAATCCTAAAATTGATTTGGATCTTTATGCTGTGTGGGGAACTTATGAAAATGTATATGAATATATGCGTCCGCTTAAAGATACTTTACTTTCAAAAGGCTATAATATGGGATGGACCGAATATCCTGAAGGACACAGCTGGGGACTTTGGAGAGCAACGCTGGACGATATGTTTCTCTATTTTTTCCCAAACGGTTACACAAATTCTGAAGATGAAGAAATTTTACCTACACGAATAAAACTAAATCAGAATTACCCAAATCCATTTAATCCTGAAACAACAATTGAATATGAAATTCCTAATTTGAATGTTACATCAGTGAGATTAAGTCTTTACAATGTATTGGGGAAAGAAATTAAAACTTTAATCAATGAAAAACAATCTCCTGGAATTCACAAAGTAACATTTAATGGAAATAATCTTTCAAGCGGTGTATATTTCTATACTTTAAAAACACCAGTTGCCCAATTAACAAAAAAAATGATTTTAATAAAGTGAGAATAAAATGATTAGCAAAGATTTGTTAGATATGTTATGCTGCCCGGAAACTAAAGCCGATCTTGTTCTAGACAACAATAAATTGGTTTCGGTTGATAAAGAAACCAGAAGATGTTACAGAATAGAAAATGATATACCCATTATGCTTATTGAAGAAGCTGAAACTCTTGATTTGGAAGAATGGCAGAAAATTATGAACAGGCATAATGTAAAGTTATAGTAGAACGAAAAATTGAAAATTTTTTGTCGGGTGAAAATTTAAACGAATCTCAGTTTGAATCTGTAGAAAACTGGAAACTTTTAGGAATTTTTACACTTCGACAAACATGCTCAGTGTAATAAGAGCTATTTATTTTAAGTCCTTTGTTATAAATCTATTATAAAACATGTTAATAAAAACATCGAAAGATGAAATAGAATCCTACCTTGTAGATGCTGCAAATATTAAAGGAAACTGCAATGCCCTTTATATTCCGGGAAATGAAGAAGAAATTATTGAAGTTATAAAGAGTGCGAACTTAGAAAAAACTAAAATTACAATTTCTGGCGGAGGAACCGGATTAACCGGCGGAAGAGTTCCAAGTGAGGGAATATTAGTTTCAACTGAAAAACTAAATAAAATTATTGAACTGAACAAAGAAGCCGGGTTTGTAATTGTTGAACCGGGAGTTTATTTAAGAGAACTTAATGAAAAGGTAGAAAGCCAGGGTTTGTTCTATCCTCCCGATCCGACTGAAAGAGATTGTTTTTTAGGCGGAACAATTGCCACAAATGCTTCAGGAGCAAGAACTTTTAAGTACGGTCCGACAAGAAATTTTGTTGAGGAGATAAGAATAATTCTTGCGGATGGAGAAATACTAAATCTGAAAAGAAGTGAATGTTTTGCGAACGGAAATATTTTGGAGCTCAAAACGGAATCAGGTAAATTATTAAAAGTTGAATTACCAAAAATAAATATTCCTAAAACAACCAAACACGCAGCCGGCTATTATATAAAAGAGAATATGGACGCAATCGATTTATTTATCGGCTCCGAAGGAACATTGGGAGTTGTTACTAAAATAAAATTGAAGTTAATTAAGAAACCCGCAAATGCTTTATCCGCGGTTGTTTTTTTTGATTCAGAAAATTCAGCTTTAAATTTTATTGCCGAAGCCAGAGAGTTATCATTTTCGAATGGTGATAATGAGTCGGGAATTAATGCCACATGTCTGGAATATTTTGATTCACATTCTCTTCAATTTATGAAAGAAGATCTCCCCAACATCCCGGATAAAAGTAAAGCCGCAGTCTGGTTAGAGCAGACTTATAATTCGGATATTGAAGAAAAACTGTTGGAGTTATGGTTCGGGTTAATTTTAAAACACGATGGCGATGAAGATAACATCTGGTTTGCATCCGATAAAAGTGAATTAGAAAAATTCAAACAGTTCAGACATTCAATTTCTGTAAAGGTTAATGAATATATCTCGGGCAAAAATATTTCTAAAGTTGGAACTGATACTTCTGTTCCGCATGAAAAATTTAAGGAATATCTTGATTTTATGAAAAGGGAAGTTGAATCAAAAAATCTGAAATATGTAATATATGGTCATGCCGGAGATTCTCATATTCACTTAAATATGCTTCCAAATAATGATGAGGAATTTAAAACTGCTAAGCTGGTTTATAAAATTTTATGTAAAAAGGCAGTCGGGCTTGGCGGAACAATTTCGGCTGAGCATGGTATAGGCAAACTGAAAAAAGAATATTTTATAGATATGTTTGGTGAAAAACAGATAATGGAAATGGCAAAAATTAAAAAGGTGTTTGATCCAAATTTAATTTTGAATTTTGGAAATCTATTTAACAAGGAACATTTCAGCTTATGATAAAAAAAGTTTTGATAATATTGCTATTAATCGGAATTTCAGTTTCAGCTCAGACAAATTTTAAAAATCAGAGCAGATTGGCAAAAACTTATTCCGCTGCCGGCGATTTTGAAAAAGCAAAAAACATATATCAGCATTTATTAAAACTGCAGCCTAATAACATAGCTATTATAACTGAGTTAAATGAGGTTTATCTAAAATTAAAGGAATATGATTTATCTATAGAACTGCTTTCTAATCAGATAAAAAAAAGTCCTAATGATATAAGACTTTATTGTCAGATGGCAAATACCTATTATGAAACGGGAGACCACAACCGGGCTTTTGAACTTTGGGACGAAGCTGTAAATGTGAAGCCGGATGATAAATACGGTTATAAAATGGTTTCAGGTTATGCAATTACTA
The DNA here is from genome assembly GCA_016342755.1 of Melioribacteraceae bacterium. Taxonomy (GTDB): domain Bacteria; phylum Bacteroidota; class Ignavibacteria; order Ignavibacteriales; family Melioribacteraceae; genus JAEINS01. Next base: position 107,393 of record JAEINS010000009.1, on the reverse strand, counting down.
ACAGAGCTTTTAATAAAGCGACCGAAATTCTGGAGCTTGGAAAAGAGAGAACAAAGGATGTTGCAATGTTTGCTTATGATTTAGCAAATATCTATTCCATTACAAGTCAGTATAAAAAAGCCGCGTACGAATATTGTGAACTCCTAAAAAGTTCGGAAAAGCAAATCAATTTGGTTAGAAACAGAATTGTTGCTTACATAAACAAACCTAATGCGTTAGAAGAAACAATTCCCGTTGTTAAAAGTTTTTATGAAGAGACCGAAAATTTAATATTTATGGAACTGGAAAAGTTCCTTTATTTTAGAGCAAAAAAATATGAACAGTTTTATGCTGTTTCTTTAGCAATTGATTCATTTAAGAAAAACGGTACAGAAGTTTATAACTTTGCCAACAGTGCTTATTCAGAAAAGGAATATAGTTTTGCCGCAAAAGCTTACAAATATGTGATTGAAAAATATCCTGGCACTCCGTTTATAGCTTCATCACAAATTGGTTATGCAAAAACACTAGAAGCAGAGTTGAGGGAAAATTCTGATTCATCCGAAAACTGGAAAACAATCGATTTCCCGGATACTTCAAATTCATTAGGTTTTTTAGAATCAATAAAAGTTTATAATGAGATTATTAAAACGTATCCAAACGCAAATGTTAAGGTAGAAGCCAAGTATAGAACTGGTCTTATCTCTTTTGAAAAATTGCGGAATTATTCTAAATCAGCCTCAATTTTTGATTCTATTGTAGTCCGGCATAGTTATTCGCCTTATGCTACAAAGTCATTACAAAACCTTGGTGAGATATCAATTCTGGAAGGAAATCTTGATAAAGCAGAGGATTTTTTCAAGAAGGCTGAAAAACATAGAAAAGCCACGCCGGATGAAAAAGAATATTCTCGTTTAATGATATCAAAAATTTTATTCTGGAAAGGGAAATTTAATGAATCGTTAAAGAGTATCAGTCATCTAACAACAAACCTTGCCGGTAATAATGCAAACGATGCTTTAGAACTTGAAATGATTATTAATACGTTCAAAAGGGATTCGTTAAACTTAGCAAAGTATGCTAATGCAGAATTATTGATTGCACAAAATAATTTTGAAAAGGCGGAAACAGAATTAAAGTTATTGACTGAAAATAAGAATCTTTTTTTATTAAATGATTTTGCCGCATTTAAATATTCTGAAATACTTATAACTTTAAATAATTTTAAAAGTGCAATAATTGTTTTAGAGAAAATTGCAGAGAATGAAATTTTTACCGCATTTTCTGATAAAGGCTTGTATTTATTAGCTTTAACTTACGAAAACGGAATAGAAGACAAAGAAACTGCCTTAAAAGTATATGAGAAATTGCTTGAAAAATTCCCTAACTCATTATATCTTAATAAGTCTAGGAAAAAAATTAATTTACTGAAAAAGAGTGACAATAGATGACTAATACAAACGATCCTAAAGATGTAAAATGTTCATTTTGCGGAAGAGACGGAACAGAAGTTGCAAGTATGGTTGCCGGACCCGAAGTTTATATATGTGATATTTGTATAAAAACAAGTGTTGATATATTAAAAAACAATCTGGCGGCGTATAATTCAAAACCCAAAGAGGAATTAAATTTAATTCCAAGTTTAATAAAACAGAAATTAGATGAATATGTAATTGGACAGGAAAAAGCTAAAAAAGCTTTAGCAGTTGCTGTTCATAATCATTACAAAAGAATAAATTCTAACAGTTCGTTTTTTGAACTGGATGATGTAGAGATTGAAAAAAGTAATATTCTTTTAATTGGACCTACCGGTGTTGGTAAAACTTTAATAGCAAAAACACTTTCAAAAATATTGGATGTGCCTTTTGCGATTGCCGATGCAACAACTTTAACAGAAGCCGGTTATGTTGGCGATGATGTTGAAACAGTTCTTGTAAGGTTATTACAAGCTGCCGATTACAATCTTGAAAAAGCTCAAAAAGGTATTATTTATATTGATGAAATTGATAAAATTGCCAGAAAAAGTGAATCAACTTCAATTACAAGAGATGTTTCCGGTGAAGGTGTACAGCAGGCACTTCTAAAAATTATGGAAGGAACTGTTGCCGGTGTTCCGCCAAGAGGCGGAAGAAAACATCCCGAGCAAAGCTTAATTAATATTGACACTAAAAATATTTTATTTATAGTTGGCGGTGCGTTTTCCGGAATAGAACCTATTATTGCTTCAAGAATTAATAAAAATCCAATGGGATTTGGAACCGATGTAAATCATAACGCTGATATAGATGTTGACGAAATAATGCAAAAAATTCAGCCGGAAGATCTTCAGAAGTTTGGTTTAATTCCCGAACTAATTGGACGTATGCCATTAATTGCTCCTTTAAAATCTTTAAGTGAAGAAGCATTGCTTAATATTTTAACCGAACCTAAAAATGCTATTGTTAAGCAGTTTAAAAAATTATTTATGATTGAAGGTGTTGAGCTTGAATTTGATAAACCCGCTCTTAATGCAATTGTTCAGAGTGCAATATCAAGAAAAACCGGAGCCAGGGCTTTAAGATCAATTGTTGAAGAAAGGCTTCTTGATGTTATGTACGAACTGCCGGACTTAACAGAAATTGATAAGTGTTTAATTACAAAAGACACAATAGATAATGGTGAAAAGCCCGTTTATATTGAAAAAGATCGAAAATCAGCATAAATAAAAGCCCATTTTAAAATGGGCTTTTTTGTATTTGTTATTTCTAAACTTCAAAATTACCTTATTCTTAAACTAGTAAAATAAACTGTTTAAGTATCTTAACTTTTTACCGATTATGATTTAATAATATGATAAATATATTTCAAATAATTTTTAATGAGTCTTGTTAATGCCCCAGCTTCGTAAGTTATTATTTATAATTTTGCTTTTTGTTCTTGGTAAAACTTTTGCTTTAGGTAAAGAGAACATTCAAGATTCGTTATTAACTGCCATCCAAAATTCCGATATAAAAATTAAAGTTGAAGCTTATAAGGGAATTGTAGATTATTATCAAAATTACAATTTGGAGCTTGCAATTAATTATGCGGAAAAAGCAATAAAAATTGCGGAAGCTAATAATCTGGAAAATGATTACGCGGATTTTTTATTCAAACTTGGGAACGCAAAACATAAACAGAGTCAATATTTAGAAGCGGTTACTCTATTTAAGCAGGCAGAAGATGTCTATTTAACTTTGGCCGACAGTGTTGGCTATGGAAAAAGTTTATGCAGAATTGGACGGTTATATGTTCATCTGGGGGAATTTGAAGATGCTCTCGATTATTGTTTTCGTTCAATAAGAGTTTTAGAATATCAAAATGATAAAGTTGCGCTTGCCGACGCGTATAATTTTTACGGCATCATTTTTTACATTCTTAAGGAATATGAAAAAGCAGAAAAGTTATCAGTAAAGGCATTAAAATTTAGCGAAACCGTTGGCGACGATTTAGTTTTAGCTCAATCGCATGAACATTTGTGTATTATAAAAATTCATCAGCAAAAATTTGAAGAAGCCGCGGAACACGCTAATATTGCTCAAAAATTAAGAGAAAAGCATTCTGAAAAATGGGGACAGGCTGGCGCATACGCAAACCTTGCAATCATTAATAGAATGATGAAAAATTACGATAAAGCTATTGAGTATTATAACAAAGCCTTAAAAATTCAAACAGAAATAAATCATCCGGGTGGAATAGCTTCTTCACTGGCAGGATTAGCCAGAACTTATCTGTACATGAATAGATATAAAGAAAGTTTAAAATATGCTAAAGAAGCGTACAAATTAAGAAAAGATCAAAATAACCGAAGAGGAGTAGTTTCGTCTCTTACCTTGCTTTCCGAAATTTTTTCTAAAATGAAGGATTATGAAACATCCCTGGAATATTTTAAACTTTCTAAAGTTCATAATGATTCGCTGCTTAGCGAAAAGAAAAACGAAAAAGTTGCCGTGCTTCAGGAAAAGTATGAACATGAAAATAGAACTAAGGAAATTTTACTTCTGCAGAAAGAAAATGTAATCCAGAAACACACACAAATTTATTTAATGCTTATTATAACAATCCTTTTGGGCTGTTCAATTTTTATTTTTGCCGCATACAGATCTAAGAAAACAATTAATGTTGAGCTAAAACTTAGTAATGATAAAATATTTAAACAGAAAGAAGAGTTACAATTAATAAATACTCAATTGCACGAACTTAATGTTACAAAGGATAAATTCTTTTCTATTATCGCACACGATCTTAAAAGTCCGTTCCAGGGTCTGCTCGGTTTGCTCCGGATTTTAGATAAGGATATTAAAGAGCTAACTATAAACGAAGTTGAAGAATCGGTTTCACTGGTAAAAAACTCAGCCGATAATATGTATGATTTGCTGGAAAATTTGCTGGAATGGGCGAATGTTCAGAGAGGGAATTTAGTATTTAATAAAAATCCGCTAAGTGTTTATAGCCTTGCCGATGAAATAATTAAAAATCATAAACCTGTTGCTGACAGCAAGAATATAAAAATTGTAAATAATATTAGTAAAGAGATTATTGTAGACGCTGATTTTGAAATGCTGTGCGCGGTATTAAGAAATTTGCTTTCTAACGCAATTAAATTTAGCTGGAAAGACAGCAGTATTAATTTGAACAGTAAAAACTTGGACGGAGCATATCAGTTTTCTGTTTCGGATAATGGTATTGGATTAAATGAAGATATGATTTCTTCATTATTTAAGATTGATGAAAAAACTTCCAGATTAGGAACTGAAGGCGAAAAAAGTACCGGACTGGGACTAATACTTTGCAAAGAATATATTGATAGACATCATGGGAAAATTTGGGCTGAAAGTAACGAAAATAAAGGTTCAACCTTTTATTTTACTATTCCTGAGATAGTTTGATTTTTAATAATACGGAATTTACATGCCCTGCATGTACGTTTAACCGGATCTGTTTAGACCCGGTTAAATAATAACGATATCACAAACTCTTACCTAATTAACATCATTTTCTTAACCTGAACAAAATTACCGGCTTTAATTCTATAGAAATAGACTCCGGTTGATAAGTTTGAAGCGTTAAATGTAACTTTATGTTTACCTGCTCCAAGTTCTTTGTTCAATAGTGTTTTTACTTTCCGACCAAGTATATCGTAAATTGTTAGTTTTGTTAAATAGGATGCATGATTTGCTTTCACTGCAGGTAATGCAAATTCTATTGTCGTGGTCGGATTAAAAGGATTTGGGTAGTTTTGTGCTAGTTTATATTTAGATACAAGAGGTTCTTCAGCAGAATCGGTAAATGAAGAAGTTGAGAAAGTAAATGTATCAACACCAAACTGAATGGGATTTGGATAGCTGATGTTTACAATATCACCGGTTTCCCAATCAGTTTTCCAAAAAACCAAATTCCATGTTAAGTTAGATGCTAATTCAGAATCATTTTCTACATCCTGAACTTCTTCAGAATATGGAGTGTTTAAAATTTCACAGTACATTCTATTGTTTGGATTCCATGCATAAAATGGATTTGCATCAGCAGATTGTAGCCTGTCAACCAATACAAGATTCACTTGTCTGTTATCATCAACATTCCAAATTTCAAAAGGTATTCTAACGGAAAATGAAGCATCAGATCCTGGATTTGGATTCATAGGATGAACTTCCAATCCGTTCATTCCTCTTGCATTATAGATAGTTGCAATAGAACCAGTTCCTTCTTTTATATGATGAACTCCGTTTGCATCGGGATTGTCTTCATATTCACCGGTAAATCTAAGTTCGTAATCTTTTTGAAGAATATTATTATCAGTTGTTCCGTTTCCAAATGCATCAATCGATTTCCCAGTTTCACTCCATCCCATCTGACCATAATCGATTATTCCATAAGGAGTTCGATAAGTACTCGGATTATATTCAGTTTCAACACCATCTCTGGTTACAATGTATCTTAATAAACTTTTCAACTCAGTTTTAATATCAGAAACAATAATACTTAATCCTTCATAAGAAGGAAGATTTTCAATTCTTCTAGCATAAACTGATTGTCCCCATTCATTTTCGATAATCGGATAATGATCGAAACCATCATAAGTTGTCTGGTCAACAGCAACTAAAGTATCAGCAGTTAGGTTTTTTAATTGCCATAAAACCATTTTGGTATCAGTACTATCTCTTTCTTCAGTTATAGTTTCATTAATAGTCCATTCTCCATCTTTGAAACTAAATATTTTTTCATAGAAAGAAATTTCATATTCATCACCTGTAAGAAGATCAGGATCAGTAATTTTAACTGTAACTTTAGTATCAGAATTTCCGTTTGAATGATTAGTAGCATAATTATTTTCAAACATTACACCGCCTTCTGATTCTCTATAAACTATTGATAAACTTTCTATCTGACTTTCTGTAGTTCTTATATCTTTTGAATCATCTGCATTATAAGTATAAGCTGTAACCGCATAATAATATGTTTTACCTTTAATCAGCTTATCATCTAATAAATAATCTTTGGTTATTGGAAATTCGTATTCTAATCCGGAATCCGTTCCAAACTGAACGGCTTGAGAAATTTCAGAACCGGTAGCAGCATCAAATTGATTTTCAAAAATTGAAGTTGTCCCATCTGATTTATCAAATGTAGTTATAAGAGTTCCTCTGGTTATATCATTCATCGAAGCTGGTAGTTGATAAACATTATATCCTTGGAACTCATATCCATTATCACTAAATGTTTCAATTGAATTTGATTTTTCCCATGTAACTGAAAACTCAGTATTATTATCATCTATACTTGAACTTACCATGTCCGGTTTTGAATCCGGTTCATAATTTAAAAGATTATTATAGATTTTCTGAACACGATGATCTCTTTGTTTTAGTTTGGTAACTGCGTCTAATCTGTTTTCACCAAAAGCACCAATTTTAGCAATTACAACTTCTTGAGTTTCGCCGGGCTCCATACTAATTGAACCTGTTGATAAAACATTTCTTCCATCACCACAACTGCGATCTTCTTTGCTCTGAATCCATCCGGTTTTGGTTACAGGATCACCATCACGTGTAAACAAGGTTACTTCGTTAGTAAAAGGATTTATCACGTCTTTCTCGGTAACTAAACAATGTTTACCAAGCATCATGTTATAAAATTGAAGTGTTCCATTATAATCCCTCAAATTGGGATCAACGAAAAGACCATCACCATCACCGCCGCAAACAAAATGATAATGACTTGTTGCTTCAAGATTTTTGAATTCGTTAACTACTTCTCCGTTAAAGATTGCTTGTGACCCTGTTTCAGAAACTATTGGTCCTTGAACAAAATCGTATCCAATTGCTGGCGGACTTTGACCATAATATTCGTCTTTATTAAAGCCATTATATACATAAGCCATAGAAAGATTTCTATCTACACCAACATTATCATCTCCGGCATAACCTAAATCCGGATCAGCCCAAAGAGAAAAATACATATTTTCAAAAGTATCACTGCTTTTATTAGTTATTTTATATTTTTGGAATAAAGTATTGTTCAAATCTTCATTGTTTGTATAGCCCCAAACAGTTACCTGAACTTCAACTTTTAATGGATCGGAGCCATAAATTGCTGCTACATTTGGATCAAAATCATTTGCAACATACCATAGGGTTTGAGCGGCACCTGGAACACCGGGAATATCTGTTGCCGGATTGTAACTACCGTCGTTATTCACATCTTCATAAGGTGCACCATATTCAGCCGGCCATTCGTTCCAGTCTTTTTCATACTGTGTTCGTACTTCTGCTTCTGTTAATCCCAGTTCTTCTGTGTCTTTAGTAAGATCAGCTTGCGCCCAATCTGTTCTTACTCTATAAATTCTTACATGATCTGTATTTGGATCTTCCGCAGTTCCATCTTCCTTAATTGCACCTCCTAGTAAACCTTGGTTGTATGTAGAACCGCCGACTCTAATATCTCCGTTTACCTTTGCACCCCAAACCAAGCCAGATTCGAAAATGGCATATTTTCCTGAACCTTTGGGATATTCAAATCCGGAATCACCGGTTGGCTGAATATCACAATCACCGTTATTATAAATAAAAGTTGAGATATTGTTGATGTTAAATGTCGTTCTGGAAGGAGTTCCCTTGGTTTTTTTTAAGTTTGTCTGTTTGCAATCACCATTATTGGCACTAATTACACAAGCAGTCAATAAAATGATAGTAATCACTTTGATAGAGATCTTCATGTTTCCCTCGTTAAGATATTGATCTGATATGAACGCCCCCCGGCACTGGTTACAAAAATACAAAATGAATATAAAAAAACAATGTAATTTAAAGAGTATGATTATTTAAAATGAAGATAACTAAATGTTATTCATATATCCGTTTGATTAAACTATTATTTTTAATAATATTTAGCAGATCAGAATGGAGAAACCCAAATGAAGTATATATCATTGCTGCGTGGAATAAATGTAAGTGGTAAGAAGAAAATTAAAATGGCTGATCTAAAAGAACTATATAAATCGTTAGGATTTGTAAATGTTATAACTTACATACAAAGTGGAAACGTGATTTTTGAGAGTAATGAAAAGAAGGGAAAAGTTAAGGTTAAGATTGAGACTGAGATTAAGAAAAAATATCAGTTTGCAGTTCCGGTTCTTGTATTAATTGTTGATGAATTTAAAACTGTATTAAATAGTATTCCATTCAAAAATATAGATCTTGAGAAAGAAGGGGGCAAAAACTGCAATTACGTTTTTATCAGTATTACCAAAAGAAGAAGCGATTATAGAATTATCAGAATATGTTAAACCACCATAAGAATTGATAGTAATTGAAAACGCAGTTTATTTAAAATGTACTGATGGATTTGGCAGATCTAAGTTTACAAATAATTTATTTGAACAAAAATTAAAAGTAACTGCTACAGCTAGAAATTTAAAAACGGTTTACAAATTGCTAGAATTGTCTAGTTAACATTTTTCAAAGGAGAAGATGTTTTTATTTTTTGGTCTACAACTTTTCTACAAAATTGGTTGGTATATTTGTTTTATGAAAATATTAATTGTAGAAGATAATATTGAACTTGCAAAGGGAATGGCATCCATTCTTTTGGAAGAGGGTTATATAATTGAAAACTCATTTACCTTTAATGACGGACTTGAAAAAATCTCGATTTATGCAACAGATCTGGTGATTGTGGATATCGGACTTCCGGACGGTAACGGACTTGATTTGATACGTTCTTTAAAAGAGAACAAAAATAATTGCGGAGTACTGATTGTTTCTGCTAAAAATTCAATTGAAGATAAAGTAAGCGGACTGGAAATAGGCGCTGATGATTATATAACAAAACCATTTCATAATGCTGAATTGGTTGCGCGTGTAAAATCCATTTTACGCCGGAAAAATTTTGAAGGCAGCAACATTTTTGAAATAAATGAAATTAAAATTGATATTCAGAATTTAGAAGTTTTTGTAAAAGAACAAAAGTTAACACTTACCAAAAAAGAGTATGAACTGCTTCTTTATTTCATCTACAATAAAAACAGAGTTTTAACAAAAGAAAGTATAGCTGAACATTTATGGGGCGATCATGTAGATATGGCTGATAATTTTGATTTTATTTACAACCATATAAAAAATCTGCGTAAAAAACTTACAGCTATAGGATGTACAGATTACATCAATTCAGTTTACGGAATGGGTTACAAATTTAGAGTAGATAATTATGAAAAATAGAAAACCGATTAAACTTCTTTCGAAAATATCTTTCCTTCATATGATCTTTACTTTATTATTCTTATATATTTTTGCCTGGTTTACAATTAGTGAAATTGAAGAATATATTCTAAAAGAAATTGAACATCGTTTTAACTGGACAGAAGACAGGATTGTAAAATCTTTTTCGGATTCAACTGTTAAAAAGCGATTTTACAGTTTTGATGAGCTGACTGAAGTTTCTCCGGAATATGCGGCCGGATTTATTACAGCATACAAAGATACAATTGCCTATAATGAAAGAAGTGAGAAATCTGAACACTACAGACAAAAAAATGTAATTGTTGGGCACGAAGGCAAATTTATTAAGGCGAAGCTTCATAAAAACATTGGCGATTTTTATGAGATAAAAGAAGAAATTTATGATGTGCTTTTACCTTCTTCAATTATACTGGCGGTTTTCTTTATACTGTTTAACTCGTTATCGTCAGGATATTTTTTACGTCCGTTTTACCGCATTCTAAATCAGATAAAAACCTATTCTGTAAACGGAAAAAATAAACCCGGACTTATAAAAACTAATACAACAGAATTTTTACGGCTGCAGAATTTGTTTTCGGGAATGATTAGCAGAATTGAATTTGATTATAAAAAGCTGAAAGAATATACGGAAAATATGGCTCATGAAATTCAGACACCTTTGGCAATTATAAGAAGTAAGACAGAAAATTTAATGAGCGACGAACAGCTAATTGAAAAACATTCTGAACTTATAAAATCGATTTACTCTGAAACAAATCACTTATCAAATTTAGGAATCACTCTTAATCTTCTAACAAAAATTGAAAATGAAGAATTTAATAAAAAGGATAATATTTTAACAAAAGCAGTAATTGAGAATCATATAAATGCTGTTAAAGAGTTATCGGAACTTAAAAATCTTAAAATAGAATCGGATTTATCAGAAGATCATTCAATTGAAATTGATCCCTATTTACTTGATATAGTTATTAAAAATCTAATAAAAAACACAATAAGATATGGAAGTACTCAGGGTTCAATAAAAATTATTACTGACAGCCGCAAACTTGAAATATCAAATTTTGGAGAACCGCTTAGTTTTGCTTCTGAAGAAATATTTACCCGGTTTTCAAAAAACGATAAGTCCAGCCAGTCACTTGGTCTGGGATTATCGATTGTTAAAACAATTTGTGATATGAATGATCTGGAAATTAGCTACAAATACGAGGGAAAGCAGCATAAGTTTATAATTGAGAAAAGATAAAAACAATCCATCATCCCAAAGAAGCAAAACGTCATTAAAATCCTGATCATGATATAAAATCATTCATCATAAAAAACTCATTATAACAATCTTAAAGCAGCAATTTGCCTTAAAAAAATCTAAAAATCATATCTCGGTTATAACTACAAATTATCTACAGAATTGCCTAATATCTTTGAATTAAAATATTAAAAAATGAGGTTATGATGAAAAATTTTGTGTCCGCGGTACTCCTGTTCTCCTTTCTTTTTATGATAAATAAAATAGACGCACAGGAACGTCCAAAGCGTACAGGCGGATTTACAGGCGGTGAAGTAAAAGGAAAAATTGTTGAGGCGGGTGATAATAAACCTATAGAATATGCAAACATTGTAATTTTCAGCAAAGAAGATTCTTCTATGGCGGCAGGTACAATTTCTAAAAGTGACGGAACTTTTGAATTAAAACCGCTTAAACCGGGAAACTACTATCTTGAAGTTAAATTTATTGGTTATGAAAAAGTTACATATGATTCGCTTAGACTTGGAAGAGGAAGCATGAGCGTTAGTCTGGGTGAGGTGAAACTGAACAAAGTAGCTTATACAATGGATGGTGTTGAGGTTGTAGCGGAAAAACAAATGATGGAATATAAAATTGATAAAAAAGTTATTAATGTAAATCATGATGCAACTTCACTTTCTGGTTCTGCTGTAGATATTCTTCAGAATACACCATCGGTTACTGTTGATGTTGAAGGAAATGTTAGTTTACGCGGAAGTACTAGCTTTACAGTTTTAATTGATGGTAGACAAAGTATTCTTGATGCTAGTGAAGCACTTGAACAAATACCAGCGAGTACAATCGAAAATATAGAGATCATTACAAACCCTTCTGCAAAGTATGATCCGGAGGGTACTGCCGGAATTATCAATATTGTATTAAAGAAAAATAGTCTTTCCGGTTTCAGCGGATTATTAAATACCGATGCAGGATTTGATGACAAATATGGTGGCGATTTTTTAGTCAGTTATAAAAACAATGGTTTAACTTTTTATGTAGGCGGAAATTATAGAAATAGAAATTATCCGGGAACTGAAGAATCATTAAACAGAACTCTAATTAATGATAGTTGGTTAAATGTAAAATCAAATGGCAACAACAAACGCAGTAGAAATGGTTATGGCTTTAAAACTGGTCTTGATTATAATTTATCGGACAATGATGTTATGAGTTTAGGATTAAGATATGGTGATAGGGATGGCGAAAGCGTTGGTGATCTTAATTATGCAGAGTGGATTGATTTAGAAAGTATAGATAAATATGGCAGTTCAAGTTTTAGTTCAAGAGGTGGAGACTATTATACTGCTACTGCAGATTACATGCATAAGTTCGAGAAAAAGGGACACGAACTAACTTTACAAGCTCAGTATAGTAAAAGAGAATCTGATGAAATAAGCAGAAATGAATTAACAGACAATAATGGTGAAATTACATCAGCTCAAAAATATTATGAAGGCGGACCTGCAAAAAGAATAAGAGTGAGAGCCGATTATGTTTTGCCATTTAGCGAAACAAATCAATTAGAGCTTGGCTACGAAGGTAAAATAAACATTGATGATGAATACAATGAAAACTTTATTTATGATGTAAATAGTAAAAAGTATTTATTCCAAGATGAATTTAGTCATACAAACGATTCTAAGCGAAATATTCATTCTCTTTACTCATTATACCGAGGAGAACTTGGTAATTTAGGTTATCAGGCTGGGTTAAGAGGAGAATACATTTTTAGAGAAATGGAACTTGTAGGTGAAGATCTTTCGTACGAATTGGATAGATTTGATGTATTTCCAACATTTCATTTTTCTTATGCAGAAACAAAAACAACTCAGTTAATGGCTAGTTATAGTAAAAGAATAAGACGCGCAAGAAATCATTATTTAGAACCATATTTAACATGGACTGATGCATATAATGTAAGACGAGGTAATCCTGAACTTAAGCCGCAATATATTGATGCTTTCGAAGCAGGTATTCAAAAAATTTACGAATGGGGTTCTTTTTCAGTTGAAGGATATTACAGGATTACAAGTGATAAGATTGAAAGAGTAAAATCAGTTTATTCTGATAATGTTCTTTTATCAACCTTCGAAAATGTTGGAAAAAGTTATTCACTTGGAACAGAAATTATGTTTAACTCAGATCCATTTAGTTGGTGGAATGTGAGCTTAATGGCAAATCTTTACGATTACAGGCAAGAAGGCGAACTCTACGGAAAATCTTATGATGCAAAAAGTTTTAACTGGAATTCCAGATTTAATAATATCTTCAAAATTACTACAGCAACAACATTTCAGATAAATGGAATGTATTATGGTCCTTCAGAATCAGCACAGGGTAAAAATGAAGGAATGTTTATGGCAAGTTTAGCATTAAAACATGAGATTATTGAAAAGACACTTTCGCTTACTTTACAAGTTCGTGATGTTTTAAATTCTGCCGATCATGAGTTTGAATCATTCGGAGATTCTTTCTATACACGCTCAATTTTTGATAGAAAAGCACCTATGGCAAGTATCACTTTAAGTTATAGAATAAATAATTACAAAGATAAAAGAAGTCGTGATAATGGCGACGGCGATTTTGAAGAAGGTGGGGAAGGCGAGTTTTAATTATAGACACTCACTTTGCTGAATATTAAATTACCGGCATAACAATTTTAGTTGTGTCGGTTTTTTTAATCCAATTACGTTTTATGATTATGTAAGTTTTTTTTATCTTTGCCTAAATCTGTAACAAAAAAAAAGAGTAACATGAAATTTGGAACTTCGATACAATGTATGGATGGCAGAATTCAAGAGCCAATATTGAAGTATATAAAAGAAAATTATGATATTGAATTTATAGACACCATTACAGAAGCTGGTCCTAATTTGTATTTATCGGTTCATGATAACGTTGACGTTATAAAATCGATTTATCAAAGAATTGATATATCAAAAAACAAACATGGCTCTAAACTTATTTTTATTTCTGGACATTATGATTGTGCCGGTAATCCTGTAAAAAAAGAAATTCAGTTAAAACACATTAATGAAAGTGCAGAGTTTCTAGGAACCAGCTATCCAGACATGCAAATTGTAAAATTATGGGTTAATAAAAATTGGAAAGTAGAAAAAATTTAATTGAGCCTGCACCAGGCTCAATTAATTTACATAAAATCGAATGAAAAAGAAGCGAATAAGTTTCTGCCTGGAGAATATATTGCTCTGGATTCTCCTTTTATAGATCTATTTAAATGCTCATAATATACTTCATCCAAAAGGTTTTGCACACCAGCTGTTAGTTTAACATGGTTAAATATCCTATAACTAATTCCCAAATCGATAAGAGAAAATGAAGGAGTTTCAGATTCGCCAAACGAAGAAGAAATTCTATCTTGTTTTAACACATGTCTAAAAGTTATTTCCGGTGCTAGTTTGTTCTGCAAAAAACTTCCGCGCAAAGTATATCGTAAATCTAACGGCGCAATTTCCGGAAGCGGTTCATCAAGTACTTTATTATTACCATTAGTATATGCAACACTTAACTGATGTTTTAAACCACCAGGTAATTTTTGAATCCATGAAAATTCAAATCCGTAAATCATAGCTTCATCAATATTGGTAAACTGTCTTACGCCAGGACTTGCTGGTAATCTTGGAGTCAGATTCGGATTTATGGCTGACGAAATATAATTTTTAAGAAATGATGAAAAGAGATCGAGACTTAACGCTGTATTTGAAGTTGAATAGTTGATGTTAAAATCAATCTGATTATTGACTTCCTGATCTAGTTCAGGATTACCTAATAACTCAAACGGATCTAAACCTACCGGGAAGTAATTTATAAAACGTTCAGTAATACTGGCACTTCTTTCGGCATGTCCAAACCAGACTCCCATTGAAACACCGTTTTCAAACCTTTGTATTCCGCCAATACTAAAACTAGGATTAATCTGTGAAATATCTGTATCAGAATTAACATTTGAAAACTCAGTCATTACTTCGTCTGCCGCCGCATTATTTAATTCGAGTCGTGCAGTAGCCGTGAAATCAAATGATGAAAACGTATTCTGATATTCTGCAAAGAATCCGGTTTTTGTAATACTGCTTTTTTGCCATGCGTTATCATAAAGAGCTTTTCCTGCCATTGGTCCCATCAACATATTTCTAACTCTTGTTCCTTCGGCCTTTTCAAATTTTGAATCCGCGCCGGCAAAAAGTCTTCCTTCACCAAGTATAAAAGTAGCTTCAGTTCTTCCACCAAAAGAATTTGTTTCTGCATCAGTTTCAGCATTAACATTTCTAGGAACAAGTTTTTTATCAAAGTTATCCATCAAGTGATCAACTTTTGTAGAGTATAAACTTGTTTCCCAAGAGATCAAATTTTTGAAATTGAATTGTATTGAGTTTTTCAAATTAAAAAGCCAAGTATTGTCTTCACGAAGATCCATCGGCAAGCCCGCAAATTCAGTATCTTCGGCAATGTTATTAGTTGCGGTAAATATTAGTCTATTATAAACAGTAAATTTATAAGCTATATTTGCTCCATAGCTAAGGCGTTTAAAATCTGCGGGAACTGAAATGTCATTGCCATCTTTATAATCATTCCCTTTTGAATAAGAGCCAAAAAATCCCACGTGAAGATTTTTACTGCATAATCCAATCATACCTTCGGAACGTAAAACATTACCGTTGCTTTCTGTTGAAGTTGAGAATCGGCCAAGAATTTTTTGATCCGCCAAAAACTGAACCGGAGAAGGTACAAAATTGATTGTGCCGCCTAAAGCTCCGCCATATCTAAGTGAATGAGGTCCTTTGAATATTTCAATATTCTGAATCATGTTTGGCGCAATCTGACTGGTTGGAGGATCCATCCTATTTGGGCAGGCAGCTAATGCACACTGAACCCCGTCAATAACAATATTTAACTGATCATATTTAAACCCGCGTAATACCGGATCAAATCCATATCCTCCGCTTTTTTTAATGCTTCCAATAAGCGGAGTCTGATTTAATAAAGCTCCGCCGTCATGCGCAAGTCTATCCTGATGATCTAAACTTAATGTTTCTATTTCATCTGACTTTGATCTTAATGCAATAACGGTAACCGGCTTTATATTTATGGTTTTCCGCTGCCGGTATAAAATCCCGCTTTCTATAACTGCTTTTAATTGTTCAGCCTCTAAGATCCATTCGCCATAACTTACATGCGAAAATTTAATAAACTGCTCTGGCTGAAATACAATTTTTATTACTCCATCCGAATCTGAAGTTCCAGCCTTTGAACCATAAATAAACGCGGCACCAATTATGGGAGAATTGTTCAATTCATCAAGAAGCTTAATTGTATTCTTTTTTCCTTGTGCGTAAGCGTTTTCACAAAAGCATAGTAATAATCCTACGACAAGAAAGAATAATATTTTTTTCATTACTAAATCCTTATAATTTTGAATATGAGAATAGTTATTAAGGTTTTAACAATTTAATCTGGGTGGTGGTGTGGGAACTTTTTTTAGCACTTTTGAAAATTGCCCGGTACTTATGCTAAAATAGATTTGGTTGCAAAATCTAAGTGGTGCATATCTATTTGATTCAACAATAAAATCAAAATTACTGTTTTTATTCTCTATGTTAGTTTGTTTTGGTAAAGCTGATTTCTCTGAATTTTTATTTAGCAGTTTTTTAAGGTGGCATTTTCCGTTACACTTCATTTCTGGTTTGTCTTTATTGATGCATAAAACTTTCGAGATATACTCGTAGTTAACAAGATATTCAATGTAAGGGGAAAATGGTTGTATCATTACAAACAAATATAGTATGATAAAAAATGTTGAAATGTATTTTGAGGCAGAGTTAAAAAATCCTTTCATTTTGCATCAATAATTTTCTTGAAAATTAAATTATCCATTTTACGAAACTATTGCAACAACATTAAACTGAAATAAATATAATTTGAATATTTTAATTTTTAGATAATTATAAATTAACACGCATAAAGTTTTCTGATAGAATTGTATTAAGCTTAGTTAATAATTCGTCTGCATTTTCTTTTGAAAAAATAATTGGCGGTTTAATTTTCAGAACATTGTTATCTTTACCGTCAGTACTCATCAAAATTTTTAGATCCTTCATTCTATTAGCTAAATAAGCAGCCTGCCCGGTAAGTGGATTTTTATTCTCATCAACTAACTCAAATCCGAGGAACAATCCTTGTCCGCGGACATCTCCTATTATCGGGTAAGTTTTCTGTAATGTTCTCAAACCGTCTTTTAAATAATTGCCAACCGTTAAGGCATTTTGTTGCAGATTTTTATCCTTAATAACTTTTAATACTTCTAATCCAATTGCACAGGAAACCGGATTACCCCCGAATGTATTGAAGTATTCCATTCCGTTCGCAAATTTTTCAGCTATATCAGGTGTACAAACTACGGCAGCAAGCGGATGGCCATTGCCAATAGGTTTCCCTATGGTTACTATATCCGGGATAACATCATAAAGTTCAAATCCCCAAAACTTGCTTCCCACACGTCCAAATCCAACCTGTACTTCATCAGCAATACAGACACCGCCAGCATTACGGACATATTTGTATGCATGTTTAAGATAGTTCTCCGGAAGCTCTATTTGTCCGCCGCAGCTAATTATACTTTCACATATAAATCCTGCTATACCTCTATTTTTTGATTTAACATTTTCAATTTGTTCCTTAATATGATTCGCATATTTAATCCCCGCATCCGTCCCGGTATAAATTCCTCTAAAGGTATCAGGCAGCGGAACAATATTAGTATATTCCGGAGTACCGCTTCCGCCTTTGCCGTTAAATTTATAAGAGCTGATTTCAATACACCCGTTTGTATTACCATGATATCCTATCTCAACGGCAATCATATCCTTATTGCCGGTTGCAGTTTTAGCCATTCTTAATGCAAGTTCATTAGCTTCACTTCCCGAATTAACAAAATGTACAACTGATAATTCTTTTGGAAATGTATTTAAAATTTCTTCCGCAAATTTATTGATGTTCTCATTAAGGTATCTGGTATTGGTGTTTAATAATGCTAGTTGCTCCTGACCCGCTTTAACAACACGCGGATGTTCATGCCCGACATGCGCAACATTATTAACAGTGTCTAAATATTTTTGTCCTTTATCATCAATCATATAAACGCCGGAACCTCTGACAATTTTAAGCGGGTCAGAGTAAGTAACACTAAGGCTTTTACCCAGATGCTGTTTTCTATAATGCAAAATTTCATCAGCAGTTGTTTGAGATTCCCTCTTTAAACTGCCTTCCTCAAAAAATAAATTTGGATCAGGACAAATACATTTCCAAATATCAATTTTATCCGGCAATGCTACTCCCGGAAATTCATTTTTATTTCCTAAGAGATCAAGCATAATTTGAAAATGCAAGTGAGGTGCCCAGCCTCCGTTTTCATAGTCGTTCCCAATGAAGCCAAGTAAATCACCTTTATTAATAACCTTATCTGGCTTATGCAATTCTAAAGTTGTTTTCGTAAGGTGACCGTAAAGCGTGTAAAAAACAAATCCATTATCAGTTGTGTGTTTCAGAATAAGAGTTGGTCCATAATCTTTAGGATTATCATTGTTGTAAATGGAAACAACTTTCCCGGCAAGCAGTGAATGAAACGGTGTTTCTTCATCAACCCAGATATCAATTCCCAAATGTGAAGTACGGTATTCATCGCCAGAATTGCCATCTGATTTAAAAGCTTCTGTGCTGTAAAAAGGGCGTATTTCTAAATAGCCGCCAGCCAAAAAGGAATCTGGATTTTCTCTTTGAATCTTTTTCATCTTATATGACATTAAATCCAAATCAGAATATTCTGATTCATGACCAAGTATAGTGCTTATTAAACTGAGATCAACAGATTTCACGCTATTATAATTAAGTGTAGGAAAAAGATCGCTCAAATTTAATTTCTGAGTTTGCGACCATTCCGAAAATTTCTGGAAATTTGGATGTGAAAATAATCCGCAGGCAAACCGGAAACTGCTGTACGCATAGTTCTCATTTATACGAATCCACTTTTTAAGTAATTCCCATGCTGGTTTTTCGCTTATCACCAGGTATTTATTATTAGGTTCATTCACTTTATTTATTGCAGACTTTGTTACGCTTATAACTAACCGCACCGCAACTAATATATAAAGGACTTCTAGTTCCTCCTCTTTAATTGGGAAGTTTTGGTGATATCCTTTAACGATGTGAAGCGCGGCACCCAGCGGATCCGGTTTATTCATTACGGCATATGCTACAGTAATTGCAAGGTCGTTTATAGACTGTGTATAAACTGCATCACCAAAATCAATTATAGACTTTACAGCCGGTGAAATTAGATCACCGGCAACTATTATGTTATTATCATTTACATCATTATGAACAACACTTTTACGAAGATCTTTATATCTAAATTTTATACTTTTAAATCGTTTTGTAAAAAACTCTAATATTTGTTTTTCTTCATTACTAAATAAATGAAAGTGTTTAAGAGTCCATTCAGACTGGGCAATGTCCCATACCAATTTTCTTTGTGAAAATTCATGACTAAAAGATTGCAGAGATTGTGTAAGCTGACCAGCTTTTTTTCCAAGACTAAAAAGTAATTTATCGCTAATAGGATTAACACCAGACCATACACGTCCATCAACCCATGTTAATAACCTTACTTTGCGCTTGCTGTCAGATTCATCAGTAATTTCACTAATATAATTCCCGTTTATATCGGCAATAGAATTAGGTGAGTTAATGTTGAATTCGGAAGAATTAATATGCTCAATAATTTTGCATTGAAAATCCAGATAACCGAAATCGGTATCAGGTCGGCTTATTTTCAAGATAAACTTTTCCTGATCAGATATAATAAGGAAATTAAAATCCAACTCACCAGGCAGCTCTTTAATCTCACCTTTTAAGTTGTACAATTTTTCTGCTATTTCTTTTGCCTGATTTTTCGAAATAAAATGAGCTAAATATTTTGCGGTCATATTAATTTTCAAGTTTTAGTGGTAATAAAAATATTTTTTAATACGTAAATTCTAATGTCCGAATTTTTTTTATCGACTCTGGTTTTATCTTCTTTAAAATTATTTTTAATCAGTAATCTTTTGGATGCTTCATTTTTATAGTGGGTATACGCTTCTATTTCTCTAAGATTTAGTTCATTAAATCCGAAAGAAATAATTGCTTTAAGTGCTTCGTTCATTATTCCTTTGCCCTGAAATTGCGGCAACATTTCATAACCGGTTTCAGCAGTAAATTTATTTTCAGAAAAATTCCAAAAACAAATTAAACCTATAAAACTATGATTTTCTTTATCAGTTATTACCCAGTTAATCCATTCATTCAAATTAATTCCATATTCAATTTTTGTAATAAAATTATCAATGTCATTGAGCGATGTTGGAGCAGGGCGGTCTATAAACTGGTTTACTGATTTATCAGTTCTAAGTGTGAACAAATTTATTTTGTCTTCTTTCGATATTTTTCTTAGAAGTAAACGGTCTGTTTTAATAACTGGGAATGGATTAAAACTTATATTATTCATGGGTCTTAAAATATAAATTTTATTGCAAAGTACCGAATACAATTGTGGAAGGAAGTTATATAAACCCTAAAGTTTTACACTTCAGGGTTTTAAGAATCTAGTAACATTTTATAATTTTAAAGCTTTTGCTACACCTTCGCCATATGTTTTATCAGCCTTTAGACAATTATCAACATGGCGTTTTTTAATTTCTACGGGAGCGTCCCCCATATTTCGTCCTGTGTTTTCAAAAAGAACTTGTTTTTGTTCATCTGTCATAATTCGGAAAAGATCACCGGCCTGAGAATAATAATCATCGTCTTCTCTGTGATCCCAATGATCGGCGGCACCATATAGCTCTAAAGGCGGCTCTTTGTGTTCGGGTTGATCCTGCCATTCACCTGAACTGTTCGGTTCATAACCAAGAGTTGCACCAAAATTTCCGTCCGTTCTCATTTGTCCATCACGATGATAACTATGGAAAGGACATCTTGATTTGTTTACAGGTATAAGATGATGATTGACTCCTAACCGGTAACGCTGGGCATCACCGTAAGAAAACAATCTGCCTTGCAGCATTTTATCAGGAGAGAAACCTACACCGGGAACAACATTAGCTGGATTGAATGCAACCTGTTCTACATCAGCGAAATAATTTTCGGGATTTTTATTAAGTTCTAAAACGCCAACATCATGAAGAGGATAATCATTATGAGACCAGACTTTTGTTAAATCAAATGGATTAAATTTACATTTTTGAGCTTCTTCTTCTGTCATAACCTGTATTTTCATATTCCATTTTGGGAATTCCCCTTTATCAATGCTTTCAAGAAGATCACGTTGATGACTTTCTCTATCCTGGGCAATAATATCGGCTGATTCTTGATCTGTTAAACACTTAATTCCCTGCTGGGTTTTAAAATGAAATTTCACCCAGATGCGTTCATTGCTTTCATTAATTAAACTGAAAGTATGACTTCCGTATCCATTCATGTGTCTGTAAGAATAGGGAATACCTCTATCACTCATTGTAATAGTTATCTGGTGAAGAGCCTCCGGTAAGGATGTCCAGAAATCCCAATTGTTTTTTGCGCTTCTAAGATTTGATCTTGGATCTCTTTTTACCGCGTGATTAAGATCAGGAAATTTCAGCGGATCTTTTAAGAAAAATACGGGAGTATTATTTCCAACTAAATCCCAGTTACCTTCTTCAGTATAAAATTTAATAGCAAATCCTCTAATATCACGCTCAGCATCTGCCGCTCCTCTTTCACCAGCCACAGTTGAAAAACGTACAAATAAATCTGTCTTTTTACCAATCTCTGCGAAAATTTTTGCCTTGGTATATTTTGTAATATCATGTGTGACTGTAAATGTACCAAAGGCACCAGAACCTTTTGCGTGCATGCGGCGTTCAGGAATTACTTCTCTATCAAAATGAGCAAGCTTTTCAAGAAACCAGGGATCCTGCAAAAGCATTGGTCCTCGTTTACCTGCTGTTACTACATTCTGATTATCCGCAACCGGAGCGCCCGCATTATTTGTTAGTTTCTTTTTATCATTCATATCATGTTTTCTCTTTCTAAGTTAAAAATAAGTGATACATGTAAATAATAAACAGGGAAATGAAATTTTCATCTCCCTATTATATCACTTTATTTTTTTAACACTTTATTAAGAACAGTGTCCTTATCTAATTTCTTAGTACAGAAAAACCAGTCCTGGCAATCATCAATATTAGAATCATTACCATCCATTCTATCTTTTGCCGTTCCGCATGAACCAGCCGGTCCTATAATTACATCATTACCTGGTCTCCAATCAGCAGGGGTTGCAATACCAAATTCGTCCGCTGTTTTTAAAGCAATTATTACTCTATAAAGTTCATCAAAATTTCGTCCTAAACTTAAAGGATAATAAATTATTGCTCTGATAATACCTTTTGGATCAATAAAAAATACGGCTCTAACAGCTTTTGTTGAATCTTCATTTGGCTGAATCATTCCATATTTTTTTGCAACGTTCATTGTTATGTCTTCTATAAGCGGAAAGTTTACTTCAACATCTTTCATTCCCTTGTATTCAATTTTTTCCTTGATAGTACGCAACCATGCAATATGACTGTATAAACCATCGATTGATAAACCAACTAGTTTACAATTAGCTTCAGCAAACTGATCTTCCATTGTCGCAAATGTCATAAATTCTGATGTACATACAGGAGTAAAATCGGCTGGGTGACTAAACAATATTACCCAGCTATCTTTGTAATCTGATGGGAAATTGATTTCACCCTGAGTTGTAACAGCTTTAAATTCTGGAGCAGGATCTCCAATTCTTGGCATTGATACTACTTGTTGTTCTTCCATTTTAACCTCATAATTTTAGATTATTTATTCTGTCGGATGGCCAGCTGCCATATTTTTACTTCTTTCCATAGATTGCAGAGCAAGATAATTTTCGCCAAATTTTTCTAAGTTATCTAACTCAGAATCATACTGATTGAAATGTCTTTCTTCATCTTCAACTAATTCTTCGAATAATTTTTTTGATACAGAATCTGCATTTTTTGAACATTCGTTTGCCCAAAGATTATAATCTCTAGCACTTTCTTCTTCCATCTTAGTTGCCATATCAAGCATTTCTTTTACGTTGTGAATCTTTTTTACTTCTTCTGCTGCAGTTAATTCAACTTCACCTTTTAAGAACAAAATTCTGTCAGCAATCTTTTCTATGTGAATCATTTCATCAATGGCTGTACGTTTAAATAAACCTGCCAATAAATCATATCCCTGATCATCACAGTGAAAATGGAAATACATATACTGATGAACTGCTGAAAGTTCATCTGCAACAGCTTTGTTTAACAACTTAATACTTTCTTCTTTCATTTTTTTATTCCTCCTCGTTTCTTAAATCTACCATTAATCTGCAGTTTTATTTCTTCAATGTTAAAATTCTTTATTCCCTTATTGGAAAAATATTTCTCCAATAATTCATCTAATTCTTCATCCATGTAATCTTCAATTCTGTCAGATTCTGAACAGTATAGATGGTGATGATTATAAATTATTCCATCGTAATGGGTAACATTATTTTCTGTTTTTACTTTTTTAATTAAATGATTTTCTACCAGGGCATCTAAGACTTTATATACAGTGCCAACGGCAACACTTGGATGTGTTTCCTTTATATAATCAATTATATTATCCGCTGTCGGGTGATTATTTAACTTATAAATTGCTTCTAAAATTGCCAGTCTTTGTGGGGTTATTTTAAGATCGGCGTTTTTTAATTTTTCTTTTATTTCCCGAACCGTCATGATAATTATACCTAAAGGAGAATAATTCTTAATTGAGAATTAAATGTAATTAGTTTTTCTGACTGAATCAATAAGTTTTTAAAAAACGTTTTATAAAAATTTGATTATTAGAAAAAAGAATGTAAATATTTAAGTATCACAAATTTTAATATTTTATTCAAGCAGTTTAAAAATTATCGTTCGAAAATGTAAAATGATTGAGCTTTATTCTTGAAGTTTTTGACTGTCAGAAGGTAAAACATGTAAAGCAAAATCAGTTTCAAAGTACAGATTTTTTTTTATTGCGGGCATAGATAGCCATTTGTTCATTAACATAATTCTGTTTGTCCGCGTTTTCTAACAAACCATTTTTTAATAGAGTATTAAACCAAATTGAAAATTTTCTGGCTCCATAATAGTTAAGATGATTCAAATCGTAGTAATCTGAAATTTCTAAAGGGAAATTATTAAAATCCAGAAAATCAACATTTGAAAATCTTGACCTTAATAATTCTGAGAACAGTTTTTCATTTTCTAACAAGGGATATTTATTGTGCTGCGGACTTCTTATTAAAACAACTTTTTTATTCTTCTCCAAACAGAAAGAAACTATTTTTTCCAGGTACAGAATATTATATTCAGATATTTCGGACATTGTTTTGTGAGACTCTTCCGAAATGTTTATTGAATTTCTTACAAGTGAATCCGCTTTATTTATAACCGTATATCTGTATCCGCCTAAATACCATGAGTAGTCGTAGTTGTGTTCATAAATCCTTTTAACATTTTTTCTTAATGATATTGAAAAACTATTTGAAAATGCCAGGAAGTTATTTGTTAAAAGTTTGAAATTTTCCACCGAACTTAGGAAAGAAGAATAAACTGCATAAGTACTAGCTAAAAAACGACTGTCCCATATTAATTCTTCTGCCCGTTTATCGAGATAATTATTAGTAAATTCTATAAAAACTGTTTCAATATTAGGATTCTGCTTAATAATATTTTTTACTTTGGGATATGTGAAAAAATATATTTCTGCTGACCGCGATAGATTTTTGAAGTCTGAAATTAATGAATCATTAAGGGCACATTCGGGATGAGAATGTCCAAAAACTACATGTTTAATATTTTGATCAATCTTAAATTTAGCGTTATCACGTATTGTACTATTGATAACATTAATACAAAACACCAAAATAACTATACTGAAAAAGAGAAAACTTAATATTTTTATAATAAATTGTTTCATAACCTAAAACTGAAAATAAATGAAAGTTTGTTGTTTGCCTGCAAAGAGTATTATACAGATCACAATTAAATAATAAAACGACCACCTAAGAGGTTTAATCCAATTAAGTCCAAAGTTTTCTAAAGCGTGTTTGTTTTCTCTGCCAAACCATTCTATTCCAATAAATATTAAAATTGTTATAAGTAATTTTTTTGGCAGTACTTCCGGGAAACTAAAAAGTGAACTTGAAAATATTCCCAATATATAACTGATAGCATGTTCTATGGAAGTTACCCTAAAGAAAATACCGGTAAACATTATTATTAGCATTGTTTTTGTGATGCTTAAAATATCGGTTATAGAGGGAAGTTTTTTATCCTTTGCTATAATTTTTAAGCTCAATTTATTTTTATTTTGCAGCATTAATAGACTAAAAATTATTGCATTTAAAGTTCCCCATACAATGAAAGTCCATTTTGCGCCATGCCAAAACCCGGTTATAACAAAGATTAAAAAGACATTTCTTGCTTTAATTAAAATATTCCCCTTGCTGCCCCCTAAAGGAACATAAAGATAATCCCTAAACCAGCTTGAAAGTGAAATATGCCATCGTCTCCAAAATTCACCAACATCTCTTGAGAATTGGGGAAATGCAAAATTCTGCATTAATTTAAAACCGAATAAGCGGGCTGTACCAATAGCAATATCAGAGTACCCGGAAAAATCTCCATAAATCTGAACAGCGAATAAAAACATCCCAACAACCAAAGTACTTCCAGAATAATCAGATGTGTTTGCAAATATTTTATCAACATATATAGCGCAATTATCCGCAATAACAATTTTCTTAAAAAGCCCCCATAAAATTTGTCTTAATCCGTCAACTGCTTTCTCATAATCAAATGTTCGTTTTTTAAAAAACTGCGGCAGAAAATTCCGGGCCCGTTCTATTGGTCCCGCAACAAGTTGGGGGAAAAAACTGACAAAAGCTGAGAAGGCAATAAAATCTTTAGTTGCGGATAATCTTTTATAATATAGATCAATTGTATAGCTCATTGTCTGAAAAGTGTAAAAACTTATTCCAATAGGTAAAACTATATCTAAATTATTCGCATTAATTGAAACACCAAAGAATGAAAATGAGATAATAAAATTGTCTAAGAAAAAATTATAATATTTGAAAAATCCCAGGAATCCCAGATTAACAATTATACTAATCCATAAAAGAAATTTCCGCTGTTTCCTATTTTCCTGTGTTGATAATTTAAGACCAACAATGAAATCAACAACTGTACTAATCAGTATCAGGCTAAGAAATCTCCAATCCCACCAGCCATAAAATAGATAGCTAACCCCGACAATAAAAAAATTCTGAATTTTTAAATTGTTCTTAAAAACTGACCAATAGAGTATGAAAACAATTGGCAAAAATATTGCAAAATCTATTGTATTAAAAAGCATATTGGATCTCTGATTTTGATAACAAGCCTTAATTGATACAAAATCAATAATTAAAGATTTATAATTTTATGCACATCGTGTAGACGTCAGTATATTAGAAATGCCAAGAGTTTCAGAAGAATTTTGAGATAATATTTATAAACGGATTAATATAAAGGTTCATTTCACATGTTTAAAAAGTAATGCTAAAAGTGGAATTTATATATTATAATTAATTGAATTGGACAAATAAATTTAAAGAATTAGGGTATTCAATTGAATTTTATTCCGATTGAATGTACCTTTGCACGTTTACCAATTACAGGAATTAAAAAATGACTAACCTTTTTAGACAAATTCAGATTATTACTATTTTAATTTTTATTACAGCACAATTTGTTTTTGCGCAATTAAAGTTAAACGAGAAAGAATATTTTTCAACTCAGGGGCTCGATGTAATGGCATTCAGCGATTTTTATCCTGACGGTCATCAAGGAGGTTTAACATTAATTCAGCACGGTATAAGAACGGCGGCAAACGGTGATTTAAGATTGGAGCCTACGCCGGGTCAATGGTCGGCAATACCAAAGGTTATTGAAAGAATTGTAAATAAAGAGACAAATGAAATAATAACAAAGCTCAGTTATCCGGATGAAAAGAAAAACAGAATAGGTTTTAATCCTATTTATTATCCTGATCTACAATTTGACTATACAATAATAATTAGTACTGAAGGGAATAAAGTTAAAGTAAAAGTGAGTTTGGATAAACCGCTTCCTAAAAAATGGATTGGAAAAGTAGGATTTAATTTTGAATTGTTTCCGGGTGAGTATTATGGCTGTTCCTATTTTATTGATAACAAGATTGGAAAATTCCCGCGCCAGGTAACTTCTTCATTATCTCAGGAAAACAAAATAATATCAATGGGAGAAGGATCTAAAGTTATACTGGCACCAGAATATCCAGAGAAAAAAATTATCATAGAATCGGCTTCAGGCAAAATACAATTATTTGACGGGCGGGTATTTCATAATAACGGCTGGTTTGTTTTAAGATCAGTTATACCCGAAGGTAAAACAACTAAGGCAATTGAATGGACAATT
Organism: Melioribacteraceae bacterium; assembly: GCA_016342755.1. GTDB lineage: Bacteria > Bacteroidota > Ignavibacteria > Ignavibacteriales > Melioribacteraceae > JAEINS01. The sequence goes on along the minus strand of JAEINS010000009.1, from coordinate 79,767 downwards.
ACTCCAAGTATAATTAAAGACTGGAAATACAAACCAGTCGTGCAGATTTCGCAGGCGGGGTACACAACTAAGCAAAAGAAAGTTGCCGTAATTGAAACTGATATAACAGACAATTCACCAGAAACAATAACCATGTTAAAGTATAATACTGATGGTACTGTAAAAGTTGTAGATAAAGTTAAGCCGGAAGTATGGGGGCAATTTTTACGATACAATTATTTTAAGTACGATTTCTCAAAAATAACTGAAGCGGGAATTTATAAAATTAAATATGGCAAAATAGAAACTAATTCTTTTGAAATTTCTGACAATGTATTTAAAACTAATGTCTGGCAGCCAACTATTGAATATTTTCTTCCGGTTCAAATGTGCCACATGCGTGTAAATGACAGGTATAGAGTCTGGCACGGCTTATGTCATGAAGATGATGCTTTAATGGCACCTGTAAATCTAAATCATTTTGATGGTTACAGTCAGGGAAGTTCCACATTAACAAAGTACAAGCCAAATGAAAAAGTGCCAAATTTAAATGTTGGCGGATGGCACGATGCAGGCGATTATGATCTTCGTGTTGAATCGCAAGCGGGAACGGTTGAACGATTAGTCTGGATTTATGAAGAGTTTGGTGTAGAACTGGATAATACTCTTATAGATCAGCAAAATAAGTTTGTAGAAATTCATAAACCGGATGGCGTTTCAGATATATTGCAGCAAATTGAACACGGAGTTTTATCTATTGTAAACGGATACAAAGAATTAGGCAGATTATATCGTGGTATAATCTGTCCGTCACTAAGACAGTACGTGTTATTAGGTGATGGATCGACAATGACAGATAATATATCTAAAAGCGGAATTATTGAGTATGATGAAAGGACTGAAAATACAGGTCTTAAATATGATGACAGATTAGTATTTACCGAAGAAAACCCCTGGAGAGAACTTCAGACGGCAGGTGTATTGGCAGCGGCCGGAAGAGTTTTAACAGAATATAATCCGGAGTTGGCTGAGGATTGTATTCTTATTGCCAAAAGCATTTGGAAGGCAAACGAAAAAAGTGATGTTAGATTAAAATCCGTTGCGGCTATCGATTTATTTATTACAACCGGCGATAAAAAATATATTGATTTTATAGATGAGAATTTATCGGAACTTGTTAAAAAACCAGATAGAAGCCTATGGATATTAAGCCGGGTATTCGGAAGTCTTAATAAAAAATCGCAGAAAACTATTATTGGGTTAGTAAAAAATTATAGAGAAAAGCTAAATGAAATAGAAAAGAATAATCCATTTGGAGTTGAATATAAACCAAATGTTTGGGGGGCAGGCTGGGCAATTCAAAGCTTTGGAGTTCAGCAATACTTTTTGCATAAGACATTCCCCGATTTAATTCCAGAATATTATATGCAGAACGCGCTTAGTTTTGTGCTGGGATGTCATCCCGGAAGTAACAATGCCTCGTTTGTCTCCGGCGTTGGTGCTAAATCTTTGTTAACAGCTTATGGTGTAAACAGGGGCGACTGGTCACATATTCCGGGAGGAGTTGCTTCAGGTACCGCTTTAATCAGACCTGATTTACCCGAGCTAAAAACATGGCCGTATTTTTGGCAGCAGGGCGAGTATATGATTAGTCATGCAGCACTCGATTTTGTAATACTTGTTTTAGCAATGCAATAAATAAAATAACTAATATGAGATATTATGATGCAGCGAAGAAATCAAATACAAAGGAGTTTTAGCTTTGAATTTGAAAAAAATTAAATCAGGAATTAAACTTGTAGTGATTTTAATAATAACTACAAGTGTTTTAAGTTGCCAAAGTAAAAATGAAAACAAACCCAATGTAATAATTGTATTATCAGATGATCAGGGTTGGGGTGATTTAAGCATAAATGGGAATAAAAATCTAAGTACACCTAATATTGATAAACTATCGATGAGTGGTGCAACGTTCGAAAACTTCTATGTACAACCGGTTTGTTCTCCTACACGAGCTGAACTATTGACGGGACGCTACCACGCGCGTGGTGGAGTTTATAGTACTTCTGCTGGAGGTGAAAGACTCGATCTGGACGAGGCAACAATTGCTGAAGTATTTAAAAAAGCCGGATATGCGACAGCAGCTTATGGCAAATGGCATAATGGTATGCAGCCTCCGTATCATCCTAATTCTAGAGGCTTTGATGATTTTTATGGATTCTGTTCCGGGCATTGGGGTAATTACTTTAATCCAATGTTAGAGCATAATGGTGAAGTTGTAAGAGGTGATGGTTTTCTTGTTGATGATCTCACCAATCATGGAATTGAATTTATTGAGAAACATAAGAATGAACCTTTCCTTCTGTATTTGCCATTAAATACACTTCATAGTCCTATGCAGGTACCTGCTAAATGGTTCAGTAAGTTTGAAAATATTGAAGTTGGGCAAAAAGCAGAAACAAATGAAGAAGATATAACCTTCACCAAAGCCTCTTTGGCAATGTGCGAAAACATTGATTGGAATGTGGGGCGCTTATTAAACAAACTGGATGAATTAGATTTAAATGATAATACAATTATTCTTTATTTTAGCGACAATGGACCAAACGGCTGGCGTTGGAATGGAGGAATGAAGGGGAAAAAAGGATCAACAGATGAAGGCGGAGTCAGATCACCTTTATTTGTTAGATGGTCAGGTAAAATAGAAAATGGAAAACAAATTAATGAAATATCGTCGGCAATTGATATTCTTCCAACTCTTACCGAATTAACCGGAATAAGTAGTGATATATCTAAACCGATGGATGGTGTAAGTTTAAAACCGCTATTATTAAATGACAATTATAATTGGCCGGATAGGTTTATTTTTAATAAATGGCGAGAGAGTATTAGTGTTAGAAACCAGAAGTATAGATTAGATAGTCGGGACAACTTATTTGATATTGAAAATGATAGAGGACAAAAAAATAATTTAAGTTCAGAACTCTCTACAGTTCGTAAAAACATGTTAGACGCAAAAAAGAAATTTGTGGATGAAGTTTTAAGCGAACTTCCCAAAGAAGATAACAGAGAATTTACACTCGGATCACCTGAAGCAATATTTACACAACTTCCTGCTCGTGATGGAGTCGGACATGGAGAAATTACAAGATCAAACAAATATCCAAACTGTACTTTTTTTACAAACTGGATATATCTTGAAGATATGATTACATGGGATGTAAATGTACTTGAAGAAGGAAATTTTGATGTGACATTATACTATACATGTCCCAAAGGTGATGAGGGTTCTAAATTTGAATTATCATTTGGCGCAACTAAAATTAGAAGTCAAATTACGGAGGCTTTTGAATCTGAATTAACCGGAATGGAGAATGACAGAGTAGTAAGGCAAGAATCTTACATTAAGGAGTTTAAGCCTTTGAAATTAGGAGTTATGTCTCTAGAAAAGGGACGGGGTCAATTAATGCTTAAAGGAATTACCAAACCCGGAAAAACTGTAATGGATGTCCGCTTATTGTTGTTTGAAAGAAAGTAGCCAAAAGAATTAAGTTGGTGAAATAACTTAGAATGATATTCCTCTGCCCTCAACAGATTTCACATTAAGCTTAGTTTTTAATAGAGATGTTAAAATACATCTCTATATAATTCTTTGTTTTTCCGGATTCCATTCAACCGTTCTTTTTTCAACATACGATTTATGAACCATAATAACAGAAACAGTATTCTGGAAAGCCTTTTCAATACCGCAGCCGGTTTTACCGCCATTTCTAATAACGTCTAACCAGTCTTTAACATGAAGATGAGTTACGTCTAATTTTTTACCTTCCGAGATGGTATTTATTAAACCGCGTTCGGCATAATATTTTTGTGACGCTGAAGTTATTCCGTCAATTTGCGCACCGCCCGAAGGATATTTGTAAAGGGATTTATCCGGTGTTATTAATCCCGATTTAATTTTATTTGCATATCGTGTAGAATCGCCATTTGGAATTACATTTACATCGGCACCAACTTCCATTGTTGCGTCGTGTCCCATAAAAACCCTTCCGCGGTTTTTACTATTTGCCAGAGATGCGCTATAGATCATGGTAAATTCTTTTTCCGCAAATTCCAGAACAGATGTAAATGTGTCCGGCATATCTCTGCCTTCTTTGTGAAAATAAATTCCTCCGGAAGAAGTAACAGTCTTAGGAATTCCAAATCCCATAACCTGATTAATTGCATCAACCTCATGAGAAAATAATTGACCGGATAATCCAGTATCATAAGCAAACCATCTTGCCCAGCCATAAAATACTTCTAAGCTAAAAGGAATTTCTTTTGTATTTCCCAGCCATTGTTTCCAGTCAATTGTATTTAGTGATCCCGGTTTGGGGTTTCCATTTCCGTCTAAATGCCTTATCCATGCGCCGTTTTTCGAATTTCTATTTGTGGTGGTTTCAATTAAAGTAACTTTACCAAGCAGGTCTTTGTCAATAATTTCCTTAGCTTTTTTAATAACAGCACTTTTACTGTTCTGATTTCCTAATTGAAAAACAACTCCGCTTTTTTTTACCGCATCAACAACTTTGTAAATTTCATTTTCAGTAAGTGTCATAGCTTTTTCGCAATACACATGTTTACCGGCTTTCACTGCATCTATTGTCATTTGCGCGTGATGAAAATCGGGAGTGGCTATTATAACCGCGTCAATATCTTTAGCAGCTAAAAGTTCATGATAGGTTCTATATCTTTTTATTTCGCTATTATTTATTGCGTTACCGGCTGTGTTAATTCCCCTTGAAGCAATCTCAATTCCATTTTCGGCGTTATTATCAAACACATCACAAATTCCGGTTACAACAATGTTTAAATCAGGCTGATTATGAAAAGCCTCCAATCCGCTTTTTGCCCACTTATTACCTTCGGCGATACTTTTTAACTGATTTTTGTACCATGCGGGATTAACTAAACCAGCAGCTTTTAACAATTGGGGTCCGCGGGTACCGCATCCAATAATCCCGATTCTAATTAGTTCTCCCGATTCTTTCATAGTTGTTTTAGGAAGAACTAACGGAGATTCAAAATTTAATCCCAGTTCTTTATTGATGGCAGCTTTTTTAATCTTGGCAAGGTTTTTCTTTTTCCAAAAATCGTATGCAAAATATCCCAGAACCGGAGTTGTTGCTAAACCTTTTAATAAATCTCTTCTGCTTATTTTTTTAGAATTTTTATCATCCATTATTTCTGCTCCTCATCTTCTTTACCAGAAAATCAACACCAATGTATTTTGATGTATTAAATACACTTAATATTAACATTGCATTTAGCTCAATCATATTTCTATCTATAAACACAAAATTTTCTGATGGCGGATTTGCAATGTAATAAAGCAATAAAAGAAGAGCTCCTGACCAGCTTGCAACTCTGGTTCCAAAACCAATTATCAATCCAATACCAATTAATATTTGACCATAAATATTCAAATAATTAGCGATGTTTAACAAATCCGGGGATTCGGCTATAAAGTGAAAAAACTCTGATAAAAATCCCTCTGACTGTAAAAGGAATCCTTCTGCTGACCAGTTATTATTGAAGAACTTAGTTAATCCTTCATAAAGGAAATGATAACCAACAAACATCCTTAATATTACTAAGAAGGCTAATTGCAGAAAAGTATAATTCTTGTCCGGTAATTCTAATTCTTGATTAGTACTCAAAATAATAATCCAGTTTAATTAGTACGAAAAGGTTTTTTTAATATATAATCAAAGAAAATGATGATATGTAATTTACGAAAATATCTTTATGTGAGAAAATTATGAATGTATTTTAAAATGGCAGTGTATTTTGCGATCTTTTTTTTAGGTAAAAATAGTTTATTCTTTTGATAAAATTTTATTAAAAAGATAATTTTACCCGTTTAATTGATATTCATCTAAAATGATTTTTTTTAACTTTTTTGGCTCTTATAAATAACCGGTTTTCATGCTTACATATATGTGAAAAATAAGTTAAAAGAGAATATACTTTTCAATAATAAATTATCTGAGAATTATATTATCAGATACAAATAAATGTTTTTATCATTTTGATAAAAACATTCCTTACCCTAAATTGAATACTTCAGTTTTACTTTATTTTCAAAACTTTTAATATCAATATATTGGCACTATTTATGAAATTATATTTAGTTGCACAAAATGCAAATAAATGATCAATTCAAGAATATAACTAATAAAGAATTATAACGGGTTACTTATGATTAGAGTTAAACAGCAATGGGGAATTATTATTCTGGCTCTTGTATCAATTGTTTATCTTATTGTTTATCTTATTGTTTTTTTGATAAATAATTATGAAAAATCGGAGGAAGTAATTGAAATCCACTTTGCTGAAAGAATTCATTCACCTCATATAACTTTAATTGACAGATTTAACAAGCTGCACAAAGGAAAAATAAAAGTTGTTCCTATAAATTTCCCGAATATAGATTTTAGTACTAATGAAAGAAAAGAATTATTAGCCCGGTTTTTAAGAGGGGGAAGTGATAATATAGATCTGTTTGCTGTGGATGTAATCTGGGTAAAAAGATTTGCCAAATGGTGCGAACCTTTAGACGAATATTTTACAACAGAAGAGAAAGCAACTTTTATTGATCCGGCTTTAAGATCATGTTACAGCGATGGCAATCTGGTGGCGGTTCCGCTGGATATGGTTTACAGTATAATGTATTACAGGGAAGATTTGATAAACCAGCTTCCAGATAGCGACGAAGTAATAAAAAAATTGAAGAACAATATTACATGGGAAGAATTTGTTGAGCTGGGCAAAAATATAAAAAGTGATAATCCTTTCTATATTTTTCCGGGTGCCGATTATGAAGGCATGATTTGTAGTTTCATGGATCTGATATTAAGTATTGATAGAAATTATTTTGAGAAATATGGCTTCGATTTTAACAGACCCGAAGCTGAGAAATCATTAAGGCTTTTAGTTGATTTAGTAAATAAACATGAACTAACTCCTTCTAAAGTAGCTGATTTTACAGAGGTTCCAAGTTATAAACACTTTATAGAACAAAACGGTCTCTTTTTAAGAGGCTGGCATACTTATGATAAAGATTTTGAAGAGTCGCCGTATGATCCTTTAAAAGAGAGTCAGTTAAAAAGAGTTCCAATTCCTTACTTTAAAGATCATAATCCCGGAGCGGTTTTTGGCGGATGGGATTTAATGGTTTCAAAGTTTTCTAAAAACAAAGAAGCAGTAATTAAATTTTTAAAATTCTTAGTTTCCTGCGAATCTCAAGAACTATTTTATGAATATGGCGGATATTTCCCCATTCGGAAAGAATTATATGAAGATAGTGTTTATGCAAAAAAATATCCCGAGTTAATAAAGGGAAGAGAAATGTTCAATCATGGTTTAAATCGGCCGTCTCATGAAAACTATACCAGATATTCCGAAATAATGTCGCATTATTTTCATCAGGCAATTAATAATAAGATAGAAGTAAAAGAAGCATTAAAATTAGCAACTACAGCAATTAAAAATAATCAGATAGTAATTAAGTAATAATATGATTAAAGAAAGAATTTTAGGAAAACTCTCAGAGTATAGATTTGAGATAAGGCATATAACAGTTTTGTTTATTGTCTTTATAATGTTTCAGGTTATACTGGCCTTTGTTCAGAAATCATCTTTAGATGAGTTTTTGGTTGATACACAGAACTGGTACAAAAAACATTCTGCCGAAAGACTGGCAATTGTTACTTCTACCAGTATAGAGTTAATGTTCGAAAACCTATTCCTATACAAAGAACTTAGTCCTTCAGAACAGAATCAGATTATATCTTCTTTTAACGTAATATTTAAACAGCAGCTTTTGCAAAAAAGTGTAAATGATATTTGTCTCTTTCTGATTAAGAAAAATAGTCTCTATACCGTTGATAGTGGTCAGGAACTCTATTCTTATTTGTCCTCAGATCTCAGGCCATACGAAGGTACCGAGAATTTGCACACCGAAGGAGTTGAGCTGTTTTTAAGTTTAAAAGAAAAAATGGAATCGGAAGAGGTAATTTACAGTGGTCTAAAAAATAATTTAACCTTTAATATACTTGTTCCATTTGTTCCAAATGGCGAATACATTGGTGTTATGTATATGAAAATAACGCCTGACTTTTCTTTTGTTTCGCAAGATGTTTCTACAAGCTTCGATAATGTTTCTGTGCTTTACTCTTCATTAATTTTCTTGGGGCTAATTGGTATTTACTTTGTTTCTTCGCAAGCGGTAAAAGAAAGAAACAAAGCCCAGAAAGATTTGTTTGAAGAACATCAGGAACATATAACAGAACAAATTCAGCATGAGAAAGAATCGTTGTTTACCAAAAGGATTTATCATACTCATCATAAAGCCGAAAAAATAATGGGTTTTATTAAACACGATATAAGGCAGATGGATAACAATAACATTGAGGCTATTAAAACACGTGTTATAACTTATTCCAACTTTATATCCCGTATTATTTACGATATGAAATGGTATGATCAGCCGGTTAATACCATTATAAATAACATGTTTAGAACTGAGATAAATAAGGTGATTAATTTTATTGTAGACTATTTATTTCTTCGTATTTCAAGCAAGAATGATATGTTTAATTTTAATGTTGAGCTTGATGAAAATCTGCCGCTTGTTAATGTAAACGAATTTGTTGTCTGGGAAATTCTGGAACCTATTATTCAAAACTCTATCGATCATGGAAACAAATCATCAATAGACATAAGCATTAAAACGGAATATGATAGTAAAAAACATAAATCCAGAATTATAATAGCTGATAACGGAGTAGGTATAAAAAAAGAGCTGTTGGAAACTGATAAAAACGGAGTACTAAAAATATTTTTGGAAAACCAGTCTACAAAGGAAGTTGAAGGAACTAACTCGGGATATGGGTGTTATATTGCCTATCAGATGGCAGTTGAAAAATGCGGATGGGATTTAGATGTAGAAAATTTAGATGAAGGCGGGTGTAAGTTTACACTCACTATACAAAACTAAGGAGCTTAATAATGGCGTTTAGCAGAAATATAAATATTCTATTAATTGAAGATGAAGATTTTGATGTACAGAGAGTTAAGAATACCGTTAATTATTACGAGTCCAATTTAAAAATAAAAGATACAGTATCTAACGGAAGAGCGGCTTTAGAACTATTAAATATTAATAAAGATGCTTATGACGTAGTTATACTCGATTATCAGATATCCGGCGGCTTAATGGGCGAAGAGCTTATAAAAAGAATAAAAGAAGCTGATCCGTTTATACAGATAATTGTGATTACAAAAATGACGATAAACATTACTGATTATGATTTTGCAAATAAACTTATACGAGCCGGAGCTTTTTGGTATTGTACTAAATACCCCGGCAATATTGAAGAGTATATTTATCAGCCTACTGATTTTATACTTAGCATTTTTAATGCATGGGAAAAGAAACGCTTAGAAAAACATAGAAGACAATCGGACAGTAAATTAAGACAGAATGTTGACAATCTGCTAGAACTTAAAAAAATTATTGGCGATTCCGAACCAATGGTTTTGCTTAAAAATAATATAGAAAAATTTGCAAAGAGTGAAGTAAACATACTTATAAACGGGGCATCGGGAACCGGCAAAGAATTAGTAGCCTGGAATGTACACTTAAAAAGTAAACGTAAGTATGAAAACTTTGTACCTATAAATTGCGGCAGCTTACCGCACGATTTAATTGAAAGTGAATTATTCGGTTACGAAAAAGGATCTTTCACGGGTGCAAACGGCAGTAAAGCCGGGCTGTTCGAAATAGCCGATAAAGGAACTATTTTTCTCGATGAAGTTGCGGAACTTCCATTATCAGCGCAGGTAAAGCTATTAAGGGTAATTCAGGAAGGGGAAATTGAAAAGATTGGCAGAACAAAAAAGATTTCTGTTGATGTAAGAATTATTGCCGCGACAAATAAAAATCTGCAGGCCGAAGTTGATAACAAAAATTTTAGAGAAGATCTGTTTTATAGATTAAATGTACTTCCAATAGATATAGTGGGACTTAATCAGAGGGGAAAAGATATACTTCAGCTTATTGATCATTTTCTTAATTATTACAGCATAGATATGGAGCTTGAATGCCCTGCTATTGATGATGACGCCAAAGAAATACTGATGAATTATAAATGGTCCGGAAATGTTCGTGAACTGCGTAATGTTGTTCAGAGATTAATTCTAAATTCGGATGGAAAAATTACAGCCGGTGTTTTAAATAATCCTATGATACTTAGAAATAATAGTCAGCAAAACGATGTAGAAAAATTTGAGAATATGGATTTTGGAAATGTTATGCCCTTAAGAGATATGGAAAGAATTTTTAGATCGAAATATTTTAAGTATGTAAGAAGTATTTCCGGTTCAGACTCTAATGCCGCCGATAAACTTGGTTTAGCGCCGTCAAATTTTTACAGAATGTGCAAAGAGTTAGGATTAAAGTAGAAATAATATATTAGTAATGCTTGTCGGGATTTATAAAGAATTAAAATCCTTTATTCCCCGAACAAGCTTAAATTTTTTATAAATAATTAACCATAAACGAAGCAACAAATACAGAACCAATTGTTACCGTTGCAAATCCGCCAACCAGCATTTTAGGCAGTATTATACTCGAAATATAATCACGTTCTTCTTCATTTTCCGAAACAGCATCCGCAACTTCTTCAGAAATTATAAATGTTCCCGGAAAACCTATTAAACATGTAACTCCTATAGCTAGTGATAACTGCCAGGAATAACCTAATATTTTTCCCAACAAGAAAGAAATTACGGCAATTGCTATAACCGAAAAAAGAAAAACTATAATTATTGGCAGTATTAAAGTAATTATTATATCCGGGGTTGCTTTAGGCAGACTTTCAAATACAGGAATCATTAACGCAAAAATGATAATTCCGGCTGAGTTTGCTTTATCCAGTATCCTGTTTTCTAAAAATCCTAATTCGTAAAATATTATTCCAAATATTAATGCCAGAACATATTTGTTTATAATTCCGTTTAACAAATCAGCAGTATAAATTGCTAACCAGGCAACTATTATAGTTTTTAGCAGAAGTATAAAAGGTGTCTGGTATTTTTTAGAAAGCGGCGGAAGTCTGAACCATTTTTTTTCGGATTCGGGATCAGATTTTTTATTATCCTGTTTAACTCTGTTTCCGTTTCTAAAACCAGCCGCTAATTTTTTAGCCTCACTGGAAACACATATTGACGCGATTGGCAGACCAATAAATGTCTGAAGTACCAGTAATAACGTGGCAAATACAGCCGCAGTTTCTAATCCTTTATTATTAGCCGCTTCCTGCATTATTAAAGTTGAAACAACTCCGCCGGAAACCGGACCCGTGGCTGCAACTGAATATTGTTTGCCAATAATTGGCGACGCGGCAAAAAATAAAATTAATGCTACGGCAACTATTGAAGATAATGCAATCACTAATGTTTTCCATTCATTTTTCAAATCTTCGAGCTTCATCAAAGTCCCCATGTAAACTAACAGCATTGGAACGGTTGCCATTGCAAAGCTCATTATATGGGCATCTTCAAAAAGTGTTTTGGGTATTATGAACCAAAAGCCGACAAGAAACAAAAGACCGGAAACAAACATCATTGAAAAAATAGCTTTTGTTTTTACTGATATATAATCACCTATTCCTAATATAAGTGCAATTATAAGTAGTGCTAAAGTGGTTTCCATCAATTGTGAATCCTTAGATCTGTAATAAAAAAAATGGTCTCGGAACTTAGAAGCCTTTATATAATAATGTTACTTTGTAAAATATCTAAATGGGAAAGAGAATGCAAATTTGAGATTGGAAGTATAGAGTTCTTATATTTAAAGATTTATTTCTTCTGAAACTGAATTTCATTTAGAGGATAAATTTTAAGTTTCTTATCCATTACATAAATATCATTTACACAAAAATATTGTGAACAAAGATCATATTTTTTATTGTAATAGTTCTTGTCATAAATATCTGCTAGACCAAGGATTGTATGAGAAAGGTTATCGTGTGAAATTAAACAAGAGGAATATTTAAACATAGTTTCTATTTTAGAACTTTTAGTTTCTTGAAACCTTTTATTAAAAATAAATACAAGTGGTATTTCAAGTTCAAACCTTGTGAAGTTTTTTGCTCCATGTCCAAAATTGAAATCGCAGAAGTCATTTAGATTTTCACCGTGATCTGATAAGTATATTATACTAATATTATCTTCTGACTTAAAAATTTCATCCGTTATTTTACCAATAACATTATCAGAATATCTGATGCTGTTATCATAAGCATCAACAAGGTTATTTCCTTTCCAATGAGTAAACTCTTCTGGGTAAGATTTTGTATATTCATAATGACTTCCTCTTAGATGAACAATTATAAGTTTTTTTGTAGCGGTAGAGTTAATGCTTTCAAATACATAAGGTAATAATTTTTCATCATGCAAATATTTCTTTTTCCGTAAGTAAACTATTTTGTCTGAGCTTTTTAAAAGCACAGAAATATCAACATCGTTAAAGCTTAAGTTACTTTGATTCGATATAAACGATATATGATAACCGGCAGCTTTAAAAATTCTAAAAATATCTGGTTTTGTATTTAATGTATACCAGTCTTTAGTATTTGAAGTTGATAACATAGATGGAACAGAAAGCCTTGTAAATGGAGATGCAGAGTAACAGTTATTGAATAGTGCAAAGTTATGGTTGTTATTAGCACTTAGCGAATCTAATAGAGGAGTTGTTTTTCTAGAATATCCATACAGCGACATTGAAGATCTTCTTGCCGCTTCGCCAATTATGAGAATTATGGTTTCCGGAACATCTTTTGGAGAATCAATATGCCCTTCAAATTTGTACTTTAAATTCAAATATTGTGTGTGTGATTGGTGAAAGTTTTCTTTGTAGTCGGCATGTTTCGATATAAAACTACTTATTATTTTATAAGGGTATTCATCCCTAAAATCTTTACCGAATATTCCCAAAAAAACTATTCCAGAAATTGATGCTATAATAAGTACTGGAATTTTTTTATATCAGCAGATGCTGTTTTTTCCTTTTTTATTATTTCTTTAACTAACGAAATGATAAAAATACTAAAAATAATAAAAGCACCCATAGTAATTTGGAATATTTTTGGTGCGGATAAAAACTCTAACGCTTCATGGTAATCTGTATCATAAATAACAACTAATAACATATATTGAACTTCAGACAAGCCTGTAGTTATATAATATGCAGTAAATATAACTGATATAGGAAACATAAAAATTGATAAGAAGTGTATTGTTTTTGATGACAACAAAAGTGAGAAGTGAAGACTTGCAAATAAAATGAAAAATATGAACTTGGTTTTGCTGCCTCCTTCATCAACTGCCTGAACAAGTAAAGGTAAATAGATTAGGAACACTAATAATATTTTAGTAAAATTACTGTAACTTAACAAATTGGATCTGATTTTTATTGCCATGTTATACAACTTTTATCATTTAACAGATTTGTAATAACAACAAGTAAGTTTTTAGAATAGATATCAAAGTTGCGACTCAACTTCTATTATAAAAAGTAGCAATAATTTTAAATACGAGCAATTTATTAATTATATATTTTGTGCAAATGGAAATAAAGGAATTTATAAATATACTCGGCATTAAAGCCGGGATGCACTTAATGGTTCATTCCAGCATAAAACAAATTCAGAAAATAATACCGGATTTTTGGGCAATTAATTTTATTGATGAGCTGAAAAAGAATTTGACCAATGAAGGCAGTTTAATAATGCCGACTTTTACTTATAACTTCAAAAAATCGCTGGGTAAATCAATAGCGTTTAATAAAGAAAACTCTGAAAGTAAAGTTGGAATGTTAACTGACATTTTTAGAACACGCTCCGGTGTAATAAGAACTTCTTCTCCAACACATTCATTCGCGTTATGGGGTAATATTAGGGATTCTGTTTATTCGGACAATTCTCCTGTAAGTCCGCTCGGCGGCGGAAGTGTTCCTGACTGGATGACAAGTACTGAGAACTCTTATATATTACTTCTTGGAACTGACTTTAGAGCGTTATCCTACGGGCATTATTTAGAATCGATTGTTAAAGTACCCTGGAGTAATGTTTCTCCCTGGGATCACCTGCAGGTTCTGCCTATTGGTGTTTCTAATGATGGATTACAAAAACTGCAAGAAATTCCCGGATGTGGAAAGCCTTTTGTAAACTTTGAAAAGTACCTTTTATCATTAAACTTAATTCATCGTAACAGAATTAATTCTTTCAGTTATTATCTGTTATCAGTAGATACTTTGTATAAGTCGGGACTTTTATTTTTTAAGAATTATCAGGATAAATTACTCTGTCCCCGTAATACCTGCCAGCCATGCGATGAAAGAAGAAGAAAGTTAGCTCTTTAAGATTTATAATTCACTTCTCAAATTTGCATATATTTAGCGTTAGAAAATTTTAGTATAAAACAGAAAGTGATCTAAGTGATAAAAATTGTACTTACAGCATTAAATGCCCGTTATACCCATTCGGCAATCGGATTAAGATATTTATACGCTAATCTGAAGGAACTGAAAGAATTAACGGTAATTAATGAGTTTGAGATAAACGGAAAGATTTCGGATATGGCGGAAAAGATACTGAAATCAAATCCGGAAATTATTGGAATTAGCGTTTATATCTGGAATGCATCGGAAGTTCAAAAACTTATTGCTCTTTTGAAAAAAGTATCTCCCACAACAATTATTGTATTAGGCGGTCCTGAAGCAAGTCATCTTCCACACAGAGTTAATTTTGATCTGGCTGATTACATTGTTCAGGGCGAAGGTGAAGAAACATTTTATCATTTATGCAGCGCAATTTTAAGTAATAAACTTCCTTCAGAAAGGATTATTAAAGCTACGATTCCTGATGTTTCGAAGCTGGAATTTCCATATAAATATTATACTGAACATGATATTCAGAATCGTGTTATATATGTTGAAGCCTCGCGCGGTTGTCCGTTTACATGCGAGTTCTGTTTATCTTCAATAGACAAGGCTGTTCGTAAATTTAATGTGGATCAATTTTTATCTGAAATGGAAATTTTATGGGAACGCGGAACCCGTAAATTTAAGTTTGTTGATAGGACTTTTAATCTGGATATTAAAACAACAACTAAGATCATGGATTTTTTCCTGGAAAAAACTCCGCCTTATCTGCTTCATTTCGAAATGATCCCGGAATATTTTCCGGAAAGTTTAAAAGAGAAAATCAAAATGTTTCCGCCGGCATCATTACAATTAGAAGTCGGGATACAAACTCTTAATGCCGAAACCGGAGAGAATATAAGCAGGAAACTGAACTTTAAAAAGATAAAAGAAAATTTACATTTTTTAGAAACCGAAACAAATGCTCATTTGCATGTTGATTTAATTATAGGACTTCCCGGCGAGACAGTAGAAAGTTTTGGAGCAAACTTAAATTTATTGGCTTCATTAACAAGTTCTGAAATACAGCTTGGTGTTCTAAAAAAACTTTCCGGTACAGATATATCGCGGCATGATGTGAAATTTGGAATGATTTATTCCGATGAACCGCCGTATGATATTCTTCAAAATAATCTGATTTCCTTTAACGAAATGCAGAAGATGAAAAGATTCGCCAGGTTTTGGGATATTACTTATAACTCGGGCAATTTTAATAAAACTATTAAGTTTTTATGGAATAAAAATGAAATATTCCGATCATTCTACAATTTTTCTGAATGGCTTTATAGTGAAACGGAATCGACCTGGCAGATTTCTTTAAATAGAATGTCTGAATTGCTTTTTAATTATTTAACGGAAGTTTTAAAACTTGATAAAAAAGAAATTGCCGATACTATTGTTGAAGATTTGCTAAAAATTTACGGAAGAAGAATACCTGCTTTCCTAAAAGAATATGCTTCGTTTGTACCCGATATAAAAAAACGGGAATTGCAAAACATAAACAAGAGGCAGCTAAAACACCTCTAAATTATTAATTTGATTTTTGTTTTTTTAAAAGATATTTTCTTTAAAAAAGTAAATATTATCCGATTATTCATCGCAGCACTTATTTAATACGTTATTAATTACCAATATGGTGGTTTGCTTATTAAGTATCAAAAAATATATTTCTTATGTATTGTTAAGTAATTAAAACCTTAGATTTTCTTTACAGAAAGAAATAATTCAAAAATTTCAGATATTATCGATTAGGAGTTAATAATGAACAACTCAAATCAGACTAAAATATATAGTGTAAAAAAAATAATAAATTTTTCCGATTGGAATGTCTTTCCTAAGATTATTCTTCTGGTATTTGTTCTTTTAGTAATGTTTCTAACCTATGCTTTTTTTAGTTTACTTCCGGAAGTAAAAGCTTCTCTTTATGAGGATAAAAAAGCTGAAACCAGGCATTTAGTTGAGACTGCGTATAGTATAATTGAACTATACGATAAAATAGCCATTGAAGGAAAAATTACCGAAGAGGAAGCCAAAGATTTAGCTAAACGAGATATAAAAGGATTACGTTATGATAAAAGCAATTATTTTTGGATACATAATACAGATGTAGAAATGGTGATGCATCCGATAAAAGCGGAGTTGGATGGAAAATCATTACGCAAAAATAAAGATCCCAACGGGAAATATTTGTTTATTGAAATGTGTGAAGTTGTTAAAACCGGCGGCGAAGGATATGTAGATTATATGTGGGCCAAAGCAGGAAGTGAAAAGCCTGTTCCCAAAATATCTTTTGTTAAATTATTCGATAAGTGGGGCTGGATTGTTGGAAGCGGTATTTATGTTGATGATGTTGAAGTTCTGGTTTCCGCTATTAGAACAAATGTGCAAATACATTTAATAATTACCGTAATTGTTGGTTTAATAATTGGCGGATTTATTGCTCTTGGTATATCCAGGAAAGTGAAACTTCTTGCCGAAGCCGCTCAAAAAGTAGCGGATGGAGATGTTGAGGTTAATGTTAATATAACTGGAAATAATGAACTGGGTTTAATAGCTAAGGCTTTTAATAAAATGGTTGTTAATATTAAGGCTTCTATTGATGAAGTGAATAAAAAAAGTGAAGAAGCAAATCGATTAGCTCAGGAATCGGAAGCGGCAAAATCTCTGGCTGAAGAAAATCAAAAATATTTATCCCATTCAGTGGAAATAATATTAGGCGAAATGAATAAATTTTCGGACGGAGATTTAACAGTTTTACTTGATGTAAAAGAAGATGATGATATTGGTAAACTTTATTCAGGGTTTAATAATGCCGTAACAAGAATACATAAAATGATAAGATCCGTGAACGATGCAATTCAGGCAATTGCGAGTTCAAGCAGTCAGATATCGGCAAGTACCGAAGAAATGGCGGCAGGAGCACAGGAGCAAAGTTCACAGACACACGAAGTTGCTTCGGCAGTAGAACAAATGATAAAAACTATTATTGAAACATCGCAGAATGCAATTAATGCGGCAACTTCGGCAGAAGAAGCAAATTCTCAGGCTGCCGAAGGAATGAAAAAGGTAAAAGACAATAAAGCCGGAATGGAGAAAATATCGAACGCCACTGAAAGAACAGGAACAGTAGTTGCTTCGTTAACTACTAAAACTGAGCAGATTGGTGAAATAACCCAGGTGATTGATGATATTGCTGACCAGACAAATTTATTAGCTCTTAATGCAGCAATTGAAGCCGCAAGAGCCGGTGAACAAGGACGCGGATTTGCTGTTGTTGCCGATGAAGTTAGAAAGCTGGCTGAAAGAACAACTAAAGCAACAAAAGAAATTGCGGAAACTATAAAAGCAATTCAGACAGAGGCTGAGGAAGCTGATAAATCTATGAGTGAAGCAAAAGACATTGTTCTAGAAGGTGAAAAAATAACTGAAGAAGTTGAAAACGCTTTACATCAGATTGTTAATAGTGTTAAAAATGTTACAGCAGAAATAAATCAGGTTGCTTCTGCAAGTGAAGAGCAATCATCAACAGCCGAAGAAATTGGAAATAATGTTGAAGGAATAAATAAAGTTGCAAATGAATCTGCCGAAGCTATACAGCAGGTTTCTATTACAGCGGATGATTTAAACAGATTAACAGTTAAGCTTACAGATTTAATTAGCGAATTTAAAGTTGATGAAAATAAAAATATTAGTAAAAGAAATAATTTATTGACTTAAAATTCTATAAATCAGCTAAAATAAATACTCATAAATACGATAATAGATACATATTCATAAAATTGATTGGAGAAAATAAGAATGTCCAATGAGGAAAAAATAGCATCTAGCGAATCTGAAATTCTTCAGCTTGTGAGTTTTAAGATTGGTGAAGAAGAGTTTGGTGTTGATATTTTAAAGGTTCAGGAAATTAATAGGATGCTTGAAATTACCCAGGTTCCAAATACACCTGACTTTGTAGAAGGAATAATTAATTTGCGCGGAAGAGTTATACCTGTAATTGACTTACGCAGACGACTTGAAATGGATCGGAAAGAATATGACAATCATACCAGAATAATTGTTGTTGATATTCAGGGTAAGACAATAGGATTTGTAGTTGATGAAGTTAGTGAAGTCTTAAGGATTTCTAAATCGGTTACAGAGCCGCCGCCAGACATAGTTGGCGGAGTTAGTTCCGATTATATTGTTTCTGTTGGTAAACTTGAAGACAGATTAATTATTTTATTAGATCTTGATAAAATATTATCTGTTGAAGAAAAAGCTTCTCTTTAAGATTAAAAAAGGCACCTAAACAGTGCCTTTTTTTCTATCTAATATTTTTACCAGGAACCCAATATTTTAAAAATATTGGGTTCCTTTTTAATACTATTTTAGGAGCAACATTTTTTTAGTTCTGGTAAAATTGTTTGTCTCAATTCTATAAACATAAACTCCGCTTGATAAATTGGTTCCATTAAAATCAACTTTATAAGTACCGGGCAAATAATCTTTATCGATCAGTGTTTCAACTTTCCGGCCTAAAATATCAAAAACTTCAATTTTAACTTTTTGTGTAGTGTTTATTTTAAATAGAATTTTTGTAGTAGGATTAAATGGATTTGGATAATTCTGGTAAAGTACATAATCATCCGGAAGATCAGTTTCATTCATATAAGTAGTAAAAATGTATTCATCAATTCCCGGTTCAGTTGCATTTATTACATCAAGCTCAATTTTATACGCGTCTTCATTATAAACATAAGACAGATCAACAAGCCATGTAATATTTTTTGCAACGGATTCTTCAAATGGATTATTAACTTTTTCATTATAAGGAGCATTTATTAAAGCACACTGTACCCTGTTAGGAAAAGCTGAAAACTGATTTTGCGATAATGTTTGACCTTTATCATAAAAAGCCAGGTTTATTTTTTTGCCATTGTCTTTGTTGTAAATCTTAAATGGAACTCTGATAGCAAAAGGCGCATTTGTATACGAATTTGAATTCAAAGGATGATCTTTTAATTCATAATTACCGGCACCATAAATTGTAGCAATTGATCCTGTTCCGGCTTTAACTTTTTTAATAATTTTACCGTCTTGTTCAGTTGCTTCAATTATACCGTCTAATTTCAATTCATAACTTTGTCTTAATATTTTGCTGTCAGTTTCAGCCGTTCCAAAAAAGTCTTGAGGGTAATTTACATCAAGCCAATTTACGGATCTTGTTTTAACACCTTCTACATAGGTTAACGCTCTAAAGCTTGGATAACTTGAAGTGTTAAAGAAATTAAAGTTCACTGTAAATCCATCGATTGTTGGAAATTGTTGGTTAAACTGAAACCACTTGTCGCTAAAATTATAAGCCTCAATTACATAATCTTTTATCACTAATTTATTTTTTGTCTGATTAAATAATTCAGTTTTAACAAGATTTGCCCTGTAATAGTCGAAATTGCTGACAGTTACATTTCCTTCCGCATCTTTGTTTTGTTCAAAATTTATATCATCGTCGTATAATTTATATTCAATGTTAAAAGGGAGATTTACATTTTTAAGAGTAACAATAAAATTATCAAAGGGAAGTATTTCACCACCTTCAATATTTTGAGGTTGTTCATGTTTCCAAATAACAGTGTTTAAATTATTATTTACATAAGATCTTACGATATAATAATTAAAACCGGGGTAAGTTCTTACTATTTCAATATTGGATGGCAGAATAATTTTTAACGAATCAGCGTAAGAGCCATCAGAAGAAAGTTCAAGATTTTTAATCCTGATTTTAAGTTCATATTCGTTATCTAAAACAGGATAAACTTTAGCGGAAATTGATGCAGGATAGATATCTTTATCTAATATTTGCTGATCAAAAACTTTCCAGCCCTGTTCATCTAAATAATGAATTTGATCCGTGAATGAAAGTTTGTATTTATCACCGGTTAGTTTACCCGGATCAACAACTGTAACATTAACTTCACAATCGGAGTTTCCGTTTTCATGGATAGCGTTAAATGTTTCGTTATAATGGTAAGCAAGTTCTTCATCATAAAACTTACATTCAATTATAGAAATACCGGTTTCGTAAACTTTGAATAAATCATCTGCTCCCGGATTATAGAAAACTGCGGATATCCCAACATAATAGGGTTTTCCGCTCACCAGATTAGTGTTATTAATATGATCCCAATTTAAGGTAAAGTTATAATTAAGCCCGGAATTATTTCCATTAAAAATTGTCTGATGTTTAGTTGTTTCAGAATTTGGATCATAAACAAGATCATCAATTTTTTGGATACCGTTATTCAGATCCTGAACTTCAAGTAATTCACCTGGTTTTGAAGACTTCATTGCGGTTGGCAGCTGATAAATTTTGTACCCTTCAAACTTATATCCGTTATCAGAATGATTTTCGAATTTAGTTGATTTAGTCCATGAAACTTCAATTTTATTATAAATATCTTCGGATGATAATTCAATAGAATTTATAGGCAGATCAGCAATATTGGAGAATGAACTTTCATAAGATTTTTTTATGTTATAAACTTTCTTTTTCATTTCGGTAATCGCGTTAAGATTATTTTTACCAAATGACGCTGTTTGCGCAACAACAATTTCCTGAGTATCACCAGGTTTCATATCAATAGTGCCGCTGTAAATTCCATGCCGTCTGTCGCCGGGGCCGACTTCAACACCATCTATCCATCCTGTACCGTTTACCGGATTACCGTTGAAACTAAAAGGATCGGCTTTTCCTGTTAAAGGATTAATTCTGGTCTCTCCCGAATCGCTGTATTTCCCCTCAAATAAATTATAAAACTGCTTAGTCCCATCAGGATCACTATTGTATAATGATCCTTTGTAAATGTGATAATGCCCTGTTGTTCCTATTTGATTAGGTTCTGAATTTATTGGTGTTTTTAAAAAATAGTATCCCAGCGCAGGAACACTAACCCCATAAAATCCATCTATATTATTACTATTGTATTCATAAGCCGCGGCTAAAGAAGTATCGTAACCTATCAGATCATCAGCAGAATCGCCAAGATCATCATCAGTCCAGAATGAAAAATACATATCTTCAAAAGTATTGCTGCTTTTATTGATGACTTTATATTTCTTGAACATTGTTGAGTTTAACAAATCAGTAGAACTGTAACCCCAGACAGTTACCTGAACTTCAATTTCCATTGGTAACGAACCGTATAATCCATTTGTTTTTTCCGGGTTCAAATCATTTGCTACATACCATAAGGTCTGGTTGGCTCCGGGAACTCCGGGAATGTCTATTGTTGATTCATAGATACCATTATTATTTACATCATTAAAAGGAGCACCTTTTTCGGCAGGCCATTCATTCCAGTCTTTTTGATATTGATTACGGTAAACTTCCTGATCTGTTTCATTATATGAAAGATCATTGCTTAATTCGGCTGTTTCCCAATCTGGACGAACTCTGAACACACGAACATTTTCAGATGATGGGTCTTCTGCTTTTCCGTTGTCTAAAATTGCCCCAGGTTGCAATCCGGAATTAAAAGTTGATCCGCCAACTCTGAGTTCATCATTTATTTTTGCTCCCCAAACTAAGCCGCTTGCATAAACTAAGTTTGCATTAGAACCTTGAGGAAATTCAAAACTATTACTTCCTGAATAATTATCCATTTCTCCATTATTATTAATACTGGTAGAAATGTTATTGATGTTAAAAAAGGAATAGTGGACATCAGCAGAATTTTTAGGAAGATGTTTTTTACCATCTTCGCTTTCAGCAAACGCAAAAATGTTTAAACAGATAATAATTATAGTGATTCGTTTTAGTGCCATTCTACCCTCATCATATAAATATATTAATGAGGGTAATTTAGGAATATATTACTGGAATGCAATCTATTTTAAAAGTATCATTTTTTTAGTTTCCACAAAGCTGTTACTTCTAATTTGGTAGAAATATATTCCGCTTGACATATTATATTTTGAAGTATCAAATTTTATTTTGTATGTACCTGCACTCTGATTTTTATTTACAAGCTGTAAAACTTCATTTCCAAGAATATCGTAAACCGTTAGGGAAACATGGCCATTATCTGTTAGCTGATAGTTAATAGCTGTTGACGGATTAAAAGGATTTGGATAATTCTGACTCAGGCTATATCTGACCGGAATAGCATTATCCGTTTCATCCAAATCAGTTAATGTTTCCAGTTGCCAGTTTACTGGATCATTGCCGTACTCATTTTCATTAATTCGGGCAATTGAATTCCCTGTACTGTCGGCACCCAGCGGCCATGGACTTTTATCGTTATACCGTACTTCATCAACAGTTATATAAGGGATTATTGTTTCACCATCCAATTCAAACGCTTCAGCAGGTTTTAACAGGGTTAATCGTTCGCCATTGTTATCAAGTTTACCGTCATAGTTAAAAACTCTTATATCATTGCTCAAATTATATTTATGCCTGAAATCTGCAATTGTAATGCCCGATTCAGTTAAGTAAATAATTTCTTTTGGTTTCAAAATAATATCCGCGGGAAATGTGAAACCAACTCCGCCGACTTTCCATGTATTTTCAGTTTCAAGAGGATCGTATAAATCAAGATTGAATGAAGAAATATTTTTTAATTCAAGAAACTCAACATTGTTATTATCCGGTTCATAATTTATTTTCGTTATTACTAATGGTCCAACATCTGGTCCTAAGTTTGTTGCTTCGGGTGAAATATCTTTCTGATTAACAAAATGTTCTTCATCTTCACTATCTATATATCTGCCAATTGATACACCATTTTCAGCTTCGCCAAAAGCGAATCCGTGAATATACCCGGTTAGATTACCCGATTCATTCGCGGAATAAATATAAATAACTTCACCATGCGAATTAAGTGAGAAACTTGATCCAAATTCATTCTGATCAGTTATAAGTGTGGAATCCACATAGTGTGCTTCATTAAATAAAATATAACTGTCCGGTTCAATTACAGTTCCTGAAGGGATTTTCCATTTTTTAGGATCAATAAGATTATCTGATAAATACCAGTTTCCAATATTCAAGCTTGAATTATTCGGATTGTAGATTTCTATATAATCAACTTGCGGATAATCTGTATGTGTTAAAATTTCATTGATGTATACTGGTAAAATATATTGTGTTAAGTCATCCGCGCCGGGCGAACCGTGCAATGATGATGAAGTTCTCCAATAACTGCTTTCTCCAGGGTCTCCGGTCGGAGCAGGATTATTAGCCGCTAATGAAAAACCTAATCCGTCTGCTGAAGTTGGCCATGGATCTTTATCATTATATTCAAATGCAAAAATTGTGTCGGCTGAAGCGGAAGCAAAAACTATTTCCTCGCCTCCGTTATTTAGATTGCCGCTGTATTCATCAAAAGGTTCAAATCCATATCTATTTTTAAACTCAGTTTTATTTGATGCAAGGACAATAAAATTATTTGGTGAAAGAACAGAATTTACCGGGAATGTGTAATCTATTCCTTTTATAAAAGCAGTATATGACAAGTTATATTCTTCAGAACCGATATTTTTAATTTCCAAAAATTCAAATTCGTCTCCATCAATTCCATCACTTTCAATTGGATGATAATGTATTTCAGTAATCTTAATATTAGAGAAATCAGAATCAACAGTAAGCATAACCTCATTTAACGCGCTCCATGTGTTATTATACAAAACGCGTGTTTTAATATTTGAGGTCTGTAATATTTCAATTTCACCACTATATTTTTTTGCGCCTGCTGAAATGCTATTAGAGAAATCACCTGTTGAACCGGCAATAAGTTCTGCTGAAATAAGAAAATCGGAACTGCCGGTTGAAACATTTAAACCATGAATAGCTAAAATGTTGTTGCCTTTTATAAGATGACTTATTGCATTAGAAATATCAAATTGTTCAAAAGAATCGGCCTCATGGTTTCCCAGCGCAAGTGAAGAATAAGTTGGATTTGCAGGAGCATTAATTGATAAAATCATTTCACCGTTTAGATAAACAACAAATCCATCATCGTAACGCATATTAAGGTTAAGAAAATTTAGACTGGCAGGATCGTCATTTAAGTTAAAAGGAATCCGCATATAACAACCGGCTGACTTATCGAGCATTTTACTTTTAGTATCATACTTAATATATGCTTCATAACCTGAACCATTTTCATAACCGATTCCGCCGGGTGTTCCGGATACAACATCCCAGTCAGAGTCATCAAAACTGTATTCCAATTTCCAGTTATTAGAAATTTCTTTAGTAGGAACCAGGGCTCTTTTTTGCGAGTATTCATAAATTAGCTTAAGGTTTTTTTGTCCGGAAACGGCACTTTCCCCAAAAGGATCAGTTCCATCTTCTGTGTAATAGATTTCCCCAACCGGACTGCTAAGTTTTAATTTTGTTCCGGTTTCAACTAAACCATCGTTCAAATTAATTATCGGCGGCTGAAATGCCGGATACCAGTTTTTAGATTTTAATTGTGAAAGTATTACATCTCCGCGTTGTGGCATATAAGTATTTATAAGATAGTTTACTGCCGGAAGCCAGTCGTTATCTCTGTTTCTTGCCGGAGATCGTTTTACGCCACCCCAGCGCGCTGATTCAGCAATTATCGCAAGATCAATCTGATCTTTTCTGCTGTTCAGGCGGTCAATATTTTGGGTTGTTGTAAGAATTCCGTTTTTATAAAAATGTTTATATACTCTGTCAGAAAAATGAACCAGATAATTAGGGTTTTCGCATAACTTTTGGTGCAGCCACTGAGGATTAAATTTTTCTTTTATTTCTCCGGCTGGAAATGGACCTGTTCTATCGTGGCTCCAATCACCGTGTGTCCAATTTTTATCCATCATAGTATGTTCCCCGTCATGACGGAAAAATTTAAATCCGTCAGGGTTAACACGATTGTAAATACCATAGAAATTATTTGGATTGTTATTACCGGAAAAATTTGAAACCGGTCCGTCAAAATCACCCACGTAAAAGGTTATTAACATGTAATCTGCTAAATTATTAATATCAACTAATTTTGGATAACCCGGATTTACCGTTCCATCACTATTTAAACCCTGAACTTTAAAATAATTTTCATCATTTTTAAAACCGCTATTACAGTAATCCCATAAATTATTCCAGGCGGTAAGATTGCCGTCAGTAGCTTCAATAACATACAGATTATAATTTTCACCGGTATTTACTTTTACAACATCGTAATCCTCTTTATTTCCGCCAAAATATTCTTCGGCATAAGAAGCTTCGGAACGTTCCTGAGTCTGGTACAAACCCCAGTATGTTCCATTAATATAAAGGTGATAATATCTGCTTCTGGTATAAGGATCATCCATATCGCGTTGTGTATCCCGCGAAAAAACTTCACGTACCATAGTATTTAAACTACTGCCATCATTTGCCCATGCATAATTTTGCGAAGTTCTTAAATCAATTTTATCAAACTTATCCGTTCCTTCATTTTCAAAAAGCGGAAACTCCAGCTTAGAAGCTCCATACTCTTCTCTAAAAAATAATCGGAACGCATGTTTTGGAAAATCACTGTGTCTGCTCCAGCCGCCTCTAATTCTAATTCCGGCATCTATTTGGAATCCATTACTGCCATCCGGATTTAGTAATTCTATTGATGCTGCTCTTTCCCATTCAATTCCGTGTCTTAACGCGTTAACATAAATTCCTGTCGCCGGATCAAAAAGATCATCCAGATTCATTACAACAGAAATAGAAGGAATATCCAGCAGAGCATCCACAATTTTAGTTTTATATCTTGAATCGTTTGTAATGTCAGTATCTAATCCATAAAAGATCTGCTGCCCGTTTACATATTCATCAGGCCATTTATTTCCAGGTACTCTATTCTGTACTGAAAGCTCTACAACCTTATTTGCGAATAAATAAGTATGAGTATAAACTTTTGATGAATCGTCACTATTTAACCCGATTGCTTTTAGTATATAGCCCGGAGCCTTATCTCTAAATGTAAAATTATTTGGATTGATTTTTATATTTAAAGGAGCTAATGTGGTTAGTGTTGAACTAGAAATTTGCGGGTCGGTTCCATCAAGTGTATATTTAATGGTTACGTTAGATGCCTCAGATGTTACACTTAAATTGAAAGCCTCAGTATAAAAACCTCTGGAATGAGAAAATTGTAGTTTTACTTTGTCTTGAGAGTAAAGATTTGTTAGTAACACAGAGAAAAAAAGAAGCAGAAATAGTTTAGTTTTCATAATTATTTTTTAATTTTGATTGATTTATATTTTTAATTATCTTGCTTCCAAGATAACAAATCCAGCCGAAAATAGTCATATAACTACTGAGTACTATTAAACCTGAAAGTGTTTTTTCTAACTAAAATAATTAACAGAATGAAGAATAAATCCGTTAGCATTGTCGCTTCAAAATCAAAAATAGCTACAGTAAAGAGAATGTTATCCGATTTTACATCTCAATATCCAGAGTTAGAAATAAGTAAACCAAAATATGGAAATGTAGGCGATGAAGTTTTGATGAATTTCTCGCTCTCAGAGGTTTACCATAATATAATGATTGAAAAGCTTTTACAAATGGGAATAAAAGTAATTGGTGTTAAAAAAGAAATAAAAGACAAACTTATTGAAACAAGCCTGAAAAAAAATACTAAAAAAATAAAAACCCGTGAAAAGAAAACAGTTCTTTCGGTTATACAAATTGAGAAATTGGCTGCTGCTGGCAGGTTTAATGATCTTTTTGAAATAATTGGCGATACTTTAACTTATACTAAAGATATAATAGAAAGAACGAAGGAACTAATTCCGGATGCCATAAAAAAAGCTATTGATAACTATTTAGATTCCTCATTAAAAAGTAAATATGATGCCGCAAAATATATTGAAATGTTAATAACAATTGCATCGGATAATAGATTAAGGAACTATAAATTTAATGATCTTAGACTAAAAGCCGGTGAAGCTGCTGTTAAAGCCTGTGTTATAAAAGAACGTGAGCTGCATTACCTTGTTAAGGTAGCTAATAATAATAGGTTAACCGAAATTGTAAATTATAAGGCATTTATAAGATTATCCGATCTGGTATTGACTGATGGAAATAATTTTAAAGATGATCTTGATATTGCGGTCAGAGATATAAACTTACGCTGGATGAGAATTGTTGCTGATACAGTTGAAGACAAGTTTGAAGGTTATGATCTATATTTATTCAGAAGGCTATTCGATTATATTGACAAGCATAAAAAATGATACATATTCCCGCAATTTTAAAAATTACGGGAATATAAAATTTATTAAACTACATTTCTTTTTCAGCAGTTATCGGTTTACCTTTAATAAACACACCTTGTTGAAGAGGTTCGTTACTGATATAAACAATTCCGTTTTCATCATGAGGTTCGCCATAAACAGCATGTACAGATTTTAAGCCGCCTAGAATTTTACGGGCATCACAGATATAAACTAAATCACCCGGATTAGCAGCCATTCTCTTCATATCGTTTTTAGAAAAATTAATTATGTCATCATCACCATCTTTAAGTTCCCAGTTAACTTTAATTATTTCGCCTTCTTCTTCGTTAACTTTACTGCCTTTAAACCTCTCTTTTGCAAGTGCAATTGACCATGCAGTTAAACCTTCAGTATTTTTAATTTCGTCATATTTAACAAAGTAGTTAGTAATAATTGCAACAATTATTGATAAAACAATTGCTGCTGTAACTAATAAAGACTCAGGACCAACGTTAAAAAGAATTAACGCAAATAATAAAATTGCGATGGTTAATAAAGAATACGCAATACTGCTATGGTTCGATTTACTTCTGATTTTAGCAACTAATTGTTTCTGCCATCCGGTTGTAAAAGTAGCAACTACCGCTACAACAGCACAAGAGAAAGTATTATATAATGCTCTAATATAAGAATACGGATGATCCGCATTCATTTCAATACCATGATCAAATGGCGAAATGAGAGTTGGATAATGTAAACCTAGTATCATTAAAGCAACACCGCCAACAAATGTAGCTATAACTGCAGCCGGTGTGAATTTTTTCCAGAATATTCCAAGAAATATTGCAACAACCAAAGGAGGTGTTAATGTTGAATGGAAGTATCCGTGTGCTTCATAAACAGTTGGAAAATTTTTAAATGCCAATACAGACACTACACCAAGACATGTAATAGCAACCGAAGCGTAACGGGCCGCGGTAAGTTCTCTTCGTTCTTTCTTTTTTTGCGGAACTTCTTTTTTTGATAAGAAAGATGCTATTGGTCTGTGAACATCATTTATATAAATTGCGGCAGTTGCATTTATTAAAGTATCAACAGTAGACATTAAAGCCGCAGTAAGAGCTGCCATTACAAATCCGAAAACACCCGGAAGCGCAACAATATTTGCCACAACAACAAATATCTGATCTGGTGAAGTATTAGGGCTAATAATTGACGGATCCTGAATTGAGATTGCTTTTCCTAACCAGCCTGCGCCACCTACTACAACAGCAGATAGCGGCAGCATTGCGATTATATTAAATGTAGCGGCTTTACGTCCTTCATTAACCGATTTGGTAGCCATAAAGCGCATTACAAGACCCATGTTCATAAACAGGAATCCTACCGAACCAGCAACTCCGTCCTGCCAAAAAATACCGACAAAGTTAAAACTGGAGGGCTCGTTAAAATGGGCTAACGGTAATTTCCATTCAACCGGAAGTAAATTCCAGAAGACATCAAACCCGCCCAGATACGAAATTCCTAAGAAGAATAAAAGAAATCCGGCAAATAATAAAATAAAACCCTGCAGTAAATCGGTGAATATTACTGCTGTCTGTCCGCCGAATGTAATATATACACCGGTAATAACAGCTATTACAATTATTGCTCCCATCAGTGTTATCTGAAAGGACTGACCGAAAAGAACAAAGTTTTCGGGAAGCATTGGCAATACGGCTTTTCCTAATGTTAGGAAACCGATTCCAATATATCCAATCATATAAAACAGAAGAAGAATTGTTGCTAAAAATCTGGCTGAGGGACTAAATCTTTTTTCGAAATACTCGGGGATTGATCTTATTTTTGTATAAACTATTATTGGCAGCCAGCCGAATAAAAAGAAAGGTACAAAAAACCAATCATTTATATAGGTCATTGTTGATGCCAGACCGTGTTCAAATCCTTTGGCAGAGTATTTTACAAAACTGTGACTACCAACACCGGTGGCAACAATTGAAAATGCAATTAACCACCAGGCAAAACGGCGCCCGCCAAAAAAGAAATCCTGAGTTGATCTGTTATAACGTCCAAAATAACTTCCAAACAGCATTACTGCCAGAAAGTATACTACCATGACTATCCAGTCGGTAGTTGCTCCAATATTATGAAAAGTTTCCATAGGCTAAAAATACAACGCAGCTATTGTTAAAAATGCATGAATCAACATGAAATAGATAAATCCGAATATTAAAACTTTGAACCAAAAACGATGTTGTTTTTTCTTCATGTCCAAAGCATTACTTTTTCTTACGATTATCATTCCAACAGTAAAAAAAGTTCCACCTACACCGTAAAGGTAGATGAAAGGTAACCAAGTTTGAAAGAAAGATGGCATTTCATCTCACAAATTTATTAATAAAACAAAAGCAATGCGAAAAACTAACTGAATACTTTTACACTTGCAAATTTTTTGTTAATTAAATTTAGTCTATTTATTTTGATAAATAAAGTTCACTGAGTGTTCTGTTGTAAGACAGAATATGCCGAAGTGAAGAAATGGAATAGTATATTTATATACGTGTATAAGTTAATGAGGAATTTCACTCAAGAGTGTTTCACATACAACTATCGCTTTGCAATTAAAAACCACAGTAAATAATTCTGATTGTGAGATAGAACTTACAAGAAGTAATCCGGATTTGAAGAACCTATAATAAAAATACCATTAAGTAAACTGGATACAACAATAATAGATAATAACAATGGAGACGGGTTAAATTTAAATACGGAGTATAGTTACTCTTTTGCAATTTTTGGTCAAGCGTTGGCTGGTGCGAATTGCAAATGTGCGTTGGCTTTTCAAATAATTCTCAGTTTTTATTTAGCAGTCATAGCTTGCCCCTAACGGTTTGCGTGTATGAGAAGTAGCGGATTAAAAAGCACTGAACTTTCAATTTGGCACAAACTTTTATTAAAATCACAGACCTTTAATTTAGCACTAAATCCGCTATTTCTTATACACGCTGTTGCAAGAAGTGCTTTATTGTTTGTCGTATAATTTTTCGTAAAATGATAAATCCTTTTTTAATTTATCACTCATAGTCTTGTCAAAATAAACAACTTTGACGCGTGGTTTTGGAATTTCAAGTAATTCAAAATTTGGCACTTTTGTAAATCTAAATCTTGACTTATCTGGGTTTTTACCAGCAGATAGCACTCT
The DNA here is from genome assembly GCA_016342755.1 of Melioribacteraceae bacterium. Lineage (GTDB taxonomy): Bacteria > Bacteroidota > Ignavibacteria > Ignavibacteriales > Melioribacteraceae > JAEINS01. The sequence continues at coordinate 48,847 of JAEINS010000009.1, read as the reverse complement.
AGTGCCATAATGATTTTCTAATTCACCATTTGGCATACACAATAAATTTATGTTTAGTATATTCAAATTAGTGTCTTCATATGCGATGGTAACAAAATACGACAAACATATTTTTTCATTCTCTTTTCCTTTATTGTAAAATGGAGGTAGAGCAGGTATATAAAATCTTTGAGGATTAAAGGACTCTCCATTTGCTTTTATAATTTCTGATTTATAGCTATTTTGATTTCTTCCAACAAAAATGCTTCTTGTAATATCGCCAATATTTCTAGTTTGAACAGTTTTAAGGTCAATATGAATAAACGCATCTTCAACTTCAAAAAACATATCTGCTCCTACAGGACAAGAATTTGGTTGACCTACACTCTTACCATTAAAAAGAGCGTAAATAATACGCTCAGCACCAACTGCAAAATTTGAAATTTTTGAGTCGTATTTACCAAACCAATCATCCTTGATTTTTTCTTTAGTTTGAAAACCGAACATCATTTCATCTTCTACATATTTTAGGAAATAGTAAAACTTATTCAAATACTTCTGCTCTAATTCCTCTATTTTCCTTAATTTTTCTATTTGTTCTTGCGTTAAATTGCTCATATTTACCTAATTCTATTTTAATTACTTCAGCTATTTTTTCTGCTAAAAGTACAGGAACAGCATTACCAATTTGTTTATACATATTACCTAAACTACCACAAAAAATAAAATCATCTGGGAAGGTTTGAATAATTGCACATTCCCTTACAGACATTCTTCGTTCTCTGTTTGGATGAATTTCTGGTCCAGTTGCGGTAATTGTATCACTAGGTAATTCCCAATTGTTTATTCTTAAAGATTGTTCAAATTTTATTTCTTTAAGTTCTAATTCTGTAACTGCTTTGTCATAAGTGTCATCAAATCCTAGAATTTTTTTCAGTTCCCACCAATCGCTAGGGTTTGGAATACTTCCTGAATTATTGTCTTTTCTAAACCAGTGACCAGCTGTGTGTGCATATCCAAAATGTTCGTCAACTTTTTTAGTCGACCACCCACTTTTATTTCTCCAATATTTTAAATAATCACAAATTTCGTGTTGATTTACTTTGTGTTTTCTACCCCAAAATTTATCAGCAACATTTGTTCGAGCTACGTGGTTATAAATTGTTTTCCCTTCTAATTCAAAAGCTTTGTCTCTTGTTCTAATATTTGCTAAATGTCCAACAACATCTTTTACAGAAACATAAGGTTTTAAAGAGTCATTAAATAAATCATTAACTAAGCCGTGTGTTTTTTTTGGGAACGGGTTTTTGAGACCTAAACGATTTCCTATAATTACAACTCTTTCTCTATTTTGAGGAACACCATAATCGGAAGCTTTAAGAAGTCGATATTCAACCTCATAGCCTAAAGCTCTAAAATCTTCAATAATCATATTGATTACTTTCCCTTGTTGCATTGATAGTAATCCTTTTACATTTTCTCCAACAAAAAATTTGGGTTGTTTATCCTTAATTAATCTTAAAAGCTCTTTGTATAAAAAATTCCTTTCATCTTCCATACTTCTTTTAGTATTGGCTACAGAAAATCCTTGACAAGGAAATCCTCCTAAAAGAATATCAAAATCATTAGGTATTTCATCACTTGGAATTTTAGTGATGTCTCCATAAACAATGTGTTCTCCAATATTTTTCTTGTATGTTTCAACTGCTTCCTTGAAGAAATCATTTGCCCAAACAACTTCAAAACCCGATTTTATAAATCCGAGGTCAAGTCCTCCACAACCTGAAAATAAACTAGCTATTTTATATTTTTCTGTCATTTGTTATTCTACAATTTCTGTTGGTCAAATTTACAACTTTAATTTCATTTTACGGTCGTCCTAGCATTTCTTGCAACATCTCAATACACGTATTGCGTGTATTGAGCCTATATGTTATATTATTATTCGTATAACACGAATAATAATATAACATATATGAAGAAACAAGATATTATTGATTGTTTTAACAAAAAACTAGTTATAGAAAATTACTCCGAACAAACTGTTGGAAATTATTAAACAGTTCTTTTAGTATTTTGTTAAGTTAAATGTTAAGGAAATAGATTATAAGCTAAAATAGTTTACAGTAAAGGGTTTACGGTTCACAGTAAAAAAAATGTAGAGCCGTTCCATGGAACGGCTTTGATAAAACAAAGATCATCGAGTTTTTTTCGATGAAAATCGAAAAAGTATCGAGATGCCGAAATAACAAAGTAACAATATAACTTCACATCTCGGTACATTCAGGTCTGCTGAACACTCGATGATCGGAGACTGTAAAAAAACGGAGGGCAAAGTGTTACAAAACACAGAAAATCCACCACAAAAATTAGAATTGCAATTTCTTTTGGGAAGAGAAAAATGCCATTCGGAAATTGTAGAATACCAAAGAATAATAATAGCTACCAAAAGAAAATTGCAGAAGTACGGAGAGCAGCAGTAGCTACAAAAGAAAAATGACTGCTACAGTTCGGAAATAATGGAAGACCAGAGAAAAATGATTATTACGGTGCAGAAATGGCAGAAGACCGTAGAAAAATGATTGCTACCGTGCGGAAATGACAAAATGCCGTATTTTCTTGCAATTCTTGATATAATTGAAGTAAAAGAGACTTGATTTATTAAATATGGGGATATATTAATCAAATTCTAGAAAAATTCATTAAAAAGGAGCGTTTAAATGAACAAGAAATTAAGTATTAGTGAAAAAATTCGTGCTGGAGAAACAATTGTAAATAACCTTTTAGAATTTAGCGATATTAGGGTTTTTGTGGAACCATTTGGCTATACAACGGAAAAGTTAGGCGAATGCAAAACCATAATTGATTCTGTAAAAGAGTTAGATCTTAAACAGAAGAAAGAATATGGCGAGCAATATGCAGCTACCCAAAATGTTGAAAAAGAATGGGCAGAGGCTAACAAAGAATATTCAATGATGTTAAAATTAGCACGGCTTGTTTTTAAAAAAGATCCGCAAGCTGATAATGCCTTGGAATTAAATGGAAGGAGAAAACAAAGTTTAACTGGGTGGATTGGTCAGGCAAGTTCATTCTACAATAATTTATTGGCATATGATGAATTGAAATCAAAACTTACACGGTTTGGAATAACTGATGAAAAATTAACAGCCGGAAAAACATTGGTTGATGATCTTGTTAAGGCTACGGAAATACAATCTAAAGAAATTGGTGATGCACAAGCAGCCACAAAAGTCCGTGATGCTAAAATTGATGAAATGGATGATATGCTTGAAGAATTAGAAGTAGTTGTTAGAATTGCCTTGGAAGACCAGCCACAATGGTTAGAAAAGTTGGGAATATTTGAGAAGTCTTAAGAGTGTAAAAATGGGTCAAGGACTGAGGTCCTGACCCTACGAAAAAAATGTTGTAGATGTTCTTTTGTCTTGATACAAAAGAACGAAAAAATCAAGGCTACAAATATTTAGCTAAAAAATAATCTTCTACGATTGAGAAAAATAAACTCGTCCCGACACAAAAGAAGTCGAGACTCAGACAACATTTTTCTCTTATCATCTCCGAAGAGTATTTTTCTTAACGCGAAATATTTGAGGCCAGACAAAAAAGAAAATAACAAACAAGTGGGATGTGTATGGCATAAACCAAACCGGAGGCTTAATTTTTCTGTAGCGTCAGGATCTCAGTCCTTGGCGCGTTTTCGCTAAACAATTGCTCCGGCATTAGTAACCTTAACTGTTCCTTCAACATCAAACCTATAAAACTTTGCACTAGAATATTCCCAAAGGTGATCTTCTGCCACCAGATTCTTCTTTACCGGATTGTTATGTATATAATTAACCTTAAAGTCGTTCCACAGATCGGACATGTATAACATCTCTATTTTTTTATTACAAGAACCTTTAAAGTTTTATCAAAATTATTTTCCCATTTTCGTTCAGAATTTGGTGGTGCAAAAACTAGATTATCTTTATTAACCGTTATCGACTTATCCTCAAGTGTTAAAATCCAAGATCCTCCGAGGACATAAATGGGTCAAGGACTGAGGTCCTGACCCTACTAAAAAAAATGTACATTCATAGGGAGAGAATGTTTTTCGATTATTTTTCCTCAATAGTTTCTTTGTAAACAACTCCACGTTCTCTTAATCCTGAAAGTAAAAACTCAACACAGTTAGGATATTTGCCAATATATTCTGGAACTGATAAACCAACATCTTTATAAAGCCCTTTGGCAAGCATTCTTACCGCCATAGTTGCTGTATAGCCGGTTGTTCTGGCCATAGAGTGTATTTTAGATTTTTCATTATATTTATCATAAAGATCGTAAACATATCTTAACTTTTTACCGGCTTTAATTCCTTCAACAATTATCTGCATAACAGTTATATCAACTTCACCTTCCTCTAATTTCCATTTCGGAAAAAGGAGCCTGGTTGTCAGGTCAATTGGTTTTATCATTTTTCCATTAACTTCTATTTCATCATAGCTAAAAAATCCGGTATCACGCAGAACTTTCATTTTATCAATATGCCCCATATAACGAAGTGTTTTTTCTTTCATATTCGGACAATCGATTGTTTTGGCTAACGAACGGAGACCGTCGCTATTAAAAGCTTCAAGAGTTCCAATTTGTGGAAAGTTTAAAAGCTCGGGTTCGGAAAGTGCCGGTCTTATAACAAGTTCTCCATTTTCAACAATTCTGGCAGGTCTTGTATATTCTTCAATTACATCTATAGGTGAAAAAACAGCTTTGTATTCATAGGGCCATTCACGTTTTTCTGGTAGTCCGCCAACATAGGTTAAAGCAAGCTCAGTTTTATCAAGTATGTTATGAACATAACCAGTTAGAATGTTGCTCATACCAGGAGCCACACCGCAATCCATAATTGCTATAACACCTTTTTCCTTTGCTAATTTATCAAGTTGAAAAGGATCTTCAGCGAAAAAGGAAATATCAACAACATCTTTGCCATTTTTAATAATAGTTTGTAAAGTTTCATAGCCCATAAATCCGGGAACAGCGTTTATAACATAATCAGCATCAGAAATTATTTCAGAAACATTATTTTCTGATCTAAGATCTTTTTTAATTGTTTTTATTCCATAATTCTGTTCCAGTTTTTTTAAAGCTGAAGCATTTTTATCGGCAACTAAAACATCAAAGTTTTCATCTTTGGCAAGGTCAATAGCCATCGGACTCCCAACAAGTCCGGCTCCTAAAACTACAATTTTCATGTTGTTCTCCTTTTCAGTTTATCCCAAAATGATTTTATCCAGATAAGTATAAGCAATAATATTCCAAGTATCGAAGAAAAATCGCGCAGCATTTGATTATTTACATGATATTCGAGAATTTTAATTGTATGCGAATCAACAAAAAATCCTTTTATTGATAAAGACGTATATTCTTTCAGATCTAAACCTTCTGCAATAAAATCTTCGTTTGTAAAATTTATAAGTGTATTAGTAACCGGATTATAACCGCAGCGGTCAATTTCAATATATTTTCCAACACGGTTCTCTTTCTCTAAAAAAGTTTTAATAAAATGATTATCAGCTTCGATGGGAGAATTCATGAAGAAAAGCGGAAGTGTTAAATATAAAACAGCAAAGAAAATAATACCTTGTATTTTTTTCTTTGTTATAAACAAATCAAATTCATAAAGTTTATACTTCTTCCAATAAAATATATAGTAACCTAAACCAAATAAAGTAAGTGAAACAGTAACAAAATCATTTGGCCAGAAAAATCCGTAGTTGGTTAATTCCCAGCTAAAAGGGGCAAAAAGGTGAACTCCGTTTGCCCATTTATATTGGGCTGCATCCAGCAGTAAATGAAGAAGTGATCCTAAAACAAGAATTGCAAATGTTTTTTTTGAATTAGAGGAAAAAAAAGAAAATAAAGCTGAAAGAGTTAAGCATAAAAATAAAGATGCCTGTATCATGGTGTAAATTCTAATATCAAAAGGATTAAAACCGGAAAATGTTATAAGCAGCCGTTGCAAAATCCAGGGTATATCGGGTATTAAACATGCTAAATAAATCCACTTAAAGTCAGAGTTTTTTATTAATGCTCTGCTTGTAATTCCATGAAGTCCGATATGTGCGATTGTATTTGGCATTATTTACATTCAGCAAATGTGGAGCAGAGAGTTAAATATTTCTGCTTCTATTATTATTGGGAATAAGAAACTTAAAAAATTATTATATTTAATTCACAAAATAATTATCAGTGGAGTTTGTAGTTCTTAATGTCTAAATATTCAAAAATTTTTCTGGTAGTTTTATTTTTTGCATACCAAACAGCGGCTCAGCAATATAATTTTAGAAACTATTTAATAAAAGATGGTTTGCCCGATTCGTATGTCTCGGAAATTGTACAGGACAGTTTGGGGTATATATACGTGGCTACTATTGGCGGTTTAAGCAGATTTAACGGACTAACATTTGAGAACTTCAATATTGGCGACGGACTGCCCGCAAATGATGTTTATTCACTGTGTGTTTCGCATGATAATACTTTATGGGTTGGTACATACGCCGGTTTAGTAAGTTTTAAAAATGATAAGTTCACACCTCAATATTTATCGGATAGTTTAGGAAGTAATATTATTCATTTTATTATTGAAGATTCTCAGAATGTACTCTGGGTTGGAACTCAAAAAGGATTGTTTGTAAAAGAAGGTGATAACTTTAAACCGTTTTTTTATGATACACTTCTTTCGAACAAAGCTTTTCGCGATATGGCTGAGTATGAAAAAGATTCGTACTGGCTTGCTTCGGACAGCGGCTTAATACAAATAGACAATGGTAAAAGTGAAATTTTTACAACTGATGATAATTTACATGATAACTACTTATATGATTTATTTTTAGACGATAATAACGATTTATTTATTGGGACCAAAAAAGGTGTTAATAAACTGGTTGATGGAAAAATTACTAATTTTAATACCTCTATTAATAATGAGCGTGCTGTTTATTCAATATTAATAGATGAAAAAAAGAATTTATGGCTGGGAAGTTTAAATGGTCTTATTAAATATAAAGAGAGCGGCAGTAAAATATTTAATACCTCGGAAGGGATTAATAATGATATTATCAATTGTTTAATGACTGATTCAGAAGGTAATTTATGGATTGGAACTGAGCAGGGATTAACATTTTTTTATGGTGATAATCTGGTACGTTATTCTAAATTAGATGGATTTCCTAAGGAAGTCTGGTCGTTTTATGAGGAAAAAAATGGTGATATTTTTATAAGTACCGAAAGCGAAGGATTAAAACTATTAACAAATAATAAAATAAAAAATATAGATTTAGAAGGAATTAAGGGCGGATCGATTTATTCGGTATGCAGGGATAAACATGGCGATATTTGGAGCGGGGCACAAAAAGGATTAACAAAATTTGACGGTATTACTTTTAAGAAAAAGAAGAATGATTTCAATCTTAAAATGAAAGACGTTTCTTCTATCTTTAAAGACAGTGAAGAAAACTTATGGATTTGCGGACTCGACGACGGTGTTTATAAAATTACGGATGAAAAACTATTTCATTTTAATGAAGAAAACGGATTGTTATCAAATGAAGTTTACACAATACTTGAAGGTATGAAAGGTGAATTCTGGATTGGAACGGCAAGAGGATTAAATAAAATATCGGGAAATAAAGTTGAAGATTTTTCCAATTATAATTGGATGAAACGCAGAACTATAATGGATATAGAACAGGATTTGGAAGGGAATTTATGGCTGGGAACGTTTGAAAAAGGTTTAATCAAATTTAATCCATATAGTAACATCGAAGAATCTTATAGAATGATAACAATAGAAGATGGATTAAATGATAACGCGATTATGTTCATTCAAAAAGATGATCTCGGGTTTCTCTGGATTGGTACAAATAAAGGTTTAAATAAATTAAACATAGCTCAATTTAATAAAACTGAAGATATTTATCTTTTATCATTTCACAGATATCAGGGTTTTTTAGGAGTTGAATGTAATCAGGGCGCGGTTTTGCACGATAGAAAGGGTAATCTTTGGTTTGGTACAATAGACGGGATTGTAAGAGTTAATAATCAGAAAGATGATGAACATTATCATCCTCCAAAAGTATTTATAAAAGATATTGAACTTTTTTTCGAAAAAACTGATTTAAGTTTATATAGTAAGGGTATATCCGAAAATATAAAGCTGCCAAAAAATCTTGAACTTCCGCATGGTAAAAATCATATTACGTTTAATTTTGAAGCTCTTAGTTTTAAAGATCCGACTCAGGTTAAGTTTAAATACAAGTTAGAAGGAATTGATAACGATTTTTCTCCTATAACAAATAAGCCGGAAGTAACCTATACAAGCCTTACTCCGGGAAAATATAAATTTATTGTTAAGGCTTCTAACCTTGCCGGAATATGGAATCTTAAAGATGATGAATATGAGTTTACAATTCTTAATCCCTGGTGGAATACCTGGCAATTTTATTTAGGTGTAATTTTATCATGTTCCTATTTAGTCTATTTTATTTTTAGACTAAGAATGAACAGGATGAAGGAAAAGAATAATTTGCTTCAAAGGAGAATTGAAGAGAGAATTAAATATGAGAAAAAATTAAGAGAGTCGGAGAAAGATTATAGAGGATTATTTAAAAATACTCATAATCCAATAATTTTATTTGATGCTAAAAAATTTGATATTCTGGATGCAAACCAGAGTTCTTCCGATTTATTAGGATATTCAGTAGAAGAGTTAAGATTTCTTTCGTTAATACAGCTTATAAAAGAGCCGAAGAAATTAATACAAAATTATAGAGAAGTTATGGCTGGCAACGACGTTAAAGATCTTGAAGCTGTGATAATAACAAAAAACGGCACAGAGTTAGACTTAAGCATTAATGCTACAGCTATTAATTATCAGGGTGTAAAAGCTATTCTTGGAATTTGTAGAGATATTACTGAACAGAAAAAAGTTCAAAGCAAACTTTTGGAAGCCAAAGAAGCTGCGGAAAAATCAAATAAACTCAAAAGCGAATTTTTAGCGCAAATGTCACATGAAATTAGAACACCTGTAAATACAATTATGAACTTTATTAGCTTTATCAGAGAAGATATTAAGGATAAGCTTAATGAAGATTCGAGAAATAGTTTTGATATTGTTGAAAGCGGCGGTAAAAGATTAACAAGAACAATTGATCAGATATTGAATATGTCTGATATAAAAGCGGGAACAATTAAATTAGATTTTGAAATTATTGATATATACAATAAAATATTAGTTCCTCTTTTTAATGAATATAAAGTTTTTACAGATGAGTCGGATTTTACATTTGAAATAGAAAATAAAACCAGTAAAACATTTAAAGTATTGTGTGATGAGTATTCTATAACACAGGTATTTACAAATCTTCTTGATAACGCTATAAAATATACACGAAAAGGCAGTATCAAAATAATTTATAGTAATATTGATGATGAATATTTATCTGTTGAAATTATTGATACCGGCATAGGAATTTCAAAAAAATATCAGGAAGTTATTTTTAATCCGTTTAGGCAGGAAGACGAGGGATATACAAGAAGTTTTGACGGTAATGGTCTGGGTCTGGCGCTAGTTAAACATTATTGTGAATTAAATAATGCGGATGTTTCATTAGATAGTGAAAAGGATCTTGGTTCAGCCTTTACAGTTAAATTAAAGATTAAAACTTCATAATCTTAGAAACCATTACAGGTACTGCTGTTTCAACACGAAGTATTCTGCTGCCCAGATTTACTGGTATAAAACCGGTTTCAATAAATTTGTCAATTTCATAATCAATAAAACCACCTTCCGGACCAATTGCGGCAACTGTATTTTCTGCTGTGGATTCTGTTTGTTGATTGTCAAATCCAGGATGAGCAATCAGAGCCCGATTATCAGAGGCTAAATCTTTTCCTGTGGTTTCAATAAACTCTTTAAAACGTTTATGAATAAAAATTTTAGGCAAAATAGTATCGCAAGCCTGTTCAAGTCCAAGGTATAATTCATTGTTAATATTATCTTCTTCTAATACCGGACTTCCCCAAAAACTTTTTTCAACTCTTTTAGAATGAAGAAGGTGAATCTCTTTTATACCAAGTGTGCAGATGTGCATTAAAATTCGCTTAAACATTAACGGACGCGGCATTGCTAATACTAATGCACAATTTAACGGTTCAGGTGGTGTCTCAGTTAAATCCGTATTCATTGTAAGCGATGTATCATCAAGTGAAGTTATTACTCCGGTTCCCAGCTTGTTATTTAATAATCCTATCTTTAGAGTATCGCCGGGTTTTGCTTTATGAACATTTAAGATATGCTCAAACCGCCTGTCTTTTAGAATAATTTTATTTTCCCCGATAAAATCGGAATTAAATAATAGAATCATATTCATGTTAATATCTAAGCCTTCTATTCAGATTGTTTTTATAATAATTGTTCTTTTCCTCTTTAATATTAATCCATGTTCCGGCCGGAATAATCTCACGAATGGAAGTAAACACTTCTTCTGCAACAATGTAATTATTATCTAAAAAAGGAGGAATTATATATTCAAATCCATTAAGTTCAAAAATAGCTTCTTCATATATTTCTCCATTAGAAACAAACTCTCTCATTTGCCACTCTGTATTATATAGTTCGTATCTCATAAAAACATTATAAAGAGTAAGTAAATCTGTTTCAGTAATAAAAAGACTTTCCTCACACTTATTATTAAAGCTTATACTTGAATTACACGGACTATAACTGACTTTCCCAAAGTTCCCGGTTCCAATTATTAACTCTGTTTTATCAATCATTTTATTCGGATTTTCATGATAAATGCTTTTTCTATAACTCACTTTAAAATTATCCTGATCAAATTCTAACTCAGGATTAAGAAATTCAGGTTCCAGTTCTTCCTTTGGAATATGGTGATGTGTAAAACATGCATTTAGAATAAACGAGATCAATATTATAATTACATACTTTAACATTATTTTTTTACCAGATGACTAAAATGCGGAAGTGATAACTTATACTTTATAGCCAACAATCTTATTGCAGCAGTAATTGAAATTGATAGTACAACAGCAAATTCTTTTGAGGGAAGAGTGTTAAGCAGAATTATATAAACTATTGCTCCTATTATTGATGCAAGCGCGTATATTTCCCTTCTTAAAATCAGTGGAATCTCATTACACAAAATATCGCGTAACATACCGCCAACAACTCCGGTAGTCATAGCCATAATAATTATTACCAGATTGGTTTTGCCAAGTTCAATTGCCGCGTCAGCACCAATAATGGTAAAAATCGCAAGTCCTAGTGCGTCCAAAAATAAAAGCAGGTAAGAGTATTTTTTCCTTTGAAGTGTGTTCGCAAAAATAACCGCGCATACAGTTCCAATAGCAATTGAGATAAAATAAGTATTATCGGAAATCCAGAAAACCGGGAATCTGCCTAATATAATATCCCGCACAGTGCCGCCGCCAATACCCGCGACAGTTCCAATTATAAAAAGTCCGAACCCGTCTATTTTTTTATCCATAGAAGCAAGTGCTCCTGTAATAGAACAGACTAAAACACTTATTAAATCGAAGTAATATATCATTTATCTAAATAGTCATTTTTTTTGATATCAAAGATAAATAAAAAATCATTCCCATTTATCTAAGAAAGATGATATTCTCAACACAGATACTTAACTTTGTGCGGTCTAAAATAAAAGAGTGAATTGAATGTTTGTTAATGTTAATGGTATAAAAATTTGGTGTGATTCAGAAGGTGAAGGTATACCAATGATTCTGCCTTCGTACAGCGGTGTGCCTTATTTACAAAGAGCTATACCTACAACTTTAAGAAAGTTTTTTAAGATGATTTTTATTGAACCCCGCGGAGGAGGTCGTTCCGATTCCGGTGAGGAGATAACATTAGAAAATATTGTAAATGATATTGATGAAGTACGTAAAGTTTTTAATATAGAAAAAGCTTTTTTATTCGGGTGGTCAGCAAACGCTTATATTACTTTGGAATATGCGTCTAAGTATCCCGATAATGTATTAGGACTTATTCTAATAAGTATGCCGCCAAAATACAATGATGAAATGATTAGAAAACAGGATCAATATTGGGAAGAGTTTGCTGATGAAAACCGGAAAGCCGTTTTAGAAGAGAACCATAAGAATTTAAAAGAGGCAGGTACTAAAGGCGCGGCTATTAATGATAAAATAATTAATGAATATGTGGCTAATGGTTCAAAGTATTTTTTTGATCCTAAATTTGATAGTTCCGATTTATGGAGAGACCAGCAGTTTAATTATAAAAATATGCAGTTTTTTTATGGCGATCTGTTATTGAATTACGATGCTGTTTCTAAATTAAACGAAATTAATACTCCAATTGTCTCATTTAACGGTAAATACGATTTTATTGTCCCACATGAAAACGCAATGGAATTTTTAAGATCTAAGGAAAATGCTGAGGTTAATGTATTTGAAGAGAGCGGACATTATCCATTTATGGAAGAAGAAGACAAGTTTATTAAAATATTAATGCCATGGATAAACAAAAATAATAGTTAAAAATTCCACACATCCCAAAATCCCTTTATAGATGCACTATAAACGCTTATTAGTGCGAAAATTAGCTTTATATTTGGAAGTTTGACGCTTATCTAAAAAGTCCTTAAGTAAATAGTAAATGATACGATAATGATGTTAAAATTAGAAAGTTACTATTTATAAAGGAATAAACAATGCTAGAAATTAAGATCCCCGCCGAAACAGTATCGGTACTTTTAAAAGAAAGAATGAAGTATGAACTTCAGATGAGAAAGGCTGCCGAGTATTTTGATGAAGAAATTTGTCTGGAAGATCTTAACTACACAGATATTAAAAGCATTGCTGAATCTGCTGCGTTCGACTTAATATTTCTTTTGCCGGCAGAAATATTTTCAACTGAAAATAATTTACCAGAAATAGTATCCAAATCTATTCAATCACTCGTTTCTGTTTACAAAATTAGAGAGCTTGGCAATTACTCAACCCAAATGGCTAAAAATCTTCTCAATCCAATTCGTAAATCTGTTGAGATTTCAATCGAAGAAAAAGCTTATCTCACAAACTAGTAATTAGGTGAAAATTATTTCTCTCACATAAATATTCTATAAGTCTTATATTCGCAGTACAGTGTGATGCTTAAAATAGTATAGTGAGAGAAAGATGCAATACGATCCTGTAACCCAAGACCAAGTTATAATTGACAAAAAACAACTTCCTTCGATGAGAGCAGTTACATTCAATAGCAGCGGCTCAAAATTGCTGGGATCTCTATATTTAACCGGTGGCAAACAACTTCAGCCAACCGTAGTTTTAGCACACGGTTTCCCGGGAAACGAACATAATCAGGATTTAGCGCACGCAGTTCGCCGTGCTGGCTTTAATGTTCTAATATTCCATTATAGAGGAAGCTGGGGAAGTGAGGGAGTTTTTTCCTTTTCTAATTCTATAGAAGATATTATTAGCGCGTTTGAGTTTGTAAAATCTGAGAAGGTATGCGGAAATTATAATCTCGATCCCAAAAGAGTAGTTTTTATTGGGCACAGTATGGGCGGTTTTGCAACATTTGTGAATGCTGAAAAATTAAAAGGTGTAAATAATTTAGGATTTATTGCCGGCTTTAATTTTGGTGTTCTTGCTGATTTAATCAAGCTCCCTTTTGCGGAAGAAAAAGTATTGGAGCATTTAGGTGCCGGAGCTGAAATGGTAGCCGGAACAAATGCAAAAAAACTATTAAAAGAAATAGTAGAGAATAAAGACAGATTTAATATTTTGAATTATGTGAAGGCTTTATCAGAAAAGAATTTATTAATGATTGCTTCTAAACATGATTCAACCGCGATGATCAATTTTCATCATAAACCGCTAATGAAAGCATTTAAGAAGCATAAATTGTTGAGAGAGGTAATAATAGATGGCGGGCATGTTTTTTCGACAAAGAGAATTGAACTTGCTCGGTGTGTTGTTAATTGGCTTAATAGTATTAAGTTTAATGAAACAGACGCGGAATAACCGCGCCTGTAATATATATTATTCTGCTAGAGTAACCCCTTTTGCCTGTGGACCTTTTGGACCATCACCAATTTCAAATTCTACTTTTTGTTCTTCTTCTAAAGTTTTGAAACCCTCTACCTGAATTTCGCTAAAATGTACAAATACATCTTCTCCGGAATCTCTGGTTATAAAACCGTAGCCTTTTGTTTTGTTAAACCATTTAACCTTGCCGGTTTCTTTTGCTGACATAATTTTACCTCTTAATAAAATAAATAGTATTAATTGAAATGAAGCCATACAACTTCAAAACTTTTAAATAAGATCCAATTTTATAATTGTAAGTTTTGTAATTGATTTTTCGATATTGTAAACCCGGTTTTATTGTGAGGAAAAAATAGAGGCATATAACGAATTTTATTACCAGAAAAATAAATTCAAATACTTTATAATTCAATCTAAACTTTTACTAAAAGAACATCATATGGATAAGTTTAATTATAAATTATATAAATTCCAAATAAAATAATTAATTCAGTATATAAAATTGTGAATATACTTTTATTAGATTTAGCCCTAAAAACAAACTATTGATTAAACTATTTTATAATCCTTTACGTAAAAACCTTGGCTCTTCTAATGTAAGAATTAATGAAATTCTATGAGAATCAAAATCATCTTCTTCGTTGAACTTGGCAAAAGAATAATCGATAGTTAATTTTGGTAAATTAATTCCTGCACCGACTGTTAATTGTTTTACATCACTATAACCGCCCCGGATAGCAAAAATATTTTTATAATTAAATTCCAATCCGCTATGTACATCAAAACTAACCGGTCCAACGTTAAAGTTAGAAGCAAATTCACGCCCTTCAAATCTAATATCAAAATCCATTGCCGGAGTTATTTTACCGCCAAAGAAATCGATTCCGTAAGCGGCACCAAGTTTTAATGTTGGGGAAATTAATTCGTTTGTTCCGGCATCTGTATTCCAGGCAACTAAAGTAGTTGTTGCGTCCTGTAAGTTAGCTCCAAGGTGTAATCTTTCAGTGGCTTTATAGTATGCGCCAATGTCAAAGCCAATACCAGTCGCGCTATATTCAGCAATATCCCTCTTTATAAGTTTAACGTTTGCGCCCCAGTAAAAATTTTCTGAATGTCTTTTTGCAAAGGTAAAATAAACCGCATAATCAGCATTAGTAAATTCAGTAATTTTATTGTAATCAATTCTCAAATTTGGATTGTTAAAAGCGTCAGGTCCAAGTTTTTCTCCAGTAACTGCATTATAACCAGCGTTGCGGGTATCAGGAATTCCATCAATGCTAAGTCTGATAACACTAATACCAAAACTCATATCTTCGCCATAAGGTATTGCAACAGCACCATAGTTATAGTTTACAAGATTACCAAAGTGTTCTTCGTGCATCAAAGCAATTTGAGGATAATTTATTCTTGCTAATCCGGCCGGATTCCAGTAACCGGCAGTTACATCATCAGTTATAGCTGCAGAAGCTCCGCCCATTCCTAAGGATCGGCCGCCAACACCAAGTGCTAAAAATTCACCGGCATATTTACTTATAAATGTTCCGCCTTCTTGCGCAAAAAATATACTCTGTGTAAGAAATAATACTAAAACTATATTACGAAAGATTTTCACCTGTTAACCCACTATTACTTTAAGAAGATATATAAAAAAATTACTGTGAAAATTGAGATTTTAATTATTAAAATCAAGGTCAATTATTTGTATAGAAAAGGCAGTTGTTAAACTGCCCTTAAAAATTTAAACTTATTTAAGTTTTATTAATGACGCATCATAATCTTCAACTTTTTCAAAACCTAGTAAATTTAACAATGTTGCTGCTATATTTGTTAAACCTGGGTTTTCAACTTTTGCCATTTCATATTCATTATTATACTTAGAGTCATAAATAATAAATGGAACCGGATTTAATGTATGTGAAGTTTTAGGAGACTTAACTCCATTTTTAACTGAGAACATTTCGTCAGCGTTTCCATGATCAGCTGTAACAATCATTATTCCGCCTAACTTATCAACTACTTTTTGTAATCGCGCTAAAGAGTTGTCTACAACTTCAACAGATTCAATTGCGGCATCCATCATACCGGTATGACCAACCATATCGCCATTTGCATAATTGATTCTTCCAAACTGGAAATTGCCTGATTCTAAAAGCTCAATTGCTTTGTCAGTAATTTCAACTGCTTTCATTTTCGGAGCCTGATCAAAGGGGATTTTGTCTGACGGAATCTCAACATACAGTTCTAAATCTTCATTAATATAGCCGGAACGATTTCCATTCCAGAAATAAGTTACATGTCCAAATTTTTGTGTTTCTGAAATTGCAAAGGATTTTACACCTTCATTACATAGGTATTCACAAACTGTTCTGTCAATATCAGGAGGTGTTACTAAATAATTGTTTGGAATGTGCAAGTCGCCGTCATATTCCATTATACCTGCGTAAAATATATTTGGAAAACGTTTTCTGTCAAATTCTGTAAAGTCTTTGTCTTCAAAAGCTTTTGAAATTTCAATTGCTCTGTCGCCTCTAAAGTTAAATAGAACAACACTGTCACCATCTTCAATTGTACCAACCGGTTTCCCATTTTCAGCAACTACAAATGAGTCCATATACTGATCAGTCATTTTAGGATCTTCATCATAATAAGTCTGAACAGCTTCTGATGCAGAGCCAAATTCTCTTGCCTCGCCAAGAACGTGAGCTTTCCAGCCTCTTTCAACAATGCTCCAGTCAGCATTATATCTATCCATTGTTGTTATCATTCTTCCACCGCCGGAAGCAATTTTATAATCAACACCTTTTTCAGAATTAATTTTAGCCAAAAATTCTTCTAAAGGTTTTACATAATCAAGAGCAGATTTTTCGCCAACGTCTCTGCCATCAAGTAAAACGTGAACTCGTACTTTGTTTACATTTTCTTCCGCACATTTAGAAATAAACTTATATAAGTGATTTATATGAGAATGTACATTACCATCCGATAATAAGCCTATAAAATGAACTGTACCGCCATCCTGTCCTTTTTTAACGGCAGTTTTCCAAGTTTCACCTTCAAATAACTTTTTAGTTTCTAGTGAAAGATTTACAAGTTTTGCACCCTGTGCAAAAACTCTTCCCGCGCCAAGAGCGTTATGTCCAACTTCGCTGTTTCCCATATCATCTTCTGATGGAAGACCAACAGCCGGACCATGAGCTTTTAACTCAGTGTATAAAGGCATTTTCATTAGTTCGTCTAACTTTGGAGTATTTGCTTTATATATTGCGTTGCCTTCATCTTCTTTCCCAATGCCAACACCATCCATTATAACAAGCAATAAAGGACCTTTACGGCCTTCAAACTTGTTGAGTTTATTTAATTTTAATTCCATGAATTCCTCATATATTAAATTAACAAATAATTTTTTCCCGAGTATTTTAAGTTTTTGTGAAAAATTAGAATGTTAAATATAATCAAGCTTCGAGGATTAAGCAATTAAGGTAAAGTTAAGATTTATGTTTAGATTTTAATATATTTTCTTAAATCGGGATATTTTTGAATGATAATTCCACAGAAAATAAAAAGTAAGCCAAAAATTGAAGCAGCCGTTATTGATTCATTTAATAATATTGAAATAAACATTAGTGATAAGAATGGCGCTAAAAAAGCATAGGTTGATGTTAAAGGTTTATTGTTGCTGAGTGAAATTCCCTTTAGCCAAAAGAGGTAAGTTAAACCCATCTCAAAAAAGCCAATGTATATGGAACTATTAAGCCCGGCAGACCATGTGAATTTGAATGTATCAAAAAAATGGATATAAATAGCTGTGTAAATAGTTCCGCTGAAAAAGGCAAAAAACAATTTAACTGTTGCCGGGCGTTTATCTTTTAAATTAAAAATCCAATATGACGCCCATATAAGTGAACTTCCGACAGCAAGCAACACGCCAAACGGGTTTTCAAATTTTAGAGATAACAATTGTCCTTTGGTGGCAATTATTAAGACACCAAAAAATGAGGTGATAATTCCGAGCAGTGTTTTCAGTGAAAATTTTGATTTCAAAAATATAATTGCAAAGATTGAAACTGTAACTGGCCAGGTGAAGTTGAGTATAAGTGCTTCCTGAGCCGGTAAAATTGAATATGCATTAAATAGAATTATATAATAAAGGAATGGATTGAATAATCCGATTAATAAATTTTTAGTCAGATATTTTAATTGAAATGATTCCAGCAGTCCGGCTTTATTATTAAATAAAGCGACAAATAAAAAAATCAGAAAGCTTGTAAACGATGATATAAAAAGTAACTGATTTGAATTAAACTCTTTTAGTGCTATCTTAAAGGCTGTTGCGGCAGTTGACCAAAAAAATACCGCAGTGATTGTATATAAAAAAGATTTTTGTTGTTGACTGATCAATTTTACCTAATTATTTATATTTGCATTAGACTGTTAAAGTTTTGGTAAACATAATATTAAAATTTTTATGAACAAAGAGAATTTAAGTGGTTAAACAACGTACAAATAAAGATATGCTTGAACCTGATATAATGCTGAATTTATATGCCCAGGGTGCATTTCCAATGGCGGATGAAAATAAAGTTATTTCATGGTATCAGCCAGAGATTAGAACTGTAATTCCGGTTGGAAAATTTAACTGCCCGAGATCCCTGAAGAAATTTATGAAGAAAAGTGATTTCACTTATAAGTTTGATGTTGATACAATAAAAATAATAGAGATGTGCGCTGAGCGTGATGAGACCTGGATTACAGAGGAACTAATTGACGCTTATGCCGGGTTAGAACAGACCGGGCATTTACATTCAGTTGGAGTTTACCAAAATGATTTATTAGTCGGCGGACTTTATGGGGTTTCTTATAAAGGAGCTTTTTTTGGCGAGTCAATGTTTTCAAAAGTATCACAAGCTTCTAAAACTGCTTTGGTTAAACTAATGTTACGATTAAGCACACAAAACTTTACCTTGCTGGATGTTCAATTCCAGACAGAACATTTGAAAATGTTTGGAACTATAGAAATTCCTTTTTTAGAATATTCAAATCTCTTAGTTAATGCTTATCAGGATAAATCCATAATATTTTAGTTTATAATTTTATAACACAGTTTTTTGCGTCGTTATAAATTGTGTTTCTAAAATTATCAGGTTTATTATCATTTACCCAGCGGCTTCCATCAATAAGATATCTAAACTGATATTCTTTTCCTTCGGGTAATTCAACAGAACAACTAAAAGAACCATCTTTTTTTAATCTTTTCATTGGAGTCGCATTTGCATTCCAATTGTTAAAATCGCCAACAACACTGGCTTTAGAGAAGTTTTTTGCCTGACTTGACGGAATAGTGAACTCAACTTTGCAAGTGTGACGTGTTTTTAGGAATTGTTTTCTAATGGTCATAACTTTACTCCTTAAAATGTTAACGCAAGGAATTAAATAAAAAAGAAACGGAAAATAAATACCAAAATTTATAGAAATAAAATATTTTATCTTAATAAAGTGGTGTAAGCCGCTTTATTTTTTGTTTTGTTTTACCGATAATACGAGGTGGTTTTGATAAGTATAAATTCTAATTAGAGAGCTGAATGCAAAGTGAATTGTTAATATCGTCGAAGAATAACAAGCTTTTTAAAAATGTAAATCTTCAACAAGTAAGAACGGAGAAAATTTTTGGGAAACTTAAAGTAATAAAAGAAGGTGAAACGGTCTTTAATACAAATGAAAGAGCTGATACTGTTTTTCTGGTTTTTATGGGTGAAATTAAAATTTTGGAATCTGTAAATAGCCCCAAGATTATTGACGTTTTTAAAGATAACGACTTTTTTGGTCAGGATGATATTTTTGCAAGATCTAACAGGAAAACGGCTGCCGTAGGAGCTAAAGAATCATATTTAATCGAATTCAATATTAAGGAAATTGATTATTTAATTAAGCAGGATAAACAGGTTTTTTACAATATAACAGGAAAAGATAATCCTGATAATCAGACTTCTGAAATAAGAAGTAAAGAAAATTCCAATCTTTCGGTTGAAACTCCGGACTCAGAAAATATAAATCTGAAAAAGTTTTCTACGGGAAGAAATACAATCTTAAAGCAAAAAGAAAAAACTTTATTAGAAAATCTTAAGCAGAAAAAGGAAAAAGAAGCTAAACGTAAATCGGATGACCGAAAAAAATTAAAAGATTTAGAACGTAAGATTTTTGAAAAGGAAAATGCGATTGTAAAAGCTGTTTCTGAAAAGGAAAAAGAACTTGAAAAATTATTAGCAGAAAAAGAAGCCGCGCTTAAAAGCGTAGAAAATAAAAATATAGAGGCTCTTAAAAAGAAAATTAGTGAAAAAGAAAAAGAGCTTGAAATTCAATTAAGGCAAAAAGAAGCAGCATTAAAAGCTGAGGGCGATCAGAAGTTAATTGAATATGAGCAGAAAATAAAAGAGAAGGAAAAGGAATTACATAAACAGCTTTTAGAAAAAGAAAAGGCTTTGAAATCAGCAGAAGCTATAAAACTTTCAAAATTAGAACAAAAAATTTTAGAGAAAGAAAAAGAGATTAAGGAGCAGCTTAGAAAAAAAGAGGAAGCATTAAGAGCTGAGGAAGCTCTGAAAATTGCGGAGTATGAAAAAATTATAGCCGAAAAAGAGCAGGAACTTAAGACTCAGTTGATAGAAAAGGAAAAGGCTCTAAAAAGTGCGGAGGCTAAAAATTTATTTGACTTAGAAAGAAAAATAGTAGAAAAAGAACGAGAAATAAAAGAGCAGTTAAGACAGAAAGAAGAAGCTCTTAAAGAAGAGGAAGCTCAGAAAATTGCTGAGTATGAAAAGATTATAGCTGAAAAAGAAAAAGAGATAGGGGAACAGCTTAAACAAAAAGAGGAAGCTCTTAAAGCCGAAGAAGCTCAGAAAATTGCTGAATATGAAAAAATTATTGCAGAGAAAGAAAAAGAACTTCAGGTTCAGTTAAAAGAAAAAGAAGAAGCTCTTAAAAACGCGGAAGCAAAAAACTTATCCGAATTAGAGAAGCAAATTGAAATAAAGGAACAGCTTATACAAAAAGAGAAAGCTCTTAAAGCTGGAGAAGCTCAGAAGATTGCTGAATATGAAAAAATTATTGCAGAAAAAGAACAGGAACTTCAGCTTCAGTTAAAAGAAAAAGAAGAAGCTCTTAAAAACGCGGAAGCAAAAAATTTATCCGAATTAGAGAAGCAAATTGAAATAAAAGAACAACTTATACAAAAAGAGAAAGCTCTTAAGGCTGGAGAAGCCCAGAAGATTGCAGAATATGAAAAAATTATAGCTGATAAAGAGAAAGAACTTAAAAAGCAGCTTGAAGAAAAAGAAGTAGCTCTTAAAAATGCGGAAGCAAAAAATTTATCTGAATTAGAAAAGCAAATTGCTATAAACGAAAAAGAGATTAAAGAGCAGCTAAAACAAAAAGAGATTGCTCTTAAAGCCGAAGAGGCTCAGAAGATTGCTGAGTATGAGAAAAAAATAAGCGAAAAAGAGAAAGAATTAGAGCTTCAATTAAAAGAGAAAGAAAAAGTTTTAGAAAGTGAAGGCGCAAAAAAATTAGCTGAGTTAGAGAAACAAATTGCTAGTAAGGAAAAAGAGATTAGAATACAGCTAGTTCAGAAAGAAGCAGCGCTTAAAGAATCTGAAGCTCAAAAAATTGCTGATCTTGAAAAGATTATTAAGGAAAAAGAAAAAGAATATGAAGAACAACTTTTGGAAAGAGAAAAAGAACTGGAAGCAAAAGAAAACGAAATGATGAAAGTAATTTCGGAGAAGAGGAAATTATTAGAGTCGGAAACCAGAAGGAGCAAGTACGAAAAAGAGAAGCATGAAGTTCTGAAACAGAGAGAAGAAGAATTAAAATCGAAAGAGAAAGAATTATTAGAGGTTTTAGAACAAAAAAATAAACTTGTTAAAAAAGAAGAAGAGCTAAAAGAAAAAGAGATGCTCTCTGAATTTGAAATAAAAGCAAAAAAACAGGCTCTTCTGCAGCGTGAGAAAATAGTTGAGGATAAAGAAAAGGTTATTGAAAGAGATCTTTTAAAAGCTGATGTTTTAAAACAGCGTGAAGAAGAAATTAAGGAAGAAGGTCAAAAAATTAAACTTAAATATCAGGAAATTGAAAAGATGTTTATGAGTAAGGAATCTTCCTTAAAAGCTAAAGAACAGCAAATATTAAATGAGTTAGAAAAAAAGAAAGATTTAGACGAAAAAGAAAAACAGCTTAAACTGGAACATGAATTAGCCCAGCGGGAATTAAACGCTCAGAATAAAGCATTAAAAGAACGTGAAAGGGAATTATTACTTAAAGAGCAGGAATTACTTAAAGCAATTGAAAAAAGGAAAGAAACAATTGTAAAATCCTCACTTCTTGCTCAGGATGAAGCTAAAACCAGAGAAGAAGTACTTAATAGTCTTGATTTTACCAATAGCGATTTTGGGGGAACTAATTCTTTAGAAAGCAAATTAACTTCGATTGAAGAAGACAGAGAAAAATTGAAAGAGGCAGAAATGCTTCAGAACAGCGAAGTTACCCGGAAAGAAAAAGAGCTTTATGAAGCTAAGACGCTGCTTCAATACGAAATGCAGTCGAAGAAAGATTTATTAAGTCAGCGTGAAGAAGAATTAAATTTGAAAAGTGATTTCGAAAGATCGTTAATGGATATAGGACTTGAAGTAAATTATCCAATTAATGAAATACCTGACATTCCGGATTTTTCCGATTCCAATGAAAGCGAAGATGATTTTTCGGATCTGGATGATACTGCATCCGCGGAAAATATGGTTCGTCCATTTGACCGCGCACTTGTTAACGATCTTGATATTTCTGCCAAAGGAAATCAGATGGTGCAGAAATTTGAAAAAACAATCCATATGGGTATTGCAATAATAAGTGTTAATCTAAAAAGCGGTACAGTTACAGATGCTTCGGCATTTAAAAAATATTTAGAAGAAGTAATTGGCGGCGGAACTGTAAAAATTATTATTGATTTAACAGAGACAAATTTCTTAGATTCCACTTTCCTTGGAGTTTTAATCCACGGTGTTAAACGAATTAAGAAATATAATGGTGAATTAAAACTTATTAGCAGATCTGAAACTAAATCGGCATTGTTTATTATTTCCGGTATGGATAAGATTTTTGAAATTTATGATGATTTAGAAAATGCAGTTAATAGTTTTATTCTAAAGTAAAAGAGAAATAATTAATATTATGCAGACTCCAAACTTAACACCTGATGAATTAAACAGCTTTGATGTTCCCAAACCTGATGTGGAATTTTTTAGTAATGGTAAAATTAAACATGAAAAAATTTATACACTTGGTGGAAAATTATTAAAAGAAGTCAGTTATAGTAATCTGGGAAAAATTCAGCAGATAAAAACATACAACAGAAGCGGGACGGAATCCAGCCGTCAGGTTTTTGGTGAAGTAGAAGAAAAAAGCGGATTAAGTTTTACTTATTATCCAAGTGGAAAAGTTCAGAGTCAAAAATATATAGTTGACGGCAAAAATCATTGGGAAGAAAAGATATTTGCTGAAAACGGGAAATTACTGGAGAAAATCTCATTTGACAACAATGGCAAATATGGCGCACATTTAATATATGATGAGAAAGGAAATCCGCTTAGCGAGATAACATATAAAGATCATATTCCGCATGGACCGGCAAAATTTTATTATGGCGACGGAAATTTAAAAGCTGCTCTCAATTTTAAAAACGGAACCAAGCAGGGTGTTGCAAAAGTTTACTACGATAATACAAAAATTTTGAAAGCTGAAGAAACTATTACAGACGGTAAAAGAGAAGGCGTTACAAAAACCTTTTATAAAAGGGGAACTGTAAAAGAGGAATGGAATTTTAAAGAGGGTAATGTAGAAGGTGAATGCAAATATTTTTATGAAAACGGCGATCTTTTTGGAATAAAAAACTGGGCTGGCGGAAAAGAAGAAGGTGAATCCAAATTTTATTATCCTGATGGAAAAATTAAAGAAGAGATTCATTATAAAAAAGGATTAAAAGAGGGAGCTCATAAGTTTTTTAATAAAGACGGAACTGTTTCTAAAGAAATAAATTACCAAAAAGGGGTAAAAACAGAAGAAAAAGTTTTGGATAAAATTGAAGTACAACCTGAAATTATTTTTTCGAAAAGCAGTGAGAAGTCCGGGTATTTTAATATTCTGAATATTGGAATGTTTGTAATTTCAATATTGGTAATTTTGCTTTGTTATCTGATTATAATAGGATATTTCTAAA
Organism: Melioribacteraceae bacterium; assembly: GCA_016342755.1. Lineage (GTDB taxonomy): Bacteria > Bacteroidota > Ignavibacteria > Ignavibacteriales > Melioribacteraceae > JAEINS01. The sequence continues at coordinate 24,495 of JAEINS010000009.1, read as the reverse complement.
AAAAAAGCCGAACTAAAAAGTCCGGCTTAAAAAATTATAATTCTAATACTGAGTTTTCAGAATCGCCAAAATGAGTTGTATAATGTTTATCAGCCTCGTTATCGTTAGCCCAATGCTCCCCGTCCAGCAAATATCTAAATTGATATTCTTTGCCTTTTTCAAGGGTAATAACAATTGAAAACGAACCATCTTTTTTCAACTTTTTCATTATATGTACATTATGGTCCCAATTATTAAAATCACCTACAACACTTGCAGTCTCAAATTCCTTTCCAATTTCCATAGGAATTTTAAAAGTCACTTTACAAATGTCTTTAGTTTTTAAGAATTGTTTTTTGATAGCCATCTTTTTTCCCTTCAACAATTTATTGGATTAATATAGTTTTGTTTATAAAAATAAAGCATTCAAATATACGAAAATAGTTTTGAGAAGAAATACACCGAAATTTATGTGCTTCTGAATTAACATAAAATCTAAACATTTTCAGGATCAGGCAGTGAAAGAAATTCAAAGGCACATAAATATTATCGGATGTACTTTAGTACAATGCTAACAAAACTGTTTTACCACGAACAAAACAAGGAGAAACTATCAACTATACACTAAACCAACCATATACAGTCTTGCAGCTAATTACCAAAATTAAAAGAACTAGTATTGCCCAAAATACTAAAAAAAAACCTTACTTTAAGTAAGGTTTTAAGCGGGGCCGACGAGACTCGAACTCGCGACCTCCTGCGTGACAGGCAGGCGTTCTAACCAACTGAACTACGACCCCAGTAAATATTTCGTAAGAACTAATAAAAATAACGAGTAGAAAAATAATAGTATTAAAAATTAAATGCAAATGTTTTTACAAACTTTTTATATTTTTTTTGTACCAAAACAAACACCAACAGATTTAGCTGTTTTTACAGCCTGATCCGAAGTATCAACAAGTTTTTGATTCTCGATTGCTTCTTCAATACTTACGCTTTTAATATTAGTTCCTTTCAAGGCGGCCATTGTTCCAAATTTTTTCTTAGCTGCAAGCTGAATTGCATAAGTTCCAAATTTAGTAGACAAAATTCTATCAAACGGAGTCGGGCTTCCTCCGCGTTGAAGATGTCCTAAAACAATGTATCTTGTTTCCAGTTTAGTGTTTTCTTCAATTTTTTTGGCTACCAGTTCAGCAATTCCGCCTAATTGTATAGGATCAGTTCTTTTGGGATCAGTAGCTTTTACAACCATATCGCCATCAATGGGTTTTGCGCCTTCGGCAACACAAACAATGCTGAAACGTTTTCCCATCATGTTACGTTCAATTACTTTATCATAAATTGCATCCCATTCAAACGGAATTTCGGGAATAAGAATAATATCGGCACCACCGGCTAATCCGCCGTTTAATGCAATCCAGCCGGCATATCTTCCCATAACTTCAACAACCATAACCCGGTGATGCGCAGAAGCCGTTGTGTGAAGTCTGTCAAGAGCTTCGGATACAACATACACAGCCGAATCATGCCCAAAGGTCTGGTCAGTTGCCATAAGATCATTATCAATAGTTTTGGGCACTCCAATAATGTTCATGCCCATTTGCATAAGTTGGTGCGCTATATGCATTGTTCCGTCGCCGCCAATAGCTATAAGAGCATCAAGATTCCAGCCTTCATAATTGCGCAGCGCGTCGGCTGATTTATCTGTTATTTTCACTTGGCCATCAAACTCAACCGGCCAGTGAAAAGGATCACCTTTGTTTGAAGAGCCAAGAATGGTTCCTCCGGTTGCAAGAATGCCGGATACATCTTTATTGTAAAGCTCTACAGCTTTTCCATTTACAAGACCTTCAAAACCATCGAGTATACCTAATACAGAAAGACCCATATCATGCGCCGGTTTTGCAACTCCGCGTATAACAGCATTTAATCCGGGACAATCGCCGCCGCCGGTTAAAATTCCAATTCTCTTTATTTTTTCATTTTCCATAAGATACCAGATCCAATTTGTTCAATTGTTAATTATCGAGAACTTTATTATAAGTTTTAAAATGTTTTTTACAAAGTTTATCTAATTCAGAAGTTCCAAAATAATTTACTACTTCTCTACCTTTTTCTTCAACTAATGCGGAAGCTCCTTTCAATAATGAAATACCGGAGTTTTCCTGATCGATGAACCATTGGTTAAAATGATCGCGCGCTATAATTGAAGCAGCCGCAACAGCTGTATATCTTTCACCTTTACTTATTTGTGTAAAACTAACATCGGGGAAGTTATTTTGAACACTTAATCCGGCCTTTGAAAACTTATCAGTAATAACTTTTTTTGAGTTAGAGCTTTCCAGAAGATCGGTTATAACTTTTGAATGTGCCCAGTCCATCATTTTATTTAGATTAAGAAATTTACTGTAGAGTAAATTATATTTTTCCGGTACTATCTTTAAAACAGCAAAATTAATTTTACTGTTCCTATACATTTTCCCGGCAATAACCGATATCTGCTGATCGGAAATAAGCTTACTATCTTTTACACCAATTTTTTTTAATTCAGGAATAAGTTTTTTCTCAACATGAACAGCCGCTACAACTAAAGGACCAAAAAAATCGCCTTTCCCGGATTCATCAGAACCAATGTAATTATCAGGTTCAGTCAGATCACTTTCTTTATTCTCAAAAAGCTCCTCTCCAAAAACAAGAGAATAAATAGAATTATAAAGAGCTGTTTCTTTATTTCCCTGAATAATTGTTTTAACTCCTTTTTTACCAAAGTACGATTGGAGTTTTAATTTATTAGGCGGATTCTCAATTGTTATTTCGTAGTTATACTGCTTCATTTCCATGTTTGAGACGGTAAATCCGAAATCAGAAATTTGTTTTGCATAATTAGAAAGTGTTTGTTTTGCGGATTCTTTAACGTTCATGTTTCCATAATTTTAATAAGAGGAATTAAACAGCAGTTCAAATTTAAATCATTAAATAAGTTAATCAAAGAATTTTATCTAATGTTTAATTGATTCTAAACACTTAGCCACTATTTTTTTATATTTAATAAAACTAAAATTTTAAGAGATACCATAGTGTTTATAAACGAGAAAAAGCGTCCTATTATACTTGTTAGTACCTGGGTAGTGTTTTTTACGCTGCTTATGTTAATTACTAATTATGTTACTTTTGATAATAATGGTGATGACGAAATAAAAAAAATATATTATGCCGATCATATTTTCCCTGTCTATTACGAATTGATTGAAGAGTTTAATGAACTTCATAAAGGGAAGCTTGAAGTTGTACCGGTTAATCTGCCTAGTGTTACAACCAATGAGAGAAAAGAAGTTCTATCAAGGTATTTGCGCGGAAATGATATTATAGATGTTTTTGCTGTCGATCAAATCTGGGTGAAACGATTTTCGAAATGGGCCGTTCCGCTTAATCAGTATTTTAGTCAGTTTGCAAAAGACAGTCTCCTTTCAAAAGCGTTGCAATCATGTTATAACGAAGGTGAGCTTGTTGCAATGCCTTTTAATATTGATCTTATACTGATGTACTTTAGAGTAGATAAATTAAATTACCTTCCCGACTATGAAGAAGTTAAAAAGAAATTAGTTGAAGGAATGACATGGCAAGAATTTATTGCATTAAAACAAAGGTTAAAGAAAAACAGCGATCCATACTATGTTTTTCAGGCAGATGATTTTGAAGGGCTTGTTATAAGCTTTATAGAATTGCTGAATGCACAGGGAAAAGAACTTTATGAGGATGGAGTACTTCAGCTAAAAACTGATGAAGCTAAAAAGGCTTTACAGTTGCTGGTCGATTTTGTAAATAAATATAAAATCTCGCCGCCTGCTGTAACAGAGCTTCGGGAAAACCCAAGCAAGAAATATTATGTTGAACATGATGGTGTCTTTTTACGCGGATGGCCTAGTTTTATTGAGGAATTCAATGAACACTCAGATGATGAAGATATTGAAAGTAAAATTGAAATGGCATCTATACCTTATTTTGAAGGGCATAAGCCAATAACAATTTTGGGCGGCTGGAATTTAATGATCTCAAAATATTCGGATAATAAAAATGAAGCCGCTGAGTTTGTTAAATTTTTGATGAGTAAAAAGGCGCAGAAGAAAATTTTTAAACGCAGAAATCAGCTGCCAACCTGTAAATCAATTTATACAGATACAGAGTTTACACAAAAAAATAAACGGCTCGATTATTATTTTAAGTTATTAAACAGAGGAGTATACCGGCCTTTTAGAGAGGATTATACAAAAATCTCTGATGTAATAGCCTATTATGCCTATTTGGCAATTAAGAGAGAAATAAGTGTTGCAGACGCACTTGAGGAAGCCTCAAGAAATATAAATCTTGGACAAGTTGTTATTAGATAAACCAGAAGAAAAAAATGAAAAAGAAAATAATAGAACGTGTTAAAAAGTATCGATTTGAATTCAAGCATTTAACAATTTTGTTTTTTGTACTAATTTTATTCCAAATCGGATTTTCACTTATTAATAAATCATCATTAAATAATTTTTCCGGTAAAGTACACGAGTGGTATAAAAGAGATTCTGCGGAAAGATTTGCAAATATAACAGCCACTTCATTAGAACTGATTGTTGAAACCATTAAAACTAAACAGGTTTTAAATGCTGAGGACAGATTAAAAATAATACAGGCATTTAATGTTATTTTTAGTTCGCAAAGTTTACAGCAAAGGGTTAGGGAAGTTTCTTTACTTGTGGATAAAGGGGCTGAAACATTTTCTATTAAGGACGGGGAAATTCTTTATTCGTATGTATACGATAATAACTATCCGGAGCCGGAAGATTCATTCCTCCATAATGAGGCCATCGATATTTACAAAGCCTATAAACCCGAGATTGCAACTACAGGAAGAATTAAAAGTATTCTGGTTGATGAAAGAACATTTTTCATTTTTGTGCCATTTATACTAAGGGGAGAAAACGTCGGTGCGTTATATGTTAAATATACTCCCGATTTTACTTCCATTACAAATGAACTTAGTGCGGGTTATGAGGGAATAGGATTTATCTATACAATATTAATTTTTGTAGGATTTGTAGGAATGTATATAATTACATCAAATACAATTAAAGAACGCGATGAAGCCCAGCAGCTGCTTTTTCTTGAGCACGAAGAACATTTGAAAGAGAAAATAGCCCATGAAAACGAAGCTTTGTTCACAAAAAGAATTTATCATACACACCATAAAGCTGAAAAGATTATGGGATTTATTAAAAACGATATTATGAGTCTTCAGCAAAACAAAGAAACATACAGAGTGTTAAAATATTCCAATTTTATTTCGCGTGTAATTTATGATATGAAATGGTACGAACCGCCGATTAACACTATCCGGAATCCTATTTTCAGCACAAACTTAAATGAAGTAATAACTTTTTTGCGGGAGAATATTTTTTTAAGAATTACAAGCAGTTATGAAAACTTTAAAATTATATTGAACCTTGATGAAACATTGCCATCCGTTTCAATAAATGAATTTGTAATTTGGGAAATTTTAGAGCCGCTTATTCAGAACAGTATTGATCATGGCGACAGAGACAAACTGGTAATTTCCATTTCTACAGAATACAATAAAGATACCCGCGAATCAGTTATAAAAATAGAAGATAACGGTATTGGTATTGATGAAAAACTGCTGGAAAGAAATAGCGACGGTATACGTCAATTATTTATAGAAAATATTTCAACCAAAAAAGAAAAAGGAAGAAACCGAGGATACGGATGTTTTCTTGCCTATACAATGGCTAAGGAAAGATGCGGGTGGAATTTAGATGCTGAAAATTTATCGGGCGGCGGAGCCAGATTTATTATTTCTTATAAAAATTAGTATTATATTTAAAAACAGAATTTCTCAACAAACGGGTTTCGCTAATGGAACCCGTTTTTTTTACAACATATAAGGAAAAAAATATGATGCACTTTGGTAAGCCCGTAAGAATTATGCTTATTGAAGATGAGGATTACGATGTTCAGCGGGTAAAAAAAACCATTGAACCGTTTAAAGGAAAAATTCAATTAGTTTCCGCTATTCCAAGCGGTAACGAAGCTCTCGAATTACTTCATGAAAACCCTCAGTCTTATGATGTTGTAATAATGGATTACCAGATATCCGGCGGATTGATGGGTGTTGATCTGATTGAAAAAATTAAAGAAATAGATCCAATGCTTCAGGTTATTGTAATTACAAAACTTACAATAAATATATCTGATCTTAACTTTGCTAACGATCTTATTGAAGTCGGCGCCTTTTGGTACTGTACAAAATATCCAGGTGATATTGAATATATTTATCAGCCAACCGATTTTGCTCTTAGTATTTTTAATGCAAATGAAAAGAAAAAGTTAGAACAGGAAAAGAGTCGTTCCAGATCGAAACTGACTAAAAATATTGATGATTTTCTTTCGCAGAAAAAATTAGTTGGTGAATCGGAAATTATTAATGATTTAAAAATCCGTATTGAAAAATGCGCAAAAAATAATGCCAGCGTTTTAATTACCGGACAATCGGGAACCGGTAAAGAACTTGTTGCGGCTAATATCCATTATAAAAGTGATCGTAAATATGAAAATTTTGTTCCTATAAACTGTGGCAGTCTGCCTCATGATCTTATAGAGAGTGAACTTTTTGGATATGAAAAAGGTGCTTTTACGGGAGCAAATAAGAGTAAAAAAGGTTTATTTGAATTAGCGGACGGGGGAACAATTTTTTTGGATGAAGTTGCCGAACTTCCGTTAAATGCCCAGGTTAAACTGCTTAGAGTTTTGCAGGAAGGCGAAATTGAAAAAATTGGCAGAACTGAAAAACTTAAAACTGATGTAAGAATAATTGCCGCTACAAATAAAGATCTTGGCAAAGAAGTAATGGAAAAAAGATTCAGACAGGATCTTTATTATCGTATAAATGTTGTTCCGGTTTCGGTACCTCCGTTAACTGAGCGAAAAGATGATATAAAAATACTTGCGGAATATTTTCTTGATAATTACTGTTATGAAATGAAACGCAGCAGACCGGTACTTTCAAAAGAAGGTGAAAAGATAATTAGAGAATATAACTGGCCCGGAAATGTCCGTGAGCTTAAAAATGTTGTTCAAAGAATTTTATTTGATGTTGATGATATTATTACAGAGGAACATGTAAATCAATCGGTAATTAAGCTGCCTGTCGATAGTATTTCGAGCGATACTTTATTTGAAAAATTATTAGACTCAAAAGAAATAGTTCCATTTCAGGATGCAAAAAAAACTTTCAAAAATAAATATGTAAAATATGTTAGAGATAACTCTAGTTCAGATGCAGACGCGGCTGAAAAACTTGGTGTTGCTCCTCCAAATTATCATAGGATATGCAAAGAAGTTGGAATTAAGTAGACATAAAACTGTTACTCAATTTTAGCTTTGCATCCATTCTAATAATCCTGTATTCTCGACATTACATTGTTAAAAAAATGCAAATTCTGTATTTGACGCAGATAAAATTTGCTTATCACAACCGATAAGCACTGCTTATTATTAATGATAATTGAATAAACATTACAAATATTAAGTTTAGATTAAATTGATAAAATGTTTACTTTAAATGGCATAAATTGTGTAACCACTACTAAGCTAAGGTGAAATATATTTAAAAAGAGTAATAAATAATTTGGGGTTTTTTATGAAATCTTTTATACGGCTTTCTTTTTTCCTTTTGCTGCTAACATCAATATCAATTTCAGCTTCTATGGGAGTTTTTGGTGTTACTGGTAAAATTTCAGGAAAGATAACCGATGGTGCCACGGGCGACCCGCTTCCTTTTGTAAACATAATTATTATGGGTACATCTCTTGGTGCAGCATCCGATATTGATGGTCATTATTCCATCATAAATATTCCGCCCGGAACCTATGAAGTTAAAGCTTCAGCAATTGGTTATCAGGCAAAAACTATGCAAAATGTTAAAGTTTCAATCGATTTAACTACATCAATTGATTTTGAACTTTTTGAGCAAAGCATTGAATTGAGTGAAGAGGTAATAGTAACTGCAACAAAACCTCTCATCCAAAAAGATTTAACTTCTTCTACGGCAATTGTTAGTGACGAACTTATTTCTGAACTGCCGGTTACTGAAATTGGCGACGTTCTTGAACTTCAGGCCGGAATTGTTAGTTCTGGCGGAGGAATTCACGTACGCGGCGGTCGTTCAGGTCAGGTTGCTTATCAGATTGATGGTGTTCCTGTAACCGATTCTTATGACGGCAGTACAATTGTAGATGTGAACACAAGTTCAGTAAAAGAGCTTCAGGTTATAAGCGGTGCTTTTAACGCTGAATACGGACAGGCACTTTCCGGTATAATTAATCTTGTAACAAAAGACGGTAACAATAAATTTTCTGGAAGTGTTCAGGCTTATTCTGGTGATTATATTTCGAATAAAGAAGATATATTCTGGAATATTGATGACATTGATCCGGTTGCCATTAAAAACATTGAAGGAAGCATTAGCGGTCCTATTATAAAAGATAAATTATTCTTCTTTACTAATCTTCGTTATTATGGAAATGAAGGTTATAATTATGGAAGAAATACTTATCTGGTTACAGATAGAGCTTTTGAAAATCCTAACGATCCAAGCCAGTATTTTGTTGAGCAGAATGGTGATGGCTCATATGTTCCGTTAAGTGAAAATGAAAGATGGTTTGGTCAGGCAAAATTATCGTATAATTTATTCCCGGGATTTAGAACTACTTATAACGTAATGTACGAGTGGCAAAATTATCAGGCTAATGACGGCGGAGCAAAACTAACACCGGACAATAATCTTGATAGATATAGAAAATCGCTTACAAATATATTTTCTATAAACCATGCGGTATCTAATAATAGTTTTTATACATTAAATCTTTCTTACTTCGATAAAAACTACGAACATTACTTATTCGAAAATATTTCTAAAGATGGTGTAACAGAATATGTAGATAACACACAACACCAGACTCCTCCATACAGTTATGCAGTTGGCGGAACTAATACAGACAGGTTCGAAAGAAATTCTAAAACAATTAGTGCTAAACTTGATTGGGAAACACAGCTTACCCATGAAATAAATGTAAAGTTTGGCGGTGAAGTTAAAAGACACGAACTTTTTTATCATAGTATAAATCTTCAGCCCGAACTGGATGCCAGCGGTCAGTGGGTAACTCCTTATAATGTTGTAATTCCTCCGGAATCATCAACTGATAATGATAAATACCTAAGAAAACCAATGGAAGCTGCTGCTTATATTCAGGCAAAATTTGAAGCTTTTAACATGATTTTTAACGCCGGCCTTAGACTTGATGTATTTGATCCGGACGGTCAGATTTTAGCTGATCCAACTGATCCGAATATAAGAAATCCATTAAGACCAAGTAACAGATTCCATGATGATAATGGAAACGGTGTTCTTGATGATAATGAAACTGTAAAAACATTAGCGGAAAGAGAAGCTTACTGGTTTAAAGATGCTTCAGTAAAAACCCAAGTGAGTCCAAGATTAGGTATTGCATTCCCAATAACTGATAAAGGTGTTATCCATTTTTCTTATGGCCATTTTTTCCAGTTACCCAGATATGAATATCTTTACACTAATCCCGACTTTGAGTTAGGTGTTGGTTCCGGAAATGCCGGGCTTTTTGGTAATACTGACCTTGAACCGCAAAAAACTGTAAAAGGTGAAATTGGTTTACAGCAGCAAATTGGTGAAAGTATTGCTGTTGATGTAACTGTTTTCTTCGAAGATTTCAGAAACTTAACCGGAACACAAAATGCAGAAGTTTCTGTATTTGGCGGTGGACAGTCTTATAGTCAATATGCAAACTCCGATTTTGGTTTTTCAAAAGGTTTTATCTTTAAGTTTTCCCAAAACTTTTCAGAAGGTTTGTCAGCTAATTTAGATTATACCTATTCGGTAACTAAAGGTAATGCTTCAAATCCGGCTGATGCAAGAAACGCGGCTTTGGGCGGAGCTTTACCAGAAACATTTATAGCTCCTTTAAATTGGGATCAGACACATACATTAAATATTTCAGTCGCTTATTCTAAAGCAAGGGATTATGGATTTTCTCTGATAGGAAATTTTTATTCAGGTCAGCCATATTCTCCATCGGTTAATAAAAACACAAGAGTTTCACAAAACGCGTTTCAAAGAAACAGTGATAGAAAGCCTTCAATTTTCAATCTAAATCTTCGTGCATACAAAGATTTCGAATTTGGACCAGGCTATGTTTCAGTTTTTGTAAGAGTATTTAATCTGCTGGATAGCGATAATCCTACAGGTGTTTATGGTGAAACTGGTGATTCATATTTTACATTTGGAAGATTAGAAGCGGATAAAATAAATCCTAGAATGTATGGTAATACTTTAGATGAAATTTTTACAAATTCTGGATTTTTCTCTGAACCGAGAAGAATAGAAGTTGGTTTTTCATATAACTTTTAAATTGCAGGGAATTAAAAATGAATAAAATAATAAAACTAGTGCTCTTCTTTCTTTGTGGTATTCAACTAAGTTTACTTGCGCAAAGAAGTGATCCGGCCTTATTTACAAGAGGATATCATACAGGTAACAGAGTTGGTATTTCTTTTTATAATGATGGTCAGATAGCAGGTTTCAATACAGGTATCGATATTAGAGGTGAATGGCCGCTTGGTTCGGGTGAAAACTATATAGGTGATTGTATTCCTTTAATTGGTGTTGAATTTGTAAATGAATTAAATGATACATTACAATCGGTTGTTATTTCACGCGGACCCCGTAACGGGCAGTTTGACGAAAGACATAAAATATACAACTATTTTTGGGGATGGAATCCTACACCGGGATTTAGAAATCCAAATTACGAATCGGTTGCTATGAGTCATCTTCCAGAATCGTGGCCAATTGAAGGCTGGAATGATCCTGTTGCAAATAGCTGGAAAGATGCCGACGGCAACACAGAATGGTTTGGATATTTTGGACGCGGTATTGAAAACGCGAGTCAGGAATCATTTTTTGAGGCTGATGATCAATGGGATGATGAGTTCAACGCAAATTTTCATCCTGACGCAAACGATCCTACAAGAAACGGTATGGGTTTAAGAATGCGCCAGAGAGGTTTTCAATGGGCAAGTTTCTTAGCCGAAGATGTGGTTTTCTGGTTATACGATATTACTAATGACGGAACTACATTATATAAAAAAGCAAATTTCGGAACTGTTGTTGGTACACTTGCCGGCGGTGACGGTGATAGTCAGGATGACTTAGGTGATTTTGATATAGAAGACTGGATAACATATTCATATGACAGTGACGGAATTGGTAACAAAGGACAAAAAGTTGGTTACGTTGGTTATGCGTTTTTAGAATCACCAGGCAATCCATTTGACGGAATTGATAATGACGGTGATTCAAAAGATCCAAATTCACCAAGATTTGGAGCTTCGGATTTTGCTGAAAAAATATTTAGTGCCGGTGATGAAATAATTTTAATTAAGCAGAAAACTAATGGTCACGGTTACGAAGAATATGTTAGAGAAAAGTATATAGTAAAATCAGTAACTGATACAGTTTATTCACTTGGAACTCAATTTATTATTGAACCTGGTGTTTCTGTTTTTAGAGAAGGACATATTGCCAGTGAAGCAAATGGTGTTTCAATTCCTGATGTTACAGCTAATGATGCCATTGATAATGATCTTGACGGACTTATTGATGAAAACGAAGCTACTCACTATCTTACCAGAAGTCTGGAAGGATTATCAGGATTAGCGTACATCAATTATTTTACAAATGAAGGTATGGATGATTATCTGATTGATGAAAGACGTGACAATGATATTGATGAAGATGGTGACTGGAATCCTCTGTTTGATGATATAGGTCAGGACGGTTTAGGTGAAATTGATGAAAATTATCCGGGTCCCGACTTTGGCGAAGGTGACGGAATACCTACACAAGGTGAACCAAACTTTGGTAAAACTGATACAGATGAATCAGATCAGATAGGTTTAACAAACTTTAACTTTTTTGAAAATAGTGTAGCTCCAAATTTGAGTATAGATTCATTGGTTTGGGATAGAATGACTCCGGGTCGTTTTGATATTATTCCCAGTACTCCGATGGATGGTGACTTTATATACAGTTCAGGATATTTCCCATTATTCCCTCAGACTACAGAAAGATTTTCAGTTTCATTATTATTTGGCGAAGACAGAGCCGATATAGTTAAGAACAAAAAAACTGTACTTCAGATTTATAACTCAGGCTACAAATTTCCTAAAGCTCCTAGGAAACCGGAGATAAATATTGTTCAGGAAGACGGTAATGTAGTAATTTATTGGGATGGCGAAAAAACAGAACAGTCAAGGGATTTTGTTACAAAAGAAAAAGATTTTCAGGGATACAAAATTTATAGATCAACAGACGCAAATTTTAGAGATTCGAGAACAATTACAAATGCTTTAGGTGTTTTATCGTTCGATAAACCTATTGCACAATACGATTTAGTTGATTCAATAAGCGGGTATTATTATCCTACGGCGGCATTGTTAGAAGCATACGGCGGTTTAACTTTCTATTTAGGATCTAATACCGGAGTAATTAACAAATTTGTAGATTCAACAGTAGTTCCCGGACAAACATATTATTATGCGGTTTGTGCTTATGATAGGGGTGATGATACAAAAGGAATTTTCCCGGAAGAAAATGGCAAGTTTATTTTTAGAACAAATACCGGTGAAATTTTAACAGAAGATAACACTGGTTTTATTACTCCCGGAAGAAGACCTTTGGGTTATGTTCCCGCATCAACTTCTGAGATTGATAAATCTGAAGGTTTTATTGGAACCGGAACAGCTCTGCTAGATGTTATTGATGATTCGGCAATTAAAGATGGATTTGAATATCAGGTTGCATTCGAAGATTCAGCATTTCAGGGCTATACAAAAAACTGGTCTTTAATAGATTTACAAACACCGGATACAGTTTATAATCCCCTAAATAATGAAACTGAGATTGTTGATCCAAATACAACTATAACATTTCCGCAAGGAACTGATACAGTTTTTATAAATAGTAAAAAGGTACCTGTTACTGAAAATACTTTTACAGCTGCTTACGATACATTGATAAATAAATCGAAAGTATTTTATGGTTTAACACCAATTAGACATGGTTTTAGAGTTCAGTTACTGAATGACCGAATTGTTCAGGATACATCTAAATCCGGATTTGAAAATACTAAAACAGATACAGTTCCTAGTTATATTCAGAAAGTATTTAAGTGGAGTAATGATCCGGATGGTTCTTATTCTGGTGTAAATATGCCTTACGATTATGAAATAACATTCTATAGCGAGAAAAAATTCAAATCAGTAGCCGATACATTATATCCTAAAATTTCCAGAAATATTTTACCGGTACAGGATATTAATTTTGAAGTTAAAAATCTTACAACAGGTAAAACCGTTGATGTTGTTTATGTTACTCCGGTAGGTACAGAACTTACTACTTATAATTTCTGGTTCAAAGAAGAAATTGACGGAGTAAAAAGACGTACATGGAATCTTAACATATTCTATCCAAGAGCAGGTGCCGAATTAGAAAAACAGGGTACATTGCGTTTATCTTTACTAAAACCATTTAACAGTCAGGATAAATTCACTTTTACAGTTACAGCAGCGGCAATTAATAAAAAACAGGCTAATGCTGATTTAGATAAAATTAAAGTTGTTCCAAATCCTTATGTAGTAACACATGCTGGCGAAGCAAGACTGTTAAGTACGCAGACAAGCGGCAGGGGCGAGAGAGAAATAAGATTTACATATGTTCCTCCAAGTTCTAAAGTATCTATTTATACGGTACGTGGTGAACTAATTAAAACACTTTATCATGAAGATTTATACGTTGGTGATGTGTACTGGAACTTGAGAACTGAAGAGAATATGGATGTTGCCTATGGAATATACGTTTTTGTTGTTGAGGCAGAAGGTATTGGTACAAAGGTTGGCAAATTCGCTCTAATTAAGTAATGGAGAAATGAAAAATGAAAAAGTTTTTGATAATAATAATTCTATTTGCCGGAGTCGTGTTTGGTCAATCTAAAACTGGTACGACTGCTGCTCCTTTTTTGAATATGGCTTACGGACCAAAAGCCATATCAATGGGTGGTGCCTTTGTTGCTACCGCCAATGATGCCAGTGCAATGTTTTGGAATCCTGCCGGATTATCAAGACAGGTTTCAAGCAGTGCAATGTTCTCGCAGTCTAAATGGATTGCAGATATTGATTATAACTGGGCTGGTGCAATGATAAATCTTGATGGAATGGGTACACTTGGTTTAAGTATTATTTATTTAGACTATGGTGATATGGAAGTAACAACTCTATCGGAACAGGACGGAACAGGACAAATGTTTAGTGCTAATGATATGTCGTTAAGTTTATCGTACGCTTATAACTTAACTGACAGGTTTTCCATTGGCGGTAACGTTAAATATATTGAACAAAATATTTGGAACTCATCCGCGTCAACTATGGCTGTTGATTTGGGTGTTTTATTTATATCTGATATATATGGACTGCGAATTGGTGCTTCTATCTCTAACTTTGGCGGAGATATGACTATGGAAGGAAAAGATCTTTTAGTTCAGCATGATATTGATCCTAATATTTACGGTAATAACGAACAAATACTTGCTTATCTAGATACTGATGATTATCCGCTGCCATTATTATTTAGAGTAGGTATAGCAATGGATGTTATAGATATGGATATGCATAAATTAACTTTGGCTGCCGACGCGCTTCATCCTAATGATAATGATGAATCGATTAATGTTGGTGCTGAATACGGATTTAATAACTGGGTATTTTTTAGAGCCGGATTTACAAATGCTTTTCTTGATAATGCCGAAGCTGGTTTAACCCTTGGAGCCGGATTAAATTATGATTTTGCTCCAAATTTTGGGATTATGATTGATTATGCTTATCAGGATGTAGGTGTTTTTTCTGATGAACAATCTGTACAGCATTTTTCAGTTGGTATAAGATTCTAATTTATAAATAATTATGAGCCTGAATGCTATATTTTCTATTGAAATTTCACTTTAAAATATCTAATTTAGTCAGGCTCACACAATATTATTTAAGTATTATTCACTAACTAAAGGAGAACCATATGATGAAAAAATTATTTACTCTTATTGCGGTAGTTATGCTGTTAGCTGTAACTACAAATGCACAATGGACAAACACCGGTGCATGGCCTGATGATTCTTATACAGGCGGTACTCATGGTATAGCTGTTGATCCTGATGGAAAAGTCTGGGTTTCAAGTTTTTATCAAGATGTTAGCTGGGCAACACCTGATGGTGATACTATTGCTACTGCAGGTATCTTAGTTTTTAATGCAGATGGAACTGAAGCATCATTTTCACCAATTACTACTGTAACTACTGGCGGTGGATTTACTATTGATACATTAAATGGCAACTGTAGAGGTATGGAAACAGATGCTGATGGTAACATACTTTATGTTCAGTCTGGTCCAAGTAAAATGTTAAAAATTGATTATGCAACTGGTGAAGGACTTGCAAGTGCGCTAATTCCTGAAACTGGATCTTCTCCAACTGGCCCGGCTGTTACTGAAGACGGTACTATTTATGTTGGCCCGGTTGTTGGTGGTGCGGGTACGGCTATTGCTATGTATGACGGCAGTGATTTAAGTTATCTTGGAAATGCTGTTGAAGGACCAAAAGCAATTTCAAGAACAATGGAAATTTCATCTGACGGAAATACAATCTATTGGACTGCTTTCACGGCGTTTAAGTGTTATGTATACTCTCGTGCTGATGAATTTGCTGATTATGAGTTAACTGATTCATTATTTGAAGGAATGTCAATAGAAGCAGCTGACTGGAATGATGGTATTCTATGGGTTTCTAACGATGCAAGAGGTGCTGGTTTTTCACATGCAACATGGTACGGATACGATCCTGTTGCCGAAGCTCTTGTCGATAGTTTTTCATGGTCAAACACTGCTGCCGATAATGGAACTTTACCAAGAGGTCTTGACTTCAGCCCTGATGGAACAATTGCTTATATAGGTTCATTTGCAACTGCTGATGCAAGAATTGAAAAAGTTATTCAAGGTGAACTTAGCAATGTTAACGTAACATTCCAATTAGATATGACAGCACAAATAGGATTAGGTAACTTTGATCCTGCAACAGAAGTTGTAAGATGTGCTGGCGCAATGCAGGAATGGAGCCCGACAACAGCACCAGATATGACTGATGATAATGCTGATAATATTTATGAAGTAACTTACGAAGTTGCTCCTTATACATCATACGAATACAAATACCTTATCGGTACTGACTGGGGTGCAGACGAATCTGCAAACAGAACAGTTGAAGTAGGTGGAACAGACTTAGTTCTTGAGCCGGTATACTTTAACAACCAAGAACCAGTTGGCGAAACAAAAGAAATAACAGTTGTTTATGTAGCTGATATGGAATATGAAATGGTATCCGGCAGATTTGACCCTGTAACTGATACATTAGAATTACGCGGTGTTAAGTTTGGATGGGGACCTGGTGTAATGATGGAACAAAGTACACTTAACCCAAGCCTTTACGAATATGTTGATACAGATACATTAGCAGTCGGACAAGATTTAGCTGGTTATAAATTCTACTATACACCTGGTGTATGGGAAGGCGGCGACAATAAAACTTACAAAGTAACACAAGAAGATTATGATGCCGGTGCTATAGAAGTAGTACGCAGATTTAATGATGCAACACCTGAATCAGTTACCCAGCAGGAAGTAACGATTAAATTTGTATGTAATACAGCCGGAGCAATTTCTTCACAAAACAATTCTGCCTTTGCGGTAGTTAATACAGTTCATTTAACAGGCGCGGCATCACCATTAACATGGCCTGACGGCGGATGGCCAAATGATCAGATAGACAGAATGATTGAAATGTATGATGATGGTACAAATGGTGATGAAACAGCTGGTGACAAAATATTCACTACTGAAGTAGAATTCCCAAAATTCTCATCATTTAGAGTACAGTACAAATATGGTATTAACTATGGTGATGATGATAATAATCAGGGTGGAAATGATAACGAAAACGGTGTAGGTGCTGATCACTTTGTTACATTAACTTCAAATTTAGTATCTGCTACTGTAGTAAATAGTTTTGGTGTTATGGGCGACCATGATATAACTGAAATAGTTACCGGTATTGAAGAAGTTGAAGGTGCTGTTCCAACAGCGTATGAGTTAGAGCAAAACTATCCTAACCCATTTAACCCAACAACAATGATCAGATTCAGTATTCCTGAAGCTAATACTGTTACATTGAAAATATATAACATGTTAGGACAGGAAGTAACTGAGTTATTGAGCGAATACAAATCAGCTGGTAAATATGAAGTATCATTTGATGCGTCACAATTATCTTCTGGAATGTATATTTACTCAATCCAGTCTGGAAACTTTATTAGTACAAAGAAAATGATGCTCCTAAAATAGGGTGCATAAGTAATTAGTTAAGTAATTGGAATAAATTACTTAATATATATTTAAGCCGGTCTCAAGAAATTGGGATCGGCTTTTTTTTGTTTAAAACTGCAAGGGGTTAAATATTGATCGTAAAGTAAGTTCAAAAACAGATATCAAACTCTATTATTAAATGGACATAGTTATAATAATTTAATTAAGGACATAAAAAAAGCCACAAGGTCCGGACCAAGTGGCTCCAAATTCAATCATCAAAGCCTAAGAGGCTTATGCGATGATCTAATTTTAAGAGGGCAAATTACAGGGCGAGGGCGCACCCTATAACTCTAATCATTGATAGCCGTAATCGGGGAGATTACTGACTCCAATAACTGATCAAAATATACTAAAAAATTTTTAAAAAGCTCAAAAAAAAAATAGAGAAAAATTAAGATATATTTTATGTTTATAAAGCATGTGGGTTTTTTTTTGAAAAAAGTTCAAATCATTGAAACAAAAAATATTTTTTTTTGTATAATTCTACTGTTAAAATTAAGTTTTAACTAAAGGATTTAAGAGTCCTATTAAATTACATTATGTTAAACAATCTGTAAAAATGTTATGAGTATAGTTGTAAAAAATCTTACGAAAATGTATGATACTCAAAGGGCAGTCGATAATATCTCGTTCGAAGTTAAAACCGGAGAAATTCTTGGTTTTCTAGGCCCTAACGGAGCTGGTAAGACAACAACGATGAAAATTCTTACCTGCTACATGGCACCTACAGATGGTGACGCAACACTTCAAAATTTATCAATCTTGGATGATGCGGATCAGGTAAAAAAGAAAATTGGGTATCTGCCTGAAAGTAATCCGCTTTATACTGATATGGAAGTTTTAGATTATTTAGAGTTTGTTGCCGAACTGCAGGGTGTGCCGTCAAATCTAATTCAGCAGCGAATTATTGAAATGGTTCGATTATGCGGTTTAGATAAAGAGAAACATAAAAAGATCAATGAATTATCGAAGGGATATAAACAGAGAGTCGGGCTTGCACAAGCTATGATTCATGATCCTGAGATATTAATTCTTGATGAACCTACCACCGGACTTGATCCGAACCAAATTGTTGAAATAAGAAAACTTATACGTGAATTGGGAAGAGAGAAAACAGTTATTCTTAGTACTCATATTCTTCCTGAAGTTGAAGCTACGTGTGATAGAATTCTTATTATTAACAATGGTAAGATAGTTGCCGATGGAACTCCTGAAACCTTGCGTAAACAAGCTCAGGGACAAGAAATTCTTAAAGTTGAAATTGCAAAAGCTGAGAACAGAGATAAGGTAATTACAGAATTACAATCTATTGAATCAGTTGCGTCCGTTATTCCTACGGATAATGGAAGTTTTAGCTTTATTATTGACAGCAAAGATAATATTTCTTCACGGGAAGCAATATTTAATCTTTGTGTTAAAAACAATTGGGTGTTAAACCAAATGACACCTATAGAAACAAAACTAGAAGACATATTTAGAGATTTAACAACAAATTAATTGTAACTATGAAATCAATTTGGATAATTTCAAAACGTGAGTTAAGATCATTTTTCGATTCGTTAACCGCTTACATTCTTATTATAGCTTTCCTGGCTATGAGTGGCTTCTTCACATGGCTTTATGGTTCTGACGTATTTTTTATAGGTCAGGCAACATTACAGCCCTTTTTCTCAATTGCCTACTGGACTCTCTTTTTCTTCATACCGGCATTAACAATGAAAATGATTGCTGAAGAAAGACGAAGCGGCACAATCGAATTGCTTTTAACAAAATCAGTAAACGACTGGCAAGTGATATTAGGAAAATTCCTGGCTTGTCTATTATTAATCATTATAGCATTAGCTCTGACATTGCCCTATTATTTTTCAATATGGGGATTAGGTCCAATAGACCACGGATCTGTCTGGAGCGGATATTTTGGTATGATTTTAATGAGCATGACTTACATAAGTATAGGCTTATTTGCAAGCAGTATAAGCAATAATCAGATAGTTGCCTTTTTATTATCATTATTCATAGGTGTATTTTTCTTAATAATATTTGATGTATTATCAAATAATTTTACAGGATTCACCGGACAACTATTTTCATACTTTAGTTTGTCAACTCATTACGAATCAGTTTCACGCGGTGTAATTGATTCAAAAGATCTTATTTATTTTTTATCTATATCATTTTTTGGTCTATTTTTAGCCGAGACAGTTTTATCAAAAAGAAACATAGTTGAATAGTGAATTGATATGTTAACAAGAAAAAAAGTACAAACAACCGTAGTTCTGGTTTTCGGAATATTAATAATGGCAAACATTATTTCTAACAAATTCTTTTTTAGGTTAGATTTTACTGAAGACCAGAGATATAGCTTAAGTGAAGCTACAAAAAACATTTTAGAAAATTTAGTTGATCCGGTTACTGTTACAGCATATTTCTCAGAGGATCTGCCTCCGAATGTTGCAAAAGTAAAAAGCGATTTTAAGGATCTTTTAATTGAATACGATAATCTCTCAGGCGGTAACGTAGTTTATGAGTTTATAAATCCTAACGAAAACCAGGCCGAAGAGACAAAAGCACAGCAGAACGGTATTTCTCCCATCATGATAAATGTTAGAGAAAGAGACCAGATGAAACAGCAAAGAGCCTATTTAGGCACAATTGTTCAGATGGGCGAAAGGAAAGAGATAATTCCCTTTATTCAGCCTGGTGCCGCAATGGAGTTTGCTCTTTCATCGAATATTAAAAAATTATCGGTTCAGGTTAAGCCTAAAATTGTATTGCTTCAGGGCCATGGCGAAGCTAAATTATCTACTTTACAGCAATTGGGAACCCAGCTAAATATTATGTACAATGTTCAGGAACTTGAACTTAACGATACAACAGATATTCCGGGTGATGTTAAGACAATCGCGATAATTGCACCTAAAGATACTGTTTTAATGCCGACTTTAGACAAACTTGATAATTTCTTAGCGAAAGGCGGAAATCTTTTAGTGGCACTTAACAGAGTTGAAGGAAATCTTCAGCAAAGTTCAGGCAACGTGCTAAATACCGGATTTGCAGAATGGCTTAACGACAAAGGAATTGAAATAGAAGATAAATTTATTGTTGATGTAAAATGCGGTAATGTAATGGTTCGTCAGCAGCAGGGAATGTTTGTAATGAACACTCCGGTTAATTTCCCTTATCTGCCAATTATTTCAAACTTTGCCGATCATCCAATTTCCGGCGGATTGGAAGCGGTTATACTTCCATTTGCAAGTCCAATTACAATTGCTCCTAAGGATACAACCGTTTCATTTATACCATTGGCAATGACTTCAGAACAATCTGATGTTGAAAGTGCGCCGGTATTTTTTAACATTCAAAAAGAATGGAAAACATCTGATTTCAAAATGGGATCTTTACCTGTTGCAGTTGCAATGGAAGGAAAAATTGTAGGAGATGCGAACAGTAAAATGGTTGTATTTGGTGATGGTGACTTTGTTGTGAATGGTGAAGGTCAGCAAGCACAACAGCAACAACCTGATAATATAAATCTGATGGCAAACGCAATTGACTGGCTTAGTGATGATACTGGTTTAATTGAGTTAAGAACTAAAGGTGTTTCTGCTAGAATGTTAGATGCAACTTTAGACGACTCAACTAAAACTATAATTAAGTATCTTAATTTTTTATTACCTATTATTTTCATAATTCTTTACGGTGTATTCCGTTCTCAGGTAAAACGTAAAATTAGAAACAAATTAAAGCAGACTGAATATGTTTAATAAAATTTCGAATAAATCATTAATAGTAGTTTTTGCAGTTTTACTAATTTTTGTTTTGGTTATAACTTTTAGTGAAGGATCAAAACAAGAAAGAAGTTTTAGACAAAATCTAGTTGATATAGACACTTCAAAAGTTAGCAAGATTGTAATACATCCCAAAACAAAAAATGAAGAAATAAAACTTGTTATAAGTGCAGAAGGCTGGAAAGTTGAGACTGTAGAGGGAAAAAGTTATTCAGTTCCAAAAATTAAAATAGAGAATATTTTTAATTCATTAAGCGGAATTAAATCAAAACGTCTTGCTTCGCGTGATGAAAAACGCTGGAGTGAATTTCAAGTTGATTCAGCTGCTACTAGAGTTCAAGTTTATGAAGGAAGTATAGTAGCATTAGATATTATTCTTGGTAGATTTTCTTTTCAGCAGCCACGAACTATGAATACTTTTGTGCGCCTTGCAAACGATACAGATGTTTATGAAGTTGAAGGTTTTTTCGGCCCCACATTTGATCAAGGTTCAAACAGTTTTCGTGAGAGTCGTGTAATTAAAGATGATTACAATAACTGGAATAAACTAACATTTGATTATCCGGCTGATAGTTCATTTCAAATGATTAAAGTTGATAACAAATGGACTGCAAACGGAGTTGAATTAGATTCAGCTAAAACTGTTCAGTATTTAAGAAAGATTCAAAATTTAAATGAAAACAATTTTGAAGATGAATCTAAATCTGAATTATTAGCAGATGAAACTCACAAACTTACTATCGATTCTAGCGAGAAAGGACAAATAATTGTTAAAGCTAGAATTGATGAACTGAATAATGTTGTTTCTTCAACACAAAATAATGAAGCAATCTTTGACGGTAAAAAAGGTAAGCTTTCAGAGAAAGTATTTGTTGGTTTGAAATCACTTAAGTAAAAATTATATCCCGCAATTTTTGAAATTGCGGGGATATTAAAATCCAAAATAGGGGCAAGTAAAAACCTCCAAGGTTTTATAAACAAAGTAATTCCCCTTTATCAAAAATTATTCAGATCAATTCCGTTTAGATCAAATATAATTCTGAAATTTGAGTATCTCTGATAAAAAACCTCTAGGTAATACTACGTATAAGTGCTAATATTTTAGGTGATTTTACTATTATTACATCAAATTAAAGGGAAAAAAGTATAAGACGGTGTAAAAATATTTGCCTTTTTTAAACATCTTTCAGTTTTAAAACATTAATTTTTACTTGAATTTTATGCTTTTAGCATAAATATTAGTAGTAACCCTTATATGTTATCAGAACAATAGGTAGTTCTACGAATTGATATAAGAAATGAATTTAATTATGTTTGTTTATAAACATAAAGTAAAATGCAAGTCTTTTTTAATTGAGGGTTAAAACAAATGATTGCAAAAAAATATTCTTTCGTGGCGGTTATAATTCTATTATTAAATCATTTAAATTTTGCACAAGATAGCTTAAAACTTGTAGCTGTTTTAGAGGGGACAAACCGAGGTGATAAATTTGGAATGGTACGAAGTGCCGGAGATATAAACGGAGACGGATACGGCGATTTTCTGGTAGGAGCGGGTGGAAGCACGGATTATGGCAATTACGCAAGATTATATCTTGGTAGTAATGATTTTGATACTTCCAATTATATAAAATTGACTTCAAATAATCCTACTGAATATAATTATGGAAAAGAAGTAGCCGGATTAGGAGATGTAAATAATGACGGATATGATGACTATGCAATAACCTGTACTTATTTTGATGGAATGTTTGGTTGCGGTCGGGTGCATGTGTATTACGGTGGTGACGAAATAGATCAGGTTTCTGATTTTACTTACACCCCGAATTATCATCAGGAACCTGTGGGAAATATAAAGGGATTTCATGATATAAATAATGACGGATACGATGATTTTTTTGTTGCTTCTTCATATAACTGGACCACCGGCAGAGGTCGGGTAAGATTATTCCGGGGCGGTGAAACCTTAAGTACAGCAAATTCACTAATTATAAATTGTCCTGATAATAATGGCGATTTCTTCTTTGGTGATGGTATTGAAATAATAAACGATATAAACGAAGATGGTAATAAGGATCTTTTAATCTCCAGTAATGAATTTGGAGAAAAATGTAAGGTTTTTGTTTATTATGGTGGAGCAGATATTGATGATATCTATGATGATGTAATTGAACCTGTTAAGGATGAATATAATTTTGGAATAATAATAAACGATGTTGGAAATAATAATGAGCATGGAAAAGTTAATTTTATAATTGGCTCAGATGATTCATGTTATATTTATTATTCATTAGATTCAGTTATTGTTAATTCACCTAAAGTTTACGGAATCGGAAGTTGCGGCGATATAAATAATGATAATAACATAGATTTAATTTTATGTACTGACTCAATCTATATTTATGATAACCACCTGGGGAATAAAACACAACTCATTAAAGTTTTATCTCCAAATTATAAAAATGCACAAGGCTTTGGTAAATATTTTAATTCAACCACA
The DNA here is from genome assembly GCA_016342755.1 of Melioribacteraceae bacterium. Lineage (GTDB taxonomy): Bacteria > Bacteroidota > Ignavibacteria > Ignavibacteriales > Melioribacteraceae > JAEINS01. The sequence continues at coordinate 614 of JAEINS010000009.1, read as the reverse complement.
GATATAAATAATGATGGTTACAATGAAGTTTTAATATCCGCACCCTATAGTGATTCTCTAAGAGGAAGTGTTTATATTTTTTCATATCAGAAAATAACCGATATAAGAGACAACAAAATATTACCGAAAGAATTTACCTTATCACAGAACTACCCAAATCCGTTTAATCCAAGTACAACAGTAAATTACCAATTACCATTTTCAAGTAAAGTTAAATTAGTTGTTTATGATATACTGGGTAACGAAGTAAAAGTTTTGGTAAATAAAGAGCAATCTGTTGGTGAATATCAAGTTGAATTTATTGGTAAAGGATTATCTAGCGGAGTTTATATATATACATTAAAATACGGAGAGCAGCAAATAAGCAAAAAAATGATTTTAATAAAATAAATCTTTTGTTCAGGCGCCGGACAGAGACAAATAGAATATTTTTAACAATTAATTGAGGTTTCAAATGAAGCAATGCAAATTAATGTTTAGAATTTTTTTAGTCTTTGGTATTTTGCTATGCAATACTCTTTTTGCACAGGTGCACCATGTAAACTTCCCCACAATTTGTAGACACGAATAAAAGCAACTATATTAGAGAAAAAAATATAGGAGCAAAAAGATGA
>JAEINS010000040.1 GCA_016342755.1 Melioribacteraceae bacterium | reverse complement strand
GAGGGCATCAAGGAATGAGTTAAGGGCAACAAAGAAGATCGCGATAAGTGCACTTAAGGGGTTGTCCACAGAAAAATAGAATGAGATGCCCGCAAGTGCAGCGCATACCAGTGAACCCACTGAAAGAGCGTTTGGTGATATGCCTTTGTTCGCTACGCTTCTTGCTATCGGGTCGAGTATCCTTGTAGCTGCCGGTCTGAATGAATCAATGGTCATGGCTGTTCCTTGTATGTTCAATAATAGTAGAGGTCTATTACCGTATATTGACTATTAGTTTTTGTGGTTCTTTTTGGGTTTCGATATATAGAGTTCATTTTTTGGCAAGATCTACAAGATACTTTATTCTACATGAATGTTCGATCTGCGTCATTATGATATATGATTCCGAGAGTGTCTTTCCGATCGTGAACGGACCATGACTGTAGACCACCATTCCTCTATGTTCTTCAAACGCCTTTACAGCTCCTTCTCCAACTTCCTTAGAACCGATGCCACCTTTAACGATGGGTATCTCTTTCAGAAAAAGCTTTCCTTCACTATCAATAGGGATTATCTTGTCAGAATCTGTTATGAGGGTCTGTGTGACAGAATAGGGGCAATGTGCATGAACGATCGCCTTTGCATCTGTTCCCTGATAGATCGCACGATGGACCGATGTCTCTGACGATGCCAGTACGTCAAGTTCTGATGTACTTTCGATGGGAACTTCGACCACACTTTGCTCCGTTATCTCATCTAGTGCCGCACCGGTTCGTGTTATTATCATACTTCTTCCAACACGCACACTGATATTCCCGAAATTAGACTCTACAAGCCCGTGATCCACAAGCTTTTTCCCGAATTTTGCTATTTCTTGCCACATAGTATATCCAGTACCTTAGAATCAACCATTACATTTATCTGTTAGTATGCAATGTATGGGTACGTTTCAATAGCGCCTCGGTGGCTCAGCCCGGCAGAGCGAGTGATTTGTAATCACTAGGTCGCGTGTTCGAATCACGCCCGAGGCTTTTTTCTCTCTGTTTTAGTTTTGTTGTTAAATTTTTCTTATCAATTGGTTGCTTTATTCAGTCAATGAAAAAAATAGTATTGCTTCAAAAACATTATAACTTTTAATTGCAAACTGCACTATTTATATATAATGTGAAAGCATCCCTATTACTTTAGGGAGTAATGGCGAATGGGTGTGGTTAATGAGCAGACGGTGGTATATTATGGCTCTCCAGCTACATTTTTGGAGTATTCACTTTTTGTGATCTTATGCGTTGCGTTTTATTCTGCAGCATATGTGATTCTTAAAAAGTTCTATGCTGGAAAGTTCAAAGTGACATTTGTTATCGGTTATTTACTTCTTTGTATTTTCTCAACATTTCTGTCTGCATTGATCGTTTCTATATTTTAAAAAATCAGGTATGTCCTGACAAATGTCTTCTGCTGGCGAAATACACAATATAAGGTTTTTTTATGGTTGTGTCCACTTTTCACCGGCTAGAATGATATGGACGGTCAGTCTTCGACAAGTGTCTCTTTTTTGAATGCATCAATACCTATCCTATCGATAACGTCCCCCAACCTCTCCCTCTCTCTGCCGTTCTTACAATAAAGGTCAATTGTCCTGTCAACAATGCTATAAACCTTCTCCAGATCGAAAAGCTCCACAAGCTTTGTACCTTCACGGGGGAACCTTCCAACCTTTCCTCCCACGAATATCGTATACCCTATCTTTTCCGCTTGCATTGAATCCTTTTTACAGGCGAGTATACATTCTCCACAGAGTATGCATCTATCTTTGTCAATACGAATGCTGTTGCCTGATTTGGTTATGGTATTTGCTTTACAGCGCTTTATACACACACCACATTCTGTACACGTGGCTTTGTTCCATTCTGGATGTACCGTTCCCATGATACCAAGATCATTTTCTTGCGGTTTGAGACATGCTGAAGGACATCCTGTGATCCCGATCTTAAACTTGTATGGTACATCTGCCCCGAAATATAAATTGTCAAGGCGTTGTGCAATCTTCTGAGCGTCTATCAATCCGTGATTGCAGACCTGGTCTCCCTGACATGCTACAACTGCACGCACCCTCTTGCCAGCAACACCTGCCCTTATGTTTGCATTATCCATGTCACATCTGGCAGCATCCGTATCATTCAGGTTAATAAAAGGTATTTCGATACCCTGTCGGGATGTGATGTGCACATATCCGTCACCATATTTTTCAGCAGCATCTGCAAGTGCTCTTAAATGAGTTGCATCAATCTGACCGCCAGTGATACCAATGCGCATTGAGAACAAGTCTTTCTGTCTTTGAGGGAGAAAACCATTCCTTTTGAGTTGTACGGTGTTGAGGTTATTTTTCATATATCCCATCTCTATAAAATACTTATATCGGGTCTGGTCGATCTGGCTTAGCTTTGACTCATTTGGTATATGCTAGTTTCGTTTTAGTACTGACTCAATTCATTTTCGTTTCTCTTTTTTCTGGTAGTACAGTGAATTTAATTAAACATCACCTCATCTCTAAGACAAAATTCTCCAAGGACCTCTAAAAATGCAATTAAAACCCTATCACCTTTGGTAAATTTGAAGTGAATTGCCAAGATGTTCATTAAAAACTGTCCAAGCTCGTTCCTATCGCAGGAAACGATTTCATTTAGTCCTCTACTCATATTGCCTTTACAAGTGATAGAAAGAGGTTCCAAAAGAAATTGGTGCATTTAAGGCAAATCCGTTAAAAAATAAAAAAAAGTGGAAGGGTCAATTTAACCCTTCAGTATTACTCAATATCCTTTCTTCTTACAATAAATGCGACTGCTAGTAGTCCAGCGATGGCAAATACTGCCTCAAATCCAGGTAGTCCTGATTTCTCATCTGTTGTTTCTGGAGTAGTCTCATCTGTACTGTCATCTGATACAGGGGTTCCATCTGTACCTTCATCAGAATCGGTAGCTCCATCGGTGCCGTCAGTTTCCTCGGTATCATCCTCTGGTTCCTCTGTGTCGGTAATAGGAAGTACACTTGCTCCGCCACTACTGCCACCACTACTGCCACCACTGCTGCTGGCCGCTTCAATATTGAAGGATGCAGATAATGATTCAAATGAAGGCTTTGCTGAATCGCCTGTGTTCAGAGACAATTTCGCTCCGTGAGCACCGGTATTAAGTATGGATGTGTCAAGAGTTATAGTATACTCATATGCAATACTTCCACCACCTACTCCATAGCCATAGCCATAGCCATAACCGTATCCAAAGTCATAGCCATAACCCAGTCCGGAATCATAGCCATAACCATCACCATAACCATATGTTGATGATGGGACGTTGGTAGCTACAACTGTTATACCTGATCCTGATAGTACAGTTCCATCTGTTGAAAAGACAACTTCTTTGGTAGTAGCACCTGTGATATCCAATGAGAAATTCTCAATTGGTATGTATCTGTCAGGGTCCTCGATTGTCGCAGTAACATCAAATGTTACAGAATCACCCTTTGTAGGTGTGGTTCCGTCCAAGCCTGTAATTCCGAGTGAGACAGCACTTACAGGTCCTGATAATACCATCATTATTACAACGGCAATCGTTATTCCAATACTAACATATTTCCATGCTTTTTGGTTCTAGATTTCGATTGCATATTTAACCTCTAATTTTTATAAGACCTCATTCCCATATAATAATTATAATAAAATTTGGTCAGTTATCTTCAAGTTATTCGTTATGACCAATAAACTATATAAAAGCACCGAAATATTTGTTCATTGTTATGAAGTCTGATTATCTTGATATGAAAGTTATGATTGAAGTATAGATCTTCTATGGTGCAACAAAATGATTGTTGTCATCAATATAGATATCAATATTCCTATCATATATGTGCTGAAGGGTTTATAATAAATATCCCTGCTATCTGCAATATTATCGGATGTTGCAAATATTGATGTTAATCCTGCTGAATCCAAACTTCTACCATTATCGATTCCCCAGCCATTTTGATCGTGGTCAGTTGAAGTAAAAAGTATATATTCTGCTGAGTCATGCAAACGATACTTAAATGGCGATACTTTAGTATAGTTGAGTTCTTTTCCCGATGTATTGATTGCATCCATCTCAATACCTTCTGTATCAGTAGGTGCTACCAAATAACCATGATCATTAATATCGATTGTTCTGCTCAGTTCTACCAATTCAACCCAATTCTTTATTTTGATCAAAGAATTTACTTCCCGTATCCTTGAAGTCTTATGAAGGTTCTTAAATACGACAAGTTCTTCATTTTCCATAACTAATTCCAGATCACTCTGATCATAGAGGAAATCATATTGATAATAATCAACATCCTTTGCAAGAACTACATATTTGACGTTCAATGGCACTATGAGTTCTCCAAAGTTGTTGATTTCGTTTTTGTGTTCCAGTAAATACCCCATAAAGTGCTGTGTTGGCTTTGCACTTTGTGTTTGTATGTTCCCGACTTCTGCATTCTCCCCGATAATTGTGGGTTTTTCAAAGAATATGTCTGCGGGATTTGCAATCCTCCTGTCGCTCCAACTGAAGCTCATATATAAGTGCCAGGGGAAGAACAGGACATCAAAATCTTCGGTATCGTTGTTCAGAAAATCGTTGACATCATACCATTCGGAAGGGTAATCTCTTGGCTCGATCTGACCGTGAAAACCATTGAAAATAGTGAACGAATAAACTAATGGAACTGCAATTATGAGCACAGCCAGAGCTATTGAACATATCTTTTGTTTATTCTTTGATAACAGTTCTATTTTTTTACTATTTCTAAAACCATTTAAAAGTTCATCAACACCCAAACTTCCCAGGAATGAATATGTTAGAACCAAAACACCTACGAATTTCTGAGAATCTCTCATGCCTTTAAAAATAAAGAAATGATCGAACAAGTACTCAAAGATAGGTGCAAAATATGGGTATGAGATACCACCTGCAAGTACCAAAGAGATCATGGCAGATAAGACTAGGCCTTTGTGCAGGGGTTTCTTTGTGTTAGACAAAAATCCGTGAACTGTGAAGAACAAGATCGCAGTAAATAGTAGCACAAATATCCACTTAGGTGCAAAATGAAATGGATAGGCATATCCCCCACGCCAGAAACCATACATCATTGAATTTGAGAGCAGTATATTCCCTGAAATTGTACCGCTGGCGGTGAAAGTGGATAGGTCAGGTGCTGATATGTGGCTTAATATTGATGATCCTTGAAAAAGAGATGAAAATACAGGTAAGACCCAGAACATATTGACTGCTGAATAAACTAAACCTAAGTGAATAGTACTTTTTATAATATTCTTTCTTTCTTTTTTCTTATCATATAGGGCAAAAATAAATATGCAAAATTGAATGAAAAAAACAGTTAGAAGAACATGCGGGTCGAATATGCCTACAATAGTGGTCCATAGCAATGCCCTTCTCCATTTAGTTCTATCCTCTAGAAAATCCGAGAAACTTCTTATTGCAAGAGGTACAAAAGCATATGCTAAAAGTAAATAGAGATGTCCAGCCAAAAATCGGGTATAAATGAACGGATTTATTGCATACAGGGTTCCGCTAAAATGTTTGCCGTAAACAGACTTAGATGGAGCAGATATGTGGGCAGATATACCTGATATTAAAAAAACTGAGAATAAGATTATCTTTTGTGTAGCCCATGAAGGCAAGATAATTTCTATAAATTGAAGGGCTGCAAGGAACGGGGTCTGTCCCCCAATGCTGTTGTTCAGGATGTGATCGGCAAGATAATTTCTGTGAGGGGCCCAGATGGTATCTAAAGTCAGAATGTAACCAGGTCGAAAAAGCGGAAGGAAGATCGTAAGTGTCAGTATAGTATAATAAATAAGGGTATATTTATCGATTGAATGCCGAGCTATACGATTTTTTGATCTCCTCATATGGCACCCGATTTAATTCTCATTTGATTGTCTCAGAAGTATGCTCAAAAGCAGATACATAGAAGTAAATCCAATTAATATCAAAAACATCATTTCCATATATCCCCTGACGATCCACCATCCGAACATGGTTCCATATACATACATTATAACAGATATAATTCCTAGATTGATCGATACATCCTTTGATATACTTTTCATATGCATCAGATGGAATCGTTTGATTACTTGTTCCATGCGGGGCAGGGATATTGGTGTATGCTTTATGGAAGGTTTCAATTCACGGACTTTTTGAAATATGAGTATATCTCCTGCATATCTACTGCCATATGCGTATAATTTATGGAAGGTTCCTGATACCCATACCATTGCAGATTGGAGTTTTTCTGGAGTACTATCGGGAAGGGATATTTCTAGTAACCGTACCGTCACACCAATGACCAATAGATAATATGCATATATGGCAAGGTTTTCAGCACGAGTCTCATCCCCCATTGCAAGTGTCACTGCTGTGGCTGCAAGCAAAACGAATGCAAGAAATATCGGATAATTGGATGGTGGGAAGTTACTTGTTTCCATTTTGATCTTTACCTTGGAGAGATTCTTCGTATATCAGTTACATCTTATAACTTTAATCGATTGGTCAACATGATGCAGACGTATCATTATACCCGGTTCAGTTTTCTGACGATCTTGGATATCATCTCTGCGATGGGGGTTATGGCTTTATGATTCGGCATACCAGCAAGGAATATTGATGCATCTTCTTCTGTCAACAAATTGAAGCTTGCTAATGCCACAACATATATGATGCCACTTAGGGTCAGACTTCCCACCAGTGTGAAAAGATCTGTATGTGGAAGAGTGTGCAGTACTAGGAGCAGTACACTAAAGCTTAACAGTGTTTTCACCATTGCAAGATGGTCAAGTTTGAGCTTATATATGTGCACATAAAGAGTCGCCATTACGATACATCCAATTGAGCATGCAATGGTGGTAGATGTTGCTGCACCGACGATCCCGTACGAAGGGACCAAAATGATCAGCAAGATGATCTCTATTATTACGGCTAATGGCAGGATAATTGCTGGGACCTTTGGTGTATTGCGTGCCTGGAATATGTTTGTAAAGACCATTGTCATGGTCAAAAATCCCATGCCAATGGCCACTATGGCAAGTGCTGGTGCACTTGCTATATATTCAGATGGGAACATTAACATAATAAATGCGTCTGGGACAGTTGCAATCACAAGTGCAATGGGAAGGATGAACAACGCACCATATTTGATACTCTTTGATGCATACTTGTCATTTTCGGTGTGCTTTGAGATGTACGGGAATAGCACACTCATCAACGCACCTACCATGAACATGGGTAACTGTGCAAGGATCAAAGCTGCCCTGTAATATCCCGAAAGCGCATCTGAAAGCGCGATTTCTGTGAGGAACTTCACACCTATGATATCGATGTTCATGAGCATTGTGGTTCCAAGTGTGCCAAAGAACATCGGAAGGGCGAAGAAGTATACATTGGTATCACCCCATCCTTTTGTTTTCCAGAAGGTGAAGTCTTTTGTCAGTAAGATTGCAATGGAAAGCCCAATGAAAACTGATATGGGGAAGCTTAGGACTGCACCAAGTGCCCCCAATCCCATCTTGACAAGTATGACTCCGGATATGAGTTTTACAAAAACGGTTATGACTCCGATTAATGCAAAGGACTTGAAGCGGAAAGTTCCCTGAAGTATACTAAGGTAAATTATTGATGTGGAAGCGAGCATTATTGAAATCAGGAAGCTGATCACTAATAATTTGTAACTTGTTCCAAGATTGATTATATTGGTTGTATATCCAATATAGAATAACATGGATAAGAGTACAGCAATGCCGATGTTTGCAATTAAAGCGCTCTTAACAATGCGGTGTTTTGTAGAGATATCATGCTTTCCTGAGATGAATTTGGTAGTGGTAAGTGGAAATGCGGATGTCACAAACAGTGATAGTATGAGCAAGAATGATGCTGATACACCCAACATACCGAATTGTGCAGGTGTCAGCATCCAGCCCATTACAACATTGAATGCATAGTTAAGGAATGCACCTATGAAAAATGCCGCAAACATCACAAAGCTGTTCTTTGAAGGATTGGTCATGTATTACCTCGGTGATCCATAATTATTTATTATACGGGTCAGAATCGATCTCATCTACCCCGATACAGGTTCAGTGCACTATAATACCCGACCAGTGTCCCGACAACGATAAAAAAACTCCACTCCGGCACTTGCATGACAATATACCCTGCACTAAGGAACACTAAAAGCATCCCTGCAAAGTCGTGCAGATGTGAATCCATCATTAACACCTTACTCACAGCTGAATCACTTTTCCTGACCACAGCCGCACCGATGCCAGCACCAGTCAAAACGATCCCTGCAACAGCCATGTCTGATTCTCCTCTGATGAACGCAGCCACAAGCACTGCAAGCCCACAGATGACCGTCAGTACATCAAGCGGAAGCGAACGAGTCATCCTTTGCATGTGATTCCTCACAGACACTGCCGCGAACATACCGATCAGAAGCATTATGAGCTTTGGATATAGTTCACCGGTAAATATGGTAGGCGGAATTTCATCTCCTGTTGGTGCGTAAGCAAAATCCTCTCCCACTATCTCTAACAACTCGCTGGCCTGCATCCCCCTAGTGTCCACACTAACAACATACTGGCCATCTCCTTGGTAGAACTCATTATATCCCATATCGATGTTGAATGTAGAACCGGTGACAGGCAAATCCTTAGAATATATTTCCTTCTTACCGTTATCAACAACCCTGTAGACCTTGACAACTGCCATCATATCCCAATCCACCAGTTCAGCAGGGAACGGGGAACCTATGCTGATGGTACCGCGTATCCCGTTATCTTCTTGCAGGTCTGCTGAGAGTATTGTAACTGTCGGGTTGATTACCCGAACCTGATAGTCCACTGACTTTTCAATGGTGGAGTATTCGGTCCTGATTGCCACTGTGATCTTCTGGCTGCCTTGTTTTTGAGGCGCTTTCAGTACGACCCTGAACTCTTCCGACTCACCTAACGAGAGATCAAGTCCCTTGACAATGGTTTTGTTATCCCCCTCTGTGGATATTGTGATCTCAGGTGTGCCCATATACCTTACATCTATAAAGTTTTTTACAGAAAACTGGATTTCCATATCCTCTTCTTGATAATAGCTCGGGTTAATCGTAATCTCATCCACGTCAATATTAAGATCGCCAGTACTGGCTGAGATGATATCTTCAAGCCAGACGGCACTCTTTTCCTCTGCATCGAATACTTTTGCTACCTTAAAATTCACACCCTCATCCCCATTCTCAAAGTTTAGGGATACTATTTCACCTTCCGATGCTACGTTTGAGTCTATTGTTTTGCCAAACTTGCTTAAACTGAACATGGCGTTTTCATTTGCGATGTCATCTAGGCGGAGTGTGTATATTGAACCGATGCGGGTGGTTGGATTGGTGGAGGTGAGGTTGATTTCATTTATGTAGCCGGAGGCATTATTCATGGTGATGGGGTGGAGGTCGAAATTGTCGAAATAGCCGGTGCATTCGTAGATATCGAAGCCTACTTTTCCGGCAGGATTATCATCTTTAAATTCGGTGGTTAGGGCGAGTTGGTTGTCGAAGTAGACATAAATGTTTTTGTTGAGGCGGACTACTTTGAGATGTTCCATCACGTTGGGATCAAATTCGATAGAAGTGTTGGTAGAAACGTTGATGTACGTTAGGGTTTTGGAGAATGTCGGTCCGTTTGATTCAATTTTAAGCCCATCTACATGTTCATCACCCCGATTATTATCTCCAAAAACAACTCTTGCATAGTTATCTAAATCTTCATAGTAGAAATAAAATCCTACCTGTGCAAAATCTAATATTCGTGTTTTGTTTGCGGTAAAATCAATTTCACATAGATATTGTTCTCCTTCAAATGGTTTAAAAATTAAATCTGCTCTATTGCCAGTAGAAGATAGCATTCCGTTTGTACTATACCATTTATGTGATGTCATTGTATTCCATTTTGCTACATCAACATCATCAAATTCATCCGAATAAGTTTCAGTTTGTGCCGTGGTAAGGCCCATGCTAATAATCAATAAGATGAAAATTAGAATAATTCTTTTTTTTGATAATTTATTCATCATATCGCTCCATGCAGATTATTTCTCCTCTATTTTAGTATCTAAATAACATCTGTTTTAGAGAGATTTTATCATGTTTCAATTTAAAATCATTTGAATCTTTTATTTATCAATTTGTACAATTTTTTTCTTTCATCTCGTAGCAGATATGCCATGCAAAGAAAAATAGTAAATCCAGATATAACAAGTCCGATTATAAAATATGTTTGAGGCATATAATATATTGTGGCAATGAAGTTTTCGCCTGTATCAAGCTTGTGGGGATCAATGTACCAAGCATTGGCGTAGGTGTCAACAACGAAATGATTCTCTTCGGAGATAGGTTCGTCAATAATTCGGTTTAAATCATTGAAATTGAAGAACTTTGATTCAGATTGACATTCAGTTACGTTTACAGTATCATAGATAGTTATTGGTTCGCATTGCATTGTGTCGGTAGTTATGTACATCTGCCAAGAGGGGTGGTATGTTTCGGAGAATATAAGGTAGAATGGTTCTTTGGCGTTTTCAATTTTTACATTATATTTGGTGGGATTCAATTTTTGGAAATAAATATTAGGGTAGGTGGAAGAGTCCACTTGAGGAATGACTTTATTTTTATTCTGAGATAATACAATAATATTTAGCTGTTCATTTTGTAATTTGTTAGACTTCAAAGTTTGGTGATAATCTTCAATTGAATCAACAGTTTTTAGTCGAGGGATTGTATATATATGAGGGAAGTAGTTTTTATTTTCAAATACGATTATATTTTCATTTTCATCAACGATTTTTATTTCTTCTAAATTTACTAATGTTTCATATAAATTTTCATTTCTCCAAATAGGGCGAATATCATGTACCTCGTTATAAACCGTATACTGACCATTATTTAAATAATGCGGCAAAACCGATTTATAATTATTGCGATAAAATATATACTTAATAGACAATAAATCTAACGAAGTGCCAAGATTTCCATAAGTATCACCATGTAGATTCAATGCCATATCTCTTATATATTGAGATTTGACACCATTCCCCATGCTTGATTTTTTAGAATAAGTAATAATTGGATCAAGACCATTATATTTACTACTATTATATTTAAAAGGCTCAATCATTGGCAAATATAAAACTCTATAATCTTCTGGTGATTCTTGGTACTTATCCATAAGCGAGAGGTCATTGTCATCAAAACTGTATACTTGAACCTGTCCATTTAAATTTCCTGTATAAATAAAAGGATTGTAAGCTGCAATCATAATAATTAGAATCAAGGTGGAAATAAATTTATAACTTACAACTTTTTTATAATTATATATTTTGTGAAAAGTATAGGCAAGCATTACTGAATAAGAAAAGCTTATTAAAAAAGTTAAATGATACACTTCTCTGAATAGATTAAATACAGAGAAACTTGAATAAAAAAAAGAAACTATATTTGCAAAAGGCGGCAACAAAGCAGTTGTGAATATTAAAGATATGATACTGATAATCCCAAAAAATAATGGTACACGATCTTTAGTTATAATCAATGAACTATAAACTAAAATAATTATCAAAATCGATAGAACACTCCAAATTGATCTATAGTTATATTCATCTAATGCTGTTGAAAAATGATGAGAACGATACCCAATCAATCCAAAAGCATTAATTATGGACGTGCTCCATGAATTCAAACTTCCAATATTTGAAGCTGTGCTTACAGTCTCGGTTAGACTTGAAATATTAATTACGCCGGGAAGAATCCAAAATGAGTGAACTAATAATGGTATCAAAGTTATGAGTACTGTTATTTTGATTGTTTCAGACAGATTTACTTTAGCTACAAGATAACTATAGAATACAACTAAACTAACCAACATAACGCTAAACTGAATCTGAATAGAGGCAAAAGCAACCAAAAGTCCAGCTAATATTAAGTATTTAATTCGAGTAGTATTTATATATTTTATTACAAATGTGAGTATTAGCGGTGAGAGCGCATAACCAACAAGATAAAGTATATGTCCTGCTACAAATTTATTATAAATTACTGGGGTTGTGGCATAAAATATTCCGGAAACCAATGAAGGGACATAAGCTAATTTAAATGATTTTCGTACTAATAAATACATAAAATATCCACTAGACACAAAAAGTATAAAAAGTACAATTTTGATAATAGTGGATCCAGTGAATCCTAAGTAGGAAAATGGCATGAGTAAATATTGTAGTAAATATTGCGCAGGATAAACTATGGGAGCTCCTATATTAGTATTACGCCATATATATAATGCGTGATTTACATAGGTTTCTAATTCGTAAGTAGTATATGGGAAATTCCAGTCATGATTGAAACCGAATCGGTAATTAGTAAGTAATATACTACGCAAGATTAAAATAGTCAAGGTTATGTAGATAATCAAAGCAAAATTGTTTTCCCTTTTCAAAAAAGCCATAATTTTTTTATTAGGTATCATATCTATCGTTGCACAAATCCAAAATCTGTTCATATTCCCTTGCAGAGGTTTTGTTCCAATCATATTTTTCAATGAACTTTTGACCATTTTGACCCAAATCCACTGCCAAGTCTGCATCATCAAGCAATTTCAGTATCATTTCAGCGAATTGATTAATATCGCTGACTGGAATCTTCAGTATGTTATTTTCATAGATTCCCTCATATATTGGTAAATCATAAGAAATAACCGGCAAGCTACAAGCCATTGCCTCTGCAATAACTAAAGCCCAACTTTCATGTAAACTAGAGCATACAAATATTTTAGTTGACTTAATTAATGAGAATTTCTCATCACCCGATACTGTTCCCAGTAACTCAATATTATCCATCAAATTGTTCTCTTTTATGAGTGACTTAATTTTATTCACATAAGGTTTTGGCCCATCTCCAATAACACATAATTTTGCGGTAGGTTTACTTACACACACCAGTTTCCATATTTTAATTAAATCAAAAATACCCTTCTGAGGGTGAAACCTTCCAACAAATGACGCATCATATTGCTGTATTTCTTTTTTAGGAATACTTGCAATCTTTTTGAAGTCAATACCACCGTTTATAACATGAATTTTTGCGAAGGTTTTTTCTTCTAATATTTTTTTATCAAACTTATTCAAAACCCAAATTTCATCTGCATATCTTGAAATACAAAAAAAACTGATTTTCTGCAATAACCAGAACCCTAATAGATTGAGAGAGGGTATTTTTATCTTAATAGACTTTTGATTTTCGAATCCGACAAAGGGATTTCGTGCAATCAAATACAGTCCTGAAACCCATTTTATTTTTGGATTTTTAATTTTAATAAAGCATGCAATAATTGAATCTGCAATCAAATCAGAGGACGAGTACAATAAATCTCCATTCGAGAAATCATATTTTTTATAATTTCGTAAAAATGAAAAAATCCTTTTCAGATAAATAAATACTATTTTTAAAGAATTGTGTGGTGGGGTGAATTTGGATTCCGGAAATTCTATAAATTGCTGTTCATTTATTTTAATTTTATTTTTAATTAAAAAATTATAATTTAAGTTTGTACCAAGAATGTATAAATCACATAAATTATTCCAGTATTTAATAAACTCTAAATTGATTCGATCTCCGCCACTCATGCCATTTAATGAGAGTCGTGTATTAAATAAAATGTATATTTTTTTAGATGATGTTGTCATACAAATCACCAATATATAATATGTTTTTCTTACTATAATTTTCTAGTATATAATTCCGGCTTTTTTTGGTCATGTCTTTGAGTAATATATTATTATCCTGCAACTTGGAAATCGCCTGAGATATATTCTGACTTCCTGGATTTATTAGCAGTCCTACATCGGATGATAACACTTCAGAAATACCTCCTACGTTTGTTCCAATGACAGGAGTTCCACAAGCTAACGATTCAATAATTACTCTCCCAAACAATTCTTCATATTTAGAAGGGACAACAGTTAAGTCTGCTGCTGAATAGTATGGAGGCAATTTAGTATTAAGTATGGTTCCTATAAATTTAATTTGATTATTTTGTTCTGCTTTGAAAATGATATCTTCTTTCAAATCACCAGTACCTATTATTAGTAAACAAATAGATGTTTTCATCCCCTCAACAGCTTCAATTAAATCAAGAATGCCTTTTTTTTCTAGCAACCTACCTACAAACAATACTGTAAATATATCAGGAATATTGAGTTTTTTCTTTGCTTCATCCTTTGAAATTGGAATAAATACTTCTTCATCTACCCAATATGAATATTTTTGACATTTTTTGATTCCTAATTTTTTAACTTCATTTAAAGAGGGGGTTGTTGTTGTTAAAACTAAATTAAATGACTTTAAAATAGTTGCTACAATTTTTGCAAATTTATTTGATTCAAACCCATAAATACTATGTAATGTGACTACCGTTTTCTTCTTAAATATCTTTTTTAATAAGAACCCTATGAACGCACCATTTATACCCCTGCAATCAATAAGATCTATATCACGAGATCTAAACAGCAAAAAAACAAAAGAACTGATGAATAATATTGGCGTCAGATACAAAAAAGCTAAAATTGGAATTTTTTCAACCTTTGGAAATAGATTTAATCCAATCCATGGGATTCTGTATATATGTAAGTTTTTATTCTTTTCATAAATACTATATTTTTTTACTTTTGTTGTTAGAGGTGAATAAGTTACAACAAATATTTTTCGTTTTTTACTTAAAACATCACAAAAAGTATCTAAAGCTGATTCTACTCCACCTATATTTGGTCTAAAAAATGGACTAATCAATAAAATATTTTTACTTTCCATGGTTTGATCTTCCATCAATTAATTAATCGACTTGCAAAGTCTTCCTCTATTTTAGCTATCAATCTATGCATCTACTTTGTTAATTACAACATAGAGATCTGTATTCAAGAAATAATTTAAAAAATTTTTTCTGCTTTTCTAATACTATATATTTATCATAATTTCTAAAAGATGACATATATTTTTTCAATGAGAAATAGTTCAATTCATTTATATGATATTCTTGACTTTTCCATTTTAAGCCAAAAAGATTTGATATAAAAAAGAGTGGTTGAGTCATAAATGAATTTGGGGATGTATGTATAATAAGTTGTCCATTTAGTGCTAGTACTCTCTTGGCTTCATTTAATGATTTTATCAAATCATTCTTTGACAAGTGTTCTACGATATCACTCATAAATATTAAATCAAAAGAATCATCTTCAAACTCTAATTGTGTACAATCCATTTTGTATATTTTCAAATACTTTTCATATTCGTCATATAACTTATTTTCTTTGCATAATTTGATAGCATCGTCACTTAAATCGATAGCAACACAATTAAATTTATTGGTAGCTAAATGAAATGAAAGGTCTCCACGTCCACATCCTATGTCTAATATTTTATTTTTACTGCTTAAATCTGAAATTGACAGAAGTGTTTTAAATTTATTTTACATATCCCCGCGAGAATATTCTCTATGACCTTCTACTTGGTTTAAATAATAGTTTTGATTATATAATGCCCCAAATTCTTTTTGTGCCATATTTTTACATATCCTTTTCCTTTAATTTTTTTAAAATATATCCACTCGCGTGTTTATTTTTTAAACATTTAACTGAATAATTTATTGCCACAAGTCTCACAATCTTAATTCGATGTAAATATAAATTTCATCTTCTCTCACCACTTATCTCTATCTTCTATTTTTGAGTTGAACAATTTATTTACACTTTCATATCCATAAACAATCAAAGTTATCCAGCAAGCAAAGATGTGAAACACCCATGCGATGTCTTTTTTTTGAATCCAGCCTCGTCCAGCTTGTCCCAATAATGGGAATACCAATATTGTATAAACAATAAATTTCAATAACTTTCCCTTAGACAACGTTGACCACGGATACTTCCGAATCCCCTTCTTCTCGTAATATCCGTAATCCTTTATCCTACGCCGTTGTTTTTTAATAAATGTGGATATAGTGCCTGAAAATATGTGTACAATCCCAGTTTTTACTTTTGCAAACTTATTTTGACCTTGCATTACAAGTTCATACACTACATCAATATCAAAAAGATAATCTCCAATGGAGCAGTTATCAAGTATTTCTTTTCTAATTAAGAATCCGTTGGCTCCGATTGTTGGGAGTTTTTTTTCGTCAAGTCCTACTTTAAGATAGTCGCCCATATCCTCTTCATCAACTGGCATTTCAGTCCATTTACCAGTAATCAGGTTCATCCTGTCATAATTTCCCATGAACATACACAAAGGGTCATTCATTCCAATCAATGCACAGTATCTTGTGATGAGTCCATCTTCTTTCCTGTATGTATAATACAATGGCTCTGTACCCACAATTTCTGCATCTGAGAACGGAACAATCATCTGGAAAAGCCAATCATTTTCAGGTAATATATTATCAGAATCGATTAGTGCAATAATTTTACCAGTTGCATGCTTTACTCCCACAGCTTTTCCAGCCTCACCAGTTTTGAGGGGATTTGGATAGATTTTATCGGTGTACTTTCTTGCAATCTCTACCGTACCATCCGAAGAACCTGCATCTGCAATTATGATTTCGATTTTGTCTTTTGGGTAATCCTGTTCGTGGATGCTCTGCAGGCAATCAGAAAGGGTTCTGGATGAATTGTATGTTGGAATTACAATTGAGAGTGATGGTAGAGTCATATATTGTTACTTCCCTTGATATGCTTCAATTTTAAATAAATAAGAGTTTATTGCTTCTGATTACACAATTTTTCAATCTTAAACCCGTTCCGTATCCTATACAAGAGAAAATAGCTCTGCGGTTTCATTTCATAGGCGAATGTATCCATCAACATGTGCCCCACAAATCCAATCGCTACACCGATAAACAGCACATGCACATGGAAGATAAATGTCACAATCACCGCAACAAACAACAATTCATACGAGTGCAACACCACGATAACCTTCCCATAATGCTGATAAAACCCGCTGATTTCCGAGATATCCAAGGATAGACGCCCACAGTAGAGATAATAATCAAAAACGTGATCGATATCGATAACAGTACCGGATATAAAGCATGCGACTGCTGCAGTGAATGAATTTGTGATCGTGAAGATGACTACTGCAAGGGTTGTGGATGCAAGTATATGCCATTTGGGCATCATGTTGTAATCTCTATTATCTTATCTAATTATCAGAAGCTACATTCTAATTCAAAGATAGCTTCCGCTTCAACAAGCAATCCATGTTTCTTCATGGTGCTTGCAAATACAAAGTTGTATATTATAGTCCATAACAGGAACTATCAAATATACAACTCAAAGTTCCTCCGGGTATTAGCCTAGTCTGTTCACCGACTTAAAATACTCAAATGTCTTCTCCATTCCATCTCGCAGATCAACTTTTGGTTCCCAACCAAGTATCTTCTTTGCTTTTGTGATATCTGGTCTTCTTACCTTAGGGTCGTCCTGGGGAAGATCACAGAATATGATATTTGAACTGCTTCCGGTCATTTCGATCACAGTTTCTGCAAATTCCAATACAGATTTCTCATCGGGGTTACCAATGTTCACAGGTTCGCAATAATCGGACATCATGAGTCGATATATTCCTTCGACCTCATCTGACACGTAGCAGAACGATCGTGTCTGCGAACCGTCACCATAAACGGTTATGTCTTCTCCTTTAAGGGCCTGGTTGACAAAATTGGGGACTACCCTGCCATCATTTCCACGCATCCTGGGTCCATAGGTATTGAAGATGCGTACAATGCGGGTATCCATGTTATGGTAGCGGTGATATGCCATGGTGATCGCCTCAGCATATCGTTTTGCTTCGTCGTAAACACCTCTTGGGCCTATGGTGTTCACGTTGCCCCAGTACTCTTCTGGCTGTGGATTTACTAGGGGATCGCCGTAGACCTCTGATGTGGATGCGAGGAGGATGCGTGCTCCTTTTTCCTTGGCGAGGCCAAGCATATTGTAGGTTCCAAGGGCTCCTACTTTTAATGTCTGTATGGGCAGCTCCAGATAGTCGACCGGACTTGCAGGGCTAGCCATGTGGAAGATGTAATCTATATCTTCGTCAAGGAAGAGGGGTTCTGATATGTCGTGGCTGATGAATGTGAAATTATCCTTGTCTTCCATGCAGTGTGCGATGTTATCCATGTTGCCGGTGACAAGGTTGTCCACGCATACGACCTCGTGTCCTTTTGAGAGCAGCAGGTCGCACATATGCGAAGGCATGAATCCTGCTCCTCCAGTAACTAACGTTCTCATTCAATCTCACCTACTGTATTCGGCATCGGGGTTATATCGATGACAAACTTTTGACATAATTGTATAAATGATAGCATGATCATTAGCTCCATCTCGTTTCATTTGTTTGATATTCTCAGTGTGATCACGTATTTGCCCCCGCGGGACGTTATTCTTCTCGAACATTTCTTTAATCATGGCGATCAGTTTCCCTGTTTTAAGTTGTGTTTTTTGGGGATGGTTATTGATAAGACCACACTCGTTGCAAGCATGATGTTTCTTGATCGATTCAACCACAGGTAGGTATTCGTTTTGAGTAAAATCCCATTCATGGTGGCAATTATCTATTTCCATATCAATCACATGTTTTTTTATTGTTGGAGAAATCCGTAAGGTGTCCGACCACAGACCGAATTCCTCTTTTTATAAACTTCAGATCATCCATAGTTCTAATTGAGACAAGTTTTCTAAAAATATAGTTCGGGCTGAGGAATATCTTGTAGAGTTGCTGTGTCAGTTCTTTTATGTCCTCATCAGTCATGGGGCATTTCATAATTGGCTGACGCATATCATACTCATCCCAATCCTCTGTCCTTAACCAGCCATTCTCCTTACATTCATCGAACAGCGGTGTACCTGGATATGGGACCATAATTGTACCCTGTAGGGTGTCTGCCCACCCCTTTTTGAAGATATGCTTTGCCAGATTGATCGTGTTCTGGGCATCTTCCTTTGTTTCCCATGGATGGCCCATCATCACTGTCAGATGCGGATTAAGGCCTGCTTCTTTAGCCATCTTGCATGCAGAGGCTACATCCTCTACCTTGATGCCCTTATCAAGCCTGTCAAGTGTCTGTTGGTTTGCAGATTCCATTCCAACCAGCAAGAATCGGAATCCAGCTTTGCCCATGAGTTTGTAATCTTCCTCTGTGAGTGCGTTCACTCGCATATTACAGTGTATCTCTACCTTTTTGTTGTACCCGCGCTCGATCATTCCTGTGCAGAACGTCCTGAGCCACTGGCCCACAGGGAACGTACCAGTATCATCCATGATGCTTTTCACACCATACTGCTCGATGAGCATCCCAATCTCATCCAGCAAACTTTCGGGGCTTCTCGTCCTGAAATTCGGATATGTAGTGGTCCATGAACAGAATCTGCATTTGTGGTACCAACAATCCCGGCCTACCATTGTGTACGTGCCTGGGGTTGATGTGAAGTTCCCGTTGTGAACACTGTACAGTTCCCAGCGTGTGAGGTCGCGATCAATTAACGGCAGTGTGTTAAGATCATGGTTCAGTTCGAATTTTCCTGTATTTACTATTGAACCTTCTTCCTTGTACCAGATGCCGGGTTCCAGTTTATTTCCATATAAAAGATGGTCTGCAATGCTCAGCAGAAGAAAATCATAATCACCACCTGTCAGTATGAAATCTACCCTGGAGTTCTTCATTGATTCTTCTGGCAATGCAGTCACATGATCTCCCATCAGGACCACTGCCATATTCGGATAACGGGTTTTGAGATCGTCAATGATCTTCCAGTGTTGCTTGACTACTGGTGTTTTCGTTTCCAGTGCCAGAATGTCCACTCCCTCACAGCAAGGAATCCACTCCTCATAACTGAGCTGTTCAGCGATTCCATCAGCCCAGACCACATCATATCCGTTTTCCTTCAATAATGTTGCAGCATAAGCTGGAATCATCGGATAGATGTATGTAGGTTTGTTGAACCATTGGAACTGCCTGTTCTGACTCAATAAGGGAGTACCCTTATCACTTTCAAGCGGGGGATAACCCACACATATTTTCATCGCTCAAGCCTCCTCGCAGCTATACCTTTTAAAAAATAAAATCCGTAAAAAACATGTGTCAGAAATATGCTCATTCCGGTAAGTAAACCTAGTCCGAGATTTCCATATCTGTACACGGTATTTCCCATGGTCAAACCTAACAAAATAACGTATAATCCCATGGGTGCCAATATGATCGGATACCAGAAAAACAAAAATAATGAAGTGACCAGATATACAAGGAACATGCTTGGTATAAAATACCCAATTCTAAGAGATGTTTCCGGATATTTCTTGACAAAATATCCCCTATGTAATGCATAACTGCTAATCTGCTTGAGATGCTGCCTGAACACCTTTCGACGATGGTGGTATACCACCGCTTTTGGTTCATATACGATTCTTTTACCTAATCCGTGGACAATGTCCAGACAGAGTTTGGTATCCTCTCCTGGCCAGTAAACAGTATCAAATCCTGCCAGTTCCTCAAAAACATCTCTGCAAATGCTGAAATTCACGGTGGGAAAATCATCCACATCAAATTTATCCTTGCATGGAATATACCTATATCTGTTATTTCCTCCACCCATCAAACTTTCAAATACTAGTCCTGATGCTTTTTGAGCGATGCTATCATCTTCAGGAGTAACTGCAGGACCACCAACAGCTGCCACATCTGGTTCGTTGAAATTATTCACTACATGGTCTAACCAATCACGTTCAGGATATGCATCATCGTCAAGAAATGCAAATATTTCTCCTTTGGCATATTTCAAGGCCATATCCCTTTTTTCGGCAGGCCCCATTTTTCCAGTAGGAATTATTCTGGTTTTATCAAATACCTCGTGAGAGTCTCCATCTGGAAAGATCAATACTTCAAAGTTCTTATAATCAAGATTTAGAATGTACGGTATAGATTCTCTTATATAATCATTGATCTCCCTTACAGGGATTATTATGGAAACAAAAGGAATATCGTTCACTTTGTACCTCCGTTATAATTCGATAGACGAGGCATCCCCAATATTAAACGAATTATGTTTGCCATTCACATTTACATCGTCGCCTATGATCGATGACCACAAATTCACACTCTTTATGCTAGAGCTTGAACCAATAATGCTGTTCGCTACGATGGAACCATCTATATTGGAATTGTCAGCGATGGATACATGCGGTCCTATTACGGAATTTGTAATGATAACTCCATTACCGATTGAAACAGGTTCAATAATGACAGAGTCCTTTGTGTTAAGGTTACAATTGCATTCTTTTGTCACACATGATCCAGTAGCCTGTATTTCTGGTAGGCCCATACGCTGTTTTTTCTCATGCGATTCATCCAGTAAAACCTTATTGGTTTCTAAAAGGGAAGTCGAATGACCACAATCATACCAGCTGGATACATAGAAATGTTTCAATCGATGGTCATTACTAACCATACCTTGTAATGCATCCGTAAGCTGGATCTCATTCTCGGTATGTTCATTTACCATCTTCTCAAGTATGTCAAATAATACAGAAGGTTCTTTTAAGAAATATACGCCTGCAATTCCTAGGTTTGATGTAGGCTCTTTGGGTTTTTCCACCATTTTGGATATGCATTCCTCATCCAGTTCCACAATACCGTATTTTTCAGGTACATCTACTTCCCATACACCAATCGAACCGGCGCAATTACCGTTTTTAAAATGCTTCTGATAAAAATCAAGATATCCAGCCTTGAATATCATATCTCCTAGGGTTATCATGATGGGAGAATCGCCCACTTCATCCTTTGCTACATAAATAGAGTGCCCTAATCCAAGCTGATGGTTTTGCTCTACATAAGTGATCTTGAATATGTCTGAATAATTCCTATCCACATATGAGATAATCTGCTCTTTTCTGTAGCCCACCACCAGAATGATCTCCTCAGGTTCCAAGTCGATCATCCGATCCAGAATATGTCCTATCACAGGTTTCCCTGCAATATATACCATCGGTTTGGGTTTTGTAAAAGTATGGGGGTAAAGGCGTTTTCCAGTCCCAGCGACTGGTATTATTACTTTCAAATTATACTCTCCTGCTCGGGAATTATGTTTTGTCCTGCAATACCTTTCTCTTCTATATGGCATTGTACGGCAATTTCGTCACTATCGTAATATCTCAAAATATTCAACCTATAGTAGATCGCAGCTGTATCGACTGCAATATTTAATATGTCCTTCAATCTCATTCGGTCCCCTTCTGGGTCGAAATCAATTTGTACAGGACATTCCTCGATCTTATAACCATGTTTGTGTGCGAGAACGATCTGTTCAACATCTGCTGCATATCGTTTAACCAACAACTTTGGCATGATCGTGTTCACAACATCTTTGCGATAGAGTTTAACCCCGACCTGTGTATCAGAAACAGGTAGATCGAACAACAGTTTGATCAGTAAATTGTATGATCGGCTTAAAAATTGTCTTTTGATGGGAAAACCTTTCACATTGCTATGGGGGTGTCGTTTCGATTGGATCACAAAATCGGCACCCGTTTCGGAGATTTTTTTTAGCAATGGTTCGATCTGTTTTGGTGGGATGTCAAGATCAGCATCAAGAATGCTGATAAATCCTTTGGATGCAACTTTGTAACCTTCTATTGTAGCGTTTCCCTTTCCTTGATTATCGGTATAGGAGATTATCTTTATATTATCTGTCTTTTCAGCAGCCCTTTTTGCCTCTACTAATGTATGGTCAGTGCTGCCATCGTTGACAAATATAATTTCAAAGCTATCACAAAAAGTCCTCAGTTCATCATTAATTTCTAATAAATTGTCGTGTATATGATGCCCTTCGTTGTATGCTGGAATTATGACTGAAAGCATGTACAAACATTCCTTTTTTTCTGTTACTATATATTTATGTGTAAATTAATCACTTTCATCATATCTATAAACTTTAGCACAATTATACCACATTACTATATAATTCTATTGACAGTTCCGATCCTAATAATGAGATACGCCCTTTAAATTCGATGTGAATTATTTCATGTACTTTTCAAACGGCATTTACTATCTTTTATCTTCTTCTTCTTTGTGTCTGCATTGATCGCTTTCTATCTTTGATTAAAGATATGTATGATCAATGATTTTTTATCGGTCAAAATTATATTTACTTTCAGTCTTCGACAAGTATCTCCTTTTTGTTTTCCCTCTTCTCTTTTTAATTGGTCGTACGGTACAATTAATTACACATCATCTCATCTCTAAGACCAAATTCTCCAAGGACTCTTAAAAATGGAATTCAAACCCTATCACCTTGCATTCCTTGCAGCAACTGCCTTTTTTGCAATGGCGGGTGGTGCCATACTTGCTCCTGTCCTTCCGCAGATGGTGGGGCCACTTGGCAGGATGCCCCACGAAGTTGCACAGTTGATGACCGTATATACCATTTCCACAGCCATCTTTTCGCTGGTAATTGGTCATTTCGTGGACAGGATAAATAGGAAGACCATTCTTGTACCCTGTCTTGTTCTCAATGGTATGATGGGGCTTTTCAGCTTCTTTGCTACCGATCTTGAAACGTTGCTTGTCCTGAGGTTCGTTCAGGGTGTGGGTATAGCCGGTATGATGTCATTGATAATGCTGGTAATAGGTGATGTCTATGAAGGGCTTGACCGTGTTCAATCCATGGGCAGGATAAGTATGGCTATAGCCATTGGTTCTGTTACAGCACCTCTCATAGGTGGAGGGCTGGCCACAGTGGGCTGGAACTATCCTTTCCTGTTCTACGTCCTCTCACTACCATTTGCCCTTCTGGTGTGGATGTTCCTCCCAGAAACAAAAGATGATAATCGCCATGAAAATGCCAAAGGGCTTGGCGAAGCACTTCGGGCATTGAAGGATAAGAGAATTGCCTATACTGTATTCTTAAGCTTCGCTATCTTCTTCCTGCTATTCTCAATCGTGGTCTACATCCCGTTCATGCTGAAGGAAGTGTTCGGGTTCGCTGCAAAGGAAGCAGGACTTGTGCTCTCTATTCAGGGGTTTGCTATCATTCTGGTCGCTTCCAGCATAAAGAAGCTTGCAGCAAGGCTATCGCTTCCATTGCTCATAGGGTCCGGTTTTATCTTTATGGGTTTGCCTATATTTCTCATCTCTCTAAATACTCAGCTTCCGGTCCTGTTTCTGTTGCTTCTTTTCTTCGGTGGAGGTTTCGGTCTTGCACAGGCCAGTATTGATTCTCAGATCATACAGATATCACCTGCAAGGTCAAGAGGTGGTGTTCTTTCCATTCATAATACCATGAAATATGTGGGACAGAGCGCTGCACCGGTGTTGCTGGGTGTGGTACTGCTATACTTCGGTCTGCAAACAGTTTTCCTTTTGGCAGGCATTTTCGGTCTGATGGTGGCAGCAACCACATTTGCAGTCAGGGGATGGTTTGATTGATATGTGTCTATATAATACAAATAACAAATAAATGAACATGTACTACGATCTAATGCAAACAGGCCTTGTGGGTGAACTCCTTATCGCAGGCGACAATGACGGCTTGAAAAGGTTATGTCTGCTTAAAGGTAAGACTGACCTTGTCATTCCTTCAGACTGGATTCGTGATGAAGTTCTTTTTTCAGATGTTAAAGAACAATTAGGAGAATATTTTAAAGGTAATTTGAAAGAGTTTGAGATAAGATTGTCTCCCGAAGGCACTTCCTTTCAGAAGCTGGTATGGCATACCCTCACAAAAATACCGTTTGGAAAGACTTTGACCTATGCAAATGTTGCAGAAATGATCGGTAAGCCGAAAGCTGTGCGGGCGGTAGGTGGTGCTATCGGTGCAAATCCTATACTTATGATAATTCCGTGTCATCGGGTTATCGGTTCTTCAGGAAAGCTTACCGGATTCTCAAGTGGTCTGGAAAACAAGATCCTGCTTCTGGAGCATGAGGGGATAAAAATAAAAGGTAGTGGAAGGTCAGCTTTTGTGATGTGACCTGATTCTTGGAGTGATTTCAGAAGTCGAAAAAGAAAAGAATTATTGCATTTATAACTTCAAATTAGACAAACAAAAGGTTAAGTTTACAACTTCTCAATAAATCTAAATAGTATACATTTTAATATAATTGTATAAACCAATGGTGGAATTTGGTGGGATCTGAATTTATTAGTTTGTCTAAACTTTTCTGCTATCTTTCTGCTACTGTTTTTGAAAATTGCATGGAGATCAGCACATGAAGCTAGAAATTTATTTGGATAAATGCAGAAATGTATGATCCTAGCTACTTGTGGGGATCAATAAAGCATGGGGGGATCATCACGAGCAAAGAAGATTATAATTTATTCCTTACGATCATCAAAAAAATAAATTCATTGTTCTATAGGCAAGTTCCTGAAATCTCTCATGGGGATATAATTGAATGGGATGTATCTTCTATTCAATTAAAGCAAGGCGAGGAGCTAATGATTTCAGGTAAAACTAAACCTGATAAAAGTATAAAATTGGATGTTAATTTTGAGATGTCAATTCCTGTTAATGATAATAGATATGAACACAGGTTTGATGATGTGGCGATTAATTCAATACCAAACGAATTCCATGTCGAGGCATATGATGTCAAGAATATGACCTTTACGGTTCGAATGCTTATGCCTTTTAAGCAGTACAGAGAAGCTGAAAATGGGCGGGCGATATACATTGACAAAGATGTTCCTTCAGGAAACTATGATATAATCATAAATGGAGATACTGAAAGTGTAGAAAATGTTCTATTGAAAATCAAAGCTTCACAAACAATCGTTTCAGACAGTGAAGGCAATTTTGTTTACGGATATCCAACAAAAGCATTCCCTGTTGGACCTATTAACTTATTCTTAGGACAGGAGGAAAAAGAAATAAAAATAATCCCCTGAAAACAGGAGATTCATTCCTTTTTGCTCATTATTGACATGAACTCGGTCGATCCCATTACAGGAACAGTTTCAATGTAGCACACATCTGACCATGGGAGGTTGAATGTTGCAAAAGCCTCTGCATCGTCGCACTCATATAATATAAAAAATCTGCCTCCTGTAAGATCGACCCATTGATTGTGGACTTTTATCCCTGCAGGCATTTTTATTTCTTTAAAATGTTCAAGTATGAGATCACGACTTTCTGGTTCCCAAGTACTAATTTCCATATATAACATATTCATTACCCCCATTTTTAATTGCTCAATTATCATAAAA
>JAEINS010000039.1 GCA_016342755.1 Melioribacteraceae bacterium | reverse complement strand
CTACATTATTTTGATCAACAACTTGTTTAGAAACTACTTCAGGTTTTACAGATCCGGTTTTAACATTACTGCTTTCTACTTCAGTCTTTGTAATATCTTTTTCCGGCCCTGCGTTAACAATTACATTTTTCCTAATATCTGCCTGACTTATTTCAACTTTATTTTCTTTTACATTTGTACTAATCTTTGGAACTACATTATTTTGATCAACAACTTGTTTAGAAACTACTTCAGGTTTTACAGATCCGGTTTTAACATTACTGCTTTCTGCTTTAGTCTTTGTAATATCTTTTTGCCCGACGACAGTTTTAGGATTAGAAACTTCTTTAACTATTTCTTTCAACTGAACATCTTTTGAGTCCATGGCAACATGTTTTGCATCCGATGGATTCTGAACTGTCTGCAGATCTTTTGCTGATGTGCTGTGTGTTACAAATTTCTCTGGGTTTAAAACATTATTACTAAATTCCGGTTTTAGGTGCTTTAACACTGGAGTTTGATCTGTAACTATATTTTTAGACAGATCGGCAGTTGCTGTAACACTCTGATTATTTATATTTTTATTAGAAATGGAACCAGTTTCCTGTTGAGGTTTTACCGAGGCAGTTTTTTTAACAGCCGTATCTGTTTTAAACATAGCCGGAAGCTCTTTGCTTACAGAACTGTATAAAGTTTTATTAGCATTTGTACTTCCGGTTCCCATATCAACTTTAACAATAAAAAAGGATTTTGCGTTAGAATATTGAGCAGCCTGCAGATCGTTAGTGTTTTCAGATACATTTAGTTTAACTTTAAAAGCTGAACTGCCTTTTACACCTGATTCTACACGCTGTATATCTATCTTTAATGATTGCGATTCGCTGCCAAAGACAATGGATAAAGTCTTTCCACTTCCAAGCAAATCATTCATTGTAGAAAGATCAATATTATTTGATTGTAATTTTTTATTAGAAGAGTCTTTATTAACTTCAGTATTCTCATTAGAAATTAAACTGCTTTTAATTCCAACAAGAAATGAAATTAACTTTGTTAACTCTTTATCAGTGAGGTTTCCGTCCTGTAAATTCTGCAATCCCTTGCTTATTTTAGGGGTTTCTGTTCCTTCTTGATTTTGAAATATGCCTACTAAACCTTCCGCAATATTTTTTAGCATATTTTCCAGAACAGTAACATCCCCTTCTGTTTGTGCAGTCCCGGTTGTACCAGGTAATAAATCCGCGGCCAGTATCGTACCTTCTTCGGATTTAGCTTGCACGTTGATAATATCTGAGAAAAGATATCCCGAACCATTTGTTTTTTGTGGTTTCAGTAATACGTTTCCTTCTGCATTACCAACATTCTGCAGAAATAAAGGATTAAAGAACATTTCAGTTTCCTGTCAATTTAGTTACTTTTTCAGGATTAAGTAGAGACAAAATCTCGGCTGCATTTTTATTTTTCATCGAGTAGATTATCTCTTTGGCAATATTATCGGAATAAGTTTCAATTATTTTAGCGGCTTTTTTTGCGTCCATCTTTTCGAACAGTTTCACTGTCGATTTTAACCACTTATCATGATCTTCTTTATTCTCTTCATTGCCTTCTGTTTTTAGACCTTCCAGCTCAACACTTACCTGCTGAATGGTATCATCTTTAGCAATAATTTGTTTTTCTAAATCAGCTATAAATTCTTCTTTTGTACTTAATTCAAATCTTAATCTTTCATTATCAACAATGGCATTATTGTTTTTTGAAACTAAAGAAGTGTCATTGTAAATGTAGAAAGTATCAATTTTTGTTCTCGTATAGTATTCATTAAGACTATCCAGTTTCAATTTCATTCTGTGATTTCTTAATTTTATATCGGGAGCCGGAGAAAAATCGAATTCAAAAATATTTGTAAAATTATCATTCAAAAAATATAAAGTTCCCGAAATACCTAAGAAGGTCATAAAAAACACAAATATATAAACCATTTTATTTCCCACTATTCACCTTCCTTAGTAATTTTCTTAGATGCAATTTCATCAAGCTCATTCTGCTCAATTTTATTCTGTTCATAAGTAAACTGCTCTAAATGTTTTTCTTCTAATACTGAAAAAACTTTAAGTTCTTTACTCTTTTCAATCAGTTCTAATAATTTATGTTCCCGACTCCTATTTAAGCGGGTAATCTCTTCTTTCTTCTGCCTAATCTGGCCATCCATATAATTCATAAAATTATTAAGGAATTGCAGTTCAGAATTTTTTAGATTTTTTTTCGCGTACATTTTTTCTTTTTGTTCAGTTTTTTTGCCGTTCATACCAACAACTTCATTCTCACAGCGCCTAATATCTATATCAATAACATTTATTTCCCTTTGTACTTTCTTTTCGAGAGCTTCTTTAATTCTCTTCAGCGATTCATATTTATACTTAAACTTTGCCATAAATTACACAAGAGGCTTTTCAATTATTGAATTTAATTTTTGAACTGCATCTTCGAAGGTTGATCTTTCTTTCATATCCTGACGCAAGAATATTCTTAAATAATTTATTTTTGTTAAAGCATGATCAATTTCAGGATTACTTCCTTTTACATAAGCACCAATATTTATTAGGTCTTCTGCTTCATTGTAAGTAGACAAAATTTCATTAAATGTTACAGCTCTTAATCTATGATCTTCACTTACAATATCCGGCATAACACGACTAACACTCTGCAACGGATCCAGTGCCGGGAATTGTCCTTTGTTTGCCAGCTTTCTGGATAATACAAAGTGCCCGTCTAAAATTGCTCTAACAGCATCCGCAATTGGTTCAGTCATATCATCGCCATCAACCAGTACTGTATAAAACCCGGTTATAGTACCAATACTTGAAGTACCGGCTCTTTCGAGCAGTCTTGGAAGCATTGCAAATACCGAAGGCGTGTATCCTTTGGTAGTTGGTGGTTCTCCAATACTTAACCCGACTTCCCGTTGTGCCATTGCAAATCTTGTAACTGAATCCATCATTAGCACAACATCTTTTCCTTCATCGCGAAAATACTCTGCAATGGTTGTTCCAATATAAGCTCCTTTAATTCTGGCTAATGCGGGCTTATCACTTGTAGCCACAACTACAACCGATCTTTTCAAGCCTTCCGAACCTAAATCTTTTTCAATAAACTCTCTTACTTCACGACCGCGTTCACCAATTAAAACAATAACACTAACATCGGCATTTGTATTTCTGGCAATCATGCCAAGTGTAACACTTTTACCAACACCACTACCAGCAAAGATGCCTACACGCTGTCCTTTTCCGGTTGTTAACAATCCGTCTATCGATCTAACACCAGTCTGAAGCGGTTCGGTAATTCGTTTTCTCTCCAGAGGATTTGGAGCTTCTCTATAAATGTTTCTGTAATGCGAAAACTCTAATTCGCCTTTGCTATCAATCGGAATTCCCATTCCGTCTATAACCCGCCCCAGTAATTGATCACCAACTCCAATTTTAAAACTTTCGCCGCTGGCAACAATTTCGCAAGCCGGAGAAATATTTTCTACTTCACCTAACGCAATTGATAAAACTTTACCATCTTTAAAACCAACTACTTCAGATTTACAGACTTCTCTTCCATTTTTTGCAACAATGGAACAAACTTCACCTAATGCTACGTTTGGGCCAATTGATACAATTATAAGTCCAATTACATCTGTAACTTTTCCATTAAGCCTAATAACATCTGTGTTATCAATAACCGATGTGAATTTGGCGATATATGATTTTGCTATTTCCATTTTACTTATCTAGCAATTTTAATTCTAACTGTTTCGATATTTCTTCAATCTGCGAATTAATGCGTGCGTCAACATTTCCAATTTCAGTTTCAATTAAACATCCACCGACTGGTATACTGGCATCTTCTTCAAATCTTATTCTTGTAAATTTTTGTTCTATAATCTTTGCTTTCTCTTCATCCTCAAGAATCTCATGGTCAGTCGGGTGGATTTTTATAATTACATTATTTGCGCCTAATACTTTTGATGATGCATCTTTTAAAGTTTCTTCAATTACACTTTTATTTTCAACTTCTCTTTTAATTATCTTTTCGGCAATCTTTAATGAAGCCTTTAGAACTATTTCATTAAATGCTTCTTCATATTCTAAAAGTGTTCCTTCAAAACCAGCAAGCACGTTATAATATTCTTTAGATTTTTGAACAAGCTGGGCAGCAAATTCTTTTTCCAATTCCGATTTTGCCTCGGAAAATCCTTCAGAGAAACCAGTCTCATATCTCAGTTTCATTTCTTCTTCTAATTCAACTTCTTTTTGTTTAACCAGATCCTGTTGTTTATCAGCTTCAAATTGTTGAGCCTCATCATTATATTCATAAATAATGCTGCCTTCATCAGGCACATGAGCTTTAATTCTTTTTGCTTTAACTTTTAGCTTAACAGAATTAGACATAAACTTCTTCGCTGCCTCCGCCCATATTTATAGTTATCTCTTCCTGTTCCTCAAGTCGTTTAATTACATCCACAACTCTTGCCTGCGCGCCTTCAACTTCTTTAAGTTTTACTGGACCCATAAATTGCAGTTCTTCTTTTAATAGATCCGCAGCTCTTTCAGACATATTTCTAAATACTTTGTCGCGAACGTTTTCTTCCGATACTTTTAGTGAGAATGCAAGATCTTTTCTATCAACTTCTTTAAGAATTCTTTGAATATCTTTATCCTGAATGTGAATAATATCTTCGAAAAGGAACATAAGACGTTTAATTTCGTAAGCTACGTCTTCATCTTTTTCCAAAATTTCGGCAATAATTTCTTTACTTACGCCAACTGGTGTTCTATTAAGAATGCCGGCAAGTGTTTTTGTACCGCCAAGTTTCTGAGTAGTCTGATTAATTGAAAATCCGGCAAGATCATCAACCACTCTTTCAATTTGCTTTAAAGTCTGTGGCGCAATCTTTCCAAGTGTAGCTATTCTGTATGCTACATCACTTCTTAAATCATCGGGCAGCTCTTTTATAGCATCAGCTGTCTGGTCAGGATTTAAATGCGAAAGAATTAAAGCAATTGTCTGCGGATGTTCTTTATTCAAAAAGTTTACTAACTGAACTGAATCGGCTTTTTTAAGTACATCAAATCCGTGAAGAGTTGTAAGACTTTTTACTTTATCAATAATTTCTGTAGCTTTTGCAATACCAAATGATTTTTCCAAAACCTGCTGCGCATAATCAACACCACCTTCAAGAACATACTCCTGCGCTGTTATCATACTATGAAAATCATCTAACACTTCTGTAATAACATTTGTAGGGATGTTGCGAACCTGGGTAATTTCTGCCGATATTTTTTCTACATCAACCGCATCTAATTGTTTTAATACTTCAGATGCTGAATCCACATCCAGTGCAATTAATAGTAAAGCTGATTTCTGAACTCCGGTTAAATCCTGAAGAGATAAATCTCCACCGCCTTGTGCTATTTGATTAGTACTCATCTTCTCTCAACCATGAATTTATTAATTTTGCTGCTTCATTAGGATTTTTGGTAACATAATTAACTATTTTTTCTTTTTTCATTTTTTTTAGCTGGGCAACTTCAGATATTTCGTCTTCAAAATTGCCAACATCTATAAGCTGCTGTTTTTTACTTTCTAACAAAGATTTATCAATAACACCGTTTTCATTTAATGCTGATGGCGGTCTTTGCTGCAAATCGCCAAAAGACTGATCCTGATAACCGAGTGTTCCGACAATAATTTTTTCATTTTTAAGTCTGGTTAGTAAACTTTTTAGTATAAATAACGCGGCGCCAATAGAAACCAGTATTAGAATTAAGTTTGACCATTCATCAATATTATCTATTGGGGATGCTTCAACTATTTGCTCTTCATATTTATCTGTTTCAAAGGGAATACTTACAACCTGAATCTGATCGTTTCTTGTATCATCAATTCCAACAGCCTGTCTAATTATCTGTTCTAATTTTTGAAGCTGTTCCTCACTTCTTGGTTCAACAGTTGTAATATTTTGTCCATTCGTAGTATCACGTATTGTAACGCCATTTATAACCGCGGCAACTGTAACTCTTTTTATATTACCGGCGTCATCAATAACACGCTCAATTGTTTTACTGAATTCATAATTTGTTACAACATTCTGGCTATTAGAAGCAGTAGAATCGCTAATAGTTGTTCCGCCGCTTTCCTGTTTAACTGTCTGCTCACTTATAGCTGTCTGCGATTCAGGATCAACTATTTCGGCGGTTCTATCAATTCTCTTAAAGTCCAGATCAACATTAACTTCTACAATTGAATTTCCATAACCCAAAACGTTATCAAGCATTTTTTGTGCTTTACCGGAAAGATAACTTTCCACTTTACTTTTTATTTCGTACTGCTTTCCGCTTCTTATTGTAAGTGAACCTTCCTCTTCAATTTCGGATAACAATTTACCTTTTGAATCAACTATTGTTATTCTTCCCGGCGCCAAACCTTCAACACTGCTTGCTACTAAATGTTTTATAGCCATTATGTTATCCTGGTTAAGTCCGGTATTTGATGCCAGTTGTAAAACTACCGAGGCGGACGGTTCTTTCTGATCTTCTTTGAATATTGCCCTTTCCGGAAATACTATATGAACCCGTGCGCTCGAAATTCCCTGCTGCTGAATTATAGTTTTAGAAAGTTCGCCTTCTAAAGCTCTTTTAAGATTTATCTTCTGCATAAACTCAGACATTCCCATAGTGTTCTGATCAAATATTTCATAACCAACAACACCCGAAGTTGGAATTCCCTGTGCAGCAAGATCTAATCGGGCAGAATAAATTTTATCCTTCGGAACTTTTATTGTTGTTCCCTCTTTCTCTAACTTATACGAAATTTTATTTGCTTCGAGATGCTCAACAACTTTTGAAGCATCCTCCATTGCTAAATTAGAATAGAGTGTTGTATAACTTGGTTCGTTAACCATCAGAAAAATAAAACCAAGTAAAATTATCATCACTACAAAAACCCCTCCTATAAAGAGTTTCTGCTGCATCGATAATTTTTTAAATACTTCGAAATAACTGCCTAAAAGGTTTTTATTATTGTCAGCCACTTTTATTGCATCCTAGTTAGTTCATTATACATATCAAGGGATTTGTTCCTTAATTCCATTAAGAGATCCAAACTAGTTTTAGCCTTCTGGCTCGATACCATTACTTCATGTAATTCTACATCTTTCCCTGTAATAAAATCTTCTGTCATTTTTATAGAATCTTTTTGGTCTCCGTTTACACCCTTTACAAAATCTGTAAACATTTCGCCAAAAGAATCATCTTTCGATTTATTAATTTCTGTTAGTTTTGCTAGTTGAGGATTAAATCCTTTAATATCACCAATCTTCATTTTAACCTCTCCTGTCGAACAATGATCCGACTGAAACACCACCCATCTTACCAGAGTTCTGGTAAAAGTGATAATCTATTATTTCATTTTTATTTTGCGGATACAGCTTTGCGAAATATTTTTTTTCTTCTTGTGAAATTTTATTTTTATTATCAACTTTATTGCTTTCTTGTATGTTTGCAGTTTGCTCTGATTTTACTACTGGTTTTGTACTGCTAATTCCGTACGGACTATAATTACCAACCGCATTTGTACCAATTCTCATAATCTATATCTCCAACGAATCTTTTGCTAATTGTTTAGCCGCATTAAATGCAGTTAAGTTTGCTTCATAGTTACGAGTTGCTGCAATCATATCAACCATTTCAGTTACAACATTTACATTGGGCATTTTCACATATCCTTCGGCGTCTGCATCGGGATGATCCGGCATATACTGAACTTCACCGGCAGAATCATCTTCAAAAATTTCTGAACTTAAAGCAGAACCAGCAGTGTTATCTTTTCCGTTTACATTTCCAAGTTCCATATGGTCAGCGTTTCTTGTTCGTAACTTTAACGAAGTCTGGGCAATTCCGTTGGAGTTTCCTAAAGTATCTTTATAACTGATACTCAAAAATTTTCTTTTGTAAGCAGAACCATCTTCCGTTTTTGTAGTTCCTGTATTTGCTATATTTTCAGCAACAAGATCCATTCTTTTCTTTTGTACACCCATTCCGTTGGCACTTATATTAAAAGAATTAAAGTTCGGTCCAATCTTCATTATCTACCTCCCCTTATTACATTTTGTATTGCTCCAAAATGAGCGTTTATTTTCTTTGAACTGAATCTGAATAACAATTGATTTTTAGCTAATTCAGCCATTTCTTTATTCGCGTCAACATTATTTACACCCGAAATATTTTCGGTGTTTTCATCAAGAACTACTTTAACTCCATTTTTGGGATCATCTGTTTTAACCGACATATGTTTACCGCTGGAAGTTTTCAGACTTGTATTCATTGCGTCAGTTAGATAATTATCAAATTCAACATCTTTACGCTTATAGCCATGTGTTGAGGCATTAGCAATATTTTCACTAATTGCTTTTTGTTTTTCAACTGAATATGCTAATGTATTTTCTAGAAGTTTTAAGTTTGACATAGTTTTGTTTCTCTTTTTTTTAATGAAAGAAACAAAACTAGTGCCAATAAGTATTTAGGGTAAATGATAAGGAAAGTTGTGAGATATTTTTTGTTTGTGGCTAATTATGAACATCTGAGTTCTATTCGTCAGAATAATCAAGCAAAACTGATTTTGTTTCTCCGCATGTACAAATAAATTTTATTTCTTTAATATTATCGTGCTGATCTTTTTTTAAGACTACTTTAACACCTTCATGACTATCTTCTTCAATAATAACCTTAGCTTCACCTATAATAGTAGCATTTCCGGCTTTAATAAGGTTACCTTCACCTTCAATATTTCTGTAAGAAATTTCTTTAAAAACATAGTCTTTAAATTCTTCATCTTTCATTTTTACATTGCTCCGTTAATGGTTTCAGATATTTTTTCCAATGAAACTACTACATCTGCCATGCCAGCATCAACAATTGCTTTTGGCATTCCATAAACTACGCACGATTCTTCATCCTGAGCTATTGTATAACCGCCCAATTCTTTTAATTTTATTATTCCTTCCAAACCGTCTTTTCCCATTCCCGTCATTATAATGCCAAGAGTCTTTTTACCGTAATGAGATACAACCGAATTCATCATAACATTTACAGAAGGTCTGTGTAAAGTTGAGGCAGGATTTTCATCTATTTTAATTGAAATCCCGGAACCGGATTTATTCAATGTCATATGAAATCCGCCGGGAGCTATATACACAACACCCTTTTTCACTAATTCATTATTTTCAGCTTCTTTCACTTTTAGCTTACTCATACTATCAAGCCTGTCAGATAACGATTTTGTAAACTTAGGCGGCATATGCTGAACTATAAAGATTGGACAATTAATATCAGCTTTTAATTTTGGAATAACTTTTTGAAGCGAAAGTGGTCCGCCGGTGGAAATACCCAAAGCAATTGCCGAATAATTTTGTCGTGGTAAACTTCTCAATTTGCCAGTCTGCCTTGGAGCCGCACCTTGTTTTGATCTAAGTGAAGTTAAGGTTCTTTTAAAAACTTTTTGCCTGTGTATGGCTTTAATTTTTTTTATTAAATCTTCTTTAATATTTTTTATGTTAATACTAACAAACGACATTTCTTTAGAAATAAAATCTACGGCCCCAAGTTCAAG
Source organism: Melioribacteraceae bacterium (assembly GCA_016342755.1). Lineage (GTDB taxonomy): Bacteria > Bacteroidota > Ignavibacteria > Ignavibacteriales > Melioribacteraceae > JAEINS01. Next base: position 21,067 of record JAEINS010000039.1, on the reverse strand, counting down.
AGCTTTTAAAGTAGAATCAGCACCTTCAGTAGTTAATGAACTGACCATTATTACAGAAGTTGGCGCATCTTTCATTATTTTTTTAAGAGCAGAAAGACCATCCATTACCGGCATTTCAATATCTAATGTTACAATATCGGGTTTAAGTTTGCATGCTAATTCATAACCCTCTAACCCATTCTGGGCAGTGCCAACTATCTCAAAATCGGGTTCTGAAGATAGCATGATTGAAAGAGATTTCCGCATAAAAGCAGAATCATCTACAATTAGAATATTAACCTTCGACATTATTTGTTTCCACAAGTTTATTAACCAGTTCAGCAATATCCGCAATCATTACAACTTTACCATCACCCATAATTGTTGAGCCGGCAATACCTTCAATTTCACCAAGATAATTTCCTAATGATTTAATTACAGCTTCATTTTGCCCAATTAAACTATCTACTTTAATTCCGTATTTTTTTTCAGCAATACCTACAACTACAATGTATTGCCAGTCTCCCTCTCCAACACTACCTTTACTATATAACAATTCATTAATATTTACAAGCGGAAGAATGCCGTCTCTAAGTTTTATTACTTCATTTTTATTAACGTGATATATTTGTTCTTTAGGAATATGAACAACTTCAACAACAGAACTTAAAGGAATTACAATTGATTCTTCAGCAATTTTAACTAACAGACCCTGAATTATTGCAAGTGTTAATGGAAGTTTAATTATAATTTTAGTTCCAACACCAACTTCTGAATCTATGTTTATAATTCCTCTTAATTTAGTAACGTTTGTCTTAACAACATCCATTCCTACACCGCGTCCCGAAACATTAGTAACCTTTGCCGCAGTTGAAAAACCCGGGGCAAAAATAAGATTGAACGCATCTTTTTTGGAAAGTTCTGCTGCTTTTTCTTTGGTAAGAAGTCCTTTGCTTACTGCTTTTTCTTTAAGCATTTCAGGATCCATACCTTTACCATCATCTTCAATAGTAATTATAATATTGTTTCCTTCATGTTCAGCAGCCAGAGTAATAGTTCCGGTTTCCGGCTTGCCCAGTTTTTTTCTGTCTTCGGGCATTTCTATACCATGATCGGCTGAATTTCTAACCAGGTGAACTAACGGATCATTAATTTCTTCGATTAATGTTTTATCAAGTTCAGTATGTTCACCTTTTATTTCAAGTTTAATTTTCTTTCCGGCATCTTTACTTAAATCTCTTACAACACGTGGAAAACGGTTAAACACTTTTCCAATTTTTATCATACGAGTTTTCATTACAGCAAGATGCAGCTCTGTTGTCATTCTATCAATATGTCTCGAAGTTTCGCCAAGATCGCGAACTAATCTTGTACCTTCATACTGCATAGAAGCTTCAAGATTAATTTGGGAAAGCATATTTCTTCCAAGTACAAGTTCCGATACAAGGTTTAACAGATCATCAAGTCTGTCAACATCAACACGGATTGTGTTTTCACCTTTTTTAGCAGTAGCCTGAACTGCGGCACCGCTTTTTTCAGCTTTTTTTGGCTGGGGTATTGGTACTGATTCAACAACCGGCTGTTCTAAAGTTTCTTCTTCATCAATTTCATCCTCTTCATCTGAAGAGACTTCACTTGCCTCAGTTTTTGCAGGCGCATCCAACTCAGTTTTTCCAGCTAAAGCTTCTTCTAGTTGGGTTATAATTGATGATGTATCAAAATTTTCGTTTTTATTTTCTTCAATAACTGCAACTAAATCTTTCATCCCGTCATACGCGTTCAAAATGGCATCCATAATAAAATCGTTTATTACCATTTCACCTTTACGCAGTTTATTAAGAATATCTTCTGCAACGTGGGTTAATTTTTGAAGTCTTAACAAACCAAGAAATCCGGCAGTACCCTTTACGGTATGGAATGCTCTAAAGATCTGATTAAGTAAATCAGCATCCTGAGGTCTATTTTCAAGTTCAACTAAATCCAGATCTAATCTTTCTAAGATCTCTTTTGTTTCAACTAAAAAACTAATGAAGATTTCCTGCATATCCGGTTCATTTAATAGAGAATAATCTGCGTTTTCCATAACCTTGTGTTTTTTTATTCTTAAAATTAGTTTAATTAACTAAGTTATTACGAAAATAACTTATCTATATCATCCTGAGATGCCTGTTGTTTACTATTATCTTCTTTATGTTCATTAATAATACTGTCTATATCAACTTGCTTTGATCCTTTTGTAAACGATGCATTCGAATCGAATGTAGTTCTTACTGGTTCGGGTTCGGCTCCAATATCTTCAATTTTGTATTCCGATTCATCAATTTCTGAAACTAATGAATTTAACCTGTTGTGAACTGATTCTATAAGATGATTAACCGAAGCAAGCTGCTGAGAAGTAATATCCTGAACCTGAAGTGCAAGTGTAATCTGATTTGTTTTATCGGAAACCTTCGATAAATCTTCAAAAAGACCTTGATAGTCTAGTCTGGATTCTTGAATTGTTTTTAGTCGGGCAATTAATGCTTCCCCGTTTGGAGTGCCTTCCAATTCTGTTATAATTTCTGAAAATAATAAATCAATCTCTGGCTTTTTATTATTAGCTTCTTTAACATTATTTTGAATATTCAACAATGTATCAATTATTTCATCAACAAGATCTAAGATTTCTGTTGTAGCCATTTCAGTCGCACTGGTAACATCGCTTATACGGTCTGTACCTGCTTGTATCTGACCTGCACTTTGGGAAATAGATGAATTTATAGTATCCAGCAAAGGAGTCATTTCTTCCATAAATTCAATTATACTCTGAATTATTGGAACTATGCTTTCAGCAAATTTGAAAACATTTTTAAGATCGTCTAATTTTGTAAATATTTCACTTATATTTTTTTCTGAATTTGCCATGGTTTACCTTTACGAATTGGCTAAAATTGCTTCTATTTTATCTTTTAATATCTGAGGTGTAAAAGGTTTAACTACATAATTAGAAACCTTAGCCTGCAGTGCTTCAACAATATCCTCTTTAACCCCGCGGGTTGTAACCATTAGTATAGGAATTGTTGCTCTATCAGATCCGCCTCTGATAGCTTTTACTAACTCTAATCCTGACATTACAGGCATATTCCAATCCGTTATTATAAAATTTACTGTGGCATCAGCACCAAGTTTAGTTAAAGCATCTTTACCGTCGACTGCTTCAACGTAAGAACCGTAACCAAGACTTTTAAGTGAATTCACAACAATTCTCCGCATAGTCACAGAATCATCGACGACTAGAAATTTTAAGTCCATAGTTTCCCCTATTTTAACTTATATATTTTGCAACTTCGTATTGTATTCGTTTCGGATCAAAAGGTTTTACTAAATAAGAATTAGCTCCACTATTCATTCCGCGTTCAATTTCTTCGCTTCCAGATAAAGATGAAAGAATTATTATTGGAATATCCTGGTATTCATCATTTTCTCTAATAGCTTTAATCAACTCAAACCCATCCAGGTTTGGCATATTAAGATCTGTTATAATCAGATCAACTTTTTGTTGCGGTAATTTTTCTAATGCTTCCATACCGTCAGATACAGCAATCACCTCCATTCCCTGCATAGTTAAGGAAAATGCAACGAATTTTCTTATCGTAGGCGAATCATCCGCAATAAGTACTACCTTTTTCATTTATCAACTACTCCTTTTTATATCCTATTGTCTTGGGGTAACTCACTAATTTAAAAGCTTTTGATATTCCGTGTAAAGTTTCGGAATAACCAATAAATAAACTTCCGCCTTTTATTAAGGAGTTATATAAATTTGATACTACTTTCATTTTAGATTGAACATCAAAATATATCAATACATTTGCACAATAGATTACATCAAAACTCGTCATTGCACGCATTGCCGACTGATCAAATAAATTTAATATTTTAAAGGAAACCATATTTTTAATTGAAGAATCTAAATGATAACCCTGGCTATCATGTTTAAAATATTTCTTTAAATAATATGGCGGTGTATTTCTAATTGCATATTCTTTATAAACTGCGTTTTTAGCTGTTTCTACAACCTGATAATTTATATCTGTACCAATAATTTCAATTTTAAGATTTGGGTATTTTGGTTTAATCATTTCATTTAGAATCATTGCCGTAGAATATGCTTCTTCGCCAGAAGAAGATGCAGCACTCCAGATTCTTAATTTAGATTTGTTTAATTTTTGCGGCGATTTCATTAATTCTGGCACTACTGTACTAACTAATGCATCCAACTGAGGCTGGTTTCTAAAAAAGAATGTTTCGTTTATTGTTATAACTTCATAAAGATATTTTAGCTCTTCTTTTCTTCCCAGATTAAACTTTAGAAACTCTAAATATTTTTCAAAAGAATCCAGTTTAAGATGATTTATTCTTTTTTGTAATCTGCTTTCCAATAAATATTTTTTATTATCCTGAAAATATATTCCCGTAAGCTCATAAATATATTGCCTAAAATCTTCAAAAGCTTTATCTGATAATTTAACACTCTGTTTATTACCAAATGAAAAATTAAATGCAGGAGCCTTAGGAGCCGCAGGCTTAGCCTTAGAAGCAAATTGATTGATCATAATTAAAACCTTATCCTAAATATTATAAGTTACGTTGCGAAACAAGTTCTTGCGCTTTTTCCCGAACCATTTCTTCCTGATCCTCAGCTAGCTTTTTTATCGCATTGTTTGCTCTTTCATCTTCAAAATTTTCTAATATTTCTAAAACTCTTAGTCTGTTCCAGTAATTATCATCGCCCAGCATAGTGTCTAAAAATACTAATGCTGTTTCCGGATTGATAAAGAATAATAATTCAATGGAGTATCTTCTTACTTCTTCATCAGGATCATCAAGTGAAATTGAAAATGCATCACCTAAATTTCTAAAATCCATATCATTTAATTCGCCTAAACACTGTCCGCCGTCTCTCTGAATTATTTCGCTAACAAGCTCTAATAATTCTTTTATATGCTGGGGCTTCTGCTTTAGATAATCCGCAATTTTAGGAAACGAGAATGCTGGATTATCAAAGAATCTGCTTTTAATATTATAATCTATTTCTTCATCTTTACCATATAGATTTAAGCAGGTCTCAACAATTTCTTTATCTTCAAATTCAGTAATTAAATTTGCTGCTGCTCTTTTATATTCAATTTCGGCATCAGTTAAAGTTGCCAGAATAGCGTTTTTCATATGTTCATCAAACGGAACATCTAAACCGTATTTATCTCTTAATTTTTTTAGAGTCGAAATTGCGGCCCATGTTAAAGCACCGGTCACATATTCTAATTCTCCAACTAACATAAAAAATGCTTGTTCGTTTCCAATTAGGCCAAGACTTTCAATCATAGAAAATTTTGTTAATTCATCCTCAACAGCATATTTTTCTATAATAAAATTTACTGCTCTGTCAGATCCAATCTTGCCAAGTGCTTCAATAATTGTTGGTTTATATAATTCATTTTTACCATAGAAAGATTCAAGTTCTTCAACTTCTTCATCACTTCTAATATTTCCTAATGCCTCAAAACAGGCAAGAGCAACATTTTCATTTTCAGTTTTTCTTAATACTTCCACAATTTTTGCTGCCGGACTTAAATCGCCAATCAAACCTAACAGATCGATTATAAACTTTTTATCGTCGTCGTCACCTTCATCAATAAAAGCTACCATTGCAGGAATAGCAGTAACACCTCTTCTTAAAAGAATTTCGCCAGCCAGATTCCGGGTAGATATTTCCAGGGTAGATCCTGTATATGGAACAACATAATTGGGAATTTTTTCGTAATCATTAAGAATTAGCGACTGACAAACAGCGTCTCTAACACCATTATCAGGATCTAATAATTTTTCTGCTAATACTTTTGCGATTTCTTCCGGCATGTTAATACTGGTATACTTCTCTGCCGCTTCTCTTCGTATAGCCGGGTCTTCGGAATTTAATAGAGATACTTCTTCTTTTAAATCCAACGATTTTTCTTGCATCATCGCTCCTAGTTTAATAGATCATATATGTAAGAAAGTAAGACTAATTTTTGCTTCTACTTTTATTCTACACACAATTATCGGAGTTTAGATATTTTACTTTAGCAACAAAAGTAAAATTGTTTTTAATTTATTCTATTTAATTAAGAATAAACGTATTTTTTCCAAAAAATCCTTAGATAAGACCTTATATAAAAAAAGCATTCCACTTTTTTCCCTATTTATAAAAGGGTGAAAGGAGTTATTTCTATAATTGAAAAATGTTTTCTGCTGTTGATTTATATTATTCTTTTTGTAACTTCAATTCCAAGCTGTTCCATTCTATATCTTAATTTCGATCTCGATAGTCCAAGTATTTTGGCAGCCCTAACCTGATTTCCCTTAGTAATATCAAGTGTTTTAAGAATAAGTGATTTAACAACAACATCCATAGAAACACCTTCAGAAGGTATTTTAAGCAGAAATAAATTTTCATCTATTTCATTTTTGTCATTTAAATTTAAGAAATTAAAATGCTGAGTTTTCACCTGATCGCTATCCATCATCAGTACAGCTCTTTCCATAGCATTTCTTAATTCTCTAACATTACCTTTCCAATGCTGGTTTTCTAATAATTTTAAAGCGTCTTCATCAATTAAACGAATTTCGTTTCCAAATTTCTTTGCAAATTCGTTCATAAATTTATACGCCATAATTGGAATATCTTCTTTGCGTTCGCGCAGCGGCGGGATTGTAATTTTTGCGACATTTAATCTATAATAAAGGTCTTCTCTAAAATTACCTTTTTTTACTTCTTCTTCTAAATTACGATTTGTGGCAGCCAAAATTCTTACGTTAACAGAAATTTCTCTTTCTCCACCCAGACGGTAAAATTTCTTTTCCTGAAGAATTCTTAATAATTTAACTTGCAGATCAAGACCTAATTCGCCAATTTCATCTAACAGAATTGTTCCGCCATCAGCAAGTTCAAATTTACCAAGTTTAGTTTTCCCCGATGCTCCGGTAAACGCACCTTTTTCATGACCAAAAAGTTCGCTTTCAGCTAATTCTTTTGGAATAGTACCGCAGTTTATAGGTATAAAAACTTTATCTTTTCTAGGACTGTTTTGATGTATATATTTGGCAAAAACTTCTTTACCGGTTCCGCTTTCGCCTTCAAGCAAAATAGTTGTATCATCACTCTTTGCAAGTTTTTCTACTGTATTTAATATTCTTATTATTGGTTTACTTCTTCCAAAATACTCTCTCGATAATTCATCTTCCGATAAAACTGAATGGAGTTTTTGTACTTCCATCTTTAGATTAAGATGGTTAACACACTTCTGAAGAACTAATTTCAGTTGATCCAGATCAATCGGTTTCAAAAGGAAATCGAACGCACCTAACTTCATTGCATCAACTGATATTTTTACATCAGAATAAGCTGTTATCATAATTACGGGAATATGAAAAAACTTTTTTTGAAGATCTTTAAGTATATCTAAGCCATTATGTGTAGTTAAATAGATATCTAAAAGAATTATGTCTGGCTTAAAAATTTCGGTCGCATCAAATACTTTACCGCCGTCCATACAAGCTTCAACATCATATTCCAACTTTTGCAGTATTTTCTTAAGTGAAATACATACCAAATTATCATCGTCAACAATTAGAATTTTAGGTTTCATACAATTCCTCTACTGTAGTTAAAGGGAACTTAATAAAAAAATTTGTTCCAATACCTTCTTTGCTTGTTAAAGTAATTTCTGCGTTCAATTCATTTAATAATCTTTTACAAACACCAAGGCCTAAGCCGGTTCCGGTTCTTTTACTTGTATAAAAATCATCAAAAATATTTTCAATCTCAGTATCCTTTATTCCCACACCGTTATCTCCAATTTCTAAGATAACATTGTTATTTTCAACAGCTTTATAAGTTTTAACATTTACTTTTCCGCCTTCATAACAAGCATCAACGGCATTATTAAGTAAATTTAATATTATTTGAAGAGCCGCATTTCTATTTAACGGAATATGAGGGATTTTTTCTTCCAGGTTTAACGATATTTCTACACACTTTCTTTTTGCATTATTTCCAAAAAATTCCAACGCTTTAAGAATAATATCATTTAATGAATCCTGCATAAGATTTTCAGAGCTTTTTCGCGAGAAATCTAAAGTTGTTTCAATTAAATAATTTATTCTATCAACAGACTCCATACATGCCGATAAACATTCTTTGCTGTCATCATCAAGCTGTTCATCAGACATATTTAGAAAATTTAAATTCAATTTTAAGGCAGAAAGTGGATTTCTTATCTCGTGGGCTAAGCTTGCAGCCATTTTTCCTAGAATCTGAAGCTTATTATTCTGAATTGATTTGTCCAATTAGTAAATTCACCGAGTTGTGAGAAATTATTATTAGTGAATTTAATTTTAGTTATTTTGCATACAATTTGCAAATAAAGGGAAGTAATATATTCTTTAATTACATTTTTTGAAGTGCAAAGAGGAAAGGAAATAGAATTAACCTATTTCCCTGCCACTTCTTTTAAAATTGTATCAGCAACTTTATTTATCACTTCATCGGAATTATAGTATCCCTGATTTACTTTATCCTTAATTTCAGCAACTTTTGTTGAATCAACATTCTTTGATTGCAACTCTTTTGCCGCTGAGGATAATTCAAGTTTGTCAGATTTTTTATTCTGAACGTTATTAACTGCATCAGTTTTTGCTTTAACCTGAGCATCTTGGTAAGGATTAAAATTATTATTTATTCCTTTGATTTCCACAACTTCACCTATCGATAATTCGCTAATTTTTTCTTATTGACCACTTCATTTAGCTCTTTCACAACAATTTTTTGTTGAGATTTATTTTCCCTTAACATACTATCGAATCTTTTTTGAATTTCTTTAATTAATACTTCAAACTCTTTGTTAAATTTTTTTAATTCTTTTGTAGAATCCGATTCTATTAACTCTTTTCTCACAATTTCAAAAGTTTTCAAACTATTTTGTATTTGAATAAATGATTCGTCAAAATTTTTTTCTTCCAAAGTATCAAGATAAGAAATTACTTCTTTTAAATTTGTCTTTAAAAATTTAATCTTATCTTCAACTTTAACCATTTATTAAAATAATCCTCCACCCAAAGAGCTTATATAATTGGCTGAATTCAATATTGTAGCATATTGAGTCTGCATTGCCTGATATTTTGCTCTTAAAACTTCTGCACTTTTATCAATTCGTTCTTCAGTTGCAGTTATTTTATCATTCAAATAAGAAATATTGTTATCATATTGATTCGTAATATTAGAAATTGTTCCATTACTTCCAAGATAATTTTCCAAAGTGTCATAAAGACTTTTGGCAACTCCGTTATCCGAATTAAATATTGACGCAACCTGATCGGAACTATCTTCTAATGCGGTTGTCAGCTTCGAACTATCGGAAATTGATAATCCGGTTGAAGGTTCAAAAGAAATTCCTATCTCTCTAAGTGATTTATAATCATTAGCTTCAAGTCCGGATATATTTTGCATAGCAGTAACTTGAAAATTACGCATTAATGATAATGCTACAGAATCGCCGGTAAATAAACCACGGCCTGCAGTTTCGCTTGAGGTATAGTTATTTTTAATATATGTATAGGATGTATTAAAGCTTTCTATAAAGCTTTCTATATCACTTTTAATAGAATCGGTATCATGTGTAATTGCTACATTAACATCAGAGTCGGTATCTTCCATTGTAGCTTTAAGACTAAAAGAAACATCTTTAACTAAATCATCAAAAGTATTATCATTTCTCTGAATATTAATTCCATTAAAAAGCAATTTAGCGTTAAGAGCATTGTCAGTTTCAGAAGTTGCGGAAAACATAAATCCCGCGTCATCATCGCCTCCAGTTTCTCTTCCTGTTAAAACTGCCGAAGTTAAACCTACGTGATCTAATAAACCGCCGGAAACATTTTCAATAATTAGTCTATTATCATAACCTGATTTATCCGCGGAAATTGAGAATTTTGATTTTGAGGTAGTTGGATTAAAATCGGATGCAGTGGCAATAGCCGAAGCACCTTTTTCATTTGTAACATTTATTCCTAAATTAGAGGCTAAACTACCAGAAGCATCACTTATAGTTAATGCTTTGTCTGAATTAGAAACTGTTATCTGCAAATTGCCATCAACATTTTCTGCAAGCACTCCGCTAACATTATCATTAATCTGAGTAACTAAGTCGTCTACTAAATCAGCATAAGACTGTCCGGTCTTATCATAACTTATAGAAGTCTCAGTTCCGCCGACATCAAATTTCAACTCGCCGGCTCCGGTAAAAGAACCAATATCTGTTGAAGTAACAGCAGCTTTATCATCATTTATAGCACTGGCAATTTTTTCCATAAGTGTATCATTTGTTTCAGTGCCGGTAAGTTCAACTTCTACATTTCCATGATAATCGCCGCTTGTAATTTTAAATTTATGGGTACCCGAAAGTGTTGTAACATCTGTATTAGAATCTAAGGAAGATGATACAAGAAGATCATTTTTAGCTAACTGGTTAACACGCAAATTATAAGCACTAACAGTTGCACCGTTTTGGGCAGTAGCGGTTAAAAATGAACTGGATGATAAATCTGTTTTTTTTGCTCCGAATAAAGAGCTTGTTGAAGTTGATTTAAGCTTTGATAACGAAGTTTTTAAACTAGTTAAATTACTTCTTACAGTTCCCCAGGCAGAAGATAAGTTACTATACTTTGATTTTCTGGTTTGTAAATGCGTTATCTGCTTATATCTCTCATAACTGCTAAATTGATCTACAAGCTGATTAATTCCTGAGGTTGATAGTAAATCCATTGTTATCTCTTATTTCTAAATTTATTTAAGCAGGTGTCCGGTTAAAGATTGTTAACCATGCTTCTCGTAAATCAGTTAAAATTTTATATACTATTTCAGTTTCGCCTTTTCGCATTTGTTCCTGGCAGAATTGATACAATTTTAAGAAACCAATTGCAATGTCTTTCGCTTTCTCATCATCAAATCTTAGTGCATTAATGAGCTCCTGAAGCGCTTTATTGGTTTTTTCCATATTGCCTTTTTTGCAATGAACAATTGCAAAATCATAAACCTTAATAAGTAATTTCTGGGGGCTCGCTTCTAATATTTCATTAGCAAGATAGGCATTAGCTCTGTTGTTTTTTTTATTAAAAGCAGTTGCATATAACATATTCGAAATCACCTAAATTATTTTTAATAATAATAGCTCTTCCGGTAAAAAACCGAAAGAGCCGAAAAACTAGATTCAGAGTTATTACCCGAATAACTGTAACACTTGCTGCGGCGCAAAGTTTAACTGTGCGAACATCGAAATTCCAGCTTGTTGTAATATAGAGCCTCTGGTTGCGTTTAACTGTTCCTGAGCCATATCAGCGTCAAATAATCTACTAATACTTGACTGGGCATTGGTAATAGAAGTATTTAAGTTTTGGTCTTTAATATCCAATCTTTGAGAGAAGTTACCAATTTTACCTAGTGATGAGGAAACTGCAGATTTAAGACTTGAAAGAGCTGTTTGTAATGCTGCAATTGAAGAAGCACCACCGGTTGTCATTAAACTTGTAGCTGTTAAGTTTGCAAAACTACCAAGAGTAACTGAAATATTAGCCGCATAACCGCCACCGCCTGTACTTGCAAGCGTACTTGCATAATCAAGCTTTAATGTGTCGGTTGATTCTCCAACCTGGAATGTAAATCCCTGGCCAGAAGCAGAAGTTAATAATTTCGAATCGTTAAACTTAGTACTTGTCAGAATAGAGTTAATTTCGTTAGCAATTGATTTAACGTCATCTGTAAGTGCAGTTCTATCTGCAGTAGGGTTAGTAGAATCAGAAAGCTTACCTTCAATTTGAACTAAAAGATCATTAATACCTAATAATGAACCTTCAGCCGTTGAAAGCAAGTTTTTTGCTGCTGCAATGTTACCCTGAGCACCTTGCATTACCGATACTTTTCCTCTAAGAGATGTACCAATATTGAAACCAGATGTGTCATCTGCCACGTTATTAATTCTTTTACCAGAAGCAAGTCTCAACTGAGCCTTCGCTGTGTCATTGTTAACTTGTTGCAACTGATAGTATGCCTTTAAAGCATCAACGTTTGTGTTTACTCTGAAACCCATTTTGTACCTCCGTGTACATTTGTTATAAAAAGAATCAAGTATCCTTACTTGATCATAGTTTTATTAAAACTATCACTACCATTATCGGTAGTTTGTTATAAAAGTTTAGAAGCCTTTTTTTCTTTAAGCTTAACTGATAATCGGAACCATTTTTTAAAAGTTTAGTCCCTTTTTTATTACACATGGGTTTTATCAAAGAACATATTTAATTTATGCCAAAAACAATAATTTCAAGCTTTAATCAACGTTATTTTTTCCTAATTTTTTTGATTCTCGAAAACCTGTACCCAGGTATTTCGTAAATTTGTTAAAATACTTAGTACATTATCCCGCTCGCCTCTTCTCATTTCTTCCTGCGCATATTGATAAAGTCTTAATAACTGTTGAGAAATGTCTTTTCCTTTGTCATCATTAAAATCTAAAGAATAAATTAATTCTCCAATAGCATTGTTTGTCTTTATCATATCACCTTTCTGGCAGTTTACTATTGCATAATCATATATCTTAAGCAGTAACTTCTGAGGGCTAGCTTCCAAAATTTCTTTCACTAAATAAGCATTAGCTCTATTCGGTGATTTCGCGACCATCGTTGCGGCTTTCATAACTTATATCCTAAATATTATTATTGTTAAATAACAAACAATACAACTAGTAATCAATTGAATTATTTAGCCAAATAATTGAAGTACCTGCTGTGGCGCAATATTTAATTGTGCTAACATTGCCGTACCAGCCTGTTGTAAAATTGAGCCTCTGGTAGCCGCAAGTTGTTCTGCTGCCATATCCGCGTCAAATAATCTACTTATACTTGCCTGGGCATTAGTGATTGAAGTATTTAGATTTTCATCTTTAATATCTAGTCTTTGTACAAAGTTACCAATTTGCCCTAATGATGTTGAAACAGCTGATTTTAAACTTGCTAAGGCAGTCTGTAAAGATGCGGTAGAATCAACACCGTTTGTTGTTAATAAGGTTGTTGCTATTAAATTAGCAAAACTACCCAATGTAACAGAAACACCTGTTGCATAACCGCCATTTCCGGTACTCGCCAAACTTTTTGCAAAATCTAATTTTAATGTATCAGTCGATTCACCAACCTGGAATACAAAACCTCTGCCAGAAGTTGAAGTCAATAACTTAGCATTATTAAATTTAGCCGTTGTTAAGATTGTATTAATTTCAGTTGCTATTGATTTAATATCGGCTTGAACAGCAGTTCTATCAGCAGTAGGGTTAGTTGCGTCAGAAAGTTTACCTTCAATCTGCAATAAAAGATCGTTAATACCTAAAAGTGACCCCTCGGTTGTTGCAAGCAAGTTTTTGGCTGAGGCAATATTTCCCTGAGCACCTTTCATTACCGAAACTTTTCCTCTTAGGGATGTTCCAATATTGAAACCTGAAGTATCATCAGCTACACTATTAATCCTCTTACCAGATGCCAGTCTAAGTTGTGCTGATTCGGTTTCTTTGTTTACACGTTGCAGTTGATAATACGCCTTTAAAGCATCAACGTTAGTGTTTACTCTGAATCCCATTTTGTTTCTCCTTAAAATGAATGTTTAATAATCTACTTTTCAAATCATCCATGATTTTTTTTATTACCTTATTCCAATTTCCGTACCAGGTTTGTCTATACAATTTCATTGTTGGATACCAGGGACTCTGCTCAATTTCTCTGAACCAGCGCCAATCTGACTTTGTAGAAAGCAGTGTCCAGACTGTAGAACCGACAGAACCGGCTAAATGTGCAACTGATGTATCAATTGCAATTACTAAATCCATACTTTTAATTATAGCAGCCGTATCTGAGAAATCACCTATATTATCACTTAGGCTAATAATATCCATTTTTTGTATTGTTTTTTGATCCCTTTCCGATGCATCGCCAATTTGAAGACTAAAAAGCTGAACTTCATCTAGTTTAGACAACTGCTCAAATTCATCCAGTTTAATTGCTCTGTGTTTATTATTAATTGGCATTCTTCCTTCCCAGACAATACCAATTTTAAATTTATCTATACCTGATAATTCAACTTTCCACTTTTCTATTAAATCTTCTTTTACATGTATGTAAGGAGTTTTAGCCGGAATTGTTTCAAAGTTAGTTTTGAAATACTTAGGCAGACTTAATAAAGGAATTCGATAATCATATTCAACATTTGGCTCATCAAACGAACTTCGTTCAATTACACTCTTAACTCCATTTGTTCCCGCCAAAAGTGATTCCAGACTTTTATGACATTCCAGTATAACATTTGCCCCTTTTGAATCGAGAAGTTCAATATACCGGGCAAACATAATTGTATCGCCGTAACCCTGTTCATCATAAACTAGTATTGTCTTTCCGCTAATACTTTGGTCTTCTAAAAATGGTTTAGAAAAATGTCTTTTGGGATAATCATTATATTGTGTGCGCCATTCATAATATTTTAAACCTTCTTCAAAGTTCTTCTCTTTCAACAGGATTATTGCTTTATTAAAATTTGCCTCAACATAATCCGGATTTATTTCTAATGATCTATTAATTGCTTCTATGGCTTTTTCTGTTTTATTTAATGACTGATAGGAAGTTGCCAGATTTAAATAGGCTCCTGCAAAATCATTTTTTAACTCAATTGCCTTTTGGGCATATTTAACCGCATTTTCAAAATCACCTTTAAATTCGCTTACTAAAGCTAAATTATTGTAAACTAAATGATTATCAGGCGAAATTTGTAAACATGCGTTATAACAAAGAATTGCTTCGTCAAATTCACCCAGATCATTTAATACAAGTCCGACATTATTATACGCCATTAAATAATCGGGCTTTAGATTTATTGCATTTTGATAATACTCAATTGCTTTAATGTGCTCATTTAATAATTGATAAGAATATGCTAAAAAGAAATGTGCTTCATGATTATTTTCATTTACTCTTAATATTTCCCTAAACGCGGTCTTTCCTTTTTCAATCTGATGATTATTTAAATACTCTTTACCTTTCTCCAAAAGATCTGCTTCCGGTGAAATATTTAAAGAATCTTTATTATTTAACCAGCTAGAAAATTCACGTTCAACTTTTACAAAAACAGAATTCCAGTTTCCGGGTTCATCCTGCCTAAATAATCTCATTGAAGGATACCAGGCACTTTTTTCCTTATCAAGAAGCCATCGCCAGTCTGGTACGTACGACAGTAATGTCCAGACTTCTTTACCAAGTATTCCGCCCAGATGTGCCGTCATTGTATCAACAGTTATAATAAGATCCAGGTTATTTGATAAAGAAATTAGATTATCAAATCCGGGTAATATTTTTTTTACATTTGCAAACTGCTTAATAAATAAAGCCGTTTCCTCGTTATACTTTTCCTGAATAGAATAGAACTGTACATTTTTATTATTAAAAATATTTTTCAAAAGTTTTACATCAAGCGATCTGTTATGATCATTTCCATGATTTGGATTTCCCTGCCAGGTTACACCGACTTTTAATTTATCGGTTGGCAATTCATCATCATAGGTTTTAGCTATATTATTAATTGAATATATATTGAATGCATCAGGAATATTTTCTGTCGTGGTTTCAAAAATTCTTGGCAATGATAAAATTGATGTATAATACTCAAAATTTAAACTTTCAAAAAAATTACTATCTTTATCAATAAATGTTGATATACAATTTTTACCGGCAAATAACGGCTCAAGTTTTTTTGTACATTCAAAAATTATATTAAATCCTCTTTGGGCCACTAAAGGAAGAAATCTGGCAAACTGAATTGTATCGCCTAAACCTTGTTCAGCATAAACATAAATATTTTGATTATTTCCCTTTTCACCCTTCCAATATTTTGCGGCACCATTTTTAGACAGCTCCGGTCTTTTGTTAACACAATGTTCAAACTCCTCCCATCCATTAACAAAATCTTCTTTAAGTAAATGAACAAAACCTTTACTTACATGAGCATCCCGGAAATTTGTATTTATTGAAATAGCTTTATTGTAATAATCAATTGCGGATTCTAACTTTTGCTGAAGGTGAAAATTATTTCCAATATTATAGATAACACCCTGATGATTTGGTTGCAATTGATCGGCTTGGAAAAAATATATTTCAGATTCCTGAAGTTTATTTTGTCTCTGTAAAACCATTCCAAGATTATTTACAAGATCAAAATCATTTGGCGTAATCTTAAGAGCATTTTTATAAACTTCCTCGGCATGATAATAATCTTTTAGTCTAAAATAAATATTACCTAAGTTTTTAATAGCAGGACAATTTTTTTCTCTATCAATTATCTGTTTATAACTTAAAATTGCCTTTTCATAATCTTTTAACTCTTCGTAATAGACAGCTAATTCTTTTTGTGCCAACAAGAAATATTCTGAATTTTCTGTTATTTTTTCAAAATATTTTCTGCTTTTTTCATAATCAAGTTTCGATTTTTTAACAATTCCCAGCCAATAATTTATTTCATTATCATTTGGATCAATTTCCAAAATAGTTTCATAAAGTTTTTCAGCTTCGTTTATATTTCCTTCTTTATGCGATTCTAAAGCTAAAATTTTTATCTGAACTAAATCGGATGCAACAATATTTGGCTTAACGCTAAAATTGTTTTCCAATTCTTTATTAATTTTATCAACAAAACCCGGGCGTAATTCACCCCGTTTTTGCCTAAAAAGCTTCATTGAACTATACCATGGAGTTGTGTTTCCATCCAATAACCAGCGCCAATCGGGATTGTAAGAAAGAAGATTCCAAACCGGTTTGTTTAACGCACCTGCCAAATGCGCAATTGCAGTATCAACAGAAATAACTAAATCTAAGCTGGAAATTATAGCCGCTGTTGCCGCAAAATCTTCCTGATATGTTTTTACATTATATTTTTCTAATATTATTTTTTCTTCTTCGGTGATGTCTTTTTGCAGACTAATAAAATTGAATCTCTCATTTATTAATAGATTTTCAAATTCTTCCAGTTTAAACGATCTTAAATGATCGTATAAATGATCCGGATTTCCTTTCCAGATTAATCCAATATTTGGCTTGCCAGACTTAAGCCCGGATTTCCAATTTTTAATTTTTCCCTGATCAATTTTTAAATACGGAAATTGTTGCGGGACTGAAAAATAATCTGTTTTAAAAACATAAGGCAGACTCATAATTGAGATTTCAAAATCATAATAAGAAGGCTGCGATTCCGGCGAAATTACTTCATCAATCCCGTAAAAATCCTGCATTAGGTTATGAAGAAAATTTCTGCATTGAACTATAATTTTTGCGCCTTCTTTATGCAGCAGACCGGCATATCTTATAAACTGAATTAAATCTCCAACACCCTGTTCTTCTTTTATTAATAAAGTTTTACCATTTAAGTCTTCGCCGTTCCAAAGTTTTGCCGATTTATTTTCAGGATATCCGCAGCTATTGTTTAACCGCCATTCATATTCTTTCCAGCCTTCTTCAAAATCGCCATTTAATAAAAGTGCAACTCCTCTATTAAAGTGTGTTATTTGTTCCTTAGGATCTAATGATAAAGCTTCATCATATTTAGAAATTGCTTTTTCCGGGAATCCGGCAGTTAAAAGTACAGCTCCCAAATTAATTAATGCTCCGGTTGAACCCGGAACTTTACTATTGGCAATTGTAAAACTATCTATTGCTTCTTCATATTTTTCTAAGCGATTTAAACAAACACCAAGGTTTATGTACGCATCGGCATAAGACGAATCTAATTCAATTACCTTTCTATATTCTTTTTCGGCTTTTTCCCATTCTTTAAGTTCTTTATAAACATTTGCTAAATTAAATAGGCACTTAGTAAAATTAGGAGTCAGGGCAACAGCTTTTTCATAATACTCTTTTGCTCTGGAATAATCTTTAAGTATCTCAAATAAAAAACCTGAACTAAAAATCAGCTCCGCATTATCCGGTGAAAATTTTAAGGCTTCATTATAAACTGATATTGCCTCTCCGTAATTTTTTTCATCCTGAAGTACAACACCAAGATTTAAATAAGCGTCAGTAAAATTGGCATTCAATTCTATTGTTCTTTTATAGAATTTTTTAGCATTAGTAAGATTATTGGAATGCTGATAAATTAATCCAAGGTTAAATGTTGTATCGGGATTATCGGGATCAATATTGTACGATTTACTCAAAACTGATTCGGCTTCAGAAATATTTCCTAATTGGAAATAACATATTCCTAAATTATTATACGCATTTATACTTTGCTTATTTAACTTAACCGCCATTTTAAAACAATCTGCCGCAAGATTAAATTTTTGCAGATTCTGATACACAATTCCTAAATGATTAAATGTTCTAAAGTCATCTGGGTTTAATTGTACAGATTCTTTTAAAGAATTTTCCGCCTCAGCAAACTTTCCATTCTGTAGGAATTCTGTTCCCTGCTGAAACAATTGTTCTGCAAACGCAATATTTGTATTATTATTCAATTTTCAGCTTAAACTAAATCTTTTTTTATAAGTACGCTGAAATATCAATTATCAGACCAATTAAGCATGTAAAAATTTTTCTCTAATTATAATTCGTAATAAAGAAAAAACTTCGATTTTCAATTCGTTTAATGAGTTTTTAAAAAGATTATTTTGCCCGGAATCAACAACTGTATAATATTAGCCAAAACCGTTTGAAAAATATCAAGCAGTAAATTACAAAACCAAAGAAGCCAAAAATACTAAATACAAAGAAGCGCCTGTTTATGTTTATCCTTTTGAAATTTTCCGCTTAAAATTTGGGAAATTATAATTTTATATTAAGGTTGGTATTATAATTGTTTTAATTAGATGTTATTTATATTTTAAACTAATTTTTAAGAGTAAAAAAGAACTTAAATGGACACTAAAAAACAATTAACTATACTCCTGTCTTATGTATCTTATCCTGTTACAACTGCTGCCTATTTTGAAAGGGCTTTAAGGAAACATCACAATGTAATTACAGTTGGGCCTAAACTACCGGATTTTGTTGTTGAAAAATGGAATCTGGAAAATATGAAACTTCCTATTACTGATTTAAATGTTCCTACAGATTTTGCGCCGGATATGTGCATGTATGTTAACGAGATAAATAAACAAGTTGATGCCGATATGTTTCTCTGGGTGGAATCTGTTCCCGGTTTTAATCCCTTAAATATTAGTGGAATTGAAATCCCGACCGCTTGTTACCTAATTGATTCTCACATTAATCTGGAAAACCACTTAATACGGGCAAAGGATTTTGACCATGTTTTTATTGCGCAAAGAGAATATGTGCCCGAATTTAAAAAAGCCGGAATTGAATCAATTCATTGGCTTCCTCTTGGATGTGATACTGAAATACACGCAAATTTCTCTAAAGAAAAAAAACACGATATTGGCTTTGTTGGCTCCTTTGTTGGAAATGAAAGAAGACAAAAACTTGTGAAAAGAATTTCAGAAGAATTTAATTTTTATTACGAAAGATGTTTCTGGACTGATATGTCTAAAGTTTTTTCCGATTCGAAAATAGTATTTAACAATGCCGTAGAAAATGATCTAAACATGCGTGTTTTTGAAGTTATGTCAACCGGAAGTTTTATTTTAACCGATGATCCAAAAAATTCCGGTCAGGATGAATTACTTGTTGACGGTGAAGAACTGGCAATTTATGAAGATGAAAATATTAATCAGATATGTAAGTTTTATCTTGAAAATGATGAACTTCGCGAGACAATTGCAAGACGGGGAAATGAAGTTATTCAGAATGCTCATAAATATGAAGACAGGTTAGTGGAATTATTAAAAGTAGTTTTGGGAGATAAAACCTCAACTCCAAATGCGTCAGAATGGAAAGAGCGTTCCTTAAAAAACTTAACTGTAACTAAAGAGGAAATTTATAAATTGAAAAGAAGTTTTGTAATACCCGTGTTAGATTATTCACCGGCAAGTGAGTTTAATATTAAAACACTTCTCAAAGATCTAGAAAATATTGAAGGTAATGTAATCGTAATTTTCAATTCTATAGAAGTTGCCGAAGAAATGAAAGATCATCCAAGAATTGATTATTACGCAATTATGAAACACAACATTGGTGTTGCTCCGGCCTGGAATGTTGGTATTAATATGTCGAGAACACCAATTACGTACGTTCTAAATTCTGACTTACATCTCGAAAGAGAAGCTATTCAGAAAATGGATGACGCATTAATTAAACTCCCGGATGTGGCAATCGTCGGTCCTCAGGGTTCGTTTGTAAACTTTGAACAACAAAATGATTATATGTATTTTGATCAGGGATCATTCAGCGAACCGGTTGAAGTTGATGCGGTTTCCGGATTTTTATTCGGCGTAAAAACAATTCATTTTACAGACGGCATTTTAAACTTTGAAAACCGATATGCTCCATGTTACTTTGAAGAATGGGATTTGGGATATAAAATAAAATTAGCGGGATTAAAAAGTTATGTTGTTCCGGTTACAGAATATACTCATCATTGGAGCGGTTCAATTCGTTCTCTTAAAACCGTAAAGTATTTTGATAAAGAATCTACAATCGAAGAAATTCATTCCAGGAACGGAGTTTTATTTGATAGTCTCTGGCGTGAAAAAACTAAAAAATTAAATCGTGAAGATATTCTAAGGAGTCTATGGTTTCAATACGCTGAAAAACTTGCTGAAAAACTTTTACATGATAACGAAGTTGAAACAGCTGAACAAGTTTATTTAAGATTGCTGGAAACTGATCCACAAAATAAAATGGCTTTCACAAACTTAGGTGTTATTGAAGCAAGTAAAGGTAATATTGAAAACGCCCGTAAATTTTTTAGAGAAGCTTTAAAGATTGATCCTAATTTTGAAATTGCAAAAGATAATTTAGAAGCTGTGAGACTGTAAATTATTTTG
The DNA here is from genome assembly GCA_016342755.1 of Melioribacteraceae bacterium. Lineage (GTDB taxonomy): Bacteria > Bacteroidota > Ignavibacteria > Ignavibacteriales > Melioribacteraceae > JAEINS01. Next base: position 56 of record JAEINS010000039.1, on the reverse strand, counting down.
TGTAAACGTTATTTTGTAATTTTATAAGAACGGCATCAGCCGATCTTCAAATCTAA
>JAEINS010000038.1 GCA_016342755.1 Melioribacteraceae bacterium | reverse complement strand
TTAGATTTGAAGATCGGCTGATGCCGTTCTTATAAAATTACAAAATAACGTTTACACAAAATAATTTACAGTCTCACCGTTTTTCTTAATCGTATTATTACTGATAACAAAAAAGCCTCATCCAAGGATGAGGCTTCATAATAATAGCCAATTATATAATTAAGCTTTTTCAATCGCGTCTACCGCACAAACGTCAACACAATCTTCACAGTCAGTACAAAGTTCGGGAACAATATAAGTATGATCTTCTGATAAAGCTGGTTTAGTCTCACCATTTAATTCATATTCTTCGTCAGCATTGTAAATTGCACTATTATCGCATTCATCCATACATGCAGCACAGTTGATGCATTCATCTGTAATTACCATTTGGTACTCCAAAATTAATGTGGTCATGCGAAAATTAAAATATTTTAAAATAAATGACAAGAATTAGGTGCGAAATAGCAACAAAAAGGAGAGAATTAATAATGAAATTAGGATTAAACGATTATAATTTTTTGTTGATATCTTTTTAAATAGATGAGTTCCTATATAATTTCCGGCTAAAATTGAAGGAATCATGTATAGAAAATCTATAGCAATTTGTATTGTTGAGATTCCAAATGCTATATGTGAAAGCACTATTGTAACCGATGTAAAGGTAAAAAATCCGGTTAACGAAGCTTTTTGTTTATTTTTATCCCAGCCCTGAAGATAAAAATAAACCAGTACCGGCGGACCGTTTGTATTAAAAGCGCCTCCAAATAATCCGGAAAGAAGTCCGAATAAATAGCCCCAGTTTTTGTTTAAACTTTTTTGAGGAAGAATTTTAGTGAATGATAATATCACAAACAGAATTACAAAAACGGCTAAAATAGATTTCAGAATTGATGCCGGTGCCTGAGATAATAAAACAACTCCTATTGGAATCCCGATTACCGCACTAATTACCAATCTTTTTAGCTCAAAAAATCTAATGTGACTTTTTAATTCAAAGAGTAAAAGAAAATTAATAAAAAGTCCGCATAAAGCTCCAAGCGGTATTGCGTATTTAATATCAACAATCAGACTTAGCAACGGTATGGAAACCAAAGCAAATCCAAATCCGCCAAAGCCCTGAACAAAAGAGGCAGTAAAAATTACTATTCCTATCAATATGTATGTTGTTAAATCCATTTATTTTTTCTTTTTTTTATATTGCGCCGCAACTTATTAAAACTAACCAAACAATCCTAACTGCGTTGAACCAACAATATCATCAAATGATTCGTTTAATAAACTGAGAACAGAATCAGCAATTGGTTTTATCTGTTTCAGCAAATAATGCTGATAATCAATATCATTATAATTTAGCTCAATAGGAATCGGTCCTCTTTTTGTAATTACATACTGAACATATCCTTTTGATTTATTAACAAGTTTTGCTGCTTTTACCTGCGGCGGAACATTTTTTGTGTATTCTTCAATATTTTTACGAAGGCGTTTTTTATAGATCAGTTTATCATCGTACATACCGTTTTTAATATTTACAGTATAATTTAACAGCCACTTTCTAATTTCTTTTTCATGAAAAACTCTGTCATAAAGTTCATACTGAAACTCTTTTGCCAACTTTGTCCAATCGGAACGAACAGCTTCCATTCCTACAAACTCTATTGTTTCCAGCTCATCTTTTACAATAAATCCTACATAACGTTTTTTCGCTCCGGCTTCACTTCCACTTCTTGAGCTGGTTGTTATGAATTTTTTATAATGTTTCTCAAATTCTAATTCCAGATAAGATTCAATTCCATAGTCTGATTTAATCTTTTCATTTATGAATTTAGTTAAATCATCTGCCAGAAAATTTCCTTCATCATCCGGAACGGTAAAATTATTTCCATTCATTTTAATAAAGAGCGAATCTGTATCGCCATAAACTACTTTATAACCTTTTTCATTCAGATATTTTTCGCAGGTCAGCAAAATCCATTGTCCGGTTCCGGTAATTGCAGTAGGCAAATCTTCATGATAGAATCGGCAGCCATAAGACCCCATAACACCATAAAAACTATTCATTAAGATTTTTATTGCCTGCGATAAATATTTATCGTTCTCTTGTTTTGCGATTTCACGCTGCTTTAATAATTCGGTTATAAAATCTGGAAGAATATGATTTGACTTAGAAAACTTTATATCTACCGGAGTATTTATTGTTTCCACATTTGATAATAATCTGGAAAGCGGATCAATTTTGAAAGTCCGGATTATTGAAGGATATAGACTTTTAAAATCACAAACAGCAACGTCTTCATAAATTCCGGGTTTTGGTTCAAAAACATATCCGCCGGCCGAATGACCATGCGGAATTACATCCTGCAGACTTTTAACAACATATCCTTTTCTATGAATTCGCGGAAGATAAAAATGATCGAATGCGGCTGTCATTGAACCAAGACTTTCAATAAGCATTCCCGATAATTTAGAACGGGTAACACTTAAATCAATAAGTCCGGTTTTCTTAAAAATATCTGTTACAAGCTCACAATCTTTAAGATTATATTCAGCTAATTTTACCTTATCATCTCTAAATTGCCGTTCAATTTCAGCAACTTTATTTCCATCAGATTCAATGGTCTTACCGGTTCCTAAAATTTCCTGAGCAACGGTTTCGAGCTTAAAATCTTCAAAAGTATAAAAACTTGAACGCATCAGAAATGGTCCGTCTAAAACCGCTCTGCCGGGAACGTAGGCATAAAAAGCTCCGGTTTTGGTTTTTCTAAAAGTTGGTCTTTGCGAACCTCTGGAAATTAAAAACGGAATATTAAATGTATCACATTTTTTTTCGAGGAACATCAGATCAAAGCCAATTATATGCCAGCCAATTATTACATCAGGATCAGCTTCGTTTATCCAATTTATAAATGATTTTAGTAATTTTGATTCACTCTTAAAATATTCAAGATGGCCTGAACTGACTTCAGTTTTATCAGAAAGCATAAATACTTTTTTTACTTCTCCAAAATCTGATGTCAGATGTACAGCAATGGAATAAAGAGTTTCGTCCTGACCCGTTTCAATATCGAGTGAAAGAACTTTAAATTTGGGCAAAATTTCGCATTGCGCAATTGTAGGATTTGTATACGATCTTATATTTCCCTGCTGAAAATATTCTCCGGTTATTTCCGCCTGCGCGTTTATGAGGCGTTCCATTAAATATCTTTTAATCGGATCTATATCATCTTCAAAAACAGATGTATTTCGTAGCCGTAAAAACTCGGATGCCTTTCTTAAATCTCTTTGAGTTCTAAAATATACAGCATCAACATCCTGGTTTTTTAGTGATTTTAGCTTAACATTTTTTCGTTCGTGTTCAACCGCCAGATCTGAAATATTAGCGGTTCTATTAATAAAAAAGACGGGTTTTACGTTTGTAATTACAACTTCAACCGGAGTGTTATCCTCAGAAATTCCATAAAGGCAAAGTTCATTTCTGCCTTTTATATCTTGCCATTCGCCATTTAATAAAAAGATTTTTTCAGAAGTCATAATTCTATATTTGTTTAAAAGTTTAAACGAATATAAAAATAAAACTCCCGATTAAAAAATTCAGTGCACTTTTAACTGCTTTTAGGAAGTCTGACTAAAAAAGTTGTTCCTTTATCTTTATTATCTTCCAGCCAGATTTTACCGCCCAGTTTATCAACAAATTCTTTACAAAGGACTAATCCCAATCCTGTTCCAACTTCATTATTAGTTCCGCGTGTAGAAACATTTTTATCAATCCTGAACAAACTCTCTTTTATGGAATCATCAATACCAACTCCGGTATCCGAAACACAAAGTGTAATAGAATCATTTTCCTTTTTCGAATAAATCTCAACTTTACCGCCATTAGGCGTAAATTTAATTGCGTTGGTTATTAGATTTCTAATTACTGTTGAGAACATAAATTTATCCGTGAAAATCACTTCATCCACATCTATATTCAGAATTAACTCAATATTTTTTATATGCGCGTTTTCTTTTAATACATGAATCTCTCTGTTTATAATCTCTTCTAAATTGGCTTCTTCTTTTTCTTCTTTAATAACTCCGCGCTGAGAACTGGACCATGTTAATAGATCTTCGAGCAGACAATAAGTTTTGTGCGAAGCTGAATGAATTTCCTTTATCATACCCTTAATTTCTTCTTCAGTATAATCGTCATATTCAGAACGCAAAATTCCAGTTAAACCCAGTAAACTGTTAAATGGATTTTTTAAATCATGTGCAATAATTGAAAAAAACTTGTCTTTTGTTTTATTTGCATCGAGCAAATCATTTTTAAGTACAACTAGTTTATTTTCGGTTTCAATTCGTTCATCAATTTCTAATTTCAACTTTGAATTTACTTCTTCCAACGATTTTGTTCTTATTTTAACTTTATAATCAAGTTTGTCTTTTTCTGCTTCAAGATCTTTTTGCCGGCTTTTAAAATCTACATTTCTAGCTATTAAAACGAACATTATAAGAAATACAATTGATGATACTACACTTATAGATATTTTATTCTCGTCCAAAAAGCTTGGCGGAACATTTATTATTTGCGCATCGTTTGGAATATTTTCGATAGGAATATTGTGTTTTATTAACTGATTGTAATCGAACATGAAAGTATTGGGAATTTCTACTCTTACGGGCATTGAGTTTATATCCTTACCATTCAAAACATCCAAAGTCATTCTGGCCGCTTCCTGTCCCTGCCAGACTCCGGATGTGATATTTCCGCCAACAATTCCTTTTCCCAGATAAAAATCCCACGACCCGTAAATTGGAACTTTTACAGCCTGAACAATCATAATAATTCCATATTGATAGGCTATAAATTTACCCTCTTTATCACGATTAAAAGTTAAAATATAAATAAGGTCATCGCCACCGAGTGATTCGAGATCAGCACCAACAGTTTCCAATAGAAAATTTTCATAAAATTCAAATTTAACTCTATCTTGATATTTAGGTAGTATATTTTGGAGGCTTTCTTTTATGGCGTGCCCAGTTGTGGTAAAATCATTTACTATAAAAATCCTCTTGGTATTAGGGTGAAGTTTAAGCATTAAACTAATAGTACCGTCGAAATCTGTTTTTTCTTCAACACCGGTTATATTATTAATTCCCTCAATTAATTCTTCCGAGTAGTTATTTACACCACAGAAAATAATTGGTATATCGTCGAACAATTTTTCCCGGTTGGCTTTAATAAAATTCAAAGCGTTGTTATCAGAGATTATTATTGCCGAGTATTTTATCTTTTTACTTTTTGCTTCAAAAAGGATTCTTAATTGTTCGTAATATTCGTCTGTGGTATTCCTTTTTGTATCAAGGTAGTCAAAATGCAATTCATACTTATCACCAAACGGACTAAATATTGAATTAATTCCATTGGTAATATTGTCAGTCCACTCTAATCCCTGATGATATGAATGAAGAACTAATATTTTTTCTTGTCCAATAACTAATGAACAGTTAAGGAAAAGAAAAATCAAGAATACTATTTGTTTTATTTTTAACCTCATATAACCACTTTTACTCCTGTTATAATTCTATTATCGGCACTTAATATCTAAATTTAAGTTAAAACTTAACAGTAATTCGTACGTCAAACTAATTGATCATAAGATTAACTAGTACGGAGAAAACAATGTATAAGAAATTAAGAAGAAGTCTTACCAACAGATATATTGGCGGCGTTGCTGGCGGAATGGCCGAGTATTTTGGTATTTCAAGTTTCTGGATAAGACTGCTTTGGTTTATCTTGTTTATACCTGGCGGACTTCCTGGCATAATCCCTTATATAATTTGCATGATAATTATCCCTAAAGAAGAAAATACAATTTCTAGCTATTAATACTAAACATTGATTTTATCTCTAACTTTTTGAAAAAACTCTTTAATACGCTGTAATTCTATTTCTTCATAAAAATTAAGAAAATATAGAATTATTGGAAACGATATTAAAAGCAAAGTTTTTAATATCAATCTATTAAACATTTGTATTTCATTAAACAACAGCGAAACTAAATATAACCCGATTGCGGTTAAAATCTGAAGAACTGTTTTCTTTTGTTCGTATGAAATATAGTATTGTTTCTGTGAATATATAAATGATAAAAGAGTCATAAGCCCGACTGCAATTACCATTGAAATTGCTGAACCAATATACCCAAATATTGGAATAAAAATTATATTTAAGCCTATATTTAGAGCAGCACCTACACCAACTATATAAGCATTGTATTTGGTTTTTTTTGTAAAATGAAAGCCGAGTGCATAAACATATCTCATTCCGGTAAAAACAAATGCCAAAGAAATAATTGGCACTATTTTGTAAGCTTCAAAATATTCAGTTTTATCAGACATCATTAAAATAACTTCCTGCGCATAAAGAGAAAGAACCAGCGAAAGGATTAACATGATAAAAACAAAATAAGTGTGCACTTTAGAAAAGAACCTATCGGAACCTTTGGTATTTAAATTTTTAAATGCTATTGGCAGAAATCCCAGTTGAAACGACTGAAGCAAAAATATTTTAATAACGCTGGCAATTTTATAACCCAAAGAATAAATTCCTACACTCGAAAGAGATAAGAAAGCGTTCAAAATATATCTGTCGCCAAATGATAACAAAGTTCCCGAAATAGTAGAAACAACCAGCGGACCTCCATATTTTAGCATCTCCTTAATAACAGTCATTTCAGTTTTAGGAATCATATTTCTGAATAGCAACGGAAGACAAACCGCAAACAGAACAATATTACCTATAATTTGGCTAATTAAAATTCCCTCGACACCATAGTTTAACTCAACTATAAAAAAGACATTTAATAAAAGAACCAAAGTAAATCTTAAACTGGTTATTACAGTGAAAAAAGCTGGTTTTTCTAATAATCTGATTAAGCTTAATGGAATTGTGTTTAAAACATTAAATGATGCTGATACAACCATTAAAATTATATAGAGAGAAAATTTTTCAGAACTGAATAATGCTGATGATAAAAAATTACTAAACGGCAAAAAGCAAATATTCAAAACAGCTATTAAACCAAGGGTTGTTATTAGAGAAGAGAAAACAATCCGTTTATGATTGAGAACATCTTTGTCATCGGAACACCAGCGTAACATTGCCGTTGAAATACTCATTGAAAAGATGCCAAAAAGTATCTGGGTGGTTACTTCAAGAATTGCTAATATTCCATACTCTTCGGTGGTTAAATATTCCAAATAAAGCGGAAGAAGTAAAAATCCGACTATTTTTGCGGATAGATTTCCCAGACTATAAATAGCTGTATGTTTAAGCGTTTTTTTAAGTTTATTTAGCATGATTATTCTGTTGTCTCAATTAAATCAGCCAATTCCTTAACAAACTTTTTATGATCTATCTTAATCGGTATTTTAACTATAAAACAGTCCATCTTCTTAAATGCTTTTTCACCTAAATCTAACATTTGAGTTTTAATTTTTTCATTTGTTAGGATTGTATTTTTATTCAAAATTGCTGAATTGAATTTATGCCATGACAAATGATTAAAAAATTGAGAATACTCTGCTTGAATAATATCAAAGTTAATTTTACTAGCTAATTCAGCTGAAACTTCTTCAATTGATAATTTCTCAACATTTTGTCGGGTTAAGATGAAATATTTGCCAGCCTTAACTGCATTTTTAATATAACCCGAATAAACGCTTTCAAGATCTATTTTTCTTCTAACTTTTGATGGTCCCTGAATTATCTTCTTCAATTCAAAAATAAACCTATCAGCCAGGCTTCTCGAAGAAAAGATTTTTTTCTTTAAGGGTTTGTTACCAACAAGATTATATGAATATATTTTTGGTAAAGCCAAATTAGGATAAATATTCGCATCTTCATCTAAAACGGCAATATCATCATTAACAAACTTGTATTTACGAGTTGTACAAAATTCGATTCCTAAAGATGTTTTTCCAACTCCACCTGTGCCGCCAAGTAAAATCACCTCTCCGTCAGGGTTCATAAAGGAAGAGCTGTGAACAATAAACTTTCTCAAATCAAAAAATACTGCCGGAACTAAAATTGATTCAACTATTATTTGTGGAATTCTTTCTTCGCGTGAAACAAACTCAATATTATTTATTTTTTTTGCTAATCTTAAAAGAGCATTTTTCGTGTGTTTAATAGTAAGAGTGAACTTTAATCTATCCTCATCTATTTGATAATTAACATCATAGTTTCTATATCTTGCCACAAATCCATTTTCTTTTTCGCCATGAATTGAGGGATTAACAGCAACACAATTATTAAAAACACTTGACTTCACTATCTCAATTAATATTTCCGTTTTAGCATTTTGATCGGCAAAATCATAATAATCAAATTGTGTTTTCAAATTCTCAATAATTACTTTATCAGATTGCTCAACCTGAAACTCAACAACCTTTCCAAAAATTTTATATTTAATCATTTTCTTTAATTATCTCCAACAATTCATTTTTTCTTCTTGTACTAGGAAAATTTTCAATAATTCTTTTTCTTGCTTTTATTGACATCTCTTCATAATTCTCAAATGCTTCTCTAATGCATTTTTCAGCCTCTGCAATTGTTTTTTCCTGTAAAATATACCCGGCATCACCAATTGCAATAGGAATACCGCCTGCATTTGTTCCAACCGGAACGCACTCACACAACATTGCTTCACAAACTGAATTTGGCAAACCTTCTCTAACAGAAAACTGTGCGTAAACTTGTGCCTTTTGATAAAGCTTAATCAATTCTACTTGATCAACTTTTTCATAAACATCAACATTTTTAGGTATACTAAAATGTGCTTCAACATTTTCTCTATTACAACCAACAAGCATGAATTTTACATCCGGCATTTTTTCGGCTGTTTTGAGATAAAAATCAACACCTTTTATCATTAAACGTTGAAAACTATTAGCACCGGCAACTAAAAGAACAGTTTTTTGCTGAGGTTTTTCACTTCTAAAAAACTTCTTTGGAGAATATCCTGTGTACATAATTTTTGTTTTTGCCGAAGCAACTCTGTCAAGAGCATCGGTTCTAATATTATCACAAACAGGTAAATTCATCGAAGCATTTTTAAGCGAATATTTTGTAAGTGCCGCTCTCAAAGGATTATTAAAGGAACCATAATTAAACTCCTTTATATAAGTTACATCATATCCGCCCAAAACAATAAAGGATTTTTTTTTGAATAACTTTGCAAACAGAACTGGTAAAAATGAGTGATAATCTGCAAACCAAATATATATTGTCTCAGCTTTACTTATTCTATTAATAAGCCAAAAGAACAGTTTTATTTGATTTAAACCATGTTCTAATATTTTTTTAGTTTGTTTATATTGAAACCTATCGATAGCAAATTCTCTTTTAAGAATCCCATAATCCTCTCTTACAAAAGTGCTAAACGAAGTATAAATGAATAATATCATAAAGCCAGACTCTTATTTTTTTCTTTTACTAGAACTAAAAATGGTTCGTTTTGAAAATTAGATTTTAACTTAACAAGTTCTGCTTTACTGAGAGTCAAAACAGAAATCTTTCTTTCAATCATTTTTTCTGTTTTTAACCGCACTCGTTCTACTTCTTTTTTATTAATCTGATCACCTACGATAACCAAATCAATTAATCCGCTATCTTTACCAACCGCATAATCGCCGCGAAGAAAAGCCAAATGAATTTCTCCAACCTTGCTTAATATGTCGGAAGCAACTTTATCAATACCGGTCGATTTAAGAACAATATTTCTGATCTCTTCAAAAAGCGGATGACTTTCATTAGCCTGATAGACTTTGTTCCGGCCAACTAATTTTGAGGTTAACAACTTTGCGTCATTTAACTTATTAAGTTCAACTCTAATTCCGTTAGTTGATTCATTAAACTCTGTGGCAAGCTGACGTAAATAGCCAGTTGTATTGGGGTTAAGAAAAAACTTTAATAAAAGTTTTATTCTTGCTTCGGATGTGATTAAGGTTTTTAGCATAATAACGAGTAATTTTCTTACTCGTTATTATAATTAATTTATTGCTCAATTTCAAAATTAATTAGTCTTCTTTTTTAGAAAATCTTCCTTTTAATGTAGGAAATAGTCCTAGACCAATCAAAATTAAGAGAATTATATTCCCACTCCAGACTAAAGTCATACTTGTAAAGTAAGTAGATGGATGAAATACAAACTCAACTTTTTTTGCTCCGGCTGGAACTTCAATTCCTCTTAGCAGGTGATTTACTCTCTGAATTTCGGTTTCATTTCCATCAACCAAAGCCTTCCAGCCTTCTTCATAATATATTTCAGAAAGAACCATAAATTGAGATTCTGCTATATTACTAAATTCAAGTTCAATTGAATTAGGCTCTAATTTAACAAGCTTAATCTCACCTTCACCAGAAAATGTTTTTTTCTCAACTTCGGAATTCACTATAAATACATTATCCTTAGGATTAAAATCTAATTCATTCATTGCAAGAATTAAATCTTCATCTGTTTTATAATCAATAATATTTTTTACAAACCAGGCTTTAGGCAGAGAATATTTGTTTTCGAACAGATATTTTTTGTTATCAACTTGAAGCAGATTTAAGTAAGGAGAATTAATATTTCCATCCGCTATAATATACTTACCGTTAAGCATATTTATTAAATTCCAATTTACCTTATCGGCAGTTTTAGCCTTGTACAAATTATGCTCAATAACATCCTGAATTGATTGAAGTTTTATTGCACTGTAGCCATTGATTGTCGGGAAAAAATATGACCATTGATTACTTGTGAAATCTCTTCCCAGTGTTAAAAGCCTGTCACTTTTATCTTTAGTTTTTAGAACGTTAGTAATTTTTGTATCCTTAAAAACTGACTTCTCTAAAACTTCCCGATCATTAATTCTAATTTTGGAATAAGCTAAATTAGTAACCGGAACCATTTCAATTATTATTAAAACAAGTAAAGCAGCAATAAATAATTCTTTCCTAATTTTCTTCAAAACAAAGGCAGAAACAAGAGCAAAGTTTACAATAAGTATAATCAATAGTTTCAGTGTATCGGTGCTTAAAAACTCTTGCCTAATGGTCTTTAACATCTTTAATGTGTTTGCATCATATCGTTGTGTATCAGCGGCATTTACATAAGACAACATATCTTTAGCTAAATATATAACCAAGATAAATGCTGCCGCTCCACCAAATAATCCTAGAACCATTTTTTTATCAAGTTTATCTGATTCAAGAATCAATGCTTTCAACCCAAATCCGGCTAGTAATATTGTTGATATAAAACTTATATTCGCAAACATAGCTGGTGCACGAAATTTTGCAAAGTAGGGAACGTAATAGAAAAAAAGCTTATATAGCTCGGGCAAATGACGACCAAACGCAAGAAACACCGAGAATACAGTAAATATACCAAGTGCCAAGACAAAACTGTTTTTCTTATTGTGTATAACACCTAAAACAGCAAATAGGAACATCAACATACCTAAATATGCGTAGTTACCCGAGAATGGTTTTTCTCCCCAATAACCTGGTACTTCTCTTCCTTTTAAATGGGATAACTTTTTACCGTCATAAACTTCATTAGAAATTCCGCCGTGAAATCTAGGAATAAAGAAATCCATAATTTCTGCCGGAGCTAAAGACCATCGTGTAGCGTATTCAAAACTTACTCCGCCGGATTCCTTAGCTGAATTTTCTTCTGCTCCAATGTGTACCGGATTTCCTCCGCGCGTAGAATGCGGCGTATATTCTTTAATTGTTAAAAATGGCTGTGCAGAAGTCATAACCGTAAGAATAATTACAACCACAAATTTTGCCAATAGATTTCCAACAGTTTTATATTCTTTATCCAAAATCATTTTTATGAACGGCCAAATGAAGAGGAATAAAAGAATTAATATTCCATAAAATACAACTTGAAAATGCTGCGTACGTACAAGCCACGAGAAGATTAGTCCGAAGAAACCTACTCCAAGCCATGTTTTTTTATCAAAGAAATAATTAAAACTAAGGATTAGCCAGGGGAAAATCATCATAGCTCTAAACTTTGCATAATGTCCGTCGCCAATTAGAGCCTGCCAGTCTGGAAGCAGTGAAAAGGCAATTGCACTGATAACAGCTAAATACCATGGGATTTTTTTATAGATCAGTAAAAAATAAATCCCCAACACACCGGCAAGCATATACCAGAATGCCCAATAAACAATGCCGCCAAGTTTTGAAATCAAAGTATCCAGATGTAAACTTTGCGGTGCTATTCTGGGATATATAGGCATACCGCCAAAAATATTATTGTTCCATAAAGCTTTTTCACCAGTCTCACTCTGCCACTGAGTATAAAGATTTGTACTCCCTTTAGATCCTATCGAATCAGTTCCAATAGGTTCCAAGCCCTGAAACACATACGACGAAAAGAAATATAATATTGGAGCCAGAATTAGAAGGGTTACAATAACCTTTCTAAATTTTGGATTTAATTCATCTAAAATATTTTTGTCTGAAATACTTTCTTTTTTCACTGACTTCTTTTCTTTGCGAGCCATACTTTCCCCAAACTTTATATAATTTTATTCATGACTGAAACCAGCTTTTCTGTACCGGCTTCCCGCGAATATTCATTAATTACTTTATCATCAATTGTAGTATTTTTTTTATCTAACCAATTTCTATAATTTTCGAATATAAAATCTTCTAAATTATCCGGGTATTCAAACATCTTTCCACAGCCGGTATTATTAAGTATTTCAGCAGCATCACCATCTTTTGGACCTAATCCAAGAATGGTATTTTTAGTTCTTAAATATTCAAATATTTTACCGGTAATAATTCCTTTATTATCAGGCGTGTTAGGAATAAACAGAAGAAGCAGATCTGAGTTAACGATATTTTCAATCGACTTTGTATGCGGCACATAACTTTTAACTCTGATTATATCTTGCAAATTATGATTCTCAATTTCCTGAAGAATATCCGGGTGGACTGAACCAAAGAACTCGACACTCAACTTATCTTTATTAATCCGGTCAGTATCAATCAGATTTTTTAGTGCCGGAAAAAAGTTTTTAGGATTCTGCATTTTCCTTACACTACCGCTATGTTTTATTCTGAATTTATCAGATTCTTCTTTTATAACTGAGTTAAAATCAGTTTCATCAAATCCATTCTGTATAATATGATAATTATTTTTAACCTTCGTATCGAAAAGATCTATCATTGATTTACCGACAGCAATTACGGCATCGGCAGATTTTAGAACTTTCTTCTCGAATGATAAATCTAAACTGCTGCTTAATTTCGATTTGTTTAAATCCTTCTGCCAAAAACCGTCAGTCCACGGGTCTCTAAAATCAGCAATCCATTTAACGCCAGTTTTAATCGCAAGTTTTCTAGCACCAAGCTGTAATGAATGCGGAGGAGAAGAACTAAAGATAACATCCGGCTTTTCTTCTTCAACAATTTTAGAACCATATTTCACAATGTTATTTATCCAGCCTATTCTCGCGTCAGGAATAAATACATTTGATCTTACCCAGCGGGAAAGGTTCTGTTTTAATCCGGCCTTTTCATTCTTATTTAAAACATGTGTTGGAATCTTTTCATTTTTCTTTATTCCAACAAATTTTTTGTATAAACCAAACGGCTCAACCGCAGGACATTTATATACTTTACAATCTGAAGGAATTTCTTTGATGAGGGTTTCATCTATGGCGGGATAACTTCCATTCTCAACAGTTAAAACTATTGGCTGCCAATTATTTTTTTTTAGATACTTTACAAACTTTAGAACCCTTTGTACACCGGGTCCACCAGCCGGAGGCCAGTAATATGTTATTATAAGTACTTTTTTCATTTATTAATTTGAAAGATTATTTACTTAAAATGTAGACAGCTCCCAGAGAGAGAACTTCGCGAAAACACTTTATTCCTGATAAAGAATTTTTTCTTCGTTTAATTTTATATCTGAATTCAAAATTTGGCCGGGAAAAATAATAATCCTCTTTAGCAATTTTGAAATTTAATTTTTCGCAAAATTTATAAAACTGATTTATAGATAATCTATTTTTCTTCACAAAAAAGTAGTATTCAATACTTGCCTGATTAAGTCCAATTAAAGACATTATTTTTCCATATAGAAAATTTGGAAGCAGATGCATATATGGAGTTTTAGAAATAACCGAGGGGAAAACCTGCTGATGCCCGGCAAAGGGAGAATGTTTTCCCGGGAAGGAAATAAAAAACTTACCGCCGGGTTTTAATAAACTATAAATATTAGCCAAAGCTTTTTCCTGCTCAACCACATGTTCAATTACATCACGGAGAACAATTACGTCAAACTTTATATCATTAAATTCAGCAAAAGTTGAGAGGTCACAAACATCGCCGCGCTTTAGGTTTAGTCTTTTATTTTCATCAAGTATAAGAGAATTATTAAATCTACCTTCGGAATATTCTATTCCATAACATTTATAACCTTTTTCTGCAAAGTATTTTAGAAGTCCGGCCTCAGCAGTGCCAATTTCCAGAATGTTAAGATTTGTATTTTCAGAAAGTTCTAAAAACTCTTCTAAAAAGTTTTCAGCATACCAATATTGCTCTTTATATGCCCGAAGATGTCTTTTATGAATTTCTTTTGTCATATTATTTATAATAGTTTTTAACGAATCCGGTGAACTCGTTTTTACCTAAAATTATTCTTTTTACAAATGCATTTATAAAACCTAATCCATAACCAAATATTTGTGTTGGTACTATTATAGGTATGTATACAAAGACTCTGGCATCCTTATACTTAAAAACACCATGAAAAGCCATTAATAACAACACCGCCAAACCAAAATATATAAACGGTAAAAATATACTTGGAAATAAAATTGCCAGTAAAATAAAAATTAAAGAAAGTATTGTCCCGACCGCAGGAAAAAAATGCACTAATTCTAACATCCCACTATCTATTTTATAAAGGTTTATTCTGGCAACTCCCCAGTTATAAACCTGTTTAAAGAACTTTTTAATAGAGATTCTTCTTTTATGATAAACAACCGCATCGGCTACTTTTATAACAGGTTCGCCTGTTGAAAGAACACGATGACTAAACTCAATATCTTGTCCGTGTCGTAATTTTCCCATTCCGCCTATCTTATCAACAACATCGGCACGAACACCCATATTAAAACTACGCGGATAATATTTGGAAATTTTCTTTTTGGAATGACCACGAATTCCGCCGGTTGTAATAAAAGAAGTCATGGAATAATCTATTGCTTTTTGAACCGGCAAAAATTCCGGCAGAACTTTATCTGGTCCGCCAAATCCGGCAACATCCATTTTGCTTACTTCAGTTTTATAAGCCTGAAGCCAGTTTTCATCGGCTATACAATCGCTATCAACAAAAACAAAATATTTACCTTTTGCTTCCGACATTCCAAGATTTCTTGCTTCACCGGGACCTTTATGATCCTGTTCAAAAACCCTGATGTTCAGATCGGTATCAGATGAAAATTGTTGTATGATTTCATCTGTATTGTCAGTTGAGCCGTCATCCGCAATTATAATCTCGAAATCACTATTATTTATTGTCTGTTTTGTAAGCGACCCTAAAAGTTCTCTTATTTCATCGGCACGATTATAAGTCGGTACAATAACAGAAAATAAATATTGATAATCCGGCATCTAATTCTCTAAACTATTTTTTAGCTTTGATACTGTATTCATCATCATCTACATTATTATGAACCAGCATTTCACCAATTAAACCAACTGAAAAGAACTGCACACCAACTATAATTAACAGCATACCTAAGAATAACAATGGGCGATTTGCCAGATGCAGTCTATCCAGAAACCATTCATAGGATAAATATCCGTTTATCAATAACCCGACAAAAAAGGAAACCGCGCCTAATGTACCAAAAAAGTGGAGCGGGCGTTTAATATATCTGGTTGTGAATACCACTGTAATTAAATCTATAAATCCTTTGAAGAAACGGGAAATTCCGAATTTAGTTTTTCCATATCTTCTTGGATGATGTTTTACCGCAAGTTCAGCAATTCTAAAACCCTGCCATGCAGCTAAAACGGGAATATATCTATGCAGTTCGCCATAAACTCTTACGCTTTTAACAACATCTTTACGGTAAGCTTTTAAACCGCAATTAAAGTCGTGAAGTTTAATTCCTGATAAAACACGTGTTGTATAATTAAAAAATTTAGAAGAATGCTTTTTTATAAACGGATCATAACGCTTTCTTTTCCATCCGGAAACAAGGTCATAACCTTCATCTAGTTTTGCAAGAAGATTTGGAATTTCAGCCGGATCGTCCTGTAAATCAGCATCCATAGTTATAACAGCATCGCCGGTAACTTCTTTAAAACCAATATTTAACGCTGCCGATTTACCATAGTTTTTTCTAAAACTGGTATATTTTATTCGTTTATCCTTATTGGCAAATTCTTTTATAATAGCTAACGATTTATCAGTACTTCCATCATCAACAAAATAAATTTCCATTTCTGAATTAATATTTTCAAACGCCTTTTTAATTTCAATTAATAAAGGGCGTAACGATTCTTCTTCATTTAACAGAGGAACTAAAACTGAAACCTTCTTAAATCTAAATTTTGGCTGGTTATTATTTGATCTATGAAAATTTGGTTTTCTATTTCTGTTATAATAACGCTTACGGGGCTTTGCGGCTTCTGTTGTTCCTACACTATTCGGTTTGTTTGTCTTCTTTTCTTCCATTATCTTTATTTATTACTTTATAAAATTTGGTTTACAATCTATAAAAATCATTATTATACGATTTTTATTAAACCTTAAATTTAGTGTAATATACGCCTAAAATCAATTTAAGTTATTTTATTAAAACATTTTGTTTGGAGTTTTCTTTGGGTGGAATTATTTATTGGACATTAATTAGAACTGCGATTCTAATACCAACACTCTGGTTTTTATTAGATCAGTTTGATTATAAGTTTTGGTGGATTATAAGCATAATGTCGGTATATGGAGTCATAATTCATCCGGCAATTTTACAATACAGAAGTTTTATGGAACTGAGTAAAGAAATTGCAACCGACACCCTTTGTTCTACCTGTAAACATTTTGATGAATCTGCTATTATTTGCATGAAACATGACAAACACCCGACAAAGGATTTTATTCCCTGCGATGGTGAACATTGGGAACCTAAGTAGAATTAGGCTTTTTTATACGGCTTCCTGAATAGTTACAATAAAAGTTGAACCCTTTCCCTTTTGGCTCTCAACTCTAATTTCCGCTTTATTTATATCACAATAATTTTTAACCAGAGCCAAGCCTAAACCATTACCTTCAAAAGATCTTGTATAACCCTGCTCTTCCTGTGTAAAGGTGTTAAACAGCTTTGGTAAATATTCTGCCGAAATCCCGATTCCGGAATCAACAATTTTTACAACCGCCTGGTTAAATTCATTTATTGAACAACAAATATCAATTCTGCCTTTTTCTGTATATTTGATCGAATTATCAATAAGGTTGGCAAAAACCTGGGATATTGAATATTCATCGGCAAAAACATATCCGCATCTGCCTTCACACTTAACAGTAAATTCTAAATTCTTTCGCTCGGCCTCTATTTTATATTCTCTATAAATTTTTAGAATTACATCTTCATAAAGTTTAAGTTTTCTCGGATTCACTTCATAGGAACCGGTTTGAATTTCGGACATATTTAATAAAAGATCGATTGTTCTAATAATTCTCTGTCCGGCACTTTCCATACTTTCAAATAAATCGTCCCAATCATTACTTTGGGCAGATATTTCATCTTTTATTAATGTAGCAAAACTTAAAATTGTATTAATTGGCGATCTTATCTCGTGCGACATCTGTGCGAGAAATTCGGTCTTTAACAATTCCGATTTTTCCGCTTTCTCTTTTGCTTCGTTTAACTCAGCAGTCTGTACTTTTACCTCATCCTGTAATCGTGTGTTAAATCTCAGTAAAATTATAGTTCCTATTACACCAATAACAATTATTGTCAATAATATCAGTCCGATTGTGAAATATAACCTGTAGTCTGGTTTAGGATTTGGATTATAAATCAGCCCGACAATATCATATCCTTTCTCAATAATTCCGAACTCCACAAAGGTATCGGCAATGTGATCCCATCTTCCCGGATTTACGTGGCCAATATCTATAAAATTTGGAACAATTAAACCAACCATAGCTTCAGCTTCAAACTGTAGTCTCTCCTTAGAAAGATCCGATCCATACTTAGCCAGAATAATATCAATCAGTTCAACTCTATTATTCATGGCATATTTCCAGCCTTTTAAAGTTGCTTCGAGAAAATTTTTAGTAACTACCGGATTTTCTTTAATAAACTTTTCAGAAGTAAATAAGCAGTCGCCGTAAAAATCTACGCCGTAGGCAACCGGATTTAATATTCTGTATGGAATTTTTTTTTCGAGCAATATAAACGGCTGATCAGTTAAATAAGCAGCCATCGCGTCAACATTATTATTTATTAAATTCTCAAAATTATAATCAGATTCAACAATTGTAACATTGTCTTCACTTAATCCTTCTTTTCTTAATGTAGCACTTACCGGAATTGAAAGCTCCGGATTTATCATTATTCTTTTTCCAATCAGATCGTGAAAAGAATTTATGCCGCTGTCACCCCGGACTAATAATACTTCGGGTGAATGCTGAAAAATATTAGCCAAAACTACAAGCGGTTTCCCTTTAGTTCTCTCGGTTACTATAGTTGAACTTGATATTGAAAAATCCGCCCTTTCAAAAAGCACTTCACTATAAACATCTGTATTTACAGTTCCTTCTTTTAATGTTACTTCTATTCCTGCTTCTTTATAAAATCCTTTTTCAATTGCGGCATAATATCCGGCAAATTGAAATTGGTGTTTCCATTTTAACTGGAGTGTAATGCTCGTTAATTTTTCCTGCGATTTAAGATTATCCGTGGAGAATAATATTGAAATTAAAACTAACGTTATTTTGAACTTTTCAAGCATAGTCTACTAATCCTGGTAAAATTTAGTATAAAATACATAATAATATTGTCTCAGTAAAGAGATTGGGCTATAATACTTATCTAATCGGACTTTCTCAGTTTTCTTGAATTTAATTTTTTGATAGTATTTCTTGTTTTTGCTTTAGTTGACGGTTCTTCAAACAGCGGATACATATTTTCCAGAAAAGAACCAAGCTCGCCCTTTAACTCAGGTTCAAACTTAGAAATCTGAAATAATATTTCCATAGCATAAACCCTTGCCGCCGCCTTTATAGTCGGATCTTCAATTAAATTGAAACATAGATTTATCAACTCACCTAAATTTTCAAACTCCTGTTTAAGATCCAAAAAGGATAATGTTTTCAGTAATTGGGCAAGCTGTGTATTCTGTTCAATAGAAGTTATTGATTTAAGAATTTTTCTTAGATAGCACTGTAATTTCACCTTTTCAATTTTTGCGGCAGTTGCCAGAGTCCAGGCACCCCGCCACGCAAAAGGCTGCTCATTTGTTATTGATATCTCAAAAAGCTGATCTAATAGATTTTTATCAGATAGTGCTTCATTTGCGGCACTTGTGATAACCGCTTTGCTCGATATTTTTAAGTAATCTTTAATATTCATATTAATACAAATTATTATAGATGAATTTCAAAATCAAACTACACAACAAATAATTACCAAGAAATTATTTAAGAGATGTTTTATTATTTCTTTTTTTGCATCTTCCGTTTGTATATTAACACTAAAACTAAAAGTATATTTAGATTATGAAAAGACATCCGGCATTAATACCGCTATCACACGATCATCATCAGTGTTTAATAATTGCTAATAAACTTTGTCAAGATCCAATCGGCTACAAACCTAATCTGCAGGAAATTCAGGACAGATTAGTATTTCTGAAATCGAAAAAGCCAGAACTGCTAAGCCATTTTAAAATTGAAGAAGAATTACTTTTTAATTTTGTTTTAGAAAATGAAAACAGTTTTAAAAAATCAGTTGATGAATTAAGAGAAGAACATAAGCATATAGCAGATTTGCTGGATAGTATTTCTGATGATGATAATCTGGAACAAGATTTAAACGAGTTTGGTAATGCTTTAGAAAAACATATTAGAAAAGAAGAGAGAATATTTTTTCAAGAGGTTCAGAAAAAATTAGACGAGCAAAAATTATCTGTTCTATCAAAGAATATTTTCTCTTCATTTATAACTAACTGTAATTTAAAATTCTAAACTGACACCAATAGAAGGCAACAAACCAATTGAGGAGCCTTCATCAACTTTTTTCTCTTTATAATCCCATCTAACCTGAGAAGAATTTTTCCTGTTATAAACATTTTGAATATCTATATATGTTATCAGATTCATTCCTCCTAAATCCCAAAACCGGTCAATTCTAAGATCCAAACTATGTGTATCATCTACTCTTGAATTATTATAGTTAGCAATTGATTGTGTTCCATCAACATTAAAGGGAGTATAAGGATTTCCCGTAGCATAACGAAACTTAAAACTTGCTTCCCATTTACTGCTGAAAATAAATCCAGCCGCTAAGTTAAATATAATTTTCTGATCATAAGCTCCCGTTCGTTCAACTCCATCCAGAGCGGTAAATTCTGTTTTACTATAAGTTAAACTCATAACACCATAACTTGGGGAATCGGATGATTTTTTCTGGATCGATAATTCAACTCCTCTTGAGTTCCCAATTCCTTCACTAATAAGTGGTTCTAAACCGAACGAAGCAAAATTATCCGTTGTACCGCCGTATCCTGAGCCTGTATTAGAAAGTACAATATAATCACGAATTTTACTTGCCGGATAATCGTAATAATCTTTATAAAATCCTTCAACCTTAAATTTCATATCGTATCTTAACTGTCTTTCAAATCCCAGAATGTATTGGTTTACTTTTACCGGATTCAGGTTTTTGTTCGATTCAACAGCCGCAAGCCAAATGTAAGTGGGATATTGATTATATATTCCCGTACTAAAATTTATTTTAGTAATTTCATCCAGCAAATATGATGCTGAAAAACGCGGACTAAATGCCGTTGAATTAGAAATAGCATCGAAGTAATCTATTCGCAGCCCGGCACTAATTCTTATTCTGTTAAAAAACAAATCGTTGTACTGTATATGTGCTGCATATTTATAATAATCTTCTTTCTTCTTAAGATTATTAATATATAGATCTTCTCCAAAGGTAGTTTTATAATTTGGAAGTTTAATTTGTGTATCAAAATTAATTAATTTAGCAGACGCGCCAATATTAATTTCTGAATTAGACGCGATTTTACTAACCAAATTGAATTTAATTTCATTTTCAATTTCTGTTGATTTATTGATAAATATTGGGTTTAACAATGTATCTCTCTGTTCCGAATCAAAGTCAATATAGTTCTGACTAAGACTCACGGTATAAAAAGAGTTCTCCGATAAATGTGTAAAGTTAACTCCGGCTATATACTGATTCTGATTGCTTCCTAAAATTCTGGCATTATCGAATATATCATCTTCATTATCGTTGTTAAAAGAGACTCTGTCAATTGCCCCTATAAATAAGGCCGAAAGTTTATTCTTAGCATCAAAGTTATAATTATACTTTGCTAATCCATCCCAATATTCAGGTACAAAACCAAATCCGGCCGCGTTAAAAATAAAATCGAGATAACTTCTTCTTACAGAAAAAATAAAATTACTTTTGTCTGAAACCGGTCCTTCCAGATTTAGTCCAAACTGACTTGCGGAGATTGTTGCTTTTCCGCCTAGTCTATCCTCTCTTCCATGTCTTAAAGATACATCTAATACAGACGAAAGCTTGTCTCCATAAATAGAAGAAAATCCGCCGGAAGAAAATGATGTTTCATTAACGAAATCGAGATTTACAAAACACAATGCGCCTCCTGTTAACCCTTGTCCGCCAAAGTGATTTATATTGGGAACAACAAAACCATCAACTAAAAACAGATTCTCAGACGGCGCGCCGCCGCGTACAACAAGATCATTTCTTCCTGCACTTGCCTGTGCAACTCCCGGAACTAGTGATAACGCTCTAATAACATCTTCAAATCCGCCAGGCGATCTTCTAAGTTCCTCATAACTAAACGATGCTGTGCTTGAAATTTCGAAAGGATCGGAATAGAAATACTCTGACGAAACAACTACACCATCCAGATTAATAACAGCCTCTGAAAGTTCAAAATTTATATTTGCCGGCCGTGCAGAATTTACAATTATATCAGTCTTAATCTGCGATTCAAATCCAATTGCAGATGCTCTAAGCCTGTAGCTGCCAACTTGTATATTCTTAATAATGTAATGTCCATTTTCATCTGAAGCAGTACCAACTGTAGTTCCAACAATCAATAAGTTAACACCGGGCAAAGGTTCCTTTGTAACTTTATCAGTTACGGTTCCTTTAATGTATCCTAAATTTGTTTGAGAAAAACAGGATGTATATGAAACAAAAATGATTAATAAAACTTTATAAAACATAATTTTAATCTTTCTTTTTTTGGATTTGAAATAATTTATTGTAAAAATCTAGTCAACGCGTTTTTCCCAGTGCCAGTGCCATGGTTCAAAGTTAACTCCAAGATCATTGTCTTTTACATAGGTTAAATACAGGTTAAATCGGGAAGCATTTTCCAGAAGCCATTTATATTCCGGTAAACGTTCAAAGTCCTCTGACTTCTGTCCTTCGTTCATTCCATTTATGCCATCCTGATTAATAAAATCAAGTGCGGTGTTTATTGGGTGTGCATGTTCACTATAGCCTGGCATCGCTATCCATCGGGCATTTTCTAATAACGAATAATTACTGCTCGAAACTAAATATTTGAAAAACAAATACGCTTGTCTGCCGGGAGATCTATATCCAGAATCTATATACAGGGTTTTTCCAATTGCCTGATACATTTCATTATTCATTTTTTGAAAATCTTCAAAAATGTGTCTTGGGCAATATTGAGTTCCGGTCTCAATAGTTTCACCATTATAAATGAACGATGTTGATTCCTGCATTATTAAATCTTCAGGTCTTTCAACGGAATAGAATGGTCCTTTAAATCCAAGTGAGTCTGGATTTATACTAAGAATGGTTTCAGCAAATGCTTGTTCAATATAGTTTAACTCGGCAAAAAGTTCATTATAATCTATAATTGAATGCTGAAATTTTGGAGTTGATTGAATTTTAGTTTCAAATTTTTCCGTGACTTTATCAGCAACATATTTATGAACAAGGTTTAGTTCATTATAATCTGGTTTTTGAAAATAATAACACGCCGCTGTACCCGAAAAAATAATCAGCAGAACAACTGATATATATACTATTGCTTTAAACATTTTAATTAGATTCCGTTAATTTTTTTGAGAGTTGTTATTTTTTTCTAATACTTTTATTGTGTGATCAAGAAGTTCTTGTCCTCCAATTGATCCATGTCCCGGAATAACAATTTTACAGTCTGGAAATTTACCTTTCAGTTTTTTTACAGAGAGCGGCCATTCTTTCATATTTGCATCATCAATAAATCCCGGGTTATTTCTGCTGCCTGCTAAAATCATACAGCCGCCAAAAAGAATTTTCTCCTTCGATAAGTAAACAACTGTATTATCTAAAGTATGAGTCTCGCCTGGAAAATAAACTTCTAATGTATCAGTTGAAAATGATAATTTTAATCCATCCTCAAGTTTATAAAAATTTGTTGGTTCATAAAATTTTATACCGGCATAAACATCATAATATTTTTTATTCTCAGGTGATGATAACCATTCTAACATTTTTTCCTGCGTTTTATAAGATGAGCTTTTTAATAATTCGGCAGTTTTGTATGCACCATAAATAGGAATACTATTTTCAACCAATGTTTTACTGCCGCCAAGATTATCAATATGAAATCCCGTAACAATAGCGGATATTTTAAGATCGGCAAATTTTTCTTTCAAATAATTCAAAAGTAAAGATGTTGCTTCAGGTTCGTATGGAGTATCTATTAAAACCAGATTAGAACTATCGGCTTTGTAAACAAGGCTATTTCCCGCCCATGGAAACTCATGTGTAACCAGGTATACATTTTCATTAACCGAAGTAATGCTTAACTTATCAGACAACTCAACATGTTTATTCTCTTGAGCATTTAGAGTAAAGAAAGTTAACGTTATTAAAAAAAGTATATGTTTTTTCATAATTACCAGAATTAAAAACCGCTTGTTATTTTAGTGTTATACTAAGCAGATTCGAAGTTTCACAAATTTTATTAATTTCAAAACAAGACACGTTTTTATAAATTGGAGCTTTCTATAATGCCTTAATAGTGATCAAACTCATGTCGTCTTCATAATTTCCGTCAGTATAAACTGTAATTGCATTTTTAATAATTTCTGTCGGATCATTTTCCGGATTAAAGGTTTTAAGTACTGCCAAAATACCATTTTCCGAAAACTGAATTTTCTCTTTATTTCTGCTCTCAGTAATTCCATCTGTTGTTAAAACAACACAGTCGCCTGAATTTATTTCAACTTCAACATCCTTAAAATTACTGTCTTTATTAAAGCCCAAAAGCAATCCGTTCGATTTTATTAATTCCGGTTCACTTTCAGATTTTCTTTTTATCATTAAAGGAAGATCGCCCGCTCCGGTATAGTTAAGTTTTTTTTCTTTTTTATCCAGAATTACAATCGATAATGTTGTAAAAACTTCCGAAATTCGTTCATCTTCATAAACCGAATCATTTACCTTTTTCATAATAGTGGAAGGCTTATAATCATCAGTTGTTTCTAAAACCATACGAATAGCACTGCGCACATATCCTGAATAAGCATACGCAAAATACCAGGCTCCCCATTTTTTACCCATTACATCACCAAGAACAATAACAATTTTGTCCTCGTTCAGTTGAACATAATCAATAAAATCACCACCGGGAATATTTTCAAATGGCTGATGCCAGTGTTTAATTACAAATCCGTCAAAGACCGGGAAACTGTCCGGGACTACTTTAGCATGCATTGAATCTGCTGCTTTATTAATTTCGCCTACTATTTTCTCCCGCTCTTTTTCTAAACTTTTTAAAATAGCTAAGATTTTTTTTATTACAATTTTAGGACTTGATGTTTTAATAATATAATCTTCTATGTCTAAATCGTAACCCTCATCCATATCTTCTTCTGAACTTTTGGCAGTTAAAAATACAAATGGAATATTTTTCACTTCATCATCTTTCAAAAGATTTCTTCTAAATTCGAATCCATCCATTTCCGGCATCATTATATCGCTCAATATCAGATCCGGTTTATAACTTTTTACAAGGCTTAAACCCTCCTTGCCGTTTGTACCAACTTCAACATTAAAACCCGATTTAGTTAAGTTATACTTGAACAATAATGCAACGTTTGCTTCATCTTCAACTAAAAGTATTTTATAATTTGTGTTACTACCTGATTCCAATTTAATTTTCCCTTAACAGTTTTTATTAAAAACTTCTCACTGCCATCTTTAAATCGTTAAATGTTTCAAAGACTCTAAACATCCTGGTCAGTTCAAACATAGACCGCACGGCAGGTTTAAAACCAACTAATTTTAAATCCCCGTCTTGCTTGGCAACCCTTTTTAAACCATGCACTAATATACCTAAAAAAGTGGAATCAATAAATTCACAAACTGATAAATCGATTATAAAATTATTGTTGCCTTCATCTAACCTTTTATCCAGTATTGCTTTTAATTCATTAGCATCATTTGAAGTAGCCCGTTCTAACTGAACTATTTCAACAACAATATCACCAAACTTTTCTTCTACAAACGACATACTCACCCCAAACAAAAGTTACCTATTTATTTTCGATTCCATATTTTTCCATCAATCTATATAATGTAGCTCTGCCTATCTGCAGTTTTTTTGCAGCCTCTACAATATTATTATTTGTAATTCTAAGAGCGTGTTTTATTGCTTCTTCTTTAAGCTTTTCAAAAGGTATTACCGGTGTATCGTCCGAGAACATTACTCCGTCATCAAACGAAAAGTTTTTTAATCCGTCGGAACCAAGAATATGCTGAGGTAATTCGCTAATATCAATTTTATCGCCATCAGCAAGAATAATACAGCGCTCAAGCATGTTTTCCAGCTCTCTAACGTTTCCTGGCCATTCATAATCGAATAAAACACGTAATGCCTTTTTAGAAACACCTTTAATGTTTTTACCTAACTTAGTATTAAATTTTTCTACAAAGTAATCAATTAAAACTAAGATATCGCTTTTTCTTTCTCTTAACGGAGGAACAATAATTGGAAATGAATTTAACCTGTAATATAAGTCTTCTCTAAACTCTCTCTGCGCAACCATCTCTTCCAAATTACGATTAGTAGCCGATATAATACGGACATCTGTTTTAATGGTTTCATTACCGCCAACACGTTCAAATTCTTTTTGCTGAATAACTCTAAGAATTTTTGCCTGAAGTGACATTTCCATTTCACCAATTTCATCCAGAAATAAAGTTCCGCCGTTAGCCACTTCAAACTTACCAATTTTCCTCTGATGAGCACCTGTAAAGGCTCCTCTTTCGTGTCCGAACAATTCACTTTCCAGCAGTTCCCTTGGAATAGATGCGCAGTTTACTACAACAAACGAATTATCTTTTCTGCTTCCATTATAATGTATTGCTCTTGCCACAAGTTCTTTACCAGTTCCGCTTTCGCCGTGAACAAGAACTGTTATATCATTTGAAAGAACTTTAGATATAAGCTTAAATACATCCTGCATTCTATCATTGGTTGAAATAATATTATCGAAGCTGAATTCTTTTTTTACTTCACTTTTAAGATCTTCAACTTCTCTTTCAAGATCGTAATTACGAATAGCATTTTTTACCGCAGGTTCTAAATGGTTTACATCAATAGGTTTCGGAAAATAATCGAACGCTCCCATTTTTATAGAATCTATAGCAACTTCAACACTGCCCTGAGCCGAAAGCATTATAACCGGCAGAAGAGGACGTTCCTGCTTTAATCTTTTTAAGATATCAATACCGCTTATATCCGGCAGCATAATATCCAGCAATACTAAATCCGGATTTTCATCCAGAGCATTAAAAAAATCATTTCCATTAGAAAAAGTTTTAATTTTATAATTCCACTTTTCCTTTACCCAGAAAGAAATTAATTTCAGTATCGATGGTTCATCATCAACTATAAAAACCAGTTTATCCAAAATTTACCTCAACTATTGTTCTAAATTTTTGGGAAGCCGAATTACAAAGGATGTACCTTTATCAACTTCACTATTTACTTTTATTAACCCTTTATGCATTTCTATTATTTGTTTAACTGTTGCTAATCCAAATCCGGCTCCTGGAACCTGGGCACCCGGTCTGTTAACCTTACTGAACTTATGAAATAAATTTGCAATATCTTTTTCAGGAATTCCAATACCGGTATCACTAACTATCAATTCAACTTCTTTTAAGAAATCTCTTGTATAGATGGTTATTCTTCCGCCTTTATCAGTAAACTTTATTGCATTAGAAATAATATTATTAACCGCGTGAATTATCCTTTCCTGATCTCCATTAATTAAAATTTCAGCTTCCGGAATTTCACTGTTTAGTATTACTCCTTTTTCTGCCGCGCTATTTTCATGCGAGGTTAATGTTTCTCTAAGCGCAGGTACAAAATCGAAAGTTGTTTTGTGCAATGCGTCCGCACCTAATTCAAGTCTCGAAAAATCTAATATTTCATTTATCAGTTTAGCTAAACGTTTTCCTTCATTTAAAATAACTTCACAAAATTCTAAAACAATTTCTCTCGGCAGATCAGGATCCGAAGTTATTGTCTCGGCAAAACCTACAATAGAAGCAAGCGGTGTACGCAGCTCATGCGAAACGTTTGATATAAAATCGTTCTTAAGCCTGTTCAATTCTTCTAATACCGATATCTGCTGCTCAGCTCTGTCACGTTCAATTGAAATTAATCTGTTTGCTTCTATCAATTTTGCGTTTAGCTCTTTTACTTTAATCTTATCTTTAATTTTATCAGATAAATTTTGTGCATAGCCAAAGAGACCCGTTATTTTTTCATCTTTTCTTATTGATCTCGCTTTTACAGTGTAATCAAGCCTTTTCCCAAATCTATCGACAAATAGTGTATTAAATTCCACTATTTCCTCAGATTCCAAAATCTTTTGAAACTCCAGAGCAATATCAGCTTTTTTATCATCGTCTATAAAATCTAAAAAGTGTTTGCCAATAATCTGATTCTTCGCAAAACCTAAGGTATCGGCACCAATTTTATTTATGATAATAAAATAGCCGGATGCATCAAGGTTAAACATCATTTCGCCAGAAATAGAAATTAGTTTTTCCTTTTCACAAAAATAGTTTTCGGCCTCACAATTATCAATATTTCTTATGTTCTCAATCACATTAATAATAACCGGTGTGATTTTAAGAATAAAATCGTTTTTGTCTTTTTTCTCCCAAAAATTAGATTTACCCATTAATACTAATAAAAAGGCTACATTCTTTTCTATATTAATGGTAAAGATCTCTGTGTAATTCTGTTTTGTACTGGAAAGCATTTTTTGGTAAGCTTCAACTAAATGAACGTTTTTTTCATTTAGATCATTTATAAAAGATAGTTCTTCAGAAAATTCTTGAAGATCATCGTCGTTCAATAGGTTTTCACTTATTGTAAGAATTGAACTTTTTCCCCGATCTGTTCTAATTATTAAACCAGAATAAGCTCCACTGGAACTGCAAATTAGATCAACGATATTTTTAAGACTCATATACACTTTTATAAATTTTTATCCGAAAAATAGCTAAAATTTTGAACTTTTTAGAATTTATTTTTGAATGGGAACTGTTTTAATCTTTCTATTTCTTTTGATAACAAGATACAAAAAGAATAAGAAACATATTAATGATGAAAATACCCAGTAACCGTGAACTTTATCAAACTCGACTAACATTGAGCCAAACAATGGTCCAACTATGGTACCGAGTCCGTAAACCATTATATAATGCCCATTTGCCTGGGCAATGTACTTTTTATCTATAACCTCTACTGTGTAATTTAATCCTATTGTATAATATGCCGGAACAATACCGCCTATTACAAATAATATTATAAGCAAGGCGTAAAGATTAAATGTAAAACCCGGCAACAAACTTAAAACACACATACCGACTGATACAAAGATCAGCAAGCTATATTTAGAATATTTATCTGAAAGTTTGCTTAGATAATAAAGCAGTATTATTCCGCCGGCAATATATGATGTTAATAAAGATGAGACATCGGTTGTGTTAAACCCGTTTCGCAAAGCATATAAAGGAACTGCAACAACAATTGAAGCTTCAAAAACTCCGAATAAAGCTGAAGATAATAGCGCGGTAATAGGCATTTCTTTTAAGCTCATTTTTGAATTTGAACTTTCATCCAGATGTGATTTAACTTCCTTGAGCATTATTACTTCGAATACAAGCATAACTGCCATTAATACTCCGCCGATAACAAAGGGAATCCAATCAGCTATTTCAACTGTTGAGATTAGAATTGTTCCAACTGAAATTCCCGCTGAAAGAAGCATTGCGTAAAGACCAATGTTCCTTCCACGATTTGTTTCATCGCTAGAAATATTTATTAATACCTCGGTCGATACAAAAATAAACGTACTGCCGATTCCGGTTATAAACCGAATAATAGACAGCAGAAAAATATTTCGCCATAACAAATGCCCTAATGCGCCGATTAGCACCAGAGTAATTCCGGTAATTAAAACAAACTTAATATTTCGTTTTTCAACAAGTCTGCCGGCATAGCTAGAGAACATCACAAAACTGATATAATTAATTGTTGTGATCATTCCAATTATCCAGCTTTCTGTCTGAACGTTTTCAAGCAAAATAACCGTTACGGGTGTTAAAAGTCCAAATGTAATTCCGCCTATGGCAATACCAATAAGCGCAACTAATAAAGATTTACTCATTATTTACCGGAATATTAAATTTCATCAATGCAAAGATAATCAATTGTAATTTTGATAACTATTTAATGAATGGAAATTGGAAACAAAGATGTTTACTTTTGGAACCATAAAAAGACAAAGGATATTATATTAATGAAAAAACCTGAACTTCTTGCACCCGCGGGCGACTGGAGAATGTTAAAAACTGCTGTAGCAAACGGTGCTGATGCAGTTTATTTTGGTGTTGATAGATTGAATATGCGGGCAAAAGCCAGAAATTTTAAATTGGAAGATCTAAACGAAATAACTTCCTTCTGCCATGAAAACAATGTTGATGCACATCTTACTTTAAATACAATTGTTTATGAAAATGAATTGAAACAGCTTGATGAAATTCTCTTGGCAGCAAAAGAGGCTAAGATAGACATGATTATTTGCTGGGATAACTCTGTTATACAAAAATGTATGGAGTATGAACTACCCTTCTGTATTAGCACACAAGCATCAATTTCAAACTCTGTTTCGGCAAAGTTTTATAAAAACCTGGGTGCTTCAAGAATTGTTCTTGCCCGAGAATGTACTTTGCACAAAATAAAAACTATTAAGGAAACAGTTGATATAGAGATTGAAACCTTTATACATGGTGCAATGTGTGTTGCTGTAAGCGGCAGGTGTTTTATGAGTCATGAGATTTTTAATAAAAGTGCTAATCGGGGAGAATGTATTCAGCCCTGTAGAAGAGAATTTGAGATAAAAGATAAAGATGATGATTACTCACTTATACTTGGTGAAGATTATGTAATGTCACCCAAAGACCTTTGTACAATTGAGTTTATCGATCAATTAATAGATGCCGGAATTGATTCATTCAAAATTGAAGGTAGGAAAAGAAGTCCGGAATATATTGGAAAATCAGTTTCAACTTACCGAAAAGCAATCGATCTTCATGCAGAAGGTAAACTTACAGAAGAAATAAAAAAGGAAATGCTTGAGGACTTAAAGCGTGTATATAATCGTGGTTTTTCACACGGATTCTATTTTGGTAAACCTATAAATGAGTTTACCGATAAGTATGGAAGCCAGGCCACAACACGAAAAATATTTTCCGGTAAGGTTCTAAATTATTTTAAAAAGCCAAAAGTTGTGCATATGAAAGTGCAGGCAGAAGATTTAAAGATTGGTGATTCTGTTTATATGATTGGTGATACAACGGGCTGCGTTGAAGCTACTATAACAAACATGATTAGAGATGAGAAACCAATTGAGAATGCAGAAAAAGGAATTGATTTTACTTTCAGTTGTGATCAACTTGTTAGAACTGGCGATCAGGTTTATAAGATTATTCCGGCTGAACAAAGGAAGGGTTTGCAGTAGAAATAAGTGTCAGAATGTAATTTCGGTAGTGTAAAAAGTTTTGTGTAAATGGAATAATTTATCTGAATCGGAGCGGAGTTTACGCAGCGTAGCTTCAG
>JAEINS010000037.1 GCA_016342755.1 Melioribacteraceae bacterium | reverse complement strand
ATTAGATTTGAAGATCGGCTGATGCCGTTCTTATAAAATTACAAAATAACGTTTACACAAAATAATTTACAGTCTCTTTGGCGTTATAGATTAATATATATGACCTAAAGAGATAGGCTTAATTTTTAGCTTCTTTAAAAAACTCAAAAACCAGTTTGGCTTTTGCCTCGCCAATTACTTTTTCAATTTCATCTAACTCAGCTTCTTTAATTTTTTTTAGACTTCCAATTTCTGTAAGAAGTTTTTCCGCAATCTTTTGTCCAATTCCTTTTATTTCTAACAATTCACTGGTAAGTGTTCTTTTGTCCCGCCTGTGACGGTGGAAAGTAATTGCAAATCTGTGAGCTTCGTCTCTAACATGCTGAAGCAGTTTTATACTCGATGAAGTTTTAGGGATTGTTTGCGGTTCAGAATCACCCGGGAAAAACACTTCTTCTAAACGTTTTGCAAGTCCTATTATTTCGTAATTCACAAAACCCAGATTGTTAAGAATTTCAACCGCGCTTGAAAGCTGGCCTTTACCGCCATCAACCATAATAAGATCGGGTAGAGGAGAGCTTTCCTCTTTAAGTCGTGTGTAGCGTCTTTCAATCACTTCGCGCATACTTGCAAAGTCATCCGGTCCGTCAACACTATTGATAATAAATTTTCTGTATAAACTTTTCTTCGGTTTGCCGTTAACAAAAACAACAAGACTGGCAACAGTATCAGAACCCTGAATATTAGAAATATCAAAACACTCAATTTTTTTTGGAATCTTCTTTAGCCGGAAATCACGCTGCAGAGCCGATAAAGTATAGGGTACATTCCCTTCACGCTTCATTTTCTGAAGCTGGATTTCTTTCAATTGCAGAATCGCGTTTTGTTTACACATCTTGCTAAGACTCATAGTTTCGCTTTGCCTTTGCGGAACCACAAAGGTTACTTTTCTTTCGGACTTTGTTTCGAGCCATTCTATTAATGAATCACTTTCAAAAGGTGTTTTCTCAACAACAATTTCTTTTGGTATTTCAACATATTCATTGTAATAAAATCTTATTGCCGATTCATAAATTTTATCAACATCATCCGGGAATTCAGTTGAAAGTTTCAGAGTTTTTTTCCCGATAAGTTTTCCGTAGCGGATATTCAAGATTGCGACAACTGTATCCTTGGCTTCCGTTGCAATGCTTATTATATCACGGTCAACCTTATCGTTTGTAACAACCTTTTGTTTTTTAGAATACACATTAAGCTGATCTATCTGATCTCTAATCTCAGCCGCTTTTTCAAATTCAAGACTGGCAGAAGCTTTTTCCATATTTATATTAAGCTCTTCTAAAAGATCCTCGGTTTTACCCTTTAATAACTTAATAACATGCTCAACCATCTGTTTATAATCCTCTTCCGAAATTAATCCTTCACAGGGACCGTCACATTTTTTAATATGATAATCGAGGCAGATTTTAATTTTCCCTTTTTCAATGGATGTCTGATTTATAAGATGTTTACAGCTTCTTATTTTAAAAGTTTTATTAAGTATTCTAAGAGAATTTTTCATATTACGTACATCTGTAAAAGGTCCAAAATATTTTGAGCCGTCCCGGACAATATCTCTTGTAGCAAAAATTTGCGGAAAAGGTTCGTTTGTAACTCTTATGTACGGAAAAGTTTTATCGTCTTTTAAATTTATATTGTAACGCGGTTTTAAGTCCTTTATTAAATTGTTTTCAAGAACCAGTGCCTCAACTTCACTATCAGTAATAATCAATTCTAAGTCTCTAATTTTAGAAACTAAAATCTGTGTTTTGGCTGAATCCAGATTTTTCTGAAAATATGATCTGACACGGTTGCGAAGGTTTTTAGCTTTTCCAACGTATATAATCCTTCCGTTTTTATCTTTATATTGATAAACACCGGGATTCTTAGGAAGATTTTTTAATTTTGTCTCTAATTCTGCTTTCATTAAATTTTATTTTTTATAATATTCTATAATTCTAATATAATAATTAGTTAAAAGATTATTTCAGAATTAAGTTAATACTAATACAGGAAATTAATGCCAGACAATATTAATCCATTTGACGGGATAAAAAAGGAGATTTCGAATCTTAATATTAAAAATAAAGGACTTGATTCTTTTTTGCCGCAAGGGAATAGTGATTTATTTGAATTAAAATTAAAGAGTATTGCTCTTGAGGAAATTGAGAATGGAATTATTATTTCTAAAGAAAATGAAATTGTCTGGATTAATAAAAAAGCGATAGATCTGTTTGGTTATTCAATTGATGAGTTAAAAGGGAAAAATATTCAACTAATTTATCCATTAAAAAACGGGAAAAGTTTATTAGAAAAAATAGACGGGCAAATTAGCAAGAGTAATATTTTTGAAGACGAAGTAATTTGTAAAAGTAAAGAGGGAACTCTTTTTACTGTTTCGCAGACTACACTAAAAGTTGATGACGATAATAGTGAAACCCCTTATTTTATTACTGTTTTAGAAGATGTAACCAAGCGTAAAGAAGTAGAAAAACATCTGGCAAATGTTGAAGCAAGAGAAGAAGCACTTCTTAAAAATATACCCGATCTTGTTTTGAAATGTTACGTTAACGGATATATAATTTCTTATCATGAAAGAAAAAACGAGAAATTCCCTTTGCCAAAAGGCGATTTGGTGAAAAAGAATATTACCGAATGCTTTCCGAAGGAGTTTTCGTTACGGACATTGTTTTTTATGGAAAGAGCTTTACAAACTGGTGAAGTTCAAAGTTTTATTTATGAAGCTAAGGATAAAAGAAAAGTATATTACGAAGAAGCCCGTATTATACCGACCGCAAATGATGAGTTCATAATTATGATACGTGATATGACCTCCAGATATTTAGCCGATATGGAGATCAAAAAAAATATTCATCAGATGGAAGCGGATGCTGAGAATCTTACTTTAATGAGTACTAAGCTGGCAGAGTCCGAAGAAAAGATGAGAGAACTGAATGTTAATAAAGATAAGTTTTTTTCAATTATAGCTCACGATTTAAAAAATCCTTTTAATGCGTTATTAAGTTTTTCTGATATGATGGCGAATCAGCTGGATGAATTAACTAAAGAGGAAATTGCGGACTTCTCTTCACGTATTTATAAATCGGCTAATGATGTATATAATTTGCTTGAAAACCTTTTAGAATGGTCTAGAATCCAAACCAACAGAATTGAGCATTTCCCGGTTAAGTTTAATTTGAAATCAACAATAAACGAAGCCATTAATTTATATAGATCTAGTGCCGTAAATAAAAATATAGATATACAGAATTTAGTTGATGAAAAGATAACAATTACAGCCGATAGAAATATGATTAGTGCTGTGTTTAGAAATCTGATTTCGAATGCTATTAAATTTACAAGTAAAAATGGTGCTATTAAAGTTGTCTGTATTTTAAAAGGACAGAATTTGATGATCTCTGTTGAGGATACTGGTAACGGAATGTCTGAAAAAACTTTGGATAGTCTTTTTAAAATCGAATCGAGTATACGGGAACTTGATACTGAAGGTGAAAGAGGAACCGGACTTGGTTTAATTCTCTGCAAAGAGTTCATCGAAAAACATGGCGGAAAAATTTGGGCGGAAAGTGAATTAGGAAAGGGAAGTAATTTTCATATTTTACTTCCCAAATAAATTGTTAATGAAACACATAATCCTTCGGAATTACAACTATCCCGGATTCTGTAACTTTAAATCTTCTTTTATCTGTCTCAACATCAAATCCAATTTCAGTGCCTTCCGGCACTCTTACATTTTTATCAATTATAGTCCGGCGTATTTTTGCGTGCCTTCCTATATCGCAGTTGTTGAATAAAATGGAATCGGCAATATAACTGTAACTATTAACTTTAATGTTTGGACCAAGTATAGAACGCTCAACCAAGCCGCCCGATACAATTGAACCGTCTGTAATTATTGAATTTGAAACTCTGCCGACTCTTTCTCCTTCATGCGATAAAGTTTTAGCCGGAGGAAACTGGAATTGTTTAGTTCTTAAAGGCCATTCTTCATCGTACAAATTAAATTCCGGACTGGCACTTATTAAATCCATACTTGCCGTAAAATAACTGTTGATAGTTCCAATATCGCGCCAATACGGAGTACCCTGTTTATTTTCATCTTCAAAAGGGTAGGAGTAGACTTCGAAACCTTCTTTAATCATATATGGAATAACATGTTTTCCAAAATCAAGATTTTCTATTTTTTCAGCAGTAATTTGTTTTAAGACCTGAATTAATTTTTTTGTTTTGAAAACATAAATTCCCATATTCACTAATGATTGTCCGGGTTTATCGGGAGCTTCTGGCGGATTCTTTGGCTTTTCCACAAAAGAATGAACTTTATAGTTTTCATCAATTCCTAAAAAACCAAATCTATGCGACTGATGATTTGGAAAGTAGATACTGGATATTGAAAGGTCAGCATTTTTTTCTGTATGATACTGAAGCATTTTAAGATAATCCATTTTGTAAATATGATCTCCTGAAAGCATCAAAACATTGTCGTGTTTATTTACCATAAGCAGATTCATATTTTGTTCAATTGCATTAGCAGTGCCGGTATACCAGTTATTACTAGTTTTAAATTGCGGAGGAATTGAATAAATATATTCTCCTAAGTCGGGATTAAAAATGTTCCAGGCCTGATAAAGATGCCGGTTTAATGAATCTGATTTATATTGAGTTAAAACGTATATTTTGCGCAAACCGGAGTTTAAACAATTTGATAATGTAAAATCGATGATCCTGTACTTGCCGCCAAAAGGAACGGATGGCTTTGTTCTTACAGATGTAAGCGGCGATAATCTTTCACCCTGACCGCCGGCCAGAATCATTGTAATAGTGTCGCGCAAAAGTGAAGAGCCAATAAATCCCATTATTTTCTCTAGAATTGTTTTCCTTTAATATATTTATTTAAATTTACAGAGGCAATTTATCTTATAATTAAATAGTAAAAATTTATAATATTTATGAATAAAAAATCTCTGGTAATAATAGCAATTTTCAGTTTAACACTTCTTACTTCTTTCTGTGGAGTAATGAAGGTTCTGGATTATAAAAATATTCAGCCAAAAGTTTTATTTGCCGGCGTAAGAACTTTTGTAAATGATCTGTTTTCTGATACGGAATATGTTACTGCGGAACAATCCCGGATTGATGTTCTTCATTATGATTTAAAAATTGCGTTATTAACTAAAAAAGAAAAAATTAAGGGTGATGTTACAATAACGTTACTTAATCCGATTACTAATAATTTACCTGTTGTACTAAATTTTTATGAAAATATGGAAGTTAGTGAATTACTCTTAAACGGTTCTGAAACAGAGTTTACACGGGATGATTATCATTTAATAATTAATAAAAATGAAGTACAAACCGATACAGTTGTAATTAACGTAAAGTATGAAGGAACTCCCAAAAGGCTGGGATTTGATTCATTTAGTTTTGATAAATATAAGGGTGAATCGGTTGTTTATACTCTAAATGAACCAACTTACGCGTCAACCTGGTTTCCATGCAACGATATTCCGTCCGATAAAGCTTTTGCTGATATTTACATAACTAACGATTCTTCTAAAACTTCAGTTTCAAATGGAATTCTTGTTGAAGAAAAATTTGCTGATGATCTTAAAACAGCGCATTGGAAAACTATTTATCGTATCTCTACATATTTAATTGCTATCTACTCGGCTGATTATGAGTTATTTACGGATACATTTGTTTCAGAATCCGGCGATTCTATGAATCTGCAGTATTATGTTTTTGAAGATGATCTGGAAGATGCTAAACTGGATTTTGCTAATCAGAAAGATATATTGGCATTTTTTGAATCAAAGTTTGGAGAATATCCATTTATAAAAGAGAAATACGGGATTGCTGAATTTTTGTGGCAGTCGGGCGCAATGGAACATCAGACAATTACCGGGATTGGCACAAATTTTATAACCGGAAGAAAAATGTTCAACGATATATTAATTCATGAATTAGCTCATCACTGGTGGGGAAACGCTGTTGGTCCTATGTCGTGGAAAGATGTCTGGCTAAATGAAGGTTTCGCGACTTATTCCGAGGCTTTATATTACGAACATGAATCCGGAAGAAATTCATTAATATCTACAATGAATTCTAAGTTCAGTAAATATTATGATAAAAGATTGTACGATACTGAGGGAAGTTTGTTCAGCGGAACTATTTATAACAAGGGTGCATGGGTTTTGCACATGCTGAGACGGGAAGTTGGGGATGAAAATTTCTTTAAAATTCTGCGGAACTACTTCGAAACTTATAAGTATAAAAACGCGTCGACAAATGATTTTATAAAAGTCTGCGAGAATATTTCTGATAAAAACTTAAAACAGTTCTTTGAGCAATGGGTTACAATAGGGAGCGAAGTTTTACAGATTGAATACAGCTGGAAATTTAATCAGATTAAAGATGGTAAGTTTAAAGTAGAATTGGAAATTAAGCAAACCCAAAATGATTACGAACCTTACGAATTTTCACTGGATATTAATTTTAGCAGCGAAACCGAATCAATTTCAAAAACTTTAAAAATTGATAAAAAAGAGAGTAAAATTGATTTTATTTTAGACTTTAAACCTGCTGAAGTTAAACTTGATAAAGACAGCTGGCTGTTTGCTGAAATTGATATGAATGAAAACGGTAATTGAAAGCTACATTATTAAAGAATATTCCTTAAATTTACGAATTAAAAATAAAGCGATTTATAGTGAAAGAAACCTGTATTTTTATTTCTGATTTACATCTTGGGCTTCAATCGTTTGAAGACGAAAGAAAAAAAGAAAGATTAGTTGAAGAGCTATTGATAAAGATAAAGCCGGAAGTTACTAAGTTATTTATTCTTGGTGATCTTTTTGATTACTGGTTTGAATACAGAAAAGTAACTCAGCGGGGATTTTTCCGTCTGTTTACTGCTCTTCAGGATTTAACAGATGCCGGAGTCGAAGTTCATTATTTAATTGGCAATCATGATTTTATGCACCGCGATTTTTTTGAAAAAGAACTTGGCGTTAAATTGTATAAAGATCCGGTTGAAATGATTATTGAAGGTAAAAAATTCTTTCTTGCCCATGGAGACGGACTTGTAAAAAATGATACCGGGTATAAAATTTTAAAGGTAATTTTAAGAAATAAATTTTTGCAATGGTTTTATTCCCTTGTTCATCCCGATTTTGGGATTTGGATTGCAAGTTCAATGAGTAAGGGAAGCAGAGATTATACTTCGGAAAAAAATTATGGTGAAGAAGACGGTTTAATAGAATCCGCGACAAATAAAATAAAAAGCGGTTTTGATTATGTTATTATGGGACATACGCATAATCGTATTCATAAAAAAATAGATAATGGCGAATATATAAATTTGGGAACCTGGATTGTAAAACCTTGTTACGGATTATATAAAGACGGTAAGTTCGAAATTTTAAATTGGAAAGAGAATGGCGAAATCTTTAAATAAAGCAAGTTCAGCAAGACAAAAACGTAAAAGAAAAAAGAATTTTATAAAAATATTTTTATCAACTTTAGTTGTATTTGTAATTGCCGGAAGTGTTGGCGGCTATTTCTTTTTTGATTATGTAATATCGGGATTACCTTCTCTTGAACAGCTTGAAAATCCGGAATCTTCATTAGCTAGTAATGTTTATACTGCTGATGGTGAACTATTAGCGCAGTTTTACAGAGAGAACAGAATAGAGTCGAGTATTGATAGTATTCCGGGACATTTGGTTGATGCATTAATTGCAACAGAGGATACAAAGTATTATGAACACTGGGGTGTAAATTTAGAAAGATTTGGTAAGGCATTAATTAATACATTTATATTTGGTAAAAAGCAGGGCGGCAGTACAATTACTATGCAGCTTTCCAAAAATCTGTATGGCTTAAAAATAGGTCATGAACAATTCTATGAAACTATAATTAGGAAACTTAGAGAATGGTTTACTGCTGTTGAAATAGAAAAAAATTATACTAAAAATGAAATTTTAGAAATGTATTTTAATACAACCTACTTTGGTGAACGTGCTTACGGCATTAACATGGCTGCCAAAGCTTATTTCGATAAATCGGCTAAAGATCTTACAATCCCGGAAAGTGCGTTATTGGTAGCACTCTGTAAATCAAATTATTACTACAATCCTTATAAAAATTATAACAGAGCTTTAGGAAGACGTAATACAGTTATGTATAACATGGTGTTAAATGGTTATCTTGATGAGGCTGTTTATAATCAGCTAAAACAAGAACCAATCAATTTACCGGATGAAAGAATTTCAGATTCATTTGAAAAATCAATTGCTCCCCATTTTGTAGAGTATGTAAGGCAGGATCTTGAACTGTTAGGAAAGGAAAGAAATTTTGATATCCACGAAGACGGGCTTTCTATTTATACTACTCTGGATAATAGAATGCAGAAAATTGCAAACAAAGTTGTTGATGAGCATTTAACTGATTTTCAAAAACAGTTTGATAAACACTGGAGCTGGAGAAAGAATCCGGAAGTTTTGGATAAAGTTTTAATGAGAGCTATAAAAGCCCGTAAAGGTTACTGGCGTGATCAGTCGCCTGAGGCAATGGCGGAATATGCCAGGAGATTTAAAAGCAACAAAGCATTTGTAGATTCAGTTCAAAAAATTAATCAGCAGATTGAAGTTGGTTTTGTTGTAATGGATGTTAGAACTGGTGAGATAAAAGCTATGGTTGGCGGACGAAATTATAAAAATGGCCGTGGTCTAAATCATGTTACAAATATTTCACGTCATCCTGGTTCTAGTTATAAACCATTTGTTTATTTATGCGCGTTAGAAAACGGACTTTATCCAGCCTATCCATTATTAAATCAGAAGTTTGATGTTGACGGATGGTCCCCGGATAATTTCAGTAATACATATTCCGGCTTTATGACTTTAAGAGAAGGATTGAAAGATTCTAAAAATATTATTGCCGGAAGATTAGTAATAGAAGGACATGTACAGCTTTATGAAATTGGCAGAATTACAAAAGCACTTGGCATTAAATCTAAACCAAGACTTTTTAATTCAATTGCACTTGGTACATCGCCGGTTAATCCTTTAGAAATCACTTCAGCTTACGCCACTATTGCCAATAAGGGAATTTATAACGAACCTTTGGCACTATCGCGTATTGATGACGGCAATGGAATTATAATAGAAGCATTTACATCCGGTACAAGAGAAGCTATATCTGAAGAATCTGCCTGGTTAATTACTAACATGATGGAAACAGTTGTTAATGAAGGAACCGGCTTAAGAGTTAGAAGATATTTACCATATAATATTTCTGCTGCCGGTAAGACCGGAACTACCCAAGAGGGAAGAGATGCATGGTTTATCGGATTCACACCTGATTTAGCCGCTGCTGCCTGGGTGGGTTTTGATAGAGAAGATATTAACTTCCAGGCGATGGGAGATATTGCCGGGCAGGCTTCAAGAGCTGCTTTGCCAATCTGGGCTGCTTTTATGAAAGAGGTTTATGATTCATTGGAATTTGAAAATGCTGAATTTGAATTGCCAGCCAGCGGTGAAATTGCGTTAGTCGATTTTTGTGAAGAATCTATTTACGAAATGGGTGATCCTAGACTTTTTTCAGTCGACTGCAACAGTGGTAGAATTTCTGATTATATAAATATTACAAAGAGTAACATTCCGTTTTTTAATTCTGAAAGAGATACAACAATCAAGATTTTTGATAGATATATGTGGACAGATACACTTTCACAAGAGGCAATTGAGTTGATGCCTGGTGATTCGCTTTATTACGATGATAATTAAGAAATTAAATAAATGAACTCAATAGATTCCGCATATATTAATTCTGAAAAACTGGCGAAAGATCACTATGAAAATTTTCCGGTATTATCATTTTTCGTTTCA
This sequence comes from Melioribacteraceae bacterium, assembly GCA_016342755.1. Taxonomy (GTDB): domain Bacteria; phylum Bacteroidota; class Ignavibacteria; order Ignavibacteriales; family Melioribacteraceae; genus JAEINS01. Next base: position 23,443 of record JAEINS010000037.1, on the reverse strand, counting down.
AAAAAACTTAGAAAACACGTTGCTGTAATTTATAAATTTGCCAGAGACGCTGATGATATTGCTGATGAAGGAGATAAAGACCCGGCTGAACGATTAAAAGAACTTGATGAATATAATCAAAATCTAAAAGACTGCCTTTCTAAAAGCTACAAAACCGATTTTTGGTTTGCACTTGCTAATACAATAAAAGAATTAAATTTATCTGAAAATAATTTTTACAATTTGTTAAAAGCTTTTAAACAAGATGTAAATAAACATAGATATAACGATTTTAATGAGCTTTTGGATTACTGTTCAAATTCTGCTAACCCGGTTGGCAGAATTATACTTGAGTTAAATGGTATTAGAAACGAGAAAGCGTTTTACTATTCGGATAAAATTTGTTCGGCACTTCAGCTCGCTAATTTTTATCAGGATGTAAGCATCGATTTCAATAAGGGAAGGATATATATACCTTTAGATGAGTGTGATGAATATCAAGTGAATGAAAATCAGTTTGGAATTAAGGAAAATAGTTCTAACTTTACAAATCTCATTAAATATCAGATTAAGAGAACAAGAGAGATGTTTAATGAAGGAAGAAATTTATTGGAGATGCTTCCTTACAAATTGAGAATTCAGATAAGCTGGACAATCAATGGCGGAGAAGCAATTTTAAGCAAAATTGAAAAAATGAATTTCGACGTTTTAAATCGAAGACCAAAACTAAGTAAGACTGATTATTTTATTGCGTTGATAAAAGCCTTATTAAATTGAAAGAATAATATGAATGATCTAGCAAAAAAAATAGCAAAAGGAAGTAAGAGCAGTTTTTATTATGCCTTTTCACTTTTACCCGAAGGTCAGAGAGACGCAATGAATACTGTTTATGCCTTTTGCCGCCAGACTGATGATATTGTTGATGAAGGTGATGATTCTAATGAAGTAAAAAATCGTAATCTTACTAAGTGGCTTACTGAGTTTGAAAAATCGTTGAGCGGGGTTTCAGAATTTTCCCTGTTAAATAATCTGGCAAAAATTATTAATAAATTTAACATTCCTGTTCATCCATTTCTTGAATTAATTAAAGGAATGGAAATGGATTTAACTAAGAATAGATATCATTCTTTTAAAGAATTAAAACTCTATTGTTACAGAGTTGCTTCTACAGTAGGTTTAATGTGCATCGAAATTTTTGGCTACAAAAATAAATCGGCAAAAGAGTTTGCGGTTAACTTAGGGCTGGCAATGCAAATTACCAATATACTTAGAGATGTTAAGACTGATGCTGATAATGGTCGAATATATCTGCCTAAAGAAGATCTCGAAAAATTTAATTATTCGGAACAAGAATTATTAGACGGTATTTATAATAGTAATTTCCTTTCTCTTATGAAATATGAAGCAAAAAGAGCAAAAGATTATTTTATGAAGGCAAATAACTCTCTTCACTTCGAAGATAAAAAAGGTATGTTTCCGGCTAGAGCTATGCAGCATATTTATTATAAGCTGCTTTGCAAACTTGAAGCCGAAAACTTCAATGTTTTTCAAAAAAGAATTAATGTTAACAAATTAGAAAAGGTTCTAATCTCTTTAGGCACCTGGGCAAAGTATAGACTGGTTTATTAATGAAAAAATGTATTATTATTGGTGGGGGAATCTCCGGTCTGGCAACAGGTGTATACTTATCGGAAAAAGGAGCCGATGTCTTATTGTTAGAAGCTTCGCCGAAATTGGGCGGTAGAGCTTATTCCTTAGAGTATAACGGTAATTTTGTTGATAATGGTCAGCACATACTGATGGGCTGCTATAATAATACATTAAGTTTTTTAGATAAGATTGGAACCCTGGATAAATTAGATTTTCAAGGTTCATTATCAATTAAATTTATTGATCGTAGTAAAAAAAAATATGAATTAAAATCGGATCCTCATTTCCCTTATCCAATAAATTTGTTAATCGGGTTATTCAATTACAAAGCTCTATCTTTTAATGAAAGAATTAGGCTGCTTAAATTTTTCTTCTCATTATATTTTTTGGATGCTGAAAAATTGAAAAACATTAGTGTTGAAGAATGGCTGAGAAAAAATAATCAGTCCCAAAATATTATTAAATGTTTCTGGCAGATTATTATTGAAGGCACGCTAAATACTTCAATTAAAGATGCTTCCGCAAAAACTTTAGCCATAATATTAAAACAGATGTTTTTTAATGGCGGCAGGGCATCCAATATTATAGTTCCAAAAGTTAGTTTAAGCCATTTATATGTTGATGCTTCAAGTGAATTTATTACAAATAACGGTGGTAAAGTTCATCTTTCTGAAAGAGTTATTCAGGTTAAAACTGAGGGTGAAAAAGTAATAAAAATTATAACTGATAAAAATGAGTACGCAGACTTTGATTACGCTGTTTTAGCAATTCCTCCGCATATGCTTTTAAAATTATTTAGTGAACAGAATTCTGATTTGAACAAGGTTGAATATTCATCAATAACCAGTCTGCATTTATGGTTAAATGAAAATCCATTCACTGAAAATTTTTATGGATTAATTGATTCTCCTGTTCAATGGATTTTTAATAAAGGGAATTATATTTCTACTGTAACCAGTAATTCTGATGCGTTGCTTAATTTATCCCATGATCAGATAATAACCTATTTTATTAATGAGATAGAAGAATATTTCCCTTTTAAAATTTCTGATAAAATTGTTAATTCAAAGTTAATTAGAGAAAAAAGAGCTACATTTATTCCGGGTGTGGAAATTGAGAAAGTTAGAGCTGGATTTGAAAGTAAGTATACTAACTTAATATACTCTGGAGATTTCAGTAGAACAAATTTGCCATCAACAATTGAAGGTGCTGTAAAGAGCGGAATTACTTCGGCTAACTTAATTATGAAAGAATAACCGATGTTTGATGAAAATAAATTATTATATCTTGTGAATAATCATAAATTATTTATATTTAATCTAAAATAATTAACTCAACAGTAATTATGGAGGAACAATGGCAGAACTACTTAAAGAGAAATTGGAACAGAAGATTAATGATTGGCGTCCTAGAACGACTAAATTATTAAAAGATTATGGCGATGTGAAAATTGGTGAAGTTACGATTGCTCAGGCTATTGGCGGAATGCGTGGTGTTAAAGGTTTAGTAACAGATATTTCGTATTTAGATCCGGTTGAAGGAATTAGATTTCGTGGTTACACAATTCCTGAAACATTAGAAAAACTTCCTAAAGTGCCTGGCAGTAATATGCCTTATGTAGAGGGCTTTTTCTATCTTCTGCTTACTGGCGATATTCCTACCGAAAGTGAAGTTGAAGTAGTTGCAAAAGAATTTAACAAGCGTAAACAAGTTCCAAACTATGTAATTGATCTTTTAAGAGCTTTACCAAGAGATACACATCCTATGACGATGTTATCTACAGCGGTAGTTGCAATGCAAAGGGAATCTGAGTTTGTAAAAGAATATCATAACATAAGTAAACATGATTACTGGAAACCTACATATGAAGATGCTTTAAATCTTTTAGCCAAACTGCCAAGTATTGCTGCGTATATTTATAGAATGAAATATCGTGGTGACACAATTATTGCTCCGGATCCTAATCTTGATATGGGTGGAAACTTTGCACACATGATGGGTGTTGATAAACCTTACGATGATGTTTCGAGATTATACTTCTTATTACATAGTGATCATGAAAGCGGCAATGTAAGTGCCCATGCCGGACATTTAATATCTAGCGCGTTATCAGATATCTATTACTCAATTGGCGGAATGATAAACGGGTTAGCCGGACCGTTACACGGATTGGCAAATCAGGAAGTTCTTATGTGGATTCAGGGTGTTATGGATCAGATGGATCATAAGATACCAACTGAAGAGGAAATGAAAAAATTTGTCTGGGATACTTTAAATTCTGGTCAGGTAGTTCCCGGATTTGGTCATGCGGTTTTACGCCAGACTGATCCAAGGTATATGGCACAGAGAGAATTTAGTTTAGCTCATTTAAAGGATGATCCAATATTTAAGTATGTTGATGTTCTTTATAAAGTTGTTCCTCCAATTTTGGAAGAACAGGGTAAAGCTAAAAACCCATGGCCAAACGTGGATGCGCAATCGGGTGTTATTCAGTGGCATTATGGAGTTAAAGAATATGATTTCTATACTGTGTTATTCTCAGTTGGCCGTGCGTTAGGTGTTTGTGCTAATATAATTTGGGCACGTGCGCTTGGTTATCCAATTGAAAGACCAAAATCATTAACAACAGACATGCTTGAAAAAATTGTTGGAATAAAATAATTGTTATTAATATATTATAACAAGATTTAATCGGGATGCATTTGCATCCCGTTTTTGATTATACTAACCCAAAAAAAAGACTGCTATGAAAAATCTCCTTGAAATCATAAAAACAGAATCGAATAAAAAAAGTCCGTACTCAGAATATTCGATAAAAAGAATTTCAATTAAGTTTAATGATCTTCTCCTAAAACTGAATAAACAACTGGAATTAAATTCGGTTCAGAAAAATGACCTGATATTATTATTTGAAGAAATTAAAATATGCAGGATTTACGATAAGATTGTTCTGTACTTGGAACCTAAAGTATATAAGGATTTTGGCAGTGAACTTTTAGAATCAAAACTATTAGAAAAAGAAAAATTACTGATTTGGGATTATCTTGATGTTTTTAAGTCTGTAACTTTTCTAAACAAAATTTATAACGATAGAGAATGGGACAGCATAATTGCTGATCTAATAATAAAGAGTGATTATAGTTTCTCGAAGCTGTTTGAACGCAGGAGTTTTTATTATAAGAATAAAGATTTGTTTAAACTGATTAAAGGAACTAAGGTTAAATCTTTTACATGGGAACAAACGTATAAAAAAGTTAATGAATATTCGAATGCGCTTTTTAATATTCTAAAACAATTTGACGGAGCTGAAAATAAGGTCGCGTTTTTAACTACCAACTCTCCGGATATGGCGTTATTTGATCTTGCATGTTTAACATCGGGTATTGTAAATGTGATGATTCCGGGGAATAGTGTTGGCAAACATGCCGCGTTTATTTTAGATCAGACAAAAGCTTCCATATTGATTACAACTGACGAAAAACAATTATCAAAAGTTAAAAGTATAAAATCGAGTCTTAAATATTTAGAAAAAGTTATTCTGTTAGAAGGAAATAGTGCTGAAGAGTGGGTTATTTCACTCGAAGAGTTTTTAGAGCAATATGGGAAAGTGAATTTAGAGCTTGATAGTTATAGAGCTGGTCTAGATATAAATTCCCTGGCTACAATTATGTATACCTCTGGAACTACCGGCGAACCCAAAGGAATAATGTTTAGTCATATTAATATTGTTTATAAACGATTTTGCAGAGCTATGGCTTTGCCTGATATAGGTGACAACGATAGGTTCCTTGCTTATCTGCCTTTATTTCATACGTTTGGAAGATACTTTGAAATGACCGGTGCAATTTTCTGGGGTGCTGAATATGTTTTCATGGAGAATCCATCGCTCGAAACAATGATTGCAAACATGAAAGCGGTTAATCCTACAATATTTATTAGTATTCCTAAAAAGTGGATGCAGCTATACGAAAAAGTCTGCGCTAAGGTAAATATTGAATTAGACGATGTAGATGTTATAATTTCTGAACTGAAAGATATTACCGGAGGTAAGTTAAAATGGGGGTTATCAGCGGCTGGTTATTTATCGCCTGATATATTCCAGTTTTTTCAGCAGTATGGTATTGAACTGATGAGCGGCTTCGGAATGACTGAAGCTACCGGCGGAATTTCAATGACGCCGATTAAGAAATATAGACCTAATTCTCTTGGAACGGCTCTTCCCGGGATTGAAATGAAAGTTGCTGAAGACGGTGAGCTGCTTATCCGGGGGCATTATGTTATGATGGGGTATTATGATCAGATTAAACAGGAAGTTTTTGATGAGGAAGGATGGTTTGCAACCGGTGATATAATGAAGCAGGATGAAGATAATTTCATTGAAATAATTGATAGAAAAAAAGAGATCTATAAAAATATAAAAGGAGAAACAGTAGCTCCGCAAAAAATAGAAAAATATTTTTATGATTTTGGTTTTATAAAACAAGTGTTTTTAGCCGGTGATCATAGAGCTTTTAATACAGTTCTAATTTATCCGGAGTTTGACAGCGCGGATACAACTTTTGAATCTTTTTTACCGAAACACAGAGAGGAATATTTTTCATCTGTTATTGCTACCATAAACAAATTTTTAGCTCCATTCGAAAGAATAATGGATTTTAGAATTATAGACAGAGAATTTAGTGCTGATAAAGGGGAACTTACTGCCAAAGGCACTTTTAAGCGCAGTATAATTGAGGCAAACTTCTCTGAGGCAATCGAATCGATGTATAGGAAAAATTATTTGGAACTTGAACTTAATGAGCTCAAAATTCAAATTCCTAACTGGTTCTTACGGGAGAAAGGTTCTATAAGCAGTGATGTAATTTCTAATTCAAATAACATCCTGCTTAACAATTTGAAAGAAGAATTAGTGATTTGTAAACAAGATTACAATTTGATTAGAATAGGAAGCAGTCTTTATAAGTCAGATAATACTATCGATTTCCAAACACTAATTACAAACCCAAAGTACTGGGTTGGTAATAAAGAGTTAGTTGAGTTTACCGGTAATTCAATAATTCAGTGGCAAAGACATTCACGAAGCAAAAAATATCTTGAGTTATATTCTATTCTAACATCTTCAGAAGTTGAGGAAAAACAAGTTGAAAGTTTAAAGAGGATTATTAAAGCAAAAGAAAAATCATTTAACGGACTTCATCTTGCTTTACTGATGTTACAATCGGAGGCAAATGAGACTAGTCTTGAATACATACGATCTGTAATGAGTGATAAAAGTTCATCAGTTTATAAAGTTGTTTCTGAGTTATTGCGTAATCCCAGAATAACCAATAACATAAATACTAAAAGGGAATTATTAAAAATTATATTATTTAATCCTACTGGGTATGAGGTCTCAGAAATATTTAAAGCTTACTTATCAGATTCAGAGTTATTGCTAAACGATTCATTAACTGCGCAAATTGTACAACAGAAATTTAATAAAGAGTTTATTGTTCAGTCTGCGGCTTATCTTGAAAAACTAGTTGAACGAGAAATTGATAACGCAAGTTATAATAGTGTTTTGATTGATTCGTTTCTCAATTTGCTTTGTGAATATGGATTAAAACATCCTGTAGCATATGAAAAATTAAGACAAGTATTTGTTAAGTATCAGATTGATCGCGGATGGAATGCATTATCAGAACTGGCGCAAAAATATAGAACCAGGTTAAGATTTGGATTTAGAAACTGGTTAGGCGATAATCAGACTATTGCGATAGATATAGAGACCGGTGAAGAGTATACCTGGGAAGATGTAATTATACTTGAAGAAAACATTGACGAAGATACTAAACAAAGGATTATTGGTGCTATTACGCAAACACAGATTTTAAGAGAAGCTATATTTTTATTTACCGGCAATATATTAATAAGATTAAATGATTTACTTCCAGGTGGTATTTGGATTAGTTTACTTCGCACTTATAATGATAAAGATGTTTATCGTTTATCAGTTCAGACAAGAAATTATGGTTCGTACGAAATTGTTTTAAACATAAATAAAAAGCTTAATAAAAGTGATGTCCTTTCCGAAGTCAATTGGTTAATACAAGCCGGGTCAAGACATTTTGTTCAGGAGTTAGTTGAGGACTTTGGCGGATACTGGGAAGAATATGATATTTGGAGCGGCAAGTTTGTTCCAGGCTTATCTGTAGCCAGTTATCTTAGACGCGAATGTTCAAAAGTTCTGGATAAGGATAAAATTAAATTTGCCCATATGTGGGAATTCTTTATCTGGAATGCATCTGCTGCTTATTTCAATTTCTGGAGATTAACAGGATATAAACTGGAATTAACAAATCCTTCAATTAAGAATTTTATTATTGCAACACATGATTATCAAGTTGGGACAAAAATAATTTCTTTTTCAGAGAGGAAAGAATTTGAAACACTTCCAAAATTATTTAATTCATTTTATCAGACTTTTATTCAAAAAACATGTGAGAAATATCCTTTCCTAAAATCGATTAAAACATGGAGATTTATTTTCTCGGGTTTAATAAATGCTGAAGGGGAGAAAAAAGGTTTACAGATTTTAAGACAGTTCAAATATGAACTTGAGAACTATTCGGATATAGAAGATAAAGGGAAAATTCTTGAATTACTGAATGCCTTTTTAGATAGAGTTGAAGCTGTAGGATTTATGCCAAAACCGCTTTACTTTGCGATTATGAGATTTTTCAGATGGCTGGATCTCAATAGTGATGCGTCTTTAGAAGCGCAGGCGCAGATGCTGCTCGATCTATACAATACATATCACTTAACCGAGCTGGAAGAACTTTATAGCGAAACCAGAACCAGATTCTTTTTAGAAACAATTTTCTGGAATTCTAATTCGGATGTAAAAGCTGTTTTAATAGAAATAATTAATAAACAGCATGATAAGAATATAACTGAGGAAAATAGACTTGCGAAGATTGCGGAACTGGAATTAGAGTATGATTTAACTAAGAAAGAAAAATTCTTTTTAGCACGTCTTGGTTATCCGCATCTTAAGCCGGAGGATTCGGTAGATTTTGTGAAGTCGGAAGGAATAGAAGAACCAAATCTTGTTGTACATACCGAAGATTACAACGGATCAACATTCTATATCAGAAATCCAATTTCACCAAAAGAAATTTCGAGATTACATACACTGTTTATGGAAGAAAATCTTATAGTGAATTTTACATCGGAGCATAATTTCTTAATTGCTATATCTGAAAGAAGGTTTATTATTGGCGGACTCTTTTTTAGAAAAACGGATAAAAAAACTCTTCACATGGAAAAAGTTGTTGTTGCTAATCAGTATCGTAAAAAGGGAATTAGTGAAAAACTTATGAACGAGTTTTTTAATAGAGCTAAAGATCTGAACTACAGGTATGTAACAACCGGATTTTTTAGACCTGAATATTTTTATCATTTCGGGTTTAAAGTTGAAAGAAAATATAGCGGCTTAGTTAAGAAGTTATAAATATATTCCTCAATGAATTTTCATTGAGGAATAATTATTTTTTTATCATAAGTGTGATGGTTACATTGGCCTTTATCCATTTGCCATTATGTTTGGCAGCTTCAAATTCAGTGTTAAATATTGCTGTTTCAACTGCTTCGTCAATTCCGTAACCAAGTCCTTCTATAATTTTTGTATCACGGGCAAAACCATATTCATCAATTGTTGCCAGTATAACAATTTTTCCTTCTATATTTAATCTTTTAGCGGTAGGTGGAATTTCAATTTTGTCTAGTAAATTCTGCAACCCTTTTTTCGGCTCAGGACATTGATCAAAATCGCATACAAATGTTTTTATTGGCTTTATATCTGTCTTTTCACCAATCTGTAATCCTTCGGTTTTAGTCGGTATTTTTTGAGGTATAATTTCTTTCCGCGATAATAAAAACTTAGTTCTGTCATCTAGTGCAAAAATTATTTTCAAGGTCGCGTCAGCAATTACAGATTCACCGTTTTCCTGTCCAGGTAAAAATCTTGTTTTTTTCACCGCCTCTATTGCCGCTTCATCGCAGCCCAAGCCAATTCCCGAGAACACATAAGTTTCAAGTACGTTTCCATCGGTATCAATTCTTGCAATAACATTTACAATGCCTTCCATTCCGTATAATTTAGCTTCTTCGGGATAAACAAGATTATCATTAATCGATTTCATTCCTCCAATTGGTTCCGGACATATTTCTACACTGCAAATTATTTCCTGCTTCTTTCTTTTCCGAAGCAATTCTTGCCGGCTGCCGGCTCTGTAAGCTTCAATTGGCGTTATGTAAAGTGAGTCATATTCAAACGGATTGAATTTTATACGAATACCATTATCATATTCTGTTATAGAACTTAGAGCGCCGTTGTCATGATATTCTTTTTGGATACCGTTTTTAATTCCATTAAGTATATAAAACTCAGACTTTAAAATGCCGGTATCGTAAAAATCTCTTATCCAGCCGTTTAATTTACCGCGGTCAAAAGTTTTTTCAGTTTTAATGTTGCCGTTTTTATAAAACCAGTAACTTGTTCCGTCATAAACTCCGTCTATAAAACTTTCTTCAGAACTGATACTGCCGTCAAGATTTTTAACTTTAACAATGCCTGTCTGTGCAAATGCACCTATATATGTGAGAAAAAAAAGTATGTATAGATATTTCATAATATTATAAGCCGTTTTTTTAAGATCTAAAAATAAATAAATTACAATCAAAAATTACGAATTTATTATTCAATGATATTTCTATTTTATAAAGGTTGTTTAAATATTTTCTAAAGTTGTATATTTAGCTTTCCAAGAAAAAGGTTTATAAGTGCAGTATAAATATTTGATATTATTTTTTGTATTCGTGTTTTGCAATCTTTCAGCGCAAAGAGTGATTAACATAAAAAATTTGCAATCCGATTTTGCGACAAAATCCGGACAGGAAAAATACATTAATGAATTAAACAATAGAATTAATACCGTCTTTGCAAAAACTGTTATAAATGAAAAAGAATGGAGATCATTATTTCTGGATCTTGATCTAGCTTTTTATACAAATGAAGCTGTATATAATGCATTAACACGTGTTATAACTGACTACAGCAGATTTAGTAATGATTTCCAAAGGGTTATATTAACTACTGTATTTTCTTTATATCCAAATAAATTTACAGAAGAAACAAGTAAAATATTTGAAGAAACTAATGATTCACAAATTTTTGTAATGGCTGCAAAACATTTGCTGCAAAATAACTATAAAGATATTTCGATAGATTATATCAATTCAAAAATTGAATCTGGATTTGGCGGCAGAAAAGATGATATTATTGAATTTTTCTTAAACGATCTGAAGCCGGATAAAACAGAGCCCGGTATTAAAGCCTTGTTAGATCATTCGTTTCAAAAAGGGAAGACAATCATTTATACAATCTTTAGAAAAGACAGATCATTTACCGGTATTACAATTATAAAGAAACCAAACGGCGAGTTTGTGAAAGATGAAAACGACAGTCTGTTTTTTATTAAACAATTAGGAACTTCAACTTCCCGGCTTCCCGGTTATCTTTCGAAAGGGAATACACCACAGGGGATTTTTAGTATTGTTGGATCTTATATTAGCCCGACTAAATCAATTGGCCCGACTGACAATGTATTAATAAGAATTCCGTTTGGCAAAAGTCCGAAGATATTCTTTCATGGAAAAAACAAATATCAGAATTGGAATATTGAGGATTACAAGAATTTGTTGCCAGAAACCTGGAAAGATTATCTGCCGGTTTATGAATCTTTTTACGCTGGTAAAAATGGAAGAAGGCTAATTGTAATGCATGGTTCAACCGACAACTTAGAATTTTATAAGAATAAACCTTATTATCCGTTAACACCAACAATGGGATGTATTTCTGCTAAAGAAATTTGGGATTTAGAAACTGGCTATTGTATTGAAAGTGATCAGGCAAAATTGCTGAATGCTTTTTATTCAACAAAGCAGCTAAAGGGTTTTTTAGTTGTTGTTAATATTGATGATAAAAAACTTCCGGTAACAATTAAAGAAATCCGGCAATTGTTAAACAGCAAATAAAATTAATTGCTGAATGTAACTGTAAATGTTGTTCCAACACCTTTTTTACTTTCTACGTCTATTTCCGAATTATTTAATTCACAATAATTTTTAACTAAAGAAAGTCCTAAACCGTTTCCTTCATATTGTCTGGAATATCCCTGCTCTTCCTGAAGAAACGCTTCAAAAATATTTGGGAGATAGTCTTCCGCAATTCCAATACCGGTATCTGTTATTTTCACCACAAGATTATCTTTTTCATTTCTATATAATAATATGGAGATACTTCCTTCATTTGTATATTTAATGGCGTTATCAATTAAATTAGCAAATACCTGGTTTATACTATACTCATCAGCTATAACAATTCCAGAATCACATTTTAGATAGATTGAACATTTTAAACCTTTTTCATCAAGTAAATATTTGTATTCTTTTAAAAGACTGTCAAAAATATCTTTCATCAAATCAATTGGCTTAGTTATTAAATCGTAAGTTCCCAGTTGCAGATCAGACATATTAAGAATTTGATCTATAGTTCTTATTATTCTTTTACTGGCCGAATCGATACTTGCAAAGCCAAATTTAATATCTTCTGAAATAGTTTCACTAATGTCTTCTTTAATCAGCGACATAAAGTTTAATATAACATTAAGCGGACTTCTTATTTCATGAGACATTTGCGCAAGAAACTCAGTTTTAATTTTTTCAGATGATTCAGCTTTTTCTTTTGAAAGAATTAATTCTTCCAGCATTTGTTTCTTTTCCGTAATATCTTCTTTAATTGAAAGAAAGTTTGTGATGTTATTTTCTTCATCAAGAATTGGTGAAATTACAGCAGATTCCCAATATATTTCTCCGCTTTTCGATTTATTCTGAAATTCTCCATACCAGTCTTTTCCCGAAAGGAGAGTTTGCCATAATGTTTTATAAAATTCTGAACTCTGTTTGCCAGATTTTAATATTCTAGTATTTTTACCAATCAGTTCTTTTTCAGAATACCCGGACATTTTACAATAATTAGGATTAACAAATTGAATTTTGCCATTTGGATCAGTAATAGTAACACCAATTGGACTCTGCACAATTGCCTTTGAAAGTTTGTTTGCAGTTTCCTCGGTTTTCTTACGATCGAGGTATAAACTTAATTGATGACCAATTACTTCTAAAATTTCAGAAGTGCTTTGATCAAGAGAACAGCAGTTTTCATAATCTTGTACAACCATTACACCATATTTATTATGAGGCGATACCAGAGGAACACCAATCCAGATTTCGGGCATTGTTCCAATTATTTCTATTTTTTTTTCTTGGGCAAGTTCTAAAATCTCCTTTTTTAATAATCGTAAAGTTTTTTTAGAGTCTAACAGATACCCGGAAAGTGATCCTTTTGCTTTCCATGTGTCAAAATCATCTTTTTCATCTTTAATAACATCCGAATAAAAACTATCGGTTTCTTCATTGTATAGAGCAATATAGAAATTCTTTGTGTTGAAAATATTATTTAGCTCTTGTTTTACTATAATAAATAATTCTGTCAGCGATTTTGAAGATACAACGGATCTGGCAATATTGTATTGAATTTGCTGAAGATTACGATCTCTTTTTTCTTTTGTAATATCAGTAACAGCACCAACAATTCCGGTAACACGGTTTTCTTTTTCATTCCAAATAGGATATCCCATAGATCTGACCCAGCATAAACTTCCATCCTTTTTGTAAGTTCTAACTTCGTCAACAACACGTTCATTCTGCAATAATCTATTAAAAGAACTGTTATCCTTTTCAATGTCTTCCGGATGTAATAGTCCTTGCCATCCGCCTGCTTTTTTATAACTTTCTAAATCGTATCCGGTTATTTCTTCAAGAGAGCCGGCAACCCAGCTTAGCTCTTTTTTCCCATCCTTATTAATATTAACTGAAAAAATATAATCTGAAGTCAGCGATGCAATAAGCCGGTATTTTTCTTCATTTTCTTTTAATAATTCAGCAGATTCTTTAGTTTTAGTAATATCAATTGCAGTACCTAATGCCGCATTTTTACCGTTCCATAAAATAGTTCCTGCTGTATAATCTATCCAAATAATACTGCCATCTTTTTTTATAATTTTGAACTCATACCGGTTTGTAACTTTTTCACCTTTTTGTCTGGATTTTCCTCTTTGTTTTGCTTCAGTTAAAAAATCCGGGTGAACCACATTCCAAAAGTTCATTCCAATTAATTCTTCTCTGGAATATCCTGTTAATTTCTCGGCACTTTTATTAACAAATACAAAAAGATCATCTTGGTAAATAAATATTGCAGATGAAGTATAGTTTGAAAGATTTCTGAATAATTCTTCACTTTCTTTAAGAGCCTTTTCATTTTCTTTTCTTTTAGTAATATCTATGAAAAAAGCCTGCATCGTTCCATCGGGATTCATTTTAGAATTCATTTCAATTAAAACATTCTTACCGTCTTTCCTTTTAATACTTCTTTCAGTAGTAACTGTTTTGCCTTCTTTCAATAAATCATATCTAAGCGGTTTTTCATTTAGTACATCGTTAGAGAAAAGTTCTCTCATATTCATATTTAAAAGTTCATTTCGCGAATATTGTGTTAGTTCAATAGCTTTATCGTTTACAGTAATAAAATTTCCGTTTGTATCACCATGAAAAAATCCATTTGGAGCCAGATCAAGGATCAGTTTATATTTCTCCTGAGTTTTTTCCAGGTTCTCGGCAGTTTTCAGCCTTTCAGATAAATCTCTAACAATTGAATGAACTATTGGAGTTTCTTCATCTTTAGATATTAGGGTGAGAGAAACTTCAGCTAGAAAAGTTTCTCCATTTCTTTTTTTATAAATCCACTCGAACAAGTGAGAACCATTTTCAATTGCCATCCCAATCATTGCTTCGGTTTTTTCAAACGATTTTTCCCCATCCGGCTGAAACTCCGGCGAAAAATAAGAAGGATGTGTATTAAGGAATTCTGCCTCGGATTCAACCGCGAACATCTTTAGTGTCGCGTTATTTACTTCAACAAACAGATTGCCTTCAATAATTAATATTGCATCGGCTGATTTTTGAAACAGGGTTTTATATTTATTTTCAAAACTATTCATAATCATTTTTTATTTTTTATCTTCAATTATCGGAAATTATTTATAATATTAAAGCTGATTGTTAAATTTCTAGAATCTGCTGCTTCTATTAGTTAAATATTGTAAACAAATCTTTTTTAATTTGATAATTATTTAAGGAAGAAAAAACCGCGTCTGATTTAGTTTTTATCAGGCTCCCGATTGATTTAATATCTTCATTCTCAATTTTACATCTGGAATATACAGTTACAGTTACATTTTGTTTTTTTATGCCGGCTGTATTAAAAATTTTGAAAACCCGGTTTGCCATTTCATCATTTGGATTTACAATCTTAATATTTGAAGAGTAGGAAAGTAAGTTTTTTTCAAATAGTGATTTTGAATATCCATAATGAGTGCAAAATAATCCGCAGATAATTTTTGAATCATTCAATTCCAGTTTGCTTAAAGCAATACTTAAATACTTTTTTATAAGACTCTCAGTTTCATTCCCTTCAGCATTTTTTTGTATTAATGTTTCTAAATTTTTACAAGCCTGCATAATAATTTGTGTTTCAGAAATCCCCTTTGAAATAAGAGCATTTTTATGAGCATTTGAAGATATAGTTGTTTCTGTTCCAAGCAATAGGATAATATCTTCATCACTAGAAATTTTATTTTGTACAAGTGAAACACCAATTTCTATTATTCCAATTACTGTAATTAATGATGTTTTAGAGAATTCTGTTTTATTATAGATAACGGATAAAGTATTACAGGCAATTAATATAAGATTGGGATTGAATTTTTTTTGAACACTTTCAAGAAAATCATTAAATACTTCTATTTTTCTGTCTTCAGATTCCATATTGTTGTAACCGTATCCTTCACCCGGATACGCGTTTACATAGATCAGTTCTACGTTTTGAGAGATCATATTAGACCGGAGTTTGTTTTCTAGTTCAGCCAGAACGGAAATTCCTCCTAAACCCGAATCAGTTACAACAATTTTAATTTTTTCATTCATCAATTTTAACCTTTGAATAAAGATGTATATCTCATTTTAACTCTGTCGTTTTGAACCGCTAAGGCTAAAGCTCTTCTGGATCCAATTAAAATTAACATTTCAGAAGCTCTTGTAATTCCGGTGTAAAGCAGATTACGCTGCAGCATAATAAAATGAGCGGTTGTAATTGGCATTATAACAAACGGATATTCGCTTCCCTGACTTTTGTGAACAGTAATAGCATAAGCCAGAGTAATTTCATCCAGATCGGAGAAATCATATTTTACCGGTCTTTCGTTAAACTCAATTATCATCGTCTGCGCTTCATTATTAACTGATCTTACAAAGCCCTGATCACCATTAAATACTTCCTTATCGTAATTATTAGTAAGCTGCATTACCTTATCGTTAAACTTAAATGTACGGTTTCCTCTGGAAAGTAAAACCGGATTATTGTTAAGGTTATTTTGGAATAATGAATTTAGATTATCAACACCGCATTCTCCTTTATACATAGGAGCAAGAATTTGTAAGTCGGTAAATGGATCAATATCATAGGCTTTTGGAAGACGTTCTGAACAGAGATCGTAAATTTTTTGCGGAATATTCAAATGATTCTCTTCTTCAATAAAAAACAAATCGGAAGATTTACTATTTATAATCGTAGGAATTTTTCCTTTGTTAATTTCGTGCGCGGCAACTATTATCTGACTTTCTTCGGCCTGGCGAAATATTTTAGTCAGTTTAACAACCGGAATTTTGCCGGATTGTAAAATATCGATTAATACATTCCCGGCTCCAACCGATGGTAGCTGATCAGAATCGCCAACTAAAACCAGAGTTGTTTTTAAACATACAGCCTTTAATAAATAATACATTAAAACTGTATCAATCATCGAAGTTTCGTCTATTATTAAAAGATCAGTTTCAAGCGGATCATCTTCACCATGATTAAATTCCTGAGTCATTGGATTATATTCGAGCAGTCTGTGAATTGTTTTTGATTCCAAACCGCATAATTCGCTCATACGTTTTGCCGCTCTGCCTGTTGGAGCAGCCAGCATTATTTTTTTGCCAAGACTTGTGTAAATATCGATGATGCCTTTAAGAGTTGTAGTTTTACCGGTTCCGGGTCCGCCGGTTAAAACAAGAAGTTTTTCTTCAACACTATTTTTTATAGCGTTTACCTGTTCTTCCGAAAATTTTGTCTGCTCGATTCTAATTTTCGATAATTTTTCTTTAGTGAAATTTTGCGGTGATTCTAACAGACTGTTTAATTTTTTTTCGATGTATCTTTCCGCAAAATATAAATTTGGGATATAAAGATTATCTTTATCAACAATAATCTGGTTTTCACTTTCTAGTTCTTCAAGAATCGGATCATTGTGTGCCAGATCGAAATCTAGTATATCTAAACATTTTTGAATTAGATCTGAACTTGGCAGATATGTGTGCCCGTTGCTGGTTGCTTCATTTAAGATGTAAATTATTCCGGCTTTAATTCTAATCGGGTCATGATCAGTAATTCCAAAACTTTTGCCAATTTTGTCTGCTGATTTAAATCCAACTCCCCAAATATCGAAAGTTAACCTGTACGGGTTTTCATTAATAATATCTATTGTTTTGTTCCCGTATGTTTTGTAAATCTTAATTGCCAAAGCAGTTGTAATTCCGTGTTCCTGAAGAAATACCATTACATCTTTAACACCTTTTTGCGATTTCCAGCTTTCTTTTATCAGTTCAAGTTTTTTATTGCCAATTCCCTCAATTTCTAAGAGACGGTCAATCTCAGTATCAAAAATATCAAAAGTCCTGTTTCCAAACTTCCTAACAATTTTAGCAGCGTAAGTTGGTCCTATACCTTTAATTAAGCCGGAACTTAAATAACTGATTATACCTTTTGATGTTGTTGGCTGTAAAATTTTAAATGCATTAAACTTAAACTGTTCGCCATATTTGGGATGTGTACCCCATTCGCCCGTAAGTTCAATTGCTTCACCTTCGTTAAGAAAGGGAAGCGCGCCTACCGCAATTGTACCATCTTCTAATTTTAAGACACTGTAGCCGTTTTCATCGTTATGAAATAAATATATATCAATTATACTCTGAATAGTTTCCAAATTTTTCCTTGATCCCGCTTTACTTTCAGCTCAATTTTTAACTGTAAGGCTGAGCGGATTTTGATGTGTAACTAATTAAGTTAACAAATGACTAATATAACAATGCTAAAATTAAATCTTAATGAAATGAATATAAAGCTTAATCTTTTTATTTTTTTTCCGATAATGCATTTAGAATTAAATAAACGTTTATTTGACCATCCATATTATTGAGAAGCAATATTATTAACTATAAAATTGAAAACACTCTGGAGAATATTGTCAATTGAATAAAAAAATTGATAAAATTAGCGAAATCTTTAGTCAGGAATTCTGGATTTTATTTGAAAACTCAAATGAAAGTATATCAGTTTTAAATGAAGACGGAGTTATTGTAAATGTAAATTTTGCCTGTAAAGAGTTGTATAAACTTGAAGAAGATGAAATAACAGGGAAAAAAATACCGGATTTTGTTTATTCAAGTTTTGGATATGATATTGGGAAAACAATAATAAAACTAAAGAAAAATGAAGTTGTTACAAGCGAGATTCAGATTTTTAACGGTGATAATGAAGTTGTAGAATTAAGACGAAAAGAAATTCCGATATTTAAGGACGGCTCTCTAATTGCTATAATTGCTTATGATAAAGATATTACAGACCGCTGGGTTTCTGAGGAAATTGTACTTCTGCAAAAAGAAGCTTTGCAGGCAACAGCTAACGCAATTGTTATAACAAATACAAATGGCGATGTAATCTGGGTTAATCCGGCTTTTACAAAGCTAACCGGTTACAGTCATGAAGAAATGATATATAAGAACATCGATCTTCTGAACTCCGGTTTTCACGATGAAGATTTTTTTGACGAAATGCAGCGAACTGTTCTTAGAGGTAATGTCTGGCAGGGTGAAATGATCAATAAGAAAAAAGACGGAACTACCTATTTTGAAGAACAGACAATTACTCCGGTTTACTATAAAAGCAAAGATGTAAGTTTTTTAATTTGTGTAAAGCAGGATATTACTTCGCGTAAAAAAGCTGAAGAACAGGCTATGCTTCAGCAGGAACAGTTAATTCAGGCCGATAAAATGGTTGCACTTGGAACTTTAGTTTCGGGTGTTGCGCACGAAATAAATAATCCGAATAACTTTATTATGCTTAATGCTCCAATGCTCCATAAGGCATGGCGTGGAATTAAGCCAATATTAGACGAAGCTTTAGAAGGTGATGAAGGATTTAAAGTTATTGGAATGAATTATCCTAAGTTCCAGGAAAAATTTCCTATGATGGTTGAAAATATTTTGGAAGGATCGAGACGAATTAACAGAATTGTTGACGATCTAAAAAGATTTTCGCGTAAAAATGTTGATCAAATTTTTGAACCGGTTAACGTTAACAGCGTTGTAAATTCATCAGTTAACTTAATCAATAATCTTATTAGAAAGAGTACTAAGAATTTTGAATTAAACCTCTACGAAAATATTCCAACAACAATAGGTAATTATCAATATTTAGAACAGATAGTTATTAACTTTATAACAAATGCCTGCCAGGCTCTGCCAAACAATGAAAAAGGGATTTTCATCTCAACCGATTATAATGATACAGATAAAATTATAAAAATAACAGTCAGGGACGAAGGTGTTGGAATTAAGAAAGATGATCTGCCTCATATAACCGATCCGTTTTTTACAACAAAAAGGGGAATTGGCGGAACCGGATTAGGATTATCAGTATCAAGTAAAATTATAGAAGACCTTGGCGGAAAACTAAACTTTTCTTCAATTGAAAATGAAGGAACAACTGCCGAAATTATTTTACCAATAAAACAAATGAAGTGAGTTATTTATGACTGAAGCATTATATCCGAGATTACCAATTTTAATTGTTGATGATGAACAGATTGCATTAGACAGTCTTGAAATGGTTTTAAATGCCGAAGGTATAACAAATATAATTTTGTGCAATGATAGTCGCGATGTAATGGAATATCTGGCAACGCAGCAAATTGGAATAGTTCTTACAGATATAAATATGCCACATGTTTCCGGAGAAGAAATTCTGGAATCAATTGTAGATAAATATCCCGAAGTACCTGTAATAATGGTAACCGGAGTTAATGAAGTTGAAACTACCGTGAGATGTATAAAATCAACAGCTTACGATTATATTGTTAAGCCTGTTGATGATCATAGACTTATAACTACTGTTTTAAGGGCAATCGATTTTAGAG
Source organism: Melioribacteraceae bacterium (assembly GCA_016342755.1). GTDB lineage: Bacteria > Bacteroidota > Ignavibacteria > Ignavibacteriales > Melioribacteraceae > JAEINS01. Next base: position 3,359 of record JAEINS010000037.1, on the reverse strand, counting down.
ATCTTAAAAGTGAAGTCAATTCATTAAAAGAACATTTGTTTGGTGATTCTTTAGATAAACCGGAAGATTTTAAAAAAATAGTAACCCAGAATAAAAAGATGTTATCAATATTTCAGTATATTGAAGCAGTTTCAAAATCATCCCAGGCTTTATTGATAACTGGTGAAACGGGCGTGGGAAAAGAACTTTTTGCTGAAGCAATTCATAAAAGCAGCGGGCGCAAAGGAAAATTTGTTGCTCTTAATATTGCGGGTCTGGATGAAAACATGTTTTCCGATACTTTGTTTGGACATAAAAAAGGCGCGTTTACGGGTGCCGAAGGTGACAGGGAAGGATTGATTGAAAAAGCCGCCGGAGGTACAATTTTCTTAGATGAGATTGGAGATTTAAAACCGGAATTCCAGGTTAAACTGCTTCGTTTAATTGAGGCTAGAGAATATTTTCCGCTTGGTGCCGATATACCAAAACATACTGATACACGAGTTGTTGTTGCTACAAATAAAAATTTGAAGGAATTAAGTAAATCGGATGAGTTTAGGAGTGATCTTTATTTTAGACTAAGTTCACACCAGATAAAAATTCCGCCGTTAAGGGACAGATTTGATGATCTTCCACTTTTGCTCGATCATTTTCTACAGCTTGCCGCGGATGATATGAATAAGAAAAAACCGACTCCGCCGGAAGAATTAACTATGCTTCTTTCAACATATCAGTTTCCGGGCAATTTGCGCGAGCTTAAAGCTGTTGTGTTTGACGCAGTTGCAAATCATAAATCAAAAATGCTTAATATGAGAATTTTCCGTGAGTATCTTAAAGAAAACGGAAGCGGTTCAGAACCGGTTATAATTCCGCAGAGCAAAAAAGAATCTATTTCAGTTTCCGGATGGGAGAATCTTCCTACAATAAAACAGATCACTTTATTATTAATTAAAGAAGCGATGAGCAGAACCAATAATAATCAATCAATTTCCGGGCAGATTTTAGGTATAACCCGCCAGACTTTAATGAAATACTTAAAACAAAGTGAAGAAGAACAAGAATAAACCCCTGTTAAAAATTTTACACTGTTAATAAATTACAGTATTTAAAAGTCCGTTTTTAATAAAAGAGGGGCTTTTTTTTGTAAATATAAATTTACGTTAAATTATTTAACAAGGGTTCAAATTCCAAAGGGTTTTGTAAGTTCTAATAAAACAAAGAGTTAAGGGATTATGTTGTTTGGCACCTCAATTGTACCTAATGGGCAGTTAAATAATTAAAGGTGTAAACATGGAAGTCACATTATCATTCCCGCTGCTTTTAGCATTAGTTTTCGGATCGGCATTATTCACATTATTCATATTTTCATTCTTAGTTGCATCAAAAACTGGTGACGAAAAAATGGCTGAAATTTTAGCTAATGAAGATTTCGTTAATAACAAACTTAACAAAGATTTGCATATACATAACTAAATAGATTAGACCCCTTTTTCTAGGCTGGTGCCCGGCAATTGAATTTAAGTGACCACCCTCCACTTTTTTCTAGTCGGGCCTTTTTTTCTTTAAAAATTAAAGTGACATACCATTATCCGATCTGGAAAATCCCAAAATTTTATCACAAGCTTCTATTGCCCATAAATCCGGATCAATTTGATTATCCGCGCTTTTTCCCCACCAGCTTTGCAGCATATCTGTATTTACCATTCCCGGGCTAAATGGAATTGCTGCCATATTATTTGGTAATTCCTGTGCTAATGCTTTTGTAAGACCTTCTACAGCATATTTTGTAGCACAATAGGGTGAAACTCCGGGTGAAGTAGAACGTCCCCATCCTGAGCTTAAATTAACTATTATACCTTTATTCTTTTTAACCATTTCAGGGACAAAATATCTTATTGTATTGGCTGTACCTTTAATATTTATATCCACAATATCAGAAAATTCTTTATCCGATATTTCCCAAAGAGGAGCCTTTCTGTTAATTATTGTGGCGTTGTTTATCAGTAAATCCGGAGTCCCATATTTAGAAAGGATTAACTCTGCCCAGGTTTTTACCTCTTCTGCGCAGGTTATATTAAGAGTTGTAAAAGAATGAGGAGAAGGGAAGTCTGAGTTAAGTCCGTTTATATTCTCTTCAGATCTTCCGCAGCCAATTACAGTATAACCAAGTTTAATGAATCTTTTTGTTAAAGCATTTCCTATTCCTTTAGTTACACCGGTAATTACAATTGTTTTCATGTTTTTTATACCAATAATTTTTTGTGAGTGGGCAAAATAAAAAAAACCTCTGAAATATTAAAAAATCAGAGGTTAGTAAAAATTTTTATCTAAAAATTAACTATGCAGTACATTTGGCACATTTACAGTCTTCAGAAACTGTTAAATTTAATGTCAACATAAAGTCTTTTAATACAATGGTTTATGTGTTTTAGAAATGTTTTTTTAATTTAGAAAAACTTAAAAAATTAAAGATCACATGAAAGTTCACATGATTTTGAATTAAAAAATTTTTAAAAGATCACATGAAATTATTCTGGAACTGGAAAAGGGGAAGAAAGAAACGAAGTCGATGGCAGAAAAATTGAGTTTCTTCTTTATCAATTTTTGTGATCATCGACTGAGTGAAAAAAAATATCTGTACGGATAAGTTAAGCCATTCAGTATTGAGAAATCAAACCGGACTATTGGCAGTTTCCGCTTGATCCTTTAGGATGACTTCAATTCTGCATAGCAAAATATTTCATCGCAATAAGGACATTCTATCGCAGCATCCCACAAGATATATTTTGTGTTATGTAAATTAAATTCGCCTTCATACTTTTTATAATTTTGTCCGCTCACGTTCCCTGTTATGTCATAAAAGTTATCATCTATTTTTGTTATTATATGTTTGTCATAATAAAAAGGTTCGGCAGTCGGATATATAGTTTTTAATATTAAATAAAATTGATAGCAACTTCCATTCGAGAAAAAGTTTTAATGCAGAAAGATAATTTTTTATAGTTTGATCAGAGTAATTTTCTATAACTAGTTTTTTGTTAAAACTCTCTATTATATCTTGTTTCTTCATATATGCTTTTTTATATTCGTGTTATAGGAACAATAATATAACATATAGTCCTGATACACGCAATGCGTGTATTGAGATGTTAGCGTTCATTGTAAAAAGAAACAAACTAAATAAAAAGATATGACTAAAGAAGAATATTATGCAAATAAACCATTGAAGATGGTAAAAGCTGCCGAAGGGTTAATTAGACCTTTTGGACCTTTATATGGTGCTGACAGAGATTTTCTAACATTTAAACTTCCCCACAATTTGTAGACACGAATAAAAGCAACTATATTAGAGAAAAAAATATAGGAGCAAAAAGATGAAA
>JAEINS010000056.1 GCA_016342755.1 Melioribacteraceae bacterium | reverse complement strand
ATGGTTGATTTTCTGCCCACTCGTAATGATAAATGATTAAACAATAATTCTGCTCCATTTTTATCAAAAGACACATATCCAAATTCATCACAAATAACTAGGTCGTATTTTTCAAATCGGATTTCCATTTGTCTAAGAGTGCGGTCGGAGTGTGATTCTCGAAGTTGGGTTAGCAATTTATGAACCGATGTGAACAGCACTTTATATCCCAGCAAACATGCCTTTAATCCGAGTCCTATGGCAATGTGTGTTTTGCCTGTTCCCGGGTTGCCTGCCAATATCACATTTTGGGCAGAGGCTATAAAATCAAGACGCTCGAGCATGGGTAATTTTTCTTGTCCATCTTCTGGCAGTTCTTTCCGATCTAAATTATTCAGATACATTTTGGCAGGAAAACCGGCTTGACGTATTTGTGTTTTCTTCCGATTTTCGAGCCTTAATTCAAATTCTCGTTCCATAAGTTTTAACAGGAATTCTTCATAATCTAACCTTTGTATGGCAGCTTCAGAGGCCAGCTCTTTAAAATCACGCCTAAATACCGGAAGCCTTAATTCTTTGCTGTATTTTATTATTTCTTCGTTTGTTGTATTCATTTTAATAGCTTTTAATTCATTAATGCAGTTATCTGCGATAGTTGTGTTTTTGACATTTGAGTAATTTTATTATCGATGGTTTGTTTTATACAAAGCTCATTATTTCCCAATAAGGCCTTTAGCTTTTCAGTTGTTATAATACCTATTCCGGCATCCGTTAAACGATGTACCGATGCTTCCAGTTTTTCATTACTTATACAGTGTTTCAGGCAATAGTCGAGTAAGCCAATAAAATCACGTGGCTCTTCATTAAAATAATTCAGGTAAAGCTGTTTGAGATAGGTGTTGCTTGCCAGGGCTAAACTGCCTGGCAGGGCTCCTGGCTTTTTCTTAAATGTATCAAGGTAATGTTCTATGTTAATTGTCCAGTGGTGTTTTTTATAGCTGCGGGGGTGATGTGCTACTTTATTATTTTCATAATAGATGTGTATTTCATGACTTAGGGTTTGTGCATCGATAAATTTACCCACTAAATAATCTGGAACCGAATACCTGTTTGTACGGTAGCTAACTGTGGCATATTTATCGACCCGCAATTGGATTTGTTCGGCACAAATCATCGCTGCTGGCGGGAGTGCTCCCATAACGGCTTTTTCTTCTAAAAACAACTCGTTAGCCGTTTTATCGGTTTGTTTTTGTTTTGTGGCATTCAGTTTTTCTAATGTCGTTTCCAACCATTGGCTAGCTTCTGACAGGTTTTCAAAACGACTTTTGATGCCAAATGCTTTACGCCTTATATACTCAACACTACGCTCTACGTGTCCTTTTTCATTACCGCGATAGGCGTTACAAAACCGATGTGAGAATTGGTAGTGACCTCGCATTTGCAATAAGGCTCGTGTGGGTTCTTTTTCTGTAGGACCAATAAATTTTGACACGGCTACCCGCATATTATCGTAAACCATTTGCTTATACACTCCTTTAACATAATTAAAAAATGCTGCATGTGATTCCATAAACGCTAGTGTATCCTGACGATGATATAGGGCGGCATATCGATAATTGCTAAAGGCACTTGTAAATACGGCTAATTGCAAACACACAAGTTCCCCTGCTATATATATTTTTACCTCGCCCCAATCAAATTCACAAACATCGCCGGGTGAATATATCTGGCGAATAAAGGCTTCTGTGCTGCGAGGTGTTTCTTTTTTTGACCGTATATAATTGCAAACTGTGGTATATCCTATATCAAAACCTTGTTGATGAAGTTGCCCGAGTATGTCGTATTTCTTAATCATTTGTTTACGCAAACCCTCAAGCTTTTTTTGCCTGTTTTCTTCCAAAAGCTTATCTATGGCATCCTGAACTTCTCGTGTAAGTTTTAACTTATTTCGGTTTTGAACTTTGTATTTTTGAGGCTCTTTTAAATAGCTTGTCAAAGCTGCCGAAGTAACTGATGGCTCTTTTAAATGCAATTCGTATTCGTCAATGTA